>JAGDZD010000005.1:0-303770 GCA_049116315.1 Thalassovita sp.
TCTTTCTGGCCCTTGGAAACAGGGGCCAGCGACGGACGACAGGAGAATCAATGTGAAAGACTTTGCCCAAGAAATCGACCTCTGGCGAGACGCCCAAGACCGGACGTTGCCACTGATCATTGATAGCTTTGCCGGTGGCGGTGGGGCCAGTTCAGGGATCGAGCGGGCCCTTGGCCGAAGTCCAGACGTTGCAATCAACCACAACGAAAAAGCGTTGGCGCTACACGCTGCAAACCACCCTGAGACGCTGCACCTCGACAGCAATATTTGGGATGTAGACCCCATGGATGTTGCTAAAGGCCGCCATGTCGGCCTGCTGTGGGCCTCACCCGATTGCAAGCACTTCAGCAAGGCCAAGGGTGGCGCGCCAAAAGACCGCAACATCCGCGATTTGGCGTGGGTCATTGTCGACTGGGCCGAGAAGGTTAGACCCGACGTGATCTTGATGGAAAACGTTGAAGAGTTCAAAACTTGGGGGCCAATTTGCGATGCAGGCCAACCCATCAAAGGGCTGGAAGGAGCAACGTTTGACCTCTGGGTGAAGCGCTTCAAATCGGCGGGTTACAAAATCCAATGGAAAGAACTGCGCGCCTGCGACTACGGCGCTCCCACGATCAGAAAGCGGTTCTTCATGGTCGCCCGTCGAGATGGGCGAAAAATCGTTTGGCCCAAACAGACGCACGGGGACCCCAAATCCAAAGCCGTTCAAACGGGCAAGTTGAAACCATGGCGCACCGCCGCTGAATGCATTGACTGGTCCGTTCCTTGCCCGTCAATTTTCGACACCAAAGCTGAAATCATGGCAAAGCACGGCCTGAGATCACAGCGCCCGCTGGCGGAAAACACGCTGGCTCGTGTGGCGCGAGGTATGAAACGCTATGTTCTGGATGCCGATCGCCCCTTTATCGTGAACCTTACCCATGGGGGGCGACTGGAGGATGCAGGCGAACCTTTTCGCACCATTACCGGGGCACGGCGTGGCGAAAAAGCTGTGGCTATGCCGTACTTGACCAAGTTCAACACTGGCGCAACCGGGACCGCAATTGATGAGCCGGCGCCTACGATCACAGCAAATAGCTGGATCAAAAAGCCAGGAGGCGCAGCCCCGATTGGCTTGGTTGCCCCGTCCTTACTCAGCCTAAAGGGCACTGCACGCCGCGATTCTGGCCCAATGGCCCCTCATCCAACAGTTTTGGCAGGAGGCGGGCATTCCGCGATAGTTGCGCCTGTGCTGACCTATGCCCAGCACGGCGGCAGCAACCGCGCACCGCAAGCCCCTTTTCACACGATCACAGCCAGCAACAAAGACAACAACAGCTTGATTGCGCCGACATTGGTACAGGTGGGATATGGCGAACGAAAAGGGCAACACCCTCGCGCGTTAGATATACAGACCCCGCTCGGAACCGCGGTGGCTGGAGGCATCAAACACGCCTCTGTCTCTGCCTTCCTTGCCCAGCACAATAAAGCGCGCCAAGGCGTCAATCCGGGCCGCTCTGCTGATTTGCCCATGTCGACGCTGACGGCCAGCGGATCACAACAAAACGTAATAGCCAGCTACTTTGCCAAATACTATGGGACAGGTGACGGGGCGCGTACTGACGACCCTTGCCACACCGTCACAGTCAAGGATCGCTTTAGCCACGTACAGGCTGAGCTGAGCGCCCCACCGTTCGAACCAGAGCATGAAGAAAGGGCGCGGCAGGTTGCTGAATTTCTGCGGGCGCATGAAGCTTGGGATGGCGGCGAATTTGTTAGGCTGACCATCAACGGCGAAGAATATGTGGTTGTTGATATTGGCTTGCGAATGCTGACCCCCCGCGAACTCTTCAACGCGCAAGGGTTCCCCGCAGACTATGTGATCGAGGGCGTTTGGGCACAAAGTGGCGACGACTGGTCATTTCAGAAATTTACAAAAGACGTTCAGGTGAGCTGCTGCGGAAACAGTGTTTGCCCGGACATTGCCGCTGCATTGGTAACTTCCAATTGCAGCCACCTTATCAAACCAAATGCCCACGCGGCGTAGGAGCAATACTGATGCCAAAAGACATGCAAACAAGCCGTTCAATTCCAGCAGATGCTAAGTGGGTTCGTGCCGTTGATGTATACGAGTCCAACAGATGGCCAATTAAGCGCGACACGTTCTATCGAATGGTTCGGGATGGCCTAATCGTGAAACATTTTCCCATCGTCGGAGGGCAGCCAGCTTACTCAGTCGCCCAAATTGACGCGCTCTTCGAACAGAGCGCCCAAATTGACGCAAAACAATGAGTGGGGGCCAAAGTGGGGGCCAAATGTAAATCAAAAAATAAAAACACTGTAAAAACAAAGGCTTGTGAGAATTTATTGGTGCGGGTGAAGGGACTCGAACCCCCACGCCTCGCGGCGCCAGAACCTAAATCTGGTGCGTCTACCAATTCCGCCACACCCGCATCCAAGCGATTTGACGCGCAAATCGCTGTTGCGCGCTATCTAGCAAAGCTTTCTGCAGGATGCGAGCGGAAAATTAACTAAATTTTGCAAGACATTGGTCGTTACCAATAGTAATCTGCCTAAAAAAATATTAGGCAGAGCAGTAGGAAACGCCCATGAAACCGAAAACGGTCGGGCGCATTGAGGGCAAACCCCTTGAAACGCGCCGCGTGGAGTCCGTCAATGGACTGACTCCGTGCACCCAAATTTTGACTCTAGACGGCTCTTTACCGGTCGAAGTCTTGGCTGCGGGTGACAAGATCATCACACGCAACGCCGGGTTGGTGACCCTTAAGGGGCTGATCTGTGCCACCGTCGCCTGTGAAACCGTGCGCATTCAGGCGGGGTCTCTTGGCCATGACCGCCCCGACAGCGACACCGTCTTGCCCGCAGACCAACAGATTTTGATCCGTGATTGGCGCGCCAAGGCCCTGTTTGGCGCCAGCGAAGCGCATGTGCCCTTGCGGCGCTTGGTAGACGGTGAATTTGTGCAGCTTCAACCCAAAGCGGGCCATATGATCTTTAAGCTGATCTTCGAAAGCCCACAGGTGATTTATGCAGACGGGCTAGAGCTTGAATGCGCCACGCACCGCGTCATGGTTGACTGATCACCTCAGCCAGCACTTTAGGCAACACTTCGGGCAGGTCCTCGGCGATAAGGCCGGGGCCAAAGGCACGGGCGCAGGCCACATGCAGCCACGGTGCGCTGCGCTCATAACAGGCCGCATGCACCGCACTTAACCCATCGGGCGTCGCAATCACACTGTCTGCGCCCTTATAAAGCACGCAACATCCAACCTGCGCCGCAGCGTCCAGACAGGCCTGTACCTTGGAATAGGCGGGGCCAGACATTGCGGGTGCTGCCAATTGCGCCGCAAGACCGGGAAACAGTCGGGCAAACTCGCCGTGATGAGGCGTCATCACACAGCCCCCATGGACAAGCGCCCGCAATGTGTCGTCCCGCGCGATCAAGGTCAGCGCATCGGCGTCCAATACCGCTGGAATCCCAGAGTTCAGAACCATACGCACCTTATCAGCAGCGTCGTCCCCAAACCCAAGACCCGGCCCAACGCACACCGTTGTGACGCGTGGCTCTGCCAAACACGCGCCCAAATCCGCCGCATCGACAATCGGTTGAACCATGATTGCGCTGATCTGCGCGGCGATCTCCACCAAAGCCTCTGGCGGTGACAGAATGCTCACCACCCCTGCCCCGATGCGCAACGCCCCACGCGCCGCCAGGCGCGCCGCACCACTGCGCCCAACCCCGCCAGAAACCACGATGCCATGCCCTTGCTCAAACTTGTGCTGCGCCGCCCGCGGCCCTTTCTCCAGACCACTATGCGCGCGCTCAACCAATTGCGTCACCTCACGCGCTGCGCCACCCCGCGCCTCCGCCTGATCCAACGGCACCCCAATATCCACAACCACCAGCTTGGAACTGGCCTGCGCGAGGGTTGACAGATAGTGCCCCCGCATGGCGCGATGAAACGCAACCGTCAGATCACACGGCTGATCTGACCAGCCAGGCACCGCCTCCCCCAGAAACCGACCGCTGTCACTGCAATACCCGCTTGGCACATCCAGACAAACAAGCGCCATCTCCGACATCACTGCATGAGATCGCACAAACGCCAAACAGTCGACCAGATCCTCCGCCAGGGGCCGGCTCAGCCCGGTGCCAAACAGCGCATCGACCACCACCCCACGACCAGAACCCGAACTGCAAGCCGCGGCCATTTGCAACGTCGCCATACGCAGCGGCGTCACCACCCCCACCTGACACCAAGCTTCATAAGTGCAGCGCGCCGCCCCCGTCAGCTGTGACGCCGCCCCATATAAAAAGACCTAGATCGACCAACCCATAGCCGCCAACACCCGCGCCACAACAAACCCGTCCCCCCCATTGTTGCCCGGGCCACACAGCACCACCGCCCGAAACCCCATGTCATCTTGCTTAAAATACTCCGGGGAGCGCGAGGGGCTGGCCCCTCGCCCACAGGTCTCGGGCCAAAGATCCAAAATTGCCTCAACCGCGCCCTGCCCGGCCCGATCCATCAATTCCAGACCGCTCACCTCTCCGCGACGGATCGCTTCGGCCTCAACGGCGCGCATTTGGGCAGATGTCAAAATTTCGGTCAAATCAGGCCCTGCAAAGTTTTTATTCCGCACATCTTTTAATCAAACCGCTCATCAAGTAATCACTACTTAAGAATCCGCCCTGCGGGACAGCCCGGCTTGATCCTAGTCAATTGTGACCTCCAGATGAAAGTGTTCTGTCCCACAATTGGTACATCTTGGTGAGGAGACCCCGTGATGAAAAAGATCGAAGCCATCATCAAGCCGTTTAAGCTTGATGAAGTTAAAGAAGCCCTGCAAGAGGCTGGCATCCAAGGCCTTAGCGTAATTGAGGTCAAAGGTTTTGGTCGTCAGAAAGGCCATACGGAACTCTACCGTGGCGCTGAGTACGTCGTGGACTTCCTGCCTAAAGTGAAAATCGAAGTTGTTTTGGACGATGATCTGGTCGATGGCGCAATCGAAGCCATCATCGATGCCGCCAAAACCGACAAAATCGGCGACGGCAAAATCTTTGTCAGCCCCGTCGAGCAAGCCATTCGTATTCGGACCGGGGAAACCGGCTCGGACGCGCTGTAATATTACCTAAACGAAAGGGACTAAGGGAATGAGCAAGGACGCAGTTCTTAAACTCATCGCAGATGAAGCTGTTGAATATGTCGACGTACGCTTCACCGATCCACGCGGCAAGCTGCAGCACGTCACAGTGATGGCGGATCAGGTTGATGAAGATTTTCTTGACGAAGGCTTCATGTTTGACGGCTCTTCGATCGCCGGCTGGAAATCCATCGAAGCGTCAGACATGAAACTGATGCTCGACACTGAATCAGTCTACATCGATCCTTTCTATGCAGAAAAAACTCTCTGCATCCACTGTTCCGTTGTTGAGCCTGACACTGGCGAAGCTTATGAGCGCGACCCACGCGGCACAGCTCAAAAAGCCGAAGCATACCTGATCTCTTCGGGTATCGGTGACACAGCCTATATGGGCCCAGAAGCTGAGTTCTTCCTGTTTGACAACGTTAAGTTCTCTACAGCGATCAACAAAGTGTCTTACGAAGTAGACGCTCTGGACGCTTCTTGGAACACAGACAGCGACTATGAAATGGGCAACACTGGCCACCGTCCTGGTGTCAAAGGTGGCTATTTCCCTGTGAACCCAATTGACGACGCTCAGGACATCCGTTCTGAAATGCTGTCGACAATGAAACGTCTGGGCATGAAAGTTGACAAGCACCACCACGAAGTGGCGTCCTGTCAGCACGAGCTGGGCCTGATCTTCGGTTCAGTGACCAAGCAAGCGGACGAGCTGCAGAAATACAAATATGTGATCCACAACGTGGCACAGGCGTACGGCAAGTCGGCAACATTCATGCCCAAGCCAATCGCTGGTGACAACGGCACCGGTATGCACGTGAACATGTCGATCTGGAAAGACGGCAAACCATTGTTCGCTGGCGACAAATACGCGGACCTGTCCAGCGAAGCTCTGTACTTCATCGGTGGTATCCTGAAGCACGCCAAAGCGCTGAACGCCTTCACCAACCCATCGACAAACAGCTACAAGCGTTTGATCCCTGGTTTCGAAGCCCCTGTTCTGCGCGCTTACTCTGCACGTAACCGTTCGGGTTGTGTTCGTATTCCATGGGCCGAGTCGCCCAAGGCAAAACGTGTTGAAGCCCGCTTCCCAGATCCAGCAGCAAACCCATACCTGTGCTTTGCTGCCCTGCTGATGGCTGGCCTTGACGGCATCAAAAACAAGATCGATCCCGGCGAAGCCATGGATAAGAACTTGTATGACCTGCCTGCAGAAGAACTGGCCGGTATCCCAACTGTTTGTGGTTCGCTGCGCGAAGCCATGGAAGAGTTGAAAGCCGACATGGACTTCCTGACTGCTGGTGACGTGTTCACCGAAGATCAGATCAATGGCTACATTGACTTGAAGATGGAAGAAATCGAACAGTATGAGCACACACCACACCCAGTGGAATTCGCTCTGTACTACAGCTGCTAATCAGCACTGATCGAACACGAAAGGCGTCCTTCGGGGCGCCTTTTTTGTTTTTGGGTTGTGACTATGGCGTGTGGTGCGCGTTGTTCCAATTCGCGAAACAAAGGTGCCCATTTCACAACATTGCCCTCTATGATGCCCAATTTCGTCACACAATGCCCCAATTTGTAAATCAATCTGACCTCATCTGAAAAAGAAATGAGGTTCGTCATGGAAATGAGCGGCGCCCAGTATACAGCAGGTTTGGTGTTTCTAGAGCAGACACCTATGGACTCGATGCAGCTGAGCAGCTGTTTTCAACGTGTCCTCGAGCAAAACGGGTATAAAATCACCGGGGTGAAGGCAGACTCCGCATCACAAATCACAGTTGTCACTGATGAGGTGACCCTGACCGTGGGCACACGCGCGGCCCCTGATGACCAGTCAGAGCAGCGCGAGACGCAGGATGCGTTAGCAGACTGTCGCATGATTGCGGCAATCACCATGCATGCCCAAGCGGCGCAATCTGCCTGCTCTGATCAGATCAAACGTGATCTGCAAACCAGTTTGGCCAAGCTCAGTCATCAGCTGACCGAAATGACCAAGCCCGACTATATACAATGGCTTCATCCTGACACGCTGTTAGAGCGCGAAGACTTCTTGCAAGCCGCTTCCCGGATATTGCCGCGTCGCGTGCGCAAATCCACCCGCGCTTTGGCCCGACGTCCAAAACCCTTTGCGCCGCCTTTGCGCAGTCCAGCGCCGGTGGTGTCACAAACCCCTGTCGCCCCGCGACGCATTCGCGCCTCAGAGTTCCCAAACATCGAAAATATTTCGACCAATTTGGCATGTGAATACGAACGTCGACGCCGCCAACGCACAGCCTCTGGCCAGCTGGCCAAGATGCACGAGCTGCGTGGCGCGATCTACACGCAGGTTTCCGAAATCTCGCGCAACAAGCTCAGCTCCGCCCGTCGATTGGCGACATGGATGCTCTCGATCGCCGTGGCCTTGTTTTTCTTGCCACTCGGCATCCTCTTGGCCTTGGTCAACCTGTTGCGCGGCGAAGATCTGCGCCTCACAGGACAAACGCTGGCGCTCACCGGGCTCTTGGTGACGCTCAACACGACAGGGGCCACGGCTGATGTCTTGCGCATCCTAGCAGGCTAGCCAAACGCTTCAGCGATACCTCTTTGAACGCCGTCAAATTTATTTGGCGGCGTTTTCATTCCGCGCTACGCTTGGATTTCAATCACGGAGGATGTCAGAATGCGGCGCAGATCGGTATCTCTTTTCACTGGATTGGCGCTGGCGGGCTGTCTTTTGGCCCCTGCGAGCCACGCTGCGAATTGCGGCAACACCAGCCAAGGGTTCAATGATTGGAAACACAGCTTTGCCAGCACCGCCAAACGCGCGGGCGTCAAAACCGCTGGATTACAGGCCTTGGCTAGCGCGCAATACGCCAGCAAAACCATCGCGGCAGATCGCAACCAAAAGAGCTTTCGCTATACGCTGGACAAATTCCTAAAAATTCGCGGCGCGGAAACCATTGTGGCGCAGGGCCGTCGCCGCAAAGCCAATGATGTCGCCTTTTATGCCGCGTTGGAAAAACGCTATGGCGTTCCAGCTGGGGTGATCATTGCCATCCACGGTATGGAAACCGGATTTGGCCATTTCATGGGGGACAGCAATGTGGTCTCGGCGATTGTCACGTTGACCTACGACTGCCGTCGCTCCGACTTCTTTCGCCCGCACGCCATAGCCGCGTTGAAACTGGTGGATCAAGGCAGCCTCAGCGCCACCACCAAAGGCGCACGCCACGGCGAGGTGGGCCATACCCAGTTCCTACCTGCAAACGTGTTGAAATATGGCGTTGATGGCAACGGTGATGGTCGGGTCAATCTGACCAACCGTCTGGATGCCCTGACCTCAACCGCAAACTTCCTGCGCAAAAAGGGTTGGGCCAAGGGCAAACCCTATCAAGAAGGTCAGCCCAATTTCAAAGTGATCAAGAAATGGAATGCAGCCACGGTCTATCAACAGGCCATTGCGCTTATGGCTGAACGGATTGACCGCTAGACAGCTTCAGCTGGCGGGCTGCCGCCGCCTTAAGAACAAAGGTGTGGATGGAAAACACCGCCGCTTGGGTTTTGGGCAGGCGCAGCAGGCATTGGCGTTCGCTGCGCAGATAGGCGCCCTGCTCTGCCCCCAGCTCTGAGGTTAAAGAGGCCGCGGTGGCGGGGCGCGGGTCACTGACACTGCGCGGTTGGAACAATTCAGGGCTGTCATACCACAGACAATTGCTACGCCACAAAGGCCGATCCGGGTGGATGGCGTCAAACAGGCGTTGCACCCGTTTGGCCAGTTCCTCGGTATAGGCCGCAACGGGGATATGGATGTCACTCAACGGACGCCCAATCTTTTCCGCCAACGTCCAACTGGCCGGAAAACACAGAACGGCCGCCGTCAAAACATGCTGAGATCCGTGGGGCTGCAGCACACAGAGATCTTCTTGGATCAGACGTCCCAACGTGGCCATTGGCGCAGCGCGGTTCAGCGCCACCTCGACGCCGTCGGGGCGGCGCACATAGTCCACGCCTATGTGGTAATTGGGTTGGTCTGAAAGCACCCCCAAAACCAATTCCAACAATTCGGCCTGAGCCTCTTGGCTGCCCTCACAGCTGGCCAGAACCGCATCGGGCTGGGTTGAAATCAGATGATCACGCGTGGCCATTTGGCAATCAAAGGCGTCATCGACCAATAACCATGATTTTGGCTCCAAAGGAGCGATTCCCGGTAACCGGTTGGAAACAAAGGGATTGAATGGAATTTCGTTTTGAAAACAGAACTTCATAACTACTTTTGTGACCAAAGTACTAGTTTTTAGCAAGAAGGTCCTAAAACCGGCGGGGGGACCAGCCGTTATGATCTATGAAGCCGACAACAAAGAGCGGCAGCTTGGCACAGACTTTGCATTCGAACAGTGTGAAATAGTCAAACGCATGGCCCCCGAATCCGGGCCCTGTGAGGGTATCTGTGTGGTCAGAATCACCCTCAAAATTCGTTTGGCACCTTGGTTCGGAACACTGCGTCCTCCCTCTGAGTGGTCAGGGGCACGCCGCATACCCGTTCTATTTTAGCAAAAAATACCCGGATATTTTGGCGAACAGCTACCTCCTTTGGGGGGTGTTTTCTGTCGATAAAGTCGGCCTTCGGGCGTTTCCATAGACTTAGATTGCCCCCCCTACAAAACTCATCATCACAAAAACAAAAATAGGCAAGCCGCCGAAACCTATCGAGCAAAAAACTGGATTGGCGAGCTCCTAACACAACAGACCGTCGAAACCCTTAACCACCTTTTCCTTGCGAAAAGAGGGACCAGTGATGATTTATCTGAATGCACAGAGTGTTAGTACCAACGAATATGAATCCGACCTCTTCGGAGCCAACATCCTCGCCAGCCGAGACCAGATTGGGGAGGACGGCACATATGACGAAGCCGCGGCCCAACTTGGCGTCGAGAATATGCGCTATCCAGGCGGGTCGCTGACCGAAGATTACTTTGATCTGTCGAACCCTGATGCCACAGAGGCCATTGACCCAGACACCGGTCGCACGGTCGAGTTGCTGCCCTACACAGAATTCATGAATTACGCTGAAGAGAACGATATCGCTGTGTCGATCGTTCTGCCCACGCGCAACTATCTGAGCGACAACACCGATGGCAACGGTCATCGTTATGTCGATATCGACGAACCCGAATTGCGCAGCTTTATCCAAGACACATTGGATGGCGAATATGGTGCCCCAACCATCAAATCCTTTGAGGTTGGCAACGAATACTGGGGCAGCGGCGAGATGTCCTCGTTGGAATACGGCCGCGTCTCTGCACGCATGGCTGAAATTCTGGCCGACGAAATCAGCAATCACCCAAATGCCGAAGTGTTCGAAGACTTGGACGTTCTGGTTCAGAACGGCCAAAACTATGGCACGGCCAAGCTGAACGGTGAATACAATCACCTGACCACAGGCGAGCAGCAACTGGCGGCGATCAACGAAGACTATGGTCTGAATCTCAGCGACGAAGACTATATCTTTAACAGCGGTGACGTGGCCTGGCCCAAAGTGGCCAATGCCATCATTCTAAGCGAATATGACACTGACGCCGAGCGTGAAGCGGTCGACGGCCTGTCCGTCCACATTTATTCCAAAGGCGCCGATCGCCCAAACAGCCGCGAATATGATTTGCGCACGGTGGATCAGACATGGATGGAGGAACTTGGCGATGATCTGAGCATCAGCGTCACTGAATGGAACCTCAAAGCCAGCCGCACAGGCTGGGATCCCGAAGAAGAATATGGCCTGAAGCAGGCCCACGAAATGCTGAACATGACCGAAGACTTTGTCGCGCATGGCGTTGACGCGGGTTATGTTTGGGCGGTTCAACAGAACAACCTGACCAACCTGTCTGGCAACGAAGGGGATGAATTCACCCCACGTGTGCCCGGTGAAATGTTCCGCTGGATGAATGAATCTCTGCCCGATATGCAGTCGATCTCGTTTCAGGATGATCGCTCGGACGAGACGGAAGAGGTTGCCGAAGACACCAGCGTTCACGCCTTTTATGACGAAGACCGCTTTGTGTCTTTCATTGCATCGAACGTCGACGAAGACCTGACCAGCGAAGTTGATTTCACGCAGATCTTTGCTGACTCAAGTTCGATCCATATCGAAGTGCTGGGTGTTCTTGCCGGTCAAAACCCCACCTCGCCCGAGGCCACGGCTCAGATCCGCACAATTGACCCTGAAGAAGCCTTTGAAGACGGGGTTCTGTCGGTCGATCTCAACCCATATGAAATCATCCGTGTTGTGGTTGAAGAACCAGACTACACCAATGGGTTTGACGCCCTTGTTGACGCGATGTTGGGCGGTTCGTCAGACACGACCCCCGGCGACATCCCCACCATCCCAGAGACAGACGATCCAGATCGCGCCGCAGAAGGCGAAGGAGACGAGGACGTCGAAGAACCGCACGCAGCATCCGCAGCAGGTGACGGTGGCGGTTCCGATATGGGCGGCCTAGGTGCACTGCTTGGACTTCTCCCACTGCTCGCCCTGCTTGGCGGCGGCTTCTAAACTCCCCAAACTTCCCAAACTATCTTAGACGACCCTACCCAAGACTATCCGGGCTCACGTCCAGACGCTCATACGTCGAAACCATAACATAAGACTTCCGCGGTCCCTTTACGGTCCACGCTGACTGCCACACTGGCCATCGCGCAAAGTCATACTTCACGTCGTACTGATCCGGCGCACACCAATGCTTTGCATGTGCTTGCCTCTCAGGAACGAAAGAGTGAAAAAATTTCCCATCATTAAAACGCACAAGTATGTCCAAACCAGACCTATACCAATGATAGGTTTGTACCGCATTCAGAGACTGATTCTGCCCCTCCATTTGCAGCAAGCCGCTCTCCGTTAGGCGCAGCCCCCCGTCATGTGGGGTAAACTCGGCCTCTCCTTCCAGAGTGGCATCTGGCCCTAAGTCGCTTTGAATTTTGCGACGAAGTGTCCATTTTCCTGCAAAATCGTCGAGTTTCAGCGTGAATTCTGGTTGTAGCGACATATCCGGCCTCCCTGCCCTTGCTGTAACGACACCACGGGTCTAAAGACAGCCCGGAATCCCACATCGCCCAAATTCGCATCGCAAGGAAGCTGACATGATCCCGCGCTACTCCCGTCCTGAAATGGTTGCCATCTGGTCCCCTGAATCCAAATTCAAAATCTGGTACGAGATCGAAGCTCACGCCTGTGATGCACAAGCCAAACTGGGTGTGATCCCACAGGAAAACGCCGATGCTGTCTGGAAAGCCAAGGACGTTGAATTCGACGTTGCGCGCATCGATGAAATCGAAGCCGTCACCAAGCATGACGTCATCGCCTTTCTGACCCATCTGGCCGAAATCATCGGCAACGACGAGGCCCGCTTTGTGCACCAAGGCATGACCTCATCCGATGTTTTGGACACCACCTTTAACGTTCAGCTGGTGCGCGCTGCCGACATCCTGCTGGCCGATATGGATCGCGTTCTGGCCGCATTGAAAAAGCGCTCTTTTGAGCACAAAGAAACCATCCGCATTGGTCGCAGCCACGGCATCCACGCCGAGCCGACAACAATGGGTCTGACCTTTGCCCGTTTCTATGCCGAGATGGACCGCAACAAAAACCGTCTGGAAAAAGCCCGTTGGGAAATCGCAACCGGTGCCGTATCCGGCGCGGTAGGCACCTTTGCCAACATCGACCCTTCTGTGGAAGAGCACGTTTGCGAACAGCTGGGTCTGCGTCCAGAGCCGATCAGCACCCAGGTGATCCCGCGTGATCGCCACGCGATGTTCTTTGCCACATTGGGTGTGATTGCCTCGTCGATGGAAAACATCGCCACCGAAGTGCGCCACATGCAGCGCACCGAAGTTCTGGAAGCTGAAGAGTTCTTCTCAAAAGGCCAAAAAGGCTCCTCTGCGATGCCACACAAACGCAACCCGGTTCTGACCGAAAACCTGACCGGTCTGGCCCGTCTGGTACGCATGTCGGTTACCCCTGCGCTGGAAAACGTCACCCTGTGGCACGAGCGTGATATCTCACACTCTTCGGTCGAGCGCGCGATTGGCCCAGACACCACAGTCACCTTGAACTTTGCCTTGAACCGTCTGGCGGGCATGATTGAAAACCTGGTGATCTATCCAGACAACATGCTGGCCAACATGAACAAGTTCCGTGGTCTGGTGATGTCTCAGCGTGTGCTGCTGGCCCTGACCCAAGCCGGCGTGAGCCGTGAAGACAGCTATAAGCTGGTTCAGCGCAACGCGATGAAGGTCTGGGAACAGAACAAAGACTTTAAGACAGAGCTGCTGGGCGACGCAGACGTTCTGAAGGCTCTAAGCCCAGAAGAAATCGAAGAAAAGTTCGACCTTGGTTATCACACCAAACACGTTGACACGATCTTCAAGCGGGTCTTTGGCGACAGCTAAGCCGGCCCGATTTCTGAAATTCGCTAAACTGTGATATATCCCCTGTCATCATTCATCGATGACAGGGGATTTTTTATGTTGAGAACCACACTGATAGCATGTGTTTTGATCCTGATGCCCATTGCCAGTTTTGCGATGTGTTCAGAAGGCCACCAGCAAGCCATGTCTTGCATTGACGGCATGGTTTGGGATGCAGAAACCCAATCCTGCATCAAACAGGTCAGCAGCTGACACAGTTGTGTAGTTGAAACACCGACAGACCACGTTACACTCCGTCTGACCACAGGTTGGATCACAACTCGGATCATAGGGCGGAGTGCGACATGTCTTTGAAATTTAAGAGTACGCTGGCAGTGGTGCTTTTGGCGCCGAGCTTTGCTTGGGCCGCAGGCACTGCAGAACCGACGCCCCCCAAACCCACCGCCACCACAAACACTTGTGCGCAAGACGGCTTGGTCTGGGATGCCACCTCTGAAAGCTGTGTGGCGCCCAAAGACAGTCGTTTGGATGACGACACTCGCTATGACGCCGCCCGCGAGCTGGCCCATGGTGGACATCTGGACTCGGCCCTGATCGTATTGGCCGCAATGTCAGATCAAAATGCCGACCGGGTTCTGACTTACAAAGGCTTTGTGGCCCGCAAGCAGGGGCACTGGGGCAAAGCCATGCGCTTTTATACCCAAGCATTGGACCAGAACCCCGACAATCTGTTGGCCCGCTCCTACTATGGTCAGGGCTTGGCTCTTGCTGGCGCAAAACCCGCAGCAGAACGACAGCTGGCCGAAATTCGTCAGCGAGGCGGCGCAGGCAGTTGGGCTGAGGCGGCATTGGTGCAGACCCTGGCAGGGGACCATCGCGCAGACTACTGATTTTCGGAAAGGAAATATTCACCCCTGTGCTGTCAAATACCCCCGACCGATAGCAGAGTGGCCGTATGACATCCTTAACCCCGATCGCTCAGATTGACCCAGTGGCCGCGCCCTCTTCCGGGTCGCCGCGCCTGTCCCGGCGCCAGAAAGCCGCCATCATAGTGCGGTTCCTTCTGAACGAAGGGGCGGATCTAAACTTCACTGAATTGCCCGAAGATTTGCAAACCAATCTCACGCAGCAGATGGGTGAAATGCGACTGGTGGATCGCACAACGCTTGCGCATGTCCTGTCAGAATTTGCCGACGAATTGGAACAAATTGGTGTGACCTTCCCGCATGACCTCTCGGGGGCCTTGGCGGTGCTTGAGGGGCGGTTGGATCCGCGCACGGCCGCAAAGCTGCGCAAACAGGCGGGCGTGCGACAATACAAAGATCCCTGGGATCGTATCGGGGCCTTGGATGCCAGCAACCTTGTGCCGATCTTTGAAACGGAATCCACAGAAATTGCGGCTGTCATCCTATCCAAACTGGACGTGGCCCGCGCTGCCGAGGTTCTGGCGCTATTGCCCGGGCCCCGCGCCCGACAAATCACCTTTGCCGTGGCGCAAACCAAAAACGTCACCCCTGATGCGGTCGATCGTATCGGCCTGTCATTGGCCAGCCAGCTGGATGCCCGCCCTGACCGGGCCTTTGATGATGATCCCGAAGAGCGGGTTGGGGCGATTTTGAACTTTTCGCCCAGTGCCACCCGCGAAGAGCTGTTGAATGGCTTGGGCGAAGAGGATGCAGAATTTGCCGACCGCGTGCGCAAATCGATCTTTACCTTTGCAAATATCCCAGCACGGGTCGCCACATTGGACGTGCCCAAAATCATCAAAGCGGCCGATCAGGATCAACTGATCCAAGGTCTGGCCGCCGCCCAACAAGGGGAGCATGCCACGGTTGCTGAATTTTTCTTATCCAACATGTCGTCGCGGATGGCCGCATCGATCCGCGAAGAAATCGAAGAGACCGGCAAATTTCGCCCCAAAGAGGCCGAGGACGCCATGGCCGAAATCACCGCTGTGATCCGAAACCTGCAACAAAACGGCACCCTTACCTTCTTGAGCGCGGACGAGGGAGAGGAGGACTAGGCTAGACAGAATTAATGCATGAGCTTACGTTGACGTCATGACAGCACGTTGGCGATACCATACTGCAGCCTCTCAGCCCGCGCCGCTTGGCGCTGAAAACGGCCCGACATGAGGCAGGGACGCGCATGAGCCCGAAGACCACCTCCATGGTGTGTGCCCTGTTGGCTGCCGTGTGTTTCGCGCTGCTGGACGCCGTTACCAAAGAGCTGACGCAGCATATTAGTGTGCTGCAAACGGTTTGGGCGCGATTTACTGGGCAAGCGGTTTTGGTATGTCTGTTGGTTTTACCGCGATTGCGCCGAACGTTGCGGACAAATTTTCCTGAAATTCACCTCGCCAGATCGATATTTTTGCTAGTTGCCACAGGCAGTTACTATGTCTCTTTGTCAAAGATCGGCCTGTTTCAGGCCACGGCGCTCATCAATATCTACCCGTTGGTGTTGCCCTTAGCGGCCTTGGTGTTTCTCGGTGGCTCGCTTGGGGCCAAAAGTTGGCTTGCGATCTTTGTCGCCTGCGCCGCTGCAGGCGTCATGATTGGCCAAGGGCCAGACGGATTTGTGCTTTATGCTATTTTGCCGTTGATCGCAGCGGTCTGTCACACCGGCTATAGCTTGTTGACCAAAATGATTGCTTCGCGCGAAGATCCGTGGACCTCTTTGATGTACAGCATGATATTGGGCGCCGTTATTCTATCGGCAATCATGCCTATTCATTGGGAACCCATTGATGGCAAAATTGCGCTGATGATGGGGGCAATGGCCGTTCTCGGCACCAGTGCGCAAATGTTGATCATTCAGATTTGGACGCTCGGCCAATCTGACGAAATGCCGCCAACCGCCTTTTTGGGCACGGCTTTGGCCTTTATCATAGGTTACCAATTTTTTGGGGAAATGCCGGATTTGATAACTATCGCCAGCACGGTTGTGATCGTCGTCGCAGGGATCTATGTCTGGCGAGAGTCAATCAAGCGGAGCTGATCACCGGCATGCCAACGCCCGATCAATCAAAACGAACCCAACTCACCCATTTCGCCCAAAATGCGTTCCTCAGCCTGATCATGCGCAGCATTTTGGCGCTGCCCTATCGGGCCCGTGTGCGCATGATGGGCTGGGTGGTCAGCTGGGTGATTGCACCGCTGGCCGGATATCCCAAACGGGTGATCGCCAATCTCGATCTGGCTTGGCCCTCCTTGCCAGATGCCGAAAAAAAGCGATTGGCGCGGGCAGTGCCCAACAACTTTGGCCGCACCTTGATCGAGATCTATTCAGGCGCGGAATACAAAGAGCATCTGGCGCAGACCCCGCTTGAAGGTCCCGGTGTCGACGCATTGCAAGAGGCCCATGCCGCTGGTCGCCCGATCATTTTGGTCTCTGGACACTTTGGCAATCACGACGCTATTCGCGCCACAGTGTCCGACCGCTTTAGCCCAGTTGGGGCGCTCTATCGCCCGCTCGGCAACAGCTATATCAACGCACATTGGGAAAACGCCGTACAGGGCATCGCCTCACCCGCCTTTGCCCGCGGGCGTCGTGGGCTGGCCGAAATGGTCAAATACCTGCGCCAAGGCAATATTATCGCGCTGCTCGTGGATCAGTATGTCCAAGAAGGCGCGGATCTGACCTTCTTTGGCAAACAGGCGCGCACCACATTGTCCGCAGCCGAACTGGCGCTGAAATATGACGCGCTGTTTTTGCCGGTGTTTGGCCTGCGCAAAGCAGATGGAATTGGCTTTCATCCGATCCTTCAAGAGCCGATCGCGCATAGCACCGCCGTGCAGATGGCGCAGGAAATGAACGATCGTCTAGAAGAGATGGTGCGCCAACACCCAGAACAATGGTTCTGGGTGCATCGACGTTGGAAAGATATCGAAGCCGGTTAACGCAGGCGCGCCGTGGCCACAATCTGGCCGGGGCCCTTACGCTGAAGGATCACCACAACCGGTTGATCCCCGGTGACCTCGGTCACCATTTGCAATGGTTTGCGCGAGTTCCAATTGGCGATGTGGTGCCATTCCGTAACGATGTTGGAATAGGTGATTTCTTTGCCCGCATTTTCACCAGACCGGATTTTCACCGATTGGCTGGGCTCATAGCGTACCAATTGCACGGCAATCGGGCCCTTGATTTCTTGTGAGGCTGTGGCGGCAATCGCCAATGTTTGACCGTCTTTGGAAATTGACAGATCGACAACAGCGGCAGCGTCATTATGGGTGCTGATCAGTTGGGCCACATCTTTGGGATGATTGCCAACCACATGCTCTTTGCCGTTCACAATGATCTGAGGGGTATAGATCGAGCGGTGACCGGCTGCCTGCGCGTAGGCCTTTTGCCGTTTGGTGTATTGCGGATCGGCAAATTTGTCTTTCCAGCCGATGTAATCCCAATAATCCACATGCAGCGCCAGCGCGACGACATCCTCGCGATCAGCCAACGTCGTCAGGTAAGCATCCGCCGGCGGGCATGACGAACAGCCCTGCGAGGTGAACAACTCGACCACGACGGGCGAATTTTGGGCGACGGACACTGTGGGCAGGCCCAACAGAATCGTGGTGATCAAAGCGGCAATCTTGCGCATGCGGTCTAGAATCCCCTATCTCAGCTACACTCAAAGTCCTACGCGGTTTGGTCTGAAATAACCAATCAAGGATTCGTCACAGTCCAGTGAGGCATACTTTAGCAAAAAATTTGTGTGCAATGGTATACATTTTGCACTCTCCCCCTTGATTACAACGTCGCAATGCGTCAGAAGCACCTCAGCAACACCCTTATCACCTTTTCAGAGGGAGGCCATCTCATGCCCATCGTCGTCGGACAAGATAACGCCAAAGCCCGTAAAACTCTTACGGTCGGCGATCAGTCTATTTCTTATTACTCAATTCCCGCCGCTCAAGCCGCCGGACTTGGGGATTTCTCTAAGCTGCCAGCTGCGCTGAAAGTGGTTCTAGAGAACATGCTGCGCTTTGAAGACGGCGGTCGTACCGTTTCCGTCGAAGACATCAAAGCCTTCGCCGAATGGGGCGCCAACGGTGGTAAGAACCCTCGTGAGATCGCCTACCGCCCTGCCCGCGTGTTGATGCAGGATTTCACCGGCGTTCCCGCCGTTGTGGATCTGGCCGCCATGCGCGACGGTATTGTCGCTTTGGGTGGCGACGCCCAAAAGATTAACCCGCTGAACCCTGTTGATCTGGTTATCGACCACTCGGTCATGATCGATGAGTTCGGCAACCCACGCGCGTTCCAAATGAACGTTGACCGTGAATACGAACGCAACATGGAGCGCTACACCTTCCTGAAATGGGGTCAGTCAGCCTTCAACAACTTCCGCGTTGTGCCTCCGGGAACTGGTATCTGTCACCAAGTGAACCTCGAGTATCTGTCGCAAACTGTTTGGACTGACACCGACCAAGATGGGTCCGAAGTGGCCTATCCTGATACGCTGGTGGGCACAGACAGCCACACAACCATGGTCAACGGCGCAGCCGTTCTGGGTTGGGGCGTTGGCGGCATCGAAGCCGAAGCCGCGATGCTGGGCCAGCCAATTTCGATGCTGATCCCCGAAGTTGTGGGTTTTGAACTGACAGGCGCGATGGTCGAAGGCACCACCGGTACCGACTTGGTTCTCAAAGTTGTTGAAATGCTGCGTGAGCGCGGTGTGGTTGGCAAATTTGTTGAATTCTACGGTGCGGGTCTGGATCGTCTGCCACTGGCGGACCGTGCAACCATCGCCAACATGGCGCCAGAATATGGCGCGACATGTGGTTTCTTCCCAATTGATGCGGAAACCATCCGTTACCTGACCAACACCGGTCGTGACGAAGACCGCATTGCCTTGGTCGAAGCCTATGCCAAGGAAAACGGTTTCTGGCGCGATGAAAACTACGCCCCAGTTTACACGGACACGCTGCACCTCGACATGGGCACCATCGTGCCTGCGATCTCTGGTCCTAAGCGCCCACAAGACTATGTGGCACTGACCGAAGGCCAGAACGCATTCCGCAAGGAAATGGAAGAGACCTTCAAGCGCCCAATGGGCAAAGAAGTTGCGGTCAAAGGTGAAGACTACACCATGGAGTCGGGCAAAGTTGTGATCGCCTCGATCACCTCCTGTACCAACACCTCGAACCCTTATGTGATGATCGGCGCGGGCATCGTGGCTCGCAAAGCCGCCGCTCTAGGCATGAACCGCAAACCATGGGTGAAAACATCCCTGGCCCCAGGTTCGCAGGTTGTTTCGGCCTATCTCGAAGCGGCAGATCTGCAAAAAGATCTCGACGCGATCGGCTTTAACCTTGTTGGTTACGGCTGTACCACATGTATCGGTAACTCTGGCCCAATTCAGCAAGAGCTGTCTGACGCCATCGCCGAAGGTGATCTGGTTGCAACCTCTGTTCTGTCAGGCAACCGTAACTTTGAAGGTCGCATCAGCCCTGACGTGCGCGCCAACTATCTGGCTTCGCCGCCACTGGTCGTGGCCTATGCGCTGGCCGGCACACTGGACATCAACTTGGCAACCGACGTGATCGGTCAGGACAAAGACGGCAACGACGTCTACCTGAAAGACATCTGGCCAACGACTCAAGAAGTTGCGGATATGGTTGAACAAACCGTAACCCGCGAAGCGTTTGTGTCTAAATACGCTGACGTATTCAAAGGCGACGAAAAATGGCAAGCGGTCGAAGTATCTGGCGGCGAAACCTATGACTGGCCTGCGACATCGACCTACATCCAAAACCCACCTTACTTCCAAGGCATGGGCATGGAAGCTGGCACCATCAGCAACATCGACAGTGCCAAAGTTCTGTTGATCCTGGGCGACATGGTCACAACCGACCACATCTCTCCGGCGGGTTCGTTTGCAACCACCTCTCCTGCGGGCACCTATCTGACCGAGCGTCAGGTTGCCCCACGTGAGTTCAACTCTTACGGTTCGCGCCGTGGGAACCACGAGATCATGATGCGCGGCACATTCGCCAACATCCGCATCAAGAACGAGATCCTCGATGGTGTTGAAGGTGGCTATACCAAAGGCCCCGATGGCAACCAGACTTCGATCTATGACGCCTCGATGGCTTACCAAGAAGCCGGCACACCGCTGGTGGTCTTTGGCGGCGAACAGTACGGTGCAGGCTCGTCACGTGACTGGGCGGCCAAAGGGACCGCGCTGTTGGGTGTGAAGGCTGTGATCGCAGAGAGCTTTGAGCGTATCCACCGGTCCAACTTGGTTGGCATGGGTGTTGTACCGTTCGAATTCACCGGCGGTGACACACGCAAATCTTTGGGCCTGACTGGCGAAGAGACTGTTTCGATCAGCGGCTTGGACACCATCAAGCCTCTGCAAGAAGTGCCTTGCTCGATCACAATGGCCGATGGTTCGGTGAAAGAGATTTCGCTGAAATGCCGTATCGATACCGAAGTTGAGATCGAATACATCGAAAACGGTGGTGTTCTGCACTACGTTCTGCGGAACCTGGCCAAGTCGTAAGACCTGCGCCCCATCGCATTGACAAAGCAAAGGCCCCTCCGATCCGGAGGGGCCTTTTGCGTTAAGGGGGATCCTGTGTTGGGATCAAGGCGCCATCACTTTAGGCCGCACCGTCAGGTGCCCAAGAAATACACCAGTAAAACAAGACCATAGGTCATATCCACGGCAAAACAGCTTAGCGTGTACCAGCTGAAAAACGGGATGCCTGCACCAAAGTGCTTTGCGATATCCCATGTGCCATGCCCAAAGATCGCAAAGATGACAAAGGCCGGGTGCCACATCACCCCCAGAACCGAAGCCACGATCAAAACCAGCGCAACGCTAAGCTCTGTGCGCAGCAAGCGCCGGGCGGCATAGGCTTCGACCACATAGGTGGCGTTCATGATGATCGAAAACACCGCTGCAATGACCCAGACATGCAAAGCGGGCAACGTTGAATGGGACACGATCAGCGCCACAACATAGAGGCTTGCAGCAAACATCAGCGCTTTCTGACGGCGTCTTAAAAAGGAATGTTTGTGGGTCATGTGATCATCCAAGGTTGTCAATGTGCGGTCTGCCTAGGGTTTGCGGGGCGCAAACAGGTCTTGCCTCAATCTCATGTTGTGTTCCGCAATGCACTTCGCCACAGCGTCGCAGGCGTCGAATGGTCCCACCCAACGCAGGCGCCGCCCGCCTCACGACCGGTTTGCCATCAAAGCTTCATATCCGAGAAATGTAGAATAAAGCCATTTGGATCCTGCACGACAAATTCGTTGGCCCCATTGTAATCCGTCACGCCATAAGGCTTGATCACTTTGGCAACGGCTGTGGCGCGCTCAAACAAGGCTTTCACATCTGCGGTGCTGAACCACAGGGTCAAGGCCCCGCCCCCGGCCACGTCTTTCAACGCGGGAAACTCAGCTTCAAGCGAGCTGCGTCCCTGAAACATCAAACGGGCCTCCCCCAGCGTGACCAGCGCCCAAACCGGGTTAGACTCGGGTAATTTTGAGACCACATCAAATCCCAAGGCCGCATAAAACGTCAGCGCCTCAGAGACAGATTCGACCATTAGGTTGGCAGTTACTGTTGTCATTGATCCTATCCTCTTGGTGTAAGTCCCCTGAGGTACACCGACGTCGCCAAACCCGTCATTCCCAAAAATTGCATGAAGATTATGAGGTTCGCCGGAAATCACCGGCGATCACCTTGTCATTCACCCAAAGGGTGGACTGATGGGCTCAACACGTGTTATTCACCCATATGGTTGAACGAATCATTCCCGATCCCCTGAGTGACCTGCTCAAGGCGGCAAGTGACCCGACAAGACGGGCCATCCTGACGCTTTTGGCACAACATGGCCCCATGCGTGTGACCGATATTCACGCGCAATTCGACACCAGTCTGAATTCGGTGTCCAAGCACATCAAAGTGCTGGAACGCTGTGGTTTGGTGGTGCGTCGCACCGATTGGCGCGAACACCTGATCGAGGTGCAAATGGCCCCGCTTCGCGAGATTGATCAATGGTTCGCCGAACTACGCTCGATCTGGGACCTCCGTCTTGAGGCACTGGATTCATTGATAACCAAAGGAGAGACCGACAATGGCTGACCTCAGCTTAACCGTAGAACGCACCATTAAAGCGGCCCAAAGCGACGTGTTTAATGCGTGGCTAAATCCTGAGATGTTGCAAAAATTCATGATGCCAGGGGCGGGTATGACCGTACCGGCGGCCACCAACGACCCCAAAGTGGGCGGACGCTTTGAAATCGTTATGCAGGCGGATGGTGATCGGATGCCTCATGCGGGCACCTATGAGGCAATCGACCCACATCAGCGGATCGTCTTTACGTGGGAAACCCCTTTTGCCGAAGGCGACAGCACTGTCACATTGACCTTTGATCCGGTCGAGGCTGGCACCCGTGTTGTGCTGACCCATACCCGCTTTAACGACGGCGAAACCCGGGACAATCACCGCCGCGGATGGACCAGTATTTTGGACACGCTCGACATCACGCTGCGCAGCTACGCAGGGGCGCTATAATGGACGCCGCAATGATGAACTGGCCCGCTGTGCTGCTGGGCACCGCGCTGGCCTATGGCTTGGGCATGGCGTGGTTTAGCCCGCTGATGTTTGGCAAAGCTTGGGCCGCAGGCAGCCACAACATTCAACCGCCAGCCGCCCCTCCGATGCTGGCGATGGCGGTGCAACTTGTGGCGACGTTCCTGTTGGCGCTTGTTGTGGGCATGACGGAAACCAACCAAGCGATCCTGACAGCCGTCGCGGCCATTTTCGCAGCCGCGCTCTTTGTGGCGGGCATGGATCTGTTCAGCCAGAAAACCGGCAAAGCCACATTGATTGATGCGGGCTATGTTGTTGCAGGCGGCGCGTTAATGATCGTGGCGCAAGGGATCCTCTAAGCCCAACATCTTATTGAAAAGCAACGCCAATCTCCAACCAGGCGATTGGCGTGTGCTTAGTTTTCTGCACTTGCCTTGGCCAATGCCTGACCAAATTCACCTTCAAGCACCCGCTCGGTGATCGGCCCAGCATGGCGCAACAAGATGCGCCCGTTGCCATCAATCAGGTAGGTCTCGGGCACGCCATACACGCCCCAATTCAGCGCCATACGCCCAGTGTTATCGGCACCAATCGCCGCATAGGGGTTGCCCAGCTCATCCAGAAACGCAACCGCATTGCCCGGGTCGTCCTTGTAGTTGACGCCGTAAATCTGAACACCCTCTTGGGACAGCGCCTCAAGCTTGGGGTGTTCAACCCGGCACGGCGCGCACCAAGACGCCCAAAAGTTCACCAACTTGACCCCACCATCCCGCAGATCGAGGTCCTTGAATTCAGGCAATGATCCCAAGGCCTCAACCTCTACCGCCGGGGCCACTTTACCCGCCAGCGCCGAAGGCAGCTCATCTGGGTTTTCCCGTGCCATTCCCATGTAAAAGGTAACAGCGAGGGCGGCAAAAATCACCGGCGGAGCCAGCATCATCGGGTTCACTTTAGCCATTGCGGCGACCTCGTGCTTCGATCTCTTGCAATTGCGCTTTGACTTTGCGGGCGCGCAGCACGCTCAGCACCACCAAGCCAATCAGCAAGGCCAAAGAGATCCCATATGAGGACAGCACCGCCTCACCATATTTTCCCAAGTCAGGCATCACAGCATCCTCTCGCGGGCCATCAACGCCCGCATCCTGCGGGCCCGTATTTCAGTTTGAGTGCGCAAAAACACCAAGGCAACAAACAACAAAACAAAACCAGCAATCGACACCAACAGCGGGTGATAAAACACATCCGCAACGTTTTCTTCCTTGTCCAATGACAGCGACGCCCCCTGATGCAGCCCTTGGTTCCAAAAGTTGACAGCGTAGCGGCTCAGCAGCGCAAAGACCGACCCCACAAGGCACAAAATGCTGGTTAGATCGGCGGCGGTGTCATCGTCTTCGATTGCGGTCCACAGGGCCATATACCCCAGATAGAACAGGAACAGGATCATGAAAGAGGTCAGTCGTGGATCCCACTCCCACCAAGTGCCCCACATCGGTTGACCCCAAATGGCCCCTGTGACCAAGGCAATCACCGTCATCACCGCGCCCACTGGCGCCGCCGCGCGGGCCGCCAAAGCCGAGACATGATGGCGTCGCACCAACCACACCAGCGAGGCAAGCAACATCATGCCCCAGGCGTTGATCGCCAACATGGCGCTGGGAACGTGCAGATAGATGATCTTGACGGTTGCCCCTTGGCGGTAATCATCCGGGGTGAAAAAGAACCCCCAAACCAAGCCGCCCACCAAAGCAACCACAGCCAACAGCGAAATCCATGGCAACAACCGGTCTGTTGTCGCAATGAACTTTTTTGGATTGGCGTATTCCCAGATCGAGCCCATGCTCAACTCCTAACTTGCTGCGTGGGGGATGCAATTCACATCCCCGTCAACGCAAATTCACCCGTAGCACCGCCGCCGAAGCAAACGGTAGTATTGCAATCACCCCAAAGCTGATGCCCGACAACATCAACAGCGGAGTTGTATAGTCCAGCCCCAGTACCGCGCGGCGCGCCATCTCTGAGCCAAAAATCAACGTCGGCACATAGAGCGGCAGCACCAGCAAGCTCAGTAACAAGCCGCCCCGCTTCAACCCCACGGTCAGAGCGGCGCCAAAGGTGCCTATCACGCTCAATGCCGGTGTGCCCACCGCCAAGGAAATCAGCAAAGCCGCAAAACCAGCCCCCGGCAGGTTCAACAATATGCCCAGCACCGGAGCCGCCATCACCAACGGCAACCCCGTAGTCAACCAATGTGCCAGCGCTTTCACACTGACCAGCGCCTCCAGCGGCAGCGGCGCGGTGGCCAACAGATCCAGCGATCCATCCTCCCAATCCAAGGCAAAGATCCGATCCAAAGACAGCAAACAGGCCAGCAAAGCGCCAAGCCACAAGATTCCCGGCGCAATCTTGGCCAACAAAGCACTTTGCGGCCCCACACCAAACGGCACCAAGACCACCACAATTAGGAAAAATGCCAGGCCAAGGCCAAAGCCCCCCCCCGCCCGGATCGCAAGGCGCAAATCTCGAACCAGAAGCGCTCTCACAAAAAGGCCTCATCAAAGGCGTCACTCTGAGCAACGGTGGCTTTGAATGGGCTCAGATCCACCACCCGCGCCTGTGGCAATCCCAAATCAATATGCGTCGCCATCACCGCAATGCCTCCCGCGCTCAGATGGGATTGAACCGCCCCGGCAAACATCGACACCGCGCGCTGATCCAAAGACACCGTCGGCTCATCCATAATCCAGATCGCCCGCCCGGTCACCATCATGCGCGCCAGCCCCAACCGGCGCTTCTGCCCGGCGGACAGCCCGCCAGCAAGCCGTCCCGCCAAGGCTGTCAAATCAAAGGCCTCCAACGCAGCCTCAGTGGTGCGCGTCCCAAATATCTCAGCCCAAAAATTCAGATTTTCGCGCACGCTCAATTGGCTCTTAACGCCGTCTGCATGACCGCTATAGGCCATCACGTCCCGGCTTGGCTCCACCACTCCGCTCAGCGCAGGCTGCAGCCCCGCAACCGCGCGCAACAGCGTGGTCTTGCCAATCCCATTGGGACCGCGCAGCACCAAGGCCTCGCCGGCTGCGGCCACAAAGGACACAGCCTGCAATACAGGCACACCGCCGCGTGCGACGGACAGATCTGACACCACCAATTTCATGCCTCTAGTCTATCCTATTTCGGCGATTTCAAAATACGACATATCAGCCACAGCTTTGCACCACTTTGACCTGTCTCAAGTGAGTTTCATCTTGCCCAAAATACTCACTTGCCCGGTTTGGATCAAAACGACGCGCGCAGCAGAGCGTGATCAGACCGGCAAGGCCGCAACCGCAACGCGCCGCCCCTCGGACACCAAGACGTTATAGGTCCGACAGGCCGATGGGGAACTCATCACCTCCACGCCAATTTCGGCCTGCTCCAACGCGACACGCAGATCGCGCGGCAAATGGGCAATTTCGCGCCCCATGCCCACAAACAGAACGTCAACCTCATCTTTGAGCGCCAGCAAAGCCTCTGGATCGTCAAACCCCGCCCAGCTCTTGGCTTTTTCAGCGGTCACAATCACCGCGCCCTGCAAAACTTCACCTGCAACCCGAAAGAACCCCGGTCCGTACCCATCGATAGGCACTGCTTCGTCAAAGGTGACTTCGTTCATTTGCATTGTGTTTTCCTTAGTCCCACAGCGGCAGCCCCGCCACGCCTGACAACAGGGTCACCCCATAGCCAACGCCGCGGTAAAGCGATTGATATTGCGGCTGGAACATAGCGGCCCCAACCAGATTTCCCAGCAAATTCGGCACAATCAACGCAAGACCCAACATCACAGGCATCGCGCTCATCACCCCTTGCGCGCCGAGCAACACAATGGTGCTGACATCAAACAACAGCAGATAGACCATCACATTGGCCCGGATCACCTGCGCCGGGGCGCTTGAGGCCATCAACATCAAAATAACCGGAGGACCGGGCACGCCCGTTACCCCTCCGGCAAACCCAGAAACCGCCCCAGTGCCGATCAAAATGGGTTTGCGTCCCGAACTCTGAAAACGCACCCCACTGGCCAGAACAAAGGGCACTGTCAGGGCGAATAGGCACACACCATAGCGAAACAGGTCCGGATCAATGCGATAAAGAACCGCAAGCCCCAACGGTAAGGCGAACGCCGCGCCGGTAAACAGCCAGCCGACATCGCGGCGATTGGCCACGCGCAGCGCTGCAGGAATATTGGGGAGCGGGCCGATCACCTCCATCAGGATCAACGTGATCAGCGCCCAGATCGGCGGCATGAGTTGTCCCGCCACCGGCATATAGACAAGGGCCGCACCGAAGCCTGTAAACCCCCGCACGGCCCCCGCAATAAAAACAGTTCCCATCAACCAGCCCAGCCCGTCAAAGGCCAAGAGCTGCGCCAATAGGTCAGGCATCAATGTTGCCGAACTGTGTTCCAGACGTGTTGTCCGTCTTGGTCCAGTCGCGTTTTACGCCCAGCAACAAAACAACGTTCTTGGCTACATAGACCGACGAATACGTCCCAACAACAACACCCCAAGTGATCGCAAAGACAAAGCCACGGATCACGTCACCCCCCAAGACCAGCAAAGAAATCAGCGCCAGCAAGGTGGTGCCAGATGTCATCAACGTCCGGCTCAGGGTCTCGTTCACTGTCAGGTTCATCAGGTCAGTCAGCGGTTTAACCTTATACTTGATCAGGTTTTCACGCAGACGGTCAAAGATCACCACAGTGTCGTTGATCGAATAACCGATAATGGTCAGCAGCGCCGCAATGGTCGCCAGATCAAAGCGGATCTGCAGCACGGAAAAGACCCCAATTGTTAGGATCACATCATGGGCCAGCGCCGCCACAGCCCCAACCGAGAACTGCCACTCAAATCGTAGCCAGATATAGAACAGAATGGCCGCCAAAGAGGCTGCAACAGCCATGATCGCCGTGGTGATCAACTCGCCTGACACCTTTGGTCCAACAGATTCCACCAAGGGGAAGGTCACGGTTGGTGACACCTCTCTCAGCGCCGATTTGATGTTTTCCACCAGCACTTCGGACACGCTTTCCTGACCGTCCTGCGCCTGAATACGGATCATGGCAACATGTTGGTCGTCGGCAAAGGCCGGATCGAACACTTCGGTGATGGTGACATCCCCAAGGTTCAAAGGCACCAAGGCCTCACGGTAGGCCCCAACATCAACACTGGTTTCCGCTTGGGTGCGGATTGTTGTGCCGCCGCGGAAATCGATGCCAAAGTTCAAGCCAATAAGCACCCATGCCACCAGCGACAACACAACCGCAACACCCGACAGACCAAAGGTCAGTTTGCGCAGGCGAAAGAAGTCATAAGACGGGACTTCGGTAAATATTCTCAGACGCATATCAGACCTCAATCTTTTTGGGACGGCGGCGTTCAAACCACATCACGATCAACAAACGGGTCACAAAAATCGCCGTAAAGACCGAGGTAAGGATCCCGAAACCAAGCGTGATCGCAAAACCTCGTACCGGGCCAGAGCCCACGAGGAACAAGATCACCGCAATGATGAATGTAGTGATGTTCGCATCGATGATCGCAGACAACGCCCGATCATACCCCAGCTCAATCGCGCGCGCCGGCCCTTTGGCGGTGCGCAGCTCTTCGCGGATCCGTTCAAACACTAGAACGTTGGCATCCACCGCCATACCGATGGTCAGAACGATCCCGGCGATACCCGGCAACGTCAATGTCCCGCCGATCAAGCTCAGCAAGCCAAAGATCAAGCATACGTTCACCACCAAAGCGATATTGGCAAACACGCCAAACAGACCATACGACAGCGCCATAAAGCCAAGCACAGCGGCAAAGGCGATCAAACAAGCAATTTTACCTGCCGCAATACTGTCAGCTCCCAACTCTGGACCAATGGTGCGCTCTTCCAAGAAGTCGAGCCCCGCAGGCAAAGCCCCTGCCCGCAGTAAGACGGCCAAGTTGGTGCTTTCTTCGATGCCAAAATCACCCGTGATGATGCCCGAGCCGCCCGGAATATGCGACTGGATAACCGGTGCGCTGATCACTTCGTTGTCCAAAACGATCGCAAAGGGGCTGCCGATGTTTTCGGCCGTATAATCGCCGAACTTGCGGGCGCCTGTGGAATTAAAGCGGAACGAAACCGCAGGGCGACCGTTTTGATCAAAGCTGGGTTGTGCGTCGACAAGCTCGTCGCCAGATACTACCGGTGCTTTTTCCAGAACATAGTACAGCCCCTCTTCGTCCAAGGACGGCACCAGCTCATTCCCGGAACCAGCTGGCATGTTTTCGTCAGAGGTTCGTGTCACCACAGGCTGAAAGGTCAGTTGTGCAGTTGTCCCAATCAGTTCTTTCAATTCGGTTGCAGAGCCAATGCCCGGCACCTGAATAAGAATGCGGTCTGCCCCTTGGCGTTGGATAGTGGGCTCGCGGGTTCCCACTTCGTCAATCCGACGCCGAATGATTTCCAAAGACTGCGCCATCGTGCGCTCGTCCGTTGCAAGACGCTCTGCCTCAGACAGGGTCACAACAATATCTGCACCGTCAACGCTGACTTCAAAATCTGTAGACCCCGCACCGGTCAGGCTGACCACAGGGTTGGCCAAAACGCGCACGATATCCGCTGCTGCACCAACCTGAGTTGGCTTTTCGTTCAAACGCACCCGCAGTTCGTCACTAGGGCCGTTTTGCTGCTGGCGAAATGTCCCAACTGTGGCGCGTTCGGCGCGCAGGAGGTCGCGCACCTCTGGCCACAGCGCTTCGAGACGCGCGGCGTAAACTTCTTCAACTTTGACTTCGGCCAACAGATGCGCACCGCCGCGCAGATCCAGCCCAAGATTGACCAAGTTTGACGGCAAATAAGCAGGCCACAACGCCGCCTGCTCTTCGAGTCCATTGCCAGAATTTCCAAGCTCAATAGACGCAATAGCGTCATTGCTGGTCTCTACCCGGGTGTAAAACCCATTCGGAAGCGCCATCAACAATCCCAAGGCACACAGGCCCCAGATCACGATACGCTTCCACAGATCAATCTGCAGCATAGTGTGTTCCGCTTTCACAAAAGCGGGCCCCGAAGGGCCCGTTGTACTTAGGCCTCAGCAGCCGGTTCAGTTTTGCTAATGACCTGCGCCAAGGTCGATTTCACAACACGAACTTTGACACCTTCGGCCAATTCAACTTCAACTTCGTTGTCGTCTTTGACCTTAGAAACTTTACCAAGCAACCCACCTTGGGTCACAACTTGGTCACCACGGCGGACGGCTGCGACCATTGCCTGATGTTCTTTGACTTTCTTTTGCTGAGGACGGATCAGCAAGAAATACATGATCGCAAAGATCAGAACGAGGGGCATAAACTGTGTAGCAGCTTCCATTGTAGTATCCTTATTGGTGTGCATGCGGGACGTCCCGCGAATTTGGACTGGAACCTATGTGTCCCAATGGGGTTTTGCAAGCGCTCAAAGGCAGGATGATAGCGGTGCACCACAAGGTTTGACCCAATCAAGACGGGGCTTTGAACGCGATGCAAACCGATGTGAGACAAACTCTACCCGGCATCGCCTCTGATCCGCGGCGCGATGGAAAAGCAACAGCCGCACGAGATCGGTTTTCATCGCCCAAAAATTGCGCCATAACCGGATCAAAATCTCGATTCCTGCCGATAGGAGCCTACCCATGCATGACATCCGAGCCATCCGCGAAAATCCGGCCGCCTTTGACGCCGCCCTTGCGCGCCGCAATGCCGCTCCTTTGTCGTCAGAGGTTCTGGCACTGGACGAGGCACGCCGTGCAAAAATCCAAGCGGCCGAGTCTGCACAATCAGATCAAAAGAAAGCCGCCAAAGAAGTGGGCGCGGCCAAAGCCAAAGGGGATGAGGCTGAATTTGAACGGCTGCGCGCCCTTGTGTCGGAAAAGAAATCCGAAGTGGCCCAGATGCAAACCGATGCCAAAGAACTGGACGCACAGCTCACGGATATGCTGGCGCGGATCCCGAATTCTCCGGCGGCGGACGTGCCCGAAGGCACTGACGAAGATGACAATGTTGAAGTCAGCACCTGGGGCACCCCGGCTGAATTTGCGTTTGACGCCAAAGAACATTTTGAGATCTTGGGCGTGGCTGGGTCGATGGATTTTGACACTGCAGCCAAAGTCAGCGGCGCGCGTTTTGTTTTCTTGAAAGGCGCGGTGGCCCGCATTCACCGCGCGCTGGCACAATTCATGATCGACACCCATGTGGACGAAAACGGGCTGACCGAGATGCAAAGCCCGGTACTCGTGCGCGACGAAGCCATGTATGGCACGGATAAGTTGCCCAAATTTGGCGAAGACAGCTATCAAACCACCAATGGCTGGTGGTTGGTTCCAACCGCCGAAGTGCCCCTGACCTATTCCGTGGCAGGCGACGTGTTGGATCAAGCGCAATTGCCCATTCGCATGGCGGCGCACACCCTGTGCTTCCGCTCAGAAGCAGGCAGCGCGGGACGCGACACCTCTGGCATGCTGCGCCAACACCAGTTTGAAAAAGTTGAAATGGTGTCGGTCACGCATCCAGACGAGTCTGATGCGGAACAAAAGCGTATGCTGCGCTGCGCTGAAGGGCTGCTGGAGAAACTGGGCGTGCCCTATCGCACCGTGGTTCTGTGCAGTGGCGACATGGGCTTTGGCGCCCGCCGCACCTTTGACATCGAAGCCTGGCTGCCGGGGCAAAACGCCTATCGCGAGATCTCCTCGGTTTCGACAACGGGTGACTTCCAAGCGCGCCGGATGAATGCACGGTTCAAACCTGCAGATGGCGGCAAACCAGAGTTTGTGCACACGCTGAACGGTTCGGGCCTTGCGGTTGGCCGCACTTTGATTGCGGTGCTGGAAAACGGCCAGCAAGAAGATGGGTCTGTGCAGCTGCCCGAGGTGCTGCATGGCTATCTCGGCGGTAAAACAACCCTGTCCGCCGACGGACAGCTGATCTAATCGCCTGCGCGATGCGCAGACAGGATGTGGCCCTTTGGGCCCGTAAGGGGGCCTTGCCCCCTTCAACGTCTGGCTTTTTTAAAGCCTGACGTTTGACCCGCAAGGTATTTCACCAAGGAAAAGACGCGTTCATGGTCGGGACGTGCCAAGATGCGCCAATCGTCCGAAGGACACGACCTGTGCACGCATATGCGTGCGCTATTGGATCAAGCGGAGGGTGGTTTGGGGCCTTGATGGTTTGAAAGCAGTGCTTTGAGCACGTTCTTTAAGGCGCCGGGGCGGTAGCTAGCGATCTGATTGACGCGGCGTTTTGCAGCCTTGGAGACAGCCTCTGGCGTTTGGGGGCCTTTGCGATCGGACAGAAGCAGGCCTCCTGCCCCCATCAAGCCGGCTTTGAACGCCCCTTTCGGCACGGGAACATCCGGATTGGAGCGGTGTTTCAGCGTCTCAAGATAGCCCGGCGTGAACCTCAGACCTTCGTCAAAAGCCCCTTCTGCGATCCAGTGCATAGTGATGGCGGAAAGTTCAGCAACCCGTCCGCTGCCGCCGACAACGCTGTGATGGCCGGGAAACCAGAGTTGCTGGTAGCGGGTTTGGGGCGCGCAGCTCTGGTTCAGCTGGGGTAGATTGTTCCAAGTGTTTGCCGGGTAGAGCCGTCGCCGCTCGTCGATGGCCACGGCGTGGCGCGCGGCAGAGACCGAACTGGACAGCACGGCATCGTGGAAATTGTATTTGCTGTTGGTCCATTCGGCGATTTTTCCAAAAACGCTTGGCAAGCCAAGCGCGCCAACGGTGTCCCAGATGCCCAAATATTTGATCCGCAACAGGTGGCCGCTGGGCAGCCCCTGCGCGCCGCGCCAGGTCTGATCCGCTTTGCTGGTAGAGATATCAGGTGAAAACCCAGCTCGAAACCGGATCGAGGCAATCTCGCGCGGGCTATTGCTGTCTCCTTGGGTGCGATAATGCGCGATGGCTTTGTTGATCTCGCCAATCTTGTCGCGAGGCGGAATGCCCGCTTTGCGGATCAGCCCCGCCAGAGAGCGGGCCGTATAGGCCCCACGCGAAAAGCCAAAGATATAGATCTCGTCGTCGATTTCATAGTTCAAGATGAGATGGCGATAGGCTTCGAGCAGGTTGTCATCCAAGCCCCAGCCAAAAGCACCGCCCAACATCCGGTCGGTCGCCCGTGCAAATCGGTTACTGCCCCGGCCCGTGCCAACCCCTTGTTGATAGAACACCAGTTGGCACACCCCATCAGGGGAGCTGGCTGTGGTGGCCTGAGCTAATTGCGCCACATGCGTGGGGCGTTCGGCATCCAAGCGATTGGAGGTTCCATCGCAGAAAAAGACGATCCGTTTCATGACCTTGCCCCACAGCTAAATTCAATGCCCGGTTCTTAGCACAGGCACTGAACAAAGTGTAGGTTGTGACGGATTGAGCACGACCGCGCGCTTAGCGGCGCGGTTCCCCCCGCTTTTTGGTCAAATGTTTGCCCAATGCGCCGGGACGTTTTTCCCGTTTGGATTTGAACGGGTTCTTGTCACCCTGATTGCGCATGAACAGGCGGATCGGTGTGCCGGGCATGTCAAAATGCTCGCGCAGACCGTTGACCAGATAGCGCGAATAGCTTTCGGGCAGTTTTTCCGGGTTCGAGCACATGACGACGAATCCCGGCGGGCGGGTTTTGGCTTGGGTCATGTAGCGCAATTTGATCCGACGCCCGGCCGGGGCGGGTGGCGGGTGCTGTTCCAGCATTTCCGTGAGCCAACGGTTGAGCTGCGCCGTTGAGACACGGCTGTTCCAAACATCATAGGCCCGTTCGATCGCATCATGCAGCCGGTCCATGCCACGGCCGGTTTTTGCGGACACCGTCACCAGAGGGGCGCCGCGCAACTGCGGCAGCAGCCGTTCAAAGGATTCTTTGAGATCGCGCAGCTTCTCTTGCTTGTTCTCTTCGATGTCCCATTTGTTGACAGCGACAACCACAGCGCGGCCTTCACGTTCTGCCAGATCGGCGATCCGCAAATCTTGCTGTTCAAACGGAATATCCGCGTCCAGCAGCACCACCACAACCTCGGCGAATTTCACCGCTCTGAGACCATCAGAGACGGACAGTTTCTCAACCTTATCCTGCACTTTGGCGCGCTTGCGCATCCCGGCAGTGTCCCAAATCCGGATGGGCAGGCCATTCCAATCGATGGTCAAGGAAATCGCATCCCGCGTGATGCCCGCTTCTGGGCCGGTCAGCAGACGATCTTCGCCTAGGATGGTATTGATAAGCGTAGATTTTCCGGCGTTCGGACGTCCGACAACTGCAATCTGCATCGGCTTTTCCAACGTGGGGTGACGATAGCCATCATCAGGCTCGTCCTCATCCAAGGTCACATCGGTTTCAGGCGCTTCGTCGTCGGATTTATCGTCGAACTTTTCTGCCAAAGGCGACAAGACGGCCAATAGATCGCTCATGCCTTCGCCGTGTTCCGCCGAAAGGCGCAACGGCTCGCCCAGACCAAGGGAGTATGCTTCGATCACGCCGGCATCCGCCGCGCGGCCTTCGCCTTTGTTGGCAGCCAGAATGACATGTTTGGCGCGCTTGCGCAGGATCTCGGCGAACAATTCATCCGTGGGTGTGATTCCAACCCGCGCGTCGATCATGAACAAACATATGTCGGCCATATCCACAGCGCGTTCTGTCAGTCGGCGCATCCGCCCCTGAAGACTGTCGTCTGTGGCGTCTTCCAGTCCGGCTGTGTCGATCACAGTGAACTTAAGGTGGGCCAGCTTGGCCTCGCCTTCACGCAGGTCGCGCGTCACCCCAGGCTGGTCATCGACCAAAGCCAGGCGTTTGCCAACCAAACGGTTGAAGAGTGTGGATTTGCCTACATTTGGGCGGCCCACAACGGCAAGGGTAAAGCTCATGATACTGGCTCCAAGACGGATCAAGCCGCCCTGTTACACCAGTTTTATGTCAACGGAAAGCGTGCAATTGCCCCTTTGCACCAACGACGTAAAGAGTGCCGTTCGCAACGATTGGGGCCGTGGTCGCGCCACCGGGAACTTCGACGGTGCGGATCAGCGTCCCATCAACGGGATCAAAGAAGCGCAACACGCCGTCGTTTGACGCCAAGATCACCTGCCCGCCAGCGACAATTGGACCGTAGTGGGCAAAGACCTCATTGGCCTTGCGTTGTTTGAACTTCTTAAAGTTGGGCAGATCGACGCCCCAAACCCGGCTGCCGTCTTCGGCGTTCAGGCGCACAAGCTCATTGCGATCGCTCAGCACAAACAGCGCCCCTGCAATCGGCCAAACAGGGCTCAGCGCGCCTTCACCAACGGTCCAGTTGCGCTTGCCAGTGTTGACGTCCATCGCCACCAAGCGGCCAGAGTGAGAGCCGACGTAGACCGTGTCACCCACGATCACCGGATCCCCTGTGATATCGGTGACGGTGGAAATGGTGTCAAACCGGCGGGCGCCGGATACAAAGCTGCTCCACAGGCGCAAACCGCCTTTGCGGAATGCCCCGTGCAATCCGCCATCCCCATAAGGGAACACCACAAATTTGTCGTTCACAGCCGGCGCTGCGCCACCCAAAACGTTTGAAACATCCTCGGTCGCGCCAAGTTGCCAGCGGATACGGCCGGTTTTGGTGTCCAAAGCCCAAGCCGTGTCATCTCCGCTGACGATGTAGATCAGGTTGCCATAAACCGTGGGGGCGCCCGAACCGGTGGCTCCCAGCTTTTGTTCCCAGATCAAATCACCTGTGGCGGCGTCAAAGGCAGTCAACAAACCAAAGCCAGACGCCACATAGATAATATTGTCGGCATAGGCCAAGCCACCGCCTGTGCCCTCGCCCGCTTTGTCCCGCAGAGGCGTCAGATCAGCTTGCCAAAGGGTTTCCCCTTGAACTGAGGTGGCGGTTACCTGTGCTTCGGCATCGAGGGTAAAAATACGTCCATCAGCCGCAACAGGGTCTGCGGTGATCCTGTTCTTACGCGAATCCCCGGCCCCAATGTCAGCACTCCAGGCCAAGCTTGGGGTGCTGGACAGTTGCGGATGGGAGGTGCGGTACTTTGGGCTGCCGATGCGATGGGTCCAAGAGGCATTCAACACCTGCGCAGGCAGGCGGATCGCAGCCGACCCCGGTGCTTGGGCAACTTGATTGGGATCCCCTTCGCTGAGAACAGAGCGCAGAGATTCGCGCTCGCCGGTCAGCAAGGGTTCCTGACGTGCACAACCGGCCATAAGGCTGGTTGCGACCACTCCCAAAACGAAAATACTGTGTTTCACCGCTGCTGCCCTTTGTTCTTAACCCCTTAAACGCAAATGAATGTTGCGCTTACGATCCGGTCGCGTCACCGCCCAAGGCCACAATCAACTGAGAAACCCGACGACGCAAGCCTGCTGTTGCAGCTGCGTCTTGGCGAATACGGTCCAGACGGTCCAGCGCCTCTTGGGTTTGACCAGAAGATGCTTCTAGGATGGCCAGTTGTTCTTCTGCAAGAATACGCAGCGAAGATCCATTGTTGATCAATGCTTCGAGGCGCGAACGGCGATCTTCTGCTGACAATGTGTCTGTTTGCAAAAGCAATGCCTTAAAGCCCGCAAGGTCGCGATAGGTCTGTGACAGATCAGAATCAACGGCCAAAGCGTTCAGCTCGCTCAATGCAGCGTCGGTCTGTCCTGCTTCGCTGAGTTCCGCAGCCCGCAGCATGCCAACCAAGGCCCGCCCTTCGGCGCCTTCGGCCGTCACACCTTTCAAAGCTTCGGCGCGCGCGTCCGCTTCGGTCAGTTCAAGTGCGGTGATCAGGTTGTCGCCCAATGCTTCGGACACGGCCTGTGCTTGGCTTTTGCGCACTTCATTCCACGCCGCACCGCCAACGATGGCCAGAACGGCCAAGATCGCGATCCAGCCGTAACGCCGCATCATTCCAAACAAACGGTCGCGACGGACCTCTTCGCTGACTTCTTCAATGAAACTATCGGTTTCGCTCACGCCGGTGCCCCCTACATTTTCTCTCTCATACCGCGAAGCCCAGAGACTGCCAAGGGGCAGCTTTTCAGATCGCCGCGACGCGGTACCTTGACACACCACTGTGTACGACTATGGGCTTGCGTCGGCGCACGCGCCGCCGTAAACTGAACTAAATCGTTCAGAAATGTCTTTTGCCTCTTGTATCAATTTTTTGAGAGGCCAAATAGCACGACATAGAACGCAAAAGATCTTCAAGGACCCCAAATGCGTATAGTTCCTTTTTTGACCGCCCTGCTGGTCGCCGCACTTCTATTTGTTGTCATTCTGGAGCGTGAAGCCCTGATGGCCTTTGCTGGCCGCGGGGATGACGCTGTGGTTGCCACAGATGTTGACGAAACAGATTCCGAACCAACCACGCCGCTGGCGAACACGGATGGCGCTGATTTACAGCGCGTTGTTGTGATCACCTCGCATGCTCAAGAAATTGACAGTGCGGTTGTGTTGCGCGGTGAAACCGAAAGCGCCCGCGAAGTTGTGGTGCGTGCCGAAACCACCGGGCAGGTTATTTCCGAACCCCACCGGAAAGGTGCATTTGTTGAAGCTGGCGAAATTATCTGTCAGCTGGATCCCGGCACCCGCCATGTTGTCTTGGCACAGGCCCAAGCCGGTTTGGCCAATGCGCGCGCCCAAGTGCCCCAAGTCCAAGCACAGATGAAAGAGGCGCAAGCCCGCCTGTCTGAAGCTGAAATCAACGACAAGGTGGCCACGCAGCTATCCAAAACAGGTTATGCCTCTGACACGCGGGTTGCTTCGACCCAAGCGTCAGTGCTGTCCGCACAGGCCGCAATTCAATCCGCGCGCTCTGGGTTGGAAACCGCACAAGCTGGCATTCGTGCCGCCGAAGCCTCGGTCGCCTCTGCAGAAAAAGACATTGAACGCCTGACTATCCGCGCGCCTTTCTCGGGCTTGCTGGAAACCGACGGCGCAGAGCTGGGCAGCTTGCTGACCACTGGCGGCACCTGCGCCACGATCATTCAACTCGATCCAATTAAATTTGTGGGCTACGTGCCGGAAACTGAAGTCGACCGTGTTGAGTTGGGCTCGCTTGCAGGGGCGCGTCTGACCGGTGGTCGCGAAGTTGTGGGCAAGGTGATCTTCTTGTCCCGTTCCGCTGACCCACAGACCCGTACCTTCCGCGTTGATATCGAAGTGGCCAACGCAGACCAAAGCATCCGCGATGGTCAAACCGCTGAGATCTTGATTTCGTCAGCAGGTAAAAAAGCGCATTTGTTGCCACAATCGACGCTGACACTGGATGACAGCGGTGATCTGGGTGTGCGCATCGTTGAAGACGGCACAACTGTGCTGTTCAAACCGCTAGAGCTGATCCGGGACACCGCCGAAGGTGTCTGGGTCACAGGTTTGGACGACACTGCTGATGTCATCGTCGTTGGTCAGGAATTTGTGACTGACGGTGTTCAAGTGACCCCGACATATCGTGAGGCCAAACAATGACCGGAATCGTCGACTGGGCCGCCTCGCGGGCCCGTATGGTAATGGCCTTTATCCTGCTGTCTTTGGCAGCAGGGGCCTTTGCCTATCTAACACTGCCCAAAGAGGGTGAGCCGGATATCGAAATTCCGGCCCTCTTTGTATCTGTCCCCTTCCCCGGCATTTCAGCGGCGGATGCGGAATCGCTGTTGGTCAAACCCATGGAAACCGAGCTGTCTGATTTGGACGGCCTAAAGACCATGAGCGCCACCGCGGCCGAAGGCTATGCCGGCATTGCGCTGGAATTCGAATTTGGCTGGGATAAGACCAAAATCATGGCTGACGTGCGCGACTCGATGTCGACCGCCGAGGCCAACTTCCCACAGGGTGCAGACAAATACTCGATCAACGAGATCAACTTCTCTGAATTCCCAATTCTGATTGTGAACCTGACCGGCGATGTGCCCGAGCGCACGATGTACAAGGTCGCCAAAGACCTTCAGGACAAGCTGGAATCACTGGATTCGATCCTCGAAGCAGGTATTGCAGGCAACCGCGACGAAATGGTCGAGGTTGTGATCGATCCGTTGCGGCTAGAATCTTACAACGTCACCGCCAACGAATTGATCACGGTTGTGACCAACAACAACCTGATGGTTGCGCCGGGTGAAGTTGAAACCGAGCAGGGCAGTTTTGCGGTCAAAATCCCCTCTTCGTTTGACTCACCTCAAGATATCTATTCCCTGCCCGTTAAGATCAACGGCCAACGCGTTGTGACGCTTGGCGATTTGGCAGAGATCCGTTTGACCTTCGAAGACCGCCGCGGCACCGCCCGCTTTAACGGCGTGTCCACCGTTGCGTTGCAAGTGGTCAAACGCAAAGGCTTTAACCTGCTGGACACCACCGAACTGGTGACCAATGCCATCGAAGAAGCCCGCGCCGATTGGCCCGATGATCTGAAAAATGCAATCCAAGTGGGCACCTCAAACGACCAAAGTCGGCAGGTGGCCAGCATGGTCAGCCAACTGGAAGGTTCGGTGCTAACCGCGATTGCGCTTGTGATGATGGTGGTCCTGACCAGTCTTGGCAGTCGCGCCGCCTTGCTTGTTGGCTTCGCGATTCCAACCTCGTTCCTGCTGTGTTTTGTGTTGTTGGCCATGATGGGCATCACCATTTCAAACATCGTGATGTTCGGCCTGATCTTGGCGGTTGGGATGTTGGTGGATGGCGCCATTGTTGTGGTTGAATACGCCGACAAGCGGATCAACGAAGGTGTGGGACCAATGCACGCCTATGTCGAGGCCGCGAAACGGATGTTCTGGCCTGTTGTCAGCTCAACCGCGACAACGCTTTGTGCCTTCTTGCCGATGTTGTTCTGGCCCGGTGTCCCCGGTCAGTTCATGGGCATGCTGCCTGTCACCTTGATCTTTGTTCTATCAGCCTCGTTGGTTGTGGCGCTGGTCTACCTGCCCGTTATGGGGGGCGTTTCTGGTCGCATCAGCCGGTTCTTTGGCAGTTCTGCAGAGGTTCTGCGGGCCAAGGTCAAATGGTGGCCTGTGCGGGCTTCGTTTGTGCTCCCGTCGATCATGATCATGTTTGTCGGTGTGATGCAGATCCTGAACCCCAGTTATGTTTTTCCACTCGGAAATAGCGAAACACTCTCGCTGTTCGTCGGATTCCTGGTCTTCTTGATTGGTGCCTTTGTGTCGTCGATCACCCTATCTGCGGCTGAAATCCGCTGGAGCAAAAACCGCATCAAAGGCGGGCATCGCCGCACTGTTTTTGGCTACTTCATCAAGATGATCGCAGGCAACCCTTGGATGCCTCTGGTCACCGGCGCTGCTGTGATCTTCTTTGTTGTTTCAACTTTTGGGTATTTCTCAGAGAACAACAACGGGGTGGAATTCTTTGTTGAATCTGAACCGGAACAGGCGATCGTCTATGTGCGGGCACGTGGCAACATGTCCCTCGAGGAAAAAGACCGCCTCGTGATGCAGGCCGAAGAGATCGTCCTGCGCCATCCCGGTGTTCAAAGCGCCTTTGCCTTTGCCGGTGAAGGGGGCTTGGACAACAACACCGGCGGCGCACAACCTCCGAGCGATACAATCGGGCAAATTCAGGTCGAAACCATTCCTTGGGAAGATCGCGCAGATCGTCCCGAATTGGACGGTGATCTGGTGCTTGATGAGCTGACAGCCGAACTGGAAAAAATCCCCGGAATCAAGATTGAAATTCTGGCGCAATCGCGCGGTCCGGCCTCGGCCAAACCTGTGCACCTGCGTCTGAAGGCCGACAACTGGGATGATCTGGTGACCGCCACACAATTGGCGCGGGCTCAATTTGATCAGACCGAAGGCCTCGAGCTGATCGAAGACACCCTGCCCCTGCCCGGTATTGACTGGCAGATCGACGTGGATGTTGAAAAAGCGGGCCGATACGGCGCGAACGTCGCCACGGTTGGCGCGATGGTCCAACTGGTGACGCGCGGCATTCTGCTGGACACGATGCGGGTCGACAGCTCCGACGAAGAAGTCGAAATTCGTGTACGTCTGCCGGACGAATATCGCGTCTTGTCGACCTTGGATACGCTTAAGGTGCGCACCCAAGACGGGCTGGTCCCCTTAGCCAACTTCATCACCCGTCAACCGGTTGCGAAACTGGCCTCGATCAACCGTGTCGAACAAAAGCGCTATTTTGACATCAAAGCCGCTGTAACACCGGATATGACCATCGAAGTGACCGCCGACGACGGCACGGTCACAGATGTGCCCGTAAACCCAAGTGAGCGGATCGAAGCCCTGACCGAATGGTTGGAAACCAAGCCCTTCCCTGCCGGGATTGAATGGGAATGGACCGGTGATCAAGACGACCAAGAGGAATCCGGTGCCTTCTTGATGAACGCCTTTGCAGGGGCTTTGGCCTTGATGTTCATCATTTTGCTGGCGCAGTTCAACAGTGTCTACAACTCGTTCTTGGTTTTGCTGGCGGTGGTTCTGTCAACGGCTGGGGTTCTGATTGGGATGCTGGTTATGGATCAGGCCTTCTCGATCATTATGACCGGTACAGGCATCGTCGCCTTGGCGGGCATCGTAGTGAACAACAACATTGTTCTGATCGATACCTACCAAGAATACTCGCGCTATATGCCTCGGATCGAAGCGATTGTGCGCACGGCCGAAAGCCGCATTCGTCCAGTGTTGCTGACCACGGTCACAACAATGGCTGGTCTGGCCCCCATGATGTTTGGCCTTTCGCTTGATTTTGTGAACGGCGGCTACAGCGTCGACAGCCCCACCGCTCTGTGGTGGAAGCAGTTGGCAACAGCTGTGGTCTTTGGACTGGGCACCGCAACCGTGCTGACGCTGGTCTTTACGCCCGCAATGTTGGCACTGCGGATCTGGTTTACCACTTACCTCTTGTGGATCCTGCGCGCCATTGCGGTTCTATCGATGGGTCGCGCCAGCCGTCTGGGCCAAGACTGGGCCCTGCGCCAAGCCGCCCGAAAGCTGGTTACACCCGAGATCATTTGGGACGATCCAGACGATCGTGTGGATCTGACACCGCTCGCCAAAGGCACCAACAAAGTGCCACGTTTGAACGCTGCCGAGTAAGTCGGGAACCGCGTTGAAGCAACTGCAATGTAAAAAAGGGCTGGGAATTTCCCGGCCCTTTTTCTGTGTACAACCTTACCAATTGAAGTCTGGAAACCCAAAATCGCTGGTAAGAGCCTTGAAGTCGGGACTTTTGCTTAGCCCCTTTTCCGGCAAAAGCAGCGCCGCCTTTGACGCCGCGGATCTGAACAACCGCCCCTTAGAAGCAGGGTCTTGTCCTCTGGCGGTGAGCGCAAAAACCTATCTTTACCCACAACCACTTTCGCGAAGATCAAACCCATGTCAGGGCCTACGATCAACATCCGTGATGTTATCCAGCGCACAAGCGTCATCTGCTTCCCGCACGAGGGACCGGCACTCCCATTGAGGGCCTTGAGATACCTGTGACGAACGCAGCGGACACTTGCCACGAAATAGTGATTTTTTCGGGCAGTAATTGCGCGAATGCAAAATGCCGGCGCGGATCAAATCAGCGCCGGCATCTTGCATTGGTACACGGTCGTGTTTTTCACACCACTTTAGGGTAATGCGCCGCTTAAATTAGGCTGCTTTGTCCTGCTCGTTTGCCTGACGATGCCACAGATGTGCATACCGGCCCTCGCGTTCCAACAGCTCAGCATGGGTACCGGTTTCCACAATCACACCTTTTTCAAGCACAACAATCTGGTCGGCCTCTGCAATCGTCGACAGCCGGTGCGCGATGGTCAGAACGGTGCGCCCTTCCCCGGCGCGCGCCAGGGCATCTTGGATCTCTTGCTCGGTGTCGGTGTCCAGCGCACTTGTGGCCTCGTCCAGCAACAAGATGGGTGGGTTTTTCAACAAGGTGCGTGCAATGCCCACCCGCTGCTTTTCACCGCCCGAGAGTTTCAATCCGCGCTCCCCCACAGTGGTGTCATAGCCATCAGGCAAAGCCATGATGAAATCATGGATCTGTGCCGAGCGGGCCGCCTCATGAATCTCTTCGATGCTGGCACCATCACGGCCATAGGCGATGTTATACAGGATGGTGTCGTTGAACAGCACCGTGTCTTGCGGCACGACCCCGATCAAATCGTGCAGGCTTTTCTGGGTGACGTCACGAACGTCCTGCCCATCGATCTTTAACGAGCCGCCAAGCACATCATAGAACCGGAACAACAACCGGCCGATGGTGGATTTCCCAGAACCGGACGAGCCGACGATGGCCACAGTCTGACCCGGTTCAATCGTCAAGCTAACCCCCTGCAGGATCGGGCGATCGGGCTCATAGCCAAACACCACATCATCCAGCGCCACTTGTCCGCCTTTGACCTGCAGGGTTTTGGCGTCGGGTTTGTCGACCACCTCTGAGGGCTGTTCGAGCAGGTTAAACATCTCGCCCATGTCCACCAAGGATTGGCGGATTTCACGATACACAGTCCCGAGGAAGTTCAAAGGCATGGTGATCTGGATCATATAGGCGTTGACCATGACAAAATCGCCAACGGTCAAACTGCCGTTTTCAACGCCGATGGCCGCCATAACCATCACGCCCACCAGACCTCCGGTGATCAGAAACGCTTGGCCAAAGTTCAGGAACGCCAAGGAATACGAGGTCTTGAGCGCCGCCTGCGCATAAAGCGCCATCGAGCTATCGTAGCGCGCCGCCTCGCGGCCTTCGGCGCCAAAATACTTCACCGTTTCAAAATTGAGCAGACTGTCGATCGCCTTTTGGTTGGCGTCAGTGTCTTGATCGTTCATCTCTTTGCGCAGTTTCACGCGCCATTCGGTCACCTTGAAGGTGAACCAGACATATAGCCCAATCGTCAGCACAACGACGGCCAGATAGCTGGCGTCAAACAGGTAAAACAAGATCCCAGCGATCATGATCAACTCTAGGAACAAAGGCCCAATCGAGAACAGCATAAAGCGCAACAGGAACTCAACGCCTTTGACCCCGCGTTCGATGATCCGGCTCAGCCCGCCTGTTTTGCGGGTGATGTGATAGCGCATCGACAGGCGATGAATATGCACAAAGGTTTCTAGCGCCAGCTTGCGCAGCGCCCGTTGCCCCACGGCCGCAAAGATCGCATCCCGCAGCTGTTGAAAGCCGTTGGACATCAGGCGCGCCATCCCATAGGCCACGGTCAAACCGACCGCCCCTAGTGCCAGCTGCGACACACCATCCCCTGCAAGGGCATCCACCGCATCTTTGTACAGCAACGGCGTCCAGACCGAGACCACCTTGGCCAGCAACAGCGCCAACATCGCAAAGACAACCCGGTACTTGACCCACGATTGCTTTGGATCTTTGGGCCACAAATACGGCAGAACCCGACGAATGGTCCGCCACCCTGACAGGCGTTCGTTGTCTAAGTTGGCATCGGTGTGGCTTAGTCGGCGCATAAGGACCCTTCCTGGCTATATATCACAGATAGGTCATCACCCCCTGAAATGACAGCCCCAGACATGCAAAAGCCGCGCAGAGAACTGCGCGGCTTTGCTGTGCATTTTTGAACGCTTAGTTCGGTACGGTGAAAATCTGACCGGGGTAGATCAAGTCAGGATCACGGATCAGGCCACGGTTGGCTTCAAAGACGCGTACATAAAGCACCCCTTCACCATAGTGATCACGTGCAATCGCCCAAAGCGTATTGCCCGGCTGAACCGTGACAGCCCGAACAGGGGGTACGGTTTCGGCGGGGGCCGCAGCGGGCGCATCACCTTCGGCTGTGGGCTGCGTGGCCTCTTGCACTTGGACAAGTTTTTCAACCGCTTCACGCTTAAACGGCGTTTCAACCCGCGAGGTGACTTTGCCGTCCCCATCCACTTGGTCCAGACGCAGCGTATAAAGCCCGGCGTCAACCTCGTTCAGGATCATGCCCCACTGGCCTTGCTCAGAAATCTCCGCCTCTTGGATCAACGCGTTGTTAAGATAGGCACGCACAAAAGACCCAGCGTGGCCACGGCCGTTTAACTCAACAGCACCAGCGTCTGAATAGCTGATTGCGTCCAACAACAATTCGCTCAGCGTTGCGGGATCTGCAACTTGCTGGGCGGGCTGCACCACTTTCACACCGTCTTTGCCTGCCACAATCACAACCGGTGCCGCAGGTTCCGCGGCGGGCTGGGCTTCTGGCTCTGGGCTGGCTTCGGGTGTGGGTTCTGGAGCGGGTTCCGGTGTCGATGTCGGTGCGGCCTTGGTTTCAGGCTCTACCGAAGCGACAACCTCCGGTGCAGCTGGTGTGGCCTCTTGCGCGACAGGCTGTGGCGCTGGGGCTTCAGCTTCAGTCGCTTTAGGTTCGGCTTCGACCGCAGCGACCACAGGGGCCGGTTCGGTGTCAGGTGCGGGTTCAGCAGTGGCCACAACGTCGGGGGCCGTCTTTTCAGGTTCAACCTCCACCACAGCTTCGGCGGTTTTGGTTTCAGGCTCGGAGACCGCGGGGGCCGGAGTTGGCTCAACGGCCTCTTCGACCTTCTCTTCAGGCTCTGGGGCTGGCTCAACCGCAGGCGCAGGGGCCGCGACGGGTTCAGGGTCTGCCACGGCAACCGCTTCGGTTTTTGGCGCCTCAACCGCCACAGGGGCAGGTTCGGGCGTATTGGTTACAGCAGGCTCAGCCTCGGCAACGACAATAGGTGCAGGGGCGATGATCACTTGATCGCTTGACCGCACCTGATGATCCCCGATCCGCAGCACCAACGCCATCAAGCGAGGCTGTTGTGACGGTTCCACCGTTACGAAGGACACAAATTTGCCGTCGGCGCCGGGCACGGCAACTTCGAGCACGGCCTCATCCAGCAAAATATCAACTTCTCCACCAGCTGTGGCCGTTCCCGCGATCAGCGAGGTGCCATCGGGTTCGATGCGCACGATATCAAAGGTCGGTGCATCCGGCAGGCTGATCGCCGGTGCTGGCTCTGCTACCTCAGCCGTTTTGACACCGGGTTCAGCGGCGGGTGCAGCGGGTGCGGGTTCGGCAGTTTCTGGGGTAGCCACTTCGACCGGAGTTGGCTCTGGCGCGGGTTCAGGCGCAGGTTCAACAGGGGCCGCAACCTCTTTGGGGGGCTCAACCGGATCTTTCGGGGCGTCAACCGCAGCCGGTTCCGCCGGGGTTTGCGCCGCGGGTGGCGTCACCTCGGGGGCGGGTTGCGCCGCAGGCAGGGCCGCTTGTACGGCGGGTTGTGGGTCTGTGGCTTCTGGCGTTTCATCAAACACACCCAGCCCATAAAGGGCCGTTCCCAACGCGACAGCAGCACCGGCAGCACCTACGATCAGCGTCTGGCCCGAGGCCAGTCCAGCTAGTTTCGTCATTCTATTCCTTCCAAACCGCCGACATCCCCATTGGCGGTTGAGCGACCATATTAACAAGGGTATGACCGTCAAAAGCACTTTTGGCGAAGGAAAATCAAGATGCTCACCCCTTCTGTTTGCGTATTTTGCGGCTCACGGGCTGGCAATGATGCCGCTTATGCAACACAAGCGCACAATTTAGGGGAGGTTTTGGCGCAAAACGGGTGGCGTTTGGTCTATGGCGCCGGCGACGTGGGATTGATGGGCACAGTGGCCCGAGCGACCCAGACTGCGGGCGGACAGACCTTTGGCGTGATTCCAACCCATCTGATGTCAGCCGAAGTTGGCAAAACCGATTTGACCCAATTTGTGATCACCGAAAACATGCACGAGCGCAAAAAGGTCATGTTTATGAACTGTGATGCCATCGTCGTGTTGCCCGGTGGTGCGGGGTCATTGGACGAATTCTTTGAAGTTCTGACATGGGGTCAGCTGGGGCTGCACAAAAAACCGATCTATCTGTTGAATGTCAAAGGGTATTGGGACCCGCTGATCGCACTGATGGACCATGTGATCACCCAAGGCTTTGCCGACGCGTCAATGATGGAAATGATCGAGATCGTGCCAGACGTTGAGTCGTTTTCAGCCGCTCTAAGCGCCAAACTGGCCTGAACAGGCACGCCTTAGCACAATTTCAGATTGCAATCCGTGATTTACTTTGCAGCGGTTCCCAGTACGGTGGGTCGCATTGAATTTGCAATTATATCATTGGAAGAGGCACCATTATGACATCTGGCCAGATCAACCTGACATTCGTGAACCGCTCCGGCGACCCAAACAACTCGCAAGTGGTGATCTTTCAACACAACAGCGCACCGGGGGCAGACTCGGCTGCGACAGCCTGGAATGTGATCGACAATTGCGGTCCAGGGGGCACGCATAACTTTGCGTTTCCGCTTGAATTTGAAGTCTCGGCCCGCAGTTCCGATATTGGCGATTTGCCCGCCCTACCCGCCAGCCCCGGCCGCGTGATTGAACTGAGCACCAACAGCGCTGGCAGCGTATTGCAAGTGACCGATGGCAAAGCCTCTGATCCCGACGCCACAGATGTGCGGATGAGCACAGACCATGGGGCCGCCGATATTTTGGCGTTGAAAGACGGGAAGGTTCTGGCCATTTCATACTATGTCCCACCACAGGACCGGGTCTCGTTTGAATTTGGCGCTGAACTTTTTATCGGCGCTGTGGGGGAAATCAACGAAGGTGATCTGCTTGAGGGCGACAAACTGCGCAAAGCGAGCACCAAGCTGGACCTGACCGGGATCAAGAAAGCAGATATCGTTATGTCCGGCAGCGGTCCCGACTTCTCTTTTGAGCTTCAAAACGTCGAACGTTAATCCTGCCCCGAAATCTCGATCACGGTGATTTCAGGCACCACACCAAAACGAACTGGTAGGATCGAGCACCCGATCCCGCCAGAAACCACAAGATCGCGCCCGTCTTCGCGGACATGCCCATAGGCATACCGATTGCCAAAACGCGACGGCACAATGGGCGACCAGCCAAACAATCGAATTTGGCCGCCATGGGTGTGACCAGACAGGGTCAAGGCCACGCGATCCGACATTTTGGCAAAGATATCAGGCTCATGCGCCAACATCACCACCGGCGCGTCATCCTTGATCTGTGAGAGCGTTGCGGGCAGATCATCCAGACCGCGAAAGCGCCCCCCGCCCAACACGAGCGCCAGTTGATCCTCCAGACCGGCAAGCCAGACGCCCGCATCCTCAAGCTTGACCGCCTGATTGGAGAGTACAGAAATTCCGTTTGCCTGTAGGGCCTGTGCATAGAGATTGGGACCAGCCCCGCGGGTTTGCGCCGAGAGGTCATCCCACCAATCATGATTGCCCAAGATACCAAAGACACCATGGCGCGCAGACAGTTTGGCCAAAACAGGTGCGGCGTCTTTGATCGACACCTCTTGGCTGATGAACCGGTGCCCTGCAGCATAGTCGCCCAGCAAAACCACCAGATCCCCACCAAGCCCATTGGCCCGTTTCACAATGCGTTCCAGCCGGGCCAAGGACACGTTTGGCGCGCCGAGATGCAAATCAGCAATTGCCACAATCCGCATCGGCGGGGCTGTCCAGTCTTGCCGGCGGATCCGCCAGCGTTTGACACGCAAGCGCACCATCGGTTCGATGAAAAACCCATAAGTCGCAGCAAAAAGGCCTGCCAGGAATATTCCCAGCAGGCCCTTTAGAAAGTTTCGACGCGCGAGCATCAAAATTACTTACAGACGTGAAGCAACGTCTTCCCAGTTCACCAGCTTGTCCAAGAAGTTGGACAGGTAAACAGGACGCTTGTTGCGGAAGTCGATGTAGTAGGAGTGTTCCCAAACATCACAGCCCAGCAAAGCAGTCTGACCAAAGCACAGTGGGTTCACACCGTTTTCGGTTTTGGTCACTTTCAGACCACCGTCGGTGTCTTTAACCAACCAAGCCCAACCAGAGCCAAACTGGCCTGCGCCCGCTGCTGCGAACTGAGACTTGAACTCATCAACCGAGCCAAAGCTTTCAACGATGGCTTTTTCCAACTCACCCGGCATGGCGGTTTGGTTTGGGCCCATCATTTTCCAGAATTCATTGTGGTTCCACAGCTGCGAGATGTTGTTGAAGATCCCGTTTTGCGCCACAGCATTGGCGTCGTAGGTGCCAACGATGATTTCTTCCAACGTCTTACCGGCCCACTCGGTGCCCTCAATCAGCTTGTTGCCGTTGGTGACATAGGCGTTGTGGTGCAGGTCGTGGTGGTATTCCAGCGTTTCCTTGGACATGCCAAGATCAGCCAGTGCGTCATGGGCGTAAGGAAGATCAGGAAGTTCGAAGGCCATTGGGAGTCCCCTTTAAATCGCGTGTTTCTTTGCCTCGATAAATGGTAGAGTTTGCCCCTTAAGGTCAAGCCTTATCGACAGAAAGTTTTCCCATCGATTAGGTATGTCCCAATCCAGCCACCAGAAGCGTTCCAGAGTTAGGTGCGAACCAAGATCACTCAACCAGTTTGCATTTTCCGTTCCGGCCAAACTCATTTGCATACCCGATGGGACGGGCAACCACGCGCAACCGATTGTTCGTTTTGTTGTAACTCATTGCATAGTTGAATTGGACCGAATTACCGTCAGAATCCTTCGCGCTTTTCAGAACCCAGTCGATGGCAACCTTCTTCTCGGTTTCACGAATTACTTTGCCCGTCGCCGGCCCCTTATTATAGTGATAGGCAACCCCGTCGAGAATTTCAGCCTTTGTGCTGCCTTTTTCCCATTCAAAGCGGTACTCTGGCGATATCCACTGTCCATTTTTTGCGCCTTTGATCTCGCAAACGATTGCGGTTTGCGCTGCTGAAACGGAAGTTGCGGACAATAGCGCCGCTGCGACACCAACGAGAAATACGTTTTTCAAATCACTATCCTATAATCGATATTTGAGATCGCGGGCGTTGCCGTGACCTGTCTGAACACCCATTGGCCTGTGAAATGGGCCAATCAGTTTCGATTGAAATACCTGAAAAATCACACGCCTGAGTGGAAGTAAACCCTGTGCGACGAATTGGCCGTAAGGTCCATTGTGGCGCACGACACAGCCCTCAACGCGCCACTTGGGCACGTCGCGAACACGTGCATTAGTCTTAAAAACTTAGAAATATCCGACGTCTGCGCCAGTTTCTGCCGAGGTGGTCAGCAGATCAAAGGCATAGGCCGCAACCGAACGAAAGCAGATCACATGTGCGTTAGAATCCGCTGAAAACCAGATTGCCCCGGCCATCTGTGCCACCCGGGTGCGCCGGAAATCACCAACCGCCATCGCCTCTGGCGAAAAATCAACTGGCGCCAGTTTGGCCAGGGTTTCACGCACGGCTGAGGCTTCGCCCGTCAGATCAAAACGTACACGTGCATCCGAGACATCCGCCACCAACGCATGGGTCTGCCCCAGGGCCTCTGACAAGGCCAATGTGAGGCTCGCAGCCTCTTCATAGGGCAACTGCAACAACAGCTCATCCGGCGACATCCATGCCAAGGCGCGCTCTTCGGCCCAAACGATCCGCCGCTGTGCGGGCACATCAACACGGGCCACATCCTTTAGCACTTGCGCAAAGCCTGTGTCGGCGAAATCACCGCGCAGCGTGATCATCCCGCATAGGCCCGCCTCCGCGACAGAGATCTGCCCAAAGGTGCTGGCCCCCTTCAACGCGCTCACCGCCTCAGACATTTTGTTTCTCCCCGTCTTTGTCAAAAAACACCGGATCACAAATCCGCGCCTTGTAAACCGTGCCATCGGTGCCGGGGATGTCGATCACCTCCCCCATACGCTCGGGGCCGTTTAACACCAGCCCCATTGCGATGCCTTTGCCAAGCGTGGGCGAGTGATAGGTCGAAGTGACCCGGCCTTGGGTGTTGCGCTGCCCATTGGCATTTTCCCCCGCAGCAACCGCATAGGCCCCATCGGGTAAAACCGACCCATCCAAAGTTTCCAAGCCGACCAATTTCCAACGATGCGGATCGGTCATGTGGCTGCGGGCTTGCGCCCGTTTACCAAGGTAGTCGGTCTTTTTCTTGGAAATGGCCCACGTCAGCCCAAGGTCCTGCGGAATGACAGTGCCGTCGGTTTCATCGCCAATCATGATAAAGCCCTTTTCGGCGCGCATGACGTGCAGCGCTTCGGTGCCATAGGGCATCACGTCAAACTCCGCTCCGGCCTCTAGCAACTTGTCCCAAAGCGCCCGCCCTTGGTTGGCTGGAACAGCAATTTCATAGCTCAGCTCACCCGAGAACGAAATCCGATAGGCCCGCACAGGCAAGCCCGCCAATGTGCCGTCCTTCAACTCCATGAACTTCAACGCATCCTTTGACAGGTCCATGCCGCCCAGCTTGGTCAAAACCTCGCGCGCCTTTGGACCCACCACGGCAATCTGCGCATACTGTTCCGTCACATTGGCAGTATAGACCTGCCAATCCCACCATTCAGTCTGCAGCCATTCTTCCATGTGGGCATGAATGCGATCCGCGCCTCCTGTGGTGGTGTGACATAAGAAGGTGTCTTCATCGATCCGGGCAACAACCCCGTCATCGATCAAAAAGCCATTTTCGCTGCACATCAAACCATAGCGGCATTTGCCCGGCTTTAGGCTGCTCATCAAATTGGTATAGAGCATGTCCAAGAACCGGCCCGCATCGGGGCCTTTGACGATGATCTTTCCTAAAGTCGAGGCGTCCAACATGCCCAATGACGCCCGGGTCTGGGTGATTTCGCGGGCCACAGCTTGGGCGTGGCTTTCCCCATTGCGCGGATAGCAGTAAGGCCGACGCCACTGGCCAACAGGTTCCCAATGCGCGCCCTGCTCGGCATGCCAATCATGCATCGGTGTCTGACGCAACGGCTGAAACAAGGTGCCTCTGGCCTCTCCGGCGATGGCGCCCATAGAAATCGGTGTATAGGGCGGGCGGAATGTGGTGGTGCCAACAGCGGGGATATCGGCGTTTAATGATTTAGCAAGCGTTGCCAGCCCGTTGATATTGCTCAGTTTCCCCTGATCAGTAGCCATGCCCAATGTGGTATAGCGCTTGGTGTGCTCTACGCTTTCATAACCTTCTTGTGCCGCCAGCATGACATCGCTGACCTTGACGTCATTCTGGAAATCCAGCCACGCCTTGGAGTGCAGTTTCACACCCGCCCCCTGAGGCATCAACCAAACCGGCTCAAGTGGCTTTTCTGTGGGGCTGGCAAAATCACCCGCGTCACTTGGTGCATCAACAGCGTCAGTCGCTGCAAAGCCCGCCGCCGCCGCGGCCTCGGCACCACGGAGCACCGCATCCGCGGCAATCGCATCCAGGAGCATATGGCCGTTGGCAGCGCCTGTGGCACGGACAAAGCCCTGCCCATCCGCGCCCAAGGGCGGTTTGGTAGCGTCGGGGCGGAACATGGCGTTGGCCTCGTCCCAGATCAACTTGCCACCGCAATGAGACCACAGATGTACCACAGGGGACCAACCACCGGACATCGCCACGACATCGCAGGCAATATGCTCAAGCTCAGCGCCTTCCCCAGCCTGAGAGCAGACCGACACGCCGGTGACACGCTTGGCACCACTCACCTTTGCGATGCCTTTGCCGGTTTCCACGCGAATGCCCAAAGCCTTGGCCTGATCCATCAGCGCGCCACCGCCCGCGGCGCGCGCATCCAAAATTACGGGCACAGAGAGGCCTCTGGTTTTCAGGGCAATCGCGGTGCGGTAAGCATCATCATTGTTGGTTACAACAACCGTGCGATCCCCGGCTGAGACACCGTAATCGATCGCGTAATCACGCACCGCAGACGCCAACATAACGCCCGGCAAATCATTGTTGGCAAAGGACAACGGACGTTCAAGCGCCCCGGTTGCCGTCACCACCTGCGCCGCCCTGATCCGCCAAATGCGCTGGCGGGGTCCCGGTTGATCCGGCGCGTGATCTGTGAGCCTTTCATAGCCCAAGACATAGCCATGATCATACACACCCGCGCCCATGCAGCGCAGGCGCAGTGTCACATTCGGCATCTCTTGCAGCGCGGAGACCACGGCATCGATCCGGCGGGCCAATGGGCTGTCTTGAGGGGAGGTTTCTGCATCGGTCAGGCTGCGTCCGCCCCAATGGGCGGTCTGTTCCAGCACCAAAACCTTGGCCCCGGTTTGAGCCGCCGTCTGCGCTGCCAACAATCCAGCCAGACCTCCGCCCACAACCAAGACATCGGTAAAGGCATAGAAATGCTCATAGCGGTCCGCATCGCGATCCCGGGGCACTTTGCCGAGACCGGCAGAGTGGCGCACAATCGGTTCAAACAGATGTTTCCATGCCACCCGAGGCGCCATGAACGTTTTGTAGTAAAACCCGGCCGGAAACACCCGTGCCAAACGGTTGTTGATCGCCCCGACGTCAAACTCAAGACTGGGCCAATGGTTTTGCGAACGGGCCACGAGGCCGTCAAACAGCTCGGTTGTGGTGGCCCGTTGGTTGGGCTCAAACCGCGCGCCCTGCCCCAGACCCACCAGCGCGTTGGGCTCTTCTGAACCCGAGGCCATCACCCCGCGCGGGCGGTGATATTTGAACGAGCGCCCCATCAAGACCTGCCCGTTGGCCAAGAGAGCCGACGCCAGTGTATCCCCTTGAACGCCGGTCATTTTTTGACCGTTGAACGTGAAGTGAAGCGGTGCGTCAGATGCGGTGAGGCGGCCGGATTGGGCCAGACGTGTGCTCATCTAGTCAGACCTTTTTGCCAAAGGTAAACGAAGGGATTTGAGTATTTGGGGCAAGGTGAATGGCCATGTCAGGTCTCATCATTGAGGCTGCGCCAAGACCAGCCGGGGCGTTTGGCGCTGATTTTGGCCAATAGGTCCTTTGGGGGCGCAAAGACCTGTGCGCTATAGGTGCCAAACACTTCGAGGGTTTGGGTGCAGCGGGCCGCGTGGAACCACTTGCCGCAGCCGATCACATGGCGCCAGCGTTCAAAATGCACACCTTTGGGGTTTTCGCGGTGAAACAGGTAGGATTCAAACGCCTGATCGGTGGCATCAGGTCCGTGGCGCGAGATATGGGCTTCGCCGCCCGCCTGCAGTTCGGTTTCTTCGGCGTGGACGCCGCAATATGGGCATTCAAGAACCAACATGAGACGGGCCTTTCGCGGGACGGGTGGCCGGCCCAACCATGGACTGGGCGGGGGTCTGTTGTGGTGCAGCGCGGCGCACCGCGTGATGCTCAAAAGTGGGGCTGGATTTGGCGCGCGTGGCACTGGCAAAGGACAGCAGTCCAAAGCCGTTGCTGGCTGGCATCAAGGTGGCCAAGTGAGACGAGGTAAAGGTGGTCATTAGTGGGCCACTCCGGCTGCGACGCTTTCGTCGATGAAACGGCCTTGCGCAAAGCGATCAAGACCAAATTGGGCCGCCAAGGGGGAGGTTCCTTTGGCCATCAGTTCGGCCATGGCCCACCCTGAGCCCGGGATGGCCTTAAAGCCACCAGTGCCCCAGCCGCAGTTCACAAAGACGCCCTCCACCGGGGTTTTGGATAGGATGGGCGAGCGATCACCGGTCATATCCACGATGCCGCCCCATTGGCGCAGCATTTTGAGCCGAGAGATCATAGGAAAGGTTTCGACCAAGGCGCGCACGGTTTCTTCGATATGATGGAAGGAGCCGCGCTGGGTGTAGTTGTTGTAGCCATCTGTGCCGCCACCAATCACCATTTCGCCTTTGTCGGACTGGCTCATGTAGCCATGCACCGTATTGGCCATGACCACCACATCCATGCAGGGTTTGATGGGTTCGGAAACCAGCGCTTGCAGCGCAAGCGATTCAATGGGCAGGCGAAAGCCCGCCATTTGCGCCAAGACCCCAGAGTGACCCGCCACCACCAGCCCCAGCTTGTCGCAATTGATCGCGCCTTTGCTGGTGTCTACCCCAACAACCTTGTCCCCTGAGCGTCGCACGCCGGTGACTTCGCATTGCTGGATGATGTCGATGCCCATGTCCGAACAGGCGCGCGCATAGCCCCAAGCCACCGCGTCATGGCGCGCGGTGCCACCGCGATCCTGCCACAAGCCCCCCAAGACCGGATAGCGTGGCCCAGAGATGTTCATGATCGGCACCAGTTCTTTGACCCGCTGTGGCGAGATGAATTCGGTTTTCACCCCTTGCAGCGCATTGGCATGAGCGGTGCGTTGAAAGCCGCGCACCTCATGTTCGGTCTGGGCCAGCATGATGACGCCACGCGGCGAGAACATCACGTTATAGTTCAGGTCCTGACTCATCGTTTCATAGAGGCTGCGCGCTTTTTCATAGATCGCCGCCGAGGCATCTTGCAGATAGTTGGAGCGGATGATGGTCGTGTTGCGCCCGGTGTTGCCGCCGCCCAACCAGCCTTTCTCCAGCACAGCCACATTGGTGATGCCAAAGGTCTTGCCCAGGTAGTAGGCCGTGGCCAACCCATGTCCGCCCGCGCCAACAATCACCACATCATAGTTCTTTTTGGGCTGGGGCGAGGCCCAAGCCCGTTCCCACCCGCTGTGATAGCGCAGGGCTTCTCGGGCGATGGCAAAGGCGGAATATCGTCTCATGGCGGTCTCTTGCTGCTCGAATCCGAAAGATGGTCCTATCACCTTACCTGAACCACCGCGTCCGTCTGCCCCCGTTTCGATGCGTCACAATTGCGTCTGGTTGCGACATGACGCCAATTTGAGCAGTTTACTCTTTTGCCCAAGCCAGAGCGGGGATACATCAGTTGGCAACTGCCGGAGGCACTATGCTGTTTTGGATCATTATCATCGCGCTGACATTGATTGTCGGATTATCATTGGCTGTGACCCTGTTGCGGGGACGCACCGGAGCGGAAAGCCCTGCCGCCTATGACATGCGGGTCTATCAGGATCAGCTGAAAGAAGTGGATCGGGATCTGGCACGCGGTGTGATTGGTGCAGAGGACGCGGACCGAACCCGCGCCGAAGTCAGCCGCCGGATCTTGGCCGCAGACACTCAGTTGCAGATGGGGGACGACACCGGGGGTCAACCCCAAGGGCGCATCGGACTGGCATTGGCGGGCCTGTCGGTGCTCGTGCTGCTGGGCAGCTCGCTTTGGCTCTATCAGGATCTTGGCGCGCCGGGATTTCCCGACCAAGGGCTGAAAACCCGGCTGGCCGAAGCGGACGAAGTGCGCCGCACCCGCCCTGACCAACGGGCCGCCGAAGCCGATATGCCCACAAACACAAGCCCTGACGCTTCTGACGAATATAGTGAGTTGATGGCGCGCTTGCGCACGGCTGTGGCCGAACGCCCAGAGGATATTCAAGGGCTGCGCCTGCTGGCGCGCAACGAAGCGATTTTGGGCAATCACATCGCAGCCTATCAGGCACAGGCCCAGCTGATCGGTGTGTTGGGCGCAGAGGCCATCGCCTCTGATCTGACAGATCAGGCTGATATGATGATCCTCGCTGCGGGGGGCTATGTTTCCCCTGAGGCCGAAAAGGTGTTGCTGCAAGCGCTCAAACAGGATCCCAAAAACGGCGTCGCGCGCTACTATCTGGGCATGATGTTTGGTCAGGTGGGCCGCCCGGACGCTGCCTTTAAGGCCTGGGACCAGCTGTTGAAAGAAAGCCGGCCCGCCGCCCCTTGGGTTGCCCCCATCCGGGCGCAGATCGAAGAGATGGCGCGTTTTGCCGGGGTCAACTATACGCTGCCCCCCTTAAGCGCCGATGACAGCGCGCCCGGCCCCGATGCCGAGGCGATCGCCGCCGCCAATGACATGGACGCCTCTCAGCGTGCTGAAATGATTCAAGGGATGGTTGATGGTTTGGCGGAGCGTCTGGCCACCGAAGGCGGCACGCCGCAGGAATGGGCCCGTCTTCTGAATGCCTTAGGCGTGCTTGGCGATACCGATCGTGCCGCCGCCATCTGGAGCGAAGCCCAAGAGGTCTTTGCCACCGCACCAGAGGCCCTCAGGGTGGTTTATGCCGGTGCCAAAGCTGCAGGAGTAGCTGAATGATCTATGAAGACGTGGCAGAATTCTCTGGGGCACTGCCCTCTCATGCGCCCCTGATCGGCTTGGATCTGGGGGACAAAACGATCGGTGTTGCCATCTCGGACATCATGCTGGGCGTTGCCAGCCCAGTTGAGACGGTGCGGCGCAAGAAGTTTGGCGTAGATGCTGCCCGCCTACTAGAGATTATCGCAGATCGGTCCGTGGGCGGCATTGTGCTTGGCTTGCCGCGCAATATGGATGGATCCGAAGGCCCGCGCTGTCAAAAAACCCGTGCCTTTGCGCGCAATATGACCCGGCTGACCGATTTGCCGATTGGCTATTGGGATGAGCGCCTGTCCACTGTGGCTGCCGAACGGGCCCTGCTGGAAGCGGACGCGTCGCGCAAACGGCGCGCCGAGGTGATCGACAACGTGGCAGCTTCGTTCATTTTGCAAGGTTTTCTGGACCGGCTACGCCATTTGAAAGCCCAGTCATGAGTGACGACGTCTGGCGCCGGGACGAGGCAGCAAGCCCCTGCACCAAAGTCTGCGTCATCCACCCCAAGGCGCGACTCTGCGTTGGCTGTCATCGCACCATCGACGAAATCGCCAGCTGGGGAACCATGTCCACCGACGCCCGCCAAACTGTCCTAGACGTCCTGCCCGAACGCGCCAAAACGCTAAAGACCCGGCGTGGTGGTCGCAGTGGCCGGTCACGTAACACTCAAAGTCTGGACTGAAATTAGGGTTGAGCGGTTGGTGGATCTGAAAACCGTTCAAAACGCCAATCAGCGGTCATTCCAACACCGCCCCACCAAAGCCGCTTTATCGCTACATCAAGAAATCAAATGCCCCACATCTGCACGGGTCCCATTTGGACCGGACAGCCCCTAGGCCATTTCGGAAACGGGCACCAGCGCGACATCCGCCACGCTCAACGTTCCCGCAGCCCCGCGCACAAGGGTATTTGCAACCCCATCTACCCGCACCAATGCGTCCTCATCCACCTCTTCGATGGTGATTTCGGGGGCGGTATCTGCATCAAGATAGGCCACCGCAATCACATCTTCCGAAGGTGTATAATCGTTGATTACAACCTGATTGCCCTGTGAAATCCACACAACGGATTGGAACAGATCTGCGCCGGCCCCGCCGGTGGCATGATCACCAGATCCCAAGATCAACACATCATCCCCGGCGCCACCAACCAAAGTGTCCGCGTCCACCCGATCCGAGCGAGAATAGCTATCGGCCGCATCACCGTTGTAATAGCCATCAATGCGGTCGTTGCCGTTCCCCCCGTCTAGGGTGTCAAATCCAGAGCCGCCAACGAGGCTGTCATCGCCCTCGCCCGCCTGCACTTGGTCGTTGCCGCGCCCGGCGTCCAACACGTCATCACCCGCGCCGCCGTCCAATAGATCGTCGCCAATGCCGCCAAATAGCACATCTTGGCCATCCCCACCGCGCAAATCATCTTGGCCAACGCCCCCGTCCAGCGTGTCATCGCCTAGGCCGCCCTTCAAAAGGTCGTCGTGTAAAAAGCCGTCCAGCTGGTCGTGGCCCGCGCGCCCAAACAAGGTATCCTCGCCCAAGCCCCCCAACAGCGAGTCATCACCAGCGCCTGCATCAACCGTGTCGTCGCCTGCGCCCGCATCAACCGTGTCGTCGCCTGCGCCCAACACAAAGCTTTCGTCGTCATCGGTGCCGTCAATATCAGAGGCGCCCGCGTCGTCACCACCGGTCAACTCAAACGCTGATCCAAATGCCGCCAATCCGAAAATCACAAAAAGCTCAAACATGTGCTGGTCCTTTCACCAGCCTCACACTTACGACCTAGTCTTGAATTTTCGTAAAAACTTTCGGAAAATTGCCGCAAATTAGCCAAATTTGACCGGGAATTGACGCCGAGACGGCAACAATCCGATCCAATTTGAAAAACTGTTGAAAGGCGCGTTTATAGGCCCAACGACTTGCGCAGCATGTTCAGCGCAACCAAGGTCAGGAAAACCGCAAAGACCCGCTTTAGGGGTTTGGGGTCCATGGAATGCGCCAGTTTCACCCCCCAAGGGGCCGTGATCAAGGTCATGGCCACCACGATGGCAAAGGCCACCAGATTGACCGCCCCAATGGTAAATGGGGGCCGTGTTGCCGGATCAATCTGCAAAAACAGAAAGCCAATCACCGAAGGCACCGCGATGATCACCCCAAACCCAGCGGCAGTCGCAACCGCGCGGTGAATGGGGGTGTTGAACAGGCTCATCAAAGGCACACCAAAGCTACCGCCGCCGATGCCCATCAGTACCGAAAGGAACCCAACCGCTGGCGACGTGAGCAGACGGCCAAGCCCCTGCGGCATGGCCTGACCCAAGCGCCAATGCGCGCGACCAAATCCCATGTACATCCCAACGACCAGCGCCAGTCCCCCAAAGATGGCCTGAAGCGTGCTCGATTGCAGCGAGGCCACCGTCATCATCCCAAGGACAGCCCCGATGGCGATCCCCGGCGCCCAGCCGCGCAAAATTTCCCAATCAACGGCGCCCTTTTTGTTGTGGCTCATCACCGAGCGCACCGAAGTCACGATGATCGTGGCCAAAGACGTGGCCAAACACACCTGCATCAATTGCGGCCCATCATACCCAAGCGTTTGAAACGCGTAAAAGAACGCAGGCACCAAGACGATGCCGCCCCCAACGCCCAACAGCCCGGCCAAAACCCCGGCGATGGCGCCAATACAAAGCAGAACAACGCCCATCTGCAGCAGTAGGATCACATCAGGCATGGCGGGTCTCCGTTTTTGTTCGGCAAGGGTTAGAGCGTGTTTGGATCAAAGACACAATGGGAGATCAGCTTTGGGCGGGAGCGTGGATTTCTGACAGGGCCCGCTCGACCAGATCTGGACCAACATTGGGTTTATGGGCGTTTTCCGACAGAACGCGGCGCCATTGGCGCGCACCGGGACGCCCGGCAAAGAGGCCCAGCATATGCCGGGTCACCTGCCCCAGCTTACCGCCGGCACTCAGATGCGTTTCGATATAGGGCAGCATTTCCATCACAGCCTCAGCCGGGTCTTTGCGCGCCCCTGTGCCATAGATCTCTGGATCCGCTGCGCTGAGAATATCAGCGGGTTGATGATAGGCCGAACGCCCGATCATCACACCATCCAAGCCGCTGTCCAAAAACGTCTTGGCCTGTTCCAGTGACGTGATGCCCCCATTGATCGACAGATGCAGATCGGGAAAATCGCGTTTCATTTGCAGCACCAGATCGTAATCCAAAGGCGGAATATCCCGGTTTTCTTTGGGGCTAAGCCCCTTAAGCCACGCTTTGCGGGCATGAATTGTAAAGCGCGAACAGCCCGCCGCGCTGACGGTTTCTAGAAACGCAGGCAGCACTTCCCGAGGCTCTTGCTCATCGACGCCAATGCGGCATTTGACCGTCACCTCGGCATCAACCGCGGCCTGCATTTCCGCAACACATTGGGCCACTCGATCCGGGCTTTTCATCAACACCGCGCCAAAGGTCCCCGATTGCACCCGATCCGAGGGACAGCCAACGTTGAGGTTGATTTCATCATAGCCAGCCTCTTGCCCGATCCGCGCCGCCGCGGCCAATTCCGCCGGATCAGACCCACCAAGTTGCAAAGCGACGGGGTGTTCTTCTTGGTTATACTCCAATAAATGCAAAGCATTGCCGCGCACCAACGCAGGCGAAGTCACCATTTCCGTGTAAAGCAACGTCTCGCGCGACAACAGGCGATGCAGATAGCGACAATGACGATCTGTCCACTCCATCATGGGTGCCACGCTTAGGCGGGCAGCCTGCTGAATGTTGGAAAACTCTGATTTTTCTCGGTTTTTTCCATCAACCATTTTTCTCGTTTTCCTCGATTCGGCGCTGTTTTGCCCCGTTTTGGGGGGCAGTGCTACACGATGTAGCACTGGTGTCGCGATGTAGCACCTTTCGCAATGAGATTTCCACCTCCTGCTACAGAGCCCTCAGCGTATGCGCGACCAAACGGATCATTCATCGCTATTCGGCCCGATCACCACCGATTTCCGAAAAAATTCAAAATTACGTTTTTCCAAAAATCAAACGAACCGATGTCCCGGCCATAGAAGCCTGGATTGGAAGGAAATTACCATGGGAACTATTGTGGAACGCCAAAAGAAGAGCGGCAAATCAAGCTTTACAGCGCAAATTCGAAAGAAAAGGAAAGGGGTGGTTGTTCTAAATATGGTCGAGACATTCTCTACTCACGCGGCCGCAAAAAGTTGGCTCCGAAAGACAGAGGGAAATCTTAGTCGGAACGACGGCTTGGAAAGAGCAGCCCGAGCAAAGACACGCAAATCCGTATCCCAGTGCATTGAGGATTATTCTGCAACCGCCCCCTTCGGCTTTGGAAAATCAAAAACTCAAATGCTCAGCACATTGAGCAGACTCGATTTCGGCGCCAAACCAATCGACGACCTCACAGCGGCAGATTTCATTGATCTCGCGAACCACCTTTTATCAGGGGTCCAAGCACCTCCGACAGACCCAAAACAGGACACGCCTTCGCACTACACGCTCAAACCACGTAAGCCTCAAACGGTTAATGGATACATGGTGACATTAGGAACGCTCATTCGTTACGGTGGGCCTATCTGCCGAGTAACGATGCCAGTTTCAGAGTTCGAAGAAGCCATGCGCACCCTTAAACATCATAGGATGGTAAAAAAATCCGACACGCGCTCGCGTCGCCCCTCTTTAGAAGAACTCGATAAGCTGATGGAGTATTTCTACTCCAGACATCAAGCTAACCCGCGTATCGTCCCAATGCACAAGATCATCGCAGCCGCCATTTTTGAAACACACCGGCAAGGGGCGATCCTTTCTCAAACATGGTCAGACTACGACCAAGCCAACGACCAAATCATGATCAGGAACATGAAGCACCCTATGCAAACAGACGGGAATGACATGTTGCTGGATATTCGAAAGGAGGCACAATCGATCATCAATAGTATGCCTCGGGTCGATGACCGGATTTTTCCTTACAATCGAGATGTCATCAGCCGGCACTTCACTGACGCGTGCAAGATTCTCGAAATCGATGACCTACACTTTCATGATCTTCGGCATGAAGGCATTTCACGACTTTTCGAGATGGGGTTAACCATCCCTCAGGTCGCTCAAGTATCGGGGCATCGGTCATGGCAAAGCCTTCAACGCTACACACAGATCAAGCACAGCGGCGACAAGTATGCGAATTGGAAATGGTGGCCTTTGATTGCCGCCTCGTCATGAACATGGTTGTGGCGGGCCGAGTGAGGCCCGCCACAACTACGAAATATCTCACGAGCAAAATCAAAGCAGTGCTTCGAGCGTTTCTCGCAATTCATCAACTAAAACCTGATCCAAATCAGGAGGCACAGACTTGCCAAAACTGCTCGCGCGAGGAAGCCCTTTATCTTGTGCGGATTTACGGATGGCACTTACCAAGTCTTTCCCCAGGACTTTGTGCTGATCACCATGCTCTGTTGCGGCCGCTTCTACCTCAACATCTCCAAATTGAGGAAGTTGGCCTCTTCGTGCCTCAGGGATTTTCTGACTGGCATCGTTTCTCTTCGTTCGACGTTTCTCCAAAGCCTTATTTTCAGCACAGGCCGCATTCACAGCTTCGATCAAGATATCAGCCGCGGCTTCTCCACTCACCCCAAAATGAGCTTCGATAATACTTTGTTCCCCCCAATAGGCCTCCATATCCGAGCATTTCGTCACCCAGAAATGAAACCCCTTGTCCTGATATGGAGTTGCGAGCGCGACCACTTCTTCGGGCATCATGAAGTCCCGGTCTCTGTGGATAACAATCTCAATAGAATCTCCAAATAAGCCCTTGAGTCCATTTATCGTTTCAGGCGTAGGAAGCTTTCCAGTTCCATGAAAAGGCCAAATTGCTGTCGTTCTTTCTAAGTCTGGCCATTGAGAGAGTATCGATTGAAGCATCGCAGATCCGGTGTCTTCGGTCATCAATAGGATTCGCTTGTCGAGCAATCCCCAGCCCATCAGATTGCGAGCAGCCACATCGCCATTAGGTTGAACCGCACCATCTTTCATCCAAATGACCTTTGTATCCGCAGGCAAGGAACGCACAACAGAAGGGCTATGCGTTGCGAGAACGACTTGCGTGCCGAAGTCGCGAGCCGCTTCGGACAGCACAGAAATGAGTTTTTCCTGTGCTGTCGGATGGAGATGAGAGTCAGGCTCATCTACCAACAACAAAACAGGTCGAAAATAAACCAGATATGAAAAGATCTGAATGACTTGAAGAAAGCCAATTCCTGCGAGTTCAAGCGGCTTAAACCTCCTTGGGTCCGCCACCGCCATTTCAGCAGTTTGGAACTGCGCCAGAATTCTTGAATGCTGGTCTTCGTCGAAATCTACTTTGAGGGTAAGCTTGCCCATCACGCGTGAAACATAATCTTGCACTGTTTCGAGACCAGTCTTCCCGTCGGTTTCTTTCGCTTTTAGAAGATCCAGAACATTCCGAAGAACAGTATTGGCGTCCCCAGCCGCAGCCAATCGTTCTACTATGAGTTTGGTTCTCTTTTCTTCCAGCAAGGGAATCCCTGCCAAACCCGGGATGTATGCACTAATCTCTCTCCGACGATCGCGTATCACGTTCGTTAAGGCATTTCCTGAAGGGATATGAACGCTAATACCTTCATTTCGTGCAGACTTTATCCAAAGGTCTGCAGATATGGAAACTCCCTCTGTGTCCTTCGCTTCAACTTTCAAATCAAGCTTTGGGGAATTCTGAAAGTTTCCATATTCAGCGCCGTTTCCGGAATTTCTATATTCGGGTGAAGGCATGTAAGTAGCGTCGTTTTCCGAGAGCGTGGCACCCTCCGTGCTCTTCCTGTTTGCGGATACGCTGCGATTGCGCCCAGATTGGAAAACCCAATGCATCGCTTGCAAAACTGAGCTTTTTCCGGAACCATTTGCCCCAACAAGCACGTTGAAATCCGCAAGTTCAAGGGTCGCACTATCAATTGCTTTGAAGTTTTGAACAGTTATTTTTGAAATTTTCATTAGAACAGCTCACAATCGTTTTTATTTTTCAATCTCAGATGTGGGAGATTTCTTTTTTTCACCGCCGCTCAATGACTTGCGCCTTCACGTTGTATCTAAACAAATGAAGCTCCTGTTTCTGTAATAATGTGGCAGCTTGGCTCACATGCTCCGGAAGCACGTAGAACCACTCTTTTGGATGCACCTTTTTGCCAAAACGGTCCAGAATGAAGAGTTCAGAAGGTCTGGCGCTCTCGAAGAATCTGTGAAGAAGTTGCTCTACCTTTTCCCGCGGGAGATTTTCCAGCTCAAAGGTGGCGACGACCTCAACCGGGGCCAAGAGAAACGTTGGATCGTTTCGCGCATCTGCAACGCGCCTCCTGACATCTTGGCTGGTTACCCCAATTTTGTGCAGGATGTTTTTTTGGTCTTTGATCGCGGGATCCTCAGACAAGGATCGAGCAACATAGATCGTGCCTGAGACACCAACCCGATCAGCTTCCCATTCAGCGTCCAACGGCCCGAGGCCAACTTTTTCGATTAACCTTGAGGCTTTGTCATCGTTCAACGACTTGCGGAAAGAAGACATGAGAGGGTCGCTTTCCGTGCCATTTGAAAAGATCACTCGCAGCCGGTGATCTCGAGACCCACCACGTGCTGTCATCTCCGATTTCTCTGCGATCATCGCCAGCAAACCATTACGAATGAAAAAGTCGCCTTCAACTGGCTCAATCACAGCCCATTTCTTCACAGGTCTCGCCTTGCGCTCACCCGCTTCCAAAGCAGACTGCACCTCTTCGAACTTGTCAGCATATCTGTCGAAATCTGTGCACGGAACGAATTCCGCGCGATGATCGGGCAAGTGGCGCTCGGCAGATGGCGTTACATGGCAAAGCGTCACCGCATCCTCATCCAACTCCAACGCATCATCGTCAAAAATGTCATCGAGACTGTCTGGAATTTGCTCTTCCTGAGGTTCTTCGCGCCAATTTGTTTGCGGAAACTCCTGCGCCACAAGCAATCCAAAGCGATCAGAGGCCAACATCTCATCCGTTGGGTTCTGCTTTAGTTTCTCCCAAATTGTGCCGAGACGCATTTCCTCATGGTCAGCGGCGTCTGGGTTAGGTAAGTGGCCCGCCTGTTCAAAGAAATAGCTCACCTCGCCCAATACGGCCAAACCCCGATCAGTATTCTGGGCACCAACCGCGCGGGGCTTTACCGCCAGCAATCCAAATTCATCTGGCTCAGAAAAGATGTCATCAAGCGTGGGGCGTGGCATTACAGCGTTCCTTCACGCATGCGCTTGGCCTTCTGTGCCTTTAGCCATGACAGCGCTTCAGCCATACGCTTTTCAAGCGCATCAGGTGAGTTGGGATTGGGTTCCCGCCCCTCGGATTCCCGAAATGCTTTGATACGCGGCCAAAGGGTTCGCGCCTCGTCCTCTGACATGTCGACCCGCATCGCGACCATGGCTGATTGCACATGTGCCAGAAGCTTTGAGTCCAGCGATTTAGAGGCAACTTCAAACCGCTCCTGAAACGCGTTCACGCTGTCAATCAGCTCCACATCGATATCTCGCACGTTGATGAACTTCTTGACCATTTGCAGAAGCGTATTCGGCGCACCGGCAAGATCGTCATCATCCTCACCGTCATCAGCAGGCACGGGTTTGCCTTCAAAAACAGATCCAGCTTCGGCCATGCCCTTTTGCTGTTCATCTCTGGCCAGTGTCAGAATGTTCATATGTGCAGCCAAATGCTGACGAACGCTCTCGGCCTCTTCGTCATCAAGCGTCTCATACCGTTTCTCGATGATGTCGGTCAAAATCATCTGAGTTGCGACTTCAGGTGCCGTCTCAGGTGACAAAACCCGTTTGTCCATCGCCTGACAGGCCGCCGCCATCAGGTCATGCATGTCTTGCTCGCAAATGTCTTTGGAACGCTCTGTGGGGGGCTCTACAAGGCCTTTGATGCCGATCATGACATTCCCCTGCCCGTCCACGGCCACGGGCTCCCGAATGTCACCGTCTTCGCGCCGGTAGAACTTGAAGTTGGGTGCCAGCACCTGCTCCATCAATAGCGATCCTGAAATCGCCTTGAGCATGTCATTCACTGCATCTGTGACCACGCCGGTTTCAACACCCGGTTCTGCCACAAGGTTGGTGAAGACCGCCCGTGGCTTGCCTGGGGCGTCGCGGGTGGCGCGGCCAATGATCTGAACGATCTCTGTCAGTGATGACCGATAGCCGATGGTCAGCGCGTGTTCGCACCAGACCCAGTCAAACCCTTCTTTGGCCATCCCGAGCGCGATGATGATATCGACCTTGGCCCGGTCAGCCTTATCGTCCCGCTTCCCGTCAGGCCCTTTTACCTCACGCGACAGCGCCGATTTGACGATATCCCGCCCCGGCCCATCATCGACCAGATCTGCGATTTTGAGCAGCCGTCCATCAGCCGTCTCAACTAGATCGAAGCCCGTCGACTCTTCGCGCCCTTTATGGGTGCCGATCAGATCCATGATCTTGCCGACTTCGTTGAACTTGTCGTCAAATGCCTCCGATGATCCACGATGCGGGATATGGATGATCGTCTTTTGAGAAACATCCAGAACGTCCGCCAAGCCGTTGACGTAATTACCTTTATAGAACTGATAGTTCACACCTAACGCCTTGAGGTGCTCATAGCCCTCCAGCTGCTCATAATAGCTGTAGGTGATCGTGGTGAACTTGGCCTCATCCTCGGGCCTTAGCACAGGGTCAGCGTCGCCGCGGAAATAGCTGCCGGTCATCGCCATCAAATGACACTTCTCGCGCGTTACCAGGGCGCGCAGGATCACGCCCAAACGGTTGTTGTCAGACGCGGACACATGGTGGAATTCATCAATCGCGATGAAGCAGTCATCAAACGCCTCCGGCCCCTGCGCCTCGACCACCTTTTCATAGCCAAAGCGGAACGTCGCATGGGTGCAGACCAACACTTCCGCATCCGAAGCCATGAAATCGACGAAGGCCTTCACCTTTTGGTCCGACGCATCCTCGCCCGTCAGGCAAAGGTTCCATTTGTCCTCGACCTCCCAATCCGCCTCGAACCCATAGGTTGTCAGATCAGTTGTGCGGAAAGATCCTCCGATCGAGGTCTCGGGCACGCAAACAATGGTCTTCCCTCGCGCTTGATGCCGCATTTTGTCGAGCGCGATGAACATCAGCGCACGGCTCTTCCCAGCCGCTGGCGGTGCCTTGAGCAGCAGAAACTGCGCCGCCCGCGCTGCATAGGCCCGCGCCTGCATCTCGCGCATGCCCATGGGATTGGTGCTGGATTTCTTGTGCCCGTATTGGACGTTTAACATCTGAGCCATCTATTTGCCCTTCTTGCCGCGTTTGGATTTCGCAGCATCTTTTTCAACCTGTTTAATCTTGGCGGCGTAGAGCTTGAATAAATGCTCCAGCCGTTCGGTATCGTTGCGGAACGGCCGCCCGATATACATGGTTTCCAGCAACTCATCGTTTTCCCGATGCACCGTGCGCAGATCGTCAGGCATTTTGTCGCGGTCATAGAGTTCGGCGATGGTGGCCGGATAATGGCTATAACGGGTCTTAAGAATCTTGCGAGCCGAGGCAGTGAGCGCCTCAAGCTGCTCGTCCGAGAAGTTTGGAACTGGAAAAGTATTATAGACAACTCGGACGGAGTAGCGAAATCCATTTCCAATCCGGCCACCAAGAGATGCTAACCAAAGTCGATGTAAAGAGGATGATACGACGGAAAGCAGGTAATCTGGTGGGTCATAGACCGCAAAGGCCTCTTTACTTAACACCGTTCCAGCGGAAAGCATTACAGCAGGAATAAATTCGCGGCTGGACGATTGTGAATTTGGGACAGCCAAAGCAGGCGCATTCTGATATGTTGAATAGCAAAATCGATGAGGAATATCAGCAACTTTGCGGGCATCTCTACCCGCTCCTGCACGATACTTAGCGCACTGATTAACTCTTGAACGAATACCCTCGACAGACAACGCTTCCTCTAACCTGGCGTCGTCTATCCACAAACAGAACCGGGAACTGTCACTAATCAGTTCGTCCCCGCCCAAATACGGAAGTATGAACTCTTCCGCCCTTGGATCACTTTGAATCATATCCTCTTTCTCTAAGACAGAGAGCCCAAGCCTTTTCCCATCCACAGGGTTACTCCCCATAACCATCTCCGGAACCGGAAAAAGTCGATTAGATGATGCCGCTACCGGAATAAACCTTCCAGGAAGCAGATAGGGGCTGACTTCCCCTGCCGTAGAAAGAACTTTGTCATCATAGAGAACAGCAACTTTAGGCTGTCCACTTACCAACCCAACAATGGTCACCCAGACTCCTGCATTGTCTGCCGCAGAGTTTCTCCACATAAACGGCCGATATGCGAAGCGAATACGGCAAGGTGCCTCGAACATCTTACTCCACATGGGGACAACCTGCTCACCCTGGCAGATCGAACTTGTAGTAACAAAAGCGAAATTGCACTGCCCTGCCGCAAATTTGGCAGCCTTAAAAAACCATGTGCTTACATAATCGAGAAGTAGCAAATTCTCGAGGCCATTTCGCACCATATCCTCAGTCTGCCATGGCTTCCGTTTTTTCGCTCCGTAGAACGGCGGGTTGCCCGCGATAAACACTTCCTCCCCGTCGCAAGGCGGTGGGCAGACGTTTTCCCAGTCAACTCGCAGCGCGTTTTCACATACGATATGTGCGCTATCGCGTAACGGCAGACTGGCTGGGCCTTGACCAAACACCTCGCGGAAGACCGCATTGGCCTGATACTCAGCGATGAACAACGCCAGCTTGGCGGTCTCGGCGCCGAAATCCGTGATTTCGATCCCGTGGAAGTTGGCGATTTGGACGGCCGAAAACATCTGCTTTGAGCCCTCGCCCGTCAGTTCCTCCAACCGTTTCAATATCCGCATCTCGCGCTCGCGCAGCTGGCGGTAGGACACGACCAGGAAATTGCCCGACCCGCAGGCAGGGTCAAACACCCGTATCCCCTCAAGCCGCGTCAGAAGCCGCTTCAGGGCATTCGGCCTCTCCCAGGCCTTCTCAATCTCCGCGTCCAAGTCATCCAGAAACAGGGGCCCAATCACCTTCATGATGTTGGGCACAGAGGTATAGTGCATCCCCAATTCAGAGCGTTGCTTCGGGTCCGCTACCGACTGGATCATCGACCCAAAGATGTCGGGATTGATCTCGCGCCAGTCCAGATCACATGCATCGCGCAGGTAGCGATAGGACGGCGCGTCAAATTTGGGCGCATCAATCGCCCCAGCAAAAAGCCCACCGTTGACGTATTCCAGATCCCCTGCCCAACCCGGCAGATCGCCGCGCTTACCCCTGGGGCGGTTCATGGCGGTAAAGGCAGCGATGATCACCTCGCGGGCTTCCTCGCCTTTGTTGCCCGAGTGGCTGAACAGGATCTGGCTGAACTGATTGTCAGGGAAGATGCCCACGTCTTCGGCAAACATGCAGAAGATCAGCCGCATCATCAGCTGGTTCATCTCGTGACGACGTTCATCACTTGCCCATTCAGGATTGGCTTTTGCCAGCGCGTCATAGAGCCGGGCCAGTTTGCCGGTCGCTTTGACATCGACAGGGTTTTCCTGCACCGCGTCATAACGCTCCTTGCCCGCAGCCGGCAGGAAGAACCCAAAGTTGTCGCCGATCTCATCAAAGCGGCAATGAAGGGTTTCGCCGCTTATCCGCTGCTCGGCCGCGACCATCTCGCCATCTGTCGCGATAAGGACTGCTGGTTTGGCAGTGTTAGTCTTTTTGGAACTCCTAAGCGCCTCAAGCGTGATGTCCGCCATGCCGTCAAGCGCAGGCGCATAATGGAACTTCTTGTTGACCAGCACCCCGCTGGGTTGATCTGACTTGTTGGTTGTTCCGTTCCGCAGTTTAGCGATGGCGGCCTGAGCCACGTCCGTCGCTTCAGCAAAGGCGAAGGGAAACTCAAGTGGGTCGAATGGCTCGGACGAAATCTTCTCAAGCGCTTCAAAAATTTCGGTCGGGTTCATTAAAGGATCCTGTAATCAAAAGGAAAACAACGAGCGCCAAACAAAACCCTCTAAAAGATTTGTATTGGCAGCTTGCTGGCCATGCAACCTATTGATGTGCGCTGCGCCCCTGTTTTTCCAACAAATTCGGGCATCTACGCATCGAAAGCGCCCCACCGAACCGGCTCACTCAAAGGCAACAGGCAAGCTTTTTTAATCGCAGCACCTTGACGAGCTCGCCAAAAATTCCATCTAAGGCGCTAGCCTTCTTAACTCCCTTAAGAGTTTAGTGAATCCAGAGCGTTCGTCATGACGTTCTGGCATTCACCTAAACTCGAAGGGAGTAGTTACATCCCTTGAGAGCAAGGGGTGTAACCCAAGGGCGTCGATTTCCTTCCTCAAAATCGGAGCCCATCATGATGGCACTTGTGCCGGACGCGCAGCGTTCGATCACCGTCGGTGACGTTGTCACCTTTCAATTTCCTTACAGGAAAAATGGAGTTTTGAAGAACAGGCCTTGCATCGTTCTTCATGAAGATCACGAAACGGAAGAAGTCGTGATCGCCTACGGGACGAGTAGCTTTGTTCCAGAAGAATCCAACAAACACGAGCTGACAGCCCGCAGCCCAGAGATGCTATCCCAATTTAATTTGGATAAGCCGACCCGCTTCATTTTCCAACGCAGGATCCGCGTTCGAAAAGATGATCCTCGGTTTTGCATTAAGCCAAGTATCGGAACCTCTCGGATTGGTGGGTTTCCCGCTTTCGCCTCTCCGTTCATCAACAAGTGCTACAAAGAACTTCCGTTTCGTGAAAAACAAAAAGAGCGATTGGGCATCCATCCTGCCAAGCGGAAAGCGCCAAAGAGCATTCTGGAAACCTGCCGGCTATTTGGCGGCCGGCGGGGTAGACCGAAGGCAGTTCAAGCAGCCTAAGCGCTTCGCTCCCCTTCCAAATGCAAATTTGCAGCACCCGCCTGAATTGGTGGGCGCTGCCCATCAAGTTTCCAGGAGAATTCCGACATGACCTAAACAAGCACAATTCGTCACCACAGTATCATCGCAACTGGAGTCTATCTGGCTGCCTCCTTACGGGTTAGCGCTCAGAAACGAGGGATCCCTCGGCTTGAGGACTTTCTTATCGGCCTAATCGCCGGCGCGGAGATGATTGTCCGCACATCTGAAGGCTTTGGAAATTTAGCTGACAAATTCTTATGTGAACAAGCTAACCTTCAGGGAATCCTATCGTCTCGCACTTTTCATGAAGTTCGCAGCCAGATTGGTGAACATCGAATTGGTGAGGCGATCGGTGACACCGAAACGCAGCGCAACGACGTTGCTGCATCGGCTTTTCTCCTCGTCCCCGAAATAGCGAAGGACATTGGCGCTGCACCCGAAGAAATTCTGCAACTTCTGGTGATTGCCATCATGGCCACTGCTACAACTCACTTTTCAAGTTTCGGTGTCGATAAGGCACAGGAAATGACGTTGGATTTGATTCACGAGCACGAAAAGAGCCACTTTTATTCCAGCGTGCGTCGCAAATCCGATAGCAATCCACATATTACTTGGGCGCCTCAAACATCCATATGTAGGCAAATCTACTGCCCCGACCACAACACCTATTGAAACCTCAAAGCAGGACCATTATCTTATCATGGCTTTGTCCTATCTGGTCTGCGGGTTCCTTGTGAGCGCCGTGACGATCGGAACGGGCGGGTCGGCGAACGGTGCTGAACCGTGGGTCGTCCTACAGGGTGCCGAGGCCGTATCGCATATGAATGGCGGCCAAGGTCCTGGTGAGCAAACGGCAAGCCTTGCCTCTCACATGGCCATAGCCTTTCATTTCGAGATCGAGATGAAACTTCGGGTGGTCAGTAGGGTTTCTTTTGGGCTTCGCCGGGACCCTGCGCGCGATTTTCGCTTGCAATCCGCCCGAAAAAGGTAAGCTACCTAAAGAAGGAAGACTGCGCGATGAAGATTGACGCAACCAAAAACACGCCCGCGTTCTGCGCTGGTGTCTGAGCGCCGCGGCCACATGTCGTGGTGCGCTCATCCTGACCACTCTGGTCTGCGGGCTCCTTGTGAGCGCCGTGACGATCGGAACGGGCGGGTCGGCGAACGGTGCTGAACCGTGGGTCGTCCTACAGGGTGCCGAGGCCGTATCGCATATGAATGGCGGCCAAGGTCCTGGTGAGCAAACGGCAATTCGAGAGGTGAGGCGTGGCATTCCGAAGCCGCCTACCAGAGAGAGAGTTTTATGGGGCGTTTTTTTGAAGAAGCCACCAAGCAGCGTGCGCTTTTCAAAGCCTGGCAGAAAATCAAATCAAATGGCCGGCGTTCATCGGCCGATGAGACCCGCGATGCGATAGAAGAGTTCGACAGGAATTCCCTGCGCAACGTCAGGCAGATTCAAAAACAACTACGGTCTGGGAAGTTTAAGTTCGATCTCCAGCGAGGCGTTACAGTCAAGAAGTCGAGCGGCGGCAAGAGGGGCATCGTCATGGCTTCAGTCCGCAATCGTATCGTGGAAAGGGCGTTGCTCGATACCCTTCAAAGCAAGTCGGATTTTGTGAAGTCCGTGAATACGTTGCCAACAAGCGTTGGGGGAGTTCCTAATCGCAGCGTTCCACATGGGCTGCAGCTGATTGATCGTGCCTTTGACGACGGAAGAATCCACTTCGTGAGATCGGATATTTCTGGTTTTTTTGACGGAGTTCCCAGAAAAACGGTATTAGATGCCATCTCAAGCGATGTATCAGATCCAGAATTCCTGGCGCTATTGGATCAGGCGTCAACGGTTGTCTTGAGCAACGAAGCCAAGCTTGGTGAAGATCGTAAAATCTTTCCAACCGACAGTGAAGGCGTTGCACAAGGTTCGCCTCTCTCTCCACTGTTTGGGAATATCCTGCTCTATGAGTTTGACAAAAAATTCAACGAGCGAGGAGTGATTTGCGTTCGCTTCATTGATGACTTTGTCATCATGTCGGATTCCGAAAAGAGATGCCGTGGTGCTTTCAAGTCAGCCCGAAAGTTTTTAAAGGACAACGGCCTCGAGTGCCATGATCCTTATTCTGGAAATTCTTCACCCGACAAAGCTCAATTCGGCAACGCCCATAGCGGAGGTTTCTCCTTTTTGGGGTTCGACTGTGCCCCTGGCCTTTTTCAGCCAAACAAGAAAGCCCGTCGTAGCCTCATTGAGAAGATAGACAGCCGGATTAAAGCAGGAAAAGCAGCGATCGGGCAGGTTCGCAAAACGCAGAATAGCTTCTCTGCGAGAAGCAGATATGTGCAAACACTAACAGTTATTGACAGCGTTGTCCGTGGTTGGGGGGAAGCCTTTGCCTATGGCAATGCTCAGCAGACCATACGTGACTTGGACAAAAAATTAGATGGTCAACTGGCAGAATTCCGATCTTGGTATGCTTTGCAAAGCAAACATATGAACCAACGTGATCGACGCCGGACTGGCGGCGTAGGCCTCCTTGAGGACATCAAACCAAAGCTCCTTCACGAAGCACCATTCACTTTGGACCCGCCCAGGAGTTTTCGGAAATCGAATTCAACAGTCCAAATTTCGACCGATGGTTCTACAGGAGGCAAGGCAAACAAAGAAACTGGGCTATCTCCAGTCGGCGCTTGGGCTTACATATTCCATGAAACCGGAGTGGAAAAATCAGGCTCAGATTTTGGCACGACGAACAACCGAATGGAACTTCGGGCTGTCATCGAGGCCATAAAAAGTGTTCCTGTTGGAAGTTCGGCAATCATACGGAGCGACAGCAAATATGTTTGCAATGCAATCAAAAGTGGCCACGTAATTTCCAGCAACCACGACCTATGGCAGGACTACAAAGAGGCGAGCCAAGGGCTTAAAATCCGACTTGAATGGGTGAAAGGTCATGCGGGCGATACATTCAACGAAGCAGTCGACAAACTCGCACGAAAAACAGCGGAAGTGGCTCTTAGCTCAAAGGCTCGCGGGTAGGATCGAAGAAATCCGGCATCAAAGCATACAAGACCTCTATTCTTGCGGTAACTGTCGTTAAGTTGACGTTTCCACTCTCAACCACCTGTGGCAGTCCAAGAAACTTGCGATTAGCTTCGCGCGTGATGTGTTTGTTAACTTCATCCACAACCCAGTGTCCTTACTTCTGGGCCCCCGGAAAACAAAGGGCGGATCATTTCGCCCACACTTCGCGACTGCAGCGGAGTCTCATTCCCGGCTCATTGGAGAGTTAGGATGCAGTTCTTGTAGCCCTAAAAAAACGCGGTCACGATTGCGGGTGATCCGCTCATGCAGCAGCTTTTGAAGCCGTTCCGCCTTTTCTCCCATGCTGTCGTCCAGCAGCTTCAGAACAGCAGCACCATAGATAACCTTCCTTCGAGTATCATCGCTGCGCTTGAGCTTCTGCGCTTTGCCCTGAAGGTTCCGCAGCCGTTGGCGGGCTTTCTCAATTTGCATATCCAGGTCAGCCATTTCATTCTCCCATTTCTGACTTGCTTGAACAGGACATGGTGCCCCGGTGTTGCGGCCGCTCCTTTCGCATTTGAAAAGTGTTCCACACGGCCGCCCGTAGCGCGGCCCCCGCACGCCTTGAAAAGGTGATGCGCGCAGTTACGCAAACTAAAGTTTGCCTGCGCGCCTGGCCGGCGGGGCTGGGGAGCGGATGCCGGGTTCGGGACCGACATCCATGGGATGATACATCCAGCCTCCCGACTTGAAGTCGTCATTCACTCTCGCGCCGACGATAGCAGCGCTGTCAAATCCGCCGCCTACACTGCGCGCGCCTCCTACCGGGACACGCGGCTGGGGCGACGGTTTCGGGCGGGCAAACGCGGCGGACTTATGTCGCACGAGCTTTTCAATTGGTCAGGCAGCGCCGAAGATCTTTGGAACGCCGCCGAAATTGCTGAGACGCGAGGCAATGCGCGGGTCATCCGGGAACTGCGCCCCTCACTGCCGGCCGAGCTACCGCTGGCCGAGCAGGTGCGGCTTGCTCGAGGATTTGGCCTATGGCTGCGGGATGAGTATGGCGTCGCCGTTCAAGCCGACATACACGCGCCGCGGTTCCTCGACCGCAACACGGAAAAGCTGCACGCCGCCGACAAACTCAAAATGGGGAGTGAAAGCTACCTGTCGGCGCTGTTCAATCCTGATCTCACCAATCGCAACTTCCACGCCCACATCCTGATGACGACGCGCACCGTGTGTTCGCAGACCGGAGCATTCGGTGCAAAGACCAGACTGCTCGACGATAAGAAAACGGGACCGGAGGAAATCCTGCGGATCAGACAGGAATGGGAGAAACGCACCAACGCGGCGCTGAAGCGCATCGGGTCGTCGGCGCGCATCGATCTGCGCTCCTACGAGACGATGGCGAAAGCAGGCGACGCGCCTGAGGGATTGGTTGCCCAAGACCATCTGGGCCCGCGCCGGGCTGAGCGGTCGCGCCGCCTCGAAGAGCTGGGAGAAGACACCAGCGCGGCTGGAAGGCGGCGTGCGGCGATCAAACAGCACAACCAGGACGTCTGGAAATCGTGGCTGGAGCTGCGCGCCTTGGAACGTGAAAAAGCGCGCCTGTCAGCTGAAATCGTGGCCCGAGAACGGGAAGCGGCGCGCAGGAAAAAGGCCGATGCTGAAAAGCACCGGCTTCGAATGGCTCAAACGGTAGAGGAAGCTGAGGCCGCGCTGTCAGATGCGACGCAGCTCGACAGCCTCAAGACGGGGTCTGATCTTGCTTCGGCTCTGGCTTGGGCTTTGAGCGAAGAGGACGACCCACCTTGCGCGGGGCCAGAGTTCTCTTCACCGTTTGATTTGGAAACTTACGAGCCGCCCGCCGGGCGTCCTTTGCCGGAGCCGGCTTTGTCGCCACAGGTTCGACGGGTTCGGCGACGGGGTCCTCGGTCTCGCTGATCTCGGCTTCGGCCGACAGATCATCGAGGCATTGCGTCAGGTCCGCGATTTGCCTGTTCAACCTCTTTACCGTGTTCGCATGCTCGGCCTCGAGCATGGCGAAGTCACGTTCGCGCAAAGCGAGATGTCGGAGGTTCTGGTCCGTGAGGCGGGCGATCTCACCGCGCAGCATCGCCTCCATGCTCTGCTCCAGTGCCGCAATGGCGGTCTGGATCAGCGTCTGGGTGCTGTCTGGCAGAGGGACTTCGGCAAGTTGCTGCTCTTCTTCTTGGCTTGCCATGTGCTGTTCCCAGATATCGCGAACCCGCGAGAATTTGCCCTTGTTGCCAAGCGCCTTGAACAGATCAGTTGCCGAGATCTCCCGGCCAAGCTGCGCCGTCAGGGTGGTGCCTTTTGCGATGATATCTTCGTCGGAATGAATAGGTGTGCGCATCGATGTAACTCCTTGTTTTGCGATTGCAGGAGAGACGTGGGATCGATGGCGAAACCGGAAAAACAAACTTCCAAAATTTTTTGCGCGCCTGAGGAAAAGGGCGAAAAGTCAGTAAGTTGGTAAGTCCGAAGGTCGGAAGTTTGTAGGTAAGTAGATCAGTTTGTTGGTGTGCAAGTAAGTCGGTCAGTTTGTCGGGTTGATAAGTCCGAACGACTTTGATCCGCGCCCGGCGCGCCACTCTTCTGCACCGCAGCTTCACCCCTAAATCAATTCATCCGATTTTTTCTGTGATCGCGGCCCGGGAACCATTTCCCCGGGATGAAACACACCAGTCCCTGCGAATTCGCCCCGACCGCCCAGATCCTCGACCTTACCGCCGAGGAATACTTCCACCTGTTGCATCCCGAAGGATCCCGCGGGAAAGCCGCCGTTCTCTGCAAGCATGGGCCTGAAAAGGTTCAAACCCATACCTACGAGGCCGCGCCCTTGATCGCGCAGATGCCGCACTTTGTTGACCGGACCAGCTTTCTGTCGCTGAACCGTTTTTGGTATGGGCGGAAGCTGAAGTCGCTGGCAGCGCTCAACGCGCTTTATGTCGATCTCGACTATTTCCATCTCCCGCAATGGCAGGGAAAACCGCCCGCCGAGGTTCAGAGTTCCTTCGCCGCTCATCTGCTGATCTCTGGACTGCCGCAACCGTCAGTGTTTCTGCAAACGGGGCGCGGGCTTGCCGCCATCTGGCTGATCGAGCCGATCCCGGCCTCGGCGCTGCGGCGCTGGAACGGTGCGATGGGGGCGCTGATCGACCTGACGGGCGCCTTCGGGGCAGACAAGGCCTGCAGAGATGCCACCCGCGTCTTCCGCATCCCTGGCACTCTCAACGAAAAGTCGCAACAGGAAGTTCGGGTCAGCGGCGGCTGTGCAGAACGGTATCAATTCGACGATCTGGCAGATCAGATTTACCGGGCCGCAGGCAGGCCGACCCGCGCCGAGTTGCAGGAACGAAAGAAGCGCAAGGTTAAGAAGAGTAAGGCGAACGCCACGATGCCGCGCGGGCTGACCCAAGCAGAGCGGTTCAGGTTGATCCGCGATGATCTGGCGGCTTTTCGGGACGCGCATGGCGGTTTGATACCGACAGGGCTTAGAAACACATGGCTGCACTTCCACGCGACGTGCCTGACCCATTTGCCGGAGGTCATAGATCTGGAAGCGGAAATTCTGAGAGCCGCGCAGAGCGCGACACCGGGGCTGGACCGGAGCGAAGTGACTGCGATCATCAGGCAGGCCACTGAAAAGGCAAAGCTGCGCACCAGCGCGACTTCCTGGGCCCCTGGTCGCTATCACTATAAGGGCGCAACGATGGCCGAGCAGCTCGGCATTACGCCTGACCTCGCGCGCGCCCTTGGCCTAAAGCAGGTGATCCCCGAAGAGGAAAGAAAACGTCGCAAGGCGGAGGCCGAACGGCAGCGCCGCGCCTCAAACGGTGCCATGTCTCGCGACGAATACCTGGCCGCCAACAGCGCTTCGCGCACCAAGCCTTGGGCCGCGCTCGGGATCAGTCGGACCAAGTATTACGAGCTGAAACGCGTAGGAATGCTGCCTGAACCAGTGGCGGCGAGACCGCGGACAGGTCCGTGCCCGCTACAGGGGCATAGCCCGCCCGCCTGGCCCCGGCCTGGGGGCAGAAAGGGACCCACAGCGCCACCCCAGCAGCGCACAAGCCACCCGCGGACGCTCCGGCCCTCCGCCGGACAACCACGCGGCCACAGCGCGCCCATTGACCTGTCCGCAAGGCGGCAATGCGATACGCGAAGAAAGGAGAAGCCCGCCGAGACGCTTTCCGTTTCGATCACGCCCGTCCTGGTGAGGGCGCGACCGGAAACGCAAGCCCCTCGGGGACCAGAGCACACTGGTTCCTGTGTTCATGAGTGAGAGTTCCCGGGCCGGAGTTGAGTGGCCGGCTCGGGAAACGCTCGCCTCGACCCAGTCGGGCATCGCTCCCGCTGACTGAACGCACCTGCTGGCAGCACCCTCCGCCTGTCTGCGTCTTGAGGTGATCACATGGCGTGGTCCCAAAAATCGGAGGGTCCAAATCAATGGATGAAAAGACCGAACGAGAGCTTCACGAACTGACGCTCAATGCTATCACTCAAGGTCGCCTGCTGGCGCAAGAATGGCGCGAGGCAGGATTGGCGCCTCAGGGCAGCACAAAACAGCTGACCCTGGACCTGCTGCAAAAGCTGGCCGACCGCAGCGGACTGTATGACCTCTATGACGAGCGTATTGAACTGCTCGGCAATCAGATCCGCCGGTTCGCCAACGCATACCGCGAGGGTCTCGGCGATCGCGCGCTGGAGACGGACATCGACACGGAGAACGTCCCCGATACGAAGGTCATCGACCTGATCAATCTCGCATGGCGCTGGCGACAGCTTCGCTCGGGCCATCGGAAGCTTGAGGACAAGATCGCGGCAATACGGGAGACCGGAAGGCTGTTGGCAGGTAATTGATCCCCTGCCCCCAAACTTTGGAACGCGTCCGAATTTTAAGGTGTCGGACTTTCCGAAAATAAGTTTTCGCATCTTTGCAAACGACCCATCTCCTCAAAACCGGCACTATGGGGTGTCGGTTTTCGCAACAAGGCCAGCCGTCTTTGGCGCGGTCGCAAACGAGGAAGACCAGATGAAAACAGCGATCATGATGATGACGATGTATAACGCTCAGGCAATCATCGACTCCGAAACAGTGGCACGAGATTGGTTCAAGCTTTCTGTCGGGAAATTTCACGAAAAAATTCGCGCTGGCGAGATTCGCCTTCCGCTCGTGCTCATGGAGGAAGGGAGCCAGAAGTGCGCCAAGGGTGTCCATTTGGTCGATCTCGCAGACTATATCGACACACGTCGCGCAGCCGCCGAAAAAGAAATGAAGTTGGTCGGGATCTAAGACGAGTATGACTACATTGATGCTACTGTTAGCCCGCCATGATGGTCAGGAGGAGATCCCATTTCAGACTGTGGCCAGAGAATACTTCGGCCTTGAACCCGAGGTGCTTGAACGAAAGATTAAAAGGGGCACGATACAGCTCGACTTCTTAGCCGCGCGGATGAAAAAAATTCCAACTCGCGTCGTCCCTCTGACTTGTCTCGCGCGTTACATCCAGGCTCGGCGTGCGTCTGCACTGTTGAGAATGGAAGAATACACTTCTTTTGCAAAAACTTCAGTGTTGTAGAATGCCTGTAGTCCCGCAACCCCGGACCCGAATAACTATCATAGCAAAGTCTCGATTTGGGTGTTTAGATGAGCAAACGCCACTATCACTCCATCAAAGACCGCATCAAGGGCATTGCCATATCCTTCGCTTAAAGCGGCAATATCAAAGTCAATGCTTTCCAACGCAGCGAGAACTCCACCAGCATCATGGGCATCTGCAATTCGCAGTTCATTGTTGATAAAAAGCGGAGCAAGAGCGGGATTTCTTTCGGTTAAATCCTCCTGTTCTGGGGCTGCATCGAAAGAACCTACATCATCGCCTTCTTTGTTGAGCCGTTCAACAATGTTCAACAAACCCTGCAGAATCCTAAGACTCCCGAGGTCCTTCACCTTGCTGTTCGAATGCCCCGCCTTCTTAATGATTAGGCGCAAAAAACCGTTCGGAATACGCTGCCAGATCTCGTGAAGGCTTTTGCAACGCGCAAGGAATGCCTGCTCAGTCATAGAGAGCGGGGCAACTTGCGCAAGACGCTGGAGTTCGGGGTATTTCAGCCACCCATTTGCTTCTATTTCTTGGCGTGAAAACCCGACAATCTCACTGCATGTTTTCGTGATACCCAATCTTTGACCCAAAGACGAAAGATTGTCGCCGAGTCTTAGTAGCTGCTCGATCAGTCTTTCAGTCTTAGCCGCAATATGTTCTTCAGTGTGGTCGAAACCGCCGACCACCGCTGGATCCAAAGCGTAAGAATGCGCGTGGACGATTTCTCGATCAGGCTTAGGTTTGTAGAGCTCACGAATGGGCGCTCTAATCATATTGCGCCCGACCCGAGTTAAATCGGTAAAACTCCATTGTCCCTTGTAGGAGGGCTACAAAGCCAGCGCCCATGGGCATTGACTGGCACAGTATCAAAGTGACCGTTCTGTTCATAGCGTTCAAGAAATCGGTCATCGAGATAGATCACTTCTTCATACCCGACGAGCGCATCTGCACGATCATGAGTCATAGAACCATCAACGCCGGGCCAAACGAGGCCATTAGCATCTGGCGCCGAGCAAAGCTCAGGAGACACTGCGACGACCGTCGCCCAAACTTGGATCAGCAACCCTCCATTATGTTCGCGTATGTCGAGCTCATACCAACCGTCTTCAGGCTGCACGTTAAAATGAGGTGAGCCGTTCATCACGGATCGAAGTTCAGGTGTGTCCGACAACAACGCTTCGTAAAAGAAAACGCGAACGCCAAAGCACCCACGCATCCATAGATACCGGCGCAGGTATTCGTTACTCATGACCCATTGAATATTTCTCTTCGAGGAAAAGAAATACTCCGTCGATATCTCGCCCTCAGCGACGCCGAATTCTGGCAACCCAAAATCGTCGTAGGCAATTCGTTGATGTTCCCCGCCGATACAACGTGGGGAAAGCCCAAGAGACATCCAGACTTTTTCAGCAAGGTTGTAGCTATAAAACGATCCATCGCCCCAGGCTGCGACCACGTAATCAAATCCCGAAACTGATGGAACATACTCGGCACACCCACCCTTTTCTTGGACGAAGGCCGTCGACGAGGAAACAAGGCCATCACTCGCTTCCCTCAAGACTCCCAGTCCATCAAGCTTGTCCTCTTGCACACATGCCATCAGCATATGGAGATGCTCACGGTTTGGACCATAAGGGTCAAGTTCGTGCCTTTATGCTACGATAACTTTGTGCTGAACATCTTCACCCACAGGCTCGAGCATGCTCCATAACAGCTCGGGCAATAGATCCTCGGGGATTGGGAATTCACTTAGATAATTTATTGGCAAAGAGCTGTTTCCTTGGAAAATGCGTGGCTATACTGTCAGTGATTGTATGCTCAGGAAATACAACGGTGCTACAACCAGTGCTACAAATTCCGATGACACCTCCTAAGCCCAACAATACAAGGTCTTTCAGAAAGCCTCGCCCCCATCCATCATCGGTGCAACAGAAAGGCGCGCCGCCTCTCGAACACCTGTAAAGCCTTGGTTTTCAACAGTGTTTTTGTCTGACGGCTCTTGTCTTGTTTGCGACATTCTCAGGGTATTCCCGCATCTTTTAACTGGTGCCCCGGCAGGAGGGCCCATCTTGGCTTGGCTGGAACGACGGTTCCCACCCAAGAGGTTTTCAAAGTCAGAGCATATGGCACAGAATTCAACGCGACAAAAGTCATAGGAAACGAAAGTCACGCGCGTCGCCGCAATGAAAGAGCCCCCATGACAAAAGGCCCGCACCAGTCAAGCGCGGGCCGATCCTTTTATATCGGGAGCTGTCAGAGAGACACTGGCTAAGCGTTTGGCCGGATCTGTGTCTCCCTCAGTGGTGTCAGCTTATTCATAGTAAGGTTTGGCGTATTTCACACAATGTGGCATCGCCGTTGCCGCCGCTTCGGTGACATAATCCGATATATCCGCACCCAATTTAAACGCGACAGGCACGGGTATTTGCCCCGGCGCCGTTTTTGCCCTCACGGTCACCCAGAACCGATCTTTCTTGTGCGAATTGGTCCGCGCCAGATAGACGAATTCGCAGGTGGGATTGGTCCGTATACCCTGAGGGTCGTCATTTAGGTTGGACCACATGTGACAAGTGTGAGAGCGCGACAGATCCTTTCTGACGCTTTCAATGCTGGGCGAGGCTTCGGTGCCCACTTTGATTTCATCGAAATAGATCCCATCGCGGATGTCGGCAGGTTTGCTTAGGTTCGACAGCTGGGCCTCGGCTGCGGCAACGGTGGCGTAGGTGATTTCCCCATGGGTCATCCCGTTTGGCGCCAATGACATGCATGTCCCCACGGATGCAGAGGCAGCGGCCCTTGTGTTTGCAGTTTCAACCGAGGCGGCCAGCAATTGTGGGATAATGTCAGCATGGCGTTTACGCGCATCTTGATCCAAACAGGCGTTCAACCCTTTGACGCTCGCCTTGGACCTTGCCAATTCAATCGCTGTGGCTTCGTGAACGAATTCTTTGAGCAACAACGCTTGCAGCCGTTCCATCGTGCGATTGGGAATTTCGTAATCTGCAAAGAACGTTTCCATACCCCGACAGGCCGTCACCGTCTTGTCAAAGGTCTCATAGGCAGAACCATTGACGATCTCAGGCAGGCGTGCTGGTCCAAGCTTGTTCCACAATGTGTCATCGTTTTTCGCCCGGTTCCCCGGTTCAGCCACTTTGAGGCCCTTCAAAGCCGCAGGAAACGACTTCTTACCCTGCACATCCCCTAAGACTGGGATGTCATCGCTTTGATAGATCTCGATTTTAGCCAGACGTTCCCCGTTGATCACAACATCAAAGATCAGCTTGTTGTCATCTGCGACCGCGTTACCTTTTTCGTTTAATGGGAAGACGGATATCGCCTCGTTACGGACCCGAGATGTTTCTTTATTCAGTACAATGTGCTTTGCAATATCGCGAAGCTCATCCGCGTAGTGACCAATTCTACCGTTCAACAGGGTGCCAACAAGTTCGCCCGCCGGAGAAGTGCCGTCCTCGGCTGCAACAAACCGCCCCATCGGGCTGGAGGACACGTCAGAGAGATACACCAAACTGAACCGCAATGGTTTCTTATGATCGGCACGCACCCGCGCAATATGGCGCGATCCGCTAGAGGAAATCGACGCCGTGCATTTCTTGTTTTGAATTGTGTGCTGAAACGACAGGATGTCATAAACGATCCCGGTCTTGCGCGAGTTTTCCAGCGAGGCCGCTGTAACTTTGCCGAGGTCATTTTCCGACACGATAAGGGCCAGATTAAGGGTTTCGTCCCGCTCGTTGATAAAGATGTTGTTTAGAAAAGCGTTGAGACGACCGTAGTTTTCGCACCCTTTGCCTGCCCGAGTCAGATTGGTTTCAACCACCTTCATATAGATATCGGTATAGACATCTTCGGAGCCATAGTTTTCGTCTTTAAAATGTTTGCTCCATGTCGCGTTGGACGTCGTAACGGGTTTAAGCAGGGGATTGCTGACCAGCGTTCCGCCCAATGGGTCCCCCAATCCAGCACTGGCCGGTGAATTTTCGGCGCACCACGCTTCGCATCTCCCCCGCTTGTGTTCCCGAAAATTGTACCCATTCCTCTTGGGAACAGCGCAATTATACCATGTTCTTTTGTCTGCCTTAACGGCCCCGGTGCAATACCCGTTTTGCGCAGGCGACTGAGCCTGCGCCGCCACCTCACCAGCGGTGGTACCGGCTGCAAATGCCAACACCAAACATGACGCAGCTTTACCTATGCGATGAAACATATCACTCCTCCGATATTCACAACTTTTGAAAGCACAACCAAGGGCAGTATGTGCGCGCCTATTTCTTAAATCAAGGATCGCGCAAAATTCCAGTTTAATTGAGCATTTTCAAATAGATAACGACAACTAGCGCACCTTCTTCTGGGCCAATCCCAACCGATTTCGCAAAATCGTCGTACATCAGTCATGTGCCCTTTGCGTTCGGATGAGAGTCATTCGAACGAATTTCATCTGGAGGGTACTATGAAACTCAAATCTGTCGTTCTGGGCCTCGGCCTTGCTGCCGTATCTGCGTTTGCGGTTGTAGCGGATACTTGGAAATTGGCTGTCACTGACGTTGAAGGCATGGAACGCCTGCAACTTGAATGGGGTCCATTCAAGGACGCGCTGGAAACAGCAACTGGGGAAACTTTCGAATTTTACGCGGTGAACTCGCGCACAGCTGCTGCCGAGGCGCTGCGGGCCAAAACCGTTGATTTTGTGGTCTCTGGCCCAGCTGAATACGTGGTGATCAACAAGCTGACCCAAGCTGTGCCAATGATTGGTCTGGGCCGTCCAGATTATCACTGCTCGATCATTGTGCGCGCAGACAGCGGCATCAACACAGTGGCCGATCTTAAGGGTAAAAAAGTCGCCTTTGGTGACATCGGTTCCACCTCTAACATGCTGTGCCCAATGCAGGTTTTGGCGGACTATGGTCTGGACCCGGTCAACGACATCGAAAAGACCCACACCTCGCGCAACATCGCCCATGAGGCGCTGAAAGCGGGTGATATTGATGCCTTGGGGTCAAACGCAGGATCTTGGTTGCGGGTGCGCAACTCAGAAATGGATCTGCCATATGGCTTCTTCAAGATGCTGGCGCGCTCTGGGGATTTGCCCAATGACATGATCATGGTGGGTGCGCATGTTCCAACCGAGAAAGTCGACGTGATCAAAGAGTCAATTTTGGTCAACAAAGAAGCCATCATCGCAGGCATCACTGCGCATGAGGAAAACGACAAATACGGCGGAATGGACCTCGTTGCGATCGAAGACAGCGCCTACAACTATGTGCGCTCGATGTATTCCAACGCGGGCTACCCGCAATTTGACAACTTCATCGGTGACTGATCTTCGCACAGACACCCCGCCCCTTTCTGGGATGCGGGATCAAACCGGGGTGCTGAACAGTGCCCCGGTTTCGCATGCCTTGCAGGACCATGATGTGACCGCCCGAGGGGTCACGAAATCCTTTGGCAAAACAGAAATCTTTTCGGATGTGAGTTTTCGGCTGATGCGCGGCGAAGCGGTGGCTTTGGTCGGCGCCAACGGAACGGGTAAATCCACACTTCTGCGCGGCATTTTGGGGTTGATCCCATTGGACGGTGGGTCGGTTGATCTGTTGGGTCAAAACGTCACCCGCGCCACAACAGGCGAGCTGCGGCGACTGCGCGCCAAAACCGGATTGGTCGCCCAAAAGCACAATCTGGTGCCGCGCCTTTCGGTTTTGACCAATGTCATTCATGGCCTGTTGGGCCAGCACCGTGGTCCGCGCTATTGGTCGCAAAGCTTTGCCCCAAGCCAAGCCCGCACGGCTGCGTTGGAAGCATTGGAAAAGGTGGGCTTGGCCCATCTGGCGGCGCGGCGCGCGGATCGTTTGTCCGGTGGACAGTCCCAACGTGTCGCCATCGCGCGTGCTTTGGTCTGCCGCCCCCGCCTGTTGGTTGCCGACGAGCCCTGTGCCTCGCTTGATCCATCCGCAGGCGAAGAAATCATGGCCATGTTCTTTGATCTTGTGCGCAGTGAGGGGGCCACAGTTGTGTTCACCTCTCACCATATCGAGCACGCTTTGACCTTTGGTGACCGGGTTCTTGGCCTCGCGGATGGCCAATTAAAACTGGATGCAACAGCCGCCTCTTTGTCGGCTACAGACCTACGAGGTCTTTATGACTGATTTATCGCTTCCCGCCCGGTATGAACGCCCCTCGGCTCTATCATTTCTGGCCTATGCTGCGGGCATTTTGATCTTTGTCTGGTCCTTGAACGGCGCCGGGTTTTCGATGGAAAAGGTGCTGTCCGCACCTCCAAGGTTTGCCGATTTTGCCTCGCGCGCTTTTCCTCCAAATCTTGACCCCAAAGTGCTGGATCGTTTGGGCTGGAAAATGGTGGAAACTCTGCAAATCGCCTTTGCCGGGGCGGCCATTGGCGTGGTTTTGTCCTTGCCTGTGGCCCTTTTGGCCGCGCGCGGTTTGATCTTTGGGCGCACCGTGAACACCCTGACACGCACTGTGCTGAGCTTTATCCGCGCGGTGCCCGACATTGCATGGGCCTTGGTCTTTGTGGTGGCGGTTGGGCTGGGTCCCTTTGCCGGCGTTTTGGCCATCATGATTGATACCGTCGGCTTTTGCGGCCGCTTCTTTGCGGACGACATGGAAGCCGTGGACAAAGGCCCCGCCGAGGGGCTGACCGCCACTGGGGCGCGGCGGCTTGATATTGCCGCCTGTGCCACCCTGCCCGCCTCTGCACCGGCCTTTGTGTCCACCTCGCTTTATGCACTGGAAAAGGCGGTGCGTTCCTCGACCATTCTTGGCTTGGTCGGCGCGGGCGGTATCGGGATCGAGCTGAAAGTCGGCTTCGACCTCTTTGACTACCCAACCGCAATGACCGTCGTTTTGATGATCGCCGTCGTGGTCATCTTGATCGAAATCATCAGCACATGGGCCCGAAAAACCATTATCGGCGAACAACGATGAGCGCCCTAAGACCAAAGAAAGAAGAAGACATGACCACCACCTTTGTTGGCGCAGACGTCTATTTGCCAAACGGCATCGAAAACACCACCGTGACCATCGACAACGGTCAGATCGTTGAGATCGGCGGTCCAGCAACCGGCGAGATCATCGAGGCCTCGGGCAAGATCCTTGCCCCAGCGCTGATTGATGTGCACGGCGACGCATTTGAACGCCAATTGATGCCACGCCCCGGCGTGTTTTTCCCAACCGATGCCGCCGTGATTGACACCGATCGTCAATTGGCGGCCAATGGCATCGCCACGGCCTATCACGCGATCACGCTGGGCTGGGAGCCGGGCCTGAGGGATGTGGCCCGTGGCAAAGAGCTGATGCAAACCATGCAAGCGCTTGCGCCCCGTCTGTTGGTGGAAAACCGGGTGCAACTGCGTTGGGAAACCTTTGCGATTGAGGCGATGGACGTCATCAAATGGGCGCTCGATGCCCCGTTGACGCCGTCAATTGCCTTTAACGATCACACCTCGATGACCATGCGCGCCTATGACGTGCCAATTCAGAACCGCGCGTTTGAACTGTCGCCTGATTTTTCGATCGCCTCACTTGATGACGCCCGAATGAAACAGCGCACGGCCTCCAAGGCCAAACGCGCTGGGCTGAGCGAAGACGACTATATCGCCATGCTTGGCAAAGTCTGGGATCGACGCGCAGAGGTGCCCGACATGATCGCTCAGATCGCCGAGTTGGGACGCGCCGCCAAGGCCCCTATGCTGTCGCATGATGACACCCGCGCCGAAACCCGCGCCTATTTTCGCGCGCTGGGGGCGCATGTCGCAGAGTTCCCCATGGTGCTCGAAGCTGCCGAAGCCGCCCGCGAGAACGGGGATCTGATTGTGTTTGGTTCCCCCAATGCGGCGCGCGGCGGCAGTCACATCGGCTCGCTTGGCGCAGGCGATATGGTCGAAGCCGGTCTGTGCAATGTGCTGGCCTCGGATTATTTCTACCCCGCAATGTTGTCTGCAGTGGCCCGTCTTGACGCTGAAAAACGCGCCGATCGCTCCACGCTTTGGAACTTGGTGTCTTCGGGACCAGCGCAGGCGATGAACCTGTTGGATCGGGGTGACATCGAAATCGGCAAACGGGCTGATTTGGTGATGGTTGACTGGCCCAAGGGACAAGCACCTTCGATCCTTGGCACTTGGGTTGCGGGGCGATGCGCCTATCGCGGACATCCCGCCGGATGATCCCATTGAACCGAGATTACCTGCCATCAATCGGCTTGGGCCTGACCCAGATCATGGGCTATGGCACCTTGATGTACGCCTATGCGGTGTTGCTGCCGTCGATGGCGGGTGATTTGGGTCTGTCGCTCTCCTCTGCCTTTGGCATCCTGTCGCTGGGGCTGTTCTTTGGCGGGGCTGTCGCGCCGGTCTCGGGCATGCTGGTCGATCGCTTTGGCGGACGATGGATCATGACCATTGGTTCGGTTCTGGCCGGGCTTGCGGTGATGTCACTCAGCTTGGTGAGCGGCACATACGGGCTGTTCGCAGCCATCTTATGTGCCGAAGCCGCCGGCATGATGGTTCTCTATAATGTGGCTTTTGCCAGCGTGGCCCGACTTGATCTGAATTTGCCCGCCAAGCAATCCATTTCCATCATCACCTTATTTGGCGGCGTCGCCTCGACGCTGTTTTGGCCGCTCACGCTGTGGCTGTACAATGGATGGGGCTGGCAAACGACATGGGTCATCCTTGGCGTCGCTTTGATTGTCACCTGCGCCCCGATCCATTTCTTTTGCCTTGCGGGCCCGCAAAAAAGCGCGGACGCGCCCACCAAGCCGCAAGACGCGCAATGGCCCGAACTGCAAGGCGCGGACCGTCGCAAAGGCATGCTGTGGATGGTGATCTCCTTCATCTTCTCGGGCTATCTGATGGGCGCTGTGATGACGCTATGGGTCACCAATGTGCAGGACCTTGGCCACACAGCGGCGATGGCCGCCCTGGCGGGGGCCGTGATTGGCCCTTTCAAAACTGTGGGACGCTTTTTTGAGATGCTGGTCAGCCGTAACCTTTATCCGCTGTTGGCCTATGCCATCAGTCTGGCCCTGATGGGCGCTGGGTTTGCCACAATTTTGCTGTTTGGCTTTACCCTGCCCGGCCTTTTGATTGCTGCAGCGCTCTATGGCATGGGCGATGGCATCAAAACCATCACCCGCGGCACGCTGCCGCTTACTTTGTTTGGGGCCAAAGGCTATGGCGCCCGTCTTGGCTGGATCTCTGTGATCACGCTGGGGCTGAATGCCTCGGCCCCTTTTGTCTTTGCTTGGACCACCCAAACCTTTGGAGGCTGGTGGTCCTTTGCGGCGATGTCCGCCTGTCTTGTGCTGGCCATTGCCACCTTTGTTTTGATCCCTGACCCAAGGAAAACCTCTTATGATTCCCCTGAAAATCGGCGCGTGCCTGACGGTATCTGAAATCGCCAGCCATCAAGAGTGGTTGTTTGATGCAGAGCGCGATATCGAAGTGCAGGACTTTCAAAAGCACCGCGCCCTGACAACAGAGTTTGACGACCTGATCACAGCCAGCGTCAAAGCGTTGGACGGGTACACAGGGCGTCGATGCATCCATGGCCCTTACGAAGGTCTGGACATCGACAACAAAGACCCCGACTTGCGCCCCTTGATCACCGCGCGGTTCCTCAAAGCGCTGCAAGCTGCAGATCGTATCGGCGCACGCAAAATGGTGCTGCATTCCCCGTATACGCTTTGGTATCAGAACAACCTGCATTGCGCGCCCGGCTATGCAGAGGCCAAACTGGCCCGAATTCATGACATATTGGCGCCCGTTGTCCGCTCTGCCGAGGCACTTGGCATCACTTTGGTGATTGAAAACATCCAAGACGTTGACCCGGCCACCCGCCGCCAAATGGTCGAAAGCTTTGGATCCAAAGCAATCGCCTTGTCCATCGACACAGGTCACGCGCATCTGGCGCGCAAGATGTCAGGGGCTCCACCTGTTGACTATTTTGTGCGTGACGCCGCTGATCAGCTGCAACATGTGCACCTGCAAGATTTGGATGGGCATGCAGACCGGCACTGGGCACCGGGGGATGGCGAAATCGAATGGGCTGCGGTGTTTGCCGCTTTGGCTGATTGCAACAGTGACCCGCATCTGGTTCTTGAGCTGCGCAACAAGCACGACATCCCCAAAGGGTTTGCCTACCTAAAATCATTGGGCTTGGTCTGTTAGCCGCCCGGGCTCAGGCTGCTCTATTGGTTGGGTTTGGTAGCGTGTGGTGTGTTATCGTTATCCCCAGCCAATAGGTCTGATCCAAGATCCAGCTTTGGGTCTTGGTATTTCGCCGGGCGATCCGCCAGTAGAAAATCGAGGGGGGGGCCTGTTGGTGGCTGCCCGCTTGTTGTTACCCAGTTCAAAAAGGGGTGGCGCGCCGTCGCCCCACCCCTGAAATCAAACGCTAAAACACCGGCTTGATTGGGCCCGTCAGGCCCAGCCAGAACACCGCCGGGTGGCCACCGGGTCGCCGCCCCTTAGCGGTATTTTTCGATGAAGGCATCGATGTCCAGCGCCCGGATATCCGGCAACGCCTTACGATACCGGTCCCGATCCCAATCCCACACCGCGATCTCTTGCAAGGCCTCGCCCTGTTGTTCGCTAAAGCGGCGTTTGATTGGTGCAGCTGGCACGCCGCCCACTACGGTGTAGGGGGCCACATCCTTGGTCACAACGGCCCCGGCGCCAATGACGGCCCCAGTGCCAATGGTGACACCCGCTGTGACGGTCACACCATGTCCAATCCAGACATCATGACCGATGGTCACCCAATGATCTTTGCGCCACTCAAAGAACGCGTGATCATCTTCTCCAAGCCCATAAGCTTCTGCGCGGTAGACCGAGTGGTGCTGGAGCGCGCGCCAAGTCGGGTGATTGCCAGGATTGATCCGCGCTGCGTTCGCAATCGAGCAGAACTTGCCAATTGTGGTCCAGACCACATGACAATTCTGGGTGATGTAAGAATAATCCCCCATCTGCACCGCCTTCATCATGGTGCCTTTGCCCACTTCGGTCCACTGGCCCAATTCACAGTCGGTGACCGAGGCCTCTGGATGAATGTTGGGGGCTTCGGACAAGTGTTTTTTTGACCCTGCCCCGCTCATTTCGCACCATCCCATTTGCCGATGATCCGCTGGCGGATCAGACCCGACAGGTAATCAATCAAATAGACCATGGCGATGATCAAAAAGATGATCGACCAAGCTTCGTCCCATTTGTAGGCAGAGATGCGGTCAGACAGCAGAAAGCCGATACCTCCGGCCCCAACGATGCCCAGAATTGTTCCGGAGCGGACGTTGGATTCAAAGTTATAAAGCAGGATCGACAGGATCACTGGATTCACCTGCGGTGCAATGCCAAAGCGGATTTGCTGTAGCCGAGACCCACCAGAGGCTTTCACGCCTTCCACTGGCTTTTTCGATGTATTTTCAATCGCCTCAGAGAAGAGTTTGGCAAAGGTTCCGATTTCGGAGACCGCAATCGCAAGAATACCCGGCAATGGACCAAGGCCAAAAGCGCGGATGAAAATCAGCGCAAGGATCAACGTTTCAAAGGCCCGGATCACGTCATACCCACGGCGTGTGGATTGGCGCAGAAAGGTGAAACGGTTGATGTTCTTTGCCCCCAGAAGCGACAGCGGGAAGGCAAAGATTGCCCCCAGAAGCGTGCCCAAGAAAGCGATTGCCAAGGTTTCCCCCAGCCCGTTTAGGACTTCGGAAAAGTCTCTCCAATTGTCCCAGACGTGGGGCGGGAACATAAAGCTCAGCACATTCCCTAAACGGCCAAGGCCGGTCCAAATGCGCTCGGGGCTAAAGTTGAAGGCCCAAAGGCAATAGCAAAACAATCCAGTGAAACCGATCCAAAGGCTTGCGCGCAGGATGCGCACCGGAAGGGGCGCAGTAAAAGCCAAGGGGAGGCGTTCCTTTGCGGCGGCGATATCTTGCGGTGTCATGCTCATGTCCGTTCCTCCATACCGATGACGCGGTGGCGTAGTTTTTCAGAGCCGTAATCAATGACGACCACGGTGAAGAAGATGATCACAAACAGAGCAGACAGATCGGTGTATTCCTGCAAGGACATGGCTTCGCGGAATTCTTGGCCAAGACCACCGGCGCCAACATATCCAATGATCGAACTGGCCCGTACGTTGATCTCAAACCGCAACAAAGTGTAGCTGAGGATGTTGGGCAGAACCTGGGGAACGGCGCCGTATCGGATCTGGTCAAACCAATTGCCACCCGCCGCTTTCACACCTTCAAGCGGTCGCATGTCGATGTTTTCATTCACTTCTGAATAGAGTTTTCCCAAGGCTCCGGTTGCATGCAAGCCGATCGCCAACACGCCCGCCAGAGGTCCAACAGAGAAGCAGAAGACAAAAATCAAAGCCCAAACAAGTTCAGGCACAGTGCGGGCGACTTCTAGATAGCGTCTTGAAATCCATAGCACCCATTTGTTCGGTGAGAGGTTCCGAGAGGCCGGAAAAGACAGAAGAAAGCCACCGGCGACACCAAAAACCGTTGCCATGAAAGCAATCAAAACGGTTTCCAGCAGCAGGTTCATCCAAACCTTCCAGCGCCAAAACCATTCGGCGACATCCGCGCCAAGAGTTTCCCAGCGCAAGACAGGCAGGGTTTGTTGGATATAGTCGCCCAGACGCGGCAGGCCCGCCGGGATGATCCAACGCCATTCGCGCGATCCATCCGGCATGCTGACCTGCGTGACTTTGAAAAAGTCGCCCAACCAACTCGTCAGGGCGAAGATGATCAGGAAAAGAACGGTACCAATCGCCCACGTCCTACGGCTGCGACGGCGTTGCGCGCCGTAATCGCGTTCAAATTCAGAAATCGTGTCTGACGGCTGAGCGCGTGCGCCCGCCAAATCTGCGGTCATGGTCATTTGGCAATGTCCTGAATAGGGAAAAGGAGGGCCAGGCCGGCCCTCCTAATGTCAGTCAGCTTAGCTGGACTTGCGGCGCTCGGTTTTCAGCCAATCACGCATGTCTACGATCCACTGGTAACGGCTGTGATCAACTTTGATCCAACCGGTCTGAGGGTTGGGATCTTCGGCTTTGAAGCCAGTCATCGCATTGAAGGCTTCTGGGTCTTTGTCTGCAACCGCCATAACAGCAGCAACCATGTCGTCCTTCAGGGCCTGAGGGATATTGTTGCGCGCTGTGAATGGGCCAGATGTGATTTCTGGGGATTCCCAGATCGGGCAGATTTGACCGGCTTCGATCATGCCTTTGTCGATCATGCGCTGCCAGCGACCATCGACTTCGTTGTTCTGCCATGTCGCAGCCGCATCAAACGTGCCGTTTACAACGCCAGATACGCCAGCTTCATGCGAGCCAGAGAAGGGAACCGCAGAGAAAAATTCCTTTGGATCAACTTCTTTTGCGATGTTGAAGTAAGGCACCGCATAACCAGATGTGGAATCTGGGTCTGCAAAGGCCAGAATTTTGCCTTCCAGATCTGCGATTTCATTGTAGCCGTCTGCGCAACGGGTCACGACAACAGAGTAGTATCCTGTTGAACCGTCTTTGCGCTCGCGAGAGATCAGCGGATCAACGTTGCCGTTGGTCGCAGTATAGGCCGCGGCGTAAGAAGAAGAGCCAAAGAAGGCGAATTCGATCTGCTCGGCGGCAATCGCTTGGATCACGCCGTCATAGTTTCCGGCAGTGAAGATCTCAACTTCGACACCCAGTTCTTTTTCCAGATACTGTTCGAACGGTGTGTAACGCGCGATCCGGTCTTTTTCGTTCTCACCCGACAAGATGCCGAATTTCAGAACTTGGTAATCGTCTTTCCAGCCGTCAGCCATGGCTGGAGCAGCAATCAAAGCAGCAAGTGCAGTCGCAGTGATGAAACGCATGTGGATATCCCCCTGTAAGCGTTTACGTGATTAAGCCGGCACCGAAGTGCGTACGGATGTAGAAGTGACGGCTTCGTTGAATTCTCTCAGCCCCTCGAGGCCATAGATGTCGCGCACGACATCGTCTGTCAGCTGCGCGGCGGTCCCATCAAAGAACACGCGCCCCTGACGCATCGCGATGATCCGGTCGCAATAGGCACGCGCGGTATCAAGCGTGTGCAGGTTCACCAGAACTGTGATCCCATCCTCGCGATTGATGGTTTTCAATCCATCCATCACCAACGTGGCATTGGCCGGATCCAAAGATGCGATTGGTTCATCCGCCAACATGATTTTGGGTTGCTGGACCAATGCTTTGGCAATCGCCACACGTTGCTGTTGCCCCCCAGATAGGGTGCCTGCGCGTTGCAGCGCTTGTGGCACCAAATCAAGACGATCAAGCGCCTGAATGGCCATGGCGCGCTCTTCATCGGTGAATCGGATCGCCATAGAAGAGAGAAACCCGTGCTCGGCCAAACGACCGATCAACACGTTGGTCAATACGTCCAGACGCTCAACCAGATTGAACTGTTGGAAAATCATTGCACAGTCGCGGCGCCAGTCGCGCAGCGCCTTGCCCTTGAGAGCCGTGATGTCGCGCCCCTCAAACAAAATCGACCCCTCTGAGGGGTCGACCAGACGGTTGATCAACCGCAGCATCGTGGATTTGCCAGCGCCTGAGCGGCCGATAACACCGACAAACTGACCTGGACGAATATCCAAGTTCACAGTGTCCACGGCGCGGGTTTCACCGAAGTGGCGTGAAACGCCTTTAAGGGTTAGATCTGAACTCATCTCAATCGCTCCGGAGTGATTCATTCGAATGTTTCCAGAACTTTTTAGGCCTTCAAAATAACGCCCAGAGGACAGTTGGGTGACGCCCTTTTGATAATTTTGCTACAGATCCGTGACAGCGTTTCCTAGGCCAAATCCAGCTGTGGCTGAGCGGCAAAATCCAGTGTTCCGCTGGAATGCACCACCACCCCATCGCGCATTGTCGCAGCCACACGGGTCATGGCTCCGCGATCCACAAAGGCCAGATCCGCCTTATAGCCCAAGGCGATTATCCCGCGATCCTGCAACCCCAAAGCCTTGGCTGGATTGGCGCTGACCAATGCCGCCGCCCCCGCAAGACCATTGGGATCATTCTCTGCCAGCATCAATACCGCCGACAGCATCGCCGCCGGGTGATAGTCGGACGCCAGGATATGCAGCAACCCTTTGGCATGGGCATCGCGCGCTGACAAATTGCCGGAATAGCTTTGCCCGCGCATCGCGTTTGGCGCTCCCATCGCGGTCATCAATCCACGCTGAACCGCAATGTCTGCCGCATCAAGCGTCACCGGAAACTCGCTGATCACTGCGCCAATATCAGCCATCAAATGGGCCTTTTCGCGGGTGTCATCGTCATGGCTCGCCAAGGCAACACCATGGGTGGCGCACAGGTTGGACACCGATTGCAAATTGTTCAGGATGACCTCTTGGGGCCGGGTCCGTTCGGCGATCCGAGTGGTGACAATCTGGCGGGCCTGCGTTTCCGAGACCCCTTCGCGCGCGGCCAACATCGCGATGTGGCGCTCTAGATCGCGGTACTGTCCCTGCCCCGGCGTGTGATCCATCACCGAAACCAGATCCACTTGTCGATCCCGGATGAGGTCTTCCAGCACACCCACCGCATTGTCAAAGGTGATATCGAAACGCGCGTGGATTCGATGATCCACCGCGCAATGCTGTCGCAAATCATGCAAGCTGCGAATGGTGCGGCTGGTGTGCTCAAACGAGCGCCGCTCACCGCTGCGCACGCCGCGCGAAAAACTCACCGCCGCATAGGCCGTGGTGACCCCCGCCGCTGCAAGACGTGCATCCAAATGAGCCAACGCGATTTCCATCGGGAAATCCACATTGGCGCGCGGCTCCAGCTCGACCTCGATCATATCTCCATGCATATCGATGAAGCCCGGGAACACCAACGCGCCTTTGCAATCCAACCCCAGTTGGGTCGGCGTGTCCCGGATTTCGGCGATACGGCCCTCTTCAATCCGCAAGGCACCGTTTTGAACCACGCGATCCGGCAAGATCAGAGAAAGATTAGACAACCACATCTTCGCGATCCTCTTGTTCAAGTCCTGGGGTCAGATCGATGACGCGATCGATCAAATGCGCCACATCATCGGGGTGATGGAACACGCCAATCATGGCAGTGCCTTGGGCCTTAAGTTCGGCCAGCCGTGCAACCAAAGCCGCCCGCGCTTTGACATCCAAAGAGGCTGTGGGTTCATCCAGCAACAACAGTTTTTGCGGCAAAATCAATGCCCGAGCCAGATTTACCTTTTGCTGTTCCCCCCCTGAAAACGTGGTGGGATATGCCCGCCATAGCCCCTCTTTCACACCAAACTCAGCCAGCCACTTCCGGGCCTCCTCGAGCGCGACATCAGCGCTGTGACCCGCCAATCGCAAAGGCTCTGCCACCAGCGCCTCTGCCGACACACGCGGACGGGCCACCAGAAACTGGGTCACAAAGCCGATCTCTTCGCGCCGCAGCTGGGTGATATCCACATCCGCGGCGCGCAACAGATCGATCGCGCCGTGTTTGGAATGAAAGATCACCTTGCCTGCTTGAGCTACATAAGAGCGGTAAAGCGTGCGCAACAGCGTGGATTTTCCCGCGCCGTTTTGCCCTTTGAGCAACAGGAATTCCCCAGCTTTCAGGTCGAATGAAATCTGATCGAATGCGGCCATCTGGGCGCCCAGATGGTGCATGGTGAAGCCTTTGGTCAGGCTCTGAACTTCGAGTACAGTTGTCATAGCTTTGCATGCACCAATTGTTGAGTGTAGGCGTGTTGCGGATCTTGGAAAATCTGATCGGCGAGGCCCGCTTCGACCACCGCGCCACGGCGCATGACCATCACGCGATCCGCCAATGTGCGGATAACACCAAGGTCATGAGACACGATCACCATGGTGATTTTACGGTCTTGCTGAAGCCGTTTGAGCGTGTCCAAAACCAAAGCTTGAACGCTGACATCCAAGCCGGTTGTCGGCTCGTCCAGCAGCAAAAGTGCCGGTTCAAGCGCAATCGCCTTGGCAAGCTGAACCCGCTGTTGCATCCCACCGGACAATTCCGCCGGTGGGGCGTCCAGCCGTTCAAGTGGAAACTCAGACGCCTCTAGGGCTTCGCTGGCCTTTTCGCGCAGCACCGAAAAACGGCGTTCCCCGGCGACCAACAAACGTTCTGCCACATTGCCCGACGAGGAGTGCTTCATCAGCAACCCAAGATGGGGGTTTTGATACACGATACCGATACGCTTGGCACAAAGCATGCGCCGCGCAAAGCGATCCAGCTCAAACAGGTTGCCGTCCACCTCGGGTAGATCCAACGTATAGGTGCCCTGATCTGGCGTCTCTTCTAGGTTCAACATCCTCAGGAACGTCGATTTCCCAGAACCACTTTCGCCAACGATACCCAGCACTTCGCCGGGGAACACCTCGACGGACACGTCTTGGACTGCTTGGACATCCCCATAGGATTTCGACACATTCTGCGCGGTCAAAAGCGGGGCCGCCTTGACCAAGCGAGGGGCTTCAATTGCGATGGTCATCAGGACATCTCCCCGTCTTTGTACCAAGTTTCACCAAACGTTGTGGCGCTGCCTTCGCCTTGGCGAATGGTTTTCACACCGTATTCGCTGTCGGAAATGTCATAGGTCGAGGAGCCGTCGCTTTGCGGAATTTCGTTCATAAATAACCCTTTGGCGCCAGAACGATAGCAGGTGAGGTTGCCATGTTCTTCGACCTTGTAAGGTACATCATCAAACACCAACGGTTCCACACGGGTATAGGGCGGCACGGCGTGGATGCGCTTTTCGCGCCCCGCACAGAGAATGGTCAGATGTTTGGCCATATGCAGCTTGGGCACGTCCCAGCGTGGGATTGGCGAAGGTGTCATCACGTGACGCCCGTTGACCATGGATGGATAGCTCGCCCCCTGCATGACGCGGCCTGAGCGCACAATTTGCTCATAGAGTTGCAACCACATCCGGCCATAATCCGCATCTGCATGCATCTGACGGGCGATGGACATATTGGGCTGAACCGGGCGCAGTGGTTCGGGATTTGGCACTTGAAGCACCAGAACCTGATCTTCGCGCAGCTTTTCCTCTGGAATACGGTGGCGCGACTGAATGAGATCGGCCTCCAGCGTATCCAATGTGGTGGGCGCGCCTGAAACACGTGCCAGAAAGCGACGAATAGAGGCCGCGTTTACCGAGTCATCCGCCCCCTGATCGATCACCTTCACGGTGGTTTGTGGGTTGATCAAGGTCAGCGAGACTTGCAAGCCGCCGGTCCCCCACCCGCGCGCCATCGGCACTTCGCGACTGGCATAGGGCATTTGACAGCCCGGCACAGCCACCGCTTTCAGCATCTTGCGCCGCAGCTCTCGTTTGGCGGATGCATCAAGGAAGCCATAGCTCATCGGCTCCCACTCTTTGGTCAGGGCAGAGAGGCTCATTCTGCGGGCTCCGTTTTTGGGGATTTCTTGGCTTTTGCGTCGCGCATCGCGTCCAATGAGGATTGGAACGTCACATAGTGCGGCAGCTTAAAGTGAATGCAGAACCCGGAACTTTCGACACCTTCGGTGTGATAGAGGTAGAATTCTTCTTCTGTGGCAGAACCTTTTTCAGCGCCTTTGCTGTTGAGATCCAATGTCGCCGCAGAGATGCATTTGACTTCGTTCCACCCCATCGTGGCCGCAAAGCCCAACGACAGTTTTTCACCCTTTTTGGACACCACTTCGGCTTGGCTCACTTTGACCCGACCGGCCGAAAACTTGGTGCCATTGGGATGCGATACGGTGATGTCTGCCTCTGCAAGTCGCAACTCGTTCACGGTTGGATGCGCTTGGCCATAGCCACGCATCGCCGCATAGCCCAGAGCCAAAGCACCTCCGGTTTCGGACCGTGCCAGACTTTGCAGCGTGTGAGCGCGCTTTGAGGGGAACAACAAAGGTTCGCGGGTGACGTCAGGGATATCTTCGGGGCGGGTCATGTCGGTATCTGGCAAATCCACCAGATCGTTTTCCGCCTGCCATGCCGCAACCGAAGGCTGATAGGCCGGGGCTGGGTCTGGCGCAGGCTCGACCGCTGCCGGCACAAAGCTTTCACCGCTTAAGACATCGGTTGCCAGCAAACGGTGCGAATAATCAAGTGTCGGTCCAAGCACTTGACCGCCCGGAATGTCTTTGAACGCCGCCGAAATTCGACGGTGTGTGAACAATTCGTCCTGCGCCAAAGGGCGCGCCACTTGTAGGCGCGGCTGCGTTGTGCGCCAAGCGCGCAACACCAACACCGCTTCGAACAGCTCGCCACCGGTTTGTGCCAGCGCAAGGGCGGCAAGATCTTCGTCATACAACGACGCTTCCCCCATCACCCGATCAATCAGATAGGGCATTGCGGATTTGATTTCGGCCACACGCGCTTGGGTGATTTCCCCCATTTCCGCCCGAAACAGGCGTTCGGATTGTTCGATTGCGCGTTCCCCGCCACGGGTTGCTACATAGGCCATCAGAGTTCCTCCACCAGCGTGGATCGCGGCACGCCAAGCACCTGATCCCCATCCACAAAAAACAGATCAAATCCCATCGGATACCGGATCAAATCCTGACGCATTTGCCAGAACCCCTCGGGCAAACCCCCGATGGACACATCGGTTGTTGTCTCAATCCCCGGTCCAGACAGGCGCAGCTTTGGCCCCGTGGTCAAAGAGGCGCGTAAAATCACCGTGGCGCCCTCATCGGGGTAAAGATCGCTGCCCAGTGACAACGCCATGAGCGCCTCGGCACTTTGCAAGTGTCCGCCAAAGACATGATCCGCCTGCGGCAATTTTGAAATCATCGCGCCAGTGGCCAGAATTTTTGGCATCAGCGTCGGATCAGCGCAGGACACACGGCATTCGCGATCCAACAGCGCTTCGACAATGGTGTCTTCACCTGCACTGGGCAGCGTTTTGCGTTTTCCCGGCTGGCTGAGCGCGGTCAGCAGCGCATAAAAAGCGCGGTTCGCGCGGCTTTCGTCAAGGGAGGGTGTGGGGGCAGCATGCATCAGAATGTCTCCATGTTCACACGGGTCGCTTCGACCTTGCACAGCGTGGCGCGATCTGCGGCATCTTGCTGGCGGTGCTGAGTGTCGACAAAGCTGGTGCAATCGCGAGTCGCGATCCCGGCCTGCAGCGCAAGATCAATCAAAGCCATCGCCATCGCCGCTTCGAGGTCGCGCCCTTTGCGCATCCCATACCCAAGGATCTCGCCCTGTTTGATCTGGGCTTCGCTGACCAGAACCTCACCCAAATGGAACGAGGTGCCCTGCGCAGTGTCGCGCATGGGCAGCATCACCAGACCTGTCTGGCTTTTCTGTACATCGACGTCACCAAGGTGCGGAAGCAGGGTTTCACCGAACGCCTTTAGCGCCTCCCCTCCGCTTCTTGCTAATATGCTAAGTGTTTCGGAGTGGGGCCTGTTCATGGCGTTATATCCCGTCCTTTGACATTGAGAATTTCACGCGGAGGGCAGACCAAATCACCTTTTTATAGCTCAAAGGGGTGCCATCCAGCATTTCGTCTAACGCGCTGATCACCACCACTGGGCTATCGGCGTGTTGCTTAAGTATTTTGGCTTCGTCGGGGCGCGCTAAGCGACTGTGCAGCGTGGTTTCGGCACGCACATAATCGGTGATGCCATAGGTTTTGTAGGCCAACGTGGTTGATCCCAAGACATCGCGGCGCGCAGCAAAATCTGGCCAACGACTGGCGTCATGATACGAGGCACCAAAGGCGATCGGGACTTCGTCTGCATAGGTGATACGCTGAGATTCAATCACTGGGGTGCCGGGCACCAGATGCAGCGCCGCTGCGATCTTATCCGTGGACTTGATCTGACGGGCAGACAGCAACTCGCCTGAGATATCGACGCCCTGCTCTTGCAGGTTTCTGCGCAGGCGGGTGCGGGTGCCGATGGCGTATTCCAACAGTGGAGCGGCCTCAACAAAGGTGCCCCGGCCCTGCACCACGCTCAGCGTGCCCTCTTTGGAAAGCTCAGACACAGCGCGGCGCACCGAGTGACGCCCCGCAGAGAACTGCGCCACCAATTCGGGTTCGGTCGGCAGTTTGTCACCGGGCTTAAACACGCCGGTTTCGATATCATGTTTAAGCTGGTCTCTGACCAAGCACCATTTCTCTCGTACCATCGCCCTATCCGATTCATTCGAATGAATTCCGGATAGGATGTCGCCGTAACATTGAGATGACATCTGCATGAAACCTCTGCGCACTGTGATGCGGCGGGCCTGCGCGCGCTAAGACAGGGGGACATGTGGGTCCAACAGGGACTAGGTTGGCGTTGTGCATCCCCCCCCAAGTGCGATAGCACAGGAAAACAGCGCGCCACCCCTTGGTGCGCTCTTGGGAAAGCGCATCAATCTTATGTCAGAGCCTCGTATGAAAATGGTGTTGGTCACACCTGAAATTCCTTACAACACTGGTGCCATCGGGCGGACATGCGTGGCGCTGAATCTCGAGCTGATCTTGATCAAACCCTATGGGTTCTCACTGGATGAAAAATCGGTACGCCGCGCGGGAACCGATTACTGGCAACATGTGGATCTGAGCGAGTACGACTCTTGGCAGGCGTTTCTGGCCGATCGCAATCCCCCGCGTGACAGCCTGTATTACTTTGAAGAGCATGGCACGCAAACCATCTATACCCCAACCTATCAACCCGACGCCTATTTGGTGTTTGGCTGTGAATCCAGCGGCTTGCCCAAAGACGTTCTGGATGGGCAAGATGACCGCATCTTCAGCCTGCCAATGTTGGACAACCGGGTTCGCTCGCTGAATTTGGCAAATGTTGCCACCGCTGTGATTTATCAGGCAATGCGCCCGCAGCTGTCCACAACCACGGGCCCATTCCTCTCTCCTACGCGGCGCTAAGGCGTATGGCGCCGGCGCACGCTGCTTGGGCGTCCCGCCAATGACAGGCTGGCGTCAGCGCGCGGCGTGTGACTGATGAGTTTGCCATTTGCGACAACGGCCAGTCGCGTCGCCCTAAGGCGCAAGGCCTCAATCGGATCTGCGGCATCCAGCACCACCAATGACGCTTTGGCCCCCACCTTGAGACCATAGTCGCTTAGCCCCATTGTGCGGGCATTGTTGGTCGTCACCATGTCAAAACAGGTGCGCATCTCTTCTGGACTTGTCATCTGCGCCACATGCAGCCCCATAAAGGCCACATCCAGCATATCGGCGGTCCCCAGCGAATACCAAGGATCCAACACACAGTCCTGCCCCCAGCCAACATTGATCCCCATGGCCAACATCTCTTTGACGCGGGTCAGACCGCGCCGCTTGGGATAGGTGTCATGCCGCCCCTGCAACACGATGTTGATGAGCGGGTTGGGAATGGCGTTGATCTCGGCTTCGGCAATCAGAGGCAACAGTTTGGAGACATAGTAATTGTCCATCGAATGCATCGAGGTCAGATGCGAGCCTGCAACGCGCCCCTGAAGACCCAGCCGTTGGGTCTCATAGGCCAGCGTTTCAATATGGCGCGAATGCGGATCATCGGTTTCATCGCAATGCATATCGACCATCAGACCCCGGGCGGCGGCTATCTCGCACAGCTCTGTCACCGAGGCCGCCCCATCCGCCATGGTCCGTTCGAAATGCGGAATGCCGCCCACAACATCGACCCCCATATCCAGCGCCCGCACTGTGTTGGCGCGCGCCGTTGGGTCCCGATAAAACCCGTCCTGCGGAAAGGCGACAAGCTGCAGATCGATATAATCTTTGACCTTTTCGCGCACCTCAAGCAGGGCGCTGACGCCCAACAGGCGATCGTCGCAGGTGTCCACATGGCTGCGGATCGCCAACAGGCCCATGCTGGCTGCCCAATCACAATATTGCAGCGCGCGGGCCACAATCTCTTCGTGGGTGACCACCTGCTTTAACTCACCCCAAAGGCCAATCCCTTCGAGCAATGTGCCAGACGCATTGATCCGCGGCGTGCCATAGGACAGGGTGGCATCCATATGAAAATGAGGGTCCACAAACGGCGGGCTGACCAGATCGCCCGTGGCATCGATGCTTTGCCCAGCCTCTGCGGTCAACGTTGGCTCAATCGCGGTGATCTTGCCTGCAGTGATGCCAATGTCCATGACCCGGCCATCTGGCAAGGTGCCCCCTTTGACAATCAGATCAAACATCAACGCTCTCCTTTATTGAACGGCACCATCAAGGCCGCCGGGATCTGAGCGCGTCGGGACATGATCACCAGCGCCAGAATAGATAGAATATAGGGCATCATCAAAAAGATCTGATAGGGAATTTCAGCCCCAAAACTGGTCTGTTGCACCCGGATTTGCAGCGCGTCAAAGGCGGCGAACAAAACCGCCCCAAGCAGGGCCTTGCCCGGTCGCCAAGAGCCAAACACCACCAATGCAATGCAGATCCATCCGCGCCCGTTGACCATTTCAAAGAAGAAACTGTCAAAGGCAGACATCGTCAAGAACGCACCGCCCATGGCCATCAGACCACTGCCAACAATCACCGCGCCCATGCGCAATTTGGTCACCGACAGGCCCTGTGCAGCCGCCGCCGACGGGTTTTCCCCAACCGCCCGCACTGCCAGACCCAAGGGGGTGCGATAGAGCACCAGCGCCACCACCAGCACCATGACAAACGCCAGATAGGTAAAGGGCGTCTGCGAAAACACCGCCGGGCCAAGCAGCGGAATATCGGATAAGATTGGGATCTCAAACGGTTGAAACGCTTCAATTCTTGGCGGCGAAGTCACCTCGGGCAAAAGCAGCCGATAGGCATAATAAGTAGAGGATGTGGCCAACAGCGTCACGCCAAGACCCACCACATGCTGCGATAGGCCAAATGGCACCGTTAGAACGCTGTGCAACAGGCCAAAGACCATGCCCACAATCAGCGCCACGCCAACCCCCATCCAAAGACCGGTGCCCGCATAAACCGCCATCCAACCGGCAAAGGCACCGGACACCATGATGCCTTCGATCCCAAGGTTCAACACCCCGGCACGCTCACAAATCAACTCACCCAATGTGGCAAAAATCAACGGGCTGGCGATCCGGATGGCCGCGGCCCAAAAACTTGCGGTCAGGAAGATTTCAAGAATTTCCATGACTATTCCTTTACCACGCGAAATCGGGTCAGCATGATCGCCAAGACCATCAGCAACAGCGCCGTTGCCAGCATAATATCCGCCAGATACGTGGGCACATTTGCAGCCCGGCTCATGCTGTCAGCACCGACAAAGATCCCAGCGACAAACAAGGCGGCCACAATCACCCCAAGCGGGTTCAACAAGGCCAGCATCGCCACAATGATCCCGGTATAGCCAAAGCCAGGCGACAGATCCAAAGTCAGGCTGGCCTTCAGCCCAGCCACCTCTGAAAACCCTGCCATCGCGGCCAAACCGCCAGACAAAAGCGCTGTTTTCACCAAGACAGTGTTGACGGGGATGCCTGCAAACGCCGCCGCCTCTTTGTTCAGCCCCACAGCGCGCATCTCATAGCCCAAGGTGCTGCGTGTTTGGATAATCCACACGGAAATCGCGGCAAAGATCGCCAAGGCAAAGCCCCAATGCAGCCGCAGCCCCTCAACAATACGCGGCAGTCTGGCTTCGGGGATAACACGGGCGGATTTGGGCCAGCCCATGCCCATCGGGTCTTTAATTGGCCCTTCGAGCAGCATCGAAATAAACAGCAAAAATATGAAGTTAAACAGCAAAGTTGTCACAACCTCATCCACACCAAAACGGGTTTTCAGCACCGCTGGTAGCAACAACAGCACCGCCCCCGCCAAAATCGACGCCACCGCCAAGACCATCAACAATGGCAAACTGGGCCAAGGCAGCAAGCCCGTGCCCAGCAACACTGTGACCAAGGCCCCGGCATACAGCTGTGCCTCTGCGCCGATGTTCCAGAACTTGGCCCGAAACGCAACCGCTGCGGCCAGACCGGTAAAGATCAACGGCGTTGCCCGGTTCAGGGTTTCAAGCAAGGCAAACTTGGACCCAAAGGCGCCTTTCAAGATCAAACCCAACACGGAAAACGGATTGGCCCCAGCCAACATCGCCAAGAACGAAGCAATCACCACCGTGGCCACAATGGCAAGAACAGGTGGCATCACACGACGGGCCAAGCTTGGCCCTTGAATAGGTTCAAGCCTCATGGCGCACCTCTTGTGTCTCACCCTGCCCGGCCATCCAGATGCCCAGCTCTGCCGGGCTCATTTCGCCGCGCGCAAACGCAGGGGACAAACGCCCGCCTGCAATCACGTGAATGACATCGGACAGGGCCATAATTTCATCGAGGTCTTCGGAAATCAGCACCACGGCGGCCCCACGATCCCGCGCCTCAAGCAGCTGGCTGTGCACATAGTTCACAGCGCCAATATCCAAGCCTCGCACCGGCTGGTTGGCCAAAATGATCTGCGGCGCGGCTTCGAGCACGCGCCCCAAGATCAGTTTTTGCATATTGCCGCCAGACAGCAATCGAATAGGTGTGTCCGCACCGAGGCAACGCACGTCGTATTTTCCAATGATATCATCGGCAAACTGACGCGCCCGACGCCAATTCAGCCAGCCCTTAGAGCTGAATTCTGGCTCTTTGTAGCGCTCGAGTATTGCATTTTCGGTCAGATCAAAGTCGGAAATGGTGCCGGTTTTGTGCCGGTCTTCGGGGATACGCGCGATGCCAGAATGCACAGCGCGACGCGCAGACCATTGATCAACCCGCGTGCCGTTCAGCACCACCTGCCCGGAGGAGGCGCCACGAATGCCACCGATAACCTCGGCAAGGGCAGCCTGCCCATTGCCAGATACCCCGGCAAATCCCACGATCTGACCTGCTGTCAACGCCACAGACACTGACTTAAGACCCGGCGTGCTGCCGATGTCGGGTGTCGAGACTTCTTGCAGTTCCAACAAGGCTTTACCGGGCACCGCAGGTGCAATTTCTGGCGCATGCGCCTCGCTGCCCATCATCATCGCAGAGAGGGCTTTGGGGTTGGTGTCTTTCGTATCAACGCCGCCCACCAACTGACCGTGACGCAGCACCACAACCCGGTCAGAAATCGCCATAACCTCGTGCAGCTTGTGGGAAATAAAGATGATCGACAGGCCGTTGGCGATGGCCTGTCGCAGCGTGGCAAACAAATCATCGGTTTCCTGAGGCGTTAAAACGGCCGTAGGTTCATCCAAGATCAAAATGCGCACATCGCGATAAAGCGCTTTGAGGATCTCAACGCGCTGCCGCTCTCCAACACTCAGATCCCCCACACGCGCGTCCGGTGACACGCTCAGATGAAACTGGTCCGAGAGGGCCAAAATTTTGGCCCGCGCCGCAGCACGATCCAGGCCCGGACGCCACAGCGACCGCACTCCGATGGTGATGTTTTCTTGCACGGTCAGATTATCAGCGAGCGTAAAGTGCTGATGCACCATGCCCACGCCCGCATCCAATGCTGCGCGCGAATTGCCCGCTGGCAGCGTGTCGCCAAACACCTCAGCCGAGCCACTGTCCGCAGTGTACTGTCCAAAGAGAATGTTCATCAGCGTCGTCTTGCCAGCGCCATTTTCGCCCAAAAGGGCGACCACTTCACCGCGTTGCAAAGAGAAGCTGATCGCATCATTTGCGACCAGCTCTCCAAAGCGTTTAGTGATGGCGTTTAGGCGAAGAACCTCTTGTGTGTCCTTGCCCATGCTGCTTACGACGATTTTGGTTCTTCGTCGTTGATCACAACACTAAAGGCACCGGATTTAATCTCGGCCTCGCGTTGCGCCACCAAGGCCAATGCCTCTGCGGGGATCTTGCCCTCAAAGGTGCCCAAAGGCGCCAATGACGTGCCGCCCTCTTTCATAAAGGAATACATCCCATAATCCGCAGCAGAGAAGGTGCCCGCCTGAACATGCGCAATGGCAGAATCCAGCGTTGGTTCAAAGTGCCAAATGGCCGAGGCCACAACCGTATCCGGGTAATCCGCTTGCGTATCGATCACGTTGCCGATGGCCAGAATGCCTTTTTCTTTGGCAGCGTCCGACACGCCAAAACGTTCCGCATAAAGCAAATCCGCGCCGTTTTCGATCATCGCAAAGGCGGTTTCCTTGGCCTTTGGCGGATCAAACCAGCTGCCGATAAAGCTAACTTGGAACTTGATGTCTGGGTTCATTTCCGCGGCGCCAGCCATGAAGGCATGCATCAGGCGGTTCACTTCGGGAATAGGGAAGCCACCAACCATGCCGATATTGCCGGATTTGGTCATCGCGCCTGCAATGATCCCGGACAGATACGAGCCATCTTGGATATAGTTGTCAAAGACCGAGAAGTTCGGCAGGCCAGCGTCTTCTTTGAAGCTTGAGCCCATCAAGAAGGCCACGTCAGGGTAGTCTGCGGCCACTTCGCGGGCTTCTTGCTCGGCGCCAAACACTTCGCCGATGATCAGCTTGTTGCCAGCTTCGGCATATTCACGCAGCACCCGTGCATAGTCTGTGTTGCTGACATTTTCCGAGAAGGTGTAAGAAATGTCGCCCCGCTCTTGGGCGGTGACGGCCGCTTTGTGAATACGGCTAACCCATTGTTGTTCCACAGGAACGGTATAGATACCCGCCGTTTTGATCGGCTCCATCGCCATAACGCGTGTGGCGCCAAAGGCGCTTGCGATCAGCGACGTCGCGGCGGTAGTGGCCAAAAACTGACGGCGATTGATCTGAGTTTTTTGGGTTTTCATTGCGAACCTCTCCATGCTGGTTGACACAGTTTAAGGTCGTATTTGATTGTTTGGTCAAGTTATTTGAGTTTTCCGTTCCCGGAAGATTTGCCCTCAGCGCCTAATTTGCGGGCTGTGCTCATATTTTTGGCAGTCCATTTCCGCAATGAACTTCAGGATGTTACTCAATCGAAATAACAGTCAGTGATTGAAACTTAGGCTGATGCCGCGCCAAGTCGGCGCAAGCTGCACCACAGGCGTTAGATCCCCCCCACACCGGGGCAGCGGTTGCAGGGGCTGACCACGCAGCCCCTGCCAATAGTGCGGTTATTCAGCAGCTGTCGCCTGCGCCGACGCCGGGGTGTAGTTCAAGATTGGGGACAACCAACGCTCGGTCTCCTCAACACTCATCCCTTTGCGCGCGGCATAGTCTTCGACCTGATCACGTTCGACCTTGGCGACCCCAAAGTAATAGGAATCTGGATGACCAATGTAGATCCCCGAAACCGACGCACCCGGCCACATGGCAAAGCTGTCAGTCAACTCAACACCGGTTGAAGCTGTGGCATCCAATAGTTTGAAAATGGTGTCTTTTTCAGTGTGATCCGGCTGTGCAGGATAGCCCGGCGCGGGGCGGATCCCGGCATAATCTTCGCGGATCAAAGCGGCATTGTCCAAACCTTCATCCGCACCATAGCCCCACAGCTCTTTGCGCACATGTTCATGCATGCGCTCCGCAAAGGCTTCGGCAAAACGGTCCGCCAATGCTTTGACCAAGATCGAGCTATAGTCATCGTTTTTACCTTCAAAGGCATTGGCGATGTCTTCTTCCTCGGCTCCGGTGGTGACAACAAATGCCCCCACGTAGTCAGCCTGCCCTTTGGGCGCGACAAAGTCAGACAGGGCGACATTGGGTCGGCCCGCACGTTTGGCGGTTTGCTGACGCAGGGTGTGGAACTTGGCCAGCTCTTCAGTGCGGGCCTCGTCAGTAAAGACCGAGATGTCATCGCCTTCGGCGTTGGCCGGCCAAATGCCAACCACGGCACGGGGATGGAACCATTTTTCATCGATGATCCGCTTCAGCATGTCTTGGGCGTCATCAAACAATTGACGCGCCGCCTCCCCCAGTTTTTCGTCTTCTAGGATCCGCGGGTACACCCCACGCATTTCCCAGCTGTGAAAGAACGGTGTCCAGTCGATATAGCGGCTCAACTCTTCGAGATCCCACCCATCAAAGGACTTTACCCCAACAAAATTGGGGGTCTGGACTTTGAAGTTGCTCCAATCCACTTGGAAGGCGTTGTCGCGGGCAGTCTGAACCGAAATCCGTTTCTTGGCCAATTCGCTGCGAGCGTGTTTGTCCGCCAGCTTGGAATACTCTTCGCGCAGATCCGATACAAACGCAGGCTTGCGCTCTTCAGAGAGCAAAGAAGAGACCACGCCAACAGCGCGCGACGCATCGGTGACATAGACCGCTTGGCCCAAGTCATACTTGGGATCGATCTTCACCGCTGTGTGCACCTTGGAGGTGGTGGCCCCGCCGATCAACAGCGGCAGATCCATGTCCAGTCGCTCCATCTCGCTGGCGACATGCACCATTTCATCCAAAGACGGCGTGATCAGACCCGACAGGCCAATCACATCCACATCCAGCTCTTTGGCGGTTTGCAGGATCTTTTCCGCAGGCACCATGACCCCAAGGTCAATGATCTCATAGTTGTTACAGGCCAGAACAACGCCCACGATATTTTTGCCAATATCGTGGACATCCCCCTTAACAGTGGCCATCAAAACTTTACCAGCGGCCTCGCGCCCACCTTCTTTTTCCTGCTCCATATAGGGCAGCAAAACAGCAACGGATTGTTTCATCACGCGGGCAGATTTCACCACCTGCGGCAAGAACATTTTGCCGGCGCCAAACAAATCGCCCACAACGTTCATCCCAGCCATCAAAGGCCCTTCGATCACATGCAGCGGACGTTCTGCCGCTAGACGGGCTTCTTCGGTATCAGCTTCGATGAATTCGGTGATGCCATTGACCAAAGCATGTTCAAGACGTTTTTCCACGTCAAATTCGCGCCAAGACATGTCTTTCTCGACACCCTTAGAGCCACCTTTGCCGCGATATTGCTCTGCCAGTTCCAGCAGCTTGTCGGTGCCATCTTCGCTGCGGTTCAAAACCACATCCTCGCAGGCATCGCGCAATTCAGGATCGATCTGGTCGTACACGGCCAGCTGACCGGCATTCACGATGCCCATGTCCATGCCCTGTTGAATGGCATGATACAGGAACACCGCATGCATCGCTTCGCGCACCGGCTCATTGCCGCGGAAACTAAAGGACAGGTTTGAGACCCCGCCCGAGACATGCACATGCGGCAGGTCTTGAATGATCCGCTTGGTGGCTTCGATGAAGTCGACACCATAGTTGTTGTGCTCTTCGATACCTGTGGCAACCGCAAAGACGTTGGGATCAAAGATGATGTCCTCTGGCGGGAAACCAACCTCTTTGGTCAACAGCTCATAGGCGCGGGTACAGATTTCAACTTTGCGATCTTCTGTGTCGGCCTGGCCTTCTTCGTCAAACGCCATCACCACAACAGCCGCCCCATAGGCACGGCACAGGCGCGCCTGTTCCAAGAACGCGGCCTCGCCTTCTTTCATCGAAATCGAGTTCACAATCGATTTGCCCTGCACACATTGCAGACCGGCTTCGATCACCTCCCATTTGGAGCTGTCGATCATGATTGGAACGCGCGCGATATCGGGCTCTGAGGCGATCAAGTTCAGGAATTCGACCATCGCCGCCTTACTGTCGATCAGACCTTCATCCATGTTGATGTCGATGATCTGAGCGCCATTTTCAACCTGCTGCAACGCCACTTCGAGGGCGGCAGAAAAATCGCCGTTGGTGATCAGTTTGCGGAACCGGGCAGAACCGGTCACGTTTGTCCGCTCGCCGACGTTCACAAACGGAATGTTTTCCGTCAACGTGAAAGGCTCAAGACCTGACAGACGCATTTGTGGTGCAATTTTGGGCACAGGGCGCGGAGCGAGATCTTTCACCGCTTCGGCGATGGCGCGAATGTGGTCATAGGTCGAGCCGCAGCACCCGCCCACAATATTGACCAAACCGTCGCGGGCAAAGCCAGCCACTTGTTCCGCCATATATTCAGGGGTTTCGTCGTATTCGCCCATTTCATTGGGCAGACCCGCATTGGGATAGGTACAGATCAACGTGTCTGCGATGCCCGACAATTCCACGACATGGGCGCGCATCGCCTCGGCTCCCAAAGCACAGTTCAGGCCAACGGTCAGCGGTTGTGCGTGACGTACCGAATGCCAAAAGGCGGTTGGCGTTTGACCCGACAACGTCCGTCCTGACAGGTCAGTGATGGTCCCAGAGATCATCACTGGGAAGCGTTCGCCAAGTTCTACAAACACCTCTTCGCAAGCAAAAATCGCCGCTTTGGCGTTCAGCGTGTCAAAGATGGTTTCAATCAACAAGATGTCCGCGCCACCTTTCAACAAGGCACGCGCCTGTTGGGCGTAGGCAATCCGCAGGTCGTCGAAGCTGACGGCGCGGTAACCGGGGTTGTTCACATCCGGGCTGATCGAAGCGGTGCGGTTTGTTGGCCCCAGCGCGCCGGCAACAAAACGGGCCCGCCCGTCTTTGGCTTCGGCACGATCCATAGCGGCGCGCGCCAAACGCGCCCCTTCCACGTTCAACTCGTCTACGCGGTCCTGAAGATTGTAATCAGCCTGCGCAATTGTGGTTGATGAAAACGTGTTGGTCTCAACAATGTCGGCCCCAACCATCGCGTATTGATAGTGGATCTCTTCGATCACTTCGGGGCGGGTCAGGTTCAGCAGATCATTGTTGCCCTGCTGAGGTTTGTCCGAGTGGATATGACAGGCACAGCCCGCGCCATGTCCGGTAAAGTCGTCTTCAACGAGGCCCAATTTTTGGATCTGCGTGCCCATCGCCCCATCCAGAACAAGGATTTTCTCTTTGGCAGCGGCATTCAGGCGATCAAAAACAGGGGAGCGGCGCAACATATGGGCCTCCTAAGGCGGAATTACAAAACGGTCTCAGACACACATAGCAAGAGTCGGGCCTAGTTAGACGATTGCGCAACATAAGCCCAATTCATAATTATCATATTTTATATGAATCAGGCTCATCAAGTTACCACTTGCGAATAATTCGCAGTTTCATTATCAAAAGCCCAACGCAACGCGAAAGGACACTTTATGGCCAAGCTGCACACGTCACTCTTGCTGGCAACCGCACTGACCACCCTCTCCTCTCAGGCTTTTGCCGACAAAATGAAGGTCGTGACCACCTTTACCGTGTTGGCCGATATGGCCCAAAACGTGGCCGGTGACGCCGCCGAGGTGGTCTCTGTCACCAAACCCGGTGCTGAAATCCACGGATACGAACCCACGCCGCGCGATATCGTGCGCGCCTATGATGCGGATCTGATCCTGTGGAACGGTTTGAACCTCGAACTGTGGTTCGAACAGTTCCTGCGCAACCTAAAGGATGTGCCCTCTGCCACATTGACCGATGGCATCGAACCGATTTCAATTTCCAGCGGGTCGTACGAAGGCAAAGCCAACCCACATGCCTGGATGGGTCTGGAAAACGCCTTGATCTATATCGACAATATTTTGGCTGCATTTGTAGAACATGACCCGGACAACGCGGATATCTACCGCGAGAATGCCGCCCGGTATCAAGACGAGCTGCGGGCCACGATCGCCCCATTGCGAGATCAGATCTTGTCCATCCCCGAAGCGGAGCGTTGGTTGGTGACCTGTGAAGGTGCCTTTAGCTATCTGGCGCGTGACTTTGGGCTGAACGAATTGTTCCTTTGGCCTATGAACGCCGATCAAATTGGCACCCCGCAACAGGTGCGCAGCGTGATTGACGGTGTGCGCGCCAATGACATCCGCGCGGTGTTTTGTGAAAGCACGGTCAGCAGCGATCCAGCCAAACAGGTGGCGCGCGAAACCGGCGCGCTGTTTGGCGGCGATCTCTATGTCGATAGCCTCTCGGCTGCGGATGGCCCCGTGCCCACCTATTTGGATTTGCTGCGGGTCACCTCTGAGACCATCGTGGCGGGTCTGACAAACGCCGATTAATCGGCTGATGGAATGAAAGACCAGATATGACCGCCTCTGAGACCCAGCGAGACGCGCCCACAGACACCGCCAGCGGCATTTCAGCCAAAGGCGTCACGGTCACCTATCGCAATGGTCACACCGCGTTGATCGACGCCAGTTTCCAGATCCCCAAGGGCACGGTGACCGCGCTGGTGGGGATCAACGGCGCTGGTAAGTCCACGCTTTTCAAGGCGATCATGGGATTTGTACCGCTGGCGCGGGGTGACATCCAACTGTTGGGCCAATCGGTGAAATCGGCGCTAAAGCGCAACTTGGTCGCCTATGTACCGCAATCCGAAGAGGTGGATTGGTCCTTTCCGGTTCTGGTCGATGACGTTGTGATGATGGGGCGCTATGGGCATATGGGCCTGTTACGCCGCCCGTCCAAAGCAGATCATGCCGCGGTGGAACAGGCGCTGAGCCGGGTCAATATGCTTGAGTTCCGGCACCGCCAGATTGGTGAGCTGTCAGGCGGCCAGCGCAAACGGGTTTTCCTGGCCCGAGCGTTGGCGCAAGAAGGGCAAGTGATTTTGCTGGACGAGCCTTTCACCGGGGTCGACGTCAAAACCGAAGAACAAATCGTCGCGCTGCTACGGGATTTGCGCGCCGAAGGGCGGGTGATGCTGGTGTCCACGCACAACCTTGGCTCGGTGCCCGAGTTTTGTGACCGCACCATTTTGGTCAAGCAAACCGTGCTGGCCTATGGGCCGACAGAAACAACCTTTACCCGCGACAATCTCAAAGCGGCTTTTGGGGGTGTCTTGCGTCAATTTACGTTGGGTGGCCAGGAGTTACACGACGATGATGACCCACGCGAAGTGCGCATTCTAACCGACGATGAACGTCCCTTCGTTCAATATGGTGGCCAGATGCGCAAGCGCGAGGACGACAAATGAGCCTGCTGCTGGAACCGTTCAGCTATGGGTATATGACCAACGCGATGTGGGTCTCTGCATTGGTTGGTGGGGTCTGTGCCTTTTTGTCAGCCTATCTGATGCTCAAGGGCTGGTCGCTGATCGGGGATGCCCTGTCCCATTCGGTTGTACCGGGGGTGGTCGGAGCTTATGCGCTGGGATTGCCCTTTGCGCTTGGCGCGTTTTTGTCGGGCGGTCTGGCGGCTGCAGCGATGCTATTTCTGTCGGATCGATCCGGCCTAAAGGTCGATGTGGTGATTGGGCTGATCTTTACCAGCTTCTTTGGCTTGGGGCTGTTCTTGATCTCGGTGTTTCCAACCTCGATCAATGTGCAGACCATCACCATGGGCAATATATTGGCAATCACCCCAGAGGACACGATCCAGCTGGCGATCATCGGATTCGTGTCTCTGGCTGTGCTGCTGGCAAAGTGGAAAGACCTCATGGTCACCTTCTTTGATGAAAACCACGCCCGAGCCATCGGCTTGCGCCCTGACCTTTTGAAACTGGTGTTCTTTATCTTGCTGTCCGCATCAGTTGTGGCCGCAATGCAAACCGTCGGGGCCTTTCTGGTGATCGCGATGGTGGTGACACCGGGGGCCACAGCCTATTTGCTGTGTGATCGTTTTCCCCGCCTCATTTTGGTGTCGGTCACCATCGGAACAGTGTCCAGTTTCGCAGGCGCTTATCTGAGTTATTATCTGGATGGCGCCACCGGAGGCGTCATCGTCACGCTGCAAACGACGGTCTTTCTACTGGCTTTCATCTGGGCCCCTAAACATGGGTTGCTGGCGGCCAAGCGCAAAGCGCGCCACGCCCTGCGTCAGCCTCCTGTTGAGGATCTGACATGATCGAGACTTTGCTCTTTCCACTGCAGTTCCCGTTCATGCAGAACGCGTTTTTGATCTGTGCTTTGGTTGCCATCCCCACAGCGCTGCTGTCGTGTTTTCTGGTTCTCAAGGGCTGGGCCTTGATGGGCGATGCCATCAGCCACGCCGTTTTGCCCGGCATCGTACTGGCCTATATCGCGGGCATTCCTTTGTTGATCGGGGCCTTTGGCGCGGGCATGGTCTGTGCAGTGTCAACCGGGTATCTATCTGAAAACAGTCGGATAAAGCAGGACACCATTATGGGTGTTGTGTTTTCGGGCATGTTTGGTGTTGGGATCTTGCTGTTCACAGCTGTGGAAACCGATGCGCATCTTGACCACATTTTGTTTGGCAACATGCTGGGCATCGGCGCACAAGATCTGTTGACCGCCGGTGCAGTGGCGCTTGTCGTAGTCACCGCCTTGTTGTTGCGGTGGCAAGATTTGATGCTGCATGCCTTTGACCCCATTCAGGCCAAAGTCTCTGGTTTGAATACAACCCTGCTGCACTATGGATTGTTAACCCTGCTGTCGCTGACCATCGTGGCGACGCTTTCGGCCACCGGATTGGTGCTGGCCATTGGCTTGTTGATTGCCCCCGGTGCCATTGCCTTTTTGACCGTGCGCCGGTTCAGCGCGATGCTGGCCGTGGCCTGTGTGGTCTGTTTGATCTCAATGCTGGGCGGTACGTACCTCAGCTTTTTCCTAGACAGCGCCCCTGCCCCAACCATTGTTTTGATCATGACTTTGATCTTTGTCATCGCCTTTGTGCGGCGCAAAATGTCCGATGCCCGGCGGTTTGCCCAAGTTCAAAACGAAACGTCCTAACGTCTCGGAGCTCATTTTCGGCGCATTCGCTCCCTTATACGCGGCCATATCGCCAATTGGGATCCGCCTGCAATCCCGTCGTTAATCAGCTAAAATGCATAGATATTTTGACTTTACGTACGGTTAAGGTGTTAGATCACTTAATGGTGATTGAATTCTGGCTGCGGAGCGCGATTTGGTGAAAAAACGAGGCGTCTTCCCCAACGTGGGAAGCACCAAGGAACAGGCACTTATCCGATCTTTGCTGCAAAAACCGCGCGCATCGATCATCGAAGATCTCATTGATCGCAAGTTTAACATCGTTTTTCCGGTCATCGTATTGCTGTTGATGGTGTTTGCGATCGGGACCAGCGGCCGGCGCACCTTTCTAAGTTTCGAAGAATTCACTTTTACCCGCAACCTACCGCATTTTGCGACGATCTTACTGTTGATCGGCTTTGCGCTCTTTCCAAAAAACCGTCGCCCCGCGGCGCTGGTTGGGTTCGCGATTGCCATCATCGTTTCTACGCTTTGGGCCATTCATGCCGCCGGGGTCACTTCGCCCTTCGGGCTAGAGATGGGGGTCTTTCTGCTGATCGTGGTCGGCGTGAATATGATGCTGGGTGTGGGGCTTGGATTGCTTGGCCGCCAAGTTTCGTCCCTCTTGACCACCCGGCCGTTCAACCTGACGCTTGATGTGGCCATCGGTGCATCCTTGTTGGTGACAGTTGGGGTTCTGGGCGCCACGTTTTCCGTTGCCGCGACTTTGATCCTTGGACCAACACTTGGTTTTCAAGACCTCTATAGCACCGCCTCTTATGCGCTCCACCAAGCGATGATCGGCGCGGTTGGGGCCACCATCTTCTTGGTCCTGACGCTTTATCCCCCCAGCCTAAAATCTATGATACGGCTGGTCCCTTTCATGATCATTCTGTTCTTGATTGGCTATGTGGATCAAGACCTTGGCTGGCAGACCGAACGGGTTTTCACCATGGTCTTTGCCCTGTTTTTGCGCTTCGTCCTGCCAGTCAATCAAGCGCTGACTGCGATGGTGGGGGGCATGGTGTTGCAGGTGGCATTCATTCCCGACCCAACCCTGAACAACACAAGTGACTTCCTGATTTTTGATGCCCTGCTGTTGATCAGCGTTGTTGTGGATTTGATTTTGCTCGACCGGATGGTGACCTCGATGCAAAATATTCGAATCCAAGATCGGCTTATGGGGGCGGTGGAGCTGTCCAAATTTGGCCACTTCGTCCACAGCTCAAAACTGCACCGCATTTGGACAGACGATATCCTGTCGCGCCTGCCGGGGTCCCCGTTTAGTGGCAGCGGCCCCGAGACCCTACGCCGGATGCACCCTGATGATGCAAAGCTGGTGGACAAAGCTTGGAACACTTTCTCGACGCAACCGCATGACATCACGATCCGTATGACCCAAACCGCGCCTTGGGCGGATAACAAGCCCCACAAAGTGTACAAGATGAACTGTGTCGCCGAAGCCTCGTGGCGCTATGGGCAGATCAACGTCGGCACTTTGGCAGATGTCACTGATCAGCAGACCGCCTCGACCGCGCTGCAGGACACATTGGACCAACTGGAAATCAACAAAGAGCGCCAGCATCGGCTGTTTTCGTTGATTTCTCACGAATTGCGCACCCCAGCCGCCATTCTGAAAATGTTGGCCGAGCAAATGAACGAACAAAACAACTGGCAAGAGCTGGGACCACGGTTTGACGCAGTGTTGGCGCAGTTCTTGACCTTGATGGATGATCTGGGCAGCGCCGTGCGGGACGAAGATCTATTGCCCGCCAATGAAACCGTCTTTAAGCCAAACGACTTTCTTGAAAACATCGCCAGCGTCTATCGAGTTATGGCCGACGAAGCGGGACTGTCAGTGGATCTGCGCACCTCAAGGAAGTTCAACCGCCCTCGCGTGTCTGACGTCGGCCGCATTCAACAGATTGTCGGCAATTTGGTGCGCAACTCGGTGTTTCATTCCGGGGGCAATCATTTGCTGCTGAGCTATCACGAACGGCTGGAAAACGGCGAGTTAGAGGGCGTTTGGGTGATCGAAGACAATGGCAGCGGCATTCCCGAAGCGCTGTTACCCGGCCTCTTTGAACCATTCAATCGCAAAACGCGCGGGGTGTTTTCCAAATCCGAAGGCACCGGGCTTGGCATGTATATCGTCAAACTGTTCGCCGAGAACCTGCATGGCTCTGTCAATTATGAGCAAAGCCAGATGGGGGGGGCGAAATTCACCGTTGCGATCCCGTTGAAGGTCGCTCAATCCCTTCCGACCGACCTTAACCCGGCCTCTGTTGGGCACCACAAGGACAAATCCGTGGTGCTGGTTGAAGACAACGAATTGGTGGCAGAGATCACCCAGTCGATGCTGCGCAAATCTTTCCGCGAAGTGTTCCGCGTCACAACCGCCGAAGCTTTGCTGGATCGCTATGGAGAATATGCGCCTGACCTTATTCTGACCGATATTCACTTGCCCAAGATGGATGGGGGTCAAATGACCACCGAGCTGCGTCAGCGCGGTTATAAGGGGTTGATTATCGGCTTAAGCAGCGCCGCAATCCCTGCGGCGGAGTTCATCAGCAAAGGTGCTGATGATATCCTGACCAAACCATTGTCTTTGCGTGAATTGAACAAGGTGATGGAAACCGCACAGAACGCCAATTCCGCCCCACCTTCGACCGAGGCATAAAGGCTAAATCACGAACCTTTGGTGATGCGGGCTTTGAACGCCGGCAATCGGGCCAGGAAGGTCTTGGCTTCGGTGCAAAAACGCTGTTCTACAGCGTCGTTTTTGTCATCCTTGCGCAGGCATTGCTCTAGCGCAGAGGCCGACCACGCTAAATCCCGCAGCCCCATTTGGCCCGCTTCGGCGACCACTTTATGCGCCTCGGCTGTGCGAAACACACGGGTGCTTTCTGGGCCAATCATCACCTCAAGGCGATCTGACAGGCGGGTCAGGAACGTCATAGTCCAGTTGGGGCCCATCAGCTTGACCAGCTCATCCAGCTCGCGGAAAGTTTCGCTGGGAACGGTTGGGGGCTGCATCGCAACCCCTGCCCCCGCAAACACGCCACAAATGGCATCAAGCAGATCCATCGCATGGAAAGGTTTGGCCAGAAACGCATCCGCGCCAGCCATCAGCATCTCTTCGATTTCTGACTGCATGGTGCTGGCCGAGAAGGCCACCAGCGGCGTCTCTCTATAGGGCAATGGCAAAGCCCGGATCTGACGGGTCAGTTCCATGCCCGACATCTGAGGCATCTGCATATCGCACAAAATAACATCTGGGTTTTGATCAATGATCTGCTTCAAGGCTTGGGTTGGGTCAGCCACGGATTTGACCGTCACACCTTCGCGCCCCAAAATGCGGTTCACCAATTCGCAGGTGTCCTCACTGTCATCGATCAGCAGGACCGAAATGGCGCGGTCAGGCAACTTGGCCTTTTCTTTGGGCTCATCATCCGCTGGGGCCAAACGTTCAACCACAGGCAAAGTCAGGTAGAACCAGAAGGTCGTGCCTTCGCCCACACGGCTATAGACATTGATATCGCCGCCCATGCTGCGCACCAGCCCTTGGGCAATGGCCAAGCCAAGACCCGAACCGCCGCCATGAGCCTGCACGCCATTTGCCATCTGCGAGAAACGATCAAACAGCTTTTCCTGATCCGCATCAGAGATGCCAATACCGCTGTCCTGTACTTCGATGCGCATGCGAACATGATTGTCATCTGCCTCGTTGGAGGAGACGCGCAGGGTGACATAACCTTCGGGGGTGAATTTGATCGCATTGTTCAGCAGGTTCAGCAACACCTGCGACAGGCGCAAGGAGTCACCACGCACCGTGCGCGGCATGCCACTGGTCACTTCGGAAGTCAGCATCAAGCCTTTGGCCTGGGAATGCACCGACACCAAATCAATCGCTTCGCGAAACAACTCGTTGGGGGAAAAGGCTTCGTCGCGCAAATCCATGCCGCCGGCTTCGATCTTTGACAGATCCAGCACGTCGTCGACAATTCGGCTGAGGGTGCGGCCGGCTGTGTTCAGCCGGTTCACCTGATGCAGTTGATCCGGCTTCAACTCTTCTTGGCCCAGCAGCTCAGAAAACCCAATGATGGCATTGAGAGGCGTGCGGATTTCATGGCTCATGGTGGCCAGAAACTGCGTTTTCGCCCGCTCAGAATCTTGGGCGTCTTGTACTGCAGAGCGCAATTCGCTTTCGATTTCTTCGCGGCGACGCATCTCACGATGGCCAGACACCATCACGGTGCTGAGTAAAAAGACGGTGCCTGCAAGGAACAGGATCATCACAAAGACATTGATACGGGCCTGCGACACCACCCCGCCCAGCCAATCTTGGGCAATGTATTCTTCGGCGCTGCGCACGGTGGCGATCTGGTTGGTCATGGCAACTTGGCTTTGCGCAACAGCGTCCCACTGCGGGGCGCTCTGCGGCAACCCAAGAGCTGCATAGGTCTGGGCAATCAAGGCTTGGCTGCTGGTACGCAGTTGCAGGCCACCCGGCACAGGACCGCTGGTGCCGGCCAAAAGATCCAATTGATGCAGTTGCCCGTTCATGACGTCAATCTGCGCGGCCACTTCGGCGCGGCTGGCTGTGGTGCCAAGCCCCGTTGCCACGGTGGGCAGGCTTTGGGTCAGCGATTGCAAATTGTCCAAAACACGCACGCTTTGTGTGGCCGAGGCGATCCGCTTGGTGCCCTGCGCAACCGTTTGAACGATACCGTAAATTTCAAAAACAGCGCAGGCAGTAAGCAAACCGGCAAAAGCCAATTTGATCATCGCGCGGCGCAGTTGTGACGGCGAAGTCGAGCGATCGGGCACCGCTGCGGGCTGCGGCGCCGGGGTGACTGCAGCAGCGTCCAATTCAACGTCAAATTTCTGGTTCAATACCGTCATGACAGAGGTTTAACCTTTTACAGCAACCGGGCCCCGACCGCGACGGCCGAGGTTCGATTTGAGACGCCCAGTTTTGCAAACAAGGCCGTCATATGAACTTTGATCGTGCCAATCCCAAGGTCGAGTTCGCGCGCGATTTCTTTGTTGGACATGCCTTGAACCAGCAGTTCCAATACGCGGCGCTGGCGGGGGGAAAGATCGGGAATAACTTCAAGCTCGCCGTCCAGATCATCCGCCGCGGTTTCGGGGACATAGCGCGAGGCCTCGGCCACAGACTCTGGATCGGGGATTTGTTCAAACGAGGCGCTATTGTCAAATGACAGAACAACCGCCTCGGCGTCAGGCTCGCTGGGCGGCCCCATTTCGTCTTCAAAGTCTTCGGGTAATTCGTGCAGCAACGCGGGGGCATAAATCCGCCCCTTCAGCATCTGGCCAAGCGCCAGCTTAAGCTCTGAAATGCCTTCGGCCTTGGAGACAAAACCATAAGTGCCAATCGAGAGGGATTCCAGAACATCATTGCGATCTTGCGAGGCTGAAACCACTGCCATCTTGCGAATGACCGGATGTTCCAAGCGCAGATCTTTCAACGAGCTGGGACCGTTCATGCCGGGCATGGACAGATCAAAGAGTGCCAGATCAACACGGTCACTGCGTTCAAGCAATTGACGGGCTTGGTCCAGGTTACTGGCTTGTTTCACATCAGCAAAGCCAAATTGGTCGACCAAGATCTGCGCCACCGCCATGCGGAAATATTCATCATCATCTGCCACCAGTGCCACGGTATCGGCCAATGAAATCACCGGCTGTTCCCCCAGACCACTGGCTTGGGTGTTGGCATCCATCAATGGGCCAGCCAACGCACTGTCGACATAAAACTTGCCCTCAGCAACCATGCGCAACGGGGTGTCCATCGGCTCGGCACTCTGAGAGACTTGCATGATACCAGTCACGCCTTTGCGCATCGCCAGACGCGCCAAAGGCACTTCGATCTCATCGCCAAAAATTGCCACGTGCAGATCAGACTGCAAACGCAACATTTCAGCAATATGCGGACCGTCCAGCATGGCTTCGGATGGGTTCTCAAGCGCCAGAACATCATAGTTTTGCGCCGTGATCTCTTTTTGAACATCAATCCAGCTGTGAACCAGTCGGATGGAAACCGGCCCCTCAGCTTGCACCAACAACGTCGTTTCCGCAGTATCAGATAAGACCAACACACTCAGCGCGGCGGCGTCTTTCACGCCCCCTGTAAGACCGACCATTGTGACTGGCTCGAATACTGCGTCAGTAAGATTGTTCATTCCGGATGTTCCGCCGTTCTTAGTGATGTGGCCTAGATCTGCTCGACCACGCGATTCTGTAATCTCAGTGTAGACTGGCGGATGGTCCTAGTGGTTCGCGCATTCAGCTAAGCCAAAGTTCCATTAGTCGTTTGCCTACATACTTTCGAACTAAAGCCTCGACGAACTTGCCGCTAAAGCTCTAGGCCACGTGGCGGAATTGAGAGATTCGCCCACTTGTTCACTATGAGTAGAGTCGCGTTCCAAGGTCCGTTTCGGGCCCCAAAACGCCCCCTTTTATATGTTTCGAAAGTTTTGAGGTCTCATGTTCGGCAAGCGAACCACGCCAGTCAGCCAACGCAAGGTGGTCAAGCCCGCGCCCAAGCCAGCGCCGGTCAATGCCGTGCGCAAACTTGATGACGATGAGGAGACAGAACAGCCCAAGGCCAAAAGCAAAGCCATCGAAGCTCCGGTCAAATTGGCCCCCGACACAGAGGCCGACAGCGCCCGCTATGCGTTGAAGCGCTCGATCATGGAAACCTTGATTGCCACGCTCGACATTTCGCAGCTCTCGCAGATGAACCCAGAAGATGAGCGCGTCGAGATTGCCAATTATGTCACCGACATTCTGGCAGTGAAAAAGGAAGTGATCTCTGAAGAAGAGCAAAAGATCCTAATCGCCGACATCACCAATGACATTCTGGGCTATGGCCCGCTTGAACCATTGTTGGCGCGCGACGACATCGCCGACATCATGGTCAACGGCACCGATCCGATCTTTATCGAGGTCGCCGGTAAGATGGAGCGAACCGCCATTCGGTTTTATGACGACCGCCAACTGTTGAACGTCTGTCAGCGGATCGTAAGCCAAGTTGGACGTCGCGTGGATGAATCCAGCCCGATCTGTGACGCACGCCTGCCCGATGGCAGCCGGGTGAATGTGATCGCCCCGCCTTTGGCGGTGGATGGCACCACCTTGACCATTCGGAAATTCCGCAAAGATTCCCTTACGCTGCAAAACTTGGTCGACTTTGGATCCATCACCCCTGCTGGGGCCGAGATCCTGAAAATCATTGGCCGTGTGCGCTGTAACGTATTGATCTCGGGCGGGACCGGTTCGGGCAAAACCACCTTGTTGAACTGTCTTGCGGGTTTCATCGACACCTCCGAACGGGTGGTCACCTGCGAAGATGCCGCTGAACTTCAATTGCAACAGCCGCATGTTGTGCGTCTGGAAACACGACCGCCCAGCCTTGAAGGCACCGGCGAGGTCACCATGCGTGATCTGGTAAAGAACTGTCTGCGGATGCGCCCCGAGCGCATCATCGTAGGCGAGGTACGCGGCCCCGAAGCCTTTGACCTATTGCAGGCAATGAACACGGGCCACGACGGGTCGATGGGAACTGTCCACGCGAATACGCCGCGTGATGCCATGTCCCGTCTCGAGGCGATGATCACCATGGGAGGGTCACGACTGCCGGCCCGGACCATCCGAGAGATCATCGCCTCCTCAGTTGACATCATTGTGCAGGCCCAACGCCTGCGCGATGGGTCGCGACGCATCACGCACATCACCGAGGTGTTGGGGATGGAGGGTGACGTTCTGACCACACAAGACCTGATGTTGTATGACATCCAGGGCGAAGACGACGACGGCAACCTGATCGGCAGCCACGTGTCCTGTGGGATCAGCCGCCCCAAATTCTATGAGCGTGCGCGGTACTTTAACGTTGGCGATCAATTGACTTCGGCCTTGCGCTCGATGGACCCAGACAATGCAGAGGATCAATATGCTTGAGCTTCTGACCAGATATAACATCGGCAGCCTGGAACTGGGCGTGTTTGTCACCGTGACCATTTTGGCCGCGGCATTGATGTTTGCCAGCAACCCTCAATCCGGTTCTGCCAAACTGCGCAAACGGGTCCAACGTGTGGGTGGCAATCAATTGCTGAACGTGCGCGCCGGAGAAGATCCAATCGACGCCGAGATGCGCAAACGCCAGATCCGTTCGGCGATGAAGGACACCTCCGGCAATCAAAGCACCTCGATCCTGACCAAGATGCGTCAGGCAGGTCTGGATTGGTCCCGTCGCAAATATTTGCTGGTGACGCTGGCCTGTATTGTGGCGCTGTCTGTGGTGCTGCTTGCCTTTACCACGCTGCCGCCGCCTGTGTCTGGCATTCTGGGCCTGATCATTGGCGCTCTGGCCCCTTACATATATGTGAAGCGGTCAATCAAGAAGCGCCTGAAACGGTTTTCAAACGAGTTTCCAACCGCCCTTGATATCATCGTTCGCGGTGTCAGCGCCGGTCTGCCGCTCAGCGAATGCATCAAAACCATTGCACGCGAAGCCAAAGAGCCTGTGCGCTCGGAGTTTCAAATGCTGATCAATGATCAATCCGTCGGCATGCCGCTTGAAAAAGCCGTGCATCGTCTGGCCACACGGGTGCCTTTGGCAGAGACCTCATTCTTTGCCATTGTTCTGGCGGTGCAATCGCGCAGCGGCGGGTCTCTTGCGGAAATCCTCAGCAATTTGTCTTCGGTGGTACGGGGGCGCAAAATGCTGGATGCCCAGATCAAAACCATGAGTGCCGAGGCAAAAATGTCGGGTCGTATGATTGGCTCGATGCCCCTGCTTGTGGCAGGCGCCCTGTTTTATCTCAGCCCTGATTACATCGCGACCCTGACCGGCACCGGCATCGGGCGGATGATCTTGATGGGCTGTGCGTTTTGGATGTTCACCGGCGTTATGATCATGAAGAAAATGATCAATTTCGATGTGTAGGGAGGAACGATAATGCTACAGGTTCTCTCTCCGACGGTTTTGGCAGTGATTATGGTCGCCGCAGCCGGTTTCCTATTGGTTTTGGGCATGGCTTTGCCAAAGCTCCAAAAAGAGACGCTCCAGAAGCGATTGGCCAAAGTGGCGATTGAGCATGGTGGCACCAAGGCCATGACCTTTGACAAGCCGCTGCTTCAGCGCATGGCCGCCTCTGGTGGCAATCAAAACAGCTTTAAGCAAAAATACCTCATCGCCCCTCTGGCGCGGATGACAAAGGGCAACAGCGGCAAATTGCAGCTGCGGCTGAAAATGGCGGGCTTTCGCGGCAACAGCGCCATGACAACCTATTTGATGGCACGCCTGTTTCTGCCAGCGGTTCTTGCTGGTTTGTTCCTGTTTTATGGCACAGCCGTTTTGGGCAAAGAGATGTCGATCAAGAACGTGTTGATCATGCTCGGCGCGGGCGGTGCATTGGGATATTTCCTGCCCCCCATGTTGCTCAGCAACCGCATTCAAAAACGTCAAAAGTCAATCCAAGGCGCTTGGCCTGATGCGCTGGATCTGCTGCTGATCTGTGTCGAAGCAGGCTATGGCATCGATGCCGCTCTGATGCGCCTCGCCGATGAAATGGGCGCGCGTTCCCCGGAGCTGGCCGAAGAAATCTCTCTGACCGCGTTGGAGCTATCCTATTTGCAGGATCGCGCCAAAGCGTTGGACAATCTGGTGGATCGCACCGGATTGGAACAAGTGCGCCACGTGGTTGGCTCGCTCAAACAAACCGAACGCTACGGGACCGATCTGGGCCGTGCGTTGCGGGTACATGCCCAAGAAAGCCGCGATCTGCGACTGGAAAAGGCCAAACAGAAGGCAGCGGCCCTGCCTCCCAAACTGACAGCCCCGATGATCTTGTTTTTCTTACCCATCCTGTTCGTGATTTTGATCTCGCCCGCTGTCATCCAGATCGTTCAAGGATGAAAGAACAGGTGACCCGATGAGCAAAATTAACTTTCTGAGCAAGGCTGTGAAAAACTATCTGGGCGATGACCAAGGTTCTGTTGTCGTTCTAACCGCGCTGATTGCCCCCGTCATGATCGGCGGTGTGGGCTTGGGCGTCGAAAGCGGCCATTGGTACCAAAAACAACGCCATCTCCAACACTTAGCGGACGTTGCATCGTTCAGCGGCGCGGCCAGATTGCGCTCGGGGGGGGACATTGCGTCGATCACCTCTTATGCTGAATCTGTGGCCCGTATGTCTGGCTATGACCCTGACCTTGGCAATGTTCAGGTCAACTCTCCGCCTTTGTCTGGGGCCTATGCTGGTGACGAGGCCAGCGTTGAGGTGATCATCACAGAAAATCGGCCCCGCTGGTTTTCGGCGATCTATTCGTCAGGGGATGTGGAAATTGTCGGCCGCGCGGTCAGCCGCATAGAAGGCGGGTCCACGGCCTGTTTGCTGGCGCTTTCCACCTGGGAATACCGCGCCTTAGAAGTGGGCGGTTCAACGGATGTAACCTTGAACGGTTGTGTCGCGGCGTCCAACTCTGCCGACGAATACTCCTTTAAGCTATACGGCGCAGCCAATATGTCGGTCGATTGCGTTTACACCGTGGGGGACGCCTATGCGACTGGCGGTCTAACCCTGACCGATTGTGACGGCATCAAAACCAATTCTTCCCCTGTGGCCGATCCTTATGCCGACGTGGCAGAGCCAACCGTCACCGGGAATTGCCAATCAACCCGGGTCGGAAGTAACAACAAAACAACGGTGGTCAGCCCAACCGACACCAACCCTAACGGCATGAAATCACGTCGTTATTGTGGCGGCTTATCGTTGAAGGGCACCGTCTATTTTGAATCCGGCCTCTATATCGTGGACGGCGGTACGTTTTCGATCAACAGCCAGTCCAAGGTCTATAGCAAAGACGGCGGCGTCACATTCTATCTGTTGAACGGGGCCACGCTGAAATTCAACGGCGGCGCGGATGTCAATCTTTCGGCTCCAAACTCAGGCCCGACCAGCGGGCTGTTGTTCTTTGGCTCGCGCAGCTCAGGTATTGGCGGTTCGGGCAGTTGTAACCGCAACTATGGCACCGAACACAAACTGAACGGCGGCGCTGATCTGGTCTTGGAAGGGGCGGTTTACCTGCCCTCAGGCGATCTGACGTTTAACGGCAATTCCGACACGGAATCAGGCTGCACACAGGTGATTGCAAACACCATCACTTTGACCGGGAATTCAGACTTGGCAATCGAATGTGAATTGTCAGGAACCGAGGACATCGTGGCCGCCGAATTCGTTCAATTGAAAGAGTGATTCCTTCCTCCTAGTTCCTGAAAAAGGAATCACAGTACTTTAGTCCTGCTGCCTGGGACTAACCGACTGGGTCTCAACACCGCACTGGCGTTGAGACCCTTTTTTTATGTCCGCAAACACCAGACAAGCCTCCGAAAACATTGAATTTTTACCCCAACGGATCGCGACAGTAATCCCAAAGGTTAGGGTCATAACATCTATCGCATGTAGACCCTCTCTTGCGGCCTCCAAATGTCCTAGGGCATCCGTCCGAATTTCGCGGTGCTGCCAAATAAGTCATTCTCAGGTCATAGGCGCTAACCCGACTGCAAACGGGTCGCCTCCCTAGAAGAAACTTCCTCGGTGCCCCCGCACTGAACAACCGAAAGGAATGACAATGAAACTATTCATCTCGAAATTCGTAAAAGAGGAGTCAGGTGCGACAGCGATCGAATATGCGCTTATCGCCGGTCTTATCTCTGTTGTGGTGATCACAGCCCTGACCACACTCGGTGGCTCGTTGGACACTACCTTCTCGACCATCTCCGACACTTTAGCGCCTCCGGCGGCTTAATAGGCCTCTGAGCTATCTTCCTTTAGTCGGCCGCGTATTCCCTTTAGCAGAAAGACGAAACTGTCATGAATATCAGCATCCTTGCAATGGTGTCCCTGACAGGATTTCTAACGCTTTCGCTCTACGCGGCCGCTCATGACTTTCGGAAGTTGTCGATACCAAACGCTGTTATTCTGACCCTGCTGGGTGGCTACTTGCTGCTGGCAGCAGGGTCAGGATGGAGCCAGGAGGAAATCACCAGCGCCATGCTCGCAGCCTCGATTGTGCTGTTTGCCGGATTTCTGGTGTATTCTCTGGGATGGTCGGGCGCAGGCGACGGTAAATTCGCCGCAGTTTGCACCCTTTGGATTGGCGCCGCACACACATTGGATTTCTTATTCCTGACAACCCTGATTGGGGCCGGACTGGCCATAACCATTGTGGTCGTCAAACGTCTAAGACGCTCAAAGCACGCTACCACCGGCCCGGCGGCCACCCCAAGCCGTATCGCCGTGCCCTATGGACTTGCCATCAGCCTCGCTGCGTTTTGCATGCTACCGCAATCGCCCTGGCTGTCCGCAGTTCCCGCCTAAATGAACACCCCAAACGTTCACTCACCCGTGTCTTTCGTCACAAAACCAAGGAGTTACAATGCTTAGATCACTTATCATCATCGTAGCACTTGTCTGTGGCGGCTCTGCGGCGCTTCTCATGAGAATGGCTGATCCTTCGGGACAGGCGGTTCAGGTTGAGGCCGGCCCAGCAGTGAAAACAGTTCAGGTATTGGTCGCTTTGCGCCATGTCGAGCCGGGACTGGAATTGACAGCAGAAGATTTGGCTTGGGCTGATTGGCCCGAGACCGCGCTGCAAGACACCTTTATCCAAAGCGTCACAACCCCAGACGCCGCCGTGACCACAGTGGGCCATATCGCCCGTCAGGAACTGTGGCCAGGTCAACCCATTATGACGGAAAGCTTTGCCCAAAGCCGTGACGGCTATCTGGCATCGCTGCTCAGCCCCGGCATGCGTGCTGTTGCGATCCAAGTGTCGGCCGCAAAAACTGCAGGTGGCTTTGTTCTTCCCAACAACCGCGTGGATGTGTTGCTGACATCAGTCTGTGACTCAGGCCTGGCCTGTAAACACAGCATGCAATCAGAAACCATCCTTCAGAACGTCCGCGTTCTGGCCATCGACCAATCGGGGAGCAACCCCAACGGCGAAAACAACGTCTTGGTCGGTAAAACTGCAACTCTTGAACTTTCGCCCGAAGATGCTGAGCAGATCGTCGCGGCGGAAGCAAGTGGAGCGCTGTCGCTGCTGCTGCGCTCTTCTGAAGACAATGAAATCAAGCAGCTCACCCGCCTCGAACCCGAGCAAATAGAGGTCGCACCAGAACCTCGGACCATCAAGGTCAATCGCGGCGGCATAAGCGAAATCGTCCAACTCAACTAAGGCACCCTCATACAGGCAATTTTTGAGGCAACTCATACAGGTATAAGCGTCATGAAGATCTTCACAAAATTTACGGCAGACCCCGCTGACCAAGACAATATCGGGGGCATGCGTCCTTCGATTGGTCGTCTGCCTGCGATGACTTGTGACGCATTCGCCACCACCGAGAGAACCAAAAACGCACTCCAAATGATGCAGTCTTCGCGGCACTTGTCGCGGGTACGCTGCCAACTCATGCACGGGGATCTCGACTCGGCGATCGGCGCCTATAGCGCCAGCGACAGCCCAGACTTACTCATCGTCGAGGTCGGGGACGATGCAACGACAGTGTTCCGCCAGCTTGAAGCGCTGGCGGACCTCTGCCGGGTTGATACCGAATTGGTATTGATCGGCCCGTCCAACGACATCACATTGTATCGCGCCCTCACCCGCCAAGGTGTGGCCGACTATCTGCAGACACCTGTCACCGCACCTTTGGTGGTCACAGCCCTGTTTGAGTTGTTTCGCGATCCAGACAAGGTGAATTTGGGTAAAATCCACGCTGTGATCGGTGCCCGTGGTGGCGCAGGATCGTCCAGTGTGGCCCACAACGTGGCTTGGATGCTGGGTGAGCAGGCCCGCGCCCAATCCGTGCTTGTGGACGCCGATTTTCAGTTTGGCACAGCGGCGCTGTGTTTGAACCGATCACCGGAACAAGACATTGTTGGCGCCATTGCCAACTCGGACAAATTGGACGACCAAAAGCTGGAACGCCTGCTGATCAATTATGATGATCAACTGCGCCTGCTGGCCGGCCCTTTGACCTTGCAAAAAGACAATGACCTAGACCCCGAAGCCTTTGCCTATGCAATGGATTTGGTCCGGGTCCTGTCCCCAAATGTGGTGCTGGATCTTCCGTCGGCGCTGGGTCCTTTGACCCGCAAAGCGCTCTATCTGGCGGATGAGGTCGTGCTGGTCGCAACCCCGGATCTGGCCAGCCTGCGCAACACGCGCAGCATGCTCGAAATGATGAGCAGCATTCGAATTGGCGAGCAGAAGCCGAAACTGGTTCTCAACCAGATCAACCAACCCAAAAGGCCGGAAATCAAACCGGTGGATTTTGTGAAAGCCTTGGGCCTCGAAGAGCCTGTGCTTTTACCCTTTGACGCAGCCAAATATGGCGCGGCAGACAACAATGGAACGCTGGTCGCACAACATCGTCAGAACCGCGTTCAGAGGCAAGCATACAGCAAACTGGCATCCGGTCTTAGCGGATTGTCACAGATCACCCCTCAGGGTGGTGGTCTGAAATTCTTAAAACGCAGCGGTGGCAAATCATGATCGTCCTGTTGTTTATACCACAATTTCTCCGTTTCTTGGGGGGGATGAAGTCTCTGGTGAGAGACTTCGTCCGGCAGACCGGTGCCAGCTCGGCGGTGGAGTTCGCCTTGCTGGCACCGGTTATCGTCCTCATGACCACGTCAACGTTTGACCTTGGGTCTTCGATTTCACAGCGCATGGCCTTGGATGGCGTTGTGCGCAACGGCGTGCAAACCGCGATGGAAGACGGATCAATCGAGCAAATCTTAAGCAGCATGCAGGCCGCCGCAGACACCAGTTTCGGCGACGATGAAACTGAATTGTCCGCCGTCCAGATCTGTAGCTGTGGCACGGCCGAAGGGGCGCAGGTCTCGTGCGAAACCACCTGCGACGCAGGCGCACCCAATATGTACATCGCGCTCAGCGCCCAATTGGCCTCGGAAAGTATGATGATCCCATCGCTGACCCTGGCGCCAACCGTCTACGTTCAGACCAGGTGACACCATGAACATGCTCCGCTCCTTTATTACTCGCGAGGATGGCACCGTTGCCATCGAGTTCGGTATTGTTGGTTCGGTATTCACGCTCTGCGCTGTAGGGCTTTTTGACGTTGCAAACGGGTATTACATTCACAACCGACTGGACTATGCCGCAGATCGCATTGCGCGCATGGTGTTGATCGATCCCAACTTGGGCCTCGAAGCGATTGAGTTGCCGGATGCGCTCGACGGATTGGACCCCGATTTCTTAGGGGTCGAAATGGTTGCCAGCCAAGTGGATGGCACCACGTTTCAAACCATCACACTCAGCTATCCCGCTTCGGTGTTTTCCTCACTGATGGGCAGCAGCGTGTTGAACTTATCCGCGGAACGGACGGTTTACGCCGCAGATCACAAAGACGAATAAGCTTTGGCCTTTTGGGTCTAGACGATCCGTGGCATTTCTAATGGTGTCCAACGTCCAGGAGACCTGCAATGGCTCAAACGCCCCGCCTTCCCGACAGCCCCAATCCCGCCGACATATCCGATGATGGACGCCTGTTTGCCCCCTCAGCGCAGCGCAACATGGCCCATATCTCAGAAATTGTTGTCGCACAGGCCCCCACATCCGGTCAGGCTCTGGAAATTGCCTCTGGCACCGGTGAGCACCTGTGCCACTTTGCCAGTCAGTGCCCTTCTGTGCGCTGGACACCCAGCGACCCCGATCCGATCCGACGACGCTCGATCGCAGCCCATGCCACGCACCTAGGCCTGAGCAATGTCGCCCCCGCGCTGGCTCTGGACGCAGCGCAACCCGGCTGGTCAACGCACCACGGTGAACAGGATCTGATTGTCTTGGTGAACTTGCTGCACCTCATTTCCACGCCACAGGCCAAAACCATCCTTGAGGAAATCGCCAAAGCCCTGACACCCTCGGGTGTCTTTGTGCTCTATGGTCCGTTCCTGCGCGACGGGCAAACCACCTCCGAAGGTGACGCCCGCTTTGACGCCATTCTACGGGCACAAGACCCCGCCACCGGCTATAAGGATATCACCGACGTACTGCGCTGGCTCACAGAGGCAGGGCTCAGCGTGCAGGATCCGATCAAGATGCCCGCCAACAACCTCTGCATCATCAGTCAAAACCAAATCTGATCTTGGTCAAAGTCAGCCTCCTGCCAGTGTGGTCTTTAACATATGCGAATTCACATATGTTAGGAGATAGCCATGAGCTGGACATCAAAACTGGCGGACACAAAATCTCAGGTGGGCAAGCTGAACGCCGCCCTGCCTGAGACGACCAAAGCCTTTGCACAGCTGGGCGCGACGGTCAAAACCTCGGATCAGGTGCCGTTTAAAACCAAAGAGTTTGTCGCTCTTGGCATCGCCGTGGCCACAAAATGTGAGGCCTGCATTATGTTTCACATCGAAGCGCTTGTGCGCCTGCAAGCCAGTCGCGAAGAGATCGCCGAAGTTCTGGCGATGACCCTGCAAATGGGGGGTGGTCCATCGATGATGTATGCCGCCAAAGCGCTGAACTGTTTTGACGCGTTGTCAGGGTAAAAAAGGGGGCGCCGCCCCCTCCGGGGAAAGAGATTTCCCCGTTCACCCCCGAGGTATTTTAACCAAGAAAAAGAGAGCCGGCGGTTGTGGAAGGTCCGCCGTGTTCACAGGCGTCACCGGAGATCGCAGCTGGAAGCGGAGATCGACAAAACCTGTGCGCGCCAGCGCTCAATGGGATCACCCATCCTGACGAATGGTGGTGTTTTGGGGATCATAGGGGCTGTCGCAGGTGACCGTGGCGTCCCAGAGGTGATCAAACATTTTCACTTTGACCTTTTGCCCTTCAACGGCGTAGCGCTCAGGCAGGTAGCCCATGCCAATGGATTTTTCGAAAGCGACGGAGTATCCCCCCGAAGTCAGTCGCCCGATGCGTTGCCCATCTGGCAGATAGAGCGCTTCACGCCCCCATGGATCGGCGTCGGGGGGCCCATCGATCAGCAGGGTGCAGCATTTGCTGCGGATCCCCAGCTCTTGCATCGCAGCTTTGCCGTGGAACTCTTTGGATAGATCAACAAATCTGGGCAGGTCCGCTTCGAGCGGGGTCGCATCGCGGCCCAATTCGGTGCCAAAGGCGCGATAGGATTTTTCCTGACGCAGCCAGTTTTGAGCCCGCGCGCCAACCAAAGTGAGGTCAAACTCGGCCCCTGCGGCCATGAGTTGATCAAACAGGTAGTTCTGCATTTCGATTGGGTGGTGAATTTCCCACCCCAGTTCGCCCGTATAAGCGACACGGATCAGTGTGCAGGGGCACATTTTCAATTCTGCGGCTTTGGCAGACAGCCAAGGAAAGGCCTTGTTGCTGAAGAAATTGTCTGGATCCGGGCTGTTGACGAGCTTTTTCAGCACATCGCGCGATTTAGGACCTGCGATGGCAAAGACGCCATATTGTGTGGTGATGTTTTGCACCTCAATCCGGCCGAATTCCGCTTCTTTATCGGCCACTGCCTTACGCAGATAGTCGCTGTCATAATCGCTCCAGGCGCCGGCGGAAATCAGGTGATACCGGTCGTCTGCTTCGCGCACGATGGTGAATTCGGTGCGGGTGGTTCCGGCAGCGGTCAGCGCATAGGTCAGGTTGATCCGCCCCACCCGAGGCAGTTTGTTGCAGGTAAACCAATCGAGAAACGCCGTGGCCCCTGCCCCTTTGACCACATGTTTGGTGAAAGCGGTGGCATCGATCAGGCCGACACCTTGGCGGATGGCTTTGGCTTCTTGGACGGCATAGGGCCACCAGCCGCCCCGGCGGAAACTGCGAGACGCGTGGTCATCAAACCCTTGGGGTGCAAAATAATTTGGGCGTTCCCAGCCATTCACCGCGCCAAACTGCGCACCTCGGGCTGCTTGGCGGTCATAGGCGGGCGAAGTGCGCAGAGGGCGACAGGCAGGGCGCTCTTCGTCCGGGTGGTGCAAAATATAGACATGCTCGTAGCATTCCTCGTTTTTGCGCGCTGCATACTCTGTGGTCATCCAGCTGCCATAGCGTTTGGGATCAAGCGAAGCCATGTCAATTTCCGCCTCCCCTTCGACCATCATTTGCGCCAGGTAATACCCGGTGCCGCCTGCGGCGGTGATGCCAAAGCTAAAGCCCTCTGCCAGCCACATATTGCGCAGACCGGGCGCGGGGCCAACCAAGGGGTTGCCGTCCGGGGTATAGCAAATGGGACCGTTAAAATCATCCTTCAGCCCCACCTCTTCGGACGACGGCAACCGATGGATCATCGACATATATTCTTCTTCGATCCGTTCCAGATCCAGCGGGAACAGATCAGCGCGAAAGCTGTCAGGAACGCCGTATTCAAAGCGCGCAGGGGCGCCGCGTTCATAGGGGCCCAGTATCCAGCCGCCACGCTCTTCGCGGACATACCATTTGGCGTCTGCATCCCGCAGCACCGGATGCTCTGCATGAGACGCGCGATAGGCCACAAGTGCGGGATCTGGCTCGGTGACAATGAATTGGTGTTCAACAGGAATAGCCGGAATTTTGATCCCAAGCATCTGGGCGGTGCGCTGTGCGTGGTTGCCGGTGGCGGTGACCACATGCTCGGCGGTGATCACCACCTGTTCGTCCGTGGGGACAAGATTGCCGCCTTTGTCGCGCATTTTGGTGACGGTGACTTGCCAGTCAGACCCTGTCCAATGATAGCCATCGACTTGCCATTTGCGCTCGATTATCACTCCGCGCTGGCGGGCACCTTTGGCCATAGCCATGGTGACATCAGCGGGGTTGATATAGCCATCAGTGGGATGGAACAAAGCCCCGCGCAGATCTTCGGTGCGCACCAAAGGCCACCGTTCTTTGATCTGGGCGGGGGTCATCCATTCATAGGGCACGTCACAGGTTTCAGCTGTCGAGGCATAGAGGGCGAACTCGTCCATGCGGTCTTGTGACTGGGCCATTCGCAGGTTCCCAACCACCGAAAACCCGGCGTTCAGCCCGGTTTCAGCCTCTAGTGACTTGTAGAAATCAACCGAATATTTGTGGATGTGAGTGGTTGCAAAGCTCATATTGAACAGCGGCAACAACCCAGCGGCATGCCATGTGGAGCCGCTGGTCAACTCATCTCGCTCTAGCAACATCACATCTTCCCAGCCGGCTTTGGCCAGATGATACGCGACCGAAGCGCCAACTGCGCCCCCGCCAACAACCAATGCTTTGACATGCGTTTTCATTTGCCACCACTCCCGCGAACACGCTCTGTTTTGCCCACTCTAACAATTGCGCCGCGCGCCGCTGGAACCATCCGACCTAAGAGAGAGCAAAACCGACACTGCGCCGCCTCCGCCAGAAAACTTCGCCAGTCTTCCTCTTGCACATCGCCTTAAATACCGTAGAAATACGGTGTCGAGAGGAGAAATGCATAAATGATCGTCTGTGAAACCATTCAAGAGTGTCGCAAAGCTGTCGCGGATCTGCGCGCGCTTGGGCACACGATTGGCTTTGTGCCCACAATGGGGGCGTTGCATCAGGGACATATGTCGCTGGTCCAAGCCGCATCGCAGGCCACTGGGGCAACTGTTGTGTCGATCTTTGTCAACCCAACGCAATTTGGCCAAGCCTCTGATCTTGAAAATTATCCGCGTGATGATGCCAAAGATCTTGTGCTGCTCAAAGACGCTGGGGTCTCTGTCGTCTTCCTGCCTCAGGTCAACGACGTTTATCCGCCCAATGATGAAACCATCGTTGAAACAACCCGTTTGGCCAATATCCTCCATGGCAAGGTGCGTCCGGGTCATTTCCGAGGGGTCACTTCGGTGGTGGCGCGCCTGTTCAACATTGTGCAGCCCGACGTCGCCATGTTTGGCGAAAAAGATTACCAACAGCTGCAAATCATCAAGCGGATGGTGCAAGACCTACACTTTCCTGTGCGCATCGAAGGATTGCCAACGCAACGCGAAGCCGACGGATTGGCCATGAGCTCGCGCAACCGACGCCTGGGCGCGGAGGATCGCGCAGCCGCCGTGGTGATTTCTCAAGCGCTTGCCGCGGCACAGAGCCTGTCACAAACGCCCGGCACCACAGTGCAAGCGGTGCGAGACTGTATTGCAAATCACATCGCAACCGAGCCTCGCGCCACGCTAGAAGGCCTGGACACGGTCAACCCAGAAACGTTGACGCCAATGGAGGGGCCGCTTCAAGGCCCGCTGGCCATCATGATTTCGGTTCAATTTTCAGATATTCTTCTCATCGACCAAAAGGTGATCTCCTAATGAGCATGCAATCCAAAATTCGCCGCACAACTGTGCCTCAGATTGTCGCGCGCAAGAACGGAGACCCGATTGTCTCTTTGACCTCCTATCACGCGCATACCGCTGCGATTGTGGACAAATACGCTGATTTCATTCTGGTCGGCGACAGCTTGGGCATGGTGATGCATGGGATGGACAGCACCGTTGGCGTGCCGCTGGATCTGATGATCATGCATGGCAAAGCGGTGGTCCGTGGCACACAAAAAGCACTGATTGTGGTTGATATGCCCTTTGGCAGCTATGAAGAAAGCCCCGGCGTGGCCTTTCGCAACGCCGCCAAAATCATGAAGGAAACCGGTTGCGGCGCCGTGAAACTGGAAGGGGGCGCCCGCATGGCCGAAACCATCCGCTTTCTAACGGAACGCGGCATTCCCGTGATGGCGCATATCGGTCTCACGCCGCAATCCAGCCACGTGATGGGCGGCTTTAAAACCCAAGGGCGCGACGAAGACAGCTGGCCTCAACACGAAGAAGATGCCAGAGCGGTCACCGAGGCTGGGGCCTTTGCCATCGTTTTGGAAGGGATGGTGGAACCACTGGCGGCTAAGATCACCAAACAAATCTCGATCCCCACAATTGGAATTGGGGCCAGTGCCGATTGTGATGGGCAAATTTTGGTGCTCGAAGACATGCTGGGGCTCAATGAATGGACACCAAAGTTTGTCAAAACTTACGGCAACCTTGGCCCGGCCATTGAACAGGCTGTCTCTGATTACGCAGATGAGGTGAAAACCCGCGCCTTCCCCGGACCGGATCAAACCTACACCTAAGCTTGATCCAGCGGAGCGCCTGCGGCGCGCAGGATGCGCCCTGTGGGCGGTTGGCCCCTATGACCATAGTCTGCCAAGTACTGAGCGGATGAGAGAGTGGGATTGTTTCAAGGGCGATGGCGCTGTGCCCGCTGTCGCCCTTTCTTTCGGCGCGGTGTTTTGAATGGGGTGGGTCTTTGTCCCAAGGCATCCCCAAACAAACAGATGCCCCCAGACTTCCCGCGCGTTAAAGGCTCCGCCCTCGCGCAAAGCTCGATCTGTCAGAGCCGCGCACCACGCCAAACGCCCTATATCCCCCCCGAGATAGGCGTCACCCCGAGGGGGAAGCCCCGCTTACCCCGAGACATACGGTGCGCCTTTGGCGCGCAATGGGATTGATCTGCGCAAAAATGCACATCAGTCGTTCATTAAAGGATCTTTTGTCACAGGCCCCAAACCGCCAAATTGGGCACAACAGTTTAGGAGAGCCCCCATGACGTTCCGCCCCGTCGCCGCCACAAGTCTTGCCACCCCAGCAATCGAGGGTGCAGGCGTTCATTTGCAACGTGTTTTTGGCTTTGGAGATCCAAGCCTGACCGACCCATTCTTGATGATGGATGATTTTCGCAATGATGATCCGCGTTTATATTCCAAGGGCTTCCCTTGGCACCCCCATCGCGGGATCGAAACCATCACCTATGTATTGGAAGGTGAAGTTGAGCATGCCGACAGTCTTGGCAACAAGGGCATTTTGGGGCCGGGTTCGGTTCAATGGATGACCGCCGGCTCGGGCATTGTGCACCAAGAAATGCCCATGGGTGACACCCAAGGGCGCATGCATGGTTTTCAGCTTTGGGCCAACCTGCCCGCCAGTTTGAAGATGACCAACCCGCGCTATCAGGACATCACCGCCAGTGATATCCCGGTCGAAATCGACGATGACGGCACCATTGCAAAAGTGATCATCGGCAAATTCTGGGGCAAGACAGGCCCGGTGGATGGGGTTGCTGCCAATCCAATGCTGCTGGACATTTCGGTTCCAGCCGGCACGCGCAAAGTGTTCAAAGTGGACACGCGCTCAAACGCCTTGGCCTATGTCTTTGCCGGTTCCGGTCAGTTTCGTGATGCCTCTGACCCGGTTGGTATCAAAGTGGAGAAAGAGTTTCAGGGCAAAGAAATGAACATCCGCGACCAATCTGGCGACCGGACCCTGATCCGCTTTGGTGGGGGGGACGAGATTCAAGTCCAAGCCGGAGAGGAAGGTCTGCGCTTTTTGCTGATGACTGGCCGTCCCATCCAAGAGCCTGTGGCGTGGCATGGGCCAATTGTGATGAACACCCAAGCAGAGCTGGCCCAAGCCTTTCAGGAACTGAACGCTGGCAAGTTCATCAAGCACAACGCCCAGTCTTGATCGCAGTCACGGGGTCTGATCGCTGATTTGCGGTCGGGCCCGCGCGATGATCCGCGCCATCGTCCGCAGACCAATTCCGATTGGACCCCCTAGTCCATCGCCTGCAAGACAAGATCAGGCGGGCGATGGCCGTCTGCAAAGGTCTTGACGTTGATCAGGACTTTTTCCCCCATCTCAATGCGCGCCTCAAGCGTGGCCGAGCCCATATGCGGCAATAGCACAACGTTGGACAGCTGACGCAGATCAGGGTTGGCCTCGGAGCCATGCTCATAGACATCCAATCCAGCCCCAGCCAATTCATTGGCCTTGAGCATCCGGGTCAATGCGTTCTCATCGATGACTTCCCCGCGTGAGGTGTTCACAATCACCGCTGAGGGTTTCATCAGTTTCAACCGCCGGGCGTTCATCAAATGAAAGGTCGAAGGCGTGTGCGGACAGTTGATGCTCAGCACATCCATCCGCGCCACCATCTGATCGAGGCTTTCCCAATAGGTCGCCTCGAGGGCGGTTTCGGTTTCGCTACGCAGCCGGTGCCGGTTGTGATAATGCACCTGCATCCCAAAGGCCTGCGCGCGCCGAGCCACAGCTTGGCCGATGCGCCCCATCCCAAGAATGCCCAACCGTCGCCCCGAGACCCGGCCGCCCAGAAAGGCCGTTGGGGACCAGCCCTGCCAATCCCCGGTTTGCATGGTGGCCATGCCTTCTGGGATGCGGCGTGTGATCGACAGGATCAACGCCATGGTCATATCTGCGGTATCTTCGGTCAAAACGCCGGGCGTATTGGTGATCTGAATGCCGCGTTGTCGGGCTGAGGCCACGTCGATGTGGTCCACCCCTGCCCCGTAATTGGCAATCAACTTTAGGTTTTCACCCGAGCGCGCGATCAAAGACGAATCGAGCTTGTCATTGATTGTGGGCACCAAAACATCGGCACGGCCCAAGGCCTGCGCCAACTCGTCTCGGGTCATCGGAGTATCATCATCGCGCAATTCTACGTCGAACAGCTCTTTGAGCCGAATTTCGACCACTTCGGGCAAGCGTCGCGTAACAACAACACTCAGACGTCCAGATGCCATATTGGCCATCCCCTTCTTTCAAATCGCACGCGTTGCTGGCACAGTGGAACAACTCAAGCCGGGGCACAAGAACCCACGCAATAAAATTTCAGACCCAGTGTACAGGCCGTTAGAATGTTGAAGCATTTCGTTGCAACCGCCCTTGTTGGCGTGCTCCTTGCGGGATCTGTTGGCGCCCAAGAGCGCGGACCCGTGACCAAACGCCCTTTGCCGCGCTTTGTTTCTGTCAAAGCCTCCGAGGCCAATGTCCGACGTGGCCCCAGTTTAACACACCGCATCGATTGGGTTTTTAAACGACGCAATATGCCCGTGGAAATCACCGCCGAATATGGCCACTGGCGCCAAGTGCGGGATCGTGACGGGGCCGGTGGATGGGTGCACTATTCATTGCTGTCTGGGGTGCGCCACGTCATTGCGGACAAAGACATGATGACGCTGCATGTGCGCCCCGACAGCGACACAGCCGTCACCGCCAAAATCGAACGTGGTGTGGTTGCGCGGCTCGAAGACTGCACCCCGGATTGGTGCAAGTTGAACGCCGGTGGCTATCGTGGTTGGGCGCTCAAAACGCAGATCTGGGGTGTAAAGCCCGACGAAATCCGCAACTAACGGCGTATTTACCTTGCTCGACCTGTGGGGCGTTGCCTAGGCTGGACTCAATTGTGATTGAATTGAGTTATTCCCCATGCGTCTGATATTTTTACTTCTGTGCCTGACATTTACGGGCCCCACTCTGGCGCAATCCACGCCAGAACAAACCCTCGAACAACCCTCTGGGCCAATTGCGGTGGCCGACAGTGCCAACCAAGATGCGGCCATCGCCGTTCGTATTCGCGATATTCTGGCCGAACTTGAAGGGTATGACGATGTCACCGTGACCGTCACCTCCGGCATTGTGACCCTGCGCGGGACCACGCTGGATCAAACCCATGCAGATGCGCTGAGCACGCTTGTCACCCGCGTTGACGGCGTGGTTGCCATCGTGAACGAGGTGAGCGAGACAACGGATGTGGTCGAGCGTCTGAGCCCGGTCATGGAGCGCCTGAGCCACCGTGCCAGTCAGTTTCTGGCCTATCTGCCACTCATCGCTATTGCCGTCGTGGCGTTTGGCCTGATCTTTTCCACAGGTCTGATCTTGGCCCGCATGAAACGCCCATGGAACCGGATCGCCCCCAACAGCTTTATCGCCGATATCTATCGCATGGTGGTGCGCCTTGCCTTTTTGATTGGCGGCGTGGTTGTGGCGTTGGATATCCTTGGGGCCACGGCATTGCTTTCGACCATTCTGGGCGCCGCTGGGATCATCGGTTTGGCGATTGGTTTTGCGGTTCGCGACACTGTTGAAAATTTCATCGCCTCGATCATGTTGTCGATCCGCCAACCGTTTCGCCCCAACGATGCGATTGAGATCAACGGAGACGAAGGCAAGGTCATTCGATTGACCAGCCGCGCCACCATTTTGCTGAGTTGGGATGGGAATCACATCCGAATCCCAAATGCCACCGTCTTCAAATCAAGAATCGTTAACTACACCCGCAACGCCGAAAGACGCTTTTTGTTCGACCTTTGCGTCGATCCCGAAACAGATTTGGCCCAAGCGATGGGTTTGGCAGAATCAACTGTCGCCGCCCTGCCCTTTACCTTGGACACACCAGCGCCAAATGTGTGGATCAGCGACCTTGGAGACAGCACAATTTCGGTGCGTGTTGCAGGGTGGATTGACCAAACAAAAACCGACCTTCTGAGCGCCCGATCCGAGGCGATCCGCATCGTGATTGCCGCATTCACAGCCGCCAAAATCTCAATGCCTGTGCCAACTTATCAACTCCTAACCCCCTCTGAGCCAACAAAACTTGACCTTCCAGAGACCCACACGCCACAGGCTACAAATGCCAGCGCGCCCCCCGCGACACTCGACGTCGAAGCCAAGGTGGAACACGCGCTGGAACGGATCGTGGAGGAAGAGCGAGAAATTACCCAACAAGATGATCTGCTAATGAAGAATGGACCGACAGAATAATCATTTTTTCTCATTTCGGGTCTTGCACCCCGCCGCCGTGTTGCGTAAATACCGGCTCACAGTTGGGGTGTAGCCAAGTGGTAAGGCAACGCTTTTTGGTAGCGTGCACCGTAGGTTCGAATCCTACCACCCCAGCCATTAATCTGAAAAATGCTCTACAATAGCGATCCACTCCGGATTGATAGATTTCATTTCGACCGCGACAAGCGTCATCGCATTCGCACCAGTTCTCACCAAACTGAGCTCCAGAACAGCGGTTCAATAAAAGTCGCAAATTCCTTTTATCCGGACGAGAGCGACACCACATCGCTCCTACGCTCTCGCTGCGTCTTGCCGATGCGTGGCTTAAGGACGGGCACCAGAAGATGACTTTCGAGCCGAACGCCCCCGGTTTCTCCTGACAGGATCCCTACCACCTCACGCGAAATCGTCCGGAGCCGTTTCGAAGAGTACCGCGGATTTCCTGCTGAACCTGCTTTGGCACTGAGTCGCGGATTGTACAGCTTGGGGCTGTCACGCCTTTGCGCTGCTCTAATTGCGCGCTGAAGCGACCTTTCGCTCCAAGGACAAAGAGACTTCTAACCCAATGCTGAGTGCCATCGTCGTGGGGTGTAGACGCCGCTTGTGCGTTCCGTCGCCTGCCAATACCCAGATCGCCAACCACCTGATTGCGCGTCACCCCACTGGTCGATGCAATGCGCACCGCATCGTGGCGGAATTCGTCCGTTCGTCTTAGTCCCCTCGTCAGTCTCCTTTGGTGCTGTAAATGCTACCAAATGAGCGGCATCAAACCGCGACGGGGCCTAGCTCTTCTGACTAAACCCGTTACACCGAGGCTTTTTCGCGATCGGGATTTCTGGCTCATCGTCACATCTTGTCGGTTTCGATGAGCCAGAAAACTATCAATTCATCCAATTTTGTCTGATAGATGCTGATGTCAGAAATGACAGGGGGGGGGGCGGTCATCCTGCAAGGCGACCGCCCCCCCTGCGCATATCATTACCAATCAATCATATCGTCGGAGATCAGCGATAGCTGAGTGTCGAGCAAGCTGACAGTTACCCCTTGATCGGAGAAGACCACATCTTCGCCGCTCTGGGTCATGTGGTTGCGGACGTCGTCATCGTTCGAGTAGTTGAAAGATCTGAATTCCATCACGTCCCAAGCCTCCAGATCCAGCACCTGATGGCTGCCGTCGTCCGTAGCATCAAACACGAAACGGTCCGACAACAGGCCACCGGCCAAGACATTCTCGCCCGAGCCACCTTCGATTCGGTCATCCTGACCCAGGCCACGGATCCAGTCCCCAAGAGATTCCGTCGTATTATTAATAAATTCAAGGCTTTGTGAAAAGCCCAGCACGACGCTTTCCCGACTGTCCCCGCCACTCATCCGGTCCAGCCAGTCCTGCCGCCCGCCCGCATCCGAGGCACGCGACAACACATTCTGATAGAGCAGCTCGACAAAATCACCGTCATCCAATGCGCCATAAGTGATTTGGAACTCGCGGCTGGCAACGAAACCGTTCACCACGGTTTCCAGTTCGGTGCCCGATCCCAGCGAAACAACCCAGTCTAAGAAGCCCCCCTCATCGGGATCGCGGTTCAGTGTTGCGCGATAGACGCGATAGACCTCGTCCGACCAGGGTGCCGGGGTCTGGGACGCCATGAAGCTGTTGGCATCCGCTTGCGTGTTGTTGATGAATTCACGGCTTTCGGAGAACCCGGTGACCACCGCGGCGCGGCTGGCGCCACCGTCCATCTGGTCCAGCCAGTTCTGCTTACCGCCCGCATCAGAGGCACGCCCAAGGACGTTCTGATAGAGCAACTCAACAAAATCGCCGTCATCCAGCGCGCCATAGGTGTTCTGGAACTCGCGGCTACCGACAAATCCTGCGGCCGCACCAGAGAGATCGGTCTCGTCAGTCAGAATGCGCTGCATCCAGTCGCTGTGCCCATCCCCATCTGGAGCCCTGCCCAACGTCGCCTGATAGAGCCTGAACACCTGAGCCGAAGTGTCGGGAGCATAAGCGGCATAGAAACCATCACCAAACAGGATATCATCGCCTTCCTCGCCTTGCAGCCTATCATCGCCGCCCCCGCCGACCAGCAAGTCATCACCGCCATCGCCCCGGAGCCGGTTGTCATTGCTGTCACCGATCAACCGGTCATCATCTTCGCGCGAGCCCCTGACTTCCTCCACGCCACTGAAATGGTGAATGAAGGCATTGCCGCCCCAAGTGCCGGTGGCAGTGCCGCTGGAAAGATCGACCTCAACCGCACCCACGTCTCGGCGGTCATAGCGCAGCATGTCATAGCCGTCGCCAGCATCCAAGGTATCATTCCCCTGCCCCAGGATGAAGCGCTCGTCCCGATCACTGCCAATGATGGTATCGTTGTGATCGGTGCCGCGAATCTCGACACGGATGTCGTCGTCGTTCAAGTTGATCGTGTCGCTACCGCCAAAGCCGTCACTGCTAATGATGCCCGTGACCAGATTCACATTGGCGCCGCTGGTGGCATTACCGTTGCCATCCCAGTTGAGCTCGATCCGGACGATATCACCGGATTCGAGGTTGAACGTATCGTTGCCGGCGCCCGCAGCGATGCCGAACCAGGTGTCAGTTTGGAGCTCTACGTTGAAAACATCATTGCCGCTAGTGCCAGTGATGAATTGACCGTCGCCAGTGTTCCAGCTCGCCGCGCGGAAGTTTTCGATCCAAGTATCGGTGCCTTGAGACCCTTTATCAATTGTGGACAACGTCGTTCCGATATTCGCGGTGATCGGTCCTAGGAGGTTCTCATAGCGGATTTCGTAAAAATAACCCTCCTGGCTGTCACTGAAATCATAGATGTCATTGCCAGCCGAGCCGTCAATCCTGTCAAAACCGTCATTTTCGCCCGGGAAATAGACATCGTTGCCGCTGGTGCCGGTCAGCGTATCGTTACCCGTGGTGCCGTTAACGAAATTGTCGCTCAGCGTAGTTCGGTTCGGCAGGCTGGTGAAAGCAATATCAGTGTTCGGCGACAATGGCCCACCAGCGGCAATCGCCCCGGCAGAGGTGATCGTGCCGTCGAAGGCGTCCAGCTCGTCCAGCGTGCTTATATCGGGCAGCGGGTCACCGCCCAGTTCGAAGATGAGCTGAAAATCCCTCCCGCTGTCGTTCATCTCCACGCTCATGATCTGGGTCGTTAGCCCGCCATGGGTTATCTCGCCGACATAGAAACCAAATTCGTCGTAAGAGTCGACCAGCGTATTGATGTTGACGCTGTTCACCGCAAGCAACAAGTGGTCGGATTGGATTTCAACCTCGGGGAATTCGTTCGCCGCTCCTGCGGCTGTCACCGAATAGGAAAAGCTTGTGGAGCTGTCCGGCATCACCATGCGCAGTTCCATGGGGATCAGTGTGCGCTCATTAACTGCCTGCCCAAAAGTCTCGAAAATGGCGAAGCCTTCAAAAATATGTGTAGTCAATTTTGACCCTCTCTATTCAACTCTTTCCTATCGGTAAAAAGATCCCACTCGTAAAAAGCATTTCTCATTCAAATAAGACACTGCACAACACCTACCGTAGATTTTATTGACGTTTCAATATTTTTCGTGAGATCGACATATTGCCTGGGAAAAATCCAACTTTGTTGGGTCGATATTCGGGGCCGTGATTAGACCCAGCGGGGTTCAACACCGTCGCGCTTTTATTCCTACGGTTTGATGAAAGACCTAGGATCAACGCGCCTCCAAAGACCACAGCTCGCTGCGCAGATCGGTTTTGACCAGTCGGATCAGACCCGACCTATCGTTTCTTAATGCCTGCAACCTGCGGGGATCCGCGCGGCGTGTAGAAAGACGCACCGCCTCATTCCCGCAAAAGCTCAGAGAAGACCAGCCAGATCAGTGCATCGCCTCCTACCACATGGCCCGCCTCAAACGCTCTTCATTTGAAACAATTGAATGAGGTTGCCGCAGGTGTCATCAAACACGGCCAGATGCACAGGCCCCGCATCCATTGGTTCAGTTGTAAAGGCAACCACCTTTCGCGCGCAGCCGCTTCCATTCGGCCTGAAGGCCTTGCACCTGAAAAGAATGGACCGGGATGCCATCAGCGACGATTGCCTTTTTGTAAGGGATGGTCACTTGGCTCAAGCAAAAGCCCGGGTCCCTCTGGATCCTCTGGAGAGACGAGGGTTAGCCACCGATTGCCCCCCATAGGAATGTTGTGCTTCACCTCAAAGCCCAGTAGCTCCGTGTAAAACCGTTCGGCCTTATCCTGATCATCCACAAAGACACTGGTGACATAGATTGTCATGTCACATTCCCTTTGGTTTTCGCCCACCCTCCCAGCACGGCAACACGAAGTAAGCTTGAATTTCAAAATTAAGTAGCTAATCGACCGCTTCTCAGACGTCCCGAATGAACCCATTCTAAACGTTGGATTTTTGGCAAATCAAGACTGCAAGGTTTCGCTATTGGGCGGCCCGAATATGACGAGAATGAAGGGTTCCAATAGTCGCTGACGATATGCCCATAAAAGCATTGTTGTAGTGGGTTTTCCGAAATCCTTGGGATAAACGCACGACGCAATACACCTGCTCTGCGAAAGTTGCACTCAAGCCCCTGCACACGGTATTTCTGAACAATACCTTTACAGACCATTTCAACCAAAAATTGGAAGCTTACCTTTCATCAATTCAACAGGCAGCATCAGAACAAAGCTCCTACTAGCATGGGTCAGTCTTGATCCAATCTTGGATGTTCTATGTCGGTTCACAAACGAGCAAGCGGTGTGTCACCGCTTGCTCCAATTGTTTTACACAAAGGTCATTTGCTTTGGCGATTGATCAATTCAAGCGCCACAGCGAACAGACCAAATTGAACTGCCAAATAGGCTGTTTCCATTGCGATAAACCCGCTCGCGTTTGGGACGTTCTGCTTAGCGACCAACGCCAGCACATGAGACGTCCAAAAGAAGAGCCCGGTTAGGGCTGCAAATTTAAAAGCCCGCCCCTGCGGCTGATCGATTTCAAACCGCGGATAGAGCAATGACAAGGCAAAGCCTTGAATAACAACCGTAGCCAAACCAACGGGGATATTAGGCTCTCCTTCGAAGTAGCCAAACGCCTCATATAAGTCCTTGAACAGACCGATGTGCCATCCAAGCGCCAAGGGAAATACAATCACGGTATAGGCTATCGTGCCCAGCAGTACCTTTCCCATTTCAATGCCTTACATGCCCGGCGCGCGTTTCCACAGCGCCAAAGGTGCGCCACCTGGATCGCGAATAAAACTTGCGTCGCCTGCTGGTCCCTTAAAGTTTTCTGCAATGATCTCTGCGCCGTGCTTGCAGGCGTTTTCGACGGCGGCCGACAGATCGTCGACCTCGATATAGGGGACCCAGCCCGAGACCCCTTCCATCGCATCGGCGGTTGCCGCAAAGGGCATATCTTGACCGTCCTGCGTCAAGAAGGTCAGCGGCCCAATGTCTTTAGGCGCCCACCCAAAAGCATTTGTCATGAACTCTGTGGTCTCTGAGCGTTTCTCGCCGATGTTGTCGAACCAAACAAAGGGGGATGGCATGGTGATATTCCTCTTTCAAATTGCAAGTACATTCTACCTACCACAACACTTTCATTTCGCAAGTGTAAATCTGAAAATTTGAACTCGCCAACGTACCGCTATCGATTTCGCTAAGAACAATTGGCGGCAAAATCAAAGAAGAATTCTTTGTCGAAACAGACCGCTAGTGCTGCCAACACACCCATGAGGTTGGCGTTTGGAACAAAATCTATGCTGTCCAACAGCACGACGGGCCTAGACCAATTTGTCATTGATTTGAATTTGAAAGTGTCGCCAAGGGGCTGCGTCTAAGATGGGCAGCCAATGGTACTCCGTACGAGAATCGAACTCGTCTTTCCAGGTTGAAAACCTGGCGTCCTAACCGATAGACGAACGGAGCACTCTTGGTGTGGTGCATCTCTAAGCAAATCAGTTTTCAGACGCAAGAGTGAATTTACGCTTTTTTTCATCAAACTGAATTTCGATTCAACGCAACGGGTTTGCTGCGTTGAATCTGATCATTGTGACGAGAATTAGAGCGGCTTAAACCGCCTTACCGTCGAAATCTGCGGCTGAATTTCGGTTGGGCAGCTGCTCGTCTTCTTCACCCCAGCCTTTGTTGACAATTTTGCCGCGCTTGACCGCCGGACGGGCGGCGATTTTTTCAGCCCAAGCAACCACGTTCTTATAGCTGGAAGCATCCAAGAACTCGGCAGCACCTTCGTAAACAGTGCCCAGAACCACCTGACCATACCAAGGCCAAATCGCCATATCTGCAATCGTGTATTCATCACCGGCAATATAGGCGTTTTCAGCCAACTGCATATCCAACACGTCCAACTGGCGTTTGACCTCCATGGTGAAACGATCAATCGGATATTGGAACTTCTCAGGCGCATAGGCAAAGAAGTGACCAAAGCCACCGCCCAGGAACGGAGCGCTGCCCATTTGCCAGAACAGCCAGTTCATCACTTCGGTACGCGCGGCCCCTTCTTTGGGCAAAAACGCGCCAAATTTGTCCGCAAGATGCACCAGCATTGAACCGCTCTCGAACAAACGCACTGGCGTGTCACCGCTCAGATCCAGCAGGGCCGGGATTTTTGAGTTGGGGTTAATGTCCACAAACTCAGAGCCAAACTGTGCTCCTTCTAAGATCTTGACGATCCAAGCGTCGTATTCGGCCGCATGGCCCGCCTCAAGCAGCTCTTCAAACAACACAGTGACCTTAACGCCATTGGGGGTCGCCAAAGAGTACAGCTGAAAATCATGAGTGCCTTTGGGCAATTCAGCATCATGGGTTTTGCCCGCAATCGGACGGTTGATGCTGGCGAATTCACCACCGTTGTTTTGTTCCCATGTCCAAACTTTGGGGGGCACATAAGTAGAGGTCATAACGCGGTCCTTCGGTTTAAAAAATTCGGTCGGCGCAAAGCGCTTTGCCGCAAGATAGGGCGCAGATCCTGCCATTTCCAGTGCCCGTCACTATTCTGTGTCCTCGGGCACAAAAAGGCCGGCCCAAAATCAAATTTGGTCCGGCCATAGATCTCTCACTGCTGCCGCGCCCAAAAGCACGGATTTGCGCAGGTGTTAGTGGTTGTTGCGCGGCACATCCGCCCGCCCAACAGCGCGGAAATCTGATGCGCCCCGCAGGGTCATCCCCTTGTCAAACTGCATGACATAATCGCGGAAGATTTGCTGCCACGGGGTCTGAGCTGCAGGCACGGGGAAGCCGCCACCGTTGCGCAACTCTTCGAAACGAGCAGCAATTTCTTCGTCACTCAGCGCGACATTTACCGTGCATTTACCCAGATCGACCCGCAGCATGTCACCGGTGCGCAGAATGGCCAAACCACCCCCTGCAGCGGCTTCGGGGGCTGCGTTCAGGATCGAAGGCGAGCCCGAGGTCCCAGATTGGCGACCATCCCCAATACAGGGCAATTCATTGATCCCCTGCTTGAGCAGGTAGGACGGCGGGCGCATGTTCACAACCTCTGCCCCCCCCGGATAGCCCAAAGGCCCAGTCCCGCGCATGATCAGGATCGAGTTCACATCGATATTGAGTGCCTCGTCATCAATGCGCGCGTGGAAATCTTCGGGCCCGTCAAAAACAATGGCCCGGCCTTCAAAGGCATCGGGATCTTCTGCGTTGGACAGGTAAGTGGTTTTGAACTCTTCTGAAATCACGCTGGTTTTCATGATCGCGCTGTCAAACAGGTTGCCGGTCATATTCAAGAACCCAGCCGCTGCCTTCAGCGGGTTGGCAAACTTACGGATCACGTCGTCATCTTCGCTGCGCACAGTGCCAAAGTTCTCTCCAAAGGTTGACCCATTGCAGGTCATCGCATCAGGCGCCGGGATCATATTGGCGGCCATCAATTCACCCGCAACCGCAGGCACGCCGCCCGCGCGGTGATAATCTTCGCCCAAATAGGCACCCGCTGGCATCATATTCACCAGCAAAGGCACCTGATGCCCGTGTTGTTGCCAGTCATCATTGGTCAATTCGATCCCAAGATGCTGGGCAACGGCGTTCAAATGAATGGGGGCATTGGTTGATCCACCGATAGCCGAACACATCGCGATGGCATTCAAAAACGCATCACGGGTCATAATATCGGACGGCTTTAGATCATCCCAAACCATATCAACGATGCGCTGACCGGTCTTATAGGACATCTGGCCACGCTCACGCAGTGGCGCCGGAATCGCCGCAGAGCCGGGCAATTGCATGCCAAGCGCCTCGGCCAGCGAATTCATCGTGCTGGCGGTGCCCATGGTGTTGCAATACCCAACAGAAGGCACCGAAGCGGTTGCCATTTCCAAGAACTGTTCGTCATCAATTTCACCCGCGGCCAGCAGCTGGCGGGCTTTCCAGATGATCGTACCAGAACCGGTGCGCTCTCCTTTGAACCACCCGTTCAACATCGGCCCCACCGACAAAGCGATCGCTGGAATATCCACTGTGGCTGCCGCCATCAACAATGCGGGCGTGGTCTTGTCACAGCCGATGTTCAGAACAACGCCATCGATTGGATAGCCATGCAGCGCCTCGACCAGACCGAGATAAGTCAGGTTGCGATCAAGGTTGGCCGTTGGGCGCTTGCCGGTCTCTTGAATGGGGTGAACCGGAATTTCAAAGGGCGTTCCGCCAGCGGCAATGATCCCATCGCGCACCCGCTTGGTCAGCTCGGTATGGTGGCGGTTACAGGGGCTCAGGTCGCTGCCGGTCTGTGCGATACCAATGATTGGCTTCCCGGAACGCAGCTCTTCCCATGTCAGACCGTAGTTGATGTAGCGCTCTAGGTAGAGAGCGGTCATCTCTGGGTCATCAGGGTTATCAAACCATTGGCGAGAGCGGAGTTGGTCAGGTTGGCGCTTTGAATCGGTCACAGTGACGGCTTTCGGTTAGAAGTCATTCGCCACCGCGTGCACAGGCGGTGACAAAATGAAGAGTTTCGTTTCGTGGCATGTCTGCCACCTCAATATCCACTCAACAACGTAGTGCAAGCCATGACAACGAGGAAACGCGATTTGAGGGCCTTGTCGGACCAAAAATGTCGATTTTGCCAAAGCTGAGGGGTGGATTGGGCCCACTAAGGCCCTCCCCTGATGCGCTGCGGGTGCCCTCAAACCTGTGCGACCAGATTCCAACAGCGGACAGTTTGGATTTCAAGCTGTGACCGGGGACAGGCCTTTGCGCCAAGCCTTAGATCCTCATGTGCAGCAACGGGGTCATCATGCCACCCCACCAGCCCAACCCTTGACAGCACCGCGCGATTTGTCGGAGCATCGACAATATGACAAAAACACTCCCGAATGGGCTGAAAGACGACTTGGATCGCCGGATAATTCGCGAACTACAGCGCAACGCCCGCGAATCCACCTCCAATATTGCGGCGCGATTGAATGTCGCCCGCTCAACCGTGCACGAGCGCATCGCCCGTATGGAAAAGACCGGTGTAATTTCGGGCTATTCTGTTGTGCTGAGCAAAAACCCCAGCGCCGAAACCGTGCAGGTCATGGTTTTTCTTGAGGTTAAGCAACAAGATACGCGCAAAATCCTGCATCGCATTGCGCAATACGCAGAGGTGCGTGTCTGCCTGTCCATCAACGGCGAATTTGACCTATTCCTCAGTATTGAGGCCCCGAGAATCGAAGATTTAGACACCATTATTGATGAAATTGGTGAGCTACCCGGCGTTTTAAGAACCAAATCCTTTGTCGTTTTTGGGCGCCGCTTTGATCGGCGATATGATGAAACCGCCCAAAGAATTGCCGAACAAATGCTAACGGACCTGCCCTAAACACGGCAGCAACACAACAAACCGTCATTTTACCGCCACAACTTACCCGAATGTGTCAACGGGAATACATTGTGCGGAGAACGACACTAACCATTGATAAAAAACAAAAATATAGACACACCGCAACCTGACACCGGCAATTTCACCCCGCCCCCACCAGACCAGACCCCCGTCAATATACCGAATTAGATACTATATCCGACACTTTACTGGATGCAGCCCGCCGCGGTTCCGCGCCACCCTATGGCCAACAAAGCCAACAGGAGAGCGCAATGTCCTTTCAACCCATTCTCGACGCTTGCGGATTAACCAGTGACAAAACCACAGGGGGATCGCTGGCCGTGACCACGCCCGTCGACGGTTCTGTCATTGCCAATGTCACCCCTCATACCGTCGCACAGGCGGATCAAGCCATCGCCAAAGCCGCCGAGGCTTTCAAAGCTTGGCGCACGGTGCCCGGCCCACGCCGTGGTGAACTGGTGCGCTTGCTGGGCGAAGAGCTGCGCGCCGAAAAAGAGAATTTGGGACGTTTGGTGACCTTGGAATGCGGCAAGATCTACCAAGAAGGCCTAGGCGAAGTTCAAGAGATGATCGACATCTGCGACTTTGCGGTTGGCCTGTCGCGCCAACTTTATGGTTTGACCATCGCCTCGGAACGCCCCGGCCACGCGATGCGTGAAACCTGGCACCCGTTGGGGGTCTGCGGCGTGATCACTGCCTTTAACTTCCCTGTTGCCCCTTGGTGCTGGAATGCGGCGCTGGCCTTGGTCTGTGGCGACCCAGTGATTGCAAAACCTTCGGAAAAGACCCCGCTGACCCAACTGGCGGTGCAAGTGATCTGTGATCGGGTGATGGCGCGGTTTGGCGATGATGCGCCCGAAGGGTTGATCCAGACCTTGATCGGCGAAAGAGACCTTGGTGAACGCCTGTCTGCGTCAAAGGATGTGGCGCTTATTTCGGCCACCGGTTCGGTGCCTATGGGCAAGGCGGTTGCCACAGATATGTCCAAACGTTTGGGCAAAACCATTCTTGAGCTCGGCGGCAACAATGCGATGATCGTCGCGCCCTCGGCAGATCTGGAAATGGCCCTGCGTGCAATCGTCTTTTCCGCCGTTGGCACCGCCGGTCAGCGCTGCACGTCGCTGCGGCGGCTGATCGTGCATGAAGACGTTTATGACCAATTGGTTCCACGCTTGATCAAAGCCTATGAAACGCTGCCTATTGGCGATCCGTTGGATCAAGCCACACTGGTTGGCCCGCTGATCGATCAAAAGGCAATGCAGGCCATGGATGCCTCTTTGAAAACGGCAAAAACCCAAGGTGGGGTGGTGCATGGGGGTGGTCAGGTCATGGCCGACCTGTTCCCCAAAGGCGCCTATGTGCGCCCCTCGATTGTCGAGATGCCCACCCAAAGCGCCATCATGCATCATGAGACCTTTGCCCCGATCCTTTACGTGGTGAAATACACCGAATTGGACAACGCCATCGAAACCCAGAATGCGGTGCCTCAGGGTCTGTCATCCTGCATTTTCACAACCGACGTGCGCGAAGCCGAAACCTTCTTGTCATCGGTCGGATCGGACTGCGGCATCGCCAATGTGAATATCGGCCCCTCGGGTGCTGAAATCGGCGGGGCCTTTGGCGGTGAAAAAGAAACCGGCGGCGGACGCGAAAGCGGCTCTGACGCTTGGAAATCCTATATGCGGCGCCAAACAAACACCGTGAATTACTCGACCGAATTGCCGCTGGCTCAGGGCATCAAGTTCGACATCTAAATCGGGGCGTCCTCAGGACGCCTCTTTGACACAAATACAATAAGGACGCTGCTATGAAAAAGATCGCAGTCTTGGGCCTCGGCAAAGTGGGAACTTTGGCCGCAGAGCTGCTCCATCAATCTGGGTTTGAGGTGACGGGCATCGACATGCTGGCCCCCAAAGCCAACCTGCCCTTTCCGGTAAAGGCGCTGGATCTTGCGGCGCCAGAAGGTGTTGCCGCAGAATTTGCCCAGCAAGACGCCGTGTTGTCCTGCCTGCCCTTTCACCTCAACACCCAGCTGGCGCGGATCGCCCATGGCGCAGGCATCCATTACTTTGATCTGACCGAAGACGTGCCCACCACCAAAGCCATCATCGAGCTGAGCGCCACCTCAAGGGGCTTGATGGCACCGCAATGCGGCTTGGCCCCCGGCTTTATTGGCATTGTCGGCGCGGATTTGATCGCGTCGCTGGATGATTGCCGCAGCTGTAAAATGCGCGTGGGGGCTTTGCCGCAAAACCCAACCGGGTTGATGGGCTATGCGTTTAACTGGTCCCCCGAAGGGGTGGTAAACGAATATCTCAACGATTGTGAGGTCATCGAAGACGGTCATGTCAAATGGGTGTCAGCGATGGAATGGCTGGAAGACATCTATATCGACGGCGTGCGGCTTGAGGCGTTCACCACCTCAGGCGGTCTGGGTACCATGTGCGAGACGTACCTCGGAAAAGTCGACAACATTGATTACAAAACAATGCGTTACCCCGGACATGTCGCGCAGATGAACTTCTTCTTCCATGAGCTTTTGATGCGCGACCGCCGCAAAGAAGCCGGAGAGATTTTGGTCAATGCCAAACCCCCAGTTCAAGATGACGTGGTCTATGTGCATGTCGCGGCCGAAGGTCTGAGCGAAGGGCGATTGCAACGGCGCGAATTTGTCCGAGGCTATCGCCCAATCGAGGTGGCTGGGAAATCGCGTACCGCCATCGCATGGACCACAGCGGGATCGGTTGTGGCCATCATCGAAATGGTGCGCGACGGCACCTTACCCAACCAAGGCTTCTTGAAACAAGAAGACATTCCATTGGCGGATTTCCTCGCCACACCAACAGGGTCGTTCTACGCCCAATAGGGTCCCCCAAGGACGCACCACGTGCCGCAGGCCCGCGCTTTGTGACAAGGCGCGGGCCTGTGCGCTGATGGCGCCTGCGTTTGAAGACAGCCGCCAAAGACCAGATCACAGATCCAGTTTGATCACGCCCGTGCCCTTGGCTGGCACAGCGCAACAGATCAGAACCTCGTCGTCACTGTGCTCTGCGGTTGGTTGGGTGCGGTAGGTCACTTCACCAGACAGTTTTCGGGTTAGACAACTGCCGCAAGTGCCGCTGCGACAAGAAAAATCTGGGGTCAGTCCGTGCGCCTCGGCGGTGTCCAAAAGCGTGCCTTCACCTGCACTCCAGGACTGCTCAAAGCCAGCTTTGGTGAATTCGATCACCGCGTCTGTGGCCTCTTCCACGGCTGGTTCGCTGGTTTGCCCCTGCTCAACATCGCGCACCAAAGCCGAAGGGCCAAAGGCTTCGGCTTCGATCCGAGCGTCGGCCACCCCCAAGCTGCGCAGGATGTCATACATCGCCTGCATAAACCCTTTGGGGCCACATAGGTAAAAGTCATAGTCATCCAGCGGCAAAACCTGTCGCAACGCACCGGCTGTGATGCGCCCTTGCCCGTTAAACTGCACGCCTGCGTCCTGACCCGCTCTCACGTTTGAGACGAAGGAGAAGTACCGAATGGCACCACGGCTTTCGACTTCAAGCGCGCGAAAATCACGTTCAAACGCACGTTGCGCCGTATCATGCGCCGCATGAAAGACGGTCACCGGCCGGGTATAGCGCGTACGTTTGCCTTCGTGCACCACATGGCGTGCCATTGACAGCATCGGTGTAATACCCACGCCACCGGCCAACAATACCGCCGGACGCCGAACGCTTGGGTCCAACGTAAATCGACCTTTTGGGGCTTTGACCTCGATCACGTCGCCCACTTTCAGCCTGTCATGCAGATGTTTGGACACAACGCCCTCAACCTCACGCTTGACCGAGATGCGATAGGCGGGATCACTGGGGGCAGAAGACACCGTATAGGTCCTGATCTGCGGTTTGCTTTCTCCCTGCGGCGTGACCCTAAGCGTCACAAATTGCCCCGCATCAAAGGCCAATGGCGGGCTTCCGTCTTGAGGGGCAAAGGTGAACGAGCGGATCACCGAGCTTTCGTCTTGGATGTCGCTGATACGCATGGGTTGCCAACTGTTGCGCAACGCTTCGGCGGCGCGGCGCGCATCGGCTTTGGCCCAGTCACCAGCCAACAGGCTGTTTGGCGAATACTCTAGAAAGTTTGCCCGGATTGGCAGCGCATCTTCGATCAACCGTCCATGATCAAGATGAAACCGCCAACCGCGCTCTGCCCCATCAAAGGATTGCACCTCAGGATCGTCTTCCCACAGGATCTCTACGGTGCCGGTCAGCATCAAGACATCGCCAGTGGTGAAGTCCGGGAACAACAAGCCCGCCTTTGCGTTGAGCAAGAAGTTCCCAAAGGTGTTAAAGAAGTTATTCCCCGAATAATCTGGGATGGTCAGCGTGTTGCCTTCCACTTTGACAAATCCGGGGCGACCGCCGCGATGAGACACGTCCACACCGTGGCGTATGGGGTCTGCATCTGAATGCGCAAAGCTCGACACAAAGAATGTGTCCGCTTGCGTGATGCGCGCCGATGTTGCCGCATCAAGCGCGGTGAAAAGGGTTGGGCTTGACCGGGTGACCGGTGCAGAGGGCGCGCGCACAAATTCAACGTCGCGGGTTTGAATATATTGCGGACAATTGCCAAACGACACATCCACACCCAAAGAGAAACCCTCTTTGTTGGCTGCGATCACTCGGGCGTTCATGCGGTTGCGCCGCCGCGTGGGCAGCTCGATCCCCAAAAGACCAATCGGCGCGCCTTGTGTCAGGGCCTTAGACAGTGGATCTTCGGCGATTGGGGCAAAATCAATATCCAACCGACGCGGATCAGGAGAGGTGATAAAGCCTTCTCCGCCGGCCAGTATTGACGCCCAGGGCCAACCCTCTGCGTCCACGCTGCCCGCGACGACAAACGGGATTTGTTCAAAAAAGGCGCGATGCTGATCGGGCATGAAAGGTCGAATAGCGGCCTTAGACAGACTGTCCGAAGGATCACGCTTGCCGGTCTTAAGTTGGACGGCAATCTCACCTTGGTGGAACGGCGCATCAGAGAGAGTGGAGAACTCGGAGGTCATATCCGCAACCTTTCGTAAAAAGACATACTGCGCCAACCCCAACGGCTTGGCGCAGCAATTAGGTTAGCAATTAGGCAAGAAGCCCAACTTTGGTCGTCGGCATCGGCACAAAGCCTTTCAAACCTTCGATCGTGGTCAAGAAACGGCGCACATTGGCATAGGGCTCCAGCGAGACGCCACCTTCGGGCGCATGAGCCGTGTAGGAATATAGAGCCACATCCGCGATGGTCGGCCCCTCGCCAACCAAGAAGTTGCGCCCTTCCAGATGGGTGTTGAGCGCTTCCAAAAACTGCGCAGCCACAGATTGACAGAAATCAGCAGGCAGCGGGGCGTTGAACACATTGATCAACCGCGCACCTGCAGGCCCATAAGCCAGCTCTCCGGCGGCGAGGGACAGGAATTTTTGCACTTCGGCCTCTTGAGCAGGATCGGAAGGCAAAAAGTCAGGTGCATATTTACGGGCCAAATACACCAAAATGGCGTTTGAATCGCTCACCACAGTGTCACCGTCTTGGATGACCGGCACTTTGCCGCGCGGGTTCAGGGCCAGAAATTCAGCGCTTTTATGCGCCCCATTGGCCAAATCAACATTGATGACGTCGTGGTTGATGCCAGCCAGATTTGCAAACAGCACAACACGGTGGGAGTGGCCCGACAGGGGGAAGCTATGGATGCGTACAGCGTTAGACATGGATACGGCTTTCTACTTGTTCTGCGTTAAGTCATTTCGTGTCCTTGATCTAGCAAACCTTCTGGACGGCGATAATAAACCAATATATTCAATGACTATGAACATAATGGCGACAATAGAGGTCTAAGATGGATACGATCGAAGGCATGCGGGTGTTCACCGCCGTGGCCGCGCATGGCTCTTTCACGGTTGCGGCCCTGCGCATGGGGATCAGCACCAAACTGGCCAGCAAATATGTGCGTCAGCTCGAAGATCGTCTGGATGCGCAGTTGTTCAACCGCACCACCCGCAGCGTCACCCTGACGGAAACTGGACAGGCCTATTTTGATCGCTGCGTGCCCATCTTGGATCAGTTTGACGAATTGGAAGGGTTGGTTCAGGCCCGTCAATCGGTGTTGGCTGGCCCCATTCGCCTGACGGCCCCCACGGGTTTTGGCGGCACCCATTTGGTGCGCGCCTTGGAACCCTTTCAGCAGGCCCATCCCAAGGTTCAAGTTGAATTGCATTTGTCGGATCATCATGTGTCGGTTGTTGAAGAGGGGTTTGATCTGGCCGTGCGCTTTGGCGAACTGAAAGATTCCAGTTTGATTGCGCGCAAGTTGAAGGACATGCCCTTTATCGTCTGTGCCGCCCCCAGCTATCTTGAAGCCCATGGCGCGCCAGCTGCGCCTGCGGCGCTCTCGACCCACAACTGTCTGTTGCAGGCCAACATTGGGCCGGTGGATCACTGGGAATTTCACACCGATAACGCAACCGAGCGCGTGCCGGTTAGCGGCAGCTTTCGCGCCAATTCGCCGTTGGCCGTGGCCACAATGGCGGCTGGCGGCCTTGGGATTGGGCGCATTCCAAGCTACACGGCGGAGCCTTTTATGGCCGATGGACGCTTGGTCCCACTGTTTGAGACCCATAAAACCAAGGTTCTGGGCCTCTATCTCGTCTATCCGCCCAGCCGCCACCTGACGGCGCGCATTCGTGCGCTGATCGATCATTTGCGTGTGCATATGTGACACTGGACAGGGCCCAACTGGGCAGGGCCTGCGATCTTTCAACCGCAACACCCCGCCTTGTTGGTTTCACACCGTCTCTAATGCGATGGCGATCCCCTGCCCGACACCGATGCACATTGTGGCCAAAGCACGGGTGCCGCCGGTCATCTTAAGTTCGAGCGCCGCAGAACCGGTGATCCGTGCCCCAGACATGCCCAAAGGATGACCAAGCGCGATGGCGCCACCATTGGGGTTCACCCGCGGATCATCATCCGCAATTCCCAACCTGCGCAATGTGGCCAAGCCTTGGCTGGCAAAAGCCTCGTTCAACTCGATCACGTCAAAATCTCCTTGGGTCAGCCCCAGCCGTTGCATCAGTTTCTCAGAGGCCGGCGCAGGCCCTATGCCCATGATCCGCGGCGCCACACCCGCTGTCGCCCCCCCGAGGATACGCGCAATCGGTGTCAGCCCATGGGCCTTGACCGCCGCCTCAGATGCCAGAATAAGCGCCGCCGCCCCATCATTGACGCCGCTGGCATTGCCCGCCGTCACACTGCCCCCCTCGCGGAACGGCGCACGCAGCTTGGCCAAGGTTTCGGCCGTGGTGTCTGGGCGCAAATGCTCATCTTGATCCACGATCAAGGGCGCCCCTTTGCGTTGGGGAATTGAAACTGGGGTGATTTCCTGTGCCAACCGACCACAGGATTGCGCCAGCGCCGCCTTTTGCTGAGAGCGCAGCGCAAAGGCATCTTGATCCGCCCGGTTGATCTCAAACTCTTCGGCGACGTTTTCAGCCGTTTCTGGCATCGAGTCGACGCCGTATTGCGCCTGCATCACCGGGTTGACAAAGCGCCAGCCCAACGTGGTGTCATGCACCTCGTTTGCGCGGCTAAAGGCGCCCGTGGCCTTGGGCATGACAAAGGGTGCGCGTGACATGCTTTCCACGCCGCCCGCCACAATCAGATCCGCCTCACCTGCTTTGATCGCCCGCGCCCCGGTGATCAAAGCATCCATGCCCGAACCGCACAAACGGTTGAGGGTTGTGCCCGGCACGCTGTCGGGCATCCCCGCCAAAAGCGCCGACATGCGGGCGACATTGCGATTGTCTTCACCTGCTTGGTTGGCACAGCCAAAGATCACCTCGTCCACACCAGCCCAGTCGATATCATGAGATTCCATCAACGCCCGCAAGGGCACAGCACCCAAATCATCCGCTCGCACTGGCGCCAACGCACCTGCAAACCGTCCAATTGGGGTGCGCACATAGTCACAAATAAATACGTCCTGCATCTCAGACCTCTATAGCTGGGGAACTGTCAGGGGCGCGATATCGCCCTCAACACGCAAGGGGGCACCGGTCACCGCCTGCAAATCATCAAACGACAGGTCAGTCAGCATTTCACGCAACACAAAATGGCCTGCGTCAATGTCCACAACCGCCAAAGAAGTATAGACCCGCGTCACACAGGCGATCCCGGTCAAGGGCATCGTGCATTCAGACACCAATTTGGCCGCACCCTTTTTGGTGATGTGATCGGTGATCACGGCAACGCGTTTGGCGCCATGCACCAAATCCATTGCACCGCCCACCGCTGGCACGCCGCCTTTGCCCGTGGACCAATTGGCCAAATCCCCGGTTTGCGCCACCTGATAGGCCCCAAGAATGGCCACATCCAAATGCCCGCCGCGCACCATGGCAAAACTATCGGCGTGATGGAAAAAGGCCGCCCCCGGTTTCAGCGTGATTGCCTTCTTGCCTGCATTGATCAGATCCCAATCTTCTTGCCCCGGCTCGGGCGCAGGTCCAAAGCCTAAGACTCCGTTTTCAGTATGAAAAATGGCTTCGCGGCCTTCGGGTTGAAACTGAGCGACCATTTCAGGAAACCCGATCCCTAGATTGACATAGGCCCCGTCTTGGATGTCTTGCGCCGCTCGCCAGGCAATCTGGGCGTTGCTGAGTTTGATATCGTTTAACTGTGTCATGGATAGATCGCCCTTGCCCGGTTCAACTCTTCTTCTTGGCGCGGGTTTGCGACCTCAACCACTGCGTTGACAAAAATTCCCGGGGTGACCACCTGTTCAGGGTCCAGCGCACCGGGCGCAACAGCCTGAGACACCTGCGCCACCGTATGGGTTGCCGCACTGGCCATCAGCGGGTTGAAGTTGCGCCCTGTCATCCGATAGGTCAGATTGCCCAACGGGTCGCCATGCTGGGCTTTGATCAAGGCAATATCTGCCTTCAACCAACGCTCTTGCACATACATCCGGCCGTCAAACTCGGCCGTTGGTTTGCCCTCGGCCAATTCGGTGCCATATCCGGTGGGTGTATAAAACGCAGGGATGCCCGCACCGCCAGCGCGGATGCGTTCCGCCAAGGTGCCTTGTGGAACAATTTCGAGGGCAATGTCTCCGGCCAAATAGAGATCGGTGAACACTTTCGGGTCAGCGGAGCGAGGAAAAGAACAAATCATTTTGGCGACAAGCCCCTGTTCGATCATCGCTGCGATGCCCACATGGCCATTGCCTGCATTGTTGTTGATCACCGTCAGGTTCTTGGGGCCCTTGTCGATCAAGGCATGGATCAATTCAATTGGTGCCCCAGCCCCGCCAAACCCACCTATCATCACCGTTGCGCCATCGCCGATACCGGCAACGGCCTGTGCAACTGTGGCCACCCGCTTGTCCATGACGTCTCCTTTGATCTGACACCTCGGTCTGCACTCGTTTTGCGCAATTTGGGGAACACGCGCCACCAATTTGTTCGGATATTGATTTTTGTTCATATTGCGCCCATCTATGTGCGCATGACGAACAAAAGTGACATCATTGGATCCTTTGCCAAGGGGCTGCGAGTGATCGAAGCTTTCTCAGCAGACGCGCCACGCCAAAGCATCGCCGAAGTTTCAAATGCCACCGGGCTTGATCGCGCCACAGCGCGGCGGTGCCTGTTGACCCTGCACGACCAAGGCTACGCCGACTATGACGGCAAGTATTTTACCCTGACGCCACGGGTGCTGCGATTGGGCTTGGCGGCGCTGGCCTCAATGCCCCTGCCCCAAGTGGTGCAACCTTGGCTGGATCAACTCTCTGAACGGATCGGCCAAAGCTGTTCAGTCTCCATCTTGGATGACCGGGAAATTGTCTATGTGGCGCGCGCCGCGCAGCAACGGGTGATGTCCATCGGCCTGATGCCCGGATCCCGCTTACCAGCCCATTGCACCGCGATGGGTCGGGTTTTACTGGCCAGCTTAACTGTCGAGCAGGCGCAAGAGCGGATCGAGACCTCTGCGCTGGCCCCACGCACGCCCTTCAGCCTGACAGAGGTGGACGCAATCATGACCGAGATCTCAGCAATCAAAGCCCAAGGCTATGCGCTGGTCGACCAAGAGGTTGAACTGGGTCTGCGCTCTTTGGCGGTGCCTATCATCAACATGCATGGGCGCACTATTGCCGCGCTGAACGTCGGCGTGGCCGCTGTGCAACCGCATGCGGATGCGGTGCTCACAAGCTATCTGGAGGATTTGATACGGGTGCAATCAGGCCTGCGCCGTACACTCAGCTAGCAGCGAAAAACATTGGCCAAAGCGCCGCCACGATCAGCCGCATGGCAATCAGACACAACACGATGTTCAACGCCCGCTGAAATCCGGGATTGCTGGCCCGGTTTAAAACACGTTTGCCCAGCCATGTGCCCAAGGCCCCTGCTGCGATCAAGCCAAAGATCACCATCACCCAAGGACCAAAGGCAAAACCCAGCAGTCCAAAAACCAGAACCTTCAATCCATGTTGCATCGACATAAATGTTGCATGGGTCGCCACATGGGCATGACGATCAAGACCTAAGGATTTCACAAAGCCGGCAACAAACACCCCGGTTGCGCCAAAGAACATGGTCAAAAAGCTGGAGAGAACGCCGATCAAGGCTGGCCACCGGGCAAACCATGCAGGCGGTTTGGCAAAAATGGTCCAAAGGATGAAAGCCCCGATCCCAATTTGCACCATTTCGGGTGACAGATCGATGGCCACCACGCCCCCCAGAACCACACCGCCAAGCGCACCTAAGACAAAGAGCGGCACCACTGGCCAGTGAATGGCACGGCGCAGCATAGAGGCGCGCACCAAATTAGACCCGAGCTGGACCACCCCATGCACTGGAATTAAGGCAATTGGCGGCACAAGCGAGGCCATGATTGCCAAAAGCAACGCACCGCCACCGATACCGAAAGCAACCGTGATAAACGAACTGACAAAGCTGGCCCCCATCAAAAAGAGCGCTGCATTGATCGACAGGGACGGAGGCAACCCTCCGATGAGCTCTAACATGACTACGCCTCGATGCACTTTAGAAATGTATACAATCGCATACATTTCGCATTTGCAACCAAACTTACATCAAAAAGCACGCGCCAATCGTTTTCTGCAAGAAAACGGCTCAGAAAATGAAGATTTTCTGGATCGGAATTTTTCAAATTCCGCGCTGGAAACGAAAAAGGCCCGGAGAAAACTCCGGGCCCTTCAAAATGTCATTCAGGGCTTAGCCGATGATGGCGTTCAATGTTTGACTTGGACGCATCACTTTGGCTTTCAATTCAACAGATGGCAGGTAGTATCCGCCAATCTCAGCCGCTGCGCCTTGTGCGTTTGCCAGTTCCGCCGTGATCGCGGCTTCCCCGTCGACCAAAGCTTTGGCGATCGGAGCGAAGTGCGCGGCCAGATCTGCGTCAGTGCTTTGCGCGGCCAAAGCCACCGCCCAATACCGGGCAAACCAATAGTGGCTGTCACGGTTGTCAGGCTGACCCACTTTGCGAGACGGTGAACGATTGTCGTCCAGGATCCCTTGTGTCGCCACCTCTGCTGCGGTTCCAAGAACGCCTGCTTTGGCATTGCCTTTGACATCAGCCAAGAAGTTCAGCGATTCAGACAGCGCACAGAACTCACCCATCGAGTCCCACCGCAAGTGGTTTTCTTCCACCAGCTGTTGCACGTGCTTTGGCGCCGAACCACCCGCACCAGTTTCAAACAGACCGCCGCCCTGCATCAATTTCACAATTGAAAGCATTTTGGCCGAAGTGCCCAATTCGAGAATAGGGAACAGGTCAGTCAGGTAGTCGCGCAGAACATTGCCTGAAATCGCAATGCTATCGTTGCCAGCGGTTATGGTCTTCAGTGACTGACGTGTGGCTTCACGTGGGGCCATGATCTGGAATTTACCCGCAACACCTGCTGCTTCCAAAGCTGGGGTCACATATTTGATCAGCTCAGCATCATGCGCACGGCTGGAATCCAGCCAGAAGATCGCTTCGCTGCCTGTCAAACGCTGGCGGTCCATCGCCAATTGAATCCAGTTTTCAATGGGCGCTTGCTTTACAGTGCAAGCGCGCCAGATGTCACCTGTTTCAACGTCATGCGCGTGCAATGTGTCGCCATTGGCCAGAACAACGCGGATTGTGCCGTTAGCAGGGGCTTCGAATGTGGTGGGGTGTGACCCATATTCTTCGGCTTTTTGCGCCATCAGGCCAACGTTGGCCACCGCACCTGCAGTCGACGGATCAAGAGCACCATTTTCTTTGAAGAACTTGATGCTTTCGTCATAGATCGGCGCATAGCAGTTGTCAGGGATCACGCAGTTCAGATCACCCTTGGCACCTGTTGCGTCCCACCCTTTACCACCGGCACGGATCACCGCAGGCATCGAGGCGTCAATAATAACGTCTGACGGCACGTGCAGGTTGGTGATGCCTTTGTCGCTGTCGACCATATACATCGCGGGGCGTGTGGCGGTCAGCGCGTCGATCTCTGCTTGAACCTCTGCGGCATTTGGCAGCTCGGCGATACGGGCCAAAACGTCCCCCATGCCCGAGTTGGCGTTGACGCCAGCGGCGTCCAATGCGGCGCCGTGCTTTTCAAAGATCGGGGCCAACCAGGCCTTGACCGCATGGCCAAAGATAATCGGATCCGAAACCTTCATCATGGTCGCTTTGAGGTGCAGCGAGAACATGATGCCTGAGGCTTTGGTGTTCTCGATCTCAGCGGCCAAGAAAGCGCCGAGGGCTTTGGCGGACATGAAGGTTGCGTCGGCAATGGTGCCGGCATCCAATGGCCAACTGTCCTTCAGAACAGTGACGGCGCCATCTGCGCCAACAAATTCGATCTTTGCCGCACCGGCTTGATCGGCGGTGATTGTCGCCGATTTTTCGTTGGCATAGAAATCATTGCCAGACATCGAAGACACGCGTGTTTTGCTGTCCGAAGCCCAAGCGCCCATCGAATGTGGATTCTTCTGAGCGTAGTTCTTAACCGCTTTGGCAGAACGACGGTCCGAGTTGCCTTCGCGCAGAACTGGGTTCACCGCTGAACCTTTGATGGCGTCAAAGCGCGCACGGATCGATTTCTCTTCGTCTGTCTGTGGCTCTTCTGGATAATCAGGCAGCGCATAGCCTTTGGCTTGCAGCTCTTCCAAGGCGCCAACCAACTGAGGCACAGAAGCCGAGATGTTTGGCAGCTTGATAACGTTCGCATCAGCCGTCTTCACCAGCTCACCCAAAGCGGCCAGATCGTCGCTTTGACGCTGTGCGTCGGTCAGGAACTCTGGGAAGGTTGCGATGAGGCGTCCTGCCAGCGAAATATCCTTTGTTCCAACGCTGACACCCGCCGCCGAAGTGAAGGCGCGAATGATCGGGAGGAACGACGCAGAGGCCAGTTCAGGGGCTTCGTCTACAATGGTATACAAAATGTCGGGGTTCGAATTTTCAGCCATGAGTATCTACCTTTCTTTTTTTGTCGGGGTAGTCTGGGGGCGGAGTGCACTCGGGAGGCGCTCCGAAAAGACAGACTGTGCGTGCGGCCCGCGGGTCGGACCAATACACTGAGCATTTCAGCGCCCCCAATAGAGGACTATGCTCAAAAGATCAATTCGACTTTGCGCCATTTTCTTGGACATGATGCCACGGCAAATCAGGCGCAAAAATGGCCCGGACAGACCGGGCCATTTGAAAATCTTTGTTCTCAGCTGTTAGGCTGCGTGCGCTTGACGGTCCTCTGGCTCTTCCGACGACAGATCCAAAACAAAGTCCCCTTCCTCTTCATCCTCATCGTCTGACACATGGATCAGTTGCTCCATCGGCTCAGCCGTTTCGGTCACTGGGGGCACAAAGGTTGAGGTCTTTCTCTCGTGATCCAACTCGAATTTCTCCATGTTGGAATTCAGAGAGCTTGCTTGCGCCGAAAGCTCTTCGGCGGTTGCTGTCAGCTCTTCAGACGAGGCTGTGTTGGTCTGTGTGACATTGTCCAGCTGAGAAATCGACCCGCTGATCTGTGACATCCCAAGCGAGATCTCACTGTTGGCCGCCGAGATATTGGCCACCAACTCTGCGGTGTCTTCGATCATCGGCAACAGCACATCCATCAGCTCGGCCGCATTGGTCGACGATTGAACCGTCCCGGTTGTCAAGGAACTGATCTCTGCCGCCGCGTCTTGGCTGCGTTCAGCCAATTTGCGCACTTCTGAGGCCACAACGCTAAACCCACGTCCATGTTCGCCTGCACGGGCCGCTTCGACGGCGGCGTTCAGCGCCAACAAATCGGTTTGACGGGCGATTTCCTGCACCACTTGGATACGATCAACAATTGTCGACATATGCTTGGTGGCTTCTTTCACCGCATCGCTGCTCTTGCGAGCTTCTTCTGCGGCAGACAGAGCCCGCCCCTTGGTCTTTTGGGCATTCTCTGCGGTGGCCGCGATATTGGCAGAAATCTCTTCGACAGAGGCCGAGACTTCTTCGGACGAACTGGCTTGGTCAATGGCCGCTTGCTGCAGTTGCATCGCGGTTTCAGAAATCTGGTCTGCCCCTTGCGATACATTGGCAGAGGAATTTTTCACATCCCCAACGGTGTCACGCAGATCTATGACCATTTGGTTTAGATTGTTCAGCAAATCGCCAATTTCGTCATTCTGGCGCACTTCGAAGGTTTTGCGCAGATCGCCCTCAGCCACTTTTTGGCTCAGTTGGGACGCGCTTTTGAGACCACGGTTGATATTGCGGCTTAGTGAAAAGCCCATGATCAAGCTCACCAAGATCGCAACCCCGGTCAACACAGCCAATTCGAGGCGTGCCAATGCATATTCGGCGTTCGAATGTTCAACGGCTTCTTCTAGGGCGATACCCTCTTTCACCGAGAAGTCATGAACCAATTTCAAAATGGCGTCATCATAACGACCGCCTTCGGAGATCAACAAAACCGCCGCTTCGTCGCGTTTCCCAAATTGCATCAATTGACGAACTTTCCGGTTCACTTTGGTCAGCTCACCTCGCAGAGCTTCAAACTCCGCAAGAATAGCCTCTTCTTTTGCGTTATGATGAGAATGGGCCGTTTCCAGAAGCTTCTCTTCTTCGTGGTGCAGCTCTTTCAAATGGGCGGTAATTTCTTTGCGCAGCTTTGCGTCTTTCACCAGCACAAATTCGTGCATCAAGGATTGATAACGCTCTTGGATCAGCGCCAGTTCATCCAGATCGCGCAGGGCTTGGAAATCTTCATGCACGATTTTTTCGGTTCGGTCTTTCAGGACCTGCATCTCTTTGAGGGAAAGGACCCCAATTGCGATGATGAGGCCAGACAATAGTGTGAAAGACAAAGCCAGCTTAGCTCTAATTGTAAATCTCATTGCACTACTCACTACTAAGGAACAAACATTCTTTGAGGTGCTAACAAACAAGCAATCGCCAAGTCTGTCTTTATTGAGGTCGATCATGGGGTCAACTATTTTAGCTGCACTCACAAACTTGTTAGCATCGGACAAATAGAAGAACGGCCACCCAACGAAGAGTTGTAGAGAGAAAAATAACAAATTCATATCCGAAACAAAATGTGTAAATAATACAATCAGATATGCAGTTTTGTATTAGTGAATTAAATTGAGTTAATCCAAGAAAAAGGGGCAAGCCAATCATGACTCACCCCTTAATGGACTTTAATTTTAAGGCTAAATCAGGCGACGCGCGCCTGATCTGCGGGTGTGAAATCCGGTTCATCATCGCCGTCTTCCAGATCAAAGGTCAAAAGCTCTGTTGCAACCTCTGCGCTAACTGCTTCCCCTTCAACGGTATCAACATCGCCATTTGGTCCTACCAGAGTATCCGCAACATCTGGCGCAATTGCTTCTACTGTGTCGCCTTCTCCTTCGGCGTCGAGTTGGAAGGAGCCAATAGCCGCACGCAATGTCTCGGCCTGAGCGGAGAGCTCTTCTGCGGTCGACGACAGGTTTTCTGAGGTGGCGTTATTGCCCTGCGTAATTGAATCAAGCTGAGTGATGGCCTGATTGATCTGCGTCATACCAATCGAGATCTCGCCATTCGCGCCAGAGATATTGGAAACCAATTCCGCCGTTCGCTCGATTTTGGGCAAAAGGCTTTCCAGCCGGCCCATGGCCGTCTCTGACGCCTCTTGGGTGCCGGCGGTTAGCGTGCTGATCTCTGCCGCCGCTTCTTGGCTGCGCTCTGCGAGTTTGCGCACCTCAGCGGCCACAACGCTAAAGCCACGCCCATGTTCACCCGCACGGGCGGCCTCAACAGCGGCGTTCAGCGCCAGCAAGTCTGTTTGACGGGCAATTTCCTGCACCACTTGGATCCGTTCGACGATGGTCGCCATAAATTCAGTGGCTTTGCGCACAGCCTCGCTACTCTTGCGGGCTTCGTCAGCGGCGTCTTTCGCCATTCCTTCGGTTTCTTGCGCGTTTTGAGCTGTCTGAGCCACGTTGGCGGTCATTTGCTCGACCGATGCAGAGGCATCCTCTGTCGCGCCCGCCTGATCCATAGCCGCGCCCCGAAGTGTCACCGAGGTATCCGCCATTTGGGTCGCCCCAAGCGACACATTGCTGGCAGAGACCGTCACATCAGACACCGTGCTGCGCAGGTTCACCACCATGCGGTTAAGGTTGTTGAGCAGATCCCCCAATTCGTTGCGGTCTTTGTGGTCGCTGGTATGGGTCAGGTTGCCATCGGCCACCTCGTCGCTGAGGTTCAACGCCTTGCGCAAACCACGGTTCAAAGTGCGCAGGATGCTGACGGCCGCCAATAGGCTCAACACAATCGAGATCCCAACAAGGCCACCCAGTTGCTTAAGCGCCATGTCGTAATCCGCAGCAGCATCTTTCAACAGCGCTTTCATTGCGCGGCCATCCTTGACGACAAACCCTTTCATCGTCGCCGACAATTTGACCCCGATTTTGCCCGCATCTTTCAATGCATCTGCGGCCGCTTTGGTATCACCTGCATCCGTGGCGACCAGAATCTCTTCGTTCAACTTCGCCAAATCGGTTTTCAGGGCCGTGTATTTTTCCAGCACCTTCAGCTTTTTCTCTGGGGCATCTTGTTTGGCTTTGTCCAGCTGCACCAACTCGGTGCCTGCCAGCGATTGCAGATCCAACATGACTGACTTGCGCACTTCGACATCATCAATGACCATATAGTCCCGCACCAGCATCTGAATGCGGGTCTGCGTTGCCGCAAGATTGCTGATGTCGCGTTGAGATTTAAAATTCTCATTCACAATCAGTTCGCTTCGGTCTTTCATTTTGCCCAGCTCAATGACGGCCAGCCCACCAAGGGCGACGTTAAAGGCTGCCAGCAACAAGAACGTTATTGTCAGTCTTGCTTTGATCGAAAATCTCATGTTTTTCCACTCTTTACGTTCAGAACATTTAGGCGCCGCATGTTGGTGTGATCCCGCCCACGACACCCTCATCCCAGAGAGATCGTAGATTTAGGGGTCACAATAACGACCAGGCCACCCCACATCGCGATGCAGGGCTCGTCATTAGCAACGACGAATCCGTTAAGAGTATTAGACGCGGTCACGTTATTTTTGCGGGTGTCGAACTAAATTCTGGCTCACGACCTGAAGGACATAAAACCAACAAGAATTTCAAATGATTAACAGGCTAACGCCAAAGATGCACGCCCGCACAAATCGACAACTAAAACAGGTCTTTCAGGGCATTCACACAGCCCAAAACCTCTTGCTCTGAATTGTAGTAATGTGGTGCGATGCGCAAAACATCGGGCATGTTGCGACGTTCGGAATCCAACCGGGTACTGGCCGCTGGTGACATGCCGATCACATAGCCCGCCGCGCTCAGATCAGCCACCACGGCCCTAGGATCTGCTCCTTGGAGGGTAAAGCTGACGATGCCACAAGGCCGCTGGCCCAAATCGCGCAGTTGCACCTGTCCCAGTTGGCCAAGCTCGGCACGACATAAATCCGCTAATCCGCGCACCCGGGTTTCGATCGCGTCGATCCCAATCTTGTCGACATAGTCAAACGCCGCACCCAAGCCTGCGCGCAAGGCATATGCGTTTTCCCAGGTTTCAAACCGGCGCGCATCCGCACGCAGGGCATAGCGATCACGCGCCACCCAAGGGGCCGCAAAGTGATCGATCATCACCGGCTCCAACTGTTCAATCCAAGCGTCACGGACATAAAGGAACCCTGTTCCCCGTGGGCCACGCAGGAATTTGCGCCCGGTTGCGGACAGGAAATCACATCCAATATCCGCGACATCGATGCGCATTTGCCCCGCTGCCTGACAGGCATCCAGCAGATAAGGCACGTTGAATTTGCGCGCCAACGCTCCAACAGCTTTGGCGGGGTTCACCAAACCGCCGTTGGTTGGCACCCAAGTGATCGCGATCAGCCCGACATCTTCGTCCAACATGGCCTCAAGGGCCGCAAGGTCCAACGCACCGCTGTCGTCAGAGGGCACCACCTCGATGGTCAGCTTGTCCCGCTTTGCCCTTTGCAACAACGCAACATAATTTGCCGCATATTCTGTCTCGCAGGTCAAAATACGCATGCCTGGCGCGAGAGGCAGCGCATAAAACGCATGACACCACGCCACCGTTGCATTTTCCATTAGCGCAATTTCTTGGGGCTGTGCGTTGATATGCTTGGCCACGGATGCGTACACGCCATCAAGCGCATCAGATCGCGCCGCATGGGCCTCGTATCCGCCCAGCTCGGCCTCGAGCAAAGTATGAGAGACAATCGCATCCACAACCGGTCGCGGCATCAAAGAAGAGCCAGAGGCCAGCAAATGCGCTTTGCCGCCGATCCCAGCTGTATCAGCCCGGATCTGTTCAAGATCTAGATCAGTGTCCATAACGCCCCTCAATCATCTGTACCGCTCTACTAACGCCTGCCCCTGTCAGAACGTCAATCAGCCGTGGCCTGTCGATTGACACGCCACGGCTGATTTTTGATCACAACTCTACCAGCAGGACGCCGATTAAGCGCCCAGCACTGTCTCAACCGCACGGCGCGTCGCTGCAACAACTTGATCGGCTTCTTCTCGGCTCAGGCAGAACGGCGGCGCAAAGCCCAGAATGTCCCCCTGAGGCATCGCGCGGGCAATGACGCTGTCCTGCGCCAACAGCGCAGCGGAAATCTGAGGCCCGATCTTGTCGCCCGCGTCAAAGAAAACGCGGTCTGTTTTGTCTTTCACAAATTCGACCGCGCACAGCATCCCTTCACCGCGCACATCCCCGACATGCGCATGATCTGCCAGCGCCTCTTGCATCGATGATTTCAAATAGGCCCCAACCGATCCGGCATTTTCGATCAGGTTCAATTCGTCAATCAGTTTGAGGTTGGCCACCCCAGCTGCCGCCCCAATGGGGTGCGCTGAATAGGTCCAGCCATGGCCGATGGGACCGTTCTCATCTGTGCCTTGCTCCAGCACTTTCCACATCTTGTCAGAGATGATCGAGCCAGACAAAGGCGCATAAGCCGACGTCAAACCTTTGGCGATGGTGATGATATCCGCTTCAATCCCATAGTGATCAGACCCAAACATTGTGCCCAACCGGCCAAAGCCTGTGACAACCTCATCGGCAATCAGCAAGATATCGTGCTTCTTCAGCACCGCTTGGATGGCCGGCCAATACCCTGCCGGGGGCGGTACAATGCCGCCCGTGCCCAGCACGGGCTCTCCGATGAAGGCCGCAATTGTGTCGGCCCCTTCCCGTTCTATCTGCGCCTCTAGCGCGGCAACACATTGCGCCACAAACGCGGCTTCACTTTGTCCCGTATCCTCGCGACGGAAATAATAGGGCGCATCGGTGTGGATCACCTGCTCAACCGGCAGATCAAACTTTTTGTGAAACAGCTCTAGGCCCGTCATCGACCCTGTGACCAAACCGGAACCGTGATAGCCACGCCAGCGCGAAATGATCTTCTTCTTTTCTGGGCGTCCGAGGATGTTGTTATAGTACCAGATCAATTTGACATTGGTTTCATTGGCGTCAGATCCGCCCAAACCAAAGTAAACCTTGGACATATTCTTGGGCGCGCGATCCAAAATCATCTTGGACAGCGTGATCGAGGCCTCGGTGCCATGGCCAACATAGGAATGATAATAGGCCAGCTCATGCGCCTGCGCGGCGATGGCCTCGGCAATTTGGGTACGCCCATAGCCAACGTTGACGCAATAGAGACCCGCAAAAGCATCCAACAGCTTGTTGCCGTCACGATCTTCGATGTGGACCCCACTGGCGGTTTTGATGACACGAGACGGGCTTTCACCGCGCGCGTGTTGAGCCAGATGGGTTGATGGGTGGAAAAAATTATCCCGATCCCAGCTGTCCAATTGATCGTTTTTGAGCATCATTTCATTCCAGTGCTTGCTTGTGATTTCCGTATTTGTACACAACATCAGATGAATCACTTGATTTGGCGCAAAAAGTCGCACAGTTTTACAGATAACTCCACGAATTTTTGGTTGTTGTACACATCACCAATATTGATCCCGAAAGGACATCGCCGTGCCCGCTTCCAATATTCCTTTTCGCCGCCAAGAATATGACCGACGCATTGCGCTCACCCGCGCGGCCATGCAAAGCGCCGGGCTGGACGTGATCTTTATCACCGACCCTTCCAACCAAGCTTGGCTGACCGGATATGATGGCTGGTCGTTTTATGTGCACCAAGGTGTGTTGTTGGGCCTCGAAGGGGACCCCGTGTGGTGGGGGCGTCACATGGACAGTATCGGGGCCAATCGCACCTGCTGGATGGGGCCAGAAAGCATTCACGGTTATGCCGACAATTTTGTGCAATCCACCGAGCGTCACCCAATGCAGGATCTGGCCGGCCATATCCGGGCACTGGGTTTCGAAACGGCGCGATTGGGTGTCGAGATGGAGAATTACTATTATTCAGCCAAGGCCCATGCGGTGCTGAGCCACGCATTGCCGCAGGCTCAGATCCTTGACGCAACGGCTTTGGTGAATTGGCAGAGATTGGTAAAATCTGAAGATGAGATTGGCTTTATCCGCAAGGCCGCGCGCATATCAGAAAAGGTGATGGCCACAGCGTTGAACAAAGCCGCACCGGGGGTGCGCAAGAACGACTTGGTGGCGGATGTGATGCAGGCGGGCATTGCGGGGGTTGATGACATCTGGGGTGATTATCCGGCGATTGTGCCTTTGACACCGTCAGGGCTGGATGCCACCGCCGCCCATTTGACATGGGATGGCACCCCGATGCGCGAAGGCGAAGCCACCTTTTTTGAACTGTCTGGGTGTTATCGGCGCTATCACGCCCCCCTGTGTCGCACGATCTACCTTGGCACCCCACCACAGGAAATGCTGGATGCCGAACAGGCCCAGCTGGAAGGCATTGCCGCCGGATTGGACGTTGCGCGGGCTGGCAATCGGACCTGTGACATCGCCAGCGCCTTTATCGGCGCACTGAAAAAGCACGGCATCCACCGCGAAGGGCGATGCGGCTATCCCATCGGGCTCAGCTACCCCCCCGATTGGGGAGAGCGCAGCGCCTCGATCCGCAGCGAAGATGAAACCATCTTGCAGCCCGGCATGGTGTTTCATTTTATGCCCGCGCTTTGGATGGACACATGGGGGCTGGAAACCACCGAAACAATCTTGATCAAAGACTATGGCCCCGCCGAAGCGCTGTGTAATGTGGAGCGCAAACTTTTTGTAAAGTCCTAAGCCATGACAACGCTTGCCCGCACCACAGAGATCCTTGCGGATCTGATCCAGTTTCCAACGGTCTCAAGCCAGAGCAATCAGGCAATGATGACCTATGCAGCTGACCTGCTGGACGCTGCGGGGGCCAAAACGGATCTGATCACCGCGCCCTGTGGCACCAAGGCCAATCTGTTTGCAACACTGGGGCCAGAACGGGACGGTGGGATTTTGCTGTCCGGCCATAGCGACGTTGTGCCCGTGGCGGACCAACTGTGGCAAACCGATCCCTTTGTCTTGACCCAAAAAGACGCGCGACTTTATGGCCGTGGCACCTGCGACATGAAGGGGTTTATCGCGGCGACGCTGGCAATGGCGCCGCATTTTGCCGCCAATGTCAGCCAAAGACCGCTGCACTTTGCCTTTACCTATGACGAAGAAATCGGCTGTTTTGGCGCACAGCATCTGGCGCAAACGCTCAAAGATCGCGCCCTGACACCGGGCGTGGTCATCATCGGTGAACCCACTGAAATGCGCATTATTGAAGGGCACAAAGGATGCTATGAATATTCCACCCATTTTCATGGGCTTGAGGGCCATGGCTCCACACCGGATCTTGGGGTGAATGCGGTCGAAATGGCGGTGCGCTATGTGGCGCGCCTGTTGGAACTGAAACAGAACTTGCGCGCAATGGCCCCACAGGACAGCCAGTTTGATCCCCCTTGGACCACTGTGAATGTTGGGGCGCTGACGGGGGGCGTTGCCCATAACGTAATCGCTAGCAAAGCGCAGGTGGATTGGGAAATGCGCCCGGTGCAAACCTCAGATGCCGATTATGTCAAAGCTGCATTGCTTAAAACCTGCCAAGAGGAGCTGCTGCCGGCGATGCGTCAGATCCACCCCGAAGCAGACATTGTTCTGGAAACCATCGGCGAAGTCGCCGGGCTGGTGCCGACCAATGACAACGAAGCACGCAGGATTGTCAGCGCACTGACCGGCGCCAATGGCGCCGATCTGGTTGCCTTTGGAACCGAAGCCGGTATTTTCCAAGCACTGGGCACAGATGTTGTGGTTTGCGGCCCCGGATCGATCAATCAGGCCCACAAAGCAGATGAATTCCTGTCTCTGGATCAACTGTCCCAATGCCTGACAATGTTAGAGCGCCTTGGGGACCAACTCTGTGACATCTGAACCTGATCAACTGGACGACACGGATGACGCCGCCCTTTCGGGGCGCGATCGTCACGACGTGATGCATCACGAAATCCGACAGCGTATCTGCCTATTGTCTTATCCGCCGGGTGAACGCCTGTCCGAAGCGGCACTGGCGCACGAGTTTGGCACCAGCCGCACCCCCATCCGCCGGGTTCTGGCCCGCCTTGAGGACGAAGGCTTGGTGCAGTCCCAACATGGGGTTGGCACCCTTGTCACCGACGCCAATATCACCGAGTTGGAGCAGGTTTATCACCTGCGATTGGAACTGACCGAGATGACCGGGCGCTTGAACCCCGTGATGCCCGATGAGGCCTATCTCAAACGCTTTGCCGCGCTGGTTGCTCAAGGCGCAGAGATCATTCGCAGTGGCACCCCACATGCCTTTACCAAATTTGATATCGACGTGTTTCAAACGCTGCTTGATCTGACCGCAAACGAACCTTTGCGCCAGACGCTTGAGCGGCTCTATTATCAGACCAAACGGATATGGCTCAAAAGCGCCATCGAAGCGCATCTTGATCTGGAAGAAGAGTTTCGGATTTTTCATCACGAACTCGAGGCGATCCAATTGGCGCTGGAAGCTGGGGATCTACAAGCCGCAGCCCACATCCAACGCGCCCATATCTCGATGAGTTTTCAGCGACTGCAAAAGCAAAACGCCTGATTTGCGGGATATGCGGTTGGGGGCCAAACGGGCCACCGGCGACAGGTCTGCCCAGACAGTAAAACGGGCACAGCATTCAATGCTGCGCCCGTCAAATGCAAACGATGTGGACCTTAGCCTTCGCGACTGGTGGGCAACTCAAGACCGTGCTCACGCAACAAGGCAGTGCGTTTGGCTGATTTCAGGTCCTCGTGGACCATCTCGGCACACATTTCCTGCGCTGTGATTTCTGGTGACCAACCCAATTCACGTTTGGCCTTCGCAGGATTGCCCAACAGGGTCTCAACTTCGGCCGGGCGGAAATAACGCGGATCAATGCGCATCACCACATCGCCAACCTTAAGCTGGGGCGCTTTGTCCGAGGTATTGGCCGCGACGGTCGCAATCTCATCAACGCCAGTGCCGGTGAATTCCAATTCCAGACCCAGTTCTTTTGCGGTCCAGCGGATGAAATCACGCACCGAATATTGCACGCCCGTTGCGATCACAAAATCATCCGGCTTGTCCTGCTGCAACATCATCCATTGCATACGCACATAGTCTTTGGCGTGGCCCCAGTCGCGCAGCGCATCAATGTTGCCCATATACAGGCACTGCTCCAGGCCCATCGCAATATTGGACAGGCCGCGGGTGATTTTGCGGGTCACAAATGTCTCGCCACGGCGCGGGCTTTCGTGATTGAACAAAATCCCGTTGCACGCATACATGCCATAGCTTTCACGATAGTTCACCGTGATCCAATAGGCGTACATTTTGGCAACCGCATAAGGGGAGCGAGGATAAAACGGGGTTGTTTCGCTCTGCGGTGTCTCGCGCACTTCGCCATAAAGCTCTGAGGTCGAGGCCTGATAAAAGCGCGTCTTCTTTTCCAGCCCCAGAAAGCGAATGGCTTCGAGCAGACGCAACGCCCCTGTGGCGTCGACATCGGCGGTATATTCCGGCGCTTCAAACGACACCGCAACATGGGACTGGGCCCCAAGGTTATACACCTCATCTGGTTCGATATCGCTCAACAGGCGGGTCAGGTTCGAGGTGTCAGTTAGATCGCCATAATGCAGCTTGAGGTGACCGTTGCTGGCATGAGCGTCTTCGTAGATGTGATCAATCCGCTGGGTGTTGAACATCGAAGCACGGCGTTTAATTCCATGTACTTCATAGCCCTTTTCCAAGAGCAGCTCGGCCAGATAGGATCCGTCTTGTCCTGTGATGCCAGTGATCAAAGCTTTTTTCATGACAAACTTGCCTCAAATTTAGTTGAATTTTCGCAACGGCCAGAAGAGGTCAAAACCCCCATCGGCAAAACCCGTTTTTCAATCATAATTGGCAAGATAACTTGTGATGTACGCATCATCATTTCCAAAGGTTGTTGCGCAGCAGGCTTTGCATCACAGGTCTGTCTACTCAGCGCCTGCAAAGGCACCTTAGATCACACCCAAATCCAAAAGACCTCTGTTCCGTTTGCGAAGTGGTCCGGTTTCTGTTCCGCTTTCCTTGCACAGAACTTAAGAACAAGGTCAACCACTTGCCTTGGTATCTTCCAAAATCGCGCAACAAACAGCCAAGGCCTTGCCACCACTCACTCAAGCACGGGCAACCAAAAGACAGCGTCCAAACCGGAGCGCGCGCCCACCCTAGACCCAAAAAATCCTCCAAAATCGAGACCACGTTGATAGCGGTTCACTGGTCATAAATGCCCTTCAAACATAAGAAAGAATTTCAAATTGCCTTTGATTTTTTTTCTATGTAACAGTTGTTTTAAATTCAAATAGGGTAAGGCGTACAATGGGCAAAAAGATATATGTTGCCGGTCATCGCGGTATGGTCGGAGGCGCCATTTTGCGCAAGCTTCAAGCGCGGCAAGAGGCTGGCGAGGCCCTAACTTTGATCACCCGTTCCTCTAGTGAGCTTGATCTGACCAACCAAAACTTGGTGCGCGAATTTATGCAATCAGAGCGCCCCGACGAGGTGATTTTGGCCGCAGGAAAAGTTGGCGGCATTGTTGCCAACAACAGCTATCCTGCTCAATTCATCTATGAAAACCTGATGATTGAATGCAATGTCATTCATGCCGCCTATGAGGTTGGCGTTCAAAAGTTGCTACAACTAGGATCGTCCTGCATCTATCCCAAGATGGCTGCCCAGCCGATGCAAGAAGATGCGCTGCTGACCGGCACCCTTGAGCCAACCAACGAACCGTATGCGATTGCCAAAATTGCCGGAATCAAGCTGTGCGAAAGCTACAACCGCCAATATGGGGTTGATTACCGGTCGGTGATGCCCACCAACCTCTATGGCCCGGGTGACAACTTTCATCCGCAAAACTCCCATGTGCTGCCAGCGCTTATTCGTCGCTTTCACGAAGCCAAGGAAACCGGCCAAGAGGTGGTTACCATCTGGGGCTCTGGCAAACCCATGCGCGAGTTTCTGTTTGTCGATGACATGGCCGAAGCCTCGCTGTTTGTCCTCGACCTCGACCCGGCGATCTATCAGCGTGAAACGCAAGAGATGCTTAGCCACATCAACGTGGGATCTGGCAAAGACGTCACCATCGCCGAGCTGGCCCAAACAGTGGCGGATGTCACTGGGTTCCAGGGTCGCCTGGCCTTTGATGCCAGCAAGCCCGACGGCACGCCACGCAAGCTAATGGATATTGGTCGATTGTCTAATCTGGGCTGGCGCGCCTCGGTCGAGCTTGGAGACGGCATCAAAGAGACCTATCAATGGTTCTTGGCCCAAAACATGGACGACCTGCGTTCAAAGTAACTCGCCAAGGCTTGCGCGGCGCCCTGAGCACCGCCTCCCCCTGCCCTGAATTCGATCCAGCTCCATGCGAAACTGGAGGGCCCATTGCCCTGCCGCCATCGCATCAGGCAAGCGGCTGCAGGTAAGCTCGGCGCAACACGTGTGTGAGAGAGGGACTGTGCGGTGTTTGGTAGGCCCGGCAGGATTCGAACCTGCAACCAAAGCGTTATGAGCGCTCTGCTCTAACCGTTGAGCTACAGGCCCACCGTGTCCCTTGAGTATGACGCACTGCGCGAAGGGTCAAGCGCGAGATTCTCATTCCTTAAAGCGGACAACACATTCGTGAATCATCTTGGCATTGCAAGGACATCCAGATTGCGCGCACCGCAATGCGCGCAAGGCGCGTTTCTGCAAATCAGAAATCGCCAAAGACAAGTCAAAGCACCGCCAAAAGTATAGTGTCAAATGCGCTTTCAGATAATCAAAAGCCCAAATGAAACCACATTTCCACCTAATGCAGGCCTGAAAATAAGGTGCAAATTGAGGTAATCTATTTTATGGCCCGGGCTCAGACCATCGTGCCCGCGCCTTTCACACACGCAGAAAGGAACGTTAAAATGTCTTCGACTTCAAAACCTCCTCTGAAGACAGTGGAAGAAACCTCGCCCAGCGCAACGCCTGTTGAAACCAACACTGCCAAACGCACCCATCATCAACGATTTGTGTTTACAGATTTCGCGATGATCTAAGTGACACCTGTCACGCGATGAATTAGTTTGCGCGGCATGAGTAGCCCCGTAAGTACCATTCGCAATATCGGACCTGCGTCCGAACACCTGTTTACCAAAGCGGGCATCCATTCCGCCGAAGAGCTCCGAGAGCTTGGCGCTGATGCAGCTTATGCGAAACTGATCTCCTCGGGCATGCGCCCCCACTTCATTGGCTACTACGCGCTGGTGATGGGTTTGCAGGGCCGCCCATGGAATGACTGCCAAGGCGAAGAAAAAGCAGCGCTACGTGTCACCTTTGACGCGATCAAACAGGCAGCCAGCAAAACCGCCACAGTGCCAACCGGAATCGATGCGATCTTGGACAAGATCGGTGTGATCGAACGCCAACGCTAAATCTAAAGATACAAACGCGCCAGTCCCCAAGCCGTCACGTGATGGGTTATGGCAAACCCGCCCGTCTTCAGGGCGTGATCCAATTCTTCAGACGTTACAAAGATCTCTTCCATCTCCTCTAAATCTCCTGCATTGGCGGGTTGAACGCGTTGACAACCACGCGCCAAGAAGAACGTCCCCTGACATCCCCCCTGATTGCCATTGTCGCGATAGGTCCCCATGTCTTCCCAAAATGTGGCCTTACAGCCGGTTTCCTCTAGCAATTCACGCTCTGCGGCCCTTTGTGGGTGCTCTGCATCTTCAACGAACCCGGCAGGAAAGGTAAGCGACACCCGTTTGGGGCCATGCTTATACTGGCGCAGCATCAGGAATGTCCCATCGACCATTTCGGCAACGATCATTGCAAAGGGGCGCAGATCCACCTGATAAAAATCATCAATCACGCGCGCGTCGGGCAAAGTCACGGTTTCAACCCGAACCGTTACATATGGGGCTGCGTCAAACACAGTGCGAGAGTGATTGGTGACCCATGGCTTTAGGGATTTTTTGGTCAACGGCCTGATCCTTAACTGTCAGATGTGCGCAACGATGGCAGGCCCACGCCAGTGCTTTCAAACCCGCCATCTGCCGCCACAACCTGTCCGGTGACATAGCTGGCTTTGTCAGAACACAAGAAGGTAATCACATTGGCGATCTCTGCTTCGGTGCCATAGCGGTTCAAAGGGATCGCATCATGGTAAGAATCGATAATGTCCTGACTGTGGACGGCCATAGCCAATTTGGTACGCACCGGTCCCGGACAGACACAATTGGCCCGAATGCCATACTCCCCCAACTCGGCGGCTTGTTGCTTGGTCAGCTGGATCACCGCGGCCTTAGAAGTCCCGTAGGCCGTGCGCAGCGTCGAAGCCCGCAGCCCCGAGATAGACCCGATGTTCACAATCGCCCCCCGACGCTCCTTCAACGCGCCCAGCGCTGTTTGAGACACCAAGAAAGGCCCATCAAGGTTCACCGCCATCACATGGCGCCAGACATCATATTCTGTGGCCTCGATCGGGCGGAAATCCGCAACTCCTGCATTGTTGACCAAGGCATCAATGCCCCCCAGATCCGCCACAACTCCAGAAATCATCCCAGCCACTTCCGTTGGAACCGACACGTCACACACATAGCCCCGCGCCTTGGTGCCCAAATCTTTGCTGGCCACCTCAAGTTCGGCCTCGTCCCAATCCACCATGGCCACGCTCCAGCCCATCGCCAGAAACTGACGGGCCGTTTCCAATCCGATCCCACGGGCGGCCCCGGTGACAACTGCAACTTTGGACATTCTGCAACACTCCTCTTTTGGCGCAGGCTATCAGAGACAGCCCCTAGCGAAAGCACGAAAAAGGCCGCACCCAGTCCGAGTGCGGCCTTTTGTAATTTCAGCTTAGTGTAGGGGGTTGATTAACCCACCAACTCCAGACCGGAGAAGAAATACGCGATTTCTTCGGCAGCGGTTTCTTCTGCGTCCGAACCGTGAACCGAGTTTTCGCCGATCGACAGAGCGAATTCTTTACGGATGGTGCCGTCTGCAGCTTCTGCAGGGTTTGTTGCGCCCATGACTTCACGGTTTTTCGCAACGGCGTCTTCGCCTTCCAGAACCTGAACAACGATTGGCTCGGATGCCATGAATTCGCACAGTTCGTCGTAGAAAGGACGCTCAGCGTGCACAGCGTAGAAAACGCCGGCTTGTGCTTTGGTCAGGTGGATGCGCTTAGAAGCAACGATGCGCAGGCCCGCGGCTTCCAGCTTGGCGGCGATGGCGCCGGTCAGGTTGCGTTTTGTTGCGTCTGGTTTGATGATCGAAAAGGTGCGTTGAATGGCCATGTGCCTAAGCTTTCCATAACTGCGAAGAGATGCCCCATGCACCCCTTGAAATCCGCCCTGCCCCTAGCACGGGTTTTACAGTTTGAAAAGCCGTCAGATGGGCAAAGCCCCTCCTGAAGGCGAACTTCCTCTCCTAGGCGGGATCTCCTTCAGTATTTCCCACAGGTTTTGCCTTGGCACGACCGCTGCCCCCCTCTTGGGCGGGGATATGGCTTTACCCGGTTGGCGCAACACTTTATGAACGACATAGGGTCAGCAGTTCACCCAGGCGTCGCCGGAACCTTTCCACGCTAAACCTGTGATATTCAGCCAGTGTCGATATGTCTTTTTGAGACCGCGCACCGCTGACAAGGGCGACCCTCAGACGGCACAGCCACGCGCGGCAATGAAAGGACCTGTTATGTCACGTGAAGACGTGCCTTTGTTCATCCCCGATCTGTCTCAATTTTCCAAGAACCTGCGCCACGCGTTATCGCAGCAAGATAGCGTGCCGGGGCACCTGTCGATGCTACACATGATTTCGCAAGCCGCAGGGCATCGCAATTACCAAACCCTACAGGCTCAGTCGCGCCGCCAGCCTCTGCCAGAGGTCGATGAACGCGCCTTGCGGGTCTTTGACACACTGGGCGTGATGCAACGCTGGCCCAGCTTGCGCGCGGTTCAAAGCCTGTGTCTCTGGGTGATCTGGACCAAGATGCCCGCCCGTCAGGATCTAAGCGAGCCTGAGGTCAATGCAGTCCTAAAGACAGCCATTGCCTTTGATGACCACGTCTTGCTGCGCCGTGCCCTTATCAGCGAAGGGCGAATGCAGCGCACCAAGGATGGTCGGGTCTATCGACGAATTGAGCAACAACCGCCCCCCGAGGCCCGCGCGCTTATTCGCAGCTTGTTGGATCGGGTGCATTGAACATCTGGTGTGTGGCGGCGGGCTCTGTTAAGGCCCCCCCATGCTACGTATTGATGACCTCTCATACTCCATCGAAGGCCGCCCCCTGTTTGAAGGGGCCAGCGCCACGATTCCCACCGGCCACAAAGTTGGCTTGATCGGACGCAATGGCGCCGGAAAAACCACGCTGTTCAAGCTGATCCGCGGCGAGCTGCACGCAGACAACGGCTCGATCAGCCTGCCATCGCGCGCGCGCATCGGTGGTGTGGCCCAAGAGGTGCCGGGCAACGAGGTCTCTTTGCTGGACACAGTGCTGGCAGCAGACACCGAGCGCGCCGAGTTGATGGCGGAATCTGAAAGCGCCACAGATCCGGGCCGCATCGCAGATATCCAGACCCGTCTGGCCGATATCGACGCCTGGAGCGCAGAAGGTCGGGCCTCGTCTATCCTGCGCGGCCTTGGGTTTGATGCCCAAGAACAGCTGATGCCTTGTTCTGCCTTCTCTGGCGGGTGGCGCATGCGTGTGGCCTTGGCAGCGGTGCTGTTCTCTCAGCCTGACGTCTTGCTGCTTGACGAACCGACCAACTATCTGGATCTCGAAGGCGCTCTGTGGCTTGAGAACTACCTGACCAAATACCCCCACACCGTTTTGATCATCAGCCACGACCGCGAACTGCTGAACCGCGCCGTGGGGGCCATTTTGCACCTCGAGAACCGCGAGCTGACGTATTACACCGGTCCCTACGACCAATTTGCCCGCCAACGTGCCGCACAACGTGCCATTCAGGCCGCACAGGCCAAAAAGCAAGACGCCCGTCGCGCCCACCTGCAAAGCTTCGTTGACCGCTTTAAGGCCAAAGCCAGCAAGGCCAAGCAAGCCCAGTCACGCGTGAAGATGCTCGAAAAGATGGAAACAATCCGTGCCCCCGAAGATGCGGCGCGCACTGTCTTCACCTTCCCTGAACCCGAAGAGCTGTCCCCCCCTATTATCGCTACTGATGATGCGTCGGTGGGATATGACGGCAAAGCCATCCTGCGCAAACTGGATTTGCGGATTGATCAGGATGACCGCATCGCGCTGCTTGGGAAAAACGGACAGGGTAAATCGACGCTGGCCAAACTCCTGTCGGACCGTCTGGACACGATGGGGGGGCAAATCACCCGCAGCAACAAGTTGCGCATCGGTTTCTTTGCCCAGCACCAAGTTGACGAGCTGTATATCGACGAAACGCCCTTGCAGCACTTGCAGCGCGAGCGCCCCGGCCAACACCCCAGCAAACTGCGCGCACAGCTGGCGGGCTTTGGCTTGGGGGCTGAACAGGCTGAAACCGAAGTGGGCCGATTGTCGGGGGGCCAAAAGGCACGTCTTTCATTGCTGTTGGCCACCCTGCCCGCGCCACATCTGTTGATCCTTGACGAACCGACCAACCACTTGGACATCGAAAGCCGTGAAGCATTGGTCGAGGCCCTGACCGCCTACTCTGGCGCGGTGATTTTGGTCAGCCACGATATGCACCTGTTGTCGATGGTGGCCGATCGCCTCTGGTTGGTGAAAGACGGGGCCGTCTCACCCTACGAAGAGGATCTGACCGCCTATCGCAAAATGCTGCTGCAATCTGATCAGCCCGCCAAAGCCGAAAAGCCCAAACCCGCCGCCCCGGTCAAAAAGAAGATCAGCCGGGACGGCCTGTTGGCGCTCAAAGCAGAGGTGCGCAAATGCGAAGAGCGCATTGCCAAGCTCAATGAGATGGATGGCAAACTGCAAAAACGGTTGGCTGATCCGACCCTGTTTGCAGAACGCAAAGGCGAAGCGGTGCTCTTGCAAAAGAAATACGCCGAATTGCAAGGCGCGCTTGAAAAAGCCGAAACACTGTGGCTGGCCGCATTGGAAAAGTTGGAAAACGCACAGAAGTAACAGCGTTAAGCTCACCACAAGCCATGGCAGGTTCCCTTGCCATGGCGCACCGTTCCCTCGCGACATCCCCCATATGCGCGCCCCCCCTTAAGCACACGCCATACGGCGCCCTTGCGTTGGGCCGAGGTTTCTCTCTATCACAGGGGACGATCCCAGCCCTTTGGCGCACTGCCAAAGCTGGGCGCCACCACCTAAGGGACAGCTATGATTGACACTGGATTTCTCATCACCGGCTTTGTGACACTGTTTGTCATCATGGACCCCATCGGCCTGACCCCGATGTTTATTGCGCTGACCCAAGGGATGTCTCCGGCCAAACGGCGCGCCATTGCGCTACGTAGCTGCCTCATCGCTGGGCTCCTGCTGAGCCTGTTTGCCCTCTTAGGTGAAACCGCGTTGGAGTTTGTCGGCATCTCGATGCCAGCGTTCCGTATTGCTGGCGGGATGCTGTTGTTCCTCACCTCACTCGACATGCTGTTTCAGCGCCGCCAGAAGCGGCGCGAAGACCAAGCCGAAGAAGAAGACTTAGGAGACGATCCGTCGGTGTTTCCTATGGCCATGCCGCTGATTGCCGGACCAGGCTCAATCGCCACCGTGATCTTGCTGGCAGGACAACAAACAGATCTGGTCGGTTACACGATGGTTTTTGCCATCATGTTCGCCGTTTTGCTGATCGCCGTGGTGCTGTTCTTGGCCGGCGGCATTCTAGAACGCATCTTGGGCAACACAGGGATCAATGTTGTGACCCGCCTGCTGGGCATGCTGCTGGCAGCGCTGTCCGTTCAATTCGTGCTAGACGGCCTCAAAGCTTTCGGATTTGCGAGCTAGCGGCCACATTTTCTGCAAGAAAATGAAACGGAAAATGTGCATTTTCCGGACCGGAATTTTTCAAATTCCGCAATGCGGCTCAGTGAAGTGTGAACTCACCGGTCACGTGGCGCCATTCCCCTGCGGACACTTGTTTGCGATGGACAAACCGGATGGAATGGAGCGGCCCGTCAATTTCGCGTTGCCAATATTCGACAAATTCGAACAGTCGCGGATGGTCTGGAGCCAGATCATAGGACTGCCACACGAATGTGTTCAGGACATGGGTATAGTCGGGCATGTGATAGAAGAATTCAGCGGTGGTTAGGCCGTAGCCTTTGAGCATCAATTCGGTTTCTGATATCTCCATTTGCAATCTCCTTTGCTTGACGTCTGCAACAAGGGTGCCAACGGCAAATTAAACACCAACAATATCATCACATTAGCCACAGTTCCCCCTGCCAAAGCCCGGTTCCCAACCACGGCCATTGCGCCCTAGATCATGACGGTGCTATAACCTGTGTAACAAAATATAGACAAACAAGCAGAGCGGCCGACCTACGTGAGCGATACGCCAGAAACCCCTGAAAACGACGAAGAAAACACTCCGCAAAAGCCTGTCTACGACGGGCCCAGCGTCTCGATTACGGATGAGATGAAATCATCCTATCTGGACTATGCGATGAGTGTGATTGTCAGCCGTGCCATTCCTGACCTGAGGGATGGCCTAAAGCCCGTTCACCGGCGCATTCTTTATGCGATGCACGAGACAGGCAACAGCTTTGACAAGAGCTATCGGAAATCAGCACGTCCTGTTGGCGATGTTATGGGTAAGTATCACCCCCACGGCGACAGCGCGATCTATGATGCCTTGGTGCGGATGGCACAGGACTTCTCGATGTCCTTGCCCCTGCTCGATGGTCAGGGCAACTTTGGCTCGATGGACGGGGATAACCCCGCGGCGATGCGCTATACCGAAGTGCGCATGGATAAGCCTGCGGCCTTCTTGTTAAACGACATCGACAAAGAAACCGTTGATTTTCAAGACAACTACGATGGCAAAGACCAAGAGCCAACCGTTCTGCCCGCGCGTTTTCCAAACATGTTGGTTAACGGTGCGGGTGGTATTGCGGTTGGTATGGCCACCAATATCCCGCCTCACAACCTTGGCGAAGTCATCGATGCCTGTCAGGCCTTGATTGTGAACCCGGATTTGACCAGCGAAGAGCTGATCAACTATGTGCCCGGTCCTGACTTTCCAACTGGCGGGTTGATGCTGGGGCGCTCTGGTGCTCGCAAAGCCTATCTCGAAGGGCGCGGCAGCGTTGTGATCCGCGCCAAGACCCGCGTCGAAGAGATCCGCCGCGACCGCTATGCGATTGTTGTGGATGAGATCCCCTATCAGGTCAATAAAGCCTCGATGATCGAAAAGATCGCCGAGCAGGTGCGCGACAAAAAGATCGAAGGCGTTTCGCATGTGCAAGATGAATCCGATCGCAACGGTGTTCGGGTGGTTGTTGAACTTAAGCGCGACGCCACGGCCGAAGTTGTCTTGAACCAGCTGTTCCGCTTTACGCCGATGCAAACCTCTTTTGGCTGCAACATGTTGGCGCTGAATGGCGGACGGCCAGAAACCCTGACGCTGCGCCGGTTCCTGACGTGCTTTATTGATTTCCGCGAAGATGTCGTGGCGCGCCGCACGGCCTTTGAGCTGAGAAAAGCTCGGGAACGCAGTCACATCCTGTGTGGCTTGGCGGTGGCTGTATCCAACGTGGACGAAGTGGTCGCCACAATTCGCAGCTCGGCCGATGGCGCCGAGGCGCGTGAAAAGCTGATGACGCGTCGCTGGCCTGCGGGCAGCATCGCGGAATACATCAAGCTGATTGATGATCCGACCCACAAGATGAACGACGACGGGACCTATAACCTGTCCGAAACCCAAGCGCGGGCCATTTTGGATCTGCGGTTGCAGCGCCTCACCCAGATTGGCGTGACCGAAGTCACGGATGAGTTGCAAGCGCTGGCGGCCAAAATCCGCGAATGCTTGGATATTTTGTCCTCACGCGACCGGATCATGAGCATCATCTCGGATGAGTTGAGCGAAGTGCGCGATCAATTTGCTGTCGACCGCCGCACCCAGATCGTTGACTGGTCTGGCGACATGGAAGACGAAGACTTGATCGAGCGCGAGGACATGGTGGTGACCGTGACCTCGGGCGGGTACATCAAGCGCACACCTCTGGCGGATTTCCGGGCGCAAAAGCGCGGCGGCAAAGGCCTGTCGGGGATGCAGACCAAAGAAGAAGATGTGGTCACCACGCTCTTTGTGGCCAACACGCACACTCAGCTGTTGTTCTTTACGACCGATGGCATGGCTTACAAGCTGAAGACATGGCGTCTGCCCCAAGGGGGACGCACCTCTAAGGGCAAAGCCATTGTCAATATCCTGCCGATCCCAACAGGGGTATCGATCGCAGCCATCATGCCGGTGGATCGCGACGAAAAGGAATGGAGCGATTTACAGATCATCTTTGCCACCAGCGCTGGCGATGTACGCCGCAACGCGCTGAGCGATTTCACCAATGTGAAGTCGAACGGCAAAATTGCGATGAAGCTGCCTGAAAACGTTGAGCTGGTGAATGCGCGCATTGCCTCTGAAGAAGACGATGTGATGCTGGTGACCAACTCGGGTCGTGCCATTCGCTTCCCCACCACGGATGTTCGCATCTTTAAGGGGCGTGATTCCACGGGTGTACGGGGCATCAAACTGACAGACGACACCGTGGTGTCGATGTCTGTGATCCGTCACACACGCTATACCCCAGAAGAACGGGCCGCCTATCTCAAAATGCGCCGTGCTATGGCCGGCTTGGCTGATGACGTCGATGCACAAGATGATGACGCCGTGGCCGAAGATCCAAACTTCTCGACCGAGCTTTATGCCGAGATGTCAGCTGTAGAGAACCTGCTGCTGACCATCACCGAAGACGGTGCAGGCAAACTCAGCTCGTCGCATGACTATCCGGTACGGGGACGTGGCGGCATGGGCGTGATGGCGATGGACAAAGCCATGCGCGGCGGGGCGTTGATTGCCTCCTTCCCGGTTGAGCTTGACGATCAGATCATGCTGGCCACCTCAAAGGGTCAGTCGATCCGGGTGCCGGTGGATGGCATCTCGTTCCGCTCTCGCTCGGCGGGGGGCGTAAGGGTCTTTAACACCGGCAAAGGGGAAACCGTTGTTTCGGTGGCACGGATCGTCGAACAGGACGAGCCCGAAGAGGACGATGCAACCGAAGAATGATTTGGGTGCTCATGACTAAAGAAAACGCCGCCCCAAAAGGGCGGCGTTTTGCGTTGGCCTTCAAAAATCAGAATGTTTATGCTAGGATAGCCCTTAGGACGAGCCAGTTGGTTCTAGGGAAACCAACGTAATCTCGCCCGCCTCCCCGATGTTTCGCATTGTAAATGGTTGCCTGTCTTACCCAGTAAAGAAGGGCCGATGCTTTGCGCTTCGACCCTTTTTTATTTGCCCGTTTCAAACAATCTAAATCAGCAAGGGTGTTTACTGGGCGAAGCAAGGGTGCGCGCGTTGGCGCGCCCTGCCCTGACCGCAAAACTTACAGGCCGTAGATCCCGCTGAACTTCTTCTCAAGATAAGCCAGCAAAGGCTCTGGGCCCGGTGCCATACCGCTGGCCTTGGCGATCACTTCGCTTGGCTCATATAGCCCACCGTGGGTTTGTAGGTTCTCCTTAAGCCAGCCGGTGGCTGGTGCCAGATCCCCTTGCGCCAACTGGCTCTCGAGATTGGGCTGCGCGGCGGATAGGGCCTCGTATAGGCATCCCGCATAGACATTCCCAAGGCTATAGGTTGGGAAATAGCCAAACAGGCCCACGGACCAATGCACATCTTGCAAGCACCCATTCGACGGCTTGTCCACGGCATAGCCAAAGTCCGCCTCAAAGCGATCATTCCACGCCGCCTCGAGATCGTTGACCGCAAGATCCCCAGACATCAAAGCCCGCTCAAGGTCAAATCGCAGCATCACATGCAGATTGTATTGCACCTCATCCGCTTCGGTCCGGATATACCCGTCATGGACTCGGTTCACTGTGGCATAGAAGTCTTGCGCGGAATCGATGCCAAAGTCGCCAAAGCTGTCTTTCATTTCACCAAACAGCCAGCTGGTGAACGCCGCCGAGCGCCCCAGCTGGTTCTCATAGATCCGGCTCTGGCTTTCGTGCACCCCCATTGACACACCGCTCCCCAGAGGGGTCAGCAAATAGGCGTCATCAATGTTCTGCTCATAGCAGGCATGCCCCACTTCGTGGATCGTGGAATAAAAGCAATTGAACGGATCATGTTCGCTGACCCGGGTGGTGATGCGCACATCCTGCCCGCTGCCAGAGCTGAACGGATGCACGGCCTTGTCAATGCGACCATGGTTCAGATCATACCCAAAGGTGGTCGCCAATTTTTGCGTCATGGCCATTTGTTTGTCCGCCGCAAAGGACCCGCTCAGGGCTTTGGGCGCTTTGGCTGCCAGAACCGCTGCGCGCAGCGCCACCAGACGGGGCCGCATCGCATCAAACATGGCCGACAATTCTGCTGCGGTCATCTCGGGCTCATAGTCATCGATCATCGCGTCATAGACATCCCCCCCCGCAGCAAGGGCTTGGCCCTCTTCACGTTTCAGCGCCACAACCTCTTGCAGCACGGGCACAAACGCCGCCACATCTTCGTCAGCGCGCGCCTGTGCCCATTGTCCTTGGGCTTTGCTGGTCACCTTGGCGATCTGCGCGTCAAGCGCGGCAGGCACCTTGGTGGCGCGGGCAAAAGACTTGCGGATATGGCGCATCTGCGCTTGGCCCACCGCATCCAGTCCAGCGTCATCAATTGCGCCCAACCAATCGGCCACTTTGGGATCGGTCTTGCGCGCATGCAGCACCTTCGAGATCGCGCCCATTTCCTCGGCCCGCTGATCTGCAGAGCCGGGCGCCATCATCGTTTCTTGGTCCCAGCCCAAACGGCCAGCAATCTGACCCAACGCTGAGGTGTCACGATGAAATTCCATCAAGTCCTTAAATGCCGTCATGTCACGCTCCACGAATAGATTTTGCAATGGGATAGGCCGCCAGGAACCGGGCCCGCAGGATCAGCACAAACAGGATGATCGCCAACAGCTGATGCGCAATCGCCACCTGCCACGGGGCCGCGGTCACCACGGTGTAAATCCCCAAGACCACCTGCGCACAAAGTGCCACAAAGGCGGCGGTAAAGGCTGTTTTGGTATGGGCATGGGCGGATTTTCGACCGCGCAACACAACAACAATCCCAAAGGCAAACAGCAGATAGCCCACACTGCGGTGAATGAACTGCACCAATCCGGGGTTTTCAAAGAAGTTGGACCAGAACGGTGTCAAAAGAAACGGATCAGGCGGCAACAGCTGACCGCCCATCAAAGGCCAATCAGTATAGCTGCGTCCGGCATCAATCCCTGCCACCAAGGCCCCGATCAGGATTTGCAACATCGCAAAATGCAACCAACCGGTCGAGATTGAAAACAGCTTTGCCTCTCCGGCGCGCCGAGCCTGCATCAGATCGCGCTCTTCGCGCCCCAACGACAGGATATACCAGGTGATAAAGCCCAAAATCACAAAGGCCAGCCCCAGATGGGTCGCCAAACGATAGCTCGCCACATCCAGCATCCCGCCCGACAGGCCAGAATGCACCATCCACCAGCCCACAGCCCCCTGCAGGCCGCCAAGCCCGCCGATCAGGACCAAACGACCGGTCCAACCAACCGGGATCTGGCGCGCCACCAGAAAGCCAAAGAACCCAATCGCCCAGACAAGCCCGATGGCCCGCCCAAGCTGGCGATGGCCCCACTCCCACCAATAGATGGTCTTAAAGTCAGACAGCTCCATCCAAGCGTTCTGCACCTTAAATTCAGGGATCTGCTGGTATTTTTCAAATTCAGATTGCCAGTCCGCCGCAGACATCGGCGGCATTGCCCCCGTCAATGGCTTCCACTCGGTGATCGACAGGCCGCTGTCGGTCAGGCGGGTCAAACCGCCCACCACGATCATCGCCATGACCATGGCAAATAGCACCATCAACCAGATCCGGATGCCGCGACGGGCCCCGCGTTTGACCTGATCAATCATCCCACCCGTGGGTTTGGGGGTGTTGGCGTGTTCGCTGCCAACCTCTTCAAAGATGTTACGCTTCTGGCTCATTCTGCCCTCCGGTTCGTGGGCAGAATATGGCGCGTTCTCAGGCAGGCGCAAGGGCTAGGCGACGCCCTTTTGGCGGTCTTTAGCTGTCGGAGCGGTTCTTCCAGCGCACCATTTGACGCATCACCCCATGAAACATCTGCACATCCGCCCGTGTCAGCCGCATCCGGCTCCACAGATTGCGCAGATTGACCTTCATGCTGTCCGCCTTTTCTTCAGGGAAAAAGAAACCCGCCTCCTCAAGCCGCTCTTCGTAATGCTCGGCCAGTTTCTCCACTTCAATGGTGCTGGCCCAATCGGTTTTGAACAGCTCAACCCGCTCATGCTCAATCTCAACCGACTGACGGCGCCATTCATAGGCGGTCAGCAACACACATTGCGCCAGGTTCAAGCTAAAGAACTCAGGGTTCACCGGCACCGTGATGATGGCATTGGCCCGCGCCACATCCTCGTTCTCCAACCCAGATCGCTCAGGTCCAAACAGAATGGCCACCTTTTCGCCAGCCGCAATCTTCTCGCGCGCCAACTCCATCGCCTTTTCCGGGCTGTAAATCGGCTTGGTCAGACCGCGCCCGCGTGCCGTGGTGGCAAACACAAATGACACATCATCCAAGGCCTCCGCCACCGACCCATAAAGCCCCGCCTCATCCAGCAACCGACCCGCACCGCTGGCCATGGCCACCGCCCGCTGGTTGGGCCATCCATCCCGCGGCTCAACGACCCGCATCCGGTCCAAACCAAAGTTCCACATGGCACGGGCGGCCCCACCAATGTTTTCCCCCATCTGCGGGCGAACCAGAACAATCGAAGGCTGCGGCATAGTGTTTGACATCGAGGTCTCCAGAAACTCCATTGCGGGCTGATAATGCACCCCGGGCCGCAATCCAACCCCATGCGGTTCATCTTGCCCAAAATACTCACGGCGCGCCGGTGCCAAATCTGGTGCAAAACGGTTGGCGCGCACCGGAAACCATGATAAACAACTTGCGATTCAAAAGGGAAATTCCATGGCATATGACGAAGGACTGGCCAGTCTGATGCGCGACGATCTGGCAGAGATAGACGGGATCAGCGAAAAGAAGATGTTTGGCGGCCTGTGCTTTTTGCACCATGGCAATATGATCTGCGGTGTCAGCACGGCGGGGGGGATGTTTCGGGTTGGCAAGCCACGCGAAGCCGAGGCGCTCTTGATCCCCGGCGTGCGCGAGATGGATTTCACCAAGCGCAAGATGGGTGGCTTTGTCGAGGTTGACGAGGCCTTGATGGGGGATGATGATCTGCGCGCTCAGGTGGTTGCTTTGGCGCTGACCAACGCACGTTCTCTACCTCCTAAGTAGCCAAGCGCGTCAAAGCCCTGTATAGCGACGCGAACCATCGCAACAGGAGCCGGAACAATGGCCGATACCGAGCAGCCGCAAATCTATCTCATCACCCCGGCAGAGTTCGAATTGTCGAGCTTTCCGACACGCTTAGCCGCTGTTTTGGACGCTCATGAAATCGCCTGTGTCCGTCTCGCTCTGGCCACCCGTGACGAAGATAAAATCTCGCGCGCCGCTGACGCTCTGCGCGAAGTGACCCACGAACGCGACGTGGCTTTGGTGATCGACACCCATATTTTGCTGGTGGAACGTTTGGGCCTTGATGGGGTCCATCTGACAGACGGGGCGCGCTCGGTGCGCAAAACTCGCAAAGCTTTGGGCGCAGATGCCATCATCGGCAGCTTCTGTGGCGCCTCGAACCACGACGGCATTTCCGCTGGCGAAGCCGGGGCTGATTACATCAGTTTTGGTCCTGTGACCGCGTCGGAACTGGGCGATGGATCAGTGGCCGAACCAGATTTGTTTCAGTGGTGGTCCCAGATGATCGAAGTGCCCGTAGTTGCCGAAGGCGCTTTGACCGCTGAGATGATCCGCCAACTGGCCCCGATGACAGATTTCTTTGGCATTGGGGATGAAATCTGGTCCCAAGACGATCCTGAGCAGGCGCTTGCCACGCTCAAATCGCACTTCGGGTAACGCGACGGATCTGACACCCGCTTGCATTCAGCTGGGGCCAACAGACCGCATCCAGCTTGAAGCCCCCCGTCATGTGACCTCCTGCGGATCGCAAGACGCGTTTCACAACCGGCCCGGCGGCTCTGCCGCCCGGCCCAAGGGTGCCCTCTGGCCCAGTCATAGCCACCCGAGGCTACAGGGGTTTGGTTTGAGACACCCCAGCCAACACCGCTTTGGCAGCTCGCAGGCCCGGCGCTTCGCCGCCTTTGCCCAATCGATCCATGGTGACATCCATTGCCTGCAATTGATCCCCCGGCGCATCCAACACCTTAAGAACCGCAGGTGCGATCAACTCTGCTTGGCAATTTTTGCCAATAAATTCGGGAACCACACGGGTGTCGCTGACCAGGTTGACCAAAGTCACAGTATCGACCTTCAGCATGCGGCTGATGATCTGGCGCGACATCCAACTCATGTCATAGGCGATCACCATCGGTGTCGAACTTGCGGCCAATTCCAAGGAAACTGTACCGGAGGCTGCCAAGGCTGCATCTGCGGCCCCAAAGGCGGCGGCTTTGGCCAGTTTATAAGCTTCAGGCTCTGACCCAATGGGATCCAGAATCAGCGGTTTAACCGCCCAATCTGCGGTCAGCTCTTTGACCAAATCTGTGACGTTTGGCGTTGTGGGGATCACCAGCTTCAGATCGGGGCGGCTTTGGGCAATTTTGGCAATGGTTTCGCCAAAAATGGGGCACAGCCGCGATACCTCGCCTTTGCGGCTGCCCGGCAGCACCAGCAACAGGGGGGCATCCCCCAACCGGTGGGCTGCCCGAAACAGCGTGGCTTCGACATCCGCGGCAATTGGTTCTGCGACGACGGGATGTCCAACGAAATCACACGCCATGCCCGCGTCCGTCATATAGCGCGGTTCAAATGGAAACAGCGCCAAGACATGATCGATCATCTTGGCCATTTTGGCCGCGCGTCCAGAGCGCCACGCCCAAACCGTCGGCGCCACATAATGAACGGTGCGGATATCCGAGCTTTCTTTGACCCGTTTGGCCACACGTAGACTAAAATCAGGGCTATCGATGGTGATCAGAACGTCAGGTTTCGTCGCCAAAACCTCAGCGGCGGTCTGTTCCATCCGTCGCTTTAGGTGGCGATATTTCGGCAGAATTTCTGCGATCCCCATCACCGACAGCTCATCCATTGGAAATAGGCTGTCGAGGCCCTGTTCCTGCATGCGCGGCCCGCCGACGCCGATAAATTCGACGTCTACCAGCTGCTTCATCCCGGCCATCAACGCGGCCCCAAGTTTATCACCTGAGGCTTCGCCAGCGACAAGGAACACCCGGATCATAGATCTTGTCCCAGAATAAAGATCTCTGCCTGCTTGGCCGCCGTCAATGTGGCCTCGCGCTCTAGGATCAGAACCTGCCCCGCTTGCAGCACCAGCCCCTCAAGGCCAGCGGCCTTCACCCGCTTGATCGTGTCCGGACCAATGGCGGGCATATCCACGCGCAGGTCTTGTCCGCGCTTGGGCGCTTTGACAAAAACGCCGCCCCCCGCCCGTCGCAGATGCGCCGGCGTCTGCGCCACCATATCAAGCAGGAAATCGGTGCCCTGTAGCGTTTCGATCCCCAGACAAAGCCCAGAGGCCACAACACAGCCCTGCCCCACGTCCACGGGCGCCAAAGCGCCAAGGATGTCGGCACCGCGATTGGCATCGGCCTGCGCGCGCTCTGATGGTGTTGGGCCAGCGATATGTCCCGTGCCAACCGTGAGCTCTGGCAGCACCTCATGCGCACCCAGAACCTCAAAGCCTTGCTCTTCGATGATATCAACGACAAGGCGCAACAAGGCGTCATCGCCTCCCTGCATGGCGGCCATCAGTCGAGGAGCCAAGGTGATCATCAAAGGGTCAAGCGCGGTTGGGTCCAATGGGGGTCGGCTCATCGAACCTGCCATCACGATCTGCGACACACCACGGCCGCGCAAATCGTCAAACATTTCACCCAGCTTTTCAAAACGGTGCAACACCGGCGCTGTCTCAACAAGGCCATGGCTGACCCCGTCAAAGACCACCGCCACGGCATCCGGGCGCGCCTGAGACAGCAAAACCGGCAAAGCGCCAGCCCCTGCAAGAATGGCAAGTCCCGCCATAGGCTTAGCGTGGAGTTAGGAACGAGCGGTCGCTCGCACCGGTGATAAAGTCAACAATCTGAGAGACATATGCACTGTCGGTTTCTTCACCCAACGCGCGCGCCCGTTCTTGAAACGGTGCATCCCCATCAGCCAATTGACGCAAAGCCGCCCGTAGGGTTGAAATCTCGGCCCGCGCAATCCCGCGCCGCTTCAATCCCACCAAGTTCAGACCATCCAACTCTCCGCGTGGACCTTGGACCAAGCCATAGGGGATCACGTCAGCGGTCACCATGCTGACAGCGCCAATGATGGCCCCCTGCCCGATCCGCACCCATTGGTGCACACCTGACAAGCCACCCACAATGACATCATCGCCAATTTGGCAGTGACCCGCAATTGCGGACTGGTTCACGATGATCACACGATCACCAATCACCGCATCATGCGCAACATGACAGCCGGCCATGAACAAACCGTCGTCGCCCACTTTGGTCAGCCCGCCCCCCCCTTCGGTGCCGGAGTTCATTGTCACATGCTCGCGAATGCGATTGCGTTTGCCGATTTCCAACCGCGTGCTTTCGCCATTGAACTTTAGGTCCTGAGGGATCTCGCCAATGCAGGCAAAAGAGAAGATCACAGTGTCTTCGCCAATGCTGGTGTTGCCGGTGACAACCACATGGCTTTTCAGCGTCACACGGTCATGCAGCACCACATCCGCACCAACAACGCAAAAGGCACCAATCTGGCAGCCTTCACCGATTTGGGCACCGGGCTCGATCACCGCAGAGGGATGGATCTGAGTTTGCATTCGCAGTTACTCCTGGCTGGCCGACAGATCCATCATCGCAGTGAACTCAGCTTCGCAGGCCATTTCACCATCAACCGTCGCAACGCCCGAAAACTTCCACACTTTGCCGCCGGGTTTGCCGCGTGTTGTGGTGACAGCCAATTCCAGCACGTCCCCCGGCACCACCATGCGGCGGAACTTGGCTTTCTCGATGGCCATGAAATAGACCAGCATGTTCTTGTCAGCCATCTCAAGCGCCGTACCGACCATCACAGCCGCGGTCTGGGCCATTGCCTCGACAATGGTCACGCCGGGCATGATGGGCTTTTCAGGAAAGTGTCCCTGAAAATGGGGTTCGTTCATGGTGACGTTTTTGATACCGCGGCCAGATTGATAGCCATCGATATCAACAACCTTGTCGACCAGCAGAAAAGGATAACGGTGGGGAATGATCCGCTGAATAAGGGCAATATCGGCGGTCAAAAGCTCGGTTGTCATTTTTGTTATTCCTTTTAGAGCGGCGCGTTTTTTCTGGGTTGTTCCCTACCAACTTGGGCCGTTCGGGGCAAGCTTACTGCTCGGGTTCATCGCCATTTGGCACACTCACCCCATCCCCAAGGCGCAGATCAACGCGGGCAATCGCTTGGGGGGTGACGTCAATGGCACGCGCACTCATAAAGACTGTGCGGCTTTCGACGATCACCGCTGCGCCAGCTTCGGACATGATCTCTTCGAGGACCGGCGTTGCAGCCGCAATAAAGGCGCCTCGGGCATCGTCTTTTTGTTGGTTCAGCGCCACAAGCTTCGCGCGTTGTTCGGCGCGAATGGTTTGCACCTTGGCGTCAAACGCATCCGCCTGCACGCGAAATTCAGCTGCGGGAATGGTTTTGCGCAATTCGGTCAGATCGCTTTCTTCCGCAGAAAGTTCGGCTTCGATCCTACGGTTTTCGGCTTCGAGAACCGCAACCCCATTTTGGAATTCGTCCTGAATGCGCAGCCCAAACATAGACCCACTATAGAAGGATTCGGAATCAATGGTGAGGATCGGGCTTCGCACAAGACGTTGATCTTGTTGCGAAACCGCAGGGGCTGCGGCGCTGAACATTGCCAGCACCACAGCCATTTTTAGCAAAACGTTGCGGCCAGTTGACCACATCAGAATTGGGTTGAGACCGTCAGGTTAAAGGTCTGCTCCACATCAAACGCTTCTTTTTGCAACGCTTTGGTCCAGTTGAACCGCAAAGGACCAATGGGTGTGGTCCAGAAGACCGACAGACCAATCACTTGACGCAAAGAGAAGTCATCATAATAGACCGTGCCAGTGGCCGACGACGTGTTACCAAGCCCCCAGACCGACCCGACGTCATAGAACACACCACCGGTGATGCCATATTCCTCGGGCAGTCCCAGCGGGAATTCCGCTTCGAAGCGCGCAACCGCAAACATGTCACCGCCGAGCGCATCATTGGTGCTGGTGCCTGCGTTGATTTCGCGCGGTCCGATCCCATCAGGTTCAAAACCACGGATCAAGCCGCTGCCGATTTGGAAACGATCAACGGAGCGGCTATTGCCGCTGTTGTAGCTCAGCAACCCACCTTCGATGGTGGCCCGCAGCGTGACTTCTTCGTTCAAAATAAGCCTCTGAGCGCCCGCTTTCGCCGTTGTTTTAATCAGCTCGGCGTCACCACCAAGACCTGTCACCAACTGACCAAAGTCAAAGGTGTAAGCGGTGTTATCCGCAAACCCATCGCGACGGCTGTCAAAGCTGAACCGATAGCCAAGACCACTGGACACAACATTGCCGGCTGCAATCTCCGAGGCCACAATCCCACCGAAACCGGTCGAACCATTGTCGATCATGTCGAATGACTTGGCTTCGTAATAGACACCAAAACGGCTTTTCTCGCTGATTGGGAAATCAAAACCAAAGCTGAGCAAGGCCTCTACCGAGTCAAAGTTCAAAAAGTCAGCTTCTGCTTCGGCGTAGCTAATGTCGCTTGAGAACTGCAGATCGCGTCCCAAGAAGGACGGTTCAGAGAAGCTCAACGAGTAGACCTTGTTGTCATCCGCACCCGACAGGGACACGCCAACTGTTTGGCCACGGCCAAGGAAGTTACGCTCGCGCAGATTGATCGCCAGACCAAACCCACTGTTGGTCGAATAGGTACCACCAAAGGACAAAGACCCGGTGGGCTGTTCGACCACATCCACATCAACAATCACCTGATCAGGCGAGGAGCCTTCACGCGCTTGTACTTCTGCGTTTTCAAAATAGCCCAACGCACGAATACGTTCCGCACTTTCGCGAATTTCACGTGGGTTAAACGGATCACCTTCGGCCAGTTTGAACTGGCGACGGATCACCTTGTCTTGGGTTGTTGTGTTGCCTTCGACATCGATCCGCTCAACAAACACACGGGGTCCGCGTGACAGAACGAATTCAACATCCAGCGTCAGGTCGCGCTCGTTGCGAATAATCCGCGGCTCGATGCGCACAAAGTTCAGACCCTGACGGTTGGCCAGGGATTCAAGACGAGAAATCGCATTTTCAATCGCGTTTGGCGAATAGATCTGACCAGTCTTGATTTTCAACGCTTCGCGGAAGGGATCTGGATCAACGTCATCCAAGTTGCTGACGGTGGTGATTTCACCGATTTTGAACTGTTGGCCCTCTTCGATGTTGAAGCTGACAAAATAGCCATCGCGTTCACGCGCCAATTCAGAGTTCACACCCAGAACGCGGAAATCAACATAGCCGCGGGACATGTAGAAATCGTTGAGCAGCTGACGATCAAAGGCAATACGATCCTCGATCAACGTGTCTTTTTGCACAAAGCGGCGCAGCAAGCCGGCCTGCTTGGTTTCAAGCACACGGCGCAGACGGCGGTCAGAATACTTTTGGTTGCCCACAAAGCTGATGCGCTCGATCTCGGTGACGTCACCTTCAAAGATTTCGAACACCAAATCGACGCGGTTTTCACTGCGGCGGATGATCTTGGGCCGCACGCGTGTCGCCAGACGACCACGTTGACCATAGGCTTCGGCGATCAGCTCAGCATCCCGTTCGGCAGTATCGGGGCTAAAGACCAGACGCGGTTGTGATTGCAGCAGCGCAACCAAGTCGTCGTCTTTCAAGCGGCGGTTACCCTCGATCGCAATTTTGTTGATCGTTGGATATTCCACCACCTCGATCACCAGCGTGCCACCACGCGGTGTGATTTCCACAGATTCGAACAATCCGCTGGCGATGATTCGCTGATAAGCTGCGTTCAATTCGCCCGCAGAGACAGTTTTTCCACGCTGCAAACCCGCATAGGTCAGGATTGTGCCCTGCTCAATGCGAAGGTTTCCTTCGATCTTCACCGAAGAGAAACTATAGCTTTGCGCCATAGCCCCTTGTGGAACAGACACCAAAGCAGTGCTTGCTGTCAGAAACACAGCCGCACCAAGGCGACGCATATTATTTTTAGTTGCGGCACAGAAAAAGTGCCGACCCCCCAGAAAGTTGGCCATTCTTAAACCCAGTCAGACATCCCATACCCATCCTGAGTATCGGGATTGCTGACCGATGTCAAAAACACAAATACCGGCCATGATATGGCCGGCGGTTGGTTGCCTTTGAAAAGCAAAATGTGCGGCTTAGAAGGTGCGCAATACGCCGCCCAGTGCCAACCCTGCGGCCACGGCGCCAAGAACCAACAAACGATCCCAGTTCAGGATGAACAACAAAGTTGCGCCTTGGTATCCGTTTTGAATGGTTTGCATGATCTCGCTCCGCTGAATGTGCCGGCTGTTCTTGCCGTACCCCGTCGATACTTAGGGAATACGGCAAGAATTGGGCACAGCTTAGGCAGAACCGGGAAACCGAAGTTTATGGGCAGAAGAGATCGTTGGTTAAGGCAAAGACCATCGTCGAGAGGATCACAAACAAGCCGATCCCCATCAACACGCGCATCGCGCGATCGCTAGGAGGTTTGCCAGCAACCGCCTCATACCCAAAGAACACCAAATGCCCCCCGTCCAGAACCGGGATTGGGAACAGGTTCAGCAGGCCAACAGCCGTAGAAAGAACCCCAATAAAATACACAAAACTTTGCGTACCTTGGCTGGCCATCGCGCCGGAAACCTGCGCAATGCCAATTGGACCGGTCATGTTACAAGTGCTGATGGCCCCTGTGATCATGTAATACAGGCCAGAGATCGACGAATGCACGATGTTCCACATGACGAGCACGCCACCTTTGACCGCCTGCCACAGGCCCGGAGGCTCGGTTGCAGGGTCAAACAGCACACCACCAACGATGCCGATGCGCCAGGTGGTTTGGAACCCGCCTTCGGCCAGCGGCTCGTCGATGCGTCGCGGTGCCAGCACAAATTCCAAGACTTCGCCGTCACGCCAAACGTCCAGCTTCAATGGTTTCCCATCTGCCGCCAGTACTGCGTCCTTCAACTGCGCAAAGGCAAAGATCTCTGCTCCGTCCACGGCGGTGATGACATCACCAACCTTCATATTGATATCATAGGCTGCGGATTGTGGGGACAGGCCCGACACAATCGGGGCCATTGGATAAGGGCCTTTGATCGCAATCTCTTGGCCATCACGGCGCACGACAAAATCCAGCTCAGGCTCAACAGGCAAAGTGTTCAAGAACAAGCCAAAGCTGCTTTCCTCAAAACTTGGCACCTCTTGGCCGGCAATCGAAACGATTTCGTCGTTTGTCTGCAGGCTGACCTCATAGGGCAGCACTGAAATCTCGCCCACGGTCAGTGGTGATTTCACCACCCCATTGGTCAGACCGATGATGGCAAAGACGATGATCGACAAAACAAAGTTAAACGCAGGGCCTGCTGCCACCATGGCAGTGCGCGCCCAAAGCGGGGCCCCCTGCACGGTCTGGCGCCGTTCTGCAGGTGTCAGATCCGACACCATCTCGCCGTCTTCCCCCACCGATGCCGCATTGGTATCGCCCAAGAATTTGACATATCCGCCAAAGGGCAAGGCCGCAAATTGCCAGCGGGTGCCGTGCTTATCAACGCGGGAGAACAACACCGGGCCAAACCCAAGCGAGAAGACCTCGGCCTTGATCCCACCCCAACGGCCTACGATGTAGTGCCCATATTCATGCACAGCCACAATCACCGACAGGGCGACCACAAAGGCCACAATTGTCGAAAGTAAGCCGCCAACCGCGGGTATCAGGGAAAGAATGTCCAAAAGTGCGCCTCTTGTTTTAACTGTTGCCTGCTATCAGATCGTCGGCCGTCTGTCGTGCCAGTTGATCAATCTGTAGAACGTTATCAAGTGTAATGTCAGCGTTGATTTGGCTTGGGGATGCTGAAATTCGTTCCAGAACGTCTTCCACAATCCGTGCCATGTCCATAAATCCTACGCGCCCAGCGATAAAAAAGTCGAGAGCACGCTCTTTGGCGGCGTTAAACACCGCGCCAGACAATCCGCCCATGTCCATCACATCCCAGGCCAGTCGCAGGGCTGGGTAGCGCTGAAAATCGGGCGCACGAAAGTTCAATTGTCCGACCTGCGCCAAATCCAGACGGTTGACTGGGATGTCTTTACGCTCGGGCCAATGCAGCGCATATCCGATGGCATGCCGCATATCAGGCGCCCCGAGATGAGCCATCAAGGCCCCATCGCGAAAGCCCACAAGGGCATGCACCAGCGATTCCGGGTGTACCAGCACCTCGATCTGCTCTGGTCGCACGCCAAAAAATTCGCGCACCTCAATCACTTCAAGCGCTTTATTGAACATAGAGGCGCTGTCGATGGTGATGCGCTGCCCCATGTTCCAATTGGGATGGCTCGAAGCTTGGGCCAAAGTGGCTGTCTTCAGATCCTCAAAAGGCCAATCCCGAAAAGCCCCGCCGCTGGCGGTAATGATGATCCGCTCAACCGCATCGTGATCTTCGCCAACCAATCCCTGAAACACCGCCGAATGTTCACTATCAACCGGCAAGATGCGGGCCGCGTGCTGTTTCGCGGTGGCCATCAGCAACGGCCCGGCGGCCACCAATGATTCCTTGTTGGCCAGCGCCAGCGTCGCACCCTGTTTGACCGCATTCAGCCCCGGTGCAAGCCCAGCAGCGCCAACAATCGCGGACATCACCCAATCAGCGGGACGGGTTGCAGCCTCGTCCAGGGCTTTGGCCCCGGCCGCAACTTCGATCCCAGATCCATCCAAGGCTTCGCGCAGGTCAGGCAACAACTCAGGAAAGGCGGTGATTGCCACTTCGGCCTCTAGCTCTTTTGCGTCGCGCGCCAGTTGGACGATGTTGCGCCCTCCGGACAACGCCACCACGTCATAGCGGTCACGGTCGCGCGCAATCAAATCTATCGTATTCTGACCAATCGAGCCTGTGGCTCCGAAGATTGAGACTCGCGTCATTGAACCCCCGGCAGGAAATTGGTGACCAACCCAGCAATCAACACCAGCAACAGCGCCCCAAGCATGCCATCAAAGCGATCCAAAAAGCCGCCGTGCCCCGGAATAAGGTTCGAACTGTCTTTGACGCCGGTTGTGCGTTTGATCGCACTTTCTGCGATATCGCCAAGCTGTGCTGCGAAAGCCACGACAACGCTGATCACAATCAGCACGGCCTCTGCATCGCTTTGGTCCATAAACCAATAGCCCACCAGCCCGGCCCCAACCCAGCCCGCAACGGTGCCCGACCAGGTTTTCTTGGGGCTGATACGAGGCCAGAATTTAGGCCCCCCAAACAAACGTCCCGCAAAATACCCCAACACATCGCTGGCCACGACGATCGAAACCAACCAAAGCACCCAGAACACACCAAACTCAACCCGCAGGGTTAAAGCGCTATACGCACCAAGCATAATCACCGGCATATAGCCGACCCAAAGCTTGCGATGTTGTTTCAGTGAAGAATAGCCCACAATCACGGGGGCCAACAGAACCGGAAGTTTGGCCTCGGGGGGCAAAAACCCAACGCCAGCCAGAACCGCCGCAGCCAGCAGCCCCATCCAGATAGGCGTGGCGCGGTCCTTGGGGGACAGCATATGGAGCAATTCCCACACCATCAAACCAGTGACCACCGCAATCAAAGCCAGATAGAACGACCCGCCGAGCACGATGGAAACCGCGCCAATAGCGACCAACACAATTGCGGACACAAGCCGAGGGCCTAAGTCCTTCCAGTTCGATTTCGCGCTCATGTCTTTACAGCACCAAAACGACGGTCGCGGGTGGCAAATCTTTCGACCAACTCGGCGAACACGTCCTTGCTAAAGTCTGGCCATAGCGTGTCGATGAATTCGTATTCCGAATAGGCCGACTGCCACAGCAGAAAGTTTGAAATTCGCGCTTCTCCGCTGGTGCGAATGACCAGATCGGGATCAGGCAAAACGTGCGTGTCCAGATACTTAGGCAGGGTTTCTTCATCCACATCTGCGGAATTCAAACGCCCTTCGGCCACATCTTGGGCCAAACGCTTGGTGGCGCGCGCCACTTCGTCCCGACCGCCATAGTTCAGCGCAATAGTCAGATGGACCTTGTCGTTGTCGCTGGTCAGCTGCTCCAACTCGTCCATCAGTTTGACCAGCTTTTTGTCCAACCGCACCCGATCGCCAATAAAGCGCACCCGCACACCTTCGTCATGAAGGGAGCGTGCCTCTTTGGTGATATAGCGGCGAAACAAGCTCATCAACCCTGCGACTTCGACCTGAGTCCGTTTCCAGTTCTCGGTCGAAAACGCAAAAATCGTGATGTATTTGACCCCAAGATCAGGACAGGCTTCGACGATTTCACGGACACGTCGAGCGCCTGCATGATGGCCGAACAAACGCGGCCGACCCCGCGCCTGAGCCCAGCGGCCATTGCCATCCATAATGATGGCCACATGGCGTGGACCTGACGAAGGTTCTGGATCTGTGGGCATCAACCTATCCCGACTCAGACTTGCATAATCTCGGCTTGCTTTGTCTCAAGCGCACCATCGACATTGCCAATAAACTTGTTGGTGAGGTCCTGTACTTCGGATTCCCAAAACTTCTGGTCATCTTCGGACATGCCGTCGCCTTTGGCCTTTTTGATCTGATCCATGCCGTCGCGACGCACGTTGCGCACCGAGATACGTGCGTTTTCGGCATATTGTGCCGCAACCCGTGTCAATTCCCGACGGCGTTCTTCGTTCAACTCAGGGATCGGCAACATAATGATCGTGCCGTTTAGTTGAGGATTGATCCCCAAGCCACTGTTACGGATAGCTTTTTCAACGGCGCCTACCATTGATTTGTCCCATACGTTGATCGTCACCATACGGGGTTCTGGCACGTTCACTGTGCCCACCTGATTGATAGGGGTTTTTTGCCCATAAGCTTCGACCATAATAGGTTCCAGCATGGTTCCCGATGCACGCCCGGTGCGCAACGAAGCAAACTCGGTCTTCAAGTTGCCCATTGCACCCTGCATACGGCGCTCAAGATCATCGGTATCGATCATAAAGTCTTCTGACATATTATTATTCCTTACGTCTAAGGCTGCGTCACACCTGTCGGCCCTGCTTGCCGCAGACTAGCCTTAACTGTGAACCGTTGTATAGGTGCCTTCCCCAGCAAGGATTCCGCGGAATCCTCCGGGTTCATCCAAACTAAACACGATAATTGGCAAGTTGTTGTCGCGCGCCAGAGCAATCGCAGAGGCATCCATAACCCCCAAGTGCTGGGCCAGAACCTCATCATAGGTGATTTTCTTATAGTGCTTGGCGTCGTCAAATTTGACCGGATCTTTGTCGTAGACACCGTCCACTTTGGTGCCCTTAAAGATCGCTTCACAGGCCATTTCGTTGGCCCGCAGGGTCGCGGCAGTGTCAGTGGTGAAATAGGGGTTACCGGTTCCCGCAGCAAAGATGCAGACCCGTTTCTTTTCCAAATGGCGCACGGCCCGGCGACGAATATAGGGTTCGCAGACCTGATCCATCGGAATGGCGCTGATCACACGGGTGAAAACGCCCAATGCCTCAAGTGCAGACTGAACCGCCAAGGCGTTCATCACAGTTGCCAACATCCCCATATAGTCAGCCGTTGTCCGCTCCATCCCCTGCGCGCTGCCGGATAGGCCGCGGAAAATGTTGCCGCCCCCGATGACCATGCAGATCTCGACGCCCATGTCGTGAACGGTTTTCACTTCGCGGGCGACGCGTTCCACGGTTGGCGGGTGCAACCCGAACCCCTGAGGCCCCATCAAAGCTTCGCCAGAAATTTTGAGCATTACGCGGGTGAACTTAGCACCGTCAGCAGGGATCTTTTGGGTGTCGGCATCAGCGGCCATTGAACGCTCCATTATTTGGGGATCACAATCGCGCGCAAAATGTCGGAAATTGGCGCAAGGTTCAATGAAAGATCACCGGGATTCACGAAAAGCTTGGCAGGTCTTCCCCCTTTGCGCCGTTTAGGTCTATCACACGGCATGCAAAGCCTCGCTCATATCGCCCCCAAGACCCCCGTTTTAATTGCCGGCCCAACGGCCTCTGGCAAATCCAGCCTCGCGCTCAAGATCGCTCGAAATGACGGCGGCGTGGTTATTAATGCAGATGCCATACAGGTTTACGCCAATTGGCGTGTGTTGACTGCGCGCCCTTCAGAGGCCGAAGAGGCCCAAGCAGAGCATCGCCTTTATGGCCACATTGCGGGTGATGCGGACTATTCGGTGGGACACTGGCTGCGCGAGGTGGCCCCGCTAATCAATTCAGGGGCACGGCCGATCATTGTGGGCGGTACAGGGCTCTATTTCATGGCCTTGACCCAAGGCTTGGCCGAAATCCCACCCACACCAAGCGATGTGCGTGCCCTTGCTGATTCCCGTCTGGCCAGCGAAGGGCTAGCGACATTGCTGTCCGAAGTGGACGATGAAAGCCGCGCCCGTATCGATCAACAGAACCCCATGCGTGTGCAGCGCGCATGGGAGGTTCTGAAGGCCACAGGGCGCGGAATTGCCCAATGGCAGGACGAAACGCCGCCACCGCTTTTGCCACTAGAACAGACCCACCCAATCGTTTTTGAAAGTGACACCGAGTGGCTGAACAACCGGATTGCGCAGCGCTTTGATGTGATGCTGGAACAAGGCGCATTGGACGAAGCGCAGGCCAACTTGACCACTTGGGATCCAACGCTGTTGTCCAACCGCGCCATTGGCGCGCCCGAGCTGATTTCTTACCTGAAATCAGAGCGCACGCTGGAGCAAGCCCGTGACGCGGCCACTGTCGCCACCCGGCAATTTGCCAAAAGACAACGCACTTGGTTCCGCTCAAAGATGAAAAATTGGCACAAATTTGACCCCTCCCAAGACATCTGATCAGAAAATTCTTTACAAAATTCAATAATCGTCCTTTTCTCTGCCCAAGTTGACGTATCAAGCCAACCAAAGGGTTGCCCGGCGTGTTCACACAAGACGATCCCCACAATGGGGTGACATTGCAAACCACCGCCCAGTTCACCAAAGCGGCCCCGTGGCGCTTGGACTTGCTGCATGATTGTCCCGACTACCTTTTGATATGGATCACCAAGGGCCAAGGCTTGGCGGTGCTGCATGGCATGCGTCACGGCATTGGCGCGCACACCGCGCTGTTGATCCCAAAACACACGTTGTTTTCCGTAGATCTGGGGCGCACCGGTGCAGGTTTGGTTTTGACGCTGACGGACGCAGTGGCCATGCAAATGCGCTTTCCTGAGGACACGCATATTTTGCGGCTGCGCGATGTGCACATCCAAAAAGAGCTGACCGGTCATCTAGACCGGATCCAGTTTGAAACGCAGCAACAAGCGCCTTTTGCCGAGGACGCGATCCATGCCCATGGCGCGTTGTTGTCCGTCTTTTTGCGCCGCATTTTGCACAGCCTGCCAGAAACCGCCCGCCCCAGCGGCGCACAGCGTTTGGTGCGGGCCTTTTGCGCGCTGGTCAGTCAGGAATATGCCCGCGGCTATCCCATGGCCGAATATGCCCGGATGCTTGGGGTGACCCCGACGCATCTGACCCGCTCCTGCAAGGAATGCTGCGGGGTCACAGCCGCGGATATTTTGACGGCCCGCAGTCTTTACGCTGCGCGCGAGCGGATCGAGACCACCAGCCAGTCGTTCAAATCGATTGGCGAAGATCTTGGGTTCGGCAGCCCGGCCTATTTTTCGCGGTTTATCCAAAATCACACCGGCCACGCGCCAAGTGCTTTGCGAAAATCCGCTCGAAATCGGCTGACCTCTGCGCGGTGATCGAAATTTCAACAGCTTATGCAGGATGTGGGCTTGATCCTTTGGGCGTGAGCGGTCCTAATAGGGACAGCGCTCCACTCGCGCCGCCAATACCAAGGAGTTCCTATGCCACGCTCGCCGCGTCTGCACCCCGCCTCGCAGATTTACGCAAAAGAGCTGCGCGCAGGGCAGATAAGTCGGCGAGAGTTTCTGGCCCGGTGCACCGCTTTGGGCACCACCGCCACGATGGCCTATGCCTTGGCCGGTGTTTCATCCCCGACCCAAGCCCAAACCGAACGCCAAACGGCGCCGAAAATCTCACAGGTTGGGGGCAAACTGCGCGTTCAGATGAGCGTGCGCCCGCTCAAAGACATTCGCACCGCCGATTGGTCTGAAATTGCCAACCTCACACGGGGCACGCTGGAATATCTGGTGCGCTACAACAACGATGGCACCTTTACGGGCATGTTGTTGGACCGCTGGGAGGTCAATGACGATGCCACCCGCTATGTGCTGAAGCTGCGCAAAGGGGTGCGGTGGTCCAATGGTGACGCATTTGAGGCCAAAGATGTGGTGCGCAATGTGCGCCGATGGTGTGACCGCTCGGTGCCGGGCAATTCCATGGCCGGGCGCATGGCCACGTTGATTGATGACGTCACCCATCAAGCCTTGGCAGACGCCGTCACCGCCCCGGATCCCGAAACCGTGGTTTTAAAATTGCCCCGCCCGGATATTTCACTGATTGCGGGCATGTCAGATTACCCGGCTGCAATGGTGCACCGCAGCTATGATCCAACGTCGATTTCGAACATCGGCACCGGTCCTTATGTGATCACCGAACTCGATCCCGGCAAATTGTGCCGGCTCGAGCGGCAAAGCGCACAGGATTGGTGGGGCCGCGACATCTTTGGGGGCCCCTATCTGGACCAAATTGAGTATCTCGATTTTGGCACGGATCCCGCCAGCTGGCTGCAGGCACTGCAGAATGACGACGTCGATATGCTGCACGACTCGGTTGGCGACTTCATTTCCGAGATGGACGCCCTTGGGTTTGAGCGCTCAGAAGTGACCACCGGCGCCACCATCGTGATCCGTCCCAACCAAAAAGCCAGAGTCGACGGCAGTTTTCCCTATGCGGACGCCAAAGTGCGCCAAGCTTTGGCGCTGGCTGTCGACAATGCCACCTGTCTTGAACTGGGGTATGGTGGACGCGGCACGGTGGCGGAAAACCACCACGCTGCACCGATCCACCCCGAATATGCCACTTTGCCGGCGCTTGACTATGACCCTGATCGGGCGCGGGCCTTGATGATCGCGGCAGGCATGATCGATTTCACCCATGAAATCGTGTCGATCGACGATGATTGGCATATGAACACCGCTGATGCGGTGGCCGCACAGCTGACCGATGCGGGCCTCTCGGTGCGCCGGCGCATCTTACCCGGTGATCAATATTGGGAAAATTGGAAGAGCTATCCGTTTAGCGCCACAAGTTGGAACCATCGCCCCCTGGCGGTGCAAGTCTGGGCACTGGCCTATCGCTCTGGGGAGGCGTGGAATGAATTTGGCTGGTCCAACCCGGAATTTGACGCGCTGCTCAGCGACGCCCTGTCGATTGCCGATTCTGAGGCCCGGCGCGAAACAGCCGTCAAGATGCAGCGGTTGTTGCAACAAGATGCGGTGACCATCCAGCCCTATTGGCGCGCGCTTTACCGTCATGCCAAACCGGGGCTGATCGGGACGGATGTGCATATCGCCTTTGAACATCATCACACGGATTGGGCCTGGGCCGCGCCGTAATGCCGGTGGGGGGCCAGCCCCCCACACCCCCCGGAGTAGTGTGGGCAAGATGAAGCGGTCAAACCTGTGGTATCGGCCTTAGCCGCCCCAGATCACTTTGACGTAGTTTTCGGTTTCTTTGTAAGGGGGGACACCGCCATATTTTTGCACGGCATTTGGACCGGCGTTATAGGCGGCAAGGGCCAGACGCCAAGACCCAAAGGCGCGATATTGTTCGGACAGGTAGCGCGCGCCCCCATCGAGATTTTGGTAAGGATCATGCGGATCAACCCCCAGCGTTGCGGCGGTGGCGGGCATCAGCTGTGCCAATCCCAATGCGCCTTTGGGGGAGACAGCTTTGGCGTTAAATCCTGATTCTTGTTGCACAAGGCGCAAGAACAGATCCGCAGGCACGCCGTGGCGCAGCGCGGCGGAGCGCGCCATATCCAAATAGGGTCCGTCATATTTGCCCGAGAAAGCCGGAGAGCCCCATTTGGTTGGCGTATGCACGGTCGGGGGTTGCAAGCGGACAGAGGCGCCGTATTGGCTGGCGGCGCGGGTGTCCAAAATTTTGGTTTGCGATTTGAACAGGCCGCTGCGCGCTTGGGTGGTGGAGAACATATCCGCCTGCGCCGCATGGGCTGTCGTCAGCGTCATGACCATCACAACGAGGGCCCCGATGGTCAGGGGGCGAAGGTGGGAAGTCTGGGTCACTGGATCATCAAACATCACTGGGTCATCGCGTTATTTCAATGCTGGCAATATAGGGACATTGTCGCAAAATTCCAGTCTGGCAAAGACCTTAGGGCTGAGGCTGTTCGATTTGGGCCATTTTTGGCTGAGATGGGTCCACCAAGGGGGCGCTGAGCAAATCCTCGATCAAGAGACTGACCAGCTCGCTGCGCCCTGAAACGCCAGCTTTGCGATAGATCGCATTGAGGTGGGCTTTGACGGTGCCCTGCGCCGTTTCGCGCAGCAGGGCAATTTCTGCGATGCTGGCCCCTTTGATGGCAAAGCCGGCCACATCGCGTTCAGAGGGGGTCAGCCCCCAATCGCGGTAATGCGCCTCGATCACCTGATGCAAGGCGCCCGAAGCGATTTGCATACCACGGCGCAGCTGTTCTTGTTGACGCAACAGCCCAATGAGCAAGCGCACCTCGACGACGACCGAGGCAACCAATGTCAACGACGCCAGCGTTTCAAGCAGAATGCTTTCCCCCTGCCCCACGCCAGCGTCCGGGTCATTGGCCATCCAATCCACGATCATATCAGACAGAAAGAACAGCGCGGCAAAGCTTTGCACTAGGATCAGCAAGACCAGACCCAAGCCTTGGCGCACAAATGGGGAGTGAACAGTCAAAATTTTCTGCCTTTTTGTTTGGCCCGGTCTTTGCGACCCGTCACCATGGATTTAGAGAGATTAACCCCAGTGCGGCGGCTTTCCAAGATCACACAGCCCACATGCAAAGCCGCAGAGAAAACAACCCAGCTGGCCAATACTTCGTGCAGTTCTGCGATCCAAGCTTGCCCGCCATACATCGAAGATTGCGCCATCATCCCTGTGACGCAGATCAATAAGATGCTGCTCCAGAGATTATAGATCATCAAGGCCCCCAGCGGGCTATGGCCTACATAACCGGTTCTGCGCCCTTCGACGATATCGCCCAATTGCGCCAGCGCGGCCTCTCCATCCGCAGGAAAGCTTTCGAACCTTGCGTAATGTGACCCGACACAGCCCCAGAGCAACCTCAGCCCCACCACGAGCAACACACCAAGCCCAACCCAGATATGACGCGGATCCTCGGCGTCGAGCGTGAGACTGTTGACCAAGATGCCAACTGCCGCCGCCCAATGGGTCAAGCGCACAACCGGATCCCATATTTTTTGTGAAACCATCAGCCATTCCTTTGCGATAGGACCCCGCACCTAGGGGGCGGTGCGGGGCAGGAGGATCAGTCGTCGTTCAGTTCGACGTCGACAATTTGAAACTCCGCGTTGAGCGTAATTTCATAGTCCTGACCCTCTTTGGTGGCCTCAGCTTCGAACATATCGTCCTCAGCCTCGATCTCTTGCGGGGTGTATCCCATTGCCAAAAGCACAGCCGAGATTTTGGCCTGTGCCTCTGCGCTGATCTCTGCATCGCTTGACGCCAGAACGGGCAAGGTGGACGCGGACAAAATCAGGGCGGCAAGGGATGTTTTGGTCATTCGGTTCATTTGGTCTCTCCATGTGTGGATCGCATTTGCGACCCGTTGCAAAACGTCGACAATTGCGTCGGAACATGGATCCAATTGGCGACAACGGGGCGGTAAAGCCATTGGCCTTTGGTTGGGTTTGGCCAAAAAACAAAGGCCTATAACCAGAGTTTAGGCCCCAAGTTACGTTGCTCAGGCAAAAACTTGTTCTTTCTGTGTTGGCGTGGTGTAACCATGCCCTAAACGAGTCGCACGGAGACAAATATGGCCGGTTCAGTGAATAAAGTAATTCTGGTGGGCAACCTTGGGCGCGACCCAGAGGTTCGCAGTTTTCAGAATGGCGGCAAGGTGTGTAACCTTCGCATCGCCACCTCAGAAAACTGGAAAGACCGGAACACCGGCGAACGCCGGGAACGCACTGAATGGCACTCGGTTGCGATTTTCTCAGAGCCTTTGGCGCGTATCGCAGAGCAATACCTGCGCAAAGGGTCCAAGGTCTATCTTGAGGGCCAACTGGAAACCCGCAAATGGCAGGATCAATCTGGCCAAGACAAATACAGCACCGAAGTTGTGCTGCGTCCATATAAAGGCGAATTGACCTTGCTGGACGGTCGCAATGACGGCGGCAGCGGTGGCGGCAACCAAGGTGGCGGCTACGGCGGTGGCGATCAGGGCGGCTATGGCGGCGGCTATGACCAAGGTGGCAACCAAGGCGGTGGTTACGGTGGTGGCACTCAAGGGGGCGGCAACCAAGGCGGTGGCAATCCTCCGCCGCGCAGCGACATTGATGACGAAATTCCGTTCTAAGACCGGAACCAAGGCCGTCCCCCGGGGCGGCCTTTTTACATCCAGATCCATTCCAATATGACCAAGATCAGGCTCACCGGCGTGGCCAAGATCACAAACAAGATCACCGCCGCCGCAAATGTGGGGCGCGCGCGTGGCAAGTGATGGCCAAAGACGGTCTCAATGGGGTTTTTCATGACCTCATTAAGAGCGTGTTAGGTATCCATCGCGTTAATACGCCCTATGGAGATTGACTGGACATCTATACCTGACAGCCGGCCCATCCCTGCGGGACTATCCCACCCGATTGAAACCTTTCAGCAAAGCCTGCCCTATGCCCGTGCCGTGGCCGCATTGGGCAGCGACGTGCAGCGCTGTGTCATCCATGCGGTGGGCACACCCATCGCGCACGCACAGATCATTCGGCGAAGCACCGCATGGGGGCAGTTGATCTATTTGCCCAACGGTCCGCTCTTTGCTTCGCCGCAAAGCCCACAATGTCGCGCCCGGGTGCTTGATCTGATCCGGCGCAGCCTGCCCGGGGCGCAGCCGCGGATCATGATCACCAATGCCCCAGACCAAACTGCGGACCAAGATCATCGCGCGGCGGGGCATGTGCCGCTCTATACGCCCCAACATCTGGCCCTGTTGGACCTATCGCCCAGTATTGCGGATATGCGCGCAGGCCTGCATGGGAAATGGCGCAACGCCCTACGACAGGCAGAAAGTCACGCCCTAACCATAAGGCACAGCCCCCTGCCCGTTGATCCGCTGCATTGGCTCTTGCGCAAAGAGCTGGCGCAACGGCGGGTGCGGCGCTATCGCAGCCACCCCATCGCCCTGTCCTTGGCCTTGGCACAGCAAGGCGCCACAACCACGCGCATGTTCATCGCGCACCAAGGCGCGCGCCCCGTGGCGGCGATGTTGTTTGCACTTCATCGACCGGGGGCGACTTATCTGATAGGGTGGACCGGATCCGAGGGTCGCAAACTGGCGGCACATAGAATGGTGTTGTGGCGGGCCATGCAGTGGCTCAAGGCCAATGGGCATCTGCAAATCGACCTCGGACCGATCGAAACGGAACGCACTGCAGGGCTCACCCGGTTCAAATTGGGCACTGGCGCAAATCCGGTCTCTTTGGGTCATAGCTGGCTGGACATGGCCCCTTTGACACCTCTGATGCGGATTTTGCGTAAAAGAACGGCCGGGCATCGGCATTCTCTCTGGCCTTTTAGCTCAAACCGGTATAGCGGGGCGGCAAACAACCCAAGGACTCCCCATGGATCTGCGCAACATCGCCATCATCGCCCACGTTGACCNNGCTCTATGTCGGGCGTGTGGCGATTGAAAAGAACATTGATGCCTTCCTCGATCTCGATCTGCCAGGGACAAAGAAGGTGGTCGGCGACGGTCCTCGCCTCGACTTTCTGAAGAGAAAATATCCAACCGCGGAGTTTGCTGGCTCTCTGTTTGGCGAGGAACTGGCTGAGGCCTACGCCGAGGCGGATTGCTTTGTATTTCCAAGCAAAACGGACACATTCGGGCTTGTTCTTATCGAAGCGCTCGCTAGCGGCACCCCAGTAGCCGCTTACCCGGTCCAGGGACCTCTAGACGTCATTGCCGACGCACCTGTTGGCCGCCTAGACAACGACCTGAAAACAGCCTGCCTGGCCGCATTGGAGGCGGATCCTGAGACCTGCCGCGCCTATGCGATGAACTTCTCCTGGGAAGCCTGTAGCCGACAATTTCTGTCAAATCTCTCCATAAGAAGTGGGGAGATTGACGCAAAAACGTCAAAAGAGCCCACGCCAGCCGTCATTGCTCCCTAAGAGGTTTCTCGCAGCCTTGTGATCGCAATATTAAGCCACAATGTTACAGTCATTGTGAGTTCACATAGGGAGAGCAGGACAATGAAATCAACACTCGTCGCCGCCGCGTTGAGCGCGGCCCTCACAGCGGCCCCAATGGCCGCTTTGGCAGCAAACTATACAATCGACGAAACCCACGCCCATGCGGCCTTCAGGGTTTCCCATCTTGGATTTTCTCACACACTGGGCCAATTCAAGGAAATTACCGGCACCCTTGAGTTTGATGAAGCTGATCCAGCCGCGAGCAGCGTTTCGGTCACCATCAACACCGCAAGCGTGGATTCCGCCAACGAAGCGCGCGACGAGCACCTGCGCAAAGCAGATTTCTTCAATGTGGAAGCGTTCCCAACCATGACTTTCACATCAACGGCGGTCGAAGTGACTGGTGAAAAAACAGGAAAACTGACTGGAGACCTGACACTTTTGGGCGTCACCAAGCCGGTAACCCTGGACGTCACCTTTAACCAAGAAGGACCTCATCCGTTCGATCCGAGCAAAATCGTGGCCGGATTCTCCGCTTCTGGCGAGATTAACCGTACCGATTTTGGCATGGCCTATGCCGCGCCTGCGATTGGCGAAACCGTCGAACTTATGATCGAAGTTGAGGCCCGCAAAGACTGATAACCTAACAAACAGCTTTCGCTTGAGCCCTCCTCCTTTCTCTTGAGGTCAGGCGGACAGCAGCGTATAAGGCGGCAAATGTGATCGACAGCCCGTAGGCCTCTCTAAGGCCCGCGGGCTGCTTCTTTTGAGCCATGAGTGCTCTGACAGGACCGACATGCCGCTTCGTAATATCGCCATCATCGCCCACGTTGACCACGGCAAAACCACCCTAGTGGATGAGCTGTTGAAGCAATCCGGGGCATTTCGTGAAAACCAAGCCGTCGCCGAACGCGCCATGGACAGCAATGACCTGGAACGTGAACGCGGCATTACAATTTTTGCCAAGCCAACTTCGGTTGAGTTTAAGAACACCCGGATCAACATCGTTGATACCCCCGGCCACGCCGATTTCGGCGGTGAGGTTGAGCGTATTTTGAGCATGGTTGACGGTGTTGTTCTGCTGGTAGACGCCGCCGAAGGCCCAATGCCTCAGACAAAATTTGTGACGTCGAAAGCCTTGGCTTTGGGCCTGCGCCCAATTGTGGTTCTGAACAAAGTCGACAAACCTGACGCCGAGCCAGATCGCGCTTTGGACGAATGTTTCGACCTTTTCGCCAGCCTCGACGCCACCGAAGATCAGCTCGACTTCCCACATCTTTACGCCTCTGGTCGTAACGGTTGGGCCGACACCGAGCTGGACGGACCACGTAAAGACTTGGACGCCTTGTTTAAATTGGTTGTGAACCACGTTCCGGCCCCAAAACAAGTTGCGCGTCAAAACGAAGATTTCAAAATGCTGGCCACCACATTGGGCAGTGACCCGTTTGTGGGCCGCATCCTGACTGGCCGCGTTGAAACCGGGTCTTTGAAAGTGGGCGCAACCGTTCAAGCGCTGAGCCGCATTGGCCAAAAAATCGAACAATTCCGCGTTACCAAAATCCAAGCGTTCCGAGGCCTGCAAATGCAGGACATCGACGAAGCCGTTGCCGGTGACATCGTATCCTTGGCAGGCATGCAGAAAGCCACCGTGGCCGACACCATCTGTGCGCTGGCTGTGGATGAACCGCTGGACGCGCAACCGATCGATCCACCGACCATCACTGTGACCTTTGGCATCAACGACAGCCCCTTGGCGGGCCGCGATGGTAAAAAGGTTCAAAGCCGCGTCATTCGTGAACGCTTGATGAAAGAAGCCGAATCAAACGTTGCAATCAAAATTGCTGACACCCCCGGCGGCGAAGCCTTTGAGGTTTCTGGCCGTGGCGAATTGCAAATGGGTGTTCTGATTGAAAACATGCGCCGCGAAGGGTTCGAACTGTCGATCTCGCGTCCGCAGGTGATCATGAAAGAAGAAGATGGTCAGCGGGTTGAGCCTGTTGAAGAAGTCACCATCGACGTTGATGACGAATATTCCGGTGCCGTGATCGAAAAAATCACCGGCACGCGCAAAGGTGAATTGGTTGAGATGCGTCAAGCTGGTGCTGGTAAAACCCGCATCGTGGCCCATGTGCCGTCACGCGGTTTGATCGGCTATCACGGTGAATTCCTGACTGACACCCGCGGGACCGGCGTTTTGAACCGCGTGTTCCACGGTTGGACAGCCCACAAAGGCTCGATCCCTGGACGTCGTGCTGGCGTTCTGATCTCGATGGAGCCCGGCGAAGCGGTGGCCTATGCCCTGTGGAACCTCGAAGATCGCGGCAAGATGTTCATTGGCGCTCAAGCCAAGGTTTACCAAGGGATGATCATCGGCGAACACAGCCGTGAAAACGATCTCGAAGTGAACCCGCTGAAAGGTAAGAAACTGACCAACGTTCGCGCCTCGGGCACCGACGAAGCGGTTCGTTTGACCACACCGATCACCCTGTCGCTGGAAGAGGCGATCGCCTATATCAACGACGACGAATTGGTTGAGGTCACACCAAACGCTGTGCGTCTGCGCAAGCGCTTCCTTGACCCGCATGAGCGCAAGCGCAACGCGCGTTCTGCCTAAGACTTACATCACATGATGCTTAAAACGCCCTCCATTTGGGGGGCGTTTTTTGTTGTGGCGCAGGCCTAAACCCCTGACAGGATTGTGATCTGTGCTTTGGTGCAGAGGTCCTGCGCAAGCGTGACCCGAAAATTTGCTTTGGGTGCGGCCAAGGGCGCGGTATCTTGCGGCAACTTTCGGGGATACTCAAATGCGTAAAATTCAAGTTCAAGGCGTGCACCACATCACACTCACCGGGGCGGGGCGTCAGGTCAGCCTAGATTTCTGGGAAGGCCTGTTGGGCATGCCCTTTGTGTTTGATCAGCCCAATCTCGACAATCCAGACGAAGGCCATCTGTACTTTGATCCCGGTGACGGGCGGCTGATCACCATCTTCACCAACGAGAAACGCACCCCCGATCCGCGTCGCACGCCCACCGAACCGGGGTGTGTGCATCATTTGGCTTTCAACGTCAGCAAAGCCACTTTTTCGCAGGTCATCACCCGTCTGGACGAGCGTGGCATCAATCACTCCGGCCTCAAGGATCGCGGTTTTATGGATTCGATCTACTTCACCGAGCCGATGGGCCTGTTGATCGAACTGGCGTGCTATAAGTTTGAACCCCCAGTGGGCTGCACCCATGCAGATGTCATGATCGAAGCGCACCGCATTCGCGTTGCCAGAGATGATTACAACATCCAAGAGGAACATCTGGCGGATGCGATCGAACTGTTGGTGGAACGGCGTCAGGCCTCCCTGTCACCAGATCGCAGCCCCAAAGACCCCTATTAATGCCCTGCCCCGTGTGTAAGCACGGCAGAGAGCAAACCCCTCATGCAAAACGAAAAAAGGTCGGCGCAATGCCGACCTTTTCTGATTTTCTAGGTTGTTGATCTTACTCAGAGGTTTCAACAACCATCAATTCACGCTCAGAGGCGCCCCGCGCAAAATCTAGCGCCTCTTGATACTCGGGGCTGTGATAGCAGGCCACCGCGGTGTCAACGTCCGGGAAGCGCGCCACAACGTTGCGTGGGCGATCTTTGCCTTCTAGCTGAACATAGCGACCACCACGGGCGATGAACTCGCCGCCGTGTTTGGCAATCGCCGGGCCAGCCAGCTTGGCGTATTTCCCGTAAGCTTCTTCATCTGTGACCGTGACATGTGCGATCCAAAGTGCGCCCATCTTATCCTCCAATTGCGGCTTCGGCCGCTGTGATAGCTGCATCGGCGTTGCTGGCGTCTTTGCCACCGCCCTGCGCCATGTCGGGGCGACCACCGCCGCCTTTGCCACCCAATTCGGGTACGGCGGCTTTAACCAAGGCCACTGCGGACACTTTGTCGGTCATGTCTTTGGTGACACCGGCAGCCACGGCCACTTTGTCGCCCGTGTCTGCAATCAGCAACACCGCCCCAGATCCCAGACGCTCTTTGTGTTCGTCGATCAAGGCAGGCAGGTCTTTGCCGGACACACCGGACAACACTTGGGCGATGAATTTCACACCGTTGATCTCTTTGACCTCGGCTTCGCCACCCTGACCGGCACCACCGGCCATCGCCAATTCACGGCGCAGCTGTGCCACCTCGTTAGACAAGGCTTTGCGCTCGCCCAGCAATGCATCAACACGATCCGCAACGTCAGCGGGCTGTGCTTTCAGCGCCGATGACACCTGCGCCAATGTGGTGACCTGCTCAGAGAGATAATCCAAAGCGGCTTGCCCAGTCAGGGCTTCGATCCGACGCACGCCCGCACTCGAGGCGCTATCCCCCAGCAAAACACACATCCCGATATCACCGGTCTGTTTGACGTGGGTCCCACCGCACAGTTCCAACGAATAGGTTTGACCGTCTTGGCCCTTGCCTGTGTCGGCCTTGCCCATGGACACAACCCGCACTTCGTCGCCGTATTTTTCACCAAACAACGCCTGCGCGCCAATGGCACGTGCATCATCAGGCGTCATGATACGGGTCTCGACCGAGGTGTTCTGACGGATGTAGCTGTTCACATCTGCCGAAACGGTTTTCAATTGATCCGCGCTCAGCGCCTTATTGTGGCTAAAGTCAAACCGCAGACGATCGGGCGCGTTCAACGACCCACGCTGGGCCACGTGATCGCCAAGCGTTTCGCGCAGCGCTTCGTGCAACAGGTGCGTTGCCGAGTGGTTGGCCCGGATTGCCGAACGACGCGCGTTGTCCACAGTCAGCGCAACACCCTCGTTCACAGATACGGTGCCTTCGACCACTTTGCCGACGTGAATGAACACACCCGCCGCTTTGCGCGTGTCGGTGATTTCAACCAACGCATCGTCAGTTTTCACAACGCCCGTGTCGCCAACCTGACCACCGCTTTCTGCGTAAAATGGGGTTTGGTTGACCGCAATTTGCACTGTTTCGCCAGCCGAGGCGCTGTCCACACGGGCACCATCCTTGATCAAGGCCACGATCTGGCCTTCGGCTGTTTCCGTGTCATAGCCCAAGAATTCGCTCACGCCTTGGTTTTCAGCGATGTCAAACCAGATGGTTGCATCCGCCGCTTCACCAGAACCGGACCATGCGGCGCGGGCCTTGGCCTTTTGTTCAGCCATAGCGCTGTCAAAGCCATCGGTATCCACCGTCAGACCTTTTTCGCGCAGCGCATCTTGTGTCAGATCCAGCGGGAAACCAAAAGTATCATAGAGTTTGAAGGCCGCTTCGCCCGGCAGGGCGGCGCCTTCGTCGAGGCCTGCAACTTCGTCATCCAACAGCTTAAGGCCGCGATCCAAAGTGGTTTTGAAGCGGGTTTCTTCCAGCAACAAGGTCTCTTCGATCATTGACTGGCCTTGGCGCAGCTCGGGGTAGGCCTCGCCCATTTGCGACACAAGCGCAGGCACCAGCTGATGCATCACAGGGTCTTTGGCTCCCAGCAAATGCGCATGTCGCATCGCGCGGCGCATAATGCGACGCAACACATAGCCGCGGCCATCATTGCTTGGCATCACGCCATCCGCCATCAGGAACGAGGTCGACCGCAGGTGATCTGCAATCACCCGGTGATGTACGTTCTGATCCCCATAGGGATCCACATTGGTCACATTGGCACTGGCTTCGATCAGCGCTTTGAACAGATCCGTGTCATAGTTGTCATGGCTGCCCTGCAACAACGCCCCAATCCGTTCCAATCCCATGCCGGTGTCGATGGACTGCATGTCCAACGCGCGCATGGAGCCGTCTTCGAACTTTTCGTTCTGCATGAAAACGACGTTCCAGATTTCGATGAACCGGTCACCGTCTTCTTCGGGGGAGCCAGGAGGGCCACCCCAGATGTGATCGCCGTGGTCATAGAAAATTTCGGTGCAGGGCCCACAGGGACCGGTTGGCCCCATCTGCCAAAAGTTGTCAGAGGTGGCGATGCGGATGATGCGATCTTCGGGCACACCCACTTTTTTCCACAGCTCAAACGCTTCGTCATCTGTATGATAAACCGTGGCCAACAGCCGTGACTTATCGATGCCAAATTCCTTGGTGATCAACTCCCAAGCAAAGGGAATGGCTTCGGGCTTAAAGTAGTCGCCAAAGCTGAAGTTGCCCAACATTTCAAAGAATGTGTGGTGACGGGCAGTATAGCCAACATTGTCGAGGTCATTGTGCTTGCCGCCGGCGCGCACACATTTTTGCGATGTGGTGGCCCGACTGTAGTCGCGCTTTTCAACGCCGGTGAACAGGTTCTTGAACTGAACCATGCCAGAGTTGGCAAACATCAAGGTGGGATCGTTGCGCGGAACCAACGAGCTGGATGGCACAATTTCATGCCCCTGCTTGTTAAAGTAGTTCAGGAACGTAGAGCGGATTTCATTCAGCGTGGCCATCGGTCGAAACTTTCCGAAAAGACTAGGGTTACGCTGATTTAACTATCTGGGCGGGTCATGTCCACCACAAGAAAAAGGTTGCGGGCACAACGCACCCGCAACCTCAAAATTCATCGCCAGAAAGCAGAGTTAGCTCTCGAGGATATCATCCCCAGCTTCGCGTTCCATATCGAACTCAAGACCATGCGCCGCACGGATCTTATCTTCGATTTCAAACGCCGCATCAGGATTGTCACGCAGGAACTGTTTGGAGTTTTCACGCCCCTGTCCCAACCGCTCATCATTATAGCTGAACCAAGCGCCGGATTTTTCAACAACGCCCGCTTTCACCCCAAGGTCAAGCAACTCGCCCGTCTTTGAGATGCCTTCGCCATACATGATGTCGAATTCAACCTGCTTGAAAGGCGGCGCAACTTTGTTCTTCACAACTTTGACCCGGGTGGCGTTGCCCACAACTTCGTCACGGTCTTTGACCGCGCCAATGCGGCGGATGTCCAAACGAACCGAGCTATAGAACTTAAGCGCGTTCCCACCAGTTGTTGTTTCCGGGCTGCCGAACATCACCCCAATTTTCATCCGAATTTGGTTGATGAAGATCACCATACAGTTCGACCGGTTGATCGAGCCGGTCAGCTTGCGCATCGCTTGGCTCATCAGGCGGGCCTGCACACCAACGTTGCTGTCGCCCATATCCCCTTCGAGTTCCGACTTCGGCGTCAACGCCGCCACGGAATCGACCACAACCATACTGACCGCGCCGGAACGCACCAATGTGTCGACGATTTCCAACGCCTGCTCACCTGTGTCAGGTTGGCTGATCAGCAATTCATCCAGATCAACGCCCAATTTCTTGGCGTATTGTGGGTCCAGAGCGTGCTCGGCATCCACAAAGGCACAAATGCCACCTTTTTTCTGCTCTTCCGCCACACAATGCAGTGTCAGCGTGGTTTTACCCGAGCTTTCAGGTCCGTAGATTTCAACGATCCGCCCTTTGGGCAGCCCGCCAATCCCAAGCGCAATATCCAGCCCAAGTGATCCAGTTGAAGTTGCCTCAATCTCTTGAATAGCGTTTTCGCCACCCAATTTCATGATTGAGCCTTTACCAAACTGCCGTTCAATTTGCGACAACGCGCTATCGAGGGCCTTTTGTTTGTCTGCTTTACGTTTGCTATCCATGGAAAGAAGATCTGCCATTGCCATTCGTTCGCTTCCTTATCCCACACCCGTAAGAGGGCGGCAATCACCTAAGTGTTCTACACTTGTTCTTTTTTCTGTATGAGACTAAAACGAGAACACTGCAAGGTAAATTTTATATTTCTAAGTTCGTACACATAAGTTAAGGATTGGTTTATTCAGGAAATTCATATCGTTGAATTGGGGTGGGTGACTGTCATGTTGGTGTTCTGGAAAGAAAATTTGGTTTTTATGTCCGTGCCCAAGACCGGCACAACCGCCTACGAAGCCGCTTTGGCATCGCGGGCCTCGATGGCCATTCTTGACCCGCCGGATCTGAAACATGCACCGCTTTATCGCTACAATCGGTTCTTCCGGCCCATGTTCGAGAAAACCTGCAACGCCCATCTGGACACGATGGCCGTCATGCGTGAACCCATCAGCTGGTTGGGGAGTTGGTACCGGTATCGCCGTCGCCCTTTTATGAAGGGACGGCCCAATGCCACGCATGATGTCAGTTTTGACGACTTCGTTTCTGCCTACTGCCAAGGTGACACGCCCGGATTTGCCAATGTCGGCAGCCAGGCAAAGTTTCTGGAACCGCGGCCCAATGGCACCAAGATCACCTATCTGTTTCAATATGAAAATCAGCCCAAGTTGATCGCATTTCTCGAAGACCGGTTGCAGCTTAAACTGGAGCTTGATCAAAAGAACGTCTCACCAGAGATGGATCTGACACTTTCCCCAGATGTCGAACGGAAGCTGCGGCGCAAGAAGAGCGACGACTTTGAACTATGGGACCAAATTTCCAGCCGTTAATGGAACTGGCGCTGCACGGTTTCCGTCAGCTCATTCAAAGAAAATGGTTTGGGGAGGAATTCTGAATTCGGGATTTCCCCCTTATCTGCATCAAAAGCGTCCTCTGCGTAGCCCGACACAAAGACGACCCGTGCTTCAGGTCTGGTTTTGAGCGCTTCACGCACCCATGACGGCCCATCCATACCCGGCATGATGACGTCGGTTACAAAGATATCGACCGCCAGATCGATGTCTTGCAGCAAGTCCAAGGCCTCCTCAGCGCAGCTGGCCTCTATCACGGTATATCCGCGCAATCGAAGTGCCCGCGAGGCAAAGGCGCGCACAGGCGCTTCGTCTTCGACCAGCAACACGACGCCATCGGTTGCCGTTGGTAAGGGGGGCAATTCCTCTTTTTCTGCGGGCGTTTCAAGGGGCGCAACATCGCGGCTGACGGGGAACAACAGGGTGAATGTTGTGCCCTGCCCCACGGTGCTGTCGGCGAAGACATAGCCACCGCTTTGTTTGACAATGCCATAGACCGTGGACAGGCCAAGCCCGGTGCCTTCACCGACCCGCTTGGTCGTGTAGAACGGTTCAAACACTTTTTGCAGCAGTTCCGCCGGAATGCCTGCGCCCTCATCCGTCACCTGCACGCTCAGATACTCCCCCTGAGGCACTTGGACCCGATCCCGTGACATGGTTTTTGTCAGCACCCGGTTGCAGCTTTCGATGTGGATTTCCCCGCCGTTTGGCATCGCATCCCGCGCGTTCACCACCAGGTTCATTAACACTTGTTCCAATTGCCGTTTGTCCGCCCGGATCGACCAGGGCGAGAGGTCATGTTTAACCACCAAAGTGATCTTTTCCCCCACCAACCGATTCAGCAGATGGGTCAAATCTTCGAGGGCGTCGCGGATATCGACCACTTCGGGGCGCAGGGTTTGCTTGCGGGAAAACGCCAACAGCTGGCGCACCAACGAGGCCGCGCGATTGGCATTCTGACTGATCTGAACCAAATCTGCGTAGTCTGGATCACTGTTTTCATGGCGCAACAGCAAAAGGTCGCAATGACCTGAGATGGCGGTTAAAAGATTGTTGAAATCATGGGCAACGCCCCCCGCAAGTTCACCGATGGCCTGCATTTTTTGGCTTTGCACAAATTGGGCTTCAAGGCTTTTCAATTCGGTTGCGTCATTGATCACAGCGATCAAAAAGCTGCCATCAACCTCTTCAACTTTGGTCAGACTGATTTGCACATAGGCTTCGTGATCGGACCGCTTGACCCGCAAAAACTCGGACCGTTTTGGCCCTACACCGGTGGCGGCTTCGTTCAGCCAGTCGGCAATGGGGCGTCCCAACCCTTCGAACATCTGCGCGAGGTTGATCTCTTGGCCGGGTTCCAGCGCTAAGAATTGGCGCGCCAAACGGTTGGATTGCAGCACCTGCCCATCGGTCGCCATCCGCAAGATGGCCACGGGCAACGCTTCAAAGCTTTCCGCCTTTAGATCGACCCCGGGAGTGTCCTGTGCCAATGGCAGGAAATAAATCTCGCGGCGCCCCGCAGAGCCGGCCACCTCATGAACGATGCAATTGCGCGCAACCCCTTGATCCAATGCCAGATTAAATCCACCTGTGTTCAGCGGTAGCGACGGAAAAATCGCATCAAGTGTACGCACCCGATTGCCAACAAAATTGCGCGCCGCTTCGTTCATGAACAAGATGGTCTGGCCCCGCCCCACCGTCAGCATTGGCAGGCTGGCGCCACCTTTTGCCTTAGCAGGCCCAGCCCCAATTTCTTCGATGCGCCATAAAAAACCATCTTGGCGCAGCTGGTGCACACTGATGCGAAAGTGCCCTTTGCGGGTCACCACATCTTCGCTGGCAGCGCCATTGTCATGCGCAACCTGTTGTAACCGCCGAAACACCGCCGAGGGTTTTGCAAACACCTCTTGCATGACATCGCCAAGCGCAGGCTGCCCCGACAGATGAAACCGCGATTGGGCGGCACCGTTGAAATACAGAATTTGCCCCAGAGCATTGGTCACAAACCCGGCCGCACAGTCGAGCGAGACAAAGTCCGCCACCCGCCGCAAAGACGCCCGCCGCATGGCCTTCTTGACCACAAACCCCACCCAAACCATGACCAAAAGGCCAAGCAGAGTGGCCCCCGCAGAGATCAGCGCAAAATGAACATAGGTCCCGGGGCGTTGCGCCGCCGCAAAGAAACAAACCAACGCCAATCCAACAAGGCCCAGACCAACACCCCAACGGGATGTTCGCCCCTCCATCACTGGGTCGGGTGAGAATTCTGAATGCGCCAAAGGACCCTCGCTACTTTCCTGCGCATATTTGGCGCAGAAAAGATTAAGCATGGGTTAACATCCGCCCGATGCGCGCGCCAAAAACGCTTTAGTTTTTAGTGAAACAGGTCAGGAAAAACCCATCCCCCTGCGCATCTGGCAGCCAGTGGTTTTGCTGCGCGACCTTCCAACTAGGATGACGCTGCAAAAAGGAGTCGACCTGATCCTGATTTTCCGCTTTCAGAACCGAACAGGTTGCATAGGCAAGCGTGCCCTCAGGGCTCACCAAAGACTGGGCTTTGTCCAGAATTTCGGTCTGCAGCGCGCGCAGTTCGTCTAACTTTTCGGGTGTTAACAACCACTTCGCCTCGGGCGAGCGTCGCCAAGAGCCTGCACCAGAACAAGGCGCATCACACAGCACCAAATCAAAGGTGCCCTCTGATTTTGGGTCATCTAGCACGCGCACATTGATCCCGGCACGCAAAGCCCGCTCTGGCAGATCACGCAGTCGTTGGGCATGGGCGTCATGGGCAAAGTATTGCGCGCGCTGCAATGCCGCCATGGCGAGCGTCTTACCGCCACCGCCAGCACAGTAATCCAAGACCCGCATCCCCGCTTCCAGCGGCAAGGCATCAACCAATGCTTGGCTTGCGCCATCCTGCAACTCGACCAAGCCATCGCGGTAAGCTTGACCACCAGACACCCGGCGCGCGCCTTCGGTTGCTTCGAGGGCTGTGGGTGAAATCGACAAAGGCTGGGTTGTGACCCCATCGCTCGTCAGCTGCGCCTGTGCCTCTGCAATCGAACCTTTGCGCGTGTTGACCCGCAAGACGGTGGGCGCGCGCGACTTCAACACTTCGGCTACGCGCCCAGCCTGCGCGTCCAAACTGTCTTGGAACGCCGCAATCAACCAATCCGGCAGATCAAAGTTTTCAGCATCACTTGGCGCATGTCCACGTTGTTTTTCAGCCTCTGACAGTTCTGCTGGGGCATGCCCTATTCCGGTAAAAAACGTTTCTGTTTCAAAGCCTTTTGAGCGAATAAGGCCCAAAACAATGCCGCGTCCACTTTCGTCGCCGCCAAGCGCCGTGCAGCTGCGTTTCTGACGCAGACATTCAAACACATGGTCCCGCACCGCAGCGCGATCCTTAGAGCCGGCGAACCGCGATCGACGCGCCCAGCCTGTCAGAGCCTTTTCAGCGGGCACTCCGCTCAGCACCGTATCCAAAATTTCAATCGCAGCTTGATAGCGTGCAGCAGGGGTCATAAAGCAACTTTCTTAAATCCATCACCCACACGTTGCATGCGCGCAAATTTTCCCTGTCCGACCTGATGGCCCCCAGAAAAGACCAAACCTTGATCACACACTTGGCCCAAAGCCTCAGTACGCGTGCGCGCAGCCAGATCTGGATCGACGTCAAATTTGATCGACACGGACGGGGTTGGCAATTGCAACGCCTCGGCGTGCAATACATCCCCAAGCAAAACCAGATCCTCACCGATCCGCACACCCATATGTCCCGGGGTGTGGCCGGGCAATGCCCATGCCCGCAATCCCGGTGCAATGTCTTCACCGTCTTGCACAGTGCGGATCTTATCTTTGTAGGCTGTCAGCATTGTCGCAGCGGATCCATCTGTGCCCTGCCAATGCGCCAATTCTTGCGCCGACAAGATCACCTCGGCTTGATCAAACACAGGGGTCTCCCCTTCGATCGCCCCGCCGACATGATCCCCGTGCAAATGGGTGAAAATCACCCGTTTGATATCGCTTGGCGCGATTTGAAGCCCGCGCAAAAGCGCCGCCAGATTTCCGCCAGCCGCGCCGAATTGGGCACCACAGCCAGTGTCCACCAGTGTCAGCGGCTGCCCGTCCAGTTCCAACAGAAAGGCGTTGAACTCGGTGGTCAGCTCGCTCTCTCCGGCGCGTTGCAAAGCCGCGTGAACCGCGTCTTCGGTGAGAGATGGAAACGCATCTGCGCCAAAAGCGCTGGCGCCGTCGGTCAGGTTTGTGACCCGACCAACCGAAGAGAGATAGCTTTGAAGTTCAGACATTAGCCAATCCGATAATTGGGGCTTTCGCGGGTGATTTGCACATCATGCACATGGCTTTCTTTGAGCCCTGCCCCTGTGATCCGCACAAAGTTACAGTTTTTGCGCATCTCCGCGACGGTGCCGTTTCCAGTATAGCCCATTGCCGCCCGCAAACCGCCCACCAACTGGTGCACAACCGCATTGGCAGAGCCTTTGTATGGCACCTGACCTTCGATGCCTTCAGGGACCAACTTATCGCTGGCGGCATCTTTCTGGAAGTAACGATCTGCTGAGCCGCGCGCCATTGCGCCAAGGCTCCCCATGCCGCGATACGACTTAAAGGACCGCCCCTGATACAAGATCACTTCGCCCGGGCTTTCATCGGTGCCCGCAATCATCGAGCCGACCATCGCGCAAGAGGCCCCCGCCGCAATCGCTTTGGCAAAATCGCCCGAGAATTTGATACCCCCATCAGCGATCACCGGCACATCGCCAGCTGCGCCTGCGCAATCCATGATCGCTGTCAGCTGCGGAACACCGACACCAGCCACCATACGGGTTGTACAGATGGACCCCGGTCCGATGCCCACTTTGACGGCATCCGCGCCCGCGCCGATCAGGGCCTTTGTGGCCTCGGCGGTGGCGACGTTGCCCGCAATCACCTGCACATCGCTGGAGAACGCCTTAACACGGGCCACAGCGTCGATCACGCCTTGGGAATGGCCATGGGCTGTATCAATCACGATGATATCGGCCCCAGCATCAATCAATGCTTCAGAGCGTTCAAAACCAGATTCGCCCACCGACGTGGCCGCGGCAACCCGCAACCGACCCAGTTCATCTTTACACGCGGTTGGGTTCAACACCGCCATTTCGGTGTCTTTCAATGTCAGCAAGCCAGTCAACCGGCCAGCGCCATCATGCACCAACAGCTTTTCGATCCGACGCGCTCGCATCAGGCTTTTGGCTTCTTCCAGATCAGCAGGCTCTGCCAACATCGCCAAGTTTTCAGCCGTCATCATCGCATGCACCGGCGTGTCATCGGACTGGGCAAATCGCATGTCGCGGTTGGTTAGAATGCCAAGGACACGCCCCTCTTCGTCCACAACGGGGAAACCGGTGAAATTGTAGCGTTCAATCAACGCCTTAGCATCCGCCAATGTCTGATTGGATTTCAGCGTTACAGGGTTGTAAACGATGCCGGATTCAAAGCGCTTCACACGACGCACTTCTTGCGATTGTGCCAAAACATCCAGATTTTTGTGGATCACACCCATGCCGCCCGCCTGCGCCATGGCAATCGCCATCCGCGCTTCGGTCACGGTGTCCATCGCAGAGCTGAGCAAAGGAATATTTAGGTCGATAGACTTGGTCACTTTGGTCCGCGTGTCAGCCGTTGACGGCAATACGCTGGACGCACCGGGTACAAGTAGAACATCATCGAAGGTCAGGGCCTCACGAATTTCCATTTGGCTTCTCCATGGACAGATCGTTTGGCACCTCCCTATTTCATGAAAACGCGAACGGGGAAAGCCCGAAAGCACCGGATTATGGCCACTGGCTTGACATTGGGCGGGATGGCTTTTCCCATGCGGGGCAGAAAACATAGATTTGGGATCACATAAATGAGCACACACGGATACGACGGCGGCCGCTTGGACCTGCCTTTTGTTGGGATCTCAACCTTTGGCAAACGACCCTACCAACCCGATTGGAGTCAGCTTCAGGCCGATGTCGCCATCCTCGGCGCGCCTTTTGATGGTGGGACCCAATGGCGCCCCGGTGCCCGCTTTGGCCCCCGCTCCGTGCGCGAAGCCTCTACCCTGTTCAGCTTTGGCCATGCAGGGGCGTATGATCACGAAGATGATGCCACCTACCTGCCCGGCTCGGTCCGTGTGGTGGACATGGGCGACGCAGACATTGTGCACACAGACACCACCAAAAGCCATGCCAATATCGAACTGGCCGTGCGCGCGGCCCTCAGCGCCGGAGCGCTGCCGGTCACCATCGGCGGGGATCACTCGGTCAATATTCCCTGCATCAATGCTTTTGACGATCAAGGAGAGATCCACATCTTGCAGATCGATGCGCATCTCGATTTTGTCGATGAACGTCACGGCGTTCGCTTTGGCCATGGCAATCCAATGCGCCGCGCGGCCGAAAAACCTTATGTGACTGGGCTCACACAGGTTGGTATTCGCAACGTCTCCTCAACAGCCAAAGAAGGCTACACCGATGCGCGCGCGATGGGGTCTGACATCTTGTCAGTCCGTCAGACGCGTGCACTTGGTGCCCAATCAGTGGCCCAACGATTACCTGAAAAAGCACGCATCTATCTGACGATCGACATTGATGGTTTCTGCCCCTCGATCGCGCCCGGGACCGGCACCCCAAGCCATGGCGGTTTCTTGTATTATGAAGTTTTGGAACTCATCCAACATGTGGCGCAATCCCATGACATCGTCGGGATCGACCTTGTCGAAGTCGCCCCCGCCTATGATCCCACCGAGTCGACCTCAATCCTTGCGGCGCAACTGCTGCTCAACACGCTGGGCTTTATCTTCCATGCCCGCGGGTTTGTGTAGGGCGCGTTTTCTGACAGAAAACGGTACGGAAAATGTACATTTTCCGGTTCGGAATTTCTCAAATTCCGCCCCTGTTGATATGACGCAATCTTACATTGATGTGCCGCAAGAGGTCATCCGTGGTGTTAGAAATTCGGGCAGTTAGAGTGCTGAAACAACTGTTGGCGCATCTATGACTGTTGATCCTCTCGTCATCTTCATGCCCTCTGGGAAGCGGGGACGATTTGAAGTGGGCACCCCGATCCTATCTGCGGCGCGCAGCTTGGGCGTGGATTTGGATTCCGTATGTGGTGGTCGTGGCATTTGTTCGAAATGCCAGATCACCCCTAGCTTTGGCGATTTCCCTAAACACGGCATCACCAGTTACAGCAGCGCAATTTCTGAATGGGCCCAGGTTGAACAGCGATATCAAGATCTGCGTGGGCTAAAACCCGGTCGACGTTTAGGATGCCAAGCCACAATTCAGGGCGATATCGTTATTGATGTCCCCGCCGAAAGTCAGGTGCATCGTCAGGTCGTGCGCAAAGACGCCACCGATCGGCAGATCGCCATGGATCCGGCCACTCGCCTGGTTTTCGTGGATGTCGACGCGCCCGACATGCACAGCCCCACTGGCGATGCAGAGCGGTTGCGCCGCGCTTTAGTCTTGCAATGGAGTACTGACGCTGCACCCCTGCCACTCCACATACTGGCAAAACTGCAAAGCACCTTGCGCAGGGCAAATTGGCAGGTGACGGTGGCGCTCTATCAGCCGCATCCAGATCAGCCAGCGCAGGTCCTTGAAATTTGGCCCGGGCTGTATGACCAACCGCTCTATGGATTGGCGATTGACCTTGGATCGACCACCATTGCGCTGCATCTGTGTGATTTACAAACCGGAGAGGTGAAAGCCTCATCCGGAGCGATGAACCCACAGATCCGCTTTGGCGAGGATCTGATGAGCCGCGTGTCCTATGCCATGATGAATGAGGGTGGCGCGGCAGCCATGACCGAAGCCGTGCGCAGCGCCTTGAACGAGCTGATCCAGACCATGGCGCAGGACCAAGACATCACGCCAGCCCAGATCGTAGAGGCGGTGATTGTCTGCAATCCCGTCATGCATCATTTGCTCTTGGGGATAGATCCCGTCGAATTGGGGCAGGCCCCTTTTTCCTTGGTCCTTTCCGATGCACTGACGATCCAAGCCCACTCACTTGGCTTGACGTCCCTTGGAGATGCGGCGCAGATCTACTTTCTGCCTTGCATTGCAGGCCATGTGGGCGCGGATGCCGCCGCGGTGACACTGTCCGAGGAGCCGCATAAATCGGATGATTTGGTATTGATCATCGACGTGGGCACCAACGCCGAAATCCAGCTGGGCAATCGCGATCACGTGCTGGCCTGCTCCTCGCCCACTGGACCGGCATTTGAAGGCGCGCAGATCAGCAGTGGTCAGCGGGCCGCGCCCGGCGCCATCGAGAGGGTTGAAATCGACCCCGACACCAAGGCCCCACGGTTTCGCATCATTGGTCTGGATATGTGGTCAGACCACCCCGATTTTGCACGTTCAAGCGCCGCGATAGGCATCACCGGAATTTGTGGCTCAGGCATCATCGAAGCCGTCGCAGAGATGCGCATGGCCGGCCTGTTGGACGCCTCTGGATTGATTGGCTCAGCCGAGCAAACCGGATCGACGCGCTGCGTGCCGCAGGGGCGCACCCACGCCTATGTGCTTTGGGACGGGCGCGCGGAGGGCGGCCCATTAATCACCGTGACCCAAGGCGACATCCGCGCGATCCAACTGGCCAAATCCGCGCTTTATGCGGGCGCGCGTCTGTTGATGGATGAGCTGGGCGTGGAGCAAGTTGACAGGGTGGTGCTTGCGGGCGCTTTTGGGGCCCATATCAGCGCCAAACATGCGCTTGTTTTGGGCATGTTCCCCGATGTCGCGTTGGACAAAGTGCAAAGTGCTGGCAACGCCGCGGGCACAGGCGCGCGCATCGCGTTGTGCAACCGCACGGCGCGTCAAGAAATCGAACGGGTGGTGCGTCAGATCACCAAGGTGGAAACCGCCATCGAACCCCGGTTCCAAGAGCATTTCGTCGCAGCAAATGCCCTGCCCCACGCGCATGATCCCTTTGCGCAGTTAAACGCGATTGTTCCCCTGCCCGAGGTCAGCTTTAACGCAGCTGGCGCCCGCGGCGCGCGTGGGCGACGTAAACGCAAACCGACATAAGGGTCCTTTGGCGGTGCCATAGGACCGATACCCCATCAGCCAGAGCCACCTCGTCCTCGTGCCCGTGCTCGCCCAAGGCGTCGGCCGACAGCAATTGAATTCAATACGCACCCTTCTTGACCTTTGGGGTGGAACTGACTAGGTCAGCGGGCAAGGCGGGTATGGTGAAAAGGTATCACGGCAGCTTCCCAAGCTTTAGTTACGGGTTCAATTCCCGTTACCCGCTCCAAAAACTCCAAATTTAGTCAGTCAAAAATCAAAGTGACGGTGCGCTTGCATCCGACAGGCTGTAAAATTTGCCCCTAAGGCTGGTTACCGACGCCCCTTTTAGGGGGTATTCAATGCCTCCAGAACATCAGCGCAGATTTTGTAGGTCTCACGATCATATTGCTCGTACATTTTGCGATACCACTCGATCCATGGTTGACGCCGTTCCTCGTCAAACTCTTCGGACCACGTGTTGCCCCAAATCTTGATCTTGCCCGAGGCCAACCGCTCTGCTTGCATCATAAGCTCCTGATTTTTGGCCGATGTAGAGTGATTCCGGGTGGGGCAACAAGCACGTCGCGCCGCAACGCTCTACAAAGCGACCCCATTCGCAACACACCGCGACGATTTATTCACTCAAATTCAAACTGACATACCGTGGTTTCACTGCCTTGTTCTTATGCCTTGGGTGTGAAATAGAAAATCATCCCATCTAAGGGGCAACCCATGTCATTTCAAACTGTCCTGACCAGCTTGATCCTCACCCTTATTTCTGGGCTCGGAGGATATGCAGCATCTTTTGTCCACATCCCCCTGCCCTTTATGACTGGCAGTTTGATTGTGGCAGGGTTGATCGCCCTGTTCCTGCCCAAAAAATTGCCGCAGGGCTATGCCTTTCCCACGTCAATCCGGGCGGTCTTTATGGTGGCGATTGGGGTGATGATCGGCACCAAAGTGACGCCAGATCTGCTGAATTCTCTGGGAACTGTGGCCGCCTCTCTGGCGGGGTTGACCGTGTTTGTGTTTCTCGCCCATGGCGCCAACTATCTGATTTTCCGCCACATCGGCCGCTATGATCGCCCCACCGCCTTTTACGCGGGCACGCCGGGCGGGCTGCTTGAATCTCTGGCGATGGGCGAGGCCGCCGGGGCCAATCTGCCGATACTGACGATGCAGCAGTTTTTGCGCATCATCGCTGTCATCACCTTGATGCCCGTTGGCCTGTCGTTTTGGTATGGCGCGCCCCTTGGCAGCGCCTCTGGCATCAGTCTGGGTGGCAATGACGTGCCTTGGCAGCAGATCCCCTTGGCGATTGGGATTGGCCTTGTGGGCTATATCGTTTGCCTAAAGATCAAACTGCCCGCGGGTCAGCTAACCGGGCCGTTGCTTGCCGCAGCCATCGTCAGCGTGTTTGGCTGGGCCGATCTGGCGTTACCTCAATGGTTGATCAACTTGTCGCAGGTGGTGATCGGCACTTCGCTGGGGCTTAAATTCACTGGACTTCGCGGGCAGACAATGGTGCGCGCGGCTTGGCTTTCAGTGCTTTCCGTGACGGCTATGCTCGGTATCGGGATCGGGTTTTCCTTAGGGCTCCAGTGGCTTACCGGGACCAACTTTGATGTCTTGTTGATCTCGTTTGCCCCCGGCGGGGTCACCGAAATGGCCCTCATTGCATTGTCGCTGCACGCCAACCCCGCCCTTGTGACGTTGCATCACGTCTTTCGAATTTTCCTAACGGTCATCGAAATGACCCTGCTGGCGCGCCTGTTTAAGATGAACAAGCTTTGACAGTTCCAAATCTGCCGCATATGGCTTTGAGATCATTGATCTCATTGGGAGGGGACAGAGATGAAAATGCCGCAAACATGTGCCGTTATTTCAGGGGGCGCATCCGGTCTCGGAGAGGCAACGGCGCGCGCCTTTGTCGCCGCCGGAGCCAAAGTCACCCTGTTGGATCGCAACGCTGATCGCGGCAACGAGGTCGCCCAAGAAATTGGGGCCACCTTTGTCGACACGGATGTCACCAGCGATGCGTCGGTTCAAAATGCAATGCAAGTTGCGGTCGCCGCGATGGGGCAGATCAACACCGCTGTCAGCTGTGCAGGCATCGCCACCGCCGAGAAAACCCTAGGCCGGGATGGGCCGCATGATCTGGACCATTACCAACGCATCATCGGGATCAATCTGGTCGGCAGTTTCAACGTTGCCCGACTGGCCGCCGCCGAAATGGCGCGCAACACCCCGGATCAAGGGGGCCAGCGCGGCGTGATCATCAACACCGCTTCTGTGGCGGCCTTTGATGGCCAAAAAGGTCAGGTGGGCTATGCCGCCTCCAAAGGTGGCGTGGCCGCCATGTCCCTGCCGATGGCACGGGATTTGGCGCGTGATGGCATCCGGGTGATGGCCATTGCCCCGGGGATTTTTCTGACCCCGATGTTGCTGGGCCTGCCGCAAGAAGTCCAAGACGGGCTGGCCAAGGATGTGGTGAACCCCAAACGCTTGGGCAAACCCAGCGAATATGCCGACCTCGCGCGCTTTATCTGCGAATGCGACTATCTGAATGGGGAAACCATCCGCTTGGATGGCGCCCTGCGCATGCAATAACCTAGATGGAGAGACCTATGCGGATTTTGTTCACCGGCGGCTCTGGCAAAGCCGGCCGCCACGCCGTTGCCTATCTCTTGGCCCAAGGCCACCGCGTTTTGAATGTCGATAAGACCCCGCTGGATCTGGCGGGGGTCGACAACCGCATCGCCGATATCACCGATGCCGGCCAGATGTATGACGTCATGTGCTCCTATGCGGGCTTTGACGAACTTGATCCCGGCACAGGCGTGCCTCGTTTTGATGCCGTGGTTCACTTTGCGGCGGTGCCACGCATCCTGCTGACCCCGGACAATGAATGCTACCGTGTGAACACGCTTGGCACCTATAATGTCATCGATGCAGCGCTGAAAATGGGGATCCGCAAGGTGATTTTTGCCTCCTCCGAAACCACCTATGGGGTCTGTTTTGCCGATGGTGAGCGCAAACCAGACTACCTGCCACTGGACGAAGATCACCCCGTCGTTCCCGAAGACAGCTATGCAATGTCAAAAGTGGTCAACGAGGTCACCGCGCGCAGCTTTCAAGCGCGCAGCCAAGCAGACATCTACGGCATCCGCATCAACAATGTGGTCGAACCCCATGAATACCAAGAAAACTTCCCCACATACTTTGCCAATCCTGGCATGCGGCGGCGGAACTTCTTCGCCTATATCGATGCACGTGACCTCGGGCATCTCGTCGATCGCTGCCTGAAAACCGATGGCTTGGGTTTTGAAATTTTCAACGCTTCAAACGACGACCACTCGGTCAATCTCTCAACCCAAGAGCTGATCGACACCTACTACCAAGATGTCCCAGCCAAGCCGATGGGCCCAGAGGAAACCTTCTATTCCAACGCCAAAGCCAAGGCCCTGCTCGGCTTTGCCCCCAAACACAGCTGGCGCGACACCCTGTCCGATCCACGCTAAGCCAACAGCGCTCCCATGCCCCAGCCTTCGCCGCCCCCAACACGGGGCGGCCGTGCCGCTTCATCTTGCCAAAAATACTCAAAGATCAAGCTGCGACCCCCGCGCGCCCTAAGAAGCTTTCTCCTCAAGGGTCATCCATTCTTCTTCGGCCTCAGCCAAGGCCGCATGGCGTTCAACCAAAGCATCCGTGGCCTTTTGAAACTTCACCGGCGCTTTCTCGAACAGCTCAGGATCCATCAAAAACTCTTCCAGCTTGGCAATTTCCGCCTCCAGCCGCTCAATCACCCCCGGCAAAGCTTCAAGTCGATGCTTTTCCGTGAACGACAAGCCGCCCGGTTTCTGAGCCTCATCCCCTTTGCCGCTGGGCTTGGCCGCATCTTTTCCGGCCCGCTTGGATTTGACCGCTTTGCTGGCGGTTTCCGTCTCAGCACGTTGGGCCTGATAATCACTCCACCCGCCCGCATAGACGGTGGCTTGACCATCCCCTTCCATGGCGATGGTTGTCGTGGCAACCCGGTCCAAAAAGTCGCGGTCGTGGCTGACCAACATGACCGTGCCATCAAAATCGTCCAACAATTCCTGCAACAGGTCGAGCGTTTCAATATCCAGATCGTTGGTCGGTTCATCCAAGATCAACAGGTTGCTTTCGCGCGCCATCAGCTTGGCCAGCAAAAGCCGGGCTTTTTCGCCCCCCGACAAAGAGCGCACCGGCGCGCGCGCCTGCCGCTCGTCAAACAGAAACTCTTTCAGATAACCGACAACATGCTTGGGATTGCCACGCACCAAGACCTGATCCGCCTTGCCCGACACCCGCATCTCAGGATCGCCGGTTAAACTGTCCCAAAGGGTCATGTCCGGATCCAGCTGCGCGCGTGATTGATCAAAAATTGCCGGCACCAAATTGGTGCCGCGGGTGACCGTCCCGGCATCTGGCTCTTCTTGCCCCATCAACATCTTCAACAACGTTGTTTTGCCCACACCGTTGGGCCCCACAAAGGCAACGCGATCCCCGCGCTGCACCTTGATGGAAAACTCACTCAGAATAACCTTGTCGCCATAGGTTTTGGAAATACCCACCGCTTCGATCACCTTGCGGCCCGATTTGGGCCCCGCCGCCAGATCCATTGCCGCCGCGCCTTGACGCCGGATCTGCGAGGCGCGCTCGTCCTTCATCGCGTGCAGCGCACGCAACCGCCCCTGATTGCGGGTGCGACGGGCGGAAATGCCCTCCACCGCCCAACGGGCCTCTGCCTTGATCTTGCGATCCATCTTGTGGCGCGCCAAATCTTCATCAGCCCAAATCTTGTCGCGCCAAGCCTCAAACCCATCAAATCCGGTTTCCTGTCGCCGCACCCTGCCGCGATCAATCCACAAGGTAGCGCGGGTCAAGGCCCGCAGAAACGCCCGGTCGTGGCTGATCAACACATAGCCCGCTCGGGTTTCGCGCAGCTCGCGCTCCAGCCAAGCAATAGCCTCAATATCCAAATGGTTGGTTGGCTCGTCCAGCAACATCAGTTCCGGCGCTTCCGCCATCAACTTGGCCAAAGCGGCACGCCGCCGCTCCCCCCCCGATGCGGTGGACACCGGACGCGCGGGATCAAACTTCAACCCCTCCCCCGCCATCTCAACGCGGTACATCTCGCCCGCGTCCAACCCGCTAGAGGCATAATCCCCAAGCGTTGCAAAGCCCTCCATCGTCGGGTCTTGCTCCATATAGCCCACGCTGACCCCGGGGGGCACCACAAGCTGCCCCTGATCCGCTTCGACAAGTCCCGCCATGACTTTCATCAATGTGGATTTGCCCGACCCATTGCGCCCAACCAAGGCCACACGGTCTCCGGGTTGAACCACCAAAGACAGATCTTGAAACACCGGCTCGCCGCCAAAGGTCAGCGAGATCTCATTCATTTGTAATAAAGGTATACGTGCCATAGGTCGCAGCTAACGAGGCCTCCCGCGAAGGTCAACCGCCTGCCTCTTCATCTTGCTGAAAATACTCTGGGGGTGAAGGGGGATCGGCGGCACGCCGCAGCCCCCAGAGGGGGCAACGCCCCCCCTGCCGACTTAACCGGCGACGCCGCGCAACAACCGTTTGCGCGCCGGGGGAATCGCAGCAATTTCCAAACCGGTGAACACGTGCAATGTGTTCATATGGCGATCCACCACCGCATGATCGCTGACCCAGCCCCCCATCATCAGATAGGTGCGCAATAAGGGGGGCATCCGCAACATGGCCAATTTGGCGTCAGGCTTGCGGCGCAATTTCTGCGCAAATTTAAACACTTGCGGCGCTTTCACCCGCGGCAACCATCGTTTGGGGGCCAAATGGCGCTCTTTCAGCATGGCAAAGGCATCCAGATACTCCTGCTCATCCGTGCCGTGAAACGAGGAACAGCCAAACAGCATTTCGACCCCATTTTCATCGACATATTGCGTCATCGCCCCCCAAGCGACCCGCAGCACATCTGGGTCTTTCACTTCTGGATGCACACAGAAGCGCCCCATCTCGACCATGGGACCTTCAAAACTTTGCAACGCCGACAATTCGTAATACTGCGCCGAATAGCTGCGCCCGATCTCGGCACCGCCAGTCAGTGGCAACACGCGAAAGCAACAGACCAACCGCTCGGACTTTACTTCATGCACCAGAAAGTGGACGCAGGCTTGATCAAAACAATCACTGTCTTCGCCCGCAACACCGTGAAAGGACAGGTGCCGCAGGGCCTGCGCCGCTTGGATATCGGCCTCAGAGGTGGCCAAGCGCGTGACATAGCGCCCTCTCTTCAATGACAACATCAAACGGCTCCGGCGAATAAAGCTGGGTTCCAGCGTTTCAATTCCGCCCTAGCACAGGTCATATGTCAATCGTATGACGCAAAATTCACGTCACATTGGCCGCACGATCAGAGGAAGTCGCCGGCGCTGACATTGCCGATATTGCCCAACAGCTGACGCAAGAAGCTTTTGTCTTGGACGTTTGAATCGGTCACACGGCGCGAAAGCGCAACGACGTTGCCGTCTTCTAGGCCAAAGCGTTCGACATTGCTGACCACGCCATTGCTGTCAAACCGAATGGCGACCACTTGGCGCTCGGTTTCCTGCGGGCGGCGATAGGCAAAATGCTTCACCTGACTGCGCACATAGAAATAGGCGCTGTCATTGACCAATGCGGAAATGGTCGGGGTGCCAACACTTTCAGCGACGCTGTCGCGCGTGTCCACGCCCACCAAAATTTCTGAAAGCTCTTGTTCTGAGGGCACATAGCCATGATTGCGATAGGTCGAACTACAGCCAATCAATCCAAACAACGCCACACCCGCAACGAGTGTTCTGACTTTCTTTCCAGTGACCAACATACCTGCCCTCTTGCCTTGACGCCTCTTGCCTTCTATCCCGCTTACAGAAGGAATGCCTTCGGTTCAAGTTAAGGGACCTCCTATATGAACTCACTTCCCCACCAACCGCTGCGTGTTGCGGACCTGTCCACCACCAAACCGACCCGTTTTAGCGTGATCCCCGAAGCCCCAGAGCTGAGTGCGATGGCGCAAGAGCTGGATCTGAACGGGCTGCGCAAAGTTAGATTTAAAGGCGAGGTCAAAGCCGACGGCAAACGCGATTGGGTGCTAAGCGCCAAATTGGGGGCCACCGTCACGCAGGCCTGTGTTGTCACCTTGGCCCCCGTCACAACGCGGATCGAAACCGAAGTGTTTCGGCGCTTTGTCGCCGAGATGCCTGAGTTTGTGTCTGACGACGAAGAAGTGGAAATGCCTGAAAACGACTCAGATGAACAACTGGGCAGCACAATCGACCCAGCACAGGTCATGATCGAAGCATTGTCGCTGGCGTTGCCGCTGTATCCGCGGGCGGATGGTGCTGAGGTCGAAGAAACTGTCTTTACCGAACCCGGCAAAGACGCAATGACCGACGAAGACACCAAACCCTTTGCTGGCTTGGCCTCTCTGCGAGACCAACTCAGCAAAAAAGACGAAGAAGAGCCGAAATAGCGCTTGCGCCGGAGCGGAATAACAGTATTTTCCGCGGCTCATAAGTATTTTGGGTTGGACATAGCGGCACGGACCGATTATGTGCCACGAACCCACACGAAACAGGGCCCCGCGCCCATAGGAAATTGAGGTTGTGACATGGCTGTCCAGCAGAACAAAGTATCCAAGTCGCGCCGCAACAATCGTCGCGCGCACGACGCGTTGGTCGCGGCAAATCCGAACGAATGCACAAACTGTGGCGAGCTGAAGCGCCCCCACCATGTTTGCGCGTCCTGCGGACATTACGCAGACCGTGAAGTTGTTGCGATGGTTGACGAAATCGACCTGGACGAAGACGCGGCATAAACCCTATCCAGAGACTGGTGTCCGCTTATGACCGCTTTGCAGGATCAATCAACAGCGGGTGCTGGACGCACCGTTATTTCGGTCGACGCCATGGGCGGCGATCGTGGGCCGGCGACTGTTGTCGCCGGCATTGCGCGTTCTGCGCATAAGAATCCCGACATTGGATTTATTCTTCACGGTCCCAAAGCCGAGCTGACAAAACTGGTCAGCCGCAAGAAAAGCTTGGTTGACCGCGTTGTGATTCGTGATGCCGAAGGCGTCGTGTCGATGGAAGACAAACCCAGCCATGTGATGCGCAACGGCAAGAACACCTCGATGTGGTCTGCTCTCGAATCTGTGCGCTCTGGCGAAGCGGATGTCTGTGTTTCCTGCGGCAACACTGGCGCGTTGATGGCGATCAGCATGATCCGTCTGCGCAAATTGCCGGGCATCAACCGCCCTGCCATTGCGATTCTATGGCCCTCGCGCAATCCTCAAGGCTTCAATGTAATGCTGGACGTGGGCGCTGATATCCGCGCCGACGCCGGGGATCTGCTGCAATATGCGTTGATGGGGGCCTCTTATGCCCGCAATGGTCTGGCGCTGAAAAAGCCCCGCATCGGCCTGTTGAACGTCGGCACCGAAGAGCACAAAGGCCGCGCCGAACTTAAGACCGCCCATGACCTGATTCAAAACCAAGCCGACAAAGCCAACTATGAGTTTGTCGGTTTTGTTGAAGGCGGCGATATTCCCAATGATATTTGTGATGTGATCGTCACAGACGGCTTTACCGGCAACATCGCGCTGAAAACAGGCGAAGGCACCGCCAGCTTGATCGGGGATCTGCTGCGTCAGGCCTTTAAGTTTTCGCCCCTGTCCCGTTTGGCCTCCGTTTTGGCCTATACCTCGTTGCAGCGCCTGAAAAAGCGGATCGACCCGCGTCAGGTCAACGGTGGTGTCTTTCTTGGCCTGAACGGCACCGTGGTCAAGTCGCATGGCTCTGCGGATGCGATGGGTGTTGCGGCGGCTGTGAAACTGGCATTCAAGCTGTCTCAATCGGGCTTTTCGCATAAACTTGCTGCGCGGGTTGCATCTGCCTCTGAGCAGGTTAATGATGCGGTGACTGACAAACCCCAAAACGGTGGAAAAGAATGACCAAACGCGCTGTTGTTAAAGGCGTCGGGCACTATTTGCCCGAGAGAATTGTCCCAAACAGCGAGTTTGAAGCCACTCTTGAAACCAGTGATGAATGGATCCGCACCCGCTCGGGGATTGAACGGCGCCATTTCGCCGCCGAAGATCAGACCACATCAGATTTGGCTGTCGAAGCCGCCAAGGCCGCGCTGGCCAACGCAGGTTTGGAACCCGATGACATTGATGCCATCGTTGTGGCCACCTCGACACCTGATCTGACGTTCCCCTCTGTTGGCACGATGGTGCAAAACAAACTGGGCATGACACGCGGGTTTGGCTTTGATGTTCAGGCCGTATGTGCCGGATTTGTTTACGCTTTAACCAATGCGAACGCTTTGATTCTGTCGGGTCAGGCGGATCGCGTTCTGGTGATTGGCGCTGAAACCTTTAGCCGCATCATGGATTGGACCGATCGGTCGACCTGTGTTCTCTTTGGGGACGGTGCGGGCGCATTGGTGCTAGAGGCCGTTGAGGGTGAGGGCACAAACGATGATCGCGGTATCTTGTCCGCGGATCTGAATTCGGATGGCCGCTACAAGGATATGCTGTTTGTGGATGGCGGCGTCTCGTCGACGGGCACCTCTGGCAAATTGCGTATGCAGGGCAACGCTCTGTTCCGCCAAGCTGTTGAAAAGCTGTCCTCAACCGCCCATACCGCATTGGATAAAGTTGGGCTGGCGCATCAAGACATCGATTGGATTGTGCCGCATCAGGCCAACATCCGTATCATTCAGGGCACCGCCAAAAAATTGGGCGTGTCGATGGATAACGTGATCGTCACCGTACAAGACCACGGCAATACCTCTGCGGCATCGATTCCTTTGGCGTTGTCGGTTGGCGTGACCAATGGTCAAATCAAGCCCGGCGACCTGCTGGTCACCGAAGCAATTGGCGGTGGATTGGCCTGGGGAGCGGTTGTGCTGCGCTGGTAGTGCAAAATCTCTAGTTTTAGATCCGTTCCACAAGCCATTGATATTGACTCGGAAAATCGTATCGCTCATGTTTGGCTAAACAAACGAGGGTGCCGGTATGAGCGAGAATACTCTGACACGCATGGATCTAAGCGAAGCAATTTTTCGCGAAGTTGGTCTATCACGCAACGACTCAGCACAGCTTGTTGAGAATGTTTTGACACATATGTCTGATGCATTGGTGAACGGCGAACAGGTGAAAATCTCATCTTTCGGCACGTTTTCTGTGCGTGACAAGGCGGCGCGTGTCGGCCGCAACCCCAAAACTGGCGAAGAGGTTCCGATCAACCCACGCCGTGTTCTGACCTTCCGCCCGTCGCATCTGATGAAAGAGCGCGTCGCTGCAGGCAATGCCAAAGGGTAATCTCTGATGGCGAAGTCGCCTGACGCCTTTCGAACCATCAGCGAAGTTGCTGAGTGGTTAGACCGCCCTGCCCATGTGCTGCGGTTTTGGGAAAGTAAGTTCACCCAAGTCAAACCGGTCAAACGTGCCGGGGGGCGTCGCTATTATCGTCCGCAAGACATGCTGCTTTTGGGTGGCATCAAACGGTTGTTGCATGACGATGGTATGACCATCAAAGGCGTGCAGAAACTGCTGCGCGAAAACGGCGTGCAGCACGTCGCAGCCATGTCGCAGCCTCTGGATCCCGAAGAAGAGCTGCTCGAGGCGACAAAGGCGGTAGAGGCATCGGTTGCTGACAAGGCCGCAGAGATCACTGACGCTGAGATTTCCGCGCCAGAGCCTGTCGAAGATAACTTGGTGACCTTTCCACTGCGCACGGACAGTCCTGCCGCCGCCGAAGAGGCCGCCGCACCTGCCGAAGAGGCTGATTCCGCTGGCGATGCCAGCGCGCCCCAAGCCGAAGACCCCGAAATTCAAGCGGATGCCCCCGATCAGGCCCCCGTCGAAGAAGCCGGTTTTGCGCAGGACGTTGAGCCCGAGGATGAGCCGACCCAAACCTCGTTGTTCGACTTTGTTCCAGAACCGGACACCGCTGATCTGGACGTTGTCGAACCTCTAGAGGAAGAGACCGCGGGCGACGCCTCTGCCCAAGCAGATGCGCCTGAAGCCGCAGAAGCCGGCGCTGAGGGTGAAGTTGAGGCCGAGACTGAGACCGAACCAAGCGCAGCGGATGACGCCGACCCAGACGCAGGCACCCCAAAGCACGATCTTGCGGCAGACCCAAAAGACACCGTCGCCCAAGAGGGTACCGACAGCCCCCCTGCCCCCGAAGAAGCCACCGCGCCACAGCCGCGTGTTGTTGATGTGGCCGATGACGTGCTGATCGCCCCCACACCGGGCACCTTGACCCGCGTGCTGCATTACAAGGGCCCGGTAGAGCCCAAACACCTCGCCACAATTGCGGATATTGTTTCTCGTTACAAATCCCACAGTGCTTCGTTGAAAGAGGCGGGCAAAAAGGGGTGAGAAATTCACCGAACCCTCTTGCCCCTGCTCAGAAAACCAGTATGTAGACCAAACCGTCGGGCTATAGCGCAGCCTGGTAGCGCGTCCGTCTGGGGGACGGAAGGTCGCAGGTTCGAGTCCTGCTAGCCCGACCAAATTCCCTCTGCTCAGGTCAACTGAGCATCGCCGCCCCGATGGTTCTTTCAAAAATCGCTTCTTTCTGTCACCAAGCCCCGCTTTGGCGCTTTTTGACCTACATTTTGCGCGATCCCTTTGCTATGACAGGGTAATTCATCTCGGAGTAGCCCCATGACCGGCGTTCTGCCCAGCCAAGCCCTGCAGCAAATGATCACCGATCAAAAGATCTCTGCTGACCCAGCCATCATTCCCGAACAAATCCAACCCGCCAGCCTTGATTTGCGGCTTGGCACACGGGCCTGGCGCGTTCGGGCCTCGTTTCTGGCCGGACACGGGCGCTCGGTTGCGGATCGCCTAAGCGAATTTGAAATGCATCAGATCGACCTGACCCAAGGGGCCGTGTTGGAAAAGGGCTGCGTCTATGTTGTGCCCTTGATGGAACATCTGGACCTGCCCGAAGGCATTCAAGCGGTTGCAAACGCCAAAAGCTCAACCGGGCGTTTGGACCTGCTGACCCGCACGATCACCGATGGCGGCGAAGAATTTGACCGTATCCAAAACGGGTATAGCGGGCCGCTTTACGCTGAAATCTGCCCCAGATCGTTTTCAGTTTTGGTACGGCCCGGCATGCGGTTAAACCAAATTCGGTTCCGTGATGGTCAGGCGGTCCTCAGTGACGATGATCTGCGCCATCTGCACGCTGCATCGCCACTGGTAGATGGAGAGGCGGTCATTGCCCAAGGCTTGGGCTTTTCGGTGGATCTAGAACCAAGTGAGGGCACTTTGGTTGGATATCGCGCCAAGCCACATACGGGTGTGATCGATCTGGATCGCATTGGCGAATATGACCCCGCTGAATACTGGGAAGAAGTGCGCAGCAAAAACGGTCAGATCATTTTGGATCCCGGTGCGTTTTATATTCTGGTCAGCCGCGAGGCGGTGCATATCCCACCAGATACAGCGGCCGAAATGGCGCCCTACTTGGCCATGGTGGGCGAATTTCGCGTGCACTACGCAGGGTTCTTTGATCCCGGATTTGGCCACGCCGCAGCAGGCGGATCAGGCTCGCGCGGGGTGCTAGAAGTGCGCTGTCACGAGGCCCCCTTTGTGCTGGAACACGGCCAAGTTGTGGGCCGGTTGGTCTATGAAAAGATGGCTGAGGTGCCCGATCAGCTTTATGGCGCAGGCATTGCATCGAACTATCAAGGGCAAGGGCTGAAACTGTCCAAACATTTCCGCAGCTAGGCGAGATGGGCCTTTGCAGATTTCGTTGGAGCGATCCGCCCTCCCCTGCTAGGTTTTGACCATTGCAATGACAAAGGTGCCCTGCCCGTGAAGATGTTCGTGTTGATCTTGCCCTTGGTGGCGACCGCTCTGGCAGCGTGCCAGCCCACGGTCGGACAATCAGCCCGATATCAGTTTGAGTATGAGCCCAAGATTCCGGTGACGCTGCCCGCGCATGCGCCCTCGATCAGCCAGCAATTTCGCAAATCCGCCACCCCCGGCGAGAGCAAAGATCACCTCGCCATTGATGTTGTTGCCCCCAAAGGCACCCCTGTTCTGGCCGCAGCCCCGGGCACGGTGACCCGCGTTCAAGATGGACCGATATATGGCAAACGGGTTGAGATCACGCATGGCACTGACGCACAGGGGCGCACAATACACACCCGGTATTTCCATCTGGACAGCCAAACCGTGGTCGAAGGTCAAAAAGTGGCCCGTGGTGCACAGGTTGGAACACTGGGCCACAGCGGGATGCTGGCGGGCACGTTGGATCACCTGCATTTTTCCGTGCTGCGCGACCGCGAAACGGGGCCGTCCGAATTTGTGGATCCCAACGCCTATTGGATCAAAGGACCGGGCCTTGTTGAATGCTTCTCTCCTAAGCGCCGCTATAAGACGCGCGTGTTTGGCGCCACCTATCCCGTACAATGTGCCCAGTGATGGTCGATGCCTAAGGTGCGCCCCTTGAAGATTCCGAAGATGCCAAATCCCCTGCATTGCCTATCGCAAGGCCGCTCGGTTTGAGCGCCCTAACCCGCCCCGTGCCCGTCTTGACGGCGGCCATTGCTGTTGTGGGGGCCAACTCGTTGATATTGCCCCCCATTGCGGCTGTGGTGGCCGCAGACCTTGGGGTGGCGGCGCCACAGGTCATTCACGCAATGGCAGCCTATGGTGCAGGAACGGCCCTCTCTGCATTGCTGCTGGCCCCGCGTGCGGACATGATCGGTGCCGACAAAGCCCTTAGGCAGGCCTGTGTTGTGCTGATGATCGCACTGCTGCTGTCAGCCGTGGCCCCAAACGCCCTGTTCTTGGTTTTGGCCCATGGCTTGGCCGGGCTCGGCGCTGGGATGGCCTTGCCTGCGATCTATGGATTGGCCGGCCAAGTTGGCCCCCCGGGTCAAGAGAAACAGACCATCGGATACATCCTGACCGGCTGGACGTTCAGTTTGGTCGGTGGGGTGGTTGTCGCCGCTGTGCTGACGGACCTTGCGGGGTGGCGCAGTGTCTATCTGTTGTTGCTGGCACTCACAGTTGGGGTTTGGAACCTCTTGGGGCGCTGTGACATGCAGGTCAAGCTGGTGGCCACAACGCCCACCTCTCCGCTGACGGCATTACAAGTCCCCGGCCTGTCGCGCGCCCTCTTTTCTAATGCGATGCTGATGCTCAGTTTCTTTGGTGCCTATAGTTATATGGGCACCCATGTCGTGGCTGAACTGGGACGCTCTGGCACGGCCGCTGGCATGATCACCATGGCCTATGGTGCGGGATATGGGTTTGCGGCCTTATTAAACCGCTTTGTTGATCGCCTGCCACGGGCCCATGCGATGGCCTTGGCCTTTGGCGGGCTGTGCCTGACCTATGTCGCCATGACATTGTTGGCACAGATTTATGTCGGCTTGTTTCTGGCGGCGCTGATCTGGGGTGTTTTCCAGCATTTTGGCCTTAACGCCATCGTCGCCCGCCTCAACGCGCTAGAGCCGCGCCAGCGCGGCGCGATCATGGGCCTCAACTCGGCGACGACATATCTTTGTGTCACGGGGGGGGCGCTTAGCTATGGGCTGCCCTATGGATGGGGCGGCATTGCGGCCTGCATCGCCGTTTCGGCGCTGTGCACCGCCCTTGCAGTGGCTGAGGCGCTATGGCCCCAACGTCAGATCACTTAGAAATGTGATCCGACTGAGCTGCACGCTTGGCTTGGCGTGCCTGTTTGGCTTGGCCGCCCAAATTGGAGGCTTTGTTGATGCCTGCGTTCACGCCTTTGTTGACGATTTTGCGCATAACAACGCGAATAACCATATTGATCAGTTGGTTGGCGTTCATGGTGGACTCTCCTGCTGTGCCTTACACGCGTATATAGGCGATAATTGTGCCAAATTCAGGGCACTGTCCTCAATCTTCGAACATTTCTACTTGATCGTCGTTATCCACGACCTCTTCTTCGGTCTCATCGCTGCCTTCAACGGCGGTGGGCATATTGCCAGGCGGCGGTCGATTGTCGAGCAAACCTGCAGAGCGCAGCTCTTTGAGCCCCGGCAGATCGCGTGCATTTTCCAACCCAAAGTGATCCAAGAATTCCTGCGTCACCACAAAGGTCACTGGCCGTCCCGGTGTCATCCGTCGACGCCCAAAGCGGATCCATTCAAGCTCTAACAGCTGATCCACCGTGCCCCGGCTGACCGACACACCGCGAATTTCTTCGATTTCCGCCCGCGTGACGGGCTGTTGATAGGCAACAATGGCCAAAGTTTCGATCGCAGCTCGACTGAGCTTGCGCGTCTCAACCGTTTCTTTTTGCATCAAAAACCCAAGGTCAGGGGCCGTGCGCACCGCCCAGAAATCCCCAACCTTCACAACATTGATCCCACGGCCCTCATAGCGTCGACGCAACAGGTCCAAGGCCGCTGCAGGCGTGCATCCATGCGGCATCCGCGCTTCGAGGTCGCGCAGGCTCACCGGGTCTGATGACGCAAACAGAATGGCCTCGACCATCCGTTCTTGTTCGGCCAGAGGTGGTGCTTCGAACAGGCTCTCTTCGACAGGTTCAGCGCTGTTATCCATTGCGATCTTCCCTTTTGCGCAGCTGGATCGGTTCAAACAGCGCGCTTTGACGTATTTCCACTTTGCCCTCTTTGGCCAGCTCCAGCGAGGCAGCAAAGGTCGCCGCCGTGGACGAGCGACGACGCATCTCATCCACATTCCAATCGCTGGGGTAATAGCTGCTGATATCGGTCCAGGTTCCCGAAAACCCGATCATGCCGCGCATCCGCTCTAGCGCCTGTTCCATTGTGAACACCGCTTCGCGATCCAGAACAAAGGGGCGAAATTCATCCTTGGTGCGGATCCAGGCATAGGCCTGCATCAGATCCAAAAGGTTTGCGGTATAGGTCACACGACGAACCCGCTCCATATTCTCTGGCACGCCGCGCACAAAGAAGTCTTTGCCCTTTTGATCGCGGGCCATCAACTTGGCAGCGGCATCCCGCATCGCCTGTAACCGTTCCAATTGAAACGCCAAATGCGCCGCCAGCTCTTCACCGCTGGGCCCATCTTCGCTGGGATCGGGGGGCAACAACAGGCGGGATTTCAAAAAGGCCAACCACGCCGCCATCACCAGATAATCCGCAGCCAGTTCCAACCGCAGGACTTTGGCCTGTTCTACAAATGCAAGGTATTGCTTGGCCAATTCCAAGATCGAAATCTTACGCAGGTCCACCTTTTGCGTGCGCGACAGTGTCAGCAGCAAATCCAACGGGCCTTCGAAACCGTCAACATCCACGATCAAGGCTTCGGCGGCCAAACGTTCCGCAACGCTTTGACCTTCAAAGTCTTGGTTCGTAAACAGATCGTCGTTAGCCATTCTCGCGCCCGTATTGCAGCGCCTCAAGCTTGGCCCTGAGCGCTTGAATGTCAACCTTTTCAGGTGTGCGACGCTGAGCAAGGGCCTTTTGCGCCCGTTTCAGAGAGGTTGGGGTCAGTCGGCCAGCGGCCTCGGCCACTTGGCGTTTCTCATCCAAGCTGCCATTGCAGTGCAAAATCAGATCGCAGCCAGCAGCGATTGCTTGTTCAGACAGGCTGCTCAAAGAGCCCTCTAACGCCTTCATGCAAATATCATCCGTCATGATCAGCCCCTCAAAGCCGATTTCAGAGCGGATCAAATCCATCATCACCGGTGACAAAGTTGCCGGGCGCGAGTCAATCTGATCATAGACCAAATGCGCGGTCATCCCCATCGGCAGATCGTTCAAGGCCTGAAACGGCACAAAATCAGTCTCAACAAGGCGGCTTTTGTCGACGTCAATCCGAGGCAGGCCTTTGTGGCTGTCGACCTGCGCCCGCCCATGGCCGGGGATATGTTTCAACACGGGCAAAACACCGCCATCCAGCAATCCATTGGCCACGGCCCGGCCCAGTTGCGCCACTTGCGCAGGCTCTTCCCCATAGCACCGGTTGCGTAGGAACGGATGCGTGTCTCGCGTCGCCACATCCACCAGCGGTGCACAATTGCTGTCAATTCCAAGGGCGCGCAGTTCCGCAGCTATAATCCGATAGCGCAAATACATCACGGTTTCTGAATCAGCGCTGGCACGGGTTTCATCCAAGGGGGGCAGCCATTCGCTGGCCAGGGGGGGGCGCAATCTCTGGACCCGTCCGCCCTCTTGATCAATGGTGATCACCGCCTCGCGGCCAACGGCTGAGCGCAACTCATCACACAGCGCGCGGATTTGATCCGCCGTATCGACATTGCGCCCAAAGAGAATAAACCCAAACGGATCGGCTTCGCGAAAAAACGCTTTCTCATCAGCACTTAGGCGATGGCCAAGGGGATCAAGGATTGTGGCCCCAAAGGCGCTCACTTGATGGTTACCGGAATACACTCGGCCCGTTCAGCAACAAGGGCGGAACAAAAACGTCGCGCATCAGAGATGTCGCTAAACCCATGTGCGCGCAAACGATAGAACGTGCGCCCGCCACTTTCGGCCTTTTGAATGACCCGCTTTTTGTCTGTCAGAAAATCATCAAAGCGCGACGCCAGACGATCCCATTCCTTGCGCGCGATTTCAGCGCTTTCAAACGCACCCAATTGGGCCAACCGTGTCCCAGCGGGCAAGCTGGCGGCATCAAGATCCAAAGCTGTATCAACAGGTGGGGCTGCGATCGCCGCGGCCGCAGAGGCCACCAGCCCCGCTGGACGTGGGCGCGGGCGCAACGAGATTTTTCTGTTGCCCGCCACCAATCCTTCGGGCGCATCCTCAGCATCTGCAACTTCGGCCACCACATCCGATTGCAACGCGGCAATCACCTTGGGCGCATCGTCACTTTTTGCATCATCAACGACATCGCTGAAGGGCGTCGCATCGGCAATCAAGGCTTGGGTCAGGGCATCCACCGACAGATCCGTTGCCTTTTGCGGCAGTGCTTCGGTCTCGCGGCGGTTGTCTTGCGTCAGGCGGATCAAATCAAGCTTGGCAGTGGTGCTGTCTTCGATCGAAAGATCGACCGGACGCGGGGCCAAGATAAAGCGATCCGCAGGTTTCTGCGCAACGCCTTCGGCGGCCACTTTATTGACGGCCAAACCTTGGTGTTCTGCTGGGGCACCGCCGGGATCTTCGGGCATGACCCGCATTGGCCCTTCGGTGGCGCGCACCACGGGCACACCGCTGACGTCCCGCATCACCAACTGATATCCCCACACACCAACAGCCACAACGAGGGCCAGCGACACCGCGGCCCCTGCGCCATAGGCCAGAGTGGTCATAGATTTGCTTGTTGCGGGCGCATAGCCGCGCCCGTCCGCTTGGTGGACTGCCATTTTGCCTCTCCGCGCCGGTGCTTTGCACCAGTTTCACTGCTCATTCACGGACCGGCATCATGTGCGCTTCAGCGCATCTCTTCTACCGGTGTTACCCCTAGAATACCAAGTCCTGCCGAAATAACAACGGCCACGGCACGTGGAAGGGCGATTTTCGCTTGTGTAAGCGCCGGATCTGCTTGGACAAACCGCATAGATTCGTCGCTGTTGCCCCGCGCATAGAGCGAATTGAACGCCCCGGTCAGCTCACTCAGGTAAAAGGCAATGCGATGCGGTTCGTTGTTGCGCGCTGCAATTTCGACCAATCGCGGCCATTCGGCCAGCTTTTTGATCACGTCCAATTCAGCCTCATGGGACAGCACACTTAGGTCTGCACCCTGCAATGTGGCATCATCCACCGCGATGCCAGCCTCAGAGGCTTTGCGCTGCAGACCACAAATCCGCGCATGGGCGTATTGCACATAAAACACTGGGTTATCGTTGGATTCTTCCAACACTTTGGCGAAATCAAAATCCAACGGCGCATCATTTTTACGCGTCAACATGTGGAAGCGGGTGACATCTGCGCCCACCTGATCCACCACATCACGCAGGGTGACAAAGGTCCCGGCGCGTTTGGACATCTTGAACGGTTCGCCGTTCTTGTACAGCTTCACCAGTTGGATCAGTTTGACATCCAGTGGCACCCGGCCTTCGGACAGGGCCGACACAGCCGCTTTCATACGTTTAACATAGCCACCGTGATCAGCACCAAACACATCGATCAACAAATCAAAGCCGCGCTCGACCTTGGTCCAGTGATAGGCGATATCGGGGGCAAAATAGGTCCAGCCTCCGTCGGATTTTTGCACAGGGCGATCCACGTCGTCCCCAAATTGGGTCGATTTGAACAGGGTCTGTTCGCGCTCTTCCCAGTCTTCGGGCTTTTTGCCTTTTGGCGGTTCAAGGACACCTTCGTAGATCAGATCCAAATCTTTCAGCCGCTGCAAAGCCGCCTCGATTTGGCCAGTGCCATAAAGCGCTTTCTCAGAGAAGTAGACATCCATTTTGACGCCCAACATGGCCAAATCCTGACGGATCATCTCCATCATGGCTTCGGTTGAAAAGGTGCGCAGATCGGTCAGCCAATCGGCTTCGGGCTTGTCCAGCAAGCTGTCGCCGTATTTCTCTTTCAGCGCCTCGCCAACAGGGATCAAATAATCCCCGGGGTATAGACCTTCAACAATCTCGGGTTCTTGGCCATTGGCTTCGCGGTAACGTTCATAGGCAGAGCGCGCCAACACATCCACCTGCGCACCGCCATCGTTGATGTAATATTCGCGGGTGACATCAAAGCCAGCGTAATCCAGCAAAGAGGCCAGAGCGTCGCCAAACACAGCCCCCCGCGTGTGTCCAACATGCATAGGGCCGGTGGGGTTGGCCGAGACATATTCGACGTTCACCTTTTTGCTTTGTCCCATGGTGGAGCGACCATAGGCTGTGCCTTGGCTCAGCGCCGCGCCCACGATGCCCTGCCACAGGCTGGCGTCGAGACGCAGGTTCAAAAAGCCCGGACCCGCGACGTCTGCGGAAACAATGCGCGGATCTTCGAGCAGACGGGTCGCTAACTTCTCGGCGATGTCGCGCGGCTTCATCTTGGCAGGTTTTGCCAAAACCATCGCAGCGTTGGTGGCCATGTCCCCATGCGCAGAGTCGCGCGGCGGCTCAACAGCCACGTTGTCGGTCGACAGCCCCTCGGGCAGATCCCCCGCTTGGGTCATCAAAGCCAGCGTTTCCACCACAAGCGCGCGCACATCGGAGAACAGGTTCATCAGTCACATATCCTTTTTCTTGCTGCGGGGTGTACCACGCAAAGGCAAAAGGTCAACGCCCTGTCGCACCTGAAAGACCCTGCTGCGCAAGGAGCCCCAAAGAGCAAGGGGACAGGAAGGACGCTTTGGTTAGTCAGCTGAAAGCTCTGTGTCCCCTGCCTGCTGGGTCACGAAATGTTGCGGGGGGCGCTGCCCCCGGGGCGCAAGCGCCCCTCCCCCGGAGTATTTTGGGCAAGATGAATGTTAGGTATTTGGATCTTGTTTGGCGCGGGGAGGAGAGAAATGAACCAGTCGGCTGCCGTCATCACCTTTGAGCTGGGCCTCTTCTTGGACGCAGCGCAGCGCGCCTTTGGCGGTGATTTCGGCCAGCAACAGCGCCTCGGGGCGCTCGGCACGCCATTGGGTCACATCATATTCTGCGGTCAGCCCGGTTAGGCGCACTTCCCAGCCGGCCCGCAGCAAGGCTTGCAGCTCGTCATAGGTTTTGCCCTGTGCAAACCCTCGTCCCCCCAGCGTGGCTGGCAGGGTTTGGCGGCTTTGGCTGTCTGCGGCGCGGGCAATTTGGAACACAACATCGCGGCCGTATTCTGGAGCGAGGTCCGTGGTGACCAAAGTGTTATAGGCGTCATTGTCAGACAGGGCGATCAGCGTGCCGTAATGGGCCAGTTCCAGATTGTGTTCCGCCGCTTCGGCCAAAACATCGCCATAATAGGTCGCCAAGCCGGCCTGACGCGCGACGCGCAGCCGGGCCCGATTGGGATCCGCGAGCAACACCGGCACCTCGGCCTTGTTAAGCGTTTCAGCCAGAGCCGTGCTCCAGGCGGAGCCGCCCACCAGAAGCACACCCGGGGTGCCCGATCCCGCCAGCCCAAGCAAGCGGGCAAAAGGTTTGAGCGTGAAGCCATTGAGCACCACAGTGACGGCCACCAAGGCAAAAGCCAGCGGGGTGACGAGTTGCCCATCAACAATGCCCAACTGGGTCAAACGCTCGCCAAACAGGCCCGCCACGGCCACCAGCACCACGCCGCGCGGCCCAGTAAAGGCGATCAAACATTTTTCGCGCCACGGAAGCCCGGTGCCCAAAAGACTGATCAACACGGTCATCGGGCGCGCCAACAGGATCACGACGGCCACAAAGACCGCTGCGCGCCAAGTCAATTGCGCCAACATCTCGATCTGCATTGACGCGGCCAACAGAATAAACACGCCCGAAACCAGCAGCACGGTTGCATGTTCCTTGAAACGACGCAGTTCGGTGTAAGAGGGCAAATCAGCATTGGCAATCACCAGCCCCATCACGGTCACAGCCAGCAACCCGCTTTCGTGCAACACCATGTCAGACAGGGCAAAGACGCCAAGCAACACGGCAAACAGCACTGGCACCTTCATGTATTCAGGCACCCACCCCCGCCGGAACGACTGGGCAATGGCCCGCCCGCCAACGCCGCCAAGAACCGTGGCCCAAACAATGCCAATCCCCATCGCCTGCGCCGCATGGCCAACGGTCTCGGCGCTGTTGAGCACCACAACCACTTCGAAGGCCAGCACCGCGGCCAATGCCCCGATCGGATCGTTGACGATGGCCTCCCATTGCAACAGGGCGGCGGGACGGCGCGACAGTTTGGCTTGGCGCAACAATGGCGCAATCACGGTGGGTCCCGTGACGATCATGATGCCGCCAAACACCGCAGAGGTCTCCCAGCCCAATCCTGCGCCATAGTGCAAGGCCAGTGTCGAGCTGAGCCAGCCCAAAGGTGCGCCAATCACCACCAGCCGTTTGACCCCTTCGGCCGCATCGCGCAGGTGATGCAAGTTGAGTGTGAGCCCCCCCTCAAACAGGATGATGGCCACCGCAATCGACACCATCGGCCCCACCAAGGGGCCAATATCTCGCGCCGGATCCAAAAGGCCGGTCACCGGTCCAGCGATTAAGCCGGCCACAAGCATCAGCACGATGGCCGGCAATTGCAGCCGCCACGCAATCCATTGCGCCCCAACCCCCAAAGCGCCGATCAAGGCGATTGCGGTTACCGGGCTCAACGCCCCATCAACTAGGGTTGTCGCCATTTAGCCACCTCTTTGCAGCGGCGTTGCGCGCCGCCCTGCTGGAATCGCGCTGCGCCCGGTCAGCTGTTCATACTCTTGCAAAGCAAACCGATCGGTCATGCCCGAGATATAATCCGACACGATGCGCGCCAAAGTCTGATCATCCTGCGCCGCATCCACATCTTTGCGCCACTGCTTGGGCAGAAGCTCGGGACGCGCCATAAACATCGGAAACAACTCGTTCACCAGATTGGTGACATAGCTGCGGATCTCCACCACTTCGGGGGCGCGATACATGCGATGAAACAGAAACTCCCGGATCACTTTCAAATCTGACCATAACGCAGGGGAGAACTGCACCATCATCTTGCCGGCATCGCGAATGTCTTTGGCACTTTGCGGATCCAGCTCTGAAAGGTTGGCCCGGGTGACGGCAATGACATCCTCAACCAGCACCCCAAAAAAGCGCCGCAACGCTTCGTGGCGACGCCGGTAATAGTTCAGACCGGGATATTTTTGATCCACTTCGCCGAAACAGGCCTGCAAAATTGGCAGCTCTGCCAATTCATCGGTCGAGAACATCTCAGCGCGCAGACCATCGTGCAGATCGTGGTTGTTATAGGCGATATCATCCGACAAGGCCGCAACCTGTGCCTCGGCGCTGGCATGGGTGTGTAATTCCAAATCATGGCGCGCGTTGTAGTCGCGCAAAACCCACGGGATATCGCCGGTGACGGGCCCATTGTGTTTGGCAATCCCCTCCAGCGTGTCCCACGTCAGGTTGAGCCCGTCCCACTCCGCATAATGACGCTCAAGACCGGTGACGATACGGATGGCCTGCGCGTTATGATCAAACCCGCCATAGGGCATCATCAGGGCTGACAAAGCATCCTCACCCGTGTGCCCAAAGGGGGTGTGCCCCAAGTCATGCGCCAAAGCCACCGCCTCGGTCAGCTCTTGGTTTAAACCCAAAGTGCCAGCAATGGTGCGCGCCACCTGCGCCACTTCAATGGAATGGGTCAGACGTGTGCGAAAATAATCACCTTCATGTTCAATAAACACTTGGGTCTTATGTTTCAGTCGCCGAAACGAACTCGCGTGGATAATCCGATCACGATCTCTTTGAAAACAAGACCGAAATTCGCTCTCATCCTCGGAGTATAACCGCCCGCGGCTGCGCCGGGGGTCGGATGCATAGGGGGCTGTCATGCCTCAACTGGTCCTTGTCGCCTGTCGTTGCTCTCCATATATTAGAAATCAACAGAATGCGAAACCTTCAGGAGCGACCCCGATGCAATTGCCCCCCAGTGTGACCCAGCGTGCCTTTGCCCGCCTTTCGGAAATCGGTGCGGCGACACAGGGCCAAGCGCTGCGCATTGCCGTTGATGGCGGCGGCTGCTCGGGCTTTCAATATGACATCAAACTGGACGCCCCTGCACCCGATGACCTCGTGCTCGAAGGGGCCGGGGAAAAAGTTGTGGTGGATTCTGTGTCCCTGCCCTTCCTGACCGGCGCTGTGATTGATTTCAGCGAAGAGCTGATCGGCGCCCGCTTTGTTATCGAAAATCCGAATGCCACATCGTCATGCGGCTGCGGCACCTCCTTCTCGATGTAATCCCCCCAGTTGGGGCTCATGCCCCTTCCATTTCATCTTGCCCCAAATACTCACATTTCGCCCGCGGCCCTTCCCTCCAGCAGCTGGGTTGCGCGCGCCCCTCTGCCTCGGGCATAGAGATGCGGCAACAGGAGATCTGACCGGATGAAAATCGCCACCTTCAATATCAACGGGATCAAAGCCCGGATCAACGCCCTCAGCGATTGGCTGGACGAGGCGCAACCGGATGTGGCGCTGCTGCAAGAGATCAAATCCGTCGACGAAAACTTCCCCCGAGAGATCTTTGAAGACAAAGGCTATCAGGTGGAAACCCATGGTCAGAAAAGCTTCAACGGCGTGGCGATCCTGTCCAAGCTGCCCCTAGAAGACGTGACCCGAGGACTGCCTGGAGATGACAGCGACGAACAGGCGCGCTGGATCGAGGCCACGGTGGTTGGCAAAACCGCATTGCGGATCTGTGGTCTTTACCTGCCCAATGGCAACCCGGTCGAGCTGCAAAGCGACAACATCCCGGTGCCGGGTGGGAAATATGACTATAAACTGCGCTGGATGGCCCGACTTGAAGCGCGGGCCAAAGCCTTAATGGCGCAAGAGACTCCGTTTCTGATGGCGGGCGATTACAACATCATCCCACAGGCCGAAGATGCCCGTCGCCCAGAAGCTTGGCGCGAAGATGCGCTGTTTCGCCCAGAAAGCCGGGCAGCTTTTCGCAAGATCGTCAACCTTGGCCTGACCGAGGCGTTTCGCGCCCGCACCCAAGGTCCCGAGCACTACTCGTTCTGGGACTATCAAGCCGGGTGCTGGAATCGTGATGACGGTATCCGCATTGATCATTTCCTGCTCAGCCCGGGCTGTGCGGACCTTCTTAGGTCCTGTCAGATCGACAAAGAAATCCGCGGCCGCGAAAAGCCGTCGGATCATGTTCCGGTTTGGGTTGAATTGGATCTGTAGCCACACATTTGTCGGCGGGATCAATGGGGGCTCTGCCCCCGGCGCAAGCGCCTCCCCCGGAGTATTGTGAGCAAGATGAACATCTTAGGAGCTTTGATTTCCCCTGAGCGCGGTTTCATCATGACCATAGAGCCATTCCATTTGGGTCAACAGAAATTTGGGCGCCACCCGACCGATGGTGCGCAGGCCGGTGTGGGCGGCAAAGCGCAGCGGTGGAAATTTTAAGTGGTATTTGCGTGCGTTGCCGGTTGCGGCATCAATCACCTGACGGGCGCGCGCGCGGCGTCGGTTTTGATAGGCGCTCAGCCCTGCAGGCAGGCTGTCTGAGGCGGCCAGCTCTTCGGCCAGTGCCCAAGCGTCTTCGAGCGCCATGGAGGCGCCTTGGGCCAGAAAAGGCAATGTCGGATGGGCCGCATCGCCAAGCAGAGCGCAGTGCCCTCCTTGCCAAGTCTCTGCAACCGGATGACGGAAGAGGCCCCAGAGGTAGACCTCTTTGACTTGGTCCAGAATGGCGCGGGCTTCGTCATCAAAATCGGCAAAGACCTTTTGCAGAGCTTGCGGGCTGTCGCGGTGGGTCCAACCTTCGTTGACCCAAGCTTGGCGTTCTTGCACGGCCACCACATTGAGATGCTGCCCATCGCGCAGCGGGTAGCTGACCAGATGACGCCCCGGCGCCATGTGCAGCCAAGCCTCAGCCGGACGGTGATCCACATTGGGTACGATGGCACGCCAGGCCACTTGTCCGGTGAAGAAGGGGGCATCTGCGCCATTCAGCGCGGGACGCAGTTTGGAATGCAGCCCATCCGCACCAATCACCAGATCGGTGGTGAGCTGAGCCCCGTTGGCCAGATGTATTTTGGGCTGTGGCCCCGGCTCGATACGATCAACCTGTTGCAGCAGTCTTATCTGCACCCCGGCGTCACGCGCACCGGCGGCCAAAACATCGATCAGATCCGCGCGATGAACCAGATAGTAGTTTTGATCTTTGAGCTGGGTGAGGTCCAATCGGGTGACCTCGCCGCGCCGATAGTCCCGCAGGCTGACCGCTTGGGCCTGCATCGCGCGCGCCGCAACCCCCTGCCCCAGACCTAAGGCTTGAAGCACGGCAAATCCATTTGGGGTGACCTGCAGGCCGGCGCCCACTTCGCTGATGGCTTCGGCCTGTTCCAGCAAGGTGACCTGAGCCCCCCGCAGCGCCAAGGCGCGCGCTGCCGCCAAGCCCCCAATTCCGCCGCCCACAACCGTGACTCTGACGCCAAGCAAACTCATGATCTGTGTCTCTTATTCTCAACGGAAAACGCCGGGACACTGGGCCCCGGCGTTTAAGGTCTGTCGTCGCGGCGATCAATCGTCGCGATGAACTTTTTCTCGGCGCTCGTGGCGTTCCTGAGCTTCCAGGCTCATGGTCGCGATCGGACGCGCGTCCAGCCGTTTCAGGCTGATTGGCTCGCCGGTCACTTCACAGTAGCCGTATTCACCCTCATCGATTCGGCGTATCGCCGCCTCGATTTTGGAAACCAGTTTGCGTTGACGGTCGCGCGTGCGCAGTTCCAGCGCGCGGTCCGTTTCTTCACTAGCACGATCAGTGACATCTGGAATGTTGCGGGTTTGATCCTGCAAACCCTCGATAGTATCCCGGCTATCTGAAAGAATTTCTGCTTTCCAATCAAAAAGCTTACGACGGAAATATTCCATCTGCTTTTCGTTCATGAAAGGCTCGTCATCCGTAGGCCGGTAATCATCGGAAATAAAGGTTTCTGCCTTCATCTCTTTTCCCTCATCAAGGCCAATCTTTGCCAACGTAGTATCCTTTGACATATGGCACCCTCCCGGCGCGGGGTCTAACGCAACCTCAAGGGATTGTCACTACCTTTAACGCGCAAGATTGCCGCTGAATTTACTTCGCGCTACTGTGCGCGCGAGCAGAACAAAGAAGGTCAACACTCTCATGAAATTCGCAGGCACCGACCGCTATGTCGCCACTGATGATCTGACCATTGCGGTCAACGCCGCCGTCACCCTTCAGCGCCCCTTGCTGGTCAAAGGAGAGCCGGGCACCGGCAAAACCGAGCTGGCGTTGCAAGTGGCGGGAGCCTTGGGTCTTGAGATGATCGAATGGAACGTGAAATCCACAACCAAAGCCCAACAAGGTCTCTATGAATATGACGCCGTCAGCCGTCTACGGGACAGTCAGCTCGGCGAAGAACGGGTGCATGACGTCAAGAACTATATCAAGCGCGGTAAGCTATGGCAGGCGTTTGACGCAGATGAGCGTGTGGTCCTGTTGATCGATGAGATCGACAAAGCCGATATTGAATTTCCAAACGACCTGCTGCAGGAGCTCGATAAGATGGAGTTCCACGTCTATGAGACAGGCGAAACCATCCGCGCCAAGCATCGTCCGATCATCATCATCACCTCGAACAATGAAAAAGAGCTGCCAGACGCCTTTCTGCGGCGCTGCTTCTTTCATTACATCCGCTTTCCAGATGCGGACACCATGAAGCAGATCATTCAGGTGCATCACCCAGAGATCAAAACTCAGCTTTTGACCACAGCGTTGACCCAGTTCTATGAGATTCGCGACACCAAAGGGTTGAAAAAGAAACCCTCGACCTCTGAGGTGTTGGATTGGCTGAAACTGTTGCTGGCCGAGGATCTGAGTGCCGAGGATCTGCGACGAGATGGTGCAAATGCTTTGCCCAAGTTGCACGGCGCTTTGCTGAAGAATGAACAAGATGTTCATTTGTTTGAACGACTTGCCTTTATGGCACGGGGCAATCGATAGCGCCTGACTGTTGGCATGGGCAACACTCTGTTTCCAAAACGGGGGCCAATTCGCCCCATTGCTGCCTGATTGCCGCCCTAGGGTTTTCTGACGGGCCGACAAAATTATGACACTTCTTTTGGGTGTCAAATGGTCGAAAATGTTGCAAGTATGAGTGTTATGAGTTTTCAGAAACGATCTTTCGCTGTCACCCGCACACGCATCACATCTGGCGTGGTGCTGTCGCTGAGTTTGGCCCTTGGGGCCTGCATGAGCGTCCCCACGTCAGATGTGGCGACCCGTGCGGCGACCGAAGCAGCACCATTGCTGCCGCCGATGAAGACGTTTTCTGCCCCACGCCCCGAAGTGCCCTCCGCGTCGAATGCGGATCTGGCCCGGGATTTTCTTGATCTGGCCTTCAAACTGGAATCCGGTCGCGAGTTGCCTGTTCTGACACGGTTCGAAGGGCCTATCACTCTGCGGGTGACCGGGCGCGCGCCCATCAGCCTGACAATGGATCTCGACGCCCTGCTGGGACGTTTGCGGACCGAAGCCGGGGTGGACATCCGCCGCACCAACTCAAAATCAGCGTCGATCACGATCGAGGCTGTTAGCCACGCCCAGATCCGCAAACATCTGCCACAGGCGGCCTGTTTTGTGGTGCCCAATGTTGCCAGCCTGTCCGAATACGCCAACGCGCGGCGCGCGGCACGCACGGATTGGACCCGTTTGCAAACACGGGATCGTTTGGCGATTTTTGTCCCGGCCGATGCGCCGCCCCAAGAATTGCGTGACTGCCTGCACGAAGAACTGGCGCAGGCCCTAGGCCCGCTCAATGATCTTTATCGCCTGCCTGACAGCGTGTTTAACGATGACAATGTGCACACCGTTTTGACTGGCTTTGATATGTTGGTGCTGCGCCTGTTTTATGCACCCGAACTGCGGTCAGGCATGCGGCGCGCCGAGGTGGCGGCAAAGCTTCCAGCTCTGCTGTCACGGATGAACCCTGCCGGGGATCGGATCGCTCCGCGCTATCTGCGCGACACGCCGCGCGAATGGATCGACTCGATCCAGACTGCGCTGGGGCCAGGGGCCTCGCCCACCGGTCGGCGCTCAGCCGCGCAACGCGCTGTGAACATCGCCCAGCATCAGGGGTGGACGGATCATCGTCGGGCCTTTTCGCACTATGCACTGGGCCGATTGACCCAAGCCTATGACCCCAACTTGGCCCTGACCCATTTTGTCGCGGCCAACACCTATTATACGCATCGTCCTTCGGGCCCATTGCACCGCGCTCAGGTCGCACAGCAATTGGCGGCCTATGCCATTCACGAAGGCCGCGGCCAAGATGCCCTTGATTTGTTGACCCCGCACCTCGAAAGCGCTCAGCGCCACGAGAATGCTGCGCTGTTGGCGACATTGATGTTGCTGCGCGCTGAGGCGCTGGATCTGTTGGGACGCACAACCGAAGCCCGCTTGGTCAGACTGGACAGTCTGGGCTGGGCACGCTACGGGTTCGGCGCCGATTGGGCAGTCCGGGCAAAATTGCGTGAAATCACCTCACTCAGCCCGTTGAAAAAAGGAAACGGGCAAATATGATCGTCATTGCAGCCACTGTGTTTGGTGCCTTGATGGGGTCTCTCGTGGCCTCTCGTCGCAAGGGTAAATCTCTGGATATCCTGCAATACGCGGCCGGGTACGCCATTTTGTTCGCGATGGCTGGCCTGTTTGTGACCCTCATTGTGCATCGCACCGCAATGTAAGCGATGTTCCTGCCCTTCTTTGAAAACCTCAGATCCGCAGGCGTACCGGTATCGTTGCGTGAATATCTCAGTTTTCTAGAAGCAGTGAAAGCCGGGCTGGTGACCTACGATCTTGAGGGGTTCTACTATCTGGCGCGGGTGGTGATGGTCAAAGACGAGCGCAATCTGGACAAATTCGATCGCGCCTTCACCACCAGTTTTGACGGCCTCAACGACATCCAACTTTCAGATGTCCTCACGGCGGTTGATGTACCCGCCGATTGGCTGGAAAAACTGGCCGAAAAACACCTGAGTGACGCTGAAAAAGCCGAAATCGACGCTTTAGGTGGTTTTGACAAGCTCATGGAAACGCTCAAAGAACGCCTCAAGGAACAAGAAGGCCGCCATCAAGGGGGCAACAAATGGATTGGCACGGCTGGCACCTCTCCGTTTGGCGCATATGGCTATAACCCCGAGGGCGTGCGGATCGGTCAAAAAGAAAGCCGCCATCAACGCGCTGCCAAAGTCTGGGACAAACGAGAGTTCCGCAATTTGGATGGGGACGTAGAGCTGGGCACCCGCAATATCAAAGTGGCGCTGAAACGCTTGCGTCGCTGGGCCCGCGATGGGGCAACAGAAGAGCTGGATTTGAACGGCACCATCCAAGCCACCGCAGAACATGGCTATCTGGACGTGCAAACGCGCCCTGAGCGGCGTAATGCGGTTAAGGTTCTGTTGTTCCTTGATATTGGCGGCTCAATGGACCCTCATATCCAAGTGCTGGAAGAGTTGTTTTCCGCCGCAAAATCCGAGTTCAAGACGCTGGAAGTGTTCTACTTTCACAACTGCCTCTATGACGGAGTGTGGAAGGACAACGCACGACGCTGGGATCAACAGACCCAAACATGGGACATCCTGAACACCTACAGCGGTGAGTATAAATGTATCATCGTTGGCGACGCCTCGATGTCCCCCTACGAAGTGGCCGCCCCCGGGGGCGCCAATGAATTCTGGAACGCAGAATCCGGGCAAATCTGGCTGGAGCGGGTGCGCGCGCAATGGCCCGATCACGTCTGGATAAACCCGGTGGCGGAAAAATACTGGCCCTACACGCAATCCATTGAAATGATCTCTGACATTTTTGAAGGCCGCATGGTTCCAATGACCCTCCAAGGCTTGGACGCAGGTATGAAACTACTCTCCCGCTAAAAGGAGGGCGCGTTTTCTGAAAGAAAACGGGTCGGAAAATGTACATTTTCCGGATCAGAATTTTTCAAATTCTGTGTTCGCAGCCACCACCGTGTTTCCAGTTGGAATAATGCTTGTTCCCACCGGGCCGAGTCCCCATATGATTTACTATGTTGCGCTTCACCCCCATCTTACTTGCCGTACTCTATGGCTTTGCGATGTATCGCATGTCCGCTTGGCGGACCGCCAAAGAGCTGTCCGCCAAGTCCACAGAACTGGCCGACCCTAAGTTACAGCCCATTCTCGATCGCTTGGCGCGGGCCTTAGATTTGCCGCGTGTTCGTGTTTATCTCTACGAAATTGACCCGGTGAATGGTCTTGCTGCACCGGATGGGCGCATTTTCATCACCCGCGGGTTTTATCGTAAATTCACCGAAGGCGCGGTGTCTGCCGAGGAGTTGGCCAGTGTGATTGCACATGAACTTGGCCACGTTGCCTTGGGGCATTCACGGCGGCGCATGATCGACTTTTCGGGTCAAAACGCCCTGCGCACAGCCTTGGCAATGGTTTTGTCTCGGTTCTTGCCCGGGATTGGTGGGTTCGTTGCCAATTCGATCATCAAGCTGTTTTCTGCTCGATTGTCGCGCACGGATGAGTATGAGGCTGATGAATATGCAGCGGCTTTGTTGACCAAATCCGGGTTTGGCGTCGCCCCACAGATTTCCCTGTTTCAAAAACTCGAAGATTTGACCCAGAGCCAAGCAGGATCAGCTCCTGCTTGGTTGTTGAGCCACCCCAAAACAGAGCTGCGCATCAAAGCCATTCAACAGCTGGACGAAAAGTGGGGGCACTAGCCCATCCCTTTCACGCCGTTAAGGCTTTCCCCAAACGCGGTAGTCGAGCTTTCTTCATCAGGGCCCGGGTGCTCCATTCTTGTCCGGAAAGACGCTCAGCCTCTTGGCGCACCTGTTCAACAACACGGGCCATCGCCTCGGGGCTGTCGTGCCAGAGTTGACGTAGGTACCCATCGGGATCCAAACGCTCCAAGCCTTCTTCGTGCAGAATATGGCGCGGAAAATCCTTGGCGTTCATCGTCAGGATCAGGTCGGAACTGCCCGCTATGGCCGCTGCCAACACATGGGTATCAGCCGGATCAGGAAGCCAAAGCCGATCTTCCAGTGCTGGTGCATATTGGATCTCTGCTTTGGGCCACGCCGCCCGCAACATCACAATTTCGCCGCGCGCCAGTGTCTCACCTTCGGGGCCTAATTTTCGGGCGGCGCGCGCCCATTCTTCTAAGATGCGCGCCGACCATTGGGGTTGGAAAAGACCTTCGCGGGCCGCCCCCATAAGCACTTCGCGCATGACCGTTGGATAGATCACGCAGGCGTCGAGCAAGATCTTCATAGGCGGAAGAACAAGGCCTTGAGATAGCCGCTTTCGGCCAGTTGAGGCATCAAAGGATGATCCGGTCCGGCATAGCCCGTATGGATCAGCTGCGCCTGACGCCCTGCCCGGCCGATACCGCGCACCGACGCGCCGCGAAACTTGACCAAATCCGCCGCATGAGAGCACGAACACAGCACGAGATATCCACCCGGCGCCACCAAAGCGGAGGCCAGACGCGCCACCCGCTCGTAGGCCCGCAGACCGGCTTCGACAGATTGTTTGGACGGTGCAAAAGCGGGGGGATCACAGACCACCACGTCAAATTCTGCCCCCTCAGCGGCCAGCGCCGTCATCACATCAAAGGCATCGCCCTTTCGGGTTGAAAACTTATCCGCAACGCCGGTTGCTTTGGCACCAGCCGTGGCCAGTTCCAGTGCGGCCGCAGATCCATCCACTGCCAGGCCGCTTTCAGCGCCCCCTGCCAGTGCGGCCAGTGAAAATCCACCCACGTGACTAAAGACATCCAGCACGCGCGCGCCTTTGGACAGGCGGGTTCCAAAGGCATGGTTTGGGCGTTGATCAAAGAACAGGCCCGTTTTCTGACCCCCTGTCAGATCGGCCATATAGGTGGCGCCATTCATGGGCACCGGAATCGCAGCGTCGGGCGCTTGGCCCAAAACAACCTTGGTTTCGTCGTCCAACCCTTCCAGTTGGCGCGCGCGACCAGAGGCATTTTTGATCACGCAGCTGACACCGGTGACTTCAACCAAAGCGGCCAGCAACTGCTCAAAGGCAACATCTGCCCAAGCGGCGTTTGCCTGAACCACGGCGTGATCGCCAAAGCGGTCAATCACGACACCCGGCAGCCCGTCTGCCTCAGCGTGGATCAAACGATAAAAGGGCGCATCAAACAGGTTTTCGCGCAATTCCAAAGCTTTAGAGAGGCGTGTTGCAAACCATGCTTGATCAATCACGGCCTCTGGATCGCGATCCAGCATGCGGCAGATGATACGTGAATTGGGGTTCATGGCCACCACGCCCATAGGGCGCCGTTCGGTGTCTTCCAGAACCGCCAGCTCGCCGGGAGCGATCTTTTTGGTGCGTCGGTCTGTGACCAACTCGTTTTCATAAACCCAAGGAAAGCCGTGCCGAATGGCACGAGCGTTGGCTTTGGGACGAAGGCGTACAATAGGATAAGAGGGCGTTGTCATAACACCCTCTTACCTATGTTCTTAATTTTGCGAAAGCTCAGAGTTGGACGTATTCGTCTTGCTCAGAGCCAAAGTTCACTTCCAGCCCGTCAACCAGCTCGACAACGGCGGGACCAACAGATCCGGGCGCGGCCAGTTCTTGGGCAATGACGTTTGCCAGATGATGCGTGATCCGGGTCTTTTGATCTAGACCCTGCTGTTCGGCATAGATGGCCTTGGAGCCACCAAATCCACGCAGGTTTGCATTTACTTCGTACTCAGGCACCAAGATTTCGCCAGTGGCCGGATTGCGTACGGTCATGTTGAATGTCACCGAATGGACACCGCCAATGGTATAGCGTGTTTTTTCGGTCAGAGCGTGAAAGCGCAGGATTTCAACATCCACAACAACAGGCAAAGCCGCTTCAGCGTTTTCAGCCTGAACTTTCAGGATGCTGTCCTGAAGGATTCGAGCCACCTGAGCGTGACGATCCCCAACGCGGTCACCGCGCCAAACGATATCCCCCAGCGGGTAATAGGTGTTGGCCTCAGAAACCCGCAGGCCGCGAGAAACTTTGATGTTATAATCTGCAATTGCAACCGCCGGAGCAGCCACAGGTGCAGGGACGATTTGACTAAGTTCCAGCGGAGCGTTTCGCGACGCCGTATCGAATGAACCACAGGCCGAAAGGGCCAAACCAATTGAAAGCATGATACCAGTACGAAACATTTTCATGGTGTCTACTCCTCTGGGCGGGTTTCGCCCTCATCTTCGTTGCAGCCAATGTCGCGTTCAATTGAGGCAACTTTTAGACATAGACGGATCAATACTAAGATCATTGCGGGACAAATTGACGACAAACTCCGCCCAGAAAGGGGGATGCCCCTCCCCTTTCCTGCCGCGTGAAATCGGGAAACCTCATGCAACAACGCTTGCAATGTTACCGCTAACATTGTAAGGAATCGCCAAAGCACCGGAGAGGTCCAATGCCAGTATTGAACGACGTCATCGCCAAGGTCACAGACCGTATTCGCGAACGCAGCCACACCAGCCGATCAACCTATCTGGGCCGCATGCGCCAAGCTGCAGAAGAAGGGCCACGTCGCGCTCATCTGACCTGTGGCAACCAAGCTCATGCCTATGCCGCTATGGGTCAAGACCAAGGGGCATTGGCACAAGGCCGCGCCGCAAACCTTGGTATCATCACCGCATACAATGATATGCTGTCGGCGCATCAGCCCTTTGAACGCTACCCACAGCTGATCCGCGACGCGGCGCGCGCCGCGGGCGCAACCGCACAGGTTGCCGGTGGCGTCCCTGCTATGTGTGATGGTGTCACTCAGGGTCAGGTTGGCATGGAGTTGTCGCTTTTCTCGCGCGATGTGATCGCCTTGGCCACTGGGGTGTCCTTGTCGCACAACACCTATGACGCGGCTGTTTATTTGGGGGTCTGCGACAAGATTGTTCCCGGCCTGATCATTGGCGCGGCGACATTTGGCTATATTCCCGGTGTGTTTTTGCCCGCAGGTCCGATGACCAGCGGCATTCCGAATGATCAAAAAGCCAAAGTCCGTCAGAAATTTGCACTTGGTGAAGTGGGACGTGACGAGCTGATGGCCTCGGAAATGGCCTCGTATCACGGGCCGGGCACCTGTACCTTCTATGGCACAGCAAACTCGAACCAGATGCTGATGGAGTTCATGGGATTGCACCTGCCGGGGGCCTCATTTGTGAACCCCAACACGCCGTTGCGCGATGCTTTGACCGTGGCAGGTGCCGAGCAGGCGCTGCAAATCACCGCTTTGGGCAATGCGTATCGCCCGGTCTGTGACATTCTGGACGAACGCGCCTTTGTGAACGGCATTGTGGGGCTGATGGCCACGGGGGGCTCGACCAACCTCGTGTTGCATTTGCCAGCCATGGCGCGGGCCGCGGGCGTGTTGTTGACCCTCGAAGACTTTGATGAACTGAGCACGGTGACACCGCTGCTGGCCAAGGTTTATCCCAACGGATTGGCTGATGTGAATCACTTCCATGCTGCCGGTGGATTGGGCTTTATGATTGGTGAACTTCTTGAGGCGGGCTTGCTGCATGAAGATGTGAAAACCATCGCGGGTCAAGGCATGGGGCTTTACACACAAGAACCCAAGCTCAAGGATGGGCGCGTGTCTTTTGAACCCGGCACAAAGGTTAGCCTCAACGAAAAAATCGTGCGCCCTGTCGCCGAAGCTTTCCAAACCTCTGGTGGCCTGAAACAGCTGAAAGGCAATATGGGTCAAGGCATTATGAAGGTTTCGGCTGTGGCGCCTGAACGTCAGATGATCGAAGCCAAAGCCCGTGTCTTTGAAAGCCAACAGGCCGTCAAAGAGGCGTTCCAAGCCAATGAATTTACCGAAGACACCGTGGTTGTTGTCCGCTTCCAAGGCCCCAAGGCCAACGGCATGCCGGAATTGCACAACCTGACACCGATGCTGGCTGTGCTGCAAGATCGCGGCCTGAAGGTGGCTCTGGTCACCGATGGGCGGATGTCGGGCGCGTCTGGCAAGGTGCCTGCCGCCATCCATGTCAGCCCCGAGGCCGTGGCCGGTGGCCCGCTGGCGCGCATGCGCGACGGTGACCTTGTGCGGGTTGATGCGGTCAGCGGTGTGCTGGAAAACCTCAGCGAAGACTTCCAAAACCGTACAGCAGATACCCCGGATCTAAGTGACAATGGTCATGGCATTGGGCGCGAGCTTTTTGCAACCTTCCGGGAAAATGTAGGTTTGGCTACCGAAGGCGCGGCGGTCGTCGTATAAGACCGCAAATTCATCCCACAGGAGATTCCCTGCTATGACCCCGCAAGAGGCAAGTGCCTTTTCTGAAATGCTGTGCCGTAAGGCCCCTGTCATCCCGGTTTTGGTTGTCGAAGACGCCGCAACCGCAAAACCTCTGGCCGAAGCTTTGGTCAAAGGTGGGCTGCCCGTGCTCGAAGTCACCCTGCGCACACCCGCCGCATTGGATGTCATCCGCGAGATGGCAGAGGTCGAAGGCGGCATCGTGGGTGCAGGCACAATCCTGACCCCAGAAGACGCCCGCAAAGCCAAAGAAGCTGGCGCGCGCTTTGCCGTTTCGCCCGGCGCGACCGACACTGTACTGGCAGCCTGCGAAGAGCTGGACCTGCCCTTGCTGCCCGGTGCGGCAACAGCATCCGAAGCGATGGCATTGCTGGAGCGCGGCTATACCGTGCAAAAGTTCTTCCCGGCCGAAGCCGCTGGCGGCGCGCCGTTTTTGAAGTCGCTGTCTTCGCCAATCCCTCAGGTGCTGTTCTGCCCAACCGGTGGCATTGGCACAAAGAACGCGCATGAATATTGGGCTCTGCCAAACACCGCTTGTGTGGGTGGCAGCTGGGTGGCCCCTAAGTCACTGGTCGATGCTGGTGACTGGGAAGGCATTACAGCCCTCGCCAAAGAAGCCTGCGAATTGGGCTAAGCGCGTTTTTTGTACAAAAAACGGGTCGGAAAATGCACATTTTCCGGTCCGGAATATGTCATATTCCGCAACTCTAAACGCCGCGTCGTGCCTTCCAGCCGCCGCGGCGTTTTTGTTTGGCAGATCTGGTACGTCCGCTTTGCAAGACGCGCATCATCGGATGGTTTTGATCTTGCTGAGCATGCGCATTCAGCAGCGCCACACATAGCTTGGCCACATCAGAGCCATCCGGTAAATCCAGCACCCACCCCAGAAAAATCGACCGCGCATCCTCAGGGGACAGGTTTTCGATCCGAAAACTTTCCGCGATGACACCTTTGGGGTCCAGCAATGTGACGTCGATTTGGCTCACGTCATCCCCCGGCGCAGCGCCTCGTGCACGATGGCGCCGGTTTGCGCCCCGGCTTTGCGCAGCGCTGCCTCTAGGGTTTCGACAGAGGTCATCCCCGTTTCACGCAGCAACAGGTCACGCCCCCCTTGGCCAATATTGTCCATGTCCAACGGCTTTTCGCTCAGCAATTTGGCCACCATTTGAACCTTCCAAAACATCTCATAACTAGCTTGCGCCTGAAGCCGCTCTTCTTCGCGCAGCCAACCACTGGCGACAGCTGACTTTAGCCCGTCAGACACCTGATGTGAGGCCGAAGAAGACATCAACGCGCCCGTTTGCGCCATCAACTCGATGTCTTGCAGCCGCCCTGCCCCAATTTTCACTTCAAAAGGTCCGGCGGGCGTTTTTGCCGCTGCAATCTTTTCGCGCATGTCCAAGACGTCGCCAAACAGCTTTTGACTGTCACGCGCTTGGCCAAGCACTTCGAGGCGCACGGCCTCAACGTCTTGAGCGACCTCTGGATGACCAGCCACGGCGCGCGCACGGGTCAAGGCCAGATGCTCCCAGCTCCAGGCTTGGGTCAGTTGATAGTCGCGAAAGCTGCTGAGGCTCGCCGCGACGGGCCCTTGGGTGCCAGAGGGGCGCAGACGCATATCCACCTCATAAAGCCGCCCCTCAGCCATCAAAGCGGTCACAGCGGTGACCATGGATTGCGTCAGTCGCGCATAATACGCCCGCGCCGCCAATGGGCGTCGCCCGTCGGAATAGTCCACCCCAGCGGCATCATAGATCACAATCAGGTCCAGATCCGAACTGGCATTCAACCGGCCAGCCCCCAAAGAGCCCATCCCAAGCACCATCGCCCCGCGCCCCGGGCAGGGTCCATGTTTCTGTGCAAACTGCGCCTCCACCTCGGGCCACAGCGCCGCCAACGCAGCTTCGGCCAGATCCGCATATTGACCAGAAACCTGATCGACGCTGCGCAGATTGCGCAGGTGGTGCACCCCTATGCGAAAGTGCCATTCTTTAACCCAGCGCCGGGCCAAATCCAGTTTGCGCTCATAGTCCTGTTCGGCCTGCAGCTGGCTGGCCAATTCCTCTCGCAGGGTTTGTTTGCCCGGCCAATCCGAGAAGAAATCACCGCCGATCACCGCGTCAAACACATTTGAGTGCTGCGCCAGATGGCGGGCCAACGCTGGCGAGGTGCCAACAATATCCACCAAAAGATCAATCAGTTGCGGGTTGGCTTCGAACAATGACAACAGCTGCACCCCAGCGGGCAAACCTTTCAGAAAGCCATCCAAGGCAAGGGCCGCCTCTTCGGGGCGCGCCGCGCGCGACAGCTGATCCGCCAGACGTGGTTTGATCCGTTCAAAGATCTCAACAGCACGGGCAGAGCGCAGCGCAGGGTAGCTGCGCCAACGCGACACCATTTCCGGATCCAACGTTGTTTGTGGTGCCTTGGCGGGGGCCGCATCCGGGGCAAAGAACCCTTCGGTCAGGCCATGCACCTGTTCCAGACGGCCGCGCAGTTCGATCTTTAGGCTGTCGACCTCTCGGCCCAGGAAACAGGCCAACCGTTGCAGGCCCTCTTCGCTTTTGGGCAGGGTGTGGGTTTGCGCATCCGCAATCATTTGCAGCCGGTGCTCAACCTCGCGGTGGGCCCGGTAGTGATCGGTGAGCGCAGTGGCCACATCGTTTTCGATCCACCCTTTTTGCGCCAGCACCGACAGGCCCTCAACTGTGCCGGTGACCCGCAATTCAGGATCGCGCCCCCCCGAGATCAACTGGCGGGTCTGCGTGAAAAACTCGATCTCACGGATGCCGCCGCGCCCCAGCTTCATGTTGTGCCCCAGCAAATCGAGATCCCCACCAAGGCCTTTGTGTTCCCGGATGCGCAGCCGCATGTCATGGGCGTCTTGGATCGCGGCAAAATCGAGGTGTTTGCGCCAGACAAACGGGCGCAGCGTGTTCAAAAAATCCTGCCCAGCGGCCAGATCACCGGCTGCGGGGCGGGCCTTGATATACGCGGCGCGTTCCCACGTGCGACCAAGGCTTTCGTAATAGGTTTCCGCCGCGCCCATCGCCATACAGACCGGCGTCACCGCCGGGTCTGGGCGCAACCGCAGATCGGTGCGAAACACATAGCCATCCCCTGTCAGGTCCGACAGCATCGCCGACATTTTCCGCGTCGCCCGCACAAAAGACGCGCGCGCCTCGTGATAGTCATCTCGGTCAAATCGACGTTCATCAAACAGGCAGATCAGATCGATGTCAGAGGAGTAGTTCAGCTCAAACGCCCCCATCTTTCCCATGGCCAAAGCAACCATGCCCCCCGCCGTTTCAGCGTCTTCTGGTGTGGCCCCCGGCAACTTGCCGCGTTTGATCTCTGCGCCCACCGTGGCCCGCAACGCCAAATGACAGGCCGTGTCGCCCAGACGGGTCAACGCCGTGGTGACCTCTTCGAGGGACCAGACGCCTGCGCAATCCGCCAGACCAGCCAGCAGGGCCACCCGCCGCTTGGCTTGGCGCAACGCTTTGGGCAATGCATCCGGTGCCACGGCCTCAAGGCGTTCAAATTCAGTTTCTAAGGCAGTTTCAGGTGCGTCAAAGGCTGCCGAAATCCAATCGTGTTCTTTTTCCATCAGCGATTTGAGGTAGGGGCTGCATCCCCCGACCCCGGTGATCAACCCACGCAATTCGGGGGGCTGATCACGAAACGGCGCAACCGCCTCGTTTCCAAGGTCACGGTCAAACGCAATCGGCTGGCGGGTCATTCGGGATACAAAACTCATGCTCAGATTAGTATCGGGCCAGACGAGAGGGTCAATGACACCGATCAGTTTTGCCCGTTTTTTCAAAGACCCTACAGATTTGAATTTCCCCCAATGAGTCGTGATAATTTGCCCCAAGCCCCTCTAGTCGGGTCTCAAACTTCAGGCTGTCCGCTGAGATAAATTCAAAAAATCGCCGACAATATGCCAACTAAACAATTGAAAATAAACAAGCTTCAATCTAAATGTAAAAAACATTCACATTAACCATTGCACTTTCCCCTAGGAACCCCAATCTATGTAATGTGAAACGCATTCACATTAACTTAATGATGGAGAGATTGATGACCCCCGCCGCCGCCTATACCCATGCCACCCCGCAACGCTCGACTTGGCTCACTCGCACCGAAGCTTGGTTGGACAGCAAAGGGAAAGGCGCATGGATCGCTGCCATGGTCCTTGGCTTTATCTTTTTCTGGCCCGTTGGTCTGGCCCTTCTATTCTACATGATTTGGAGCAAACAAATGTTCTCGAAGACTTGCAAACGACGCACTCAACATGGTTTCCATGCAATGAAATCCAGCGGCAATTCGGCCTTTGACGCGTATAAAGCTGACACACTGTCCCGCCTAGAGCAGGAACAAGACGACTTTGAAGCTTTCCTTCAGCGTCTGCGTGAAGCAAAAGACAAATCCGAATTTGACGCCTTTATGGGTGAGCGTTCGAAAGCAGCGGCCGAAGGCCACACTGCAGACGAAACCGCCTAACCTATCCTCCAAGCGGTCCGGTCTTCCGGGCCGCCTCCTTCCCAATTTGTGACCAGATGTTTACCGAAAGGAATTTCAAATGAGCCAGTATTCCTGGCAATTGCCCGACCCGCGCACCCAGCCTGAATTTTATCAGGATGTGAACGCCAAACGTGTGTTTGCCTGGCTGGTCGACACGATTGCGATTGTTTTGCTTTGCTTGCTGATTGTGCCCTTCACAGCGTTTACCGCTTTGTTTTTCTTTCCTCTGCTGGTGCTTGTCGTTGGCTTTGGATACCGGGTTGTGACCCTGGCCAATGGGTCTGCGACATGGGGCATGCGTCTGTTTGCCGTCGAATTGCGCAAAGCTGATGGGGAAAAACTCGATTTTGGCACTGCATTTTTGCATACTTTGGGATTAACGGTTTCCTTTGCCATGCCGCTTTTGCAACTGATCTCTGTTGTTCTGATGGCGACATCGGATCGTAATCAAGGGCTTAGCGATCATTTGCTTGGCACCGTTGCGATCAACCGCAGTGCCCGCCACTGACTATACCAAATCCGGTAAGTGTTTTCCGACACTTGCCGTTTTTTGACGTCAAACAATCGACTCTTGGCGACAGCTTTGAACGCTGCTATCTTTTTGCCCAAACCGGTTGAAAGAGTTCATGCGACACACGTTACCTTTGGCCCCTCAGTTCTATGTCACGGCGCCTCAGCCGTGCCCCTATCTTGCGGATAGGATGGAGCGGAAGTTGTTCACTGCCCTGCAAGGGGACAGTGCCAGCAAGCTGAATGACAGCCTGTCAACACAGGGGTTTCGCCGGTCGCAAAACGTCCTCTATCGCCCATCGTGTTCGGATTGTTCGGCCTGCCTGTCAGCGCGCATTCGTGTTGATGGGTTTGAACCCAACAAGACCCAGCGCCGCACGTTAAAGCGCAACGTTGGGTTGACGCGCCGCGTCACCTCGGCTTGGGCCACCGAAGCCCAATACGATCTGTTTCGTCGTTATCTAGATCAACGTCACGCCGATGGTGGCATGGCAGATATGGATGTGTTCGAATTCGCAGCCATGATCGAAGAGACACCTATTCGCACACGCGTCATCGAATATTCAGACACGCAAACCGGCGAATTGGTGGCGGTCTGCCTGACCGATCTGCTAGAAGATGGCGCCAGCATGGTCTATTCCTTCTATGCCCCGGATCGTCGCAAAGACAGCTTGGGCACCTATGTGATTTTGGATCACATGGAAATCGCCAGAGAAGCCGGCCTGCCGCATGTCTACCTCGGCTATTGGGTGCAGGGCAGCGCCAAAATGGGCTACAAATCCAAATTCGCTGGCCTCGAAGTGTTCCGAGGCGGCAAATGGGAAGCGTTCCAAGGCGAAGAGGCCTATTCCTCTGAACTGAACCCGGCATCCACGGATCCGATTGCAGAACAGGTTGCCAATATCTCTTTGCCTGACCTCAGCCCCCCTGTGCGCCGCTGATCTATGCAACGAATTTCTCTGTTTGCGCTTGTGGTGCCAGACTACGACGCTGCGATTGAATTCTATGTCAACGCGATGCAATTTGATCTGATCGATGACACCGATCAAGGTGACGGCAAACGTTGGGTGGTTGTCGCCCCCAAGGGCGCAGAAACACGCATTTTGCTTGCCAAGGCCGACGGTCCTGCGCAATCGGCTGCGGTGGGCAACCAAACCGGTGGCCGCGTGGGGTTCTTTCTTGAAACCGATCATTTTGAGCGTGACCACAGCGCCATGCTGGCGGCTGGCGTCACCTTCGAAGAAGCCCCCCGCCACGAAGACTATGGCAGTGTCGCGGTGTGGCGCGATCCCTTTGGCAACCGCTGGGATCTGATTGAATTTGCCAATTCTTAAGCGCTTTGTCCGCTCGCTCTGAAGACGCTGCAACACCGCCTCACCCGGTCAGTTCCAGCACGTTCAGGACCAATTGCGCAGGAATTTCTTAGGCGACGAACGTCTTCGTCCACGGATCGTGCTGACCTTCTGGGCTTTGCTGGTCAAATACCCAAAAGGTTATCCCCTACCCTGTTGCACCTAGGCTCTATACCTCCTGCACCGGCGCGTGCGCTCAGTTTGGTGCGATCTTAGCACCCTCACTTTTCGGAGGGTCCACTATGTATTTTCGAACCTGTCGCTCAGCACTTGTCCCGGTACTCACCATGGCTTTAACGGTTATGATGATCTGTCCTGCGCCGCTTAACGCCGCGTCGGGTGCGTTCAAAGAGCAGCTTTACGCCGCACTGGATCTGCAAGACAGCGATCCGGGGCAAAGCCTCCAGCGCTTGTCCGACCTAGCGGCAGAAGGCCATCCCCGCGCTATCGAGCGTTTGGCCTATTTCACGCTGAAAGGTATCGGAACCCCCGCAGATATTGGCCAAGCGATCACGCTTTATCAACGCGCAGTCACCCTTGGGCATGACCGAGCATTGGTTTCGCTGGCCAAAGCGCAAATGAGCCAAGGCGCGCATGAGGCCGCCCTGCGTAATCTGACACAGGCGGTCTCCAAAGATGTCCGCGGCGCAGAGGTCAATCTGTTGATCGCCCATGCCGCCAAAAGACTGGGCCCCTTGTCCAATCCTCACACCGCTTGGCCCGAGTTGCTGACCATGGCCAATACTGGTGATTACACGGCTGCGATGGGGGCGCTCTATGCGGCGACAAAAACCAAACGCAAATTGCTAGATGACCAGCAAATTGTGCGTCTGTTGACCACCCACGCTGATGACGGCAACGGCAAGGCGGCGGGGGCGTTGATCCGACATTACCGCCTGACACATGTGGCCCCGGCCAAACATGTGATGGACCGTGTTGCCCTGTTGGATCATAGCGATCTTAGCGCCACAACACGGACCGAAGAGGCGCTGCATCTGGCGTTTGTACAGAGACCTTCGACCTTTTGGACCGGGTCTGAAAAAATCCTGCGCGCCGCTCCCAGCGACGCCTATGCGCGCGGTTTAAGTGTCACGGCCAGTTTGAACCGCAACGCCTATGTGCGGGTGGTCCAAAAAGAGCTGACAGCCTTGGGATACCAGCCCGGTCGCGCCAATGGGTATCTGCACACACCAACCCTAAGGGCCCTTGGTCAGTTCTGTCGGGATCAGGGCATCGGGCCGCTGTGCCGGCAAGGCCCTCTTAAATCAGCGGCGATCAAGGCTGTGGCGGCGCAACTGGCTCAGGCGCGCCAGTGATCTTTGCCCACAAAAAAACCGCCCCCCAGATGGGGGACGGTTTTGTCATTCAAGCCTATGGCTAGCTTAGTTGCCGATCAGCGCCGGAACAATGGTCACAATCGCAGGGAACATCCACAAGATCGCGATCCCAACAACTTGGATCAGAACAAAGGGTGCCACACCGCGATAGATGTGTCCTGTCGTGACGCTCGATGGGGCCACGCCGCGCAAGTAGAACAGCGCAAAGCCAAACGGCGGTGTCAGGAAGCTGGTCTGCAAGTTCACAGCGATCATGATCGTCACCCACTTAGGATCGAAGGTACCGCCATAGATTACCGGCCCAACAATCGGGATCACGATGTAGATGATCTCTAGGAAATCAAGCACGAAACCAAGCACGAAGAGCACCAACATCACGATCAAGAAGACAGTGAATTCATTATCGAAGCTTTTCAGGAACTGCTGAATATAGTGCTCTCCCCCAAAGGAAATCACCACCAAGTTCAACAGCTGCGAACCGATCAGGATGGTAAAGACCATCGAGGTCACTTTCGCAGTTTCACGCACCACCGGTGACAGAACACTGGTTTGATACAGCACCCAGCAAGAGTACAGCAGGCCAAACGCAGCGTAGAGGTAACACGCGTAGGTCACAAAGAAGGCGACCCAGGTTTCAAAGGAAACCGACGAGGTGTTGATACGCAGATCAAAGTTCATGCCCAAAAGGATCATCAGCCCCACCGCAAAGGTGGAATAGATGATGATCTTGCCAGACTGATCCTGATCCCGCAGCTTGCGATATGCCGCCAGCATGATCGCGCCACCAGCCCCAAGTGCCGCAGCCGGCGTTGGGTTGGTGATGCCACCAAGGATCGATCCCAGAACAGCCACGATCAGAACCAGAGGTGGGAAGACCACCCGGATCAGCTCGTTTTCGGCCAGACGGAGCAGCGCTGTTTTACAGCCATACGCTGTGATCACCAAAGGCACGGCCAGTAAGATCACGGTCAGACCGGAACTTGCTGTGGTCTTGATCAGAACGATATCCACGATCAATCCCAGAACCACACCCAAAGCACCGATCACCAAAGGACGACGTTCTGCACTTGGGTTCACTCCGCGTGCAAAGGCCAGAACCAAACCGAACACCAAGAACAAGAACGCAACGCCGGATCCGATTGGGGCAGCGGCTGCTGCTTTCTCGGCCCGCTTTGTGGCGATTTCTTCTTCGGTCAGTTTGACGCTCTCTTGTACACCGCCTGCGGCCGCGATGGCCTCTTGCTCGGCGATCGCTGTGTCCCAGGCCTCTTGGCCATGCAGCACGATCATCGACGCCTGACAGCTTTCAGACACATTGGTGCGCAACGAGGCACTTGAACCGATGTCAGTATAGCTGTCGACAACCAAGTTCTGACTGCCAACAATGCCAACGGAGCTCAGCATGAAGAAGCCACCGATCAGGGCTGCAGGAACAGCCAAGAACCATGTCAGGCCTTCATTGCGGGTGATAACAGCGTGGTCGGAATGACCAACGTCAACCGCTGGCGCTTTGCTGGGGTTCAGCAAGGCATAGCCAAAGGCATAAAGCGCATAGAGCAGAGCCAACATGACACCCGGCAACAGCGCCGCTTGGAACAATGTCCCAACCGAAACCACCGCAGGTTCGCCAAGGTAGGTCAATGCATCTGTACAGCCCGCTTCAATCGCACGAGATTCCTGCGCGGCGGAGTAAAGGTCACCCGCTAAGGTGCCAAGCAAAACGATCACAATCGAAGGCGGAATGATCTGCCCCAATGTGCCCGACGCAGCAATCACACCGGTAGACAGCTCTGCACTATAGCCGTTGCGCAGCATGGTCGGCAGCGACAGCAGCCCCATGGTTACAACGGTTGCGCCCACGATCCCAGTTGAGGCAGCCAAGAAGGCCCCCACAACCACAACAGACACAGCCAAACCACCCGGCAATGGGCCAAACACCCGCGCCATAGTGGTCAACAGATCGTTCGCGATCTTTGACCGTTCAAGGGTGATCCCCATCAGAACGAACATCAAAACCGCCAACAGAGTCTCGATTGACTGCCCCGCCAGAACGCGTTCGTTGATCCGGTTCACAATGAACGAGACATTGCGATCCAGTGCCACTTCCCAGCCTTTGACAAACACCGGCTCTGCCAAACGAGGCAAGTCGGGATATCTAAAGACCGAGACAATTTCTTCTTTAACGCCACTGGCCACCAGCGTTTGATATGCCTCTGAGGAGGTATCGATCGCCTGATGGATCAGCAAACCAGCGCTATCAAGCGCGGCGATGATCCCGAAGGAGATGATCCCGGCCCCCGCGATGGCAAACGCCACCGGAAAGCCAGATAGAATACCGCCAAACAGGCACATGAATACGATGATCAGGCCGATTTCGACGCCATCAAGTCCTAACAACATTTCTTAATGTCCTCTTAATGCGTGCCTTCAAAGGCCTCTTCACCTTCGCCAAGTGTGTCCTTGACCAGGTATTTATTTTCACTTTCCTGACCTTCTCTCCATTCAAGGAAAGAGCGGTAGAAAAAGGCGATCCCGTGCAAGAAGACCATGCCGCAGAATGCGATCAGCAGGATCTTAAACAGGAAGTATCCGCTGAAGCCGTTTGGCGAGAAGCCAATGGTTTCGACATTCCAACGCAGCGCGCGGGATTTGTTCAGCAAGCGCTCAAGCGAGTCACTGGCCGAGGGTTTTGGCACGATCAGGTGGCGCCACATGAAGTACCAGCCGTACATCCAAATTAGCACGGCCGTTGGCACCATGAAGATCAGCGCGCCAAACATGTCGATGACCTTTTTGGTGCGAAAGCGGACCGCAGAATAGACCAAGTCAACGCGGACGTGGCCGCCTTGAACAAAGGTGTATGTCGCACAAAGTGTGACCACCAAAGCATTGAAAAGCTTAAGTTCTTCTGCGTACCAGCTGATATCATATTGCAATGGAACACCGAAACCGAACACGATGTCGGGACGGGTGAAGATCCGCTGCATGAACACGATGATAATTTGCTGCAACACCATCAACAAACCGGCCCAAGCAAAGAAGCGACCAACCGTATTGGCAAACCCTTCCAGAACCCGAACGCAGCCCCACATGAAATTGGGTCGCAAGATCCCAATCAGCGTCACCATCAATGTGATGTTCAGTACAACAAAGAAAAACTCAACCGAACCGCCGTAATAGACAAAGCGCATCAGCGCTTGTTTGTCGCTCCAATCCAGCCACATGGACGGATTAGCTACTGCGGTGAAAAAATTGTAGAAACCTTCAAGCACGTTGCCCGAGATGAACTGAAGTAGGCCTTCGCTCTGGAACTGGTCCAGACAGCTGATCGCCCCCTTCTCTTCCACCATGGGCCGGAAAAAGCCTGTGCAGGTTGTTTGGTCTGCCATGATATGTCCCCTACCCTAGTCAAGGGTCTACGCCGATGCTTCATCCAAGACCCATGTCCTCGGAGAGCTCAGGCGCCCATTAAAGTGTGGGGGCAACCAATGGCCGCCCCCACCCAATCCGATTGAACGGATAAGTCTTATTCGCCGCCCAGAACGCGAACGCGCTGCTCAACGTAGTAACCATCCGACTTGTTGATCCAAGATGCGGAAGTTGCCAAAGACGCTTCGAAGCTGGCGCGTGTACGGGCATAAAGCTCGTCGCCCATGTCGGCATCTTTAACTTTTGCAGCAGCGGCACCGAATGCATCCCAAACTGAGTCAGGGAATTGCAGAACTTTAACGCCTTGCGACTGCAGACGCGCCAGTGCGGCACCGTTGTTGGACAGAGTTTCTGACAGCTGCAGCTGAGTTGTCGCCATAGACGCGTAACGCAGGATTGCTTTGTGCTGGTCAGACAGTTCGTTCCAAACGTCCAAGTTTACGTTGGCTGCAAGTGCTGAACCTGGCTCGTGGAAGCCCGCAGCGTAGTAGATTTTTGCAACTTCTTGGAAGCCGGCGCGTTCGTCAGCCATTGGGCCAACCCACTCCAGACCGTCCAGAGCACCAGAAGACAGAGCTTGGTACAGTTCGCCGCCTGGGATGTTCTGAACAGATGCGCCCAGTTCACCCAGTACTTTGCCGCCCTGACCAGGCATACGGAATTTCAAACCGTTGAAGTCGTCGGCGCTGTTGATTTCCTTGCGGAACCAACCACCAGACTGCGAACCGGAGTTACCCGCCAGCAGGCCTTTGAAGTTGAAGATCTCACCGATCTCATCGTGCAGCTGCTCGCCGCCACCGTGGTAGTACCAGTTGGTAACTTCTTGTGCGGTACCACCGAAAGGTACAGCAGTGAAGAAGTTCAGCGCTGGGTGCTGACCACCAAAGTAGTAGTCTGCAGAGTGGTACATGTCGGCCTGACCAGAGGTCACGGCGTCAAATACTTCCAAGGCACCAACCAGTTCGCCAGGTGCTTTTTTGTCGATGGTCAAAGAACCACCAGACATCTCGGAAACCATTTTTTCCATGTAAGATGCTGCATCATCCAGAACAGCAAAACCACGTGGCCATGATGTAACCATGGTCAGTGTGCGCTTGCCCTGTGCGTATGCTGGCGCCGCCAGCGTGGTGGACGCAACAGCTGCTGTGCCACCCAGTGCTGAGGTTTTCAGAAAAGAACGACGATCCATATTATATTCCTCCCAGTTTATAGGTACTGCGCGGGCTCCCTGCTCCCACGCGGATCATTGATAGTGACGTGACACTAACGTGACGTCCTTTCCCAAGGAATACCGACAACTACGTAGAATGCGCGAAACTGGGCAAAAAATTTGGCCAATTCACCCCTTGTTTATCCGCGGGCCTGTCGGAAAGGCTGGGATTCGCTGGCGATTCGACGTAACGATTCGGACCATGCGACGCCTCTTTGAAAGCCTCAAACCCAGCTACGGCCAAAAACTCTTCCTCACCGCGACCTTGCCTTTGGTCTTGGCAGCGGCAGCGATTTCCGTTCTTGTGGCCCACCAATCTCGACAACTTGCCGAGCGCGAAATTGCCGCTCTTGAAGTGCAGTTGATCGATGCAAAAAAGGCCGAATTGCGCAACTATGTTACGCAAGCACGCAACGGATTTTACTTTATTTACGGATCCGCCTCGCCCAATGACGAAGTTGCAAAACAACAGGTTATGCAGATCCTCTCGGCGATGATCTATGGCGAAGAAGGATCCTTCTTTGTTTACGACTATGACGGCACCAATCTGGTCAGCCCGCGCCAAACCCATTTGATCAACGAAAATTGGAACGGGCGGGTGGATAGCGAAGGCACCCCCGTCGTCGACGAACTGATTCGAATCGCCCGTCAGGGGGCGGGCTATCACAGCTATCTGTGGCCCAAACCCTCGACTGGGGTCGAAGCGCGCATGATCACTTACGTTACCTCGTTTCCCTCGTGGCAGTGGGCCGTGGGCACAGGTGTTTTCATCGATGACATTGTTGCCACCGTTTCCGCTGCCCGCGCCGAAGTGGAAAACCGCGTCCGCCAAACCTTCTTCTATATCGGAGCCATCACGCTCTTGGCCCTGCTGTTGGTCTTTATGTCTGGCCAATTCATCAATATCCGCGAACGGCGGCTGGCCGATGCCAAACTCAAAGAGCTGACCCAGCGGGTGTTTGATGCCCAAGAAGAAGAGCGCGGCCGGGTTGCCCGGGAACTCCATGATGGAATCAGCCAAATCCTTGTTGGTGTGCGTTACGCGTTGGACACAACCCGACGACGTTTGGAACAAAAAGATCCCCGCGCCAAAGAGACCTTAGACAAAGGCTTGTCCAATCTGATTGGCGCCATTCAAGAAGTGCGTCGCATCAGTCGCGACCTAAGGCCCGGAGTTTTGGATGATCTCGGACTTGGGCCGGCGCTGAACGCGCTGACGGATGACTTTCGCACCCGCACAGGTATTCGCACGGAATTTTCCACCGTGGTGTTTCGCAACCGTCTGGATCAAAACAGCAAAACCGCGCTCTATCGGATCGCGCAAGAGGCGCTCACCAATATTGAACGTCACTCTGGAGCCACCGAGGTGAACGTCGATCTGCGTGGGCACCGCAATGGTGCGACGCTACGGATCGTCGACAATGGCTGCGGGATCGAACAAAAGCAGGAGCGCCAAGGCAGCCCCGGCGGTCTGGGTCTTCGCAATATTCAAGAGCGGATCGAACAACTCGAAGGTAATTTGCGCATTCAGTCGGGCCGCAATGGAACCCAGATCGAAGCCCGCATCCCGCTTAGCCACCTGCTGCCGCCCGAAGAGTCGCTGACCACCAAGAAAAAGGTTTCCCAATGAGTGATGTCGTCAAAATTGCAATTGTAGATGATCACCCAATGGTCGCCGAAGGGATCCAATCGGTCTTGGAATCCTATGATGGGATCGAGGTGGTCGCAGCCTATCAAAACGCCCGCACCATCATCGACGAAGTGCAAACCCTTGCGCCGGACGTGATCTTGATGGATCTCAACATGCCCGATATCGGCGGGCTGACCGCCACCGAAATGATCCTAGAAAGCCGGCCCGAAACCCGCATTCTTATCCTGTCGATGCACGACAGCCCGGAATACATCCGATCTGCGCTGAACCATGGGGCTTTGGGCTATGTCTTGAAAGACGTGCCCACCGAAGAGATCAAGACCGCGATCGACACAGTGATGCTTGGTAAGCGCTATTTGTGCACGGGCGCCAAAGGATCACTCTACACCCCAGAGGACAACACCCGCGAACAGCTGACAGGACGCGAGCAGACCGTGTTGCTGCAACTGGCGCAGGGCAAATCCAACAAAGAGGTGGCTGCGGTGTTAGATATCTCGGTGCGCACGGTTGAAACCCACCGCAAAAACATCAAACGCAAGCTGGGGATTTCTTCAACTGCGGGCCTGACACGCTATGCCTTAGAGCATGGGGTGCTACAGGGCACTGGTGCAGGATTGTAACGCCTAAGATCTTGCTGCCTATCGCAGGGCAAGGTCCCCTTGCCTGATGCACGCAAGCCGGGCCTAGTTCCCCTATTTTAGGGGGAGTTGACCCATGTTTACATTTGAACCCGATACATTTGGGACGCTGAACGCCAGCGACTATGACGCAACCCAGAATCCCGGCACCACGGATCAAACGGTGGCCTTCTTGTCCCAACTCGCCGCTGGCGGGCGCATGTTGGAACTGGCGATTGGCACCGGGCGCATTGCCTTGCCTTTGTCTTTGGCTGGGCACGATGTTGCTGGGATCGAAGGGTCCCCCGTTATGGTTGCGTTGCTGCGCCAAAAACCGGGCGGTGAGGCCTTGCATGTCGAAATCGGCGACATGGCGGACGTGGACATTGCTGGCACCTTTGACCACATCTTTTTGGTGTTCAACACGTTGTTCAACCTAAACACCCAAGAGGATCAGATCCGACTGTTCCAAAACGTGGCGCAGAAACTGACCCCCGGCGGTAGCTTTTTGGTGGAAACCTTTGTGCCAGACTTCAAAGATTTTTCGAACCATCAACGGGTCAGCTCAAAGAACATGACCGAGAATTCGGTCTGGTTGGAAGCGGCCCATCATGACCCAGTGGCGCAGCGGATTGCCTTTCAACGACTGCGCATCACCGAAACGGGCATGAAGCTGGTCCCCTTCCCGATGCGCTATGCTTGGCCCAGCGAGTTGGATCTGATGGCCCGCCTTGCCGGGCTCAAACTTGAGGACCGCTTTGGCGATTGGGAAAGCGGGCCATTTCATGCGGACAGCAAGATGCATGTGTCAGTCTATCGAAAACCCGCCTAGCTATTACATTTGGCCGATAGACGCTGAAACTTGGCTTTTGGGTGTTAGCGCGACACTGGGCGCTGACATATCCTTTCAGTCGATCATGGGATATGCCCCTGTTTTGAAAGGAAAAGAAAATGCTGATCGCACATGTACGGTTTTCGGTTGCCCAAAGAGATGCAAACACAGCCTTGGACACTCTGGTGTCGCACGCCGGCACGGTGCGCAAGATGCCGGGATGTTTGGCCTTCACCCCTTTTGTGGACCCAACCACCCCCACAGAGGTCTGCGTGCAGCATGAATGGGACAGCGCCAGCGCCTTTTCCGGCTACACCGGGTCGGACACGTTTCAAAGTGTCACGCAGGTGCTGCGCCCATTGATGACAGCGCCCCCGATCAGCCGCCGATTTGATGCCACTTTGATCGAGACCTCCTAATCATGACGCCGTCGGCCTTTTGCATTCACAAATCTTTCCCAGTATCTGAGCCGACGGCCTTTCAATCCGACCAACATTATTTGCTTTATGCCCGCGAGGGCACTTTGCGATTAGAGGCGCAGGGCCAACGTTGGACCCTTCCCCCGGCCCGCGCAGCCTTGATCCACGCCAACCAAGCCGTCGAGATCACCGTGCTATCCCCGCTGACCTCAGCCTCGGTTTTGTTTGATGCGGGCTTTATGGATCCCCCCAGCAGCGGGCTGTCGGTGTTTGATGTCACGCCATTGGCGCGTGAGTTGATTCATGCCTGTCGTCACCTTGGGCCAGATCGCGCGCCCGACACGCCGTATCATCGCAGCCTTCTGACGGCGTTGGCGCAGGTGGCGCTCAGGCTGTCTCAGACCCCCTGCCCCTGTGTGATGCCGCAACCCAAATCGCAGGCGCTGAAAAATGCGTTGGATTTGACTGCAACTCTGGCGCAGACGCCGCTCAGCTTTGTGACCATTGCCGCGCAAACCGGACAATCGCCACGGGCGTTGACCAGACGGTTTGCCAGTGAGCTGGGGATGACATGGCGCGAAGCCTTGCGTCGCATTCGCATCATCCGCGCGGTTGAGGCGCTTTCGATAAGCAACGCCCCAGTGACCGAGATCGCTTTGGGGGTTGGCTATCAATCCATTTCGGCTTTCAATGCGGCCTTTCGGGACTTGATCGGGATGAGTCCCACGGCCTATCGCGCCAGTTTCAAAACCCGACCCGAAGAAATCTGATGGGATTTTTGCGAATCTATCGCCTTCCGAAGGGGAAGTTTCCCTAAAATTTCAGACCACACCCCCAAATAAGCAACAATCGGAAAGAAAAAACCGCATTCAGGGACAGATATTACTCTTTTTGCCTGTTGACGCCCCTCGTTACCCCTCCTAAAACATTTGCCAAGCACTTGAAGGAGCCCCAGACGATGGAAACGCTAGTCGTGATCGTAGGAAAAAGGCGCATGGGCCGGTAACGGACACCATAATGGAACCCCATGCGCCCCCGACCAAAAATCGGGGGCTTTTTAGTGGCTGATAGTTAGACGTCGTAAACGGAGCAAAGCAATGACACGTCAAATGACCGGAGCGAAAATGGTAGTCCAGGCCCTTAAGGATCAGGGCGTGGATGTCGTGTTCGGATATCCCGGTGGGGCTGTCCTACCGATTTACGATGAGATCTTCTTACAAAATGACATTCGTCACGTTCTGGTGCGCCATGAACAAGGCGCAGTGCACGCCGCCGAAGGCTATGCCCGCTCCACCGGTAAGCCCGGTGTTGCACTGGTAACCTCGGGCCCCGGCGCCACCAACGCGGTGACCGGCCTGACGGATGCGTTGTTGGATTCGATCCCTTTGATCGTTCTGACCGGTCAGGTTCCAACCTTCATGATCGGCTCGGACGCCTTTCAAGAGGCCGACACTGTTGGCATCACCCGGTCGTGCACCAAGCACAACTGGTTGGTGAAAGACACCGACAAGCTGGCCGCGACAATGCACGAAGCCTTTCATGTGGCCACAACCGGTCGCCCCGGCCCTGTTCTGATCGACATCCCCAAAGACGTTCAGTTTGCCAATGGCACCTATACGGAACCCAAGAAAGTTGAAGTCAGCCACTATCAACCGCAGGTCAAAGGCGACATGCAAGAGATCGAAGAGCTGGTTGATGCGCTGGAAAAAGCCAAGAAGCCAATCTTTTATACCGGTGGCGGCGTCATCAATTCTGGCCCTGCGGCCAGCCAATTGCTGCGCGAACTGGTAGAGGCCACAGGCTTTCCGATCACTTCAACTTTGATGGGGTTGGGAGCCTATCCTGCCTCGGGTGACAAGTGGTTGGGCATGTTGGGCATGCACGGTCTTTATGAGGCCAATATGGCGATGCACGATTGTGATCTAATGATCAACGTCGGTGCACGCTTTGACGACCGCATCACCGGCCGTCTGGATGCCTTTAGCCCCAACTCTAAGAAAGCGCATATCGACATCGATCCTTCGTCGATCAACAAGGTGATCCGCGTTGATATTCCGATCGTTGGCGACGTTGGCCACGTTCTGGAAGATGTTCTGAAGGTTTGGAAGTCTCGCGGTCGTAAGACCAACCAAGAAGCATTGCAAGGCTGGTGGAAACAGATTGACAGCTGGCGTGCGGTTGATTGTCTGAAGTTCAAGCAAGAAGGCAGCATCATCAAGCCGCAGTATGCGCTGCAACGCCTTGAAGAGCTGACCAAAAAGCATGATCGCTATGTCTGTACCGAAGTGGGTCAGCACCAAATGTGGGCGGCGCAATACCTGGGCTTTGAAGATCCAAACCGTTGGATGACTTCGGGCGGATTGGGCACCATGGGCTATGGTCTGCCGGCCTCGGTTGGGATCCAAATGGCTCACCCTGACAGCTTGGTCATCAACGTGGCGGGCGAGGCCAGCTGGTTGATGAACATGCAAGAAATGGGCACCGCCGTTCAGTTCCGCCTGCCGGTGAAACAGTTCATCTTGAACAATGAACGTCTGGGCATGGTGCGCCAGTGGCAAGAGCTGCTGCATGGTGAGCGCTATTCGCAAAGCTGGTCCGAAGCCTTGCCTGACTTTGTTAAGCTGGCCGAAGCCTTTGGCTGTAAAGGTATCAAGGTGGATCATCCCAACGAGTTGGATGACGCCATCATCGAGATGCTGGAATATGATGGCCCTGTGATCTTTGACTGTCTGGTTGAGAAGCATGAGAACTGCTTCCCGATGATCCCATCAGGCAAGGCGCACAACGAAATGTTGCTGGGCGACGCCAGCACCAAAGGCGCAATCCAAGCCGGCGGTGCGGTCTTGGTTTAATCACCCGAGCCCGGGGGGCCCACCGTCCCCCGGATCCAGTGAATTTTTTGCAGAGAAGAAAACAAAATGGCTGCTCTACACATCAAAAAAGGCTCGACACGGCATTCGGCCTATAACCTACGCCCCACATTCTCGGATCGGAAAGAACGCCACACCTTGGCCGTTTTGGTCGACAATGAACCCGGCGTTTTGGCCCGCGTTATCGGCTTGTTCGCCGGTCGTGGATACAACATCGAAAGCCTAACCGTGGCCGAAATTGACCACACGGGTCATCACTCGCGCATCACCATTGTGACCGAAGGCACCCCGCAGGTCATCGAACAGATCAAGGCGCAGCTGGGGCGCATCGTGCCCGTGCACGAAGTCCACGACCTGACCGTCGAAGGTGCCAGCGTTGAACGCGAACTGGCCTTGGTCAAAGTCCACGGTGACGGTGACAAACGCGTCGAAGCGCTGCGTTTGGCCGACATTTTCCGCGCCAATGCGGTGGACAGCACGCTGGAAAGCTTTGTGTTTGAAATCACCGGCACCCCAGAGAAGATCGACGCCTTTGCAGATCTGATGCGTCCCTTGGGGCTGGTCGAAGTGGCCCGCACCGGTGTTGCGGCGCTGTCGCGCGGTCTCTGACACCGGCGGCAGTCAATAAATCCAATTACCAACGGGTCGCTTAGGCGGCCCGTTTCTTTTTGGGCCTGTGTTCATAGTCAAATTGAGGCCACGGCGCGTTGAACAGTTAGGACCCGGGCGCAGGATGTTCAGGCTCAAGGCGCAGCAGGCTATAAAGGTGCCATGTGGCGTGCCCCAACAAAGGCAGCGCTATGAACAAGCCCAGAAAGCCGGGCAGCATCGCCACAAAGGTCAGCACCGCGATAAACAGCCCCCAAAACAACATTGGAATGGCATTGTCGCGCACCAAGACAAAGCTGGTTACCATCGCGGTGACATAGTCCAACTCACGATCCAGCAGCATCGGCAGTGACACGACAGTGATCATATACAGCAACAGCGCAAAGCCCGCGCCAATCACCGTGCCAATGCCCAACATGATCACGCCGTTGACGCTTTGAAACACCTCAAAGGACGTGGAGACATTGGTCATCGTCATCGTCCCCATGAACAGCGCAAAGATCATATGTGCCAGAAAAAACCAGAACAGAAAGATGAAGATGATGATCGCACTCATCGACGGCAGTTGACGCCGTGATTGCTGTAAAATGACACCAAAGATCCGGCGAAAATCCAGCCCTTTGCCGCGCTCCAACTCTCGGCTGACTTCATAAAGGCCGACGGCGGTAAATGGCCCCACCAAAGGAAAGCCCACAGCGGCGAACACCAACCAATAGCTTTGGCCGGTCCGCAGCGTCACCCAAGTCATGACCAGCCCCAACAGCACATAGACACCCGCAAAGACCGCGCCCAACACCGGCGCCCGCCGCATGTCGGCCCATCCCAGATGCAATGCTTGGCGTAAGATTTTCAGATCCACCGATCGAAACTGCGGAGCGCCATGTTCTAGACCAAGGTCATGCGCCTGCTCTTGACGGGGATCTTGTCCCTGCTGTGCTTTGTCTGCCATCTCTTCCCCCCAATTGCCCTGATCCCATGGGAGAGAATTTTCAGTGCAAAATCAAGCTTTGCAGCGGCGAAGGCGCGCGTTTTGCAGGCCAATTTGTGGCTTCGTGCCACGCCTGTGAGATTTGCAACACACGCAGGTCGCCCCGCGGAGGGCCGATCAACTGCAAGCCCATCGGCATGCCGTTGGCGCCAAATCCAGCGGGCACAGACATCGCCGGCAATCCCGCAAGGCTGACTGGCACCACAACTTCCATCCACCGGTGATAGCTGTCCATATCCCGCCCTGCGATCTGCTCTGGGTAGCGCTGATCGACGGGGAACGGCCAAGTTTGCGCCGATGGCAGGATCAGCAGGTCGTATTCGGAAAACAGCTCGGTTGTGCGGCGGAACCATTCCGACCGCACCTCAGAGGCGCGGTGAACATCCATCGCGCTGAGGGACAGGCCGCGCTCGATCTCCCAGATGACTTCGGGCTTAAGGGTTTCGCGCATTTTGGGCTGATCATAAAGCGGCGCCATTTTGCCTGCGATGGACCACGAGCGCAGCGTTGTCCACGCTTTCCACAGACGATCCGCCGGATAGGGCGGTGACACGGGCACAATATTGCACCCCATTTGCTCAAAAAGTTCGAGGGCAGAATTGCAGGTGTCCATCACCCCGTCTTCCATCGGATAGGCCCCGCCCCAGTCGCCCAACCATGCGACACGCACCCCCGACACCACGGAACGGATGCGATCCACAAACATCATCGGCAACAGGCCGTGTGGCTGGCGAATATCCCAGCCCCCCATCACCTCCAGCAGGGCCGCAACGTCGCTCGGAGAGCGCCCCATAGGGCCGTTGGTGGAAATCTGGTGCAGGTACATGTCCCCCGTGGGGTCCGACGGCACCCGCCCCCAGGTTGGGCGGAATCCATAGACGTTGCACCAGGCCGCCGGGTTGCGCAGGCTGCCCATCATGTCCGAGCCATCAGCAATGCAAACCATCCGCGAGGCCAAAGCCGCAGCCGCCCCGCCCGAAGAACCGCCGGCAGACAAATCGGTATCGTATGGGTTTTTGGTGGCGCCAAAGACCGTGTTAAACGTGTGGCTGCCCAGCCCAAATTCAGGCGTGTTGGTTTTGCCGATAAACAGCGCGCCCGCGCGGCGCATCCGCAAAACATGCAGTGAATCCTGTTGCGCCAAATGATCGGTATAAAGCGGCGACCCTTGGGTCGAGACCATGCCTTCGACATTGGCCATGTCTTTGATCGCAACCGGGATGCCGTGCAGCCAGCCACGCCGTTCTGTTTGATCCATCTGGCGCGCTTCGGCCATCAAAGCTTCGACGCTGCGCAGGTTAACAATGGCATTCAGATCGCCATTGAAGGCGTCGATCCGTTCCAAAGTGGCGCGCATGACTTCAACGGCGCTGACCTCCCGCGCTTCGAGCAGAGCAGAAAGTTGCAGGGCGTCGTGATCTAACAAATGCAAGCGAGGGCACCTCCAAAAGGCAAAGGGCGGATTGATCCGCCCCTGTATTCCCGCACAGCTAGATTAAATTGGCAAGAGGCTTCACTCTTCGCCTTGGGCTTCCGAGCGACTTTTGCCAGAGACATCCATCGCCAAGGTCGCGGCCATCAGCCCATCCAAGTCACCGTCAAGAACCCCTTTGGTGTCAGAGGTTTCAAAGCTGGTGCGCAGGTCTTTGACCATCTGATAGGGCTGTAAAACATAGGATCGGATCTGGTTTCCCCAGCCCGCGTCACCGGCATTTTCATGCACTTCATTGACCAGCGCACTGCGCTTATCCAGCTCCATTTGATAGAGCCGAGACTTCAGAGCTTTCATCGCAATGTCACGGTTCTGGTGTTGCGATTTTTCTGAGCTGGTCACCACGATACCGGTTGGGTGGTGGGTAATTCGCACCGCCGAGTCGGTGGTGTTGACGTGCTGACCACCCGCACCAGAGGAGCGGTACGTGTCGATACGAATGTCCGACGGGTTCACTTCGATTTCGATATTGTCATCCACAACGGGGTAAACTTTGACCGATGTGAACGACGTGTGGCGCTTGGCTGCGCTGTCAAACGGCGAGATCCGCACCAAACGGTGAACACCGCTTTCTGACTTCAGCCAGCCATAGGCATTGTGCCCTGAAATTTTGTAGCTTGCGGATTTGATGCCCGCTTCTTCCCCCGCACTGGTGGATTGCAGCTCGACTTTGTAGCCCTTTTTCTCAGCCCAACGCACATACATGCGCGCCAGCATCGAGGCCCAGTCGCAGCTTTCAGTCCCCCCCGCCCCTGAGTTGATCTCAAGGAAGGTATCATTGGCATCCGCTTCACCGTTCAGCAGGGCCTCAAGCTCTTTCTCAGCGGCTTTCACAGCCAAAGCTTCCAGCGCCGCTTCGGCGTCAGTGATGACCTCTGCGTCATCTTCCATCTCGCCCAACTCGATCATGTCGATGTTGTCGGCAAGGTCTTGTTTGATGTCATCGTGCATCTTGACGGCATCCACCAAAGTCTGGCGGTCGCGCATCAACTTCTGAGCGTTTTCGGGATCATCCCACAGCGTGGGATCTTCGACCCGCGCATTGAATTCCTCGAGCCGGAAAGCGGCGCTCTCATAATCCATCCGCTGGCGCAACAGCTCCAGTGACTTTTCGATCTCTGAGACGGTGTTCTGAACCTCGGCGCGCATGGGGCATCCTCAAAAAAGCTGTCAGTGCTGCGTGATAAACCAGCCCGCCGGTGGGGGCAAGCATTGCAAGTGCCAAAGGTGACGCTAGTAGAGCCCGCCAGAAGAAACCGACCCAAAGGTTGCCTTGGGTCCCACCACCGCTTTTTTGCCAGTTGAGGTGGTGACCTCTTGGCCCAGGTTAGGGATATCGTCGAACAATGGCAGGTTGGATCCCATAGCAAAGCCACCGTCAAAGGTAATGCCAAAGATAGGCTCTTCACCTTCGCGGAAGTATTCAGCCACAACCGTTTCCCCCGAGGCATCCCCCGACAGGCGCTCCCCGGTAAAACGATCGATCTTAATGAACTGACCACCTTCGGGCACTTCGAACGGCCCGCCGCCGTATTTGGCCGTGGCTTTCTTCATGAATTCGTTGAACACCGGACCACACATGGTGCCCCCATAAGACCCACGCCCCAAAGGCCGCGGTGTGTCATGCCCCATATAACAGCCCGCCACGATGTTGCTGGTAAAGCCGACGAACCAAACGTCACGGGCTTCGTTGGTTGTTCCGGTTTTCCCTGCCGCAGGCACATCCAGATTAATCTGGCTGGCCGCGGTGCCGCGATCCACTACGCCCTTCATCATCGAGGTCAGCTGATAGGCGGTGATGGCATCCATAACCCGATCCCGGTTGGACACGATATTGGGGCTTTGATTGCCGGCAATGCTTGGGTTTGCACATTCCACACAGTCACGTTGATCGTGGCGATAAATCGTTTCGCCATAGCGGTCCTGAATGCGGTCAATCAAGGTGGGTTCAACCCGTTCACCGCCATTGGCAAACATCGCATAGGCCGCGACAATTTTGTAAAGCGTGGTTTCATCGGCCCCCAAGGAGTTGGCCAGAAACTGCCCCATATTGTCATAGACGCCAAAGCGTTCGGCGTAGTCCGCCACAACATCCATGCCAATTTCCTGTGCCAAGCGAATGGTCATCAGGTTGCGGGACTGCTCGATCCCCGTGCGCAGTGGCGTTGGGCCATAAAATTTGTTGGAAGAGTTTCGCGGGCGCCACAAACCCTGAGGCGTGTTCACCTCAATTGGCGCGTCAATCACGATGGTCGCAGGTGAATACCCGCTATCCAGCGCAGCGGCATACACAAAAGGCTTAAAGCTTGATCCGGGTTGGCGCTGTGCCTGCGTGGCGCGGTTAAACACAGAGTCCTGATAGCTAAAGCCCCCCTGCATCGCCAAAACCCGCCCGGTGTTGACGTCCATAGCCATAAACCCGCCTTGGATTTCAGCCACTTGCCGCAGCGTCCAACGCACAAAACTGCCGTCAGCGTCTTTGGTCATGGCACGCACCAAAACCACATCGCCTACAGTCAGCAGATCTCCAGCCACCTTGGCTTTGCGCCCCAGCTCGCCGTCGTCCAACAGCTTGCGGGCCCACTGCACGTCTTTGGCGGGGATCCAATGACCATCCTCGTCGTTTTCAACGTTTTCAATGCCGATGCGCGCGTCGTTTTTGCCCACTTCCAGCACGACGGCGGGATACCATTGGCCGTTCACCTCGATATCGCGGGGCACTTTGGTTTCTGCCAGCGCCGCACGCCAGCTGACTTCGTCGCCCAGTTGATCCGCAGGCACCGTGACCCCTGTGCCGCGCCAAACGCCGCGTTCGCGATCATATTTTTCCAACCCACGTTGCAGCGCAACCGCCGCATCATCCTGCAATTCCGGGTCAACCGTGGCCCGCACACTCATCCCAGCGGAAAAGAACTCTTCCTCACCAAAATCGCGGCTCAGCTGACGGCGAATTTCGTCGGTGAAATAGTCGCGTGGCGGCAAAGCCGACTTAAAGCTGTCAAAGTCACCATTTTGAACAGACCGCAGTGGCAATTCCTTTTCAGCTTCGTAGGTGGCTTGGGTGATATAGCCGTTTTCGGCCATCTCCCTGAGCACAAAGTCACGCCGGTCTTTGACCCGCTGCATGTTGCGCACCGGATGGAACCGCCCCGGAGCTTTCGGCATCGACGCCAACGTCGCCGCTTCATGCGGGCTCAACTCACTCAGTGTTTTGTTGAAATAGGTCTGCGCCGCCGCCGTCACCCCATAAGAGTTCTGGCCCAAGAAAATTTCGTTCAGATAAAGCTCAAGGATCTGGTCCTTGTTCAGGGTGCCCTCAACGCGTGTCGCCAGAATGATCTCTTTGATTTTGCGCTCAATCTTGCGCTCGCCCCCCAACAGGAAGTTTTTCATGACCTGCTGTGTGATCGTCGAGGCCCCACGCACCGAACCGCCCCGTGATTGCACCGCTTCAACCGCCGCCGCGACGATCCCGCGCGCGTCATAACCTTTGTGCGTATAGAAGTTCTTATCTTCGGCCGAAATAAAGGCGTTTTTCACCAGATCCGGCATGTCCTCTGCGGCGGTGAACAGGCGGCGTTCTTTGGCAAATTCGTCGATCATCTGGCCTTCGCCGGAATAGATCCGGCTGATCGTCGGAGGCGTATACTGCGCCAGACTTTCATGACTTGGCAGATCTTCGCCATAGACATAGAAAATGGCGCCCACGCTCAGCAAGCCACCGCCAAGCGCCAAGGTCGCCAACGTGAAGATCCCACCAAAAAATGAAAGTATGAACTTCAGCACGCGCGCCGCCCCTCGTAAGTGATTGACACTCTATAATCGCGCAGGGGTCCGGGGTCAAAACAAGATCCGGTTACATCTAAGCCAATTTCCGCCGGAAACCCCGGTTAATGGCGCACCAGTTCTGAAAGTGCCGCATCTTCGTTTGCCCAGACCTGCAGCGCATCGCGAATGCCCGCCGCCATGGCAATGCGCCATTGTTTGTTGGCCAAGTTCTCAAGATCACGCGGGCTCGACATGAATCCGATCTCGATCAGAACCGAGGGAATATCCGCCGCCTTCAGCACGGAAAATCCCGCATGGCGTAACGGGCGTTTATTCATCGGCGCCCCGGCAGCTTTCAGCGCGGCAATCACGCTATGCGCCAAGCGTTCAGTGCGCGGTTTGGTTTCCTGACGCGCCAAATCCATCAGCACATCCGCCACCACATCATCTTGTCCGGTCAAATCAACCCCCGACAACAAATCATCCCGATCATGGCGCTCCGCCAGTTTTTCAGACGCCGCATCGCTCGCGCTGTCCGAAAGCAAATGCAACGTCGCCCCGTGGGCCCGCCCCTCGGTCAGAATATCAGCATGCAAAGAGATCAGCACATGTGCGCCCACCTCATGAGCAATGGCAATGCGCCGTTCCAGCGATACAAAATGGTCGCCATCCCGGGTCAAAATCACGTCAAACCCGCCCGAGCGCACCAAAGTCTCTTTCATCTCTCGCGCAAAGGTCAGCATCAGGTCTTTTTCCACGTAGCCCGATCGTTCAGCGCCGGGATCAATCCCGCCATGACCCGGATCCAACACCACAATCAGGTTGCCTGTGCCCGGCAAGCCCGTGCGCACCCCACGCGCCACTGGCTCAGGCAGATCCCAACCCACGTCATGCGGCAACCCAGATTGCAGCGCAAAACTTTCCGCCCCCACATCAACCAAGGTCACATGCAAAGCGGCTTTGCCGGTCTCAGCCTCCACCTGCATATCCACCTGATCAATTGCCAAGGGGCCCGCAAGATCCACCACCATGCGTGACCAGCCGGGGCGAAATGCGCCAAACCGCAATCCCAATGCATTGTCTGCATTCAATAAAACCGGCTCGCTCACGCCCTCCCAGTCCACTTCACGAAAATCAAGAACCAGACGCGCCGGCGCCTCAAGGGTATAGGCGCGATAGGGCACCCCCTGCGTCAGCGCCAATTGCACATCCAGCCCCCCACCCCAGCGATCCGTCACTTGCGATTTGCCAACCTCCACACGGGCCAGACCGCTCAACTCTTGCGCACTGGCCCCCAATGTCCAGACAAGCGTCCAAACACAGGTCAGTAAACTTACAATCACTCTTCGATACATCTTGGCCCTGCCCGGCTGCTTTTAACTTACTCTAGCGCGCCAAGGATCCCTTGCACAGGGCGCGCGGCTGCAATTTCATCTTGCCCCAAATACTCAAATCCCCCCTGTGGATCCGGGGTAACGCTCAGCCATAAAGCGGCTCAGACGTCGTAGGCCTTCGCGAATATCACTGGTGGCGCGCGCATAGGAAAACCGCAATGTCCCCGCACCGCGCACGGGGTCAAAATCCAACCCCGGTGTCACCGCCACGCCCGCGTCTTCAAGGATCTCAGCGGCAAAGCGACGGCTGTCATCCGTCAGATGGCTCACGTCCGCATAGACATAAAAGGCGCCGTCCGGCGGTGCAATCCGATCAAAGCCCGCCTTGGGCAAGCCCTCCAGCATCAGCTGTCGATTGGCGCGATAGACCGCCATATTGGCTTCCAATTCGTCCCCACATTCCAAAGCGCCGAGTGCCGCGATCTGACTGGCGTGGCTGGGACAGATAAACATGTTCTGCGCCAACCGCTCGATCACCCGCACATGGTCCTCGGGCACCACCATCCAACCGATCCGCCAGCCCGTCATGCTGAAGTATTTGGAAAAGGAATTGATGACATAGCAATTGTCCGTGACCTGCAGGGCGGTCACCGCCTTGGCCTCATATTCGATGCCATGATAGATTTCATCGCTGATGAACGCCGTGTCTGTGGCCTCACAGGCGGCAATCAAGGCCCGCATGGCGTCAAGATCCAGCATAGTGCCCGAGGGATTGGCGGGGGACGCCACCATCAGCCCTTGCAGGTTCAGATCGGCAAAATCCGCTGGCGTGGGTTGCAAGCGGTTTTTGGCCTGTGTGGGAATACCCACGGCGGTCAAATCCAAGGCGCTGACAATCTGGCGATACGACGGATATCCCGGCTCGCCGATGCCAATCCGATCCCCTGTGTCAAACAGCGCCGTAAACGCCAGCAAAAACGCGCCCGAGGAGCCCGGTGTGACGATGACCCGGTTCCAGTCCAGATCAACGTCATACCACTGTTTATAAAGGCCTGCGATGCGTTTGCGCAATTCGGGCAGACCCAAAGCAACGGTATATCCCATCGCCTCCTGCGCCATCGCTTGGCTCAACGCTTTGCGCGCACCTTCGGGGGCTCGGGTGCCGGGCTGGCCCACTTCCATATGGATAATGTCGCGACCCGCCTCTTCGGCGGCACGTGCCGCTTCCATGACATCCATCACAATAAAGGGATCAACCTCAGAGCGTCTTGAGTTCCGCATTGCATCCTCTCTATGGTGCAGCCAAAGTACGGGCCAATTCACCCAGAAAGCGGGATGCCGTCAATGCATTGTATTGTGAAATTGTTGATTGCATCGGTGATTGTGCTGGTTCACTCCGTGCAGGCACAAGCCGCCACCTTACTGCGAGACGCCGATATTGAATATGCATTGCGGCAACTGGCGGAACCGGTTTTGACCGCTGCGGGCCTGTCCGCCAGTTCCGTCAAAGTGTTGGTGATCAAAGATGACCGGTTCAATGCCTTTGTGGTCGATCACAACCACATCTTCATCCATTCTGGCCTTTTGTTGAAAATGTCGTCGGCCGAGCAGTTGCAATCCGTGCTGGCCCACGAAGCGGCACATATTTCCAACGGCCACATCCAGCGGCGATATCAAAACCTACGCACCGCCAAATCGATCAGCGGATTGGGTTTGGCTTTGGCCGTGGCGGCGGCTGCAGCCGGAGCAGATGGCAATGCGGCTGCAGGCATTGGTATCGGGATCACTGGATCGGCCAATCGGGTGTTCACCTCCCACACACGCGCCGAAGAAAGCGCGGCAGACGCCTCGGCCATCCGCTATATGATTGCAGCACAAGCCAACCCCAAAGCCTTCATGGAAGTGTTGGACATCTTTCGTGGTCAAGAATTGGTGGGAGAGCACCGTCGCGATCCCTATGCGCGCACCCATCCGCTGACCCGCGACCGCCTGCGCGCGGTCAAAGCCCTGACCCAAGGGGCCAAACCCATTCCCGCCAATGCAAAATCCGCCTATTGGTTTGAACGGGCGCAAGGCAAGCTCTCCAGCTTTCTACGTGCCCCAAGCTGGACCTTACGGCGCGCCAAAAGCAGCGCTTTCAAAGATGTGATGCTGATGCGCCAAGCGGTTGCTTATCATCGCAAACCCGACACCACCAAAGCACTTCAAAACATTCAAACCCTGATCGCGCAGCGCCCCAATGATCCCTACGTGCATGATCTGCACGGCCAGATCCTGTTGGAAAGCCGGCGCGCCAATAAGGCGGTCAACGCCTATGCGCGCGCCTCCAAGCTTGCACCGCGCAACGCGCTGATCTTGGGCGGACATGGCAGGGCTTTGCTGGCGGCTGGCCGCCCGCGTCAGGCTCTCTCCATACTTGAGAAAGCACGCGCACGTGACTTTTCCGATCCCCGGATCCTAAGAGATTTGGCCAATGCCTATGCCCAATCGGGCAAAACATCGATGGCCTCTCTGGTCACAGCAGAACGCTATGCCCTAAGTGCCCGCTTCAAAGATGCCCTCATTCACGCCAAACGAGCTGCGGGCCAGTTGCCCAATGGCTCTACCGCATGGCGCCGCGCGCAGGATGTGATATCTGCCGCTGAGGCCCATGCCAAACAAAGGAAATAACTATGAAAAACCTTCTCGCCTCTGTTGCATTGCTGATGAGCTTCAGCGCCCCCGCACTGGCCTTTGATTTTGACAAAATGAGCGATGCCGAACGTTCTGCCTTCCGAGCGGAAGTGCGGGCTTACCTGTTGGACAACCCAAGCATCATCATCGAAGCCTACACTTTGTATGAACAACAACAGTCCGAAGCCTCGGCCGCCAATGACGTGACGCTGGTGCAAAACAATGCCGAGAAACTGTTTGCGGACGCGCGTGACTGGGTGGGTGGCAATCCTGATGGCGATATTACACTGGTCGAGTTTTTGGACTATCGCTGTGGCTATTGCCGCAAAGCCCATACTGATGTGAGTGACCTGCTGGCCCAAGACGGCAACATCCGCCTGATCGTGAAAGAACTGCCGATTCTGGGCGATGAATCTGTTTTGGCATCCCAATTCGCCATCTCTACGAAACTGGTGGCGGGAGACGCAGCCTATAAGCAAATGCACGACGTGCTGATCACCTATCGCGGAGCTTTTACACTTTCGGCCTTTGCCAAACAGGCTGACGCCTTGGGTCTTGATGGTCAAGCTATCGCGGATCACGCCAGCAGCCGAGAGGTCAGCCAGCTGATCAACGACAACCGTCGTCTTGCCAGCATGATGTCGATCAGCGGCACGCCTACATTTGTCTTGGAAGATCAGATGCTGCGCGGATATGTGCCGCTGGATGGTATGCTCGAACTGGTTGCCGCTGTACGCGACAACTGATCACAGCGTTTTCTGACAGAAAACGGGTCGGAAAATGCACATTTTCCGGTCCAGAATTTATCAAATTCTGACGCCGCGGATTATTCCGCGGCGCTATGCGTGGCATCCTTATCAAGCTGCTCAGCGCGTTGTTCCACTTGCTCGACGATGTGGTCGATCATTTGATCATTGGACAATTTGTGGCTGGCCTTGCCTGCGAGGTAGACCATTCCCGCCCCGGCGCCACCGCCAGTAAAGCCGACATCGGTCATCAGTGCCTCACCGGGACCATTCACCACACACCCAATGATGCTAAGGCTCATGGGCGTTTTGATATGCTCTAGGCGGGTTTCCAGCGCTTCGACTGTTTTGATCACGTCAAAGCCCTGACGCGCGCACGACGGGCAAGAGATGATGTTCACACCTCTGTGGCGCAGTCCCAGAGATTTCAGGATCTCATAGCCCACTTTGACCTCTTCTACCGGGTCCGCAGACAATGACACCCGAATGGTATCTCCGATGCCCATCCACAAAAGATTCCCCAGCCCAATCGCAGATTTGATGGTCCCAGAGGTCAGCCCACCTGCTTCGGTGATCCCAAGGTGGATGGGGGCATCTGTGCGTTCCGCCAGCTGCTGATAGGCCGCCGCCGCCATAAACACATCCGAAGCCTTCACGCTGATCTTGAATTCGTGAAAATCATTGTCTTCGAGGATACGGATATGGGCCAGGCCACTTTCTACCATCGCATCGGGGCAAGGTTCGCCGTATTTATCCAGCAGGTGCTTTTCCAAGGATCCTGCATTGACCCCGATCCGGATCGAACAGTCGTGATCTCTGGCCGCTTGGATCACCTCTTTGACGCGCGCTTCGGACCCGATGTTGCCTGGGTTAATCCGCAAACAGGCGGCCCCGGCTTCGGCCGCTTCGATGCCACGCTTATAGTGAAAATGGATATCCGCCACGATTGGCACCGGACTTTCGCGGACGATCTCTTTCAGCGCCTTGGAGCTGTCTTCGTCTGGCACCGAGATGCGCACAATATCTGCGCCCGCTTCGGCGGCGCGTTGCACCTGATCGATGGTTCCAGCGATATCGGTTGTCAGAGTGTTGGTCATCGTCTGCACCGAAATAGGTGCGTCACCGCCAACAAGCACATTGCCAACTTTGATCTGGCGGCTTTCGCGGCGATAGATGTTGCGCCAGGGACGAATGTGGTTCAGCGACATGATCGGATCCTTGCTGATTGCCTTTGACGGTTAGATAGTCCGATCAAGGCACCCCTGCAATGGGGCCGATGCGCTTAGTCCTCTTTAAGCTCTTCGATCAGCGCGCTGGCTTGGGCCACTGTGCGGGCCAATTCGCTGTGATCTTTCATATTTGCAACGGTGTAAGACGCCGTCAGATTGTCCGACGACAACGCCAAATTGGACGTCACGGTGCCCGCCTGCCCTGCTGGGCCATAGTGCACGCCGTTTACGGCAAAATAGACCGCGCCCGATTCACCCACACGCAAGGTCGGCGCTTCTTCGGTCTGTGGCACAGGCCACCGCTGGCCCGGCTCCATGATGCCCTCAAAAATGACAGTGCCATCCGCAGAGCGCACACGCACCCAAGCCGGACGCACAGCGACCATTTCCACACCCGGCGTCACATCCTCAAGCACTTGAGGGATGGTCGGGGGCTCTGGGTCAACCAACGCTGCGGCAAAGGTCTTGCGTGGCTTTTCAGGGGTGAAGCTGCCCACAGTGGTTGGGTCCAGCGTCGAGATCGGCGCGTCACGCGCTGCCAACACAGGCACATCCAAGGCCTGAGGGCGATACAGACGATCCAAAGCGTCGCTTGGTGGTGTGAAGACACCCGTTGCGCTATTGGCCTGTGCGGTCTCAACAGGTTGAGAAGCCGTCAATGGATCCAAATCCGCCAAAACCTCAGGCGAGATTTCCACCGGGGAAAATTGTACCCGCTGAATTTCATTTAGGACGCTCCAGCCTCCAAAGCCGATGCCTGCAATGAGCGCCACCAGAACCAAAGAGGAGCCAATGGCACCCGGTTCGATACGGGCAAACATGCCTTCGCGCGCTGGCGCAAATGGGGTGCCAGAGGCACCAAACGGATCATTGCCCACCGCAGCAGGTAGCAAAGCCGCGTCTTTCTTCTTCAGGCCTGACGCCTGTTCGGACATCCCATGCGCCGTGGCAAAGCCGCTTTCGGCACAGAAAATCCGGAATGTATCTTCGGGATCCATGCCCAGATACCGCGCATAAGAGCGCACGTAGCCGGCGATGAACCCCGGGGTATCAAATACAGAAGGATCACAATTTTCGATGGCTGCGATATAGGCCGCTTTGATGCGCAGTTCACGCTGCACATCCAGCAGGGATTTGCCGAGCGTCGCTCGTTCCCCACGCATGGTATCACCAAGACGTGTTTCGAAATCGTCAAAGCCCTTGGGCCCAACGGTATCGTCAATCGATTTATCCCGCGACTTACGCTTGATCATCCCCACTGCCCCATCTGTGATTCGCTTTACCGAACCAGCTCGATTCGAACGCGACCTTTGTTTCTCTCACCATAACATATGGCAAGAGTTTTTCCACAATATGTGTGGTTAGGCGCTCATATCGGCACGATTTAGCGCACAATGTGCCCACAGCCCGTCCAGAGCGCGCACAAGTGCGTCCATCTCCGAAGGCCCGTGAACGGGGGATGGGGTAAAGCGCAGACGCTCGGTTCCACGCGGCACTGTCGGGAAATTGATCGGCTGTACATAGATGCCGAACTCTTCCAGCAGCATATCACTGAGCTTTTGCGTGTGCACCGGATTGCCGACAATCACCGGCACGATGTGGCTGCCATGATCGATGATCGGTAGGCCCAATCCCTTGAGCCGCAGCTTCAGGATTTTGGCTTGGGTCTGATGCTGATCACGCAAATCCTGATCGTGCTTAAGATGCGCAACCGATGCCGCCGCCCCAGCGGCCACGGCGGGCGGCAAAGAGGTGGTGAAGATAAAGCCCGGCGCATAAGAGCGCACAGCGTCACACATCTTGGCCGAGGCCGCGATATAGCCGCCCATAACGCCATAGGCTTTGGCCAGCGTGCCGTTGATGATATCGATGCGATGCGCAAGGTTGTCACGCTCGCTGACGCCGCCGCCACGTGGGCCATACATACCAACCGCGTGCACTTCGTCGATATAGGTTAATGCGCCAAACTCATCGGCCAGATCACAGATTTCTTCGATGGGGCCAAAATCACCATCCATGGAATAAACCGATTCAAACGCGATCAGCTTAGGGGCCGCCGGATCATCCGCGGCCAAAAGTTCGCGCAGATGCGCCACATCATTGTGACGGAAGATCCGCTTGGCGCCACCATTGCGGCGCACGCCTTCGATCATCGACGCGTGGTTCAAAGCATCCGAATAGATGATCAGCCCCGGAAAAAGCTTGGGCAGCGTGCTGAGGGTCGCGTCATTGGCGATATAGGCGCTGGTAAAAATCAACGCCGCTTCTTTGTTGTGCAAATCCGCCAGCTCGGCCTCTAGCCGCTTGTGATACACAGTTGTGCCAGAAATATTGCGCGTCCCGCCCGAGCCCGCGCCGGTGGCGTCAATCGCCTCGTGCATTGCCTGCAACACTACGGGATGCTGGCCCATGCCCAAATAGTCATTGCCGCACCAAACGGTGATCGGCTTTTTGGATCCATCAGGGCGATTCCAAACAGCATGCGGAAAATTTCCCTGCTCGCGTTCAATGTCGATGAACGTCCGGTAACGCCCTTCTTCATGCAATGCGTTCAGAGCGTGATCCAATTTAGCCGTGTAATCCACGAGGTCTGTCCTTCTGATGGCTCCAAAGCGAGGCGATTCTCTGCTTTGGGCTAGTCCTGTTCGATTTACGTTCGAAGCGGGTATCTCTTTAGCCTGAACGTTGCGCCTGCAAAAGGTACCAAAATGCCGCTTGTCATTACTTTGACCTGCATCAAGCCGAGCGATGGACAGCAGCACCGGACCTGCTAGGGTTTCACCAGATGATACACCCAAGGAGTTTCCATGTCGCTGAATGATGTTTTGTCCCGCATCGATCAAGATCTACCAGACGCCACCGAACGGTTGCTGGAACTGCTGCGCATCCCGTCGATTTCCACCGACCCTGCCTATCAAGGCGATTGCCAAACGGCTGCCGATTGGTTGGTAGCCGACCTACAAAGTCTTGGAGTCAAAGCAGAAAAACGCGCCACCCCCGGCCACCCGATGGTGGTTGGCCATATCGATGGCGAGGGGCCGCATGTCTTGTTCTATGGCCATTACGATGTGCAGCCGGTGGATCCGATCGAATTGTGGGACAGAGATCCATTCGATCCAGAAGTTCAGGACCTTGGTGACAAAAAAGTGATCCGGGGGCGAGGATCCTCGGATGACAAAGGCCAGTTGATGACATTTGTCGAAGCCTGCCGCGCCTACAAAGCCGTGACCGGTGCATTGCCGTGCAAAATCACCTTCTTTTTTGAGGGTGAAGAAGAATCAGGGTCTCCGTCATTGGTGCCCTTCATGCAAGAGAACGCCGAGGAGCTGAAAGCCGACATCGCCCTGATCTGTGACACGGGTCTGTTTGGCGAAAGCACACCAGCGATTGTCACCATGCTGCGCGGCCTCCTCGGAGAAGAGCTGACCATCACGGGGCCCAACAAAGACCTCCATTCGGGGATGTATGGTGGCGTGGCGATGAACCCAGCGCGGGTGCTGGCCAAAGTGATCGAAGGCCTGCACGACGACAGCGGCCGCATCACTGTGCCCGGCTTTTATGACGGCGTTCCAGAGCTGCCCAGCGACGTGGCCGCACAATGGCAAGGGCTCAATTTTGACGACGGGCACTTTTTAGGGGAAGTCGGTCTCAGCAAGCCTGCCGGCGAACAAGATCGCACTCCGTTGGAAATGGTCTGGTCTCGCCCGACCTGCGAAGTGAACGGCATGTGGTCGGGCTATACCGGGGCCGGGTTCAAAACGGTGTTGCCAAGCCAAGCCAGCGCCAAGATCAGCTTCCGTCTGGTCGGCACACAGGATCCGCACGAAATTCGCAAAAACTTTCGCGCCTATGTCAGCTCTGTTTTGCCAGAAGACTGCAGCGTGAGCTTTTCAGACCACGGCGCATCTCAAGCCTCGGTCATGGCCACAGATCACCCTGCCTTTGAACAGGCGCGTGGTGCCCTGTCGGATGAATGGCCAAATGCAGCGGCCTTTGTGGGCTGTGGTGGCTCGATCCCAATTGCCGGGTTCTTCAAAGAGATTCTGGGAATGGATTCAATGCTGATTGGCTTTGGCAAAGACGACGACCAGCTGCACTCTCCGAATGAGAAATACGACCTGAGCAGCTTTCACAAAGGCATCCGCAGCTGGGCCCGCATTCTGGACGCTGTTGCCAAGTGATCCAAAGGCGCCTGCTGACGCAGGCACAGGATGAGCCCTTCGGGCGTGTTTGGCGCTTGTGTCACCGATGGTCTGACATATCTGACCCGGAGTGGGTGGTTTAAAACAACGGGGCTGAAACGTCAGCTGGCGTTTCAGCCCCGTTTTATATCAGCCCATCAAGCGGACAACACAGGGTTGCCCCGCTCAAAACAAACCAAAGAACCGGTCGGGCAGCTCAAACTGCAATTTGTAATCGGGACGCCCGAATTGATAGAACCCGGTGTCACCACGCGGGCCAAAAGAGCGGTGCATTTTGCGCCGATAGCGCCCCATGTCAAAGCCTTCGACCTCTTCCAGATCTGCAAAGGCCTCAAATGTGTCGCGATCTTCGCCCCGGGCTTCGGCAAACCAGTGCCGTCCAATTGCGGTCTCTTTCACGCTTGACCCGATTTCCTGTGTGACAGTGTTGCGCCGATCCATCGCCGAAGTGTACTCAGCAAAGTCACAGAATTTGAGGTGCATCAGATAGAGATCGTCGGGCGCATGCAGTTTGTCGTATTGGGTATAATGCCCGCCGCGGGCAATTTTGGTCCCGGTCGAAATCACGCATGGCTTTGAATAATGCGGCGCAAGGCGCACATGACGCCGCGGGCCCAAAATATGAGTGTCGATTGGGTCAAGCTCTCGATCGATGCGGTGGATCACCTCTAGGCCCAGCGGCGTCAACACGCGGCGCTCTGGCGTCGTCTCAAGGTAGTCCAACAAATTCTGGCCCGACGCAGGATCAACAACAACCAGCTCATCAACATCGCCCACAATCACATGTTTGTAGTAGCACTTGATGCCCGCCACCATGTTGTTGAGCAACCGCCAGCGCTTCATATCAAAATTCTTATGCGGGTCGCCCGGAATGCCGATGATGTTGCACCCTTCGGCTTGCTGCGCCACCGCCTCGCCGCGCCCATGGTTCACAATATACAGGTTTTCGCGACCAAAAATGGGGCCATAGTGGCGCAACCACGCGTCGAGAAAAAACTGATCATCCCGGACCATCGTGATGACTGCGCCTGTTGATTGCATAGAACCTGCCCTAATTTCGTGTTTGCGCCATGCGCTTCGCTCTGTTGGGGCAGACAATAACCTCTTTCCTGATATAAGAGAATCGAATTCTGAGCCTCACTTGGGTGCCAAACGGACGAACCGATATGATCCCATCATCCTTTGCAGAAACCGGTTGGCACTTTGCCTCAAACCGCATCCCCCCCACCCGGTTTCAGGTGATCGGAGAGCGCAGTTCGGGCACCAATTATGTCAAACGTTTGTTGGGGCGCAACACCACGCTGCAGCCCACCGAGGCGTTGGGCTGGAAGCATGGCTATCCGCAGATGATGGCGATCCCCGCTGACCTCGTTGTGATCCTCTCGGTCCGTGATGCGGTCAGTTGGGTGCGCTCCATGCACGCCAAACCCTGGCACACACCACCGCAGATGCAAGCCTTGGAACTGTCAGAGTTTATGCGTGCCCCTTGGGAAACGATCATCGATCGCGACCGTTATTTCCAACCGGACGCCAAGCTGGGAATTTCTCATCAACCACTGCAACAAGATCGCAATCTGGTGACGGGGGCCCCCTATCCAAATCTCTTGCGCCTGCGCCAAGGCAAAATGCAAAGCCACCTCAGTTTCTTTAACCGAAATTGCGCCTTTGCCCTTGTACAGCTGGAATCTGTGATTGCCGCCCCCGAAGCGTTTCTAGCACAGTTTAGCGAAGGTTTTGGCCTGGACGCCCCCATCGCGCCGCATCGACCGGTGGTCAAACGACTGGGGGCGAAATTCAAACCCAGCATCGAAACACGGCCTGACACCCCCAAAACCCTAAGCGTGGACGATATGGCTTTTCTCAAAGACAATCTAAATCTGCCACTCGAAGCCGCGCTGGGATATCAGTACAACAGCCCGCAATAGCGCCAAACCCGAGGGTTTTTGGCCATGCCAAAACCCCGAGATATCCGGCGTGCGCGTCAGCGCACACATTCTAACAAAAAGGGGGAAAGTGGCGCGGTTGACGGGGCTC
>JAGDZD010000005.1:303826-353542 GCA_049116315.1 Thalassovita sp.
CTAACCATCTGAGCTACAACCGCTCACTACCCGCTCAGGACGTCCCTAAGCGTGAGAGGCTGTTTATGCGCAGTCCCCAGCGCCGTCAAGCCGCTCGGAGCGGAAAAATTCATTTCTGCCAAACTAATTTTTTCCGCCCGTTTTTCTCTCGCAATATCTGGAAACTGTCCGCGCATACCCTTGACATTCAAGAGGTGTTTCGCATCAGGGCAAGGGGATGAAGTCTTTGTCATCTCCCGGTGGCAGCTGGAAGCGACCATGGGCCCAGTCTCCGGCGCGCCACGCCTCTTTGGCGGCATCAATCTTGTCGCGAGACGAGGCCACAAAGTTCCACCAGATATGGCGCGGCCCATTTAAAGTCGCCCCACCCAACAATAAAATCCGCGCGCCACTGGCGCCTGCGGTGACGCTGATTGAATCGCCGGGTCGAAACACCAGCATGCGGCCCGGCTCAAAAACATCCCCCGCCACGGACACCGACCCTTCCACCACATAGACGGCCCGATCCTCGTGATCGTCGGGCAAAGGGATTTTTGCCCCAGCCTGCAGGGCGGCATCGGCATAAAACATTTCGGATGGCACCGGCACTGGGGCTTTCTCACCATAAGCAGTGCCCAGAATTAAACGCACCGTTTTGCCCTCACCCTCAAGCATCGGCAGCGTCTCTTTGGGCGCATGCACAAACGCGGCCGCATCGTCTTCGTTTTGTTCTGGCAGCGCCAACCAAGTCTGAATGCCAAACATGGAGAAAGGTTTTTGCCGCATGTCCCCATCCGTACGCTCGGAATGGGTGATGCCATACCCCGCTTTCATCCAGTTGACGTCACCGGGTTGGATCCACTGATCAGTGCCTAAGGAATCGCGGTGGTGCATGCGCCCCTTATAAAGGTAGGTCACAGTGCCCAATCCAATATGCGGGTGCGGGCGCACATCGATGCCCTGCCCCGTCAGGAACTCCACCGGTCCCATCTGGTCAAAAAAGATGAACGGCCCGACCATTTGGCGACGGGCATCGGGCAGCGCACGGCGCACCTCAAAGCCGCCCAAATCACGCGCCCGTGGAATAATGATTGTTTCAATGCTGTCGACCGCATCCCCAATCGGGGTTTGTGGATCTAAAATTGGGTTCCAACTCATATCACTGTTCTCCTTTGCGAAGATGATACCAGCTTACTCAAAGTTACAAATTGCAGAATTCCGGACAGGTTCTGTGCATTTGTGCTGACAGTGGTGCAGCTACCCTCGCTTTGCGCACATCAAACAGAGCCATATCTACCTTTTGACACCGCGTTCGTCGTCAGACCATATCTGATTGTGCATATTTGCAGCCGCACCCCATCACAGGCGCACAGATCTCAGGAATTGGAGAGAGTCTCCAAGATCTCCATTGCCTCTGCTTCGCGCCCCAAGGGCACAAAGAGATGATCGTGGTAGAATCCAGACACCGGATTTACGCCCATGCCCTGCGCCGCCAGCGCCGTGGCGATGCGCGCAATGAACCCCACTGCCTCTAAGGAGGAGTGGATGTTCAAGGTGATCATCCGACTTTCAAATTCATATGGCAGTGACAGCGCCTCTGCTTCGCTGCGCAAAACGATGAGGGTTGTGCCCTCGGCCTCTTCGAAGCGCAGGCGCGGCCTTAGGGCTTCGGGCACCTGCGCGGGTGGCAGCGTCACAAACACAAAAACCCCCTCGACAAGTTCAGCTGACAGAGACCGGATCAGAGTTTCCAGATGCGTTTCGCCGGACATAGTTGCGACCTCCTCGGTGAATGAGACACCGTCACTATGTTGTTCAACCGCACCGCTGTCGAGTTCTGCGCGTCGCTTACTGATCCTGGTGGATGGTTCTGTCGGCCTTCAGCAACCGCGCTAAGGCAGGTCGCACAAAGCATTGACGCGGCCCAACACAACGAGCGTGTGCCTAGCGTTCCGGTCATGTGTATAAGGACTATGCGGAGAGAATGGTGGGTGATGAGAGGCTCGAACTCCCGACATCTTCCGTGTAAAGGAAGCGCTCTACCAACTGAGCTAATCACCCGTGAGGCGTCTAATAATCAAAGCCTCAGATAGGTGCAAGAGCCCAGATGACATTTCTACGACTAAAAATGATTTTTCTTTGCCCCCCCTGACATCGAAGCCCCCGCCACGGGGCAAATGGACCTGCCATGGGACCAATAGATTAAGGCATCCGCCCCATTTTCTGTGCCTTTTGAAACGTTTTTTCCCAACAAAAATCTTTCTGCAAAAGTTTTTGCCAAGCCCCACTTCCCGCGCCCTATTCGGCCAAATGCATAGTCTCAACTGATCGGGCACCCCGCGCCGCCCTTGAAACCATAGCGCACTCACGAAAATGAATCGGTATGCGTCAACCGGCCAGTCTAACTTGCCCCCTCTATCAAAGGTTGCACTGCACTCAACACCTAAGCGGTGAACAATGCCACGTAAACCCACAGATTGATGAGCAAATAGGTCGTAATTTGTTGGGCGAGATGTGGATCTAGGCCTTCACACACACAAGATTTCTACTTTAGGCCGCTTTCGTTAACAAACTGTTTCCAAAGCATTCAGTACTCGTAAAAAGTTAAGATCTCTGGTAACTTAGACGTTAAAACGAACGAAGTCTTCGATTGGAATTCGCATGTGGACGTTGATTTTACTGATTACAGCTCTGAACAGTTGGGGCTCTTACGAACTCTATGAATGGCTGACCGACGACGACGATGGGTCCTCTTCGGACGGAGACTCTGACGAGCCCGTTGAAACAGATCCAGAAACCGATCCAATCTCCTTGCTAGACAGTGTTGTGACCGGCACCTCGGATGGGGACAACTTGACACCGGGCAATGATACGCTGGATGGTGAAACGATCACCACAATCAACGCCGGAGCCGGGGATGATACGATCAGTGGCGCGCTCAATGCGGATTCAATTCTGGGCGAAGCTGGGGACGATCTGATTCACGTCTTTGCCAACGGCAGTTATTCCGGTGGCGAAGGCAGCGACATCTTTGATATCGAAACCAACATGAACCACTGGTGGCTGGACGACGGTGCTGACCTGTCTGGCGGCGTGATCGAGGACTACACCGCTGCGGATGATCAAATTGTTCTGGCGTTCCGCAGTGTGGGCGATAACCTTGCCCTTTCGACACTGGCCGTAGCAGATGACGAGGCCGACAGCCTGATCACATTTGACTATGAACAAACCGTTGAAAGCGTCACAACCACCGAAACCGCCACCATTCGGGTGATCGGCGCGGCGGGCATGACGTTGGACGATCTGGCCATTCAGCTAGAAGAAAACGAAACATTGGTTGCCACCAGCAGCTTTGAGAACGAATTGGTGGATGGCACCGATGGTGCGGACACCCTGACTGCCACAGATGGTGAAACCGAAGCATTGATCCGGGCTGGTGACGGCGATGACAGTGTAACTGGTGCCACCAATGGTACCCTTGCACGGCTTGGCCTGGGCGACGACATCTACACTGGCGCGGGTGAAGGCAACATTGTTCTAGGTGGCGAAGGCAACGACACCATCACCGTTACAGCAGACACCCAAGCAGCGGGCGAAATTGAGCGGCTTTATGGCGGCGTTGGCGATGACTCGATCACTTCGGCCATGGGCGGATCGCGCATGTTCGGCGGATTTGGCGATGATGAAATCACCGGGGCCGCGGGCTCATCGATTTCAGGTGGAGAAGGCGACGACGTTATCAGCATCTCTGTTGATGATCCGGCCGCAGCCACAACCACCCTGCGCGGGGACCAAGGCAACGACACTGTCACAGGCAGTGCCACAGATGACGTGCTCATGGACCACTTCGCGAATGTTTCTGGACGCACCGTTGGCGGCTTTGATGACGATTCCTTCACGGCGGGTGAAGGCGACGATACGCTTGTGCACTTTATCGGTGATGACACGCTCTTGGGCGGCGCCGGAGATGACGTTCTGTATTCCCAAGACCACTATGTGGGCGACAACGGGACATCGACTGGTGATGTGACCTTTGATGGTGGCGAAGGCAATGACACCATTGTGGGCAACCGCAACGGTACGGGTTCTCTGTCGGGCGGCGCTGGCGATGACCTGTTGATCAGCGGATTTGAACGCGCTGAGCAGGGCACTGGTGCAACGGTTTATACCCGTGAATTTGGCGATGCAGGGGCAGACACGCTTCTGGGTGGCGACGGGGATGACACCATCATCTTTGACCGAGCCGATTCCGTCACCGGCGGTGCTGGCGCTGATGACATCCGTCTTGATCTGCACGCTGAACCGACAGGCCTGACAGGCTCTGCTTCGGTCAGTGACTTTGATCGCTCCGAAGACGTGCTGACCCTATTTGTTGAAACGCCCGAAGACGTGACCATGACCGTGGTCAACGGTGTCGCCGACAGTACGGTTTTGATTGATGGTGAAGTTGTGCTGACAGTCGAAGGCGTCACGGATCTGACAACAGATGACGTGACCTTGGGGGCCTATGACGATGAAACCGCACCTATCTTTGACCCCACCGTCGCCATCCTTGAAAACCATGCAGGATCAGCCATCGGTGGCACGGCTTAACCGCCGTGCCTAACCCCTTGGGTTTTGCGAAAATGGTCGTACATGGGCCGCAGCCAAGCTGTATTAGCTTGGCTCGTTGCTGATCCAACGACATTGGTAGGGTGTAAAGCTGATCGTTTCTGTGCTGGGGTCGATTTCTTCACCGCTCAGCAGATCAACCCACCGCATACCATCAATCATGTTGATCGACTGAGGCGAGATGCTCAGCGTGTCGCCACTGACGTTGTGCAGGGCAAAGATCGATTGATCCCGCTCAAGGCTTTGACGCCAAACACCAAAGATGCGCTCATCCAGCTGCAAAGTGAACTGCGTGGCATTGGGGTGAAACGCTTGTTGCAAGCGACGTACACCCATCCGGCGCAGCACTTCGTTCATGACGCGCGACTGCGTTGACGTGCCATCTTCAAGGCGTGTGTTCAGCTCCGCATAATCCCAGCGATGACGGTTGATTGCACGGTTGTGGCCGCTCTTTTCGAACCCAGCTTGATCATTGTCGGTGCCCAGCAAGGCGTGCACATAGAACGCAGGGATCCCTTCCAGCGCCATCACCAAGGTCTGGCTGGCCATGAAGCGTTCAAACTGCCACTCATCCTCACCAGAGAATGTGCCCTTCATCGCCTCATACCACGTAATGTTCAGCTCATAGGGGGCTTCGCCGCCATTCGGCAACGCCCGCATCGACACTTGCCCGCCAAAGTCTCGGACTTTGCCGATCACCTGTGCCTGCGCCTCTGGTGACAACAACCCTTCGGCGGGGCGCATCCCAATACCGTCATGGCTGGCGGTAAAGTTCAGATAGGCACAGCCCAATTGCGCAGGTGGCATCGTACCCTGCCATCGGTTCAACACCTCAGCAGACCCCGACATCATCGCGTGCAGCACCAAAGGCGGCAAAGAGAAGTTATAAACCGAATGAGCTTCGTTTCGGTTGCCAAAGTAAGACAGGTTTTCAGCGTTTGGCACATTGGTTTCGGTCAGAATAATCACCGGCTCATGGGCGAAATCTGCCAATAACCGCATCAGGCGCACAATTGCGTGGGTCTGTGGCAGGTGGATACAATTGGTGCCAATCTCTTTCCAAAGGAAAGCCACCGCATCTAAGCGAATGATTTGCACACCCCGATCGATGTGCAACCGGGTCACCCGCAAAAATTCCAGCAAGACTTCGGGATTGGCGAAATTCAGATCCACCTGATCGTGGCTGAAGGTACACCAGACATGGCGTGGCCCATTGGCTGTCTCGACTTCGCGCAACAATGGTTGGGTGCGCGGCCGCACAACAGAGCTCAGGTCATCTTCGGGGGAAGCTTCAAAGAAGAACTTATCAAAGGGCGCGTGGCCCTGCAGGTAATCGTTGAACCAAGTGGACTGGCTGCTGACGTGGTTCAACACCAGATCCGACATCAATTTGAACTCAGAACCGATCCGCGAAATATCCGCCCAATCGCCCAACAAAGGATTCACCGCGCGATAATCGGTCACCGAAAACCCGTCATCCGAAGTATAGGGAAAGAACGGCAGAATATGCACACCATCAATGATGCCCTTGAGGTGGCGCTTAAGAAAATCATGCAACAAATCCAGTGGCTTGTGCTGGCCGTCGACAAATGTATTGCCATAGGTGATCAACAGGGCATCCCGCTCGCTCCACTGGCTGTTACCTGGCACACGCCCGCGTTTGCGCCGCGGTGCATCGTCTGGGAAAAACGCTTCGATCACCTGTGACGCCAGAATATCACCGTCCAAATCCGGATAGATTTGCCCCAGCAAGCTGGCCACTTTCAGGCTTAGGGTTTGGTTTTTCTCTGTCATAACGGTGTCTCCCTGTCTTACCCTGTGTTTGCCGTCTGCCGCCCCACAGGAGCAAGCAATACCAACCGAAACCGGTTTCGTGATGTGGCGCGTCGCAGAGATGTCACAGTGAGATTGTCGGCGCATAAGCCACGTTTGGGCCAGCGCCCGCTTTCACTTCACCGGCGACGCGCTGATCGCGCTGCAGGCAGAAAGCTAAATATTACATAAAAGTCAGTCAGTTACACAATTAGCCTGTGTGAAGTCATTTTCACAAATTCCCAACATCATCCCTATCCGCAGGTCGTAAAACCACGCTTCAAGACGGACAAAACTGTTCGGGGTCAATACTAATTTGCGAAAGGTGCTTGCCGAAACAAGTTTCCGTAGAAGCACTGCCCAATCTCTGTGCATTGGGCCATTCGCTGGCGAAGGTTAGGCGGTTTTCATCGCCCCTGCCCTATCGTCAAAATCAACTGGCTCAGGGGTTGCCCTGAGCCAGTTAAGGCGCGCTTATTCAGCGGCTTCGTTAATTGGATCAAGCGCGTCGGGCTCAACAGGTTGCACCTGACGCACCTTGCAGTTCAGAACCACAGCATTGCTGAGTTGCTTCATGCGCATGATCTTCACTTTGCCCAAAGGGCGCAGGTTCATTTCGCGACCATCAGCCAGCGATTCACCCAAGACTTCCAGCATTGCTTCGACAACTGGTTTTGCGTCGCGCTTTTTGATGCCGGAGCGTTCCACAACCATTTCAAGCAGCTCTGGCTTGCGCAGCTCCAGCTGATCGGATTCTGGTGTGATTTCTTCTACGACGACTGGCTCTGGGGTCGGCGTTTCAATTGCTTTAGACCGTGTTTTGGGAAGGGGGGCTTTAGCAGCTGGTTTCGCTGTCGCGCGCGCCTTCACCGGAGGTTTTGTTGTTGCCCGTGCCATGCCTATATCTATGTCCCTTTAATTATGCTTCGTCAGGATCTTGTAGAAGTACCAAGCCATAGATGGGGCGATAAATCCAGTGGAGGGGCGATCAATTCTGCGAATTTTCACATATTAATGGCCCATTGAGCAAGAATAACGCCCCCGGAATCCGGAGGCGCTCAATAATTCACACTTGGGTCGACGTCAGATCAGTGTGCCACGGCACCTTCACCTGCGCGCGCTTTTAGCGCTGCGGCGGCCGCTTCTTCGGCTTCTTCGTCCCAAACAATCGGATCAGGTTTAGAGACCAACGCCAGTTCAAGAACCTGCGTCACGTGGGTGACGGGGATGATGTCCAGCCCCTCTTTCACGTTGTCTGGAATCTCTGCCAGATCCTTTTCGTTCTCTTCCGGGATCAGAACCGTTTTCACACCGCCTCGCAGCGCCGCCAACAGCTTCTCCTTAAGACCACCGATGGGCATCGCGTTGCCGCGCAGGCTGACTTCACCGGTCATAGCAACATCGCGGCGCACCGGAATACCGGTCAGAACAGACACAATCGATGTCACCATCGCCAGACCAGCAGAGGGACCATCTTTGGGTGTCGCCCCATCTGGCACGTGCACGTGGATGTCCCACTTTTCAAATTGCGGTGGCTTCACCCCAATGTTGGGCGCAACCGAACGTACATAACTAGAGGCCGCGTCGATGGATTCTTTCATCACGTCGCCCAGTTTCCCGGTGGTTTTCATCCGCCCCTTGCCGGGCAGTTTCAACGCTTCGATGTGCAGCAGATCGCCGCCAACGCTGGTATAGGCCAAGCCGGTCACGACCCCCACCTGATCTTCCTTCTCGGTCAGACCATAGCGGAACTTTTTTACACCCAGATAGTCGTCGATATTCTCGTCAGACACCCGAATTTCAGATTCCTGACCTTTGACAATCTTGGTGATCGCTTTGCGTGCCAGCTTACCGATTTCACGTTCCAGGTTCCGCACGCCCGCTTCGCGGGTGTAACGACGGACCATTTCGGTCAGGGCGCTGTCAGCAACTTCAAACTCGCCCTCGCGCAGGCCGTGGTTTTTGACCTGTTTGGGCACAAGGTGCTGCTTGGCAATCTCGACCTTTTCGTCTTCGGTGTAGCCAGCCAACGGAATGATCTCCATCCGGTCCAACAGAGGACCCGGCATGTTGTAAGAGTTCGCCGTGGTCAGGAACATCACGTTGCTGAGGTCATATTCGACCTCAAGATAGTGATCGACAAAGGTCGAGTTCTGTTCTGGATCCAGCACTTCCAACATTGCCGAGGCAGGATCGCCACGGAAGTCTTGGCCCATCTTATCGATTTCATCGAGCAAGATCAGAGGGTTGGTTGTTTTGGCCTTTTTCAGCGCTTGGATGATCTTACCGGGCATCGACCCGATATACGTCCGACGGTGGCCCCGAATTTCAGATTCGTCACGCACCCCACCCAAAGAAATCCGGATGAATTCACGCCCAGTTGCCTTGGCCACAGATTTCCCAAGCGACGTTTTACCAACACCCGGAGGGCCAACAAGGCACATGATCGGGCCCTTCAGCTTGGCTGAGCGCTGTTGCACCGCCAAATATTCCACGATGCGTTCTTTGACCTTTTCCAAACCATAGTGGTCGGTGTCCAAAACGCCCTGCGCTTTGTTCAGGTCTTTCTTCACGCGGGATTTCACACCCCATGGGATCGACAAAATCCAATCAAGGTAATTGCGCACAACGGTGGCTTCGGCACTCATTGGGCTCATCGATTTCAGCTTCTTCAGCTCTGCATCAACCTTTTCTTTGGCTTCTTTGCTAAGCTTGGTGCCGTTGATGCGCTCTTCGAGTTCGGCCATTTCATTGTTGCCGTCCTCACCATCGCCAAGTTCCTTCTGAATGGCCTTCATCTGCTCATTCAGATAGTACTCGCGCTGGGTGCGCTCCATCTGCGATTTCACGCGGGTTTTGATCTTTTTCTCAACCTGCAGAACGCTCATCTCGCCCTGCATCAGGCCATAGACCTTTTCCAGACGTTCGCTGACCGACAGGGTTTCCAGCAGATCTTGTTTTTGATCCACTTCGATCCCCAGATGACCTGCAACCAAATCAGCCAATTTGGCCGGCTCGGTGGTTTCCGCTACAGTCACCAACGCTTCGTCAGGGATGTTCTTTTTCACCTTGGCATAGCGCTCAAATTCAGTGCCAACAGTGCGCAGCAGCGCCTCCATTGTGGCGGCGTCGCCCGGAATTTCATTCAGGTAATCCGCGCGCGCTTCAAAGAAGGAGTCGTTGTCGAGGTATTCGTTGATCTCAACCCGAGCTTGGCCTTCGACCAGAACTTTTACAGTTCCGTCGGGCAGCTTCAAAAGTTGCAGCACGTTGGCCAAAACGCCGGTGCCATAGATGCCGTCTGACGCTGGATCATCCTCTGCGGGATCAATCTGGCTCGACAGCAGAATTTGTTTATCGTCCTGCATCACTTCTTCCAGTGCGCGGACAGATTTTTCGCGTCCAACAAACAACGGCACGATCATGTGTGGGAACACAACAATATCGCGCAGAGGCAGAACTGGGTAAGATGCGTTGAGAGGCTCTTGCATGGGTATTCCTTGTCTTAGCAAAAAAGCACTGGCCCCAAATGTGGCGACCGTCGGCCTTTTCCGTTTCCTATGGCTTTATCTGGGGTCTGTTTCCCCAACTTCAACCATATGCAGGCAGCAGTTCGCACCAGAATGCCGTGACCCGAAGGGATGAGCAAGGTGCATAACCACTAGAATTTGGCCTTTTACCCTACGAAGGAACCGTCTGGGGCGCGTTTTCCAACTCGTGTTGGTCAATGCTTTGGATAATTGCGTTTACAGACAAGGTGATCTTGGTCAGATGAGACTCAACTTCGTCATGAAAGCTGTCGAGTCGCGACACAATCGTGTTCAGCCCTTTGGCATGGTCACGCAACATGCCCGCTTCGACGCGACAGGCGATGCGTACGGTCGACAATCCCAAGATCATACGTTGCAGAAAGTCATTGCGACGCTGCACAGATCGGGCCACCTGCATGCCGTATTCCACAGCCTCATCAGCCTTTACCTTATAGGCTTCGCGCAGTTTGATCAGCTCGGCCATTTCAAGATCGGTATTGATCCCGCTGCCCTGTCTGGATTCCTTTTCGAAGGTTTCGCACAGCTCGGACATCAGGTGTGACGAGCACAGCATAAAGAACGATTCTTGCTCTTTGCTTGTCTCCCAAATGCCTTCGGGATCCTCGGGCACATCCATCGTACTGAGATTGTTCTGAATATCGCGCAGCATCAGGTCATAGTTTTTTGCGATTTCATTGATCGTTGCACGCCCCACCTCAAGTTTGGCAGCAAAGATTTTCATATTTGCGGTCAGCAGGCCGGCATGGCCAAACTTTTCGGCCAGCATCGACAGTTCAAATTGTAGTGACTTGCTGTGCTCTGCAATAATATCTGAGGTGTGCAGGTCTGGACAAACCGTCCGCTTCAGCGCTTTGCGGCGGGCTTCGAATTCTTGATACAGCGCATAGGACTGAAAGTTTCCATACGTTGGAAAGCCCATATCATAGAGTTCATCCAATAGGATTTCGGCACTGTCTTTGGGGGACAATTCTTCGTCCCGCTCTTTGCGCAGCAGATCTTTATAAAGTGCAGCCACTTTTTCCGGCAGTTCGCTGGTGGGGCGCAGACGAACAGACAAATAGCCATCTTCAACCGGGGTCGCGATTGCAAACACCCAATAGTATTGGCCCGATTTGGTGCGATTTTTCACATAGGCGCCAACGGGTTTGTTTTTCTTCAGACCATCCCACAGCAGCCAAAACACTGCCTTGGGCATGTCGCTGTGTCGGATCAATTTATGCGGTGCGCCTGTTAACTCTTCGCTAGAAAAGCCGGAAATACGCAAAAACACTTCATTGAACGATTCAATGACGCCTCGTTTGTCTGTCCTCGAAAAGAACAGCTCCCCAATGCCGAAACTTTGTTCAACATTGACTTCTGGCGCAAGCACGGCCGTCACCGGCTCATGCGTGTCATCAAAGGCATTCATAGGAAGAGTGTTCATCGGCGCCGCCAATCGTATCGCAATAGTTACCCAACACCCCGCCCCCAAAGAATTTGGAAACAGGAACAAACCCACCGCGCAGAAAATTCGCGCGCTGACACGGCCTTGACCGCCCTTAGAGATACGACGCTAGAGAGAAGGGTTTTAGGAGTTGCGGCGGGATAAATCGAACTTTGCTCGGGGATTTTGTGGACGCGCTGCGCGCAGCATCAAAGATGCATTCAAAAGGGGCAAATCAAGGCCCCAAGCTTGCCAATAATCCCAACACCTTAGGAGGCGCGCAAGATGTGAAACACCGCGCGCGCCAAGCGGTGATTACAGCGGTTCAATATCGCCTTGGGCGCGATCACTGTGGAACTTGGTTTGGAAAGCCTCAAAGGTTCCTTGACCAATCGCGTCGCGCATTCCCTGCATAAGATCCTGATAATATTGCAAGTTGTGCCAGGTCAGCAGCATACCAGAAATCATTTCTTGTGACCGGAACACATGGTGCAGATAGGCGCGGCTATAGTTGCGACAGGCCGGGCAACTGCAATTTTCGTCCAAGGGGCGGGGATCTTCTTGGTGACGGGCGTTTTTGATGTTGAGCACCCCTTTGCGGGTGAACACCTGTCCTGTGCGCCCTGATCGAGATGGCAGCACGCAATCCATCATGTCGATGCCACGCGCCACAGCGCCCACGATGTCATCAGGCTTGCCAACCCCCATCAAGTATCGCGGCTTGTCCTCTGGCAGCATGTCTGGCGCATAGTCCAACACATCAAACATGGTGTCTTGGCCTTCACCCACTGCCAACCCACCAACGGCATAGCCTTCGAAGCCGATTTCTTTCAGCAGGCCAGCAGACTCTTCGCGTTGGTCTTTGTAGACGCTGCCCTGTTGGATCCCAAACAGCGCATAGCCTGGACGATCTCCAAAGGCATCGCGAGAGCGCTTCGCCCACCGCATCGACATGCGCATCGAGTCAAGCGCAACTTTTTCTTCAGCTGGGAACGGCGTGCATTCGTCGAAACACATCACAATATCACTGCCCAATAGGCGCTGAATTTCCATGCTACGCTCGGGCGTCAACGTGTGGCGAGACCCATCGATATGGGATTTGAACGTCACACCGTTTTCGCTCATCTTACGCAGCCCGGACAGGCTCATCACCTGAAACCCGCCACTGTCGGTCAGGATCGGCTTGTCCCAGTTCATAAATTTGTGCAGCCCACCCAGCTTGTCGATCCGCTCTGCAGTGGGGCGCAACATCAAATGATAGGTGTTGCCAAGCAGAATATCCGCGCCGGTTGAGGCGACACTTTCGGGCATCATCGCTTTGACCGTGCCTGCGGTGCCCACAGGCATAAAAGCAGGCGTGCGGATGTCACCACGTGGCGAATGGATCACGCCCAAACGCGCTTTGCCATCTTGGCCAAGTTTTTCGAAACTGAATTGGGTGCCCATGTGACTAACCTTTTTGCTTTCGCGGTGGTTTCTAGTCGCTCTGCTCTAGAAGGCAAGCACTCTAACGCATATGTTCTTTGTGTTCCTACAGAAAGGATTCATTTTGATGGACCAACTCATTACCCAAGTTGAACCCGGATTTATCCTGTGGTCGCTTATTGCTCTTTTCGTCATTTTTATCGTCCTCAAAGGCGTCCGCATTGTTCCCCAATCGCAGAAATTCGTGGTTGAACGCTTCGGCCGCTTGCACTCGGTTCTTGGGCCAGGGATCAACATTATTGTCCCAGTTCTCGACAAAGTGGCGCACAAAATTTCGATCCTTGAACGCCAATTGCCAACCGCCAGCCAAGACGCCATCACCCGCGACAACGTGTTGGTGCAGGTTGATACCTCGGTTTTCTATCGGATCATCGAACCCGAAAAGACCGTGTACCGCATTCGCAATGTTGATGGGGCGATCGCCACAACGGTTGCAGGGATCGTGCGCGCCGAAATCGGTAAAATGGATCTGGACGATGTTCAATCCAACCGTGCCCATTTGATTTCCACCATCAAAGACCTCGTCGAAAGCGCGGTGGATGACTGGGGGATCGAAGTGACGCGCGCAGAGATCCTTGATGTCAATCTGGACCAAGCCACCCGCGAAGCCATGCTGCAACAGCTGAACGCAGAACGGGCACGTCGTGCCCAAGTGACCGAAGCGGAAGGGGCGCGTCGCGCCGTTGAACTGGCCGCTGACGCCGAGCTTTATGCCAGCGAACAAATCGCCAAGGCCCGCCGCATCCAAGCGGACGCCGAGGCCTATGCCACCGAAGTGGTTGCCAAAGCGATCAAAACCAATGGCATCGAGGCAGCCCAATATCAGGTGGCTCTGAAACAAGTCGAAGCGTTGAACGCCCTCGGCAGCAGCGCCGGCAGTCAAACGGTTGTGTTGCCTGCCAACGCGCTGGATGCCTTTGGTGATGCCTTTAAAATGCTGAAAGGAAAGTAACTATGGATGCGTCTTTGCTCACAACATGGTGGGTCTGGGTGGCGGCGGCTTTGATGCTGGCCTCCCTCGAGATCTTTCTGCCCGGCTATATTTTTCTGGGCTTTGCGGTTGCTGCGGCGCTCACAGGTGTTGTCTCGATTGCCGTGCCAATGCCACTTCAAATCATGATGACTGTGTTTGCGATCTTGTCTTTGGTGTCTTGGTTCGCGATGCGCAAAATCTTTCGCACCCCGGGTCAGACCGCTAAGCGATTTGACCACGATATCAACGACAACTGATCTAAATCCAACAATCTCGGCGTCACTTTCCAAAAGGTGGCGCCGTTTTTGCACCCAATATTCCTCATAGATTCAGCACCCTATGCCGTTGGAACCGGGAATCCGAGCGCCAGCTCTGGACCTTGCCACTCCTATTTCTTATATCTTCACTCAGGAAATGATGGACAAAAGCTATGAACGAGACCCCAGAGCCACTCGAAGGTGAACCACTGATCACACCTTCATCGGTTGAGCACCCTCTCTACGACAAGATCGTCGAAGCGTGCCGCACGGTGTATGACCCCGAGATCCCGGTCAACATCTATGACTTGGGTCTGGTCTATACGATCCTGATTACCCCTGAAAACAAAGTCAGTGTTATCATGACCCTGACCGCCCCCGGCTGTCCGGTTGCCGGCGAAATGCCCGGGTGGCTGGTTGATGCCATTGAACCCGTGGATGGTGTTCAGCACGTTGAGGTAGACCTTGCGTGGGAACCCCCGTGGGGCATGGAAATGATGAGCGACGAAGCCCGCCTTGAACTAGGGTTCATGTAAACGGCGCAAGTCTTGCATCAAATATTTGCCTTCCCCAAGCTTGAGTCTGCGGGGCGGGCCTCTACCTTAGTAGCTGACACGCATATAGGACGCATGACATGTTCGGTATTCCAGGCAAACAAGCGGTCTCCATGACCCCCGCTGCCGCGGCGCAGATTTCCAAGCTGATGACCAAAGATGGCCATCAAGGGCTGCGTATTGGCGTGAAAAAGGGTGGCTGCGCAGGCATGGAATATACGATGGAATTTGCCGAAGCCATCGACACCAACGACGAAGTCATCGAACAAGACGGCGCGCGGGTCATGATTGCCCCAATGGCGCAAATGTTCCTGTTTGGCACCGAAATCGATTATGAGGTGTCATTGCTGGAAGCTGGGTTTAAGTTCAACAACCCCAATGTGACCGAAGCCTGCGGCTGTGGTGAATCGATCAAATTCGCTGACATGTGATCACGCCCCAACGGTCTCTCTATCCGCACCGTAACGGCACCGGCTGCCCGCCTTGCCCTAGAACTGGTCGCAAGACTTGGGACGTTTACGGCCTCATTGGCCAAAACATCGGTAGGTCCATCTTGTTTTGCCCGCAAAGCGCGCGGCGGCCTTCATCCGCTGACAAAAATTTTGGGTGACTTTCTTGCGTCAGTATTGAATCTGCGTGCCCTGTCAAATCTGTGGAGTGGGACACAGTGAACAAGGGCACAACCCCTTGCTATGTCTACCAGAAATCGATTTTCAGTGAGCGCAGAAATCCAGACAGATCTCCGCTCATAAATGCATACGCAAACGCATACGCTAGCGCAAATGGGCGTTATTGACCCTGCCATCCTCAGCGTGAGCCGCTTGACCTCAGCCCACTTCTGTAAAAGATGCGCCTCAGAGATTGAAACCTTCTTCTAAGGAGAGCCCGAATGCGTCGTAAACTGGTGGCCGGCAACTGGAAAATGAATGGCCTTGCGGCCCAACTGGATCAAATTGGATCCCTGATTGCTGCTGTTCCGACGCCTCAGGTTGATTTGATGATCTGCCCGCCTGCCACGTTGGTCTCTGCAGCCGTTGCTGCAACAGGTGATCATCCTTTGGCCATTGGCGGTCAAGACTGCCACCCGAATGAAAAAGGCGCCCACACAGGTGATATTTCGGCAGCAATGTTGGTCGATGCTGGCGCTTCTGCCGTGATCTTGGGCCATTCAGAACGCCGTGAAGATCACGAAGAAGACGACGAGCTAATCCGCGCCAAAGCCAAAACCGCCCAACAAGCTGGTTTGGTCGCCGTCGTGTGTCTGGGTGAATCCCTCGCGCAACGCGAAGCGGCCAACACATTGGACATCATTGGCGGGCAGCTTTCGGCCTCAGTCCCAGATGACTCCACTGGCGAAAACCTCGTGATCGCCTATGAACCGATTTGGGCGATCGGCACTGGCAAGGTCCCAACACTCGCGCAAATCCAAGAGGTGCACGACTTTATTCGGGCCCGCCTTGAGGCCCGTTTTGGCGCTGAAACCGCTGCAAGCATCCGACTGCTCTATGGCGGCTCGGTTAAGCCGAGCAACGCCTCAGACATTTTCACCGTTTCAAATGTTGATGGCGCCTTGGTTGGCGGGGCCAGCCTAAAGGCAGATGACTTCCAACCGATCATCGCAGCGCTAGAAAGCGCCTGATCCGGCCAAACACACCCTGCTCTCAGCGCCCCTGCCGGTCGCGGCGCTGAGATCCATCACGCCAGAGTGAAGTCTTAGCCTTCGATCTGATGTTTGAGATTGCACGACTGGCTCGTATCCTGCGCCAAACCAGAGGCCGCATATGACCAGCCATTCTTCGTCGCAGCTGTTCCAGCTTTATTCAAAACATGCCCCCGACTGGCACGGCAACGTCACCAAGCTGGGCTATCCAGATGCCTATGCCCATCTATTTTCGCTTTGCCCTGCGCTTACTGACGGGGCTGCGGTGTTGGACGTCGGCACTGGATCTGGGGCCTTTGCCCAGGCGCAAGCGACCTTTGCACCAGCCTGCGCGACCTTCACTTTGATGGACAACAACGCCGAGATGTTGGACGCCGCGCGCCAGACTGCGGCGACATTTGCGCAAACCACCACCTTGGTGCAATCAGAGATCGGCGCGCCTCTGGGACAGTTTAATAGGATCATCTGCGCCCATGTGATCGAACACCTGCCCGCCCCACTGGCGGCATTGGACTGGTTCTACAAAAGCCTAAAGCCCGGTGGTCACCTGGTCATGGCCGTGTCGCGCCCACATTGGTGCACCAGCTTGATTGCCTGGAAATGGGGCCACCGCGCCTTTCGCCCCGCACAGGTGCGCAGCATGCTTACCAGCGTCGGATTTGAGGCCCCCAAGGCCATCCCCTTTCCCGCCGGTCCCCCCCGGCGCACCAGCTGCGGCTACGTGGTCGGAAAATAGCATTTTCCGGTCCAAATTCTCGCAGAATTTGCAGCCCCACGAAAAACGGCGCCTCACTGAGGCGCCGTTTGGTGTTTTGGCTGAGGTTGCGATCACTTGGTGATGATCTCTGGCCCCATAAATTTTGTTGGCAGATAGGTACTGATCGCCGGGATGTAGGTCACCATGATCAGGAACACAAAGAGCACTGCAAGGAACGGCAGCGCCGCACGGACCACCCGCATCATTGGCATGCCCGCCACCCCAGAGGTGACAAAGAGGTTCAAGCCAACTGGTGGGGTGATCATACCGATCTCCATGTTGACCACCATGATGATCCCGAGGTGGATCGGGTCAATCCCCAACTCAATCGCAATAGGGAACACCAGAGGCGCCACAATCACGATCAAACCAGAGGGTTCCATGAACTGACCACCAATGAGCAAGATCACGTTGACGATCACCAGGAACATCACCGCGCCAAAGCCCGCCGCCAGCATCGCCCCGGCGATTTGCTGCGGGATCTGCTCGTCTGTCAGAACATGTTTCAAGATCAGCGCATTGGCGATGATGAACATCAAGGTCACGGTCAGTTTGCCCGCTTCAAACAGCGTGTCACGGGTATCGCGGTGGAAAAACGCCGTGATCAGCACATAAGGCTTATGCAACAGGCTGATGTTGTCTTCGCCCTCAGGGCGGGCCAGTGGCCCCATGTCTCGGTATACGAAACTTGCGATGACAAAGGCATAGACCGCCGCCACAGCGGCCGCTTCGGTTGGGGTAAAGATCCCGCCATAGATACCGCCCAAGATGATGACGATCAGCAGCAGGCCCCAAATGGCATCCAATCCGGAGCGACCCACTTCGCCCCAGCCCTGCCATTCACCTTTGGGCAAATTGCGGAATTTCGCGATCACATAGATGGTGGTCATCAACATCGTGCCTGCCATCAGGCCGGGAATGACCCCCGCAAGGAACATCCGCCCCACGGACACATCAGTGGCCGATGCATAGACAACCATCACGATGGACGGCGGGATCAAGATGCCCAAGGTCCCGGCGTTGGCGATCACACCTGCGGCAAAGTCTTTGGAATAGCCCACTTGGCGCATCCCGGCGATAACGATCGAACCGATCGCCACCACAGTGGCCGGAGATGAGCCTGACAGAGCGGCAAACAACATACAGGCAAACACACCGGCAATCGCCAGACCACCGGGCAGATGCCCAACAATGGCAATGGAGAAGCGGATGATCCTGCGCGCCACCCCACCTGTCGACATAAACGACGAGGCCAAGATGAAGAACGGGATCGCCAGCAGCGTGTAATGCCCAGCCATTGCTTGGAAAAAGCTTTGGGCAACAGAGGCCAGCGAGGTGTCAGAGAGCACCAACAAGAAGGTGATTGATGAGAGGCCAAGGCTGACTGCGATCGGCACACCGATCAACATCAGGCCCACGACCATGGCAAAAAGAACGGCGACTTCCATGGTCGTTACTCCTCGGTATTCAGATGGCGGACGTCTTCGACCGCGTCTTCGGCTTCATGGCTGACAATCAAGCTTTCGGCTTGGCCAGTGAAGATGCGCAAGGTGGCTTGCACAAAGCGAAACAACAGCAATGCAGTGCCAATTGGCAGCATTGCATAGGGGATAAACCGTGGGATCTTTTCATAGGCTTCGCCTTCGTTGATCAGCGGTTCAATCCAGCGCAAGAACCCGGGCATGTAGATGTCCGTCACCTCGTACCAAGACCGGTAGGATGTCCGTTTCATCTCTTCAAACCCTGTGGGGAACCAGCGGCCTGTGGTCTGAGGAAGATTGGCAAAGTTCGCCCAATAATCCCAAGCGCCCTTGAACAGCAGTGCGGCATATAGGATGCACATCACGCCCGCAATCACACCAAAGACCCGGCGCATGGGGTGATCAAACATGTTGATCACGGCATCAACGCCCAGATGTGCGGTCACTTTGACAGCATAGCTGATGCCCAGCAAAACAAGCCATGCGAACAAGAAAGTGGTCATCTCAAGACCCCAAATCAAGCCGGTATTAAATCCATAGCGCAAGACAACATTGACAAAGGTCACCAGCGTCATCAATCCAAGGATCGTCGCAATTGCGGTCTCCTCAAATTCGTTGACAAAGCGTCCCAGCCCCGACTGCGGTTTTTGATGTGCTGACATCTCAGCCCCTCCCCAGAGGATATAAAAAACCCGGCCCCAAAAAGAGAGGCCGGGAAGTTTCAGTCAAACGTCACGCTTAGTGCTTGGCGTTGATTGCCTGAGCCGCGTCGATGTTTTCTTGGCCAACATCGTCTTTGAACTGAGCCCAAACTGGCTTCATGGTTGCAACCCAAGCTTCACGCTGAGCGGCGTCCAGTTCACGAACAATGCCGCCGGCATCCAGGATCGCCTGCTTAGAGGCTTGGTTCACAGCATAGGCTTCGGAGTTACGAGTTTCGGTAACTTCGGTGATGATGGTTCCCAGTTGGTCACGCACATCGTCTGGCAGGCTGTCCCAGAAATCGGTTGAGGCAACAACCATATAGTCGATGATACCGTGGTTGGTTTCAGTCACACCGTCCTGCACTTCGAAGAACTTACGGCCATAGATGTTGGACCAAGTGTTTTCCTGACCGTCAACAACGCCGGTTTGCAGCGCGCCATAAACTTCGGAGAACGCCATTGGCTGTGGGCTGCCACCCAGTGCGGCCATTTGAGCTTTCAGAACGTCAGAGTTCTGAACGCGGAATTTCAGGCCTTCGGCGTCGCTTGGGTTTTCCAGTGGCTTGTTGGCGGACATTTGCTTCATGCCATTGTGCCAGAAAGCCAGACCCAGCAGACCACGACGAGTCATCGACTCTTTCATCGCCTGACCAGTTTCGCTGTTCTGGAATTCATCAACCGCGTTGATGTTTTTGAACATGAATGGCAGATCGAAGATGCGGAACTGTTTGGTGAACTGCTCAAACTTGGACAGCGATGGGGCCGCCAGCTGAACGTCGCCTTGCAGCATCGCTTCGAGAACTTGGTCATCGTTGTACAGTGTCGAGTTCGGGAAAACTTCCATGCAAGCTTTGCCGTTCATCTCGTCATTGACGCGCTGCTCAAGCAAAGAGGCTGCGATGCCTTTGGGGTGCTTGTCGGTGTTGGTCACGTGGCTGAACTTGATGACGATTTCGCCGTCGTCACAAGCGGCCATTGCGGCTTGCGATGTGACAGTCATAGCCAGCGCCATTGCGGCAGTGGTCAAAAATTTCATGTCAGTCTCCTCCCAGAGATCAATATATGATGTGGCGCCCCCTCCGGGCGCGGCCCCAGAAGAGTTGAGGATTCACAAACAAGCCTCAAGAAAAACCAACGAATATGCATCATTTTTGTGAGAAATGTATGTATTTCAACGCCCTATGCGGCCTGTGCAAGCGATCCGCTTTGGCGATCCGTGGCAAGTGTGCGGAAATACGCACGCGCGCAAAAGTGATTTGTGCGAAATTCCGCACACTTTCAGCGCGCCCCTTGAAAATCACACGATGGATACACCTTTGAGCAGGCGCAATCTGAACACCGCGCCCGTCAGCCCTAGCACCCCCGCCTAGCGGTAAGTATCGGGCTTAATGCCATAACGCGCCAGCTTGTCGTAGAATGTCTTTCGCGGCAGTTTGAGCGCCTTGGCAGCGTCACTGGCGCGCCCTTCGGCCCGTCTCAGCGCGGCGATCAACAAGCTGCACTCAACCCGCGACATCTGCTCGCTCAGGCCCAGCGCTTCGCCGTCATGAGTGGGGGCCTCTGCCAGACCCAAAACAAAGCGCATGGCCTCGCTCATCAGCGCGCGCGCATTGCCCGGCCAATCCTGCGCCAAGAGGTCTGACAGGACCTGAGAGGTGATCTCTGGCGGCTCGAGACCTGCTTGCTCGCCCGCTTGGGCGACATAGTGGCGAAACAACACCGGGATGTCTTCGGGACGCTCCGCCAGCGACGGGATCCGCACCACCATCACCGCAATCCGGTAATAGATCTCGGCCTGCAGGGTGCCCTCTTCAACTGCTTGCTTTGGATCGATTGTGCTGCCTGCGATCAAACGAAAGCCGCCCTGTTCGAGCGCGTCGATCAACGCCAATTGGGTGTCAGCAGACAGGCCAGCAAAGTCATCAAGGAATACTGTGCCGCCCTGCGCTTCTTGCACGATCTGCTCAAGCTCTTGGCGATCCAAATCCGTTGCGGCCCGTTTGACAAAGGGCCCCTTGGCCGTCGGTGAACACAGGTGGATCACTTCGGCAACTTTGTAGATCCCCGATCCCGGCGCACCGGTGATCAAGACATCCGTTCCTGCCCGCGCCGCCGCACGCACCTGTGTGCGCAAGACCTCGGACAATTGGGATTGGCCAAAAATCATGCGCGCCGCCGCATCGCCCGTTTCAAGCTGGGCTTTCATTTGGCGGTTTTCCAAAACGGCTGTGCGCGCCCGCATGGCCCTCTCGACCACCGCAACCAGATCAGACGAGGTGCAGGGCTTTTCCAGAAAGCCAAACGCCCCCTGCCCCATCGCCTTAACGGCCATTGGAATGTCCCCTTCCCCCGTCAGCAAAATCACCGGCAGTTCTGGATCCAAATCTTGGGTGTAGTTCAACAGATGAAAACCATCGCGCCCCGGCATGCGAATATCCGACAACACCACACCGGCGAATTCCTCTGAGATGTGATCTTTGGCCTCAATAAAGGAGCTGACTGCGATCGGGTCCAGATCCGCCAGTTCAAGCGTTTGGCTGAGTGCCGCGCGCACAGCCGCATCATCATCGACCACCAAAATACGTGTAAGGCTCATGCTGTATCCTCGGGGATTGCGGGGGACAGTTCGACGGTAAAGACAGCGCCTCCTTCGGGGCGATTGCGCCCCCGGATCACGCCGCCAAAGCTTTGCACCAATCCATAAGAGATCGACAAGCCCAATCCCATCCCCTCAGAGGCTCCCACCTCTTTGGTGGAATAGAACGGATCAAAGATTTTTTCCGGCTCGGCCAGTCCGGGCCCAGTGTCCGCCACTTCCAAAAGGACTTTGCCCTCTGCGCGGCGAATGGCGATGGTCAAACGCTTGTCGTCAAGCCCCCCCATCGCATCCGCGGCATTGCTGATCAGATTGACCAAGACCTGCCCCAACCGCACATCGCCCCCCATCACATAGACCGATTCTGCGGGAGCGGACCATTCCACGATCACCTGTTCTTGGTGCATACGCGCTTCGCTCAGCTCTAGGGCGGTGTCCACCACCTGCACCAGTTCGACACGGGTGACGGGTTCACTTTCTTGGCGCGCGAACGCCCTGAGGTTCTTGATGATGCGCGCCATGCGTTTGGCCAAACCGCTGACCCGCTGCAGGTTTTGCGCTGCGACGTCTGGCTTGCCTTTGTCCAGAAAGGCACTGCCATTTTCCGCGTATTGCTGAATGGCCATCAGCGGCTGGTTCAGCTCATGGCTGATCCCGGCGCTCATCTGGCCCAGCGCGCTTAGCTTACCGGCCTGAACCAAATCAGATTGCGCTTTCTTTAACGCGGCTTCGGCGGCCACACGCTCTGCGACTTCGCGGCGCAGCGTTTCGTTGGTTTGCGACAATTCTTGTGTCCGCTCAGAAACACGCCCCTCTAAACGGGCATTGGCTTCGCTTAGGGTGCGGCGCCGTTCAGTTGCCAGAAACAACAACGCCCCAAACGCCAACAGCACCGCCGCCACAACAGCGGATTGCAACGTCGCCAATCGTCGGGCTGGCTCAACATCGATCAACGCTTCGGCGCGCATCGAGATCACAGGCAAGTATTGTTCAAGATGCAGCGCATGGGAGGGCACATAGGGGGACCATTTGGTGCGCCACAACTCATGCTCGCCGACGGTATATTGCAGGGCCTCCTGCAGGGCGCCATTGGGATCAACAAATTGCCCCTCGGCGTTTTGCCGCCAGAACAACAACTCGGATCGGTTGGTGATAAAGATCTCGCCGGATTGGTCGGTGAACAAGACCGAAGGGCGCGCGCCGCGCCATTCGGTTTCAACCTTGTTGATATTGGCCACAACAACCAACGCCCCTTCGACCTGCCCTTCGCGTGAAAACACCGGGGCGGCAAAGTAATAGGCCCGTTGGCCTGTGCTGAAACTGACCCCATGCGCCTCGCCCAATGCCCCTTGGCGCGCGCGCTTGAAATAGACCTTATGCGCAATGCTGTTGCTTTCGGTCTTATTGGCCGAAGCCACAACAATCCCATTGGCATCCACCAAGAACAGATCAAGCGCGGCGGTCTTATCCGCTGCCTGCAATAACAGCTGTTCTGCGTGGGTCTTTTGATGGCCGCGCAAAACGGCAAAGACGGTTGGATGATCTGCCATCAAAACCGCCAGCTGTTGGTAGAGCTGCAATTGACCGGTCAGCCGGTCCGTCGCGAGCGACAAATCCGCCAAGCCCCGGCGCGCCAGCTGTTCCAGCGCCTGCACATAGCTATAGCGCCACACCCCACCGGAGGTCGCAACGACAGTCAGCAAGAAGATCACAATGATCAGGCTACGGCGCAGGTACATCAGTTTCATAACGGCAACTTACCGGCTTTCTGCTTGCAAAGACCAGAGCCCTAAGACTAGCTGGCACGATGAAAACAGTGACCCAATCCCCGACCGATCCAAGTTTTGTTCAGAACCCCTATGCGTTTTACGATCAAATGCGCACGATGGGGGAGTTGGTCTATTGGGAGGAATACGCCAAACCCTGTGCTGTCTCTCATGGGGTGACGATGCAACTGTTCAAAGATCGCCGCTTTGGGCGCGAATGCCCACCCGAGTTTGCGCCAAAGATCCCGGACCGGTTGCGCCCCTTCTATGACATCGAAGCCCATTCCATGCTTGAGCTTGAGCCACCGCGCCATACCCGCCTCCGCGCGTTGGTGCTGCGCGCCTTTACCTCTCGTCGTATTGCCGCACTCGGCCCCGAAACCGAAACCCTATGTCACGATCTGATTGCCAATCTACCGGCGGGAGGCTGCGATTTGATGCCGCATTATGCCAGCCGCATTCCGGTGATCATCATTTGCCGCCTGTTGGGCGTACCCGAAGACATGGCAGATGATCTGCTGAAATGGTCCAATGCAATGGTGTCGATGTACCAGGCGCGCCGCACCCGAGAGATCGAAGATGCCGCGATGCAGGCCAGCACAGAGTTCCGCGATTTTATGGTGCGCTACATTGAAGAGCGTCGTCGCACCCCCGGGGATGATCTGATCACCAATTTGATTGCCGCCGAAGAAGGTGGCAAAAAGCTCAGCACAGACGAATTGATCACCACCTGTATTCTGTTGCTGAATGCCGGGCACGAAGCCACGGTTCATTCGATCGGCAATGCTGTCAAAACGCTTTTGCAGCAAGAAACCGACCGCGCCATGCTATCGCCCGACGCCATCGACCTCACCGTCGAAGAATGTCTGCGCTTTGATCCCCCGCTGCATATGTTCACCCGCTATGCCTATGAAGACATCGAGGTTGCAGGCCACAGGTTTCAGCGCGGTGACGAAGTGGCCCTGTTGTTGGGGGCAGCGAACCGAGATCCTTTGGTCTGGGACGAACCCAATCGTTTTGATCCTACGCGCAAAATCAAGACCAACACAGCCTTTGGCGGAGGCATGCATTTCTGCGTCGGTGCCCCATTGGCCCGTTTGGAATTGAAAGCAGCGCTGCCGATCTTGTTTGAGCAATTGCCAAACCTCGCGTTGGCAGAAACGCCCAACTATGGCGATGTCTATCACTTTCATGGGTTAGAAGCGCTGAACATCCGCTATTGAACGGGTCTCCAGCGCCTGGCTAACGGTTCATTTCCAAGGCTGCTTGAAGGTTGCGGTTAGGACAGAGCCTCTGCTTCGGATTTCAGCGCTTGGTTCATCGCGACAAACCCGGCTTTGGTGTCGCTGCCAATCAGCGGAAACAGAATATAGGCCAAAACCCCACGGAACTGCTCGCCATGAATGAACCGGGTGCCGCCGCCTGCGGTTTCTTCCAGCCGGAAATGATGCTCTCCATCAAACACGCCACGAAGACCCAGCTTGCCAACCCAACGCAATTCTTGATTGGGGCTGGCAACCAGAACCTTTGGCGTAAAGTTCATTGCGGATTTGCCTGCCAGTTGAATTGAGACTGCCAAGGTTGCGCCAACCTGTAACTCGCCTTCAAGCGAGCGGATAAACGGATTCCATTCGGCGTAATGCTCAGTATCGGCCAGCAGATGCCAAACCCGATCTACCGGGGCCTCGATTTCGATTTCCGTCTCAACGGTTGGCGCCTTAAAAATCCCCAAAGTGAACGTAGTGCCCAGAACAACTGCGGCTGCGATCGCGGCTCGTGAAAGAAGTGTCATGCTAAGATCCTCTGTTGGGCAATGCCCGTTTCGATGACCAGAGTGTTGACCATAACTTTTTCGATATAAATTCGCCAATTGTTGATAGTTGGTATAGAAAAATGTATGTTAAATTCATGAACCTCTCGTGGACATACATCCGAACCTTCGAGGCTGTGGCGACAACCGGCAGCCTATCTGCGGCGGCGCGCCAGCTTGGGCTGACCCAACCCACCGCCGGACGTCACATTGATTTGCTGGAAACCGCGCTGAACGCGCCTCTGTTTCGCCGAGGCCGCGATGGGATGATCCTGACACCGCAAGCCGAAAGCCTAATTGGCGATGCACGCGAAATGCTGACTGCGGCGACGGCTTTTGAACGCCACGCTGCCGGGCTTGAGGAAGAGATTTCTGGTGTGGTGCGGATTTCTGCAAATGAGATCTTTGGCGCTATCTTGCTGCCTCGGATGCTGCCCGCCTTTTTGCGCGCCAACCCCAGTATCGAGATCGAGGTCAGCGTCAGCAATTCCTCCGCCAACCTCTTACAGCGTGACGCCGATATCGCCCTGCGGATGTTCCGCCCAACACAAAACGATCTTCTGGCGCGCAAACTGGGCCAGATTCCCTTGGGGCTTTATGCCAGCAAAGACTATCTGGCTTTTGCTGGCACACCCCAAAAACTTGAAGATCTGCGTGAGCATCTCATGATTGGCTTTGATCGTGACGACAGCATGATAGCATTTGCCGCAGCCCTTGGCCTAACGATGGAACGCTCTGATTTTGGGTTTCGCTCCGATAGCCTGCTGGCACAGATCGAAGCGATTAAGGCCGGAGGCGGCATTGGCGTCACCCATCAAGGGCTGGCGCAGGGCTGGCCGGGTGTTAAGCAGGTATTGCCCGAGGTTGCGCTACGCCCGCTCGATCTGTGGATGGCGAGCCACGTTGATATGCGCACCAACAAGCGCGTGCGTCTGGTTATGGAGTATCTGGCACAAGCGCTGCGAACCCCCTTTGCGTCCGCGCAGAGTTAAAGCGGCAATTCCGTGGTGGATTTGATCTCTTCCATCGACAGCAGCGCGGTGATGTTGTTGACCTTCACCTCAGAGATCAACGCCTGATAAAACACGTCATAGGCGCGCGCGTTTTGCACCCGCACCTTGAGGATATAATCGATATCCCCGGCCAGGCGGTGTGCCTCCATCACTTCGGGTCGATTAAGCAATGCATTCAGAAACTTAGCCTGCCATTCTGCTTCGTGTTCTGAAGTGCGAACCAACACAAAGAAACAGGCTTCGAAGCCCAACTTTTCGGCATCCAAAACCACGGTCTGTGTGCCCATGACACCGGCTTCGCGCATTTTGCGGATTCGATTCCAAACAGGGGTCTTGGAAGACCCAACTTTTCGGGCGATTTCATCCAAAGACTGACCCGCGTCGCGCTGAAGCTCCGCCAAGATTTTCCGATCCGTTTGATCCAACCGAACAGACATTTCGCACCCTCTCCCCTTTGAAGAACAATCATACCGCCTTCTATCTCTGAGACTGAACAAAGTCCTTATTTGTTCCAAAGGATAGCGCAACGGTGGGAACATTTCCTATATTCCCCTCTAAGTCAACCAACGCAAAAGGTTTATCCAATGGCCCGTGCTTTTACGCCCAAAGTTGTTACTGCCAACGCCCTGCTCGAAGGGGATGTGGTCTATTTTACTGCCATGGACACCTGGACACGCCAGTTGGATCAGGCCGAAGTTCTAGAAGACGAAGCGCATGCGCAGACCCGTCTTGTAGAAGCCAGCCAGCAACAAGCTGAAATTGTGGGCGCCTACCTTGCAGATGTTGCCGCATCTGACGCAGGCCCCCAACCCACCCACTTCCGTGAGGACTTTCGCCGCACCGGCCCGTCCAACTATTTCCACGGTAAACAGGCAGAGGTGAACTGATGTATCGCTATAACGACTTTGATGACGCCTTTCTGGCCGAACGCAACGCACAGTTCCGCGCGCAAGTAGAGCGCCGGATTTCGGGCTCTTTGACCGAAGATGAATTCCGCCCCCTGCGCCTGATGAATGGTCTGTACCTGCAATTGCACGCCTATATGCTGCGCGTTGCCATTCCCTATGGCACCGTGTCGTCTGATCAGATGCGTCAACTGGCCCTGATCGCCGACAAGTTTGACAAAGGCTATGGCCACTTCACCACCCGTCAGAACATCCAATACAACTGGCCAAAGCTGCCGGATGTGCCGGATATTCTGGATTCACTGGGGGAAGTGAACCTGCACGCCATCCAAACCAGCGGCAACACCATCCGCAACGTCACGGCTGACCACTTTGCCGGTGCCGCCGCAGATGAGATCGCAGATCCACGCCCTGTGGCAGAGTTGATCCGCCAGTGGTCTACAGACCATCCCGAATTCCAGTTCTTGCCCCGCAAGTTCAAAATCGCGATCACCGGCTCGCCCAATGACCGCGCAGTGACCCGCGCGCATGACATCGGTCTGCGCATGGTTGAACAAGACGGTGAAGCTGGCTTTGAAGTCATCGTTGGTGGCGGTCTTGGCCGCACCCCAGTTGTCGGCAAGGTCATTCGCGAGTTCCTGCCGCAAGCAGATCTGCTGCCGTATCTGGAAGCGATTGTATCAGTCTACAACACGCTGGGCCGTCGCGACAACAAATACAAAGCCCGCATCAAGATCACCGTGAATGAAAACGGTCTGGATGAGGTGCGCGATCTGGTCGAAGCCCGCTACAACCAGATCCGTCCTTTGTTTGCTGGTGTGGATCAGGAACAGCTGACCGCCATCGAAGCCCATTTTGCGGCGCCTGCCTTTGCTGTCAAAGACGCCGCCCCTTATGAGTTGGCGTATGCCAATGACCCGATCTTCCGCTCTTGGGCAGACACAAACCTGAACGACCACAAAGCGGACGGGTATGCGATCGTGTCGGTTTCGCTGAAAGAGCACGGCAAGACACCGGGTGATGCGACCAGCGATCAAATGCGTCTGTTGGCTGAACTGGCCGATAAATACGGCCACGGTGAGCTGCGCATCAGCCACGAGCAGAACGTGATCCTGCCACATGTGCACAAAGCGGACCTGCCCGCCCTGCACGCGGCCCTGAAGACTGACGGCCTGGCCACAGCCAACATCGGCCTGATCAGTGACATCATCGCCTGCCCCGGCATGGATTACTGTGCTCTGGCCACCGCGCGCGCAATCCCAGTGGCCACCCAGATTGCAGAACGTTTTGACGAACTGAAGCTGGAGCATGAAATCGGCGCGCTGAAAATCAAGATTTCCGGCTGTATCAATGCCTGTGGTCACCACCATGTGGGTCACATCGGCATCTTGGGCTTGGACCGCGCGGGTGTTGAAAACTACCAGATCACTTTGGGAGGTGACGGCACCGAAGACGCCGTGATCGGTCAGCGTGTTGGACCCGGTTTTGCCTATGACCAGATTGTTGGTGCGATTGAACTGATCATCCGCACTTATCTTGATCAACGTGAAGGCCCCGAAGAGACCTTCCTTGACGCCTATCGCCGTCTTGGGCCTGCCCCATTCAAAGACGCGCTGTATCCGGAGGCTGCGAAACGAAATGCCGCTTGAGGCCCCTCTTGAAACGGTTGCAGAACGCGTTGAGCATCTGAACCGTCGCTACCAGCACCACGCGGCCAGCGCGGTGTTAAAGCGGGCGATGAGCGACCCCCAAGTGGGTCGGATCGCCATGGTGTCGTCGTTTGGCGCCGAAAGTGTTGTGTTGCTGCATCTGGTGGCGGTGATCGATCCGACGACCCCGGTTCTGTTCATCGACACCCAGATGCTGTTCCCTGAAACGTTGCAATATCAACAGGATGTTGCTGCGAAGCTGGGCCTGACGGATGTGCGGGTGATCCGCGCTGACGAAATGGAAGTGGCCGCCGAAGATCCCTATGGCGCGCTGAACCTGCGTGACACCGATGCATGCTGTGATTTGCGCAAAACGCGTCCGCTTGAAAAAGCACTGGGCCCGTTTGATGCATGGATCACTGGGCGCAAACGCTTTCAGGGCAACAGCCGCGCCGCGCTTGAGTTCTTTGAAAACGAAGACGATCGCCGGATCAAAGTGAACCCATTGGCCCATTGGGACAAACAGGACGTTCAGGACTATTTGATCAACAACCGGCTGCCCCGTCACCCATTGGTGGCCAAAGGCTTCCCCTCGATTGGCTGTAAGCCATGCACATCCCCTGTCAAAGAGGGTGAAGACGAGCGGGCCGGTCGCTGGCGTGGCACCCAAAAAGAAGAATGCGGCATCCATATCGTGGATGGCAAGATGGTAAGAATTGGAGAGTCGCAATGAGCGTTATCGTCACCGACACCGGCTTTCAGGCCGAAGATTTCACCGGATCTATTGTTGCGCTGAGCGACTACAATGGCGAAACCGCGGTCGACCTCAGCTCGGCCTGCGATCCGCAGCTGTTGGCCGATCACCTGAACGCCCTTGAGTTTGTACGCGTGGATTTCCCCAGCTTTGCTGACGGTCGTGGCTTTACCATTGGTCGCCAGCTGCGCCTGATGGGCTATACCGGACGTCTGCGCGCCAAAGGCCACGTGATCTCAGATCAATACGCAATGGCCCGCCGTCAGGGCTTTGACGAAGTTGAAATCAGCGCCGAACAGGCTGAGCGTCAGCCAGAAGGCGAATGGACGTTCCGCGCCAACTGGCAGCAGAACGACTATCAGAACCGTGTCCGCGTAGGCTGAGACATCAAAACACCTTCCATCCGTAATGGATCACAGATAACTGAAGGGAGCCGGTCACCGTGACCGGCCTATGACATCATGACCGAGACTATGCCCGTGACCGAAGCTGCTGCTGCACCCAAAGTGCCCACCCTGCCCGATGCCCAGACCGTAACCGAGGTCAAACATTGGACGGATCGCCTGTTTTCCTTCCGCGTGACGCGCCCTGCGTCCATGCGGTTCCGCTCGGGTGAATTTGTGATGATCGGCTTGATGGGGGACGTAAACCCTAAGACTGGCAAGCAAAAACCATTGCTGCGCGCCTATTCCATCGCCTCTCCAAGCTGGGACGAAGAGCTCGAGTTCTACTCGATCAAAGTTCAGGACGGCCCGCTGACCTCCAAGCTGCAGCACATCAAGCCCGGTGATGAAATCATCCTGCGCCCCAAGCCTGTTGGCACTTTGGTGCATGACGCGCTGATTCCGGGCAAACGGATCTGGTTCTTTGCCACTGGCACAGGTTTTGCGCCTTTTGCCTCGCTGCTGCGTGAGCCGCAAACTTACGAAGACTATGACGAGGTGGTGATCACCCATACCTGCCGCACCGTTGGCGAGCTGGAATATGGCAAGCAACTGATCGAAGACATCAAGAACGATGAGCTGCTGGCTGAGCTGATGGGCGAGGATTTTCACAAGAAGATCCGCTATTACCCCACCACCACGCGTGAAGAGAGCCCCAAAATGGGTCGCATCACCGACCTGATGCGCTCTGGCGAAGTGTTCAAAGATCTTGGCATCGACCCGATCAACCCAGAAACAGACCGGGGTATGGTCTGTGGCAACCTGGCGTTCAACTTGGACATCAAGGAACTGCTCGAAGGCTATGGTCTGGAAGAAGGGGCCAACTCAAAGCCAGCACAATACGTTGTGGAAAAAGCCTTCCTCGACTGATCCAGATCCATAGATCTATAGTCTTAGAAACAAAAAGCGCCGTGCAGATGATCTGCACGGCGTTTTCAGTTGGTGGGACGCTTGAGTCGTGGTTTTACAGGCCCAGTTTTCCGCGGGCTTCTTGAAGAACTGTCTTCAGCAGTTCTGGGTTGTCTTTTGCTTTTTCGATCGCTGTCTTGGTCGCCATTTTGGCCACCGGGTTCAGATCAGAGCCATCGATAAAGGCCAGAGCTTTGTCGAGGACGAAACCATCAACCGATAACAGATCTGCCGGGGTGCTTTCAGCTTCTGCTTCTGCTGCCGCCGCGTTGCCTTCTGCCGCCTCGGTTGTTTCAGTGGCTTCCGCAGCGGGGGCCGCTTCGGTCACGGCGTCAACGGCATCGGTCGCTGTTTCAGTGGCCGTTTCAGTTGTCGCATCCACGGCGTCTGTCGCTGTTTCGGTCACAGCCTCAACCGCGTCTGTTGCCGCGTCGGTGGCCGCTTCTGTAGCGGTTTCAGTGACAGCCTCAGTGGCAGTGTCAACCGCACCGGTTGCAGCCTCTGCCGCGCCCTCAACAGCGCCTTCAACGGCGTCCGTTGCACCAGACACAGCGTCGGTCACGGCATCTGCAATGCTGCTTGACCCATCCAGAACAGAATTCACGGCATCGGTCGCGGCATCGGTGGCTTCCTCAACTGCGGTATCAACAGCATCTTGCGCCGCCTCTGTGGCCTCTTCCACGGCGTCTTGAACGGCTTCAACAGCCTCTTCAGCCACCTCTTCCACGGCCTCAACCGCGTCATCAGCAACTTCGGCGGCTTCTTCGACAACGGTTTCCGTCTCAACCGGTGCCACAGCAACTGGCGCCGCCTCTGGCTCGGATTGAGGCTTTACCAAAAACAAATATCCCAGCACCACAACGGCCCCAGCGGCGATAATTCCAATAACAAATTTCATTTCGCTATTCCCTCTTCCATTCGACCCAAAACGCGTCGATTAATTCCATGTCCCTCAGATGGCGTGTCAAACGATGCCAAGCAAGGGGGAAAGACCGCAGATTTGACGCATAAGCGCTGAATTGCCGCTTGCAGAAACACGCGCACACGGGTACTTTTGCCACTCATTTGAGAACCACCTAAGGAACAAAACCATAGCCCGCAGACCTCATAACGCGCCCCCGACGCGCGACACCGGCCCCCGGATCAACGATCGCATTCGTGCCCAGGAAATTCGCCTGATTGGCGCCGACGGTGAAAACGTCGGTGTTGTTTCGCCGGCTCGTGCCATGTCTATGGCCGATGAAGCTGGTTTGGATCTGGTTGAAATCTCGCCAAATGCTGAGCCGCCGGTTTGTAAAATCATGGATTTCGGCAAGTTCAAATATGAACAGCAAAAACGCGAATCCGAGGCACGCAAAAACCAAAAGACCATCGAGGTCAAAGAGGTTAAGTTCCGTCCCAACACAGACACACACGACTATGGCGTCAAGCTGCGCAATGTGTTCAAGTTTCTGGAAAACGGCGACAAGGTCAAAGTGACCCTGCGGTTCCGTGGTCGTGAAATGGCTCACCAAAACTTGGGTCGTGAACTGCTGGAACGTGTGGCCGAGGATACCAAGGAACTTGGTAAAGTCGAAAACATGCCCAAGATGGAAGGCCGCCAGATGGTCATGATGATTGGTCCATTGACCAAATAGTCGCCTCTTGGAAATGACGGTATTGCGCCCCTACGCTTTTGAGCGTGGGGGCGTTTTCATTTCTAGACATAGGTTTGAGACAAAAGCGCTGTACCGGCGCTTTCAATGCGCCAAGCGCCTGCGTGCCCGCCCCAAAATCGATCCAAGACAGGCCCCCTATGATGGGGACCGGCGTCGTAGGCATCTTGTTTCCCCAGTGCCAATTGCCCCGCAAAAAAAGGCGCGCCCCTAGGGACGCGCCTTTGAGAAACCCAAGCCCATTAGGGCCACAGATTAGGCCGCAGCCACAGCCCGTTTGGTCAATGTTTTGATCAAGCTGGCGCGATACGCCGGGGTGCCGTGCAAATCGCCGATCAGGTTTTCGTCACTGGCAGTAAGACCGTCGATCGCTTCGGCAGAGAAGTTGGCCGAAAGAGCCTCTTCTGCTTCGCTCCAGCGGAAGACACCCTCTTCTGAGGCGCCCGTGACGGCCACACGCACACCATCGGCGTATTGCGCGACATAGACCCCAACCAAGGCAAAGCGCGAGGCTGGTTGCTCAAACTTCTGGTAGTTGGCCTTCTGCGGCACGCTAAAGCGCACAGCGGTGATGATTTCACCCTCTCCGAGCGCTGTCGCAAACATGCCCTCAAAGAAGTCATCGGCCGCGATTTCACGGGTGTTTGTCACCACAACAGCCCCCGAACCGAGCACAGCCGACGGATAACAGGCGGATGGGTCATTGTTGGCCAAGCTGCCCCCAATGGTCCCGCGGTTGCGCACCGCAGGATCGCCAATACCGCTGGCCAGCGCGGCAAGCGCGGGATAGCTGCTGGCCTGCGCCGCCACAGTGGCGTGGGTGGTCGCAGCGCCGATTTCCAGCGTGTCACCGGATTGCGAAACCCCTTTCAGGGCATCAATACCGGTCAGGCTGACCAAAGTGCCCGGAGCATTCAGCCGTTGCTTTAGCGTTGGGATCAGCGTTTGACCGCCCCCCAAAGCCTGCGCCTCGTCATCTTGCAGGGCAGCCACAGCGTCATCCACGTTGGATGGTTTGATTAGATCGAAATTATACATTCATTGTCCTCCCGTTGCGGCACCGGGTCTGCCCCGGCGCCTTGGGTTGAGATTATTTGGCTGATTGAATCGCCTGCCAGACACGCGATGGGCTGAGGGGCATGTTGATGTGATCAACAGCATAGCCCCCACGGTGCAACGCGTCGATAACCGCATTCACCAATGCCGGGGGAGAGCCAATGGCCCCCGCTTCGCCACAGCCTTTGACGCCCAAGGGGTTGTGCGTACAAGGAGTCTGATTGGAGTGATCCACCGAGATATTTGGCACATCCGACGCCCGTGGCATCGCATAATCCATGTAAGATCCGGTCAGCAATTGACCGCTGTCATCATAGACACAGTTTTCCAACATGGCCTGCCCAATGCCCTGAGCAACGCCACCGTGCACCTGACCTTCGACGATCATCGGGTTGATAACATTACCAAAATCATCCGCCGCGGTGAAACCAATCACCTCAACAGATCCAGTGTCGGGGTCCACTTCGACCTCGCACAGATACGCGCCAGAGGGATAGGTAAAGTTGGCAGGATCATAAAAGGCGGTTTCTTCCAGGCCCGGCTCGATGTCCTCGAGGGGATAGTTATGCGGCACATAAGCGGCCAGGCACACATCTCCCCAGGCCACGGTTTTATCGGTGCCCGCCACGCTGAACGCGCCGTCTTTCAGCTCGATATCTTCATCCGAGGCTTCCATCAAATGGCCCGCAATCTTTTTGGCCTTGTTGATGACTTTCTCAGCGGCGCGCACCATCGCCGATCCACCAACCGCAATGGAGCGAGACCCGTAGGTGCCCATGCCCATTGGCGTGCGGGCGGTGTCCCCGTGCACGATGTCGATCTGCGCTTCGTCGATGCCAATCATATCCGCCAGAACTTGCGCAAAGGTTGTTTCATGCCCCTGCCCGTGACTGTGTGACCCGGTCATCACGCTGAGCGACCCCGTGGCATTCACCCGCACAGTTGCACTTTCGTAAAGGCCCGCACGCGCGCCCAGCTGCCCAACAAGGTTAGAGGGCGCAATGCCGCAGGCTTCGATGTAATGCGCCAATCCAAGGCCGCGCAGCTTGCCACGCGATTTTGCTTCGGCCACGCGTTCATCAAAAGTGGCATAGCCTGCCATCTCAAGACCTGTGTCCAATGTCGCCTCATAGTCTCCCGTGTCATAGGCCACAGCAACAGGGGTTTCATAAGGGAATTGATCTGGCTGAATGAAGTTCTTGCGGCGCAGTTCTGCCGGATCCAGATTCAATTCACGGGCCGCTTTGTCGATCACCCGCTCCAGCTGGAACGTCGCTTCGGGGCGACCAGCGCCACGATAGGCGTCAACCGGAACCGTGTTGGTAAACACCGCCTTCACATTCACATAGATCAGCGGAGTGGTGTAGTTGCCCGCCATCAACGTGCCGTGCAGCCATGTGGGCACAGAGGGCGCGAAGGTCGACAGGTAAGCCCCCATGTTTGCATAGGTATCTGTTCGAACTGCGGTGAACTTATTATCCGCATCCAAGGCCAGTTCGATCTTGGTGACGTGGTCACGACCATGCGCATCAGAGATAAAGGCTTCGGATCGGCTGGACGTCCATTTAACCGGACGGTTCAGGGCTTTGGACGCAAAGGTCACAAATGCTTCTTCGGCATAGTGGAAGATCTTGGTGCCAAAACCACCACCCACATCCGGCGCAATCACCCGCAGCTTGTGCTCGGGAATGCCCAGAACAAAGGCGCCCATCAACAAGCGGATCACATGGGGGTTCTGCGACGTTGTATAAAGCGTGTATTCATCGTTGCTGCGGTTGTAATCGCCAACGGCAACGCGTGGTTCCATCGGATTGGCAACCAAGCGGTTGTTGACCAATTCCAATGTGGTGACATGGGCGGCGTCTTTGATCGCCTGATCCACTGCCTCGCGGTTGTCTTCGACAAAGCCCCAGTCATAGCACAAGTTGGATGTCAGATCGTCGTGCACCTTGGTGGCGCCATCCTGAACCGCAGCTTTCATATCAACAACGGCTGGCAGTTCGGTGATATCCACCTCAACCACTTCGGCTGCGTCCCGCGCTGTTTCATAGCTTTCCGCGACGATGGCCACGATTGGCTCGCCAACATGGCGCACTTTGCCGTCAGCCAGTACCGGATGCTTGGGCTCTTGCATCGCGTTGCCGTCTCGGTCAGTGATTTGCCAACCACAGGGGATGCCCCCCACGTCGGCGAAATCCGCGGCGGTAAAGACCTTGAGAACGCCTTCCATTGCCTCGGCGGCGCTGACGTCAATGCTGTTGAGTGTGCCATGCGCCACATCCGAGCGCAGGAAATGCACATAGGTTTGGCGATGAACGTTGATATCGTCGGTGTAATTGCCGTTGCCGGTCAAAAACCTTACGTCTTCGCGCCGCTTGCTGCTGGCGCCGATGCCTTGATCCTTGGGCATGTCTTATCCTCCCTAAAACGTCTCAGAGTTCGACTCTGTTGGGACGTCTACTGAATTTGTGAAATGCTGGTTTGCCCGCGCCTCCCAACGCGGAAAAACATCACTCGGCGGCAACAGCTGGCACGTCTTGACCACTTGCGGCCATGATCGCGCGAACGATGTTGTGATAGCCAGTGCAGCGACAAATATTGCCTTCCAGATACAGCCGAACTTCGGCTTCGGTAGGCTTGGGGTTGTCTTTCAGCAATGCGGCGGCTGACATAACCATGCCCGGCGTGCAAAATCCGCACTGCAAACCATGGTAGTCTTGGAACGCCTGCTGGATGGCATTCAAGGAGCCATCTGCAGCCGCTTGACCTTCGATGGTGCCAACTTCAGCGCCTTCGGCTTCTTGTGCGAACATGGTGCAGGATTTGACCGCTTCGCCGTTTACATGGACCACACAGGCGCCACACTGAGATGTGTCACAGCCAATATGCGTGCCGGTCAAGCTGAGTGTTTCGCGCAAAAAGGTCGACAAGAGCGTCCGCCCTTCAACCTCTCCGGAAACCGCTTTTCCGTTCACCGTCATTTTTACTTTTGTCATCATGCCCTCCCTAAGCAGATTTGGGTACTTGCGTGTTTTGAGTGTCTTAAGTGGTATTAGGATCCGAGAACTTTGCTGAACCAACCTTTGGGTTTGGTTCCTTCGTCTGCGGTGTCTTCTGCCTCATCGATGTCTTCGCCGGGGCCTTCGACGACCGATTGAAACTGTTCAAAGAACTGATCTGCCAATTTGCGTGACACGCCATCAATCAGACGGCTGCCCAGTTGGGCCAACTTGCCGCCCACCTTGGCATCCACATCATAATGCAGGCGTGTTCCCCCCTCTGGCAAATCTTCGAGCCGCACATTCGCGCCGCCTTTGGCAAAGCCGGCAGCACCGCCTTTGCCTTCTCCCGTCAATGTCAGGCTTTCACCTTCAACCATGTCAGACAGGGTCACCTGTCCTTTAAAGGTCGCTTTGACCGGGCCGATCTTTTGCACAACCTTCGCGTCAAACCCCTCTTCGGGCGAGCCGGTCAATTCCTGACACCCCGGCACACAGGCCTTAAGCACCTCTGCTGACAGCAGCGCAGCCCACACGGTTGAACGCGGCGCGGCAATGTCGCGGGAATCGTTTAGTTGCATAAATCACTCCGATTTAAATCTTAAGTTACAATGTCCTACCCGACAAATGCCAATCAGCATTTTGTCACAAGTTGTGATGCGTAAGATCTTGGTGCCAATTACGGTCAAGCTTGACCGTTTGGTCAACGATCATTTTGAGTATGGCTTCAAAAATCTGACATCACGCCGAGTCTGTTTTTGGGGATTTAGGGACTTTCTAACTGCTTAGTTCCTCACCTTGCGCGTAGGCAATGTGCTCTTTTTGACCAAATAATTAAGCGTTTTGCATCCAAACAGATGGTCACCCATCCTTTTTAGCATCACGAAGTAACAGCTAAGTGTGGTAGGGTGATTGGCAAGACCTGATGACAAAAAATATTGTTGTCCCATCAAACTTCCTCAGGTTTCGCACCGTTGCGACACCGTTCACCGCCGCCCAAATCTGACGCAAAATCAAACCGTCACTATGGATCGGCACCGTTTTTAACTCGTAGGCCAGTAAGCGCAAATCAGTGAGCACCCCCCCTTTCCTCCCTCCTCTGCAAGACGGAACGCTTCCCGGATCAGCCCCGGTGGAAGGCGCGCGTCGCAAATGGCGGATCGTTTCACAAGCTGAAACGCCGGCCAATGGAGACAGCTGGGTTCTCAGATTTCTAAGCAGCTCGAAACTGCTGTTGATCGTGCCGCTGATCAGCTTTGTGCTTGTTGTCTATCTGGCCTTTCAAGTGCTGAACGAAGTTAAACAACTGCGACACACCGAAACCGACAGTGTGCAATGGACCCTCAGCCAAGCAGAGGTCGAATTCCTCTCGTTCATGACCGTGCTGGATCGCAACGTGGCCGATGCCACCCGATCCGCAGATCAGCTACGCGTCGCCTTTGACATCTTCTATAGCCGCGTTGACACCTTCGAAAACGGGCGCCCTTTCCGCGAACTCAAACAACAGCAAGATTTTGCGCTGGACCTCAGCGCTGTATCCGATTTTCTGATCCGGGTGGTCCCGATCATCGACAGCTCGGATGATGTGTTGCAGACCTACCTGCCCTTCTTGCAGGAACAAGCGCGCCTAATTGCTCCAGAAGTGCGCAGCATGGCCTCTGATGGGATGGCTTACTTTAATGAAAAGTCGGATCTGCAGCGCCAAGCCATCGCCTCGACCCTCAAAACCCTAGCAGTCACCGCCGCCTTCTTGATGGCCACCCTCGGTTTGCTGGCCTATTACTTTGACTCTCTGCGCCGCCAATCCGAAGCGCAACGCCGTCAGTTGATTGACGCCAGCATGCGCGCCAACGCCGTGATCTCTACCGCATTGGATGCTGTCATCGTGTCAGATGAAAACGGCCAAGTGGTCGAGTTCAATCACGCAGCGGTCGAAATTTTTGGCTATGAACGTTCACAAGCCATCGGCCGCGCCGTGGATGAGCTGGTGGTGCCAGACAAATACCGTAACCTGCATGCCCGCACGCTGAAACGCGCGGGCCGCAATGGGGTGTTCAATGTCGTCAGCCAAGGCCGTGTCCGGCTGGAAGCAACCCGTGCCAATGGGGAAACCTTTCCGATCGAACTGGCGCTGCAACAAACCTCGATCCAAGGGCAGTTGTTCTACGTCGCTTATATCCGTGACATCTCGTTCCGGCTGCGCGCCGAAAAGGATCTGATCGAAGCGCGTGATCAAGCGCTTGAAGGCGAAAAAGCCAAATCCCGTTTTTTAGCCATCATGAGCCATGAAATCCGCACGCCGATGAACGGCCTGCTGGGCAATCTGTCGCTGTTGCGGGACACACCGTTGGAACCGGATCAGCTTGAGTTTGTGGAAAACATGGAAACCTCGGGCAAACTGTTGACTGATCACGTGAACGACGTGTTGGACATCGCCCGCTTTGACGATGGCAAACCGGTCATTCGCAACCGTCCCGCCTGTTTCCGCCAAGTGATCAAGACCGCCGTCGACAGCCAAGAAACCTATGCAAAATTGCGCGGCAATACGATCACCACCAATTGGATTGGACCCCGTCGCAACTGGGTCAACACTGATCCCGGTCGGGTCCAACAGATCCTGATCAACCTGCTGAGCAACGCCATCAAGTTCACCAGCGAAGGCGCGATCACCATTGAAATCGAATGCAAGCCAAACGATGACATGGTCACCCTACGTGTGCGTGACACCGGCATCGGCATTTCACCCGAATACCAACAGAAGGTCTTTGAAGACTTTGTGACCCATGATGCCTCTTACGGGCGTGAAGCAGAGGGCACCGGTCTTGGCCTTGGGATTGTGCGCCGCATCACCAATATGCTGGGGGGCACACTTGGGGTGCAAAGCCAGCTGGGCAAAGGTTCGGTGTTTTGGGTCAAACTGCCGCTGGCCTCGGCGGAACCAGAACGCAAACGCTCCACCGTGGAAATTGGCACCCCTGACACCACCGTTCAGGATGCAACGGTATTGGATGTGCTTGTCGTTGAAGACAATGAGATCAACCGCAACGTGGTCCGGGCCATGCTGGCGCGCGAAGGCCACAAAGTGTTTGAAGCCCCTGATGGGCGCTCGGGTGTGGATCTGGCTGCACACCAGCGGTTCGATTTGATCCTGATGGATATCTCTATGCCGATCTTGGATGGGCGCGAAGCCACCAAAATCATCCGAGCCGGTGACGGCGCCTCCTCACAGACCCCGATTGTCGCGCTGACCGCCCATGTTCTGCCAGAGAATGTGACTGAATTTATGAGTGACGGCATGCAAGATGTGCTGCCCAAGCCGCTGATGCGGCGCGATTTACAAAGGATCATCAATGCCCATGCTTTGGAAAACCCCGCCAATGACGCTGCAACGCCGTCGTCATGCCTTGACCAGACCGTCAGCGCGCAAGGCAGCCTGATTGACCTCGAAGTCAACAAAGCCCTGCGCGACAGTGTCGGCTTGGCCTATGACACCCTGCTGACCACCCTGCAGCAAGAACTGAGCGAGCTTGTGGACTGGTTGGAACTGGAAACGCAGGATCTGCCTGAAATCGCTGCACGCTGCCACAAATTTGCCTCCAGCGCAGCGGTCTTTGGTGCGGAACAACTGCACAAACACCTGATCGACATGGAAATGGCGGGCAAGTCCGGGGACCACACCCTTTTGGGTCTGCGTCGAGAAATGTTGCCCTGCCTGCTCAGCGACACGCTGGATGCACTCAACAAGGTCGATTCAGCCGCGGCCTAACCGCTTATCCCTTCTTGGAAATCCGCCCCATCTTGCCTATAAACCTGCAACACCAGCAGGAGAGCAGTATGCGCACGGCCACCATCACCCGTAAAACCGCGGAAACCGAGATTTCGGTCGAGATCAATCTCGACGGCAGCGGCACGTATGACAACCAAACCGGTGTTGGTTTCTTTGACCACATGCTGGACCAACTGGCCCGCCACTCGCTGATAGACATGACCATCCGCGCGTCTGGCGATTACCACATCGATGATCACCACACCGTCGAAGACACCGGCATCGCCTTGGGTCAGGCACTGAGCGAAGCATTGGGCGACAAAAAGGGCATTCGCCGGTATGGGGAATGTCATTTGCCAATGGATGATGCGCAGGTGCGTGCGGCACTCGACCTGTCGGCACGTCCCTTCTTGATCTGGAATGTCACGTTTGACGCGCCCAAGATTGGCACCTTTGACACCGAATTGGTGCGCGAGTTTTTCCAAGGGTTCAGCACGCATGGCGGCATCACGCTGCATGTGGATCAGCTGCATGGCTTCAATGCGCATCATATCGCCGAAGCGGCCTTTAAGGCCGTGGCGCGGGCGCTGCGCTTGGCGGTCGAAACCGATCCCCGCAAAGCAGACGCTATCCCGTCAACCAAAGGCGCGCTGTAACGCCGATACGAAAAAAGGCCCGCACCACGCGGGCCTTTTCTTTGGAAATGCGCGGGTCTGTTTATTGCGCAGGCACGGCGCGCCGCCGGGTCGGGTCGCGCGCAATCAACCATTCCGCAACAATCATATTGGGCACCCAGCACAGCCACGCCACAATGGTGTAGCCCGTTTCAAATCCAAATCCCCAGGCCAGCCCCGGCAAATACACCCGCAGCGTCACAGCCGCCATTGTCAGCGCAGCAGAGCGGATCATCCAAGTTTTGTGCCGTGAGATCTGCCGTTGAATTGCCAAGCGCACCGCATTGCCGGTGACCAGTAACCACACCACAGCCAAACAGATAAAGCCCCATGACGCGACAACACCCGCTTCGGTATTGATCCCCATGATAAGCCCCGCAACGCCCGACAGCAAAATGGACACCGCATAAAGGCGTCCCAACCAGCGATGCAGTCTCGGGCGACGTTTGCGTAAATTCGACCAGAATTGAAACGGCACCAAAAGCAGCACCACCGGGGCCAGCCCAACATGCATAAAGAACACCGTTGGTCCCCATTCCCAATGATAGACCACATGCGGCATGACGGTATTCAAATCGATCACCATCCACCGCAAAGAGGCGATGGCGACAAGCGGGGTTAGGACCCAAAGCAGCAGATTACGCGGCAAAAGCGACCAATACATATTTCTCTCCTATGCAAAGTTGACACTGTAAAGATCAAATCCGCTTGACAATGTCAAGTTAGAAAATATTCTGCGCCCATGAGCACAAAACCCAAGAAGAACGCCCACCATCATGGAAATTTACGCGCAGCCCTGATCGACGCGGGCATTGAGCTGCTGGAAGAGGGGGGACTGGAGGCGCTTACATTGCGCAAATGCGCCGCCAAAGCCGGCGTCTCACACGCCGCCCCTGCGCATCACTTTGACGGTTTGCCCGGCCTCAAAGCCGCAATCGCCATCCAAAGCTTTTCAATGTTTTCTCAATCCATGTCCGAAGCCGCAGCTGCGGGAGATCCATCTCCACGGGGCGTGTTGCGCTCGATCTGTCGTGGATACCTGCAATTTGGGATTTCCCATCCGGCGCTGTTGAAAACCATGTTTGGCCTTGGGGCGACCGAAGCACTGAAATACGATCTGCAGGGGGCTGGGCGGCGCGCCTATGACATTCTGCGAGAGGCCTGCGCCCCTTTTGTGCCCGACGGCACCGCGCCTGAAATCGTCGAAGCGCAGGTTTGGTCGCTGATCCACGGCTTTACGCTGCTATATATTGGGGGGCAGTTTGTGCACCCCCTGCCCCTCAGCATCGAAGATGGGCCATTTGATCAAGTTACGGCCCTGTTGGACCATCTGGGCGCATCCGCCTCTTGACCCCACGCCTATTTCGTTTCACTTCAGGCAGGACAACAAAAGGACCCGACCCATGCTGACTGTGATTGTGGATTACGAAAGCGGCAACCTGCATTCGGCTGAAAAGGCGTTTCAGAGAATGGCCTCGCAAGAGGATGCGGGCCGGGTTCTTGTGACCTCTGATCCAGACACCATCCGCACCGCAGACCGCATTGTTCTGCCCGGTGACGGTGCTTTTCCAGCGTGTCGCAAGGCGCTTTTTGATCATCGCGGTGTGTTTGAAGCCATGCAAGAGGCGGTGATCACAGGCGGCAAGCCATTCTTGGGGATCTGCATCGGGATGCAAATGCTGGCAACCCGCGGGCTTGAATATCAAGAAACACCCGGTTTTGACTGGATCGGTGGCGAAGTTGACAAAATCACCCCAACCGATCCAACGCTCAAAGTGCCGCATATGGGCTGGAACAACTTGGTGATCGACACGCCGCATCCGGTGTTTGACGGGATTGAAAACGGTCAGCACACCTATTTTGTGCATTCCTACCATATGAAAGTGGCGGACACGGCGCATCTGTTGGCGCATGTGGATTATGCTGGTCCGATCACCGCAATTGTGGGGCGTGACAATCTATTGGGCATGCAGTTCCACCCCGAGAAAAGTCAGGAAACCGGGCTGCGAATGATTGGGAACTTCCTCAGCTGGACGCCTTAACCCGCGTCCAAGTCTGAGATTTACAGATCATCGCGATGCAGCCACGCACCGTCATCTGATTGCCCGACACTTTGACCTTGGCGTTGAACACCATATCCCGAGACGGCAGCCAGCCTTTGCCTTTGTAGCCGCCTTTGGGCGCAGGCTTCATATCCCAAAACAGACGTTTGCCAACGTTGGGGGTGGTGACCTCTTTGCCGGATTTGTCATAGGCATGAGTGATACGCCCACACAAGCTTTCACCGCACCGCTGTGCTTTGACATGGGCAATCTGCCCTTTGTGATCCGGCGCCGTGGCCCAGACCCCGACCATAGGGTCCGCAAACACTGGTCCGCTGACCGCGACACCAAAAACAATACCAAGAACCAAAACGCGCATCTTATGCCTCGCTAAACCACTATTGATGGCGAAGCTTAACATAAGATGAACGTGAATTTCTAGAGAGTCAGGCTCCGCTTACTGAACGCGACTCCAGGTTTGCTTTTTGCAAATGGGCCCAACACATCCCGACACCTTCAATGAATTGCCGTTCAGGGCCATTTTGGACTTAAAAATCTTGTCCGTTGACGGCTGCCAGATCTGGCCCTTTTTGTAGTTGCCGTTGCCTTGGGCCTGCATGTCCCAAACCAGCTTTTTGCCGATATTGGGTGATTTATATTCACCGCTGGATTTGAACGTGCGCGAAATCACACCACAAATCTTTGCCCCACAAGGAGCCATGGTGACATGCGCATAGGCCCCGTCATCCACTTGCGTTTTCCAAACGCCCAAAACTGGGTCTGCCATCGCAGAAACGGCGCTCAGGCCACAAAAGGCTACTGCCAATGCGAGTGTTTTCATCGTGATTCCTCCCTTATTGCTACAAACATTGCCCCCGTCTAACGATTCCGATCAAGCATGACATGACGGCAAGTTGCAATTTGGTCCACAACCGCCTAACAGCGGCCCCAACAGATTTCGAAAGGCCAGATCATGATCCTGTACCCCGCAATCGACTTGAAAGACGGCAATGCCGTGCGCCTGTACAAAGGTGAAATGGACCAAGCCACCGTGTTCAACGACAACCCCGCCGCGCAAGCGCTTGAGTTTGTGAACGCAGGTTGTGAGTGGCTGCATCTGGTCGATTTGAACGGCGCCTTTGCTGGTGAGCCGGTGAACGCCACCCCTGTCGAAGAGATCCTAAAACAATGCAACGTTCCAGCGCAGCTGGGTGGCGGCATTCGAGATATGGCCACCATTGAACGCTGGCTGAACAAGGGCCTTGAGCGGGTCATTTTGGGCACCGTTGCCGTTGAAAACCCCGATCTGGTGCGCGAAGCGGCCAAAGCCTTTCCCGGCCATGTCGCGGTGGGCATCGATGCGCGCAACGGACGCGTGGCCACCAAAGGCTGGGCCGAAGAAACCGACGTCATGGTCACCGATCTCGCCCGCTCTTTTGAAGACGCAGGCGTGGCGGCGATCATCTACACCGACATCAACCGCGACGGCGCCATGCAGGGCCCCAACGTCGAAGCCACGGCCGATTTGGCCAACGCGGTGTCGATCCCTGTGATTGCCTCGGGTGGGGTCAGCTCTTTGCAAGACTTGCACAACCTCAAAAACAGCAATGCGCCACTGAACGGCGCCATTTCCGGGCGTGCGCTGTACGACGGCGCCATCGACCTTGGCGAGGCGCTGCGCGTCCTCAAAGGATAGTTTCAGCCGCTGCGGCAGGCTGGCACATGTGACACCGCGCCCCTTTTGGCGCGGTGTTTTTCGTGTTGGACTTGGGCAGGATCAACCAAAGCTGAGTCTGTGATGTCCCAATCTGTTCGCGCCACCCCGCTGCCCTCAACCTCGCGCCTCTGGGCCATGGTCAAAGAGGGTGATTTCATCGACGGCTATGCCACCCCCAGCACACTCACGCCGCGCCAAGCCGCCGAGCTGGCCTTTGCCATGCCCTCTTGGGTGAATGCCTTGATGGCGCTGCGCAATATCGTGGTTAAGCCGCTTGGCCTTAAGACCGGCGCGCCCAAAGATCAGGACGCAGCCATCTTTCCCGTGCATCACGAAGACGCCCAAGAATTGCTGTTGGGCACCGATGACAGCCATCTGAATTTCCGTATCTCAATCCTGCAGCACGAAGGTCACATTCACATGGCCACCTGGGTGCATCGCAACAACTGGCTGGGGCGGCTGTATTTGCGGGTGGTAATGCCGTTTCATCGCCTGATCTCGCGCAATGCGATGTCGCGCGTGGCCCGCGCCAGCTGATCCCGCGGCGGGGCTTTGGGCAACGCCTTCTGAGACCTTGTCACGCCCCGCGTTGCTCGCGACGTGCGCCCCTTGTGCCCCTCTGGGCCTAAAGGCGCAATTTTGCGCGGCTTTCTGGCTTGCGGCACTGGTCGCCTTGGTGCTTTTCGACTAGAACCGCACAGGAAGGCGCCGAGGAGTTTGGACCATGCTCAAAACCCGTATCATCCCCTGTCTGGACGTGGCTGAAGGCCGCACCGTCAAAGGGGTCAATTTTGTTGATCTGATCGATGCTGGCGATCCGGTCGAACAGGCACGCGCCTATGACGCTGCTGGCGCTGATGAACTGTGTTTCCTCGACATCAAGGCCACGCATGAAAACCGAGGCACCATGTTTGACGTGGTCAGCCGCACCGCTGAGCAATGTTATATCCCCCTGACGGTGGGCGGTGGCGTGCGCGAGGTGCAGGATGTGCGCAACCTGTTGCTGGCAGGGGCTGACAAAGTCAGCTTTAACTCTGCCGCGGTGGCCAACCCAAATGTGATTGCCGACAGCGCCGATCAATTTGGCAGCCAATGCATCGTCTGCGCCATCGACGCCAAAACCGTGTCGCCCGGAAAATGGGAGATTTTCACCCACGGTGGGCGCAAACCTACCGGGATTGATGCTGTCGAATTTGCCCAATTGGTGGCGCAAAAAGGCGCTGGTGAAATTCTGTTGACCAGCATGGATCGCGACGGCACGCGCGCCGGGTTCAACCTACCGCTGACCCGCGCCATCAGTGACGCTGTGGATGTGCCTGTGATCGCCAGTGGCGGTGTTGGCACCCTTGATCATCTGGTTGAAGGGGTGACCAAAGGCGGCGCCAGCGCTGTGCTTGCTGCCTCTATCTTCCACTTTGGAGACTATTCAATCCGCGAAGCCAAAGAGCACATGGCCGCCGCTGGTATCCCAATGAGGTTCTCATGACACTTGATGATTTGGCCGCAACCATCGCGGCGCGCGCCAGTGCAGACCCCGACAGCAGTTGGACCGCCAAACTCTTGGCGAAGGGCCCCGAAAAATGCGCTGAAAAGTTCGGCGAAGAAGCGGTCGAAGCCATCATCGAAGCTGTCAAAAATGACAAAGCGGGGCTGACCTCTGAGGCGGCGGATGTGCTGTTCCACCTCTTGGTGATGCTGCAATCTCGTGATGTGCCGCTGTCAGATGTGATGGAGGAGCTGGCCCGGCGCCAAGGCGTATCCGGCATTGCCGAGAAAGCGGCGCGCAGCACATAGGATTAACACCTCTGCACATCAGGCCCAAAGGGGGCACTTCCCCCCACCGCGAGGAGATCATGACAGCCTCCCTTTCGCCTCCTACAGCTCAGATTCTGCACCGATTTTCGGTGTCCAACCCGATCCACATCGCAGAGACCGGGATCGCCAATATCTGGCAAGTCACGCAACGCTCTGGCCAATTGGCGGGACTGAAGCTTTATAAATCCTCTGATATGGGCAACGAAGCCCCCGGATTTACATTTTTGCAGAGCAAACACGGGCGTGGCGCAGTTCAGGTTCTGGACCTCGACCACAACGCTGCCCTGATGGAATGGCTGCCCGGTGGCTCGCTTGGGGCGCTCAGCCGCGCGGGTCAGGATCAGGTTGCAACCGCAGAGCTTGTTCAGGTTGCCCTCAAACTCCACCAAACGCCGACGGCAGGCAACGCCGCCTACCCCGCGCTTGACGGCTGGTTTTCCGCCCTCATGGCGCTCTCTTGCGGCGCACACTGCCCTGCGCAAACCAAAGAAGACATCCACTTTTGCCAGTCGCTTGTCCCGCAGTTGCTGCGCACGCAACAGGATGTGCAGCCCCTGCATGGCGATCTCCATCACGACAACATTTTGCATGGCAAACGTGGGTATTGCGCGATTGATGCCAAAGGGGTGTGCGGGGAGCGCACGTTTGAACTGGCCAATGCCTTTCGCAATCCCGCAGGGGCCGAAACATTGGTGCGAGACCCGCAAAGAATTGCGCGTCTGGCCACAGAGTGGAGTTGCGCCTTTGAGGTGGATCGCGCGCGCCTGCTGGATTGGGCAACGGTCAAATCTGCGCTCTCTATCGCGTGGCGCACAGATGGGGTGTTGCATGAGGATGCAGAGCTGGACCTGCTGACAACGCTGCGCCATGCGCCACGGCGTTGACCTTAAAATTTAAGCACCTCACGCCTGCCAAAGAGGCGGAATTTGACAAATTCCGGACCGTTTTCTGTACAGAAAACGACACCGCGCAACGGCAGGTGTTCCGCGATCCGTGCAGAGTTTACGCGCTTGGTGGGCCGATCAGGCGTGGATGTTCGATCTTGGGGCAGCGGTTCATCACCACGTCGACACCGCGGGCGCGTGCCAGTGCGGCCGCGGCCTCATCTTCTACGCCGATCTGCATCCAGACAGACTTTAGATCAGGAAACCGCTCTAGGGCCGATTGCACGATGGGCATCACCTGATCCGAGCGGCGAAAGATATCAACCATATCAACAGGACCATCAATATCGGCCAGACTGGCCACAACGGTGCATCCAAAAACCTCTTTGCCAGCATGCCCGGGATTCACCGGAATCACCTCATAGCCCTGTTGTGCCAGAAAACGTGCCACATAATGGCTGGGGCGCGCTTCGTTCATCGAAACCCCGACAACGGCGATCCGTTTGGCGTCGCTTAGAATACGTTTCAGATCAGCGTCACTATTCAGCATGGGGTCAATCCTATTATCCGCTGCCAAGCTAGGCGGCCTTTGGCAAAAAGAAAAGGCGCCCAAAGAATGGGCGCCAGTGCGGAACGAGGGACAGTGTATGAGTGCGAAGTTCCGAAATCGCGTCTCTGATTTAAGATAGGGATCAATCAGCGACATTAAAGAGGATGTAAACTACATGTGAACATCCCGTTAATCGCAGCTCATCTCAGTCAAAAATATCCTCAACGGCGTCAAAAATCTCATCCAGAAAAATGGCTCCAAAGCTCTTTTTCTTTTTGCTCTTCGATTTTTTCTTACTTTTCCCATAGCTTTTGTCGGGCGCACGCGCCGCGGTTGGCTTTGGGTCAGATTTCAACCGTTTCATATTGTGCAGCGGCGCCCCACAGGACCCACAGCTCAGCTCATGCTGAACTGCGCCAGTGAGCACCAGCTCACTGCGGCGCCCACAATAACAACATGTAGCTACTTTACGACTATGTCCCATAACCCCTCATCTAAGATCGCTTTGCACAAATACAATAGCGGCTCCGCTCGCTCACGGCTTGGCCGCATAAAGACCAACCGCCGCTGCGTTTGACACGTTCAAAGATCCAAAACCGGCCGCAAAATCAATTTTGACCAGCGCGTCACAGGTGTCTTTGGTTTTTTCACGCAGGCCCGGCCCTTCGGCTCCCAGCACCAATGCAACGGGTTGGTCGCGCTTGCCTTCGATGGCCGCTTCGATGTCGATCTCGGCCTCCCCGTCGAGCCCAAGGATCAAATAGCCCATGGCACGCAGCTCCACCATCGCATCCGCAAGGTTGCGTACACGCAGGTAGGGTTGACGTTCCAGTGCCCCACTGGCGGTTTTGGCCAAAGCGCCTGTCTCGGGGGCGCTATGGTGGCGCGTGCCGATCACGGCGCAGGCCCCAAACACTTCGGCGGATCGCAGAATGGCGCCCACGTTATGCGGATCGGTCACCCGATCCAACATCACCACCCGCGGCACCCGATCAGGATGCCCGGCGCACACTTGGTTCAACGGTCCCCAATCCAACGCCTTAACCTCAAGCGCAGCCCCTTGATGCACCGATTGTGGATCCAGAGGTGCGTTGAACTTGCGCGGATCGACAACCTCGGGCGTCATGCCAGATTCGGCAACGGCTTCGGCCAATTTATCATGCGCGTTTTTGGTCAGGATCAGCTGCAACTTGGTGCGCGCTGGATTCAGCAACGCATCCCGCACAGCATGCAGTCCAAACAGCCAGACAGTTTCTGACGCAGCGGCCTTTTTGGACTGCTCTTTTGCGACAACCCACTTAGGTTTTTTCATCGCGATCCCCTTATGACAAAGTGTAGCCGCGTTAATGCGCTGCACTGCGAGCCGCTGCAAGAGATTTTCTGGTTGACGCCCCCTTCAGACCACATTAATCAGCCCCTCACAGGACGACGTTGTCGTTCAAAAGTGGGCGACAGGCCGCAAGGTG
>JAGDZD010000005.1:353592-354030 GCA_049116315.1 Thalassovita sp.
CGATTCCAGGGTCGCCCACCACTTTACCAATTTTCTCAATAAATCCAGCGCCTTGGTGTACCACAGGCGGCAAAATGCTCCCTATTGAAATCAGGGGCCTAGATGCAATGTGTACCGCAGCTTATTGGCGTTCCCGACGCTAGTTTGACGAGTTCCATTCGCGCGCCATTGCCCAGCCCTTGCGAAACCCTAAGATCTTGCCGCGCGCCTTGCATTTCGTGCAGCGAACCTTTGCAAGGTCACTAGGCATAAAGTCCAAGATCCAGTCCGCGCCGCCCTCCTCTTCGTGAAATCAGCACCGTGACCACATCGGCAATCTAGCGTCTAACAAGGGCTTGGATTGTGTCCGCCATAGTCTGCAGATAGATTTGACCGTAGATCCGAACACCCCAAAAACTGCTCAGATGGCCGCGACTGGCCCAAAGAGGGCGTTCATTT
>JAGDZD010000006.1:0-172420 GCA_049116315.1 Thalassovita sp.
TAAGCGCTGCGCTCAGATCCTGAGCATTTTATTACGCTGGCCGTCTCCGACACTCGGTGGCGGCCATGCACTTGAAGAACTCAAGTCAACTGGTTTTGTAATGAGTAGCTTGATCGGCATCTCCCAATTTTCGGTCAATGTATCTTCAGTTTATCGCGATTTTGATCGCACAAAGGGGGACGACATGTTTTCAGTTTTCAAACGGAAAATCGGCCTGTTTGCCCGTGACAGCGCAGGCGCTGTCACGGTCGAATGGATTGTTTTAACGGCAGCAATTTGCGGTTTTGGGCTCGGCGCGGTGAATTTGATCTTTGCTGGTCCAGACAATGTTGCCGAAGTGACCAACACCGCCCTGGCCAGTTCGATCGACAGCGCAAGCACGGTCGCAAACTGAAATCCGATTTCTGACGTAGATCGATCATGATTTTGCCAAAATTGAGTCTCAAGCTGACTCAACTGGGCTGAGAGGGGGGGGACTCCTTTGGGCCTGACCAACGTAGTAAAGGAAACGCCATGCGAGCAGTATTTGGATTGGTTCTTATTGTCGGGCTGTCATTGGCAGGCGGCGCGGTCTATATGGCCAAGAACTATATCGGCAGCTATCAGGCTGAGTTGGCCCGCGCCCAGAATGCGCAGGCCAAAGTCATCGAAACCGTCGAGGTTATCGTGGCAAAGCGCGCCCTGAAATACGGAGAGCCGCTGAACCTTGATGATATTCGTCGCGTGAAGTGGCCAAAAAATGCCGTGCCTGCCGGCGTTTTTCAGGAAACCGCACAGCTGTTTCCAGATCCTGACACCCCGTCCAAGCGCCGCATCGTTTTGCGCCAGATGGAGCCAAACGAACCCATTTTGGCTGTAAAAGTGACCGAACCGGGCGAAGACGCTGGTTTGACCTCTCGTCTGGAACGCGGCATGCGGGCCTTTGCCATCAAAGTGGACGTTCTGAGCGGCGTATCAGGCTTTTTGCGCCCCGGTGACCGTGTCGACGTCTATTGGACCGGTAAAAAGCCCGGCACCCTTGCCGGAAGTCACCGCGAATTCACCAAATTGATCGAAAGCTCGATCAAACTGATCGCCGTGGACCAAACCGCCAATGACGAAAAGACCGAAGCGTCCATCGCGCGCACCGTCACAGTGTCCGCCTCACCTCAGCAGATCGCAGCACTGGCACAGGCTCAATCCTCCGGCTCGTTGTCTCTGTCACTGGTTGGCGCTAAAGACGACACAATCGCCTCTGGTATCGAGATCGATCAGCGCGAATTGCTGGGCATCGTCGAAGAGGTCGCACCCGTGGTTCAGGCCGAAGTGGAACCCAAAGTGTGCAGCATCCGGACCCGCAAAGGTGCCGAAGTTGTGATCATCCCGATCCCCTGCACCAACTAAATTCTACAGATATTCAAATGACCGGAGCGGCCCATTGCGGCCGCTCCCGTTGCATTTCAGCCGCAAACACCGCTGATTGAGCGCCTCTTGAGCATCAATATCGCCCCAGAACCTATTGATTCTTGCAAAATCTTCGAAAATCACACATGGTGAAGCCAATAAACGGGCAATAGACCCGGTTCTGAGGCGTGATCGAAAAGGCAGGTCACATGATAAATGGCATGTTTCTAAAAGCCTCCCTTCTGGGGATGGCTCTCTCGTTGGCAACCTCTACTGTGCCCAGCTCAGCTTTGGCTGAAACGCTGCGCATCGTGAAATCTGGTGCTGCCAGCTCTCTTAAGGTTCCGATGAACCGCGCAATTGTTGTCGAAAGCGACTCTCCGTTTGCGGAGCTGTCGATTGCGAACCCTGCAATTGCCGATATCTCATCTCTGTCGGATCGCACCATCTATGTTTTGGGCAAAGAGCCCGGGATCACCACCCTCACGTTGCTGGACGCAACGGGACGGCTGATCACAAACGTGGATGTGGTGGTGGCCGCAGATGTGACCGAATTCAAAGAACGTCTGCGTCAGATCTTGCCCGGCGAGAAAATCGAAGTGCGCACGGCAAACGACGGTATCGTTTTGTCAGGCACCGTGTCGTCGGCACAACGTCTGCAACGGGCGTTGGATCTGGCAGAGCGCTACGCCCCTGAACGAGTGTCCAACTTGATGACTGTTGGCGGCGTTCAACAGGTGATGTTGAAAGTACGCTTTGCTGAAATGGAACGCACAGTGTCCAAATCGCTCAGCTCGTCCTTGTCTTTGGACGGGATCAGCAATGGTTTGACACTCAATGGCGGCACCAACACCACCAACACCTCAACCGGTGTTGGCACCTCGCTGGGCGGCGACGTTCCTGCGGTCAACGAAAACAACGGGGCTTTGCTCTTTGGGTTTGGCGCCGGGTCGTTCCAAGTGGGCGTCCTGCTGGAAGCGCTGGAAACCAAGGGCGTTGTGCGCACCTTGGCTGAACCAAACCTGACGGCGCTTTCGGGTCAAGAAGCCAAGTTTTTGGCGGGCGGTGAATACCCTGTGCCCGTCGCACAGGAAAACGGCACCATTACGGTTGAGTTCAAACCCTTTGGCGTTGAGCTGAACTTTATTCCACGTGTTGTGGATGGCGACCTGATCAACCTGGAACTCAAAGCTGCCGTATCGGCGATTGACCCCTCAAACGGGTATGAAACCTCGGCCTTTACAATTGACGCGTTCCGCCGTCGCGAAACCTCAACCACTGTAGAAATGCGAGATGGCCAAAGCTTTGCCATTGCAGGACTTTTGCAAGATGAGTTCATCGACGCCAACGGACAAATCCCATGGTTGGGTGACGTGCCTATTTTGGGTGCCTTGTTCCGCAGCGCCGAATACCAACGTTCACAATCAGAGTTGGTGATCATCATTTCGGCACATCTTGTGACGCCAACACGGGGTGAAGCCCTGTCTTTGCCCACCGACCGCATCACACCGCCTTCTGAGAAAGATCTCTTTCTCTTTGGCCGCGTTGCCCGAGACAACAATCGCCGTCTGAAGGGTGCCGCCGGAGAAGTGGCGCGTCAGGAATTTAACGGCTCTTACGGCTATGTTCTGGATTGATGACATGCAGGCTCCTATGATCAAAATTGTTCTTCTTGGCAGCGTGCTGGCTTTGGCCGGCTGTGGCGGCAACAAAGTCTTCTCAAGCTTTACACGCGAATCCGGCGCCTTGATTGGCGGCGGCGACTTTGGCAACTCGACCTTGAACAACACCTTGGTATCCAGTGGCGATCGCAGCTATGTGTCCAACTTGGCGCGCCGCTTTGCCTCTGAGGTGCCGTCAACCATCAACTTCGCTTTCAACTCGGCCACCATCGATGCCACCGCGGCGCAGGTTTTGCGCACGCAGGCCCAATGGATCCGCCAGTTCCCCGAAGTGCGGTTCAAAGTCTACGGCCACACCGACGCAGTGGGCAGCAACGCCTACAATCACCGGCTGGGCAAACGCCGTGCCGAAGCGGTTGTTCGGTTCCTCGGCAGTCAGGGCATCAGCCGGTCACGTCTAGAAGCTTTGGTTTCACATGGGGAAACCCAACCTCTGATCTCGACCCAGAATCAGGAACGTCAAAACCGACGCACCGTGACCGAAGTCACTGGCTTTGTTGAACAACATCCAAGTGTTCTGGATGGCAAATATGCACAGATCGTGTACCGCGATTACGTCGCCAGCGGCACCGTGCCGTCGACGCTGACAGGCATCGAAAACAGCCCAACTGCGGGCGAATAACGCAACAATGCCCCTGTTGGGGCGTTGATTGCCCAGAAATTCCGCACAATTACGATAGTTTGGCCCTATTCCTGCCCAAGTTCACAGCGATCTTGATCCCAATGGGCGTAATGCGTTTGGCAGAAGCCAAATGTTGGCGAAGGCAGGATGGGATCCAAGATGAGCAGACACTCGGACCCTAAGCACCTGTTGAGCCTGACCTTTAAGGATTGAGGCGATGACGAGTAGCGAAAATTTACCCCCCGAAGCAAGTCCAATTCTGGCCTGTACGGTCAGTCGGGATGTCCAAAACTTTGATCTACTGATCGAAGATATGGAAACCGTAATGGGCGAAGCCTGGGGTGACCTTGGGTTCGGAGACGCAATTGCGTTCTTCCAACAGCAAGATGCAGAAGCATTGGAATTCATCGCAGTTGCGGTGGATCGAGAAGACGAACAGAACTTGGTGCAGCTTGGTGAAATCATCACTGCCGCCAAAGAGCGTGGAATCAAGGTTGTCCTTATCGCCGAGGAAGTCACCCCTGCTGCACTGCATCAGTTGCTGCGCCAGGGTGCGGATGAGTTTGTCCCCTACCCTCTGCCAGAAAACGAATTGAAATCTGCGATCGAGCGTCTGCGCACCCCCGAACCAGAACCGACCCCTGCCCCCGTTGAACAAGACACCCCTGCTCCGGCGTCTTCAAAGTCAGCGCATGATCGCGAAGGCGTGGTCATGGCCGTGCACGGTCTGTCTGGCGGCACCGGCGCCACAACGCTGGCAGTGAACTTGGCTTGGGAATTGTCCAACATCGCCAAAAAGGGTGAAACCCCGCCACGGGTCTGCATGTTGGATTTCGACCTCCAGTTTGGCTCGATTTCGACCTACTTGGATTTGCCGCGACGCGAGTCGGTCTACGAATTGTTGTCCGACACCGAAAACATGGACGCCGACAGCTTTACCCAAGCGTTGATGTCTTACGAAGACAATATCCATGTGCTGACCGCACCGGCCGATATGCTGCCGCTGGATTTGGTGACACCTGACGATATTCAACGGCTGATCGACGTTGCACGTCATCATTTTGATTACGTCATCATCGATTTGCCAAAGACCCTGGTGCAATGGACCGAAACCGTGCTCAGCGCGGCGCATGTGAACTTTGCCACCATCGAATTGGATATGCGCTCTGCTCAGAATGCACTGCGCTTGAAACGGGCGCTGCAATCCGAAGGTTTGCCATTTGAAAAACTGCGTTTCGTTCTGAACCGTGCGCCGAAGTTCACCGATTTGAACGGGAAATCACGGATCAAACGACTGGCAGAGAGCCTTGATATTTCGATTGATCTGCTTCTGCCGGATGGGGGCAAAGCCGTCACTCAGGCCAGCGATCACGGAACCCCGCTTGGCGTCGCCGCAGCAAAGAACCCGCTGCGCAAAGAAATTTCCAAACTCGCGAACTCGCTCCATGAGCTGGGTCAATCCGAAGCTGGTTAATACGAACGAAGAAGGACTGCACGATGTTTTCGCGCTACAAAAAAGACGCTGAGAAAGCTCCTAAAACAGAGGCCAAGGTCATTGATTTGCCCAAAGCCGAAAGTCGTGCGGCCCCCGCCGCCAGCCCGGTCAATATTCGCAAACCCATGCCCAAAGCAGCGGTTGCCGCAGGTCCGCAAGACAAAGAGCGCAAACGCAAAGAACGCCTGTCTGAGATCAAGCTCAACCTGCACCATGCTTTGCTCGACAACCTGAACTTGGCCGCGCTGGAAACCGCCAGCGAAGCAGAGTTGCGGTCGGAAATCAGCTCGATTTCGACCGAAGTTTTGGTGGAAAAAGGCATTGTTTTGAACCGCGAAGACCGCTCTACGGTTTTCCAAGAACTCTATGACGAAGTCACAGGCCTGGGTCCGCTTGAAACCCTGCTGAAAGACGAAAGCGTCAACGATATTCTGGTGAACGGTCCCAAACGTATTTTTGTCGAACGGGCGGGGAAGCTGGAACTCAGCGACATCACCTTCAAAGATGAAAAACACCTGCTGCGCATCATCGACAAGATTGTGTCTGCGGTGGGACGTCGGGTGGATGAATCCAACCCCTATGTGGATGCGCGTTTGGCGGATGGGTCCCGGTTTAACGCCATGGTTGGCCCGATTGCGGTGGATGGCTCGCTGGTCTCAATCCGTAAGTTCAAAAAGGACAAGTTGGGCATTGATGATCTGGTGGGCTTTGGGGCCTTTTCAGAAGAAATGGCCGCCTATCTGCAAGCGGCCGTGGCCACGCGCCTAAACATCATCGTTTCGGGCGGGACCGGGTCAGGTAAAACAACAACCTTGAACGCCTTGTCGAGCTTCATCGACAATTCGGAACGGATCTTGACCATCGAGGATACCGCGGAACTTCAGCTGCAACAGATCCATGTTGGCCGGATGGAAAGCCGCCCGCCAAACGTCGAAGGCAAAGGCGAAGTGTCGCCGCGCGATTGTTTGAAAAACGCCCTGCGTATGCGCCCTGATCGCATCATCGTTGGGGAAACCCGCGGCGAAGAAGTGATCGACATGTTGCAGGCGATGAACACAGGTCACGATGGGTCGATGACGACAATTCACGCCAACAACGCCCGCGACGGCATCAGCCGTTTGGAAAACATGATTGCAATGGCTGGGATTGAAATGCCGCTGAAGGCGGTACGCTCTCAGATCTCTTCTGCGGTCAATCTGATCGTTCAGGCCAGCCGTCTGCAAGATGGGTCGCGTCGGATGACCTCGATCACGGAAATCACCGGCATGGAAGGCGACGTAATCTCCATGCAAGAGATCTTTCGCTTTCAACGCGTGGGCCTGACCCCTGACAACAAAATCATGGGCCACTTCACCGCGACGGGCGTGCGCAGCCACTTCTCAGAGCGCTTCCGCCTGTGGGGTTATGATCTGCCCGCCGAGATTTTTGAACCTGCAGTAGCAGCGGAGTAAACCCTATGTCGATCCCCATTGAGCCCCTTATCTACGGCCTGATCTTTGTAGGTGTCCTTGTCATTGTCGAGGGCATTTACCTGACAATGTTTGGCCGCTCGATCAGCCTGAACAACCGGGTAAACCGCCGGTTGGACATGATGGAAAAAGGCGGCAACCGCGCCGAAGTGATGGAAAAACTCCGCAAGGAGATGGGCCAGCACATGCAGTGGCGCTCCATTCCGATCTATTCGATCTTGGCGACCAAAGCGCAAAAGGCAGCCATCGCCTTTACCCCGGTGCAACTGATGATGTTGATGGGGGCTGTGTCGGTCATGGCCTTTATTGGCTTGACCGTTGGCACGCAGACCAACGTTGCCATCCGCGCAGGTGTGTCCGTCGCCATGGGTGTTGGGGGTGTTTTCTTTTGGATTTCAAGCAAAGCCAAGAAACGCACTGCAATGATCGAAGAGCAGCTGCCTGACGCCATCGAGCTGATGGTGCGTTCTTTGAAGGTGGGTCACCCGTTCAGCTCGGCCATTCAAATTGTGGCCAAAGAAGTCGCCGATCCATTGGCAACCGAATTCGGCATGATCGCTGACGAAAGTCAGTATGGCCGTGACGTTGGTGAAGCCTTGAAAGAAATGGCGGAACGTTTGGAAATGCAGGATATGCGCTTTCTGGCCGTGGCCGTGACCATCCAACAGCAATCTGGTGGTAACCTTGCGGAAATTCTGGCTGGTCTGGCCAAGGTGATCCGCGCCCGTTTCCGACTGTTTCGCCGGGTTAAGGCGATCACCGCCGAAGCCCAATGGTCTGGTAAGTTCCTGTCGGGTTTTCCGATCATGGCGCTGATCGGCATCAATTTGGCCGACCCAAATTACTATGACGAAGTGCTGGATCACCCGCTGTTTATTCCAGCTTGTTTGACGGTTGCTGCTTTCCTTGTTGTGAACATGTTTGTCATGCGCGCGCTTGTGAATATCAAAGTGTGAGGCCCCTGCTATGAACTTTATCGATACACTCTTGGGCGAAGGCATGGGCGAATTGGCTCCGCTGTTTCTGGTGGGGTTCCTGGCGCTGGCGTTGATCCTTGGCACCTTGCCGTTTTTCCTGAAACCTTCTACCGACCCCTTGGACAAATTCAAGGAAATGGCCAAGGGCGGGGGAACGGGCAATTCAGCGGCGCTGCGCTCGGCCAAAGGGTCCAACAAACTCGAAAAATACTCATCCTTTCTAGAGCCTCAGGACGAGGAGCAGTTTTCTGCGGTGCGCCTTAAGCTGACCCAAGCGGGCTATCGCACCAAAGAAGCGGTGATGATGTACCACTTTGCCCAGTTTGCGCTTGGCATTGGGCTGTTGATCGTTGGCGTTGGCTATTACCTGTTCTTTGTGTCTGGTCCTGACACCGAACCCAAAGACGCTGCCTTGTACATCCTTGCCCCCGGTTGTCTGGGCTATATGATGCCAAAGTATTGGGTCAACAAGCGTCAGAAAGAGCGTCAAACAGAGATCGTCGAAGGCTTTCCTGATGCGTTGGACATGATGCTGGTCTGCGTCGAAGCGGGCCAATCGATGGACCAATCGATCATCCGGGTGGCCTCGGAAATCCGTTCTTCGTTCCCAGCATTGGCCGATGAATTTGAAATCGTGTCGCAACAGATCAAAGCTGGTAAAGACAAATCCACCGTTTTGGGCGAGATGTCTGAGCGCTGCGGCGTGGCTGATGTGTCCAGCTTTGTGACCGTGATGGTCCAGTCACAGGCCTTCGGGACCTCGATCGCCGAAGCCTTGCGGGTCTACGCCGGAGAGATGCGCGACAAACGCGTGATGCGCGCCGAAGAAAAGGCCAACCAGCTGCCGACCAAAATGACTTTGGCAACCATGGCTTTGACTGTGCCACCGCTGTTGATCATTCTGGTTGCCCCGTCGATAATGGGGATCATGGAACTGGGCAAATGAGCAGATAAAAGATGAACCGTTACTGTGTCGGGCTGGCCCTGACTGCATTGAGCCTGACAGCCGCCTGTGACACCACAGGCGGTTTTGACGTGCCTGACACCGTGACACCCCCAGGCATCGCCCCGGGGGAACAGGCCGTTGACGGGTTGATCGTTGGCCAACGCCTGATGGATGCGGGGGAATATGAACTTGCACTTCAGGCTTATTCCCGTGCGGTCTTGGATCATGGCATGTCCACGGATGTTTTGGCTGGGCTGGGTTCGGCCAATCTGGGGCTGGGGCGTCTGGGGCAAGCCGAAAAACTGTTGCGCGACGCCATCGCCACAGACGGTGCTGTGCCGCAAACTTGGAACAATCTCGGCGTTGTTTTGATGGAAAAAGGCGAATTCCACGAAGCCGTGCAATTTTTCAAACGCGCATATGCGCTGGATAATGGCGAAAGCGACGCAATTCGTGATAATTTGCGCTTGGCACTCGCAAAATTGGAAAATCCAGTCTATGGTGAGGCTCAAGAACAACAATATAAAGTGGTTCGGCGCGGCAGTAGTGACTTTTTGATCCGCCGAATACCATAATTGGGCAAGAGCAGTACGAAGGACGCAAAAATGCGCCATCTCCTATTGGTATCCATTGGCTTGACCGCCGGTCTGGGCCTCGCAGCTTGCGAGTCCACACGTGGTGGTGACAGCGTTGACCGCGCCCTAAGCGCCGTGAACGCTGTGGATGAGAACAACCTTTCCGACATCATGCTGACCGTGGCGGACCCGAACGAAGCGGTCAGCTTCTTTCAGCGCAGCCTGAAGGAAAGCCCCGATAGAACAGATTTCAAACGCGGATTGGCACAGTCTTTGGTGCGCGCAGGGCGCGCCTCAGAAGCGGTGCCCGCGTATAAACGTCTGGTACAATCGCCCGATGCAATCAGCGATGACAGCATTGATCTGGCAGATGCGTTGATCCGCACCGGCCAGTGGGACGAAGCCGATGCCGTTTTGGATGCGGTGCCCCCAACGGTGGAAACCTACAAACGCTACCGTTTGGAAGCCATGGTTGCGGACAGCAATCAAGAATGGAACAAGGCGGACAGTTTCTATGAAACCGCTGCGGGTCTGACGACACGACCGGCTGGTGTCTTGAATAACTGGGGCTATTCCAAACTGACCCGCGGGGATTTCACCGAAGCAGAACGTCTGTTTGGCGAAGCCATCCGCAACGATCCCGCGCTTTTCACCGCTAAGAACAACATCGTTTTGGCGCGCGGCGCTCAGCGCAATTATTCCCTGCCCGTTATCCCAATGGATCAGATCGAGCGCGCGCAACTGTTGCACACCCTGGGTCTAAGCGCCGTCAAGCAAGGCGACGTCAACACAGGCAAAGGCCTGCTGCGTGACGCCATCGACACCCATCCACAGCACTTTGAGGCTGCGGTGCGCAGTCTGCGGGCTTTGGAAGGCTAATCTGATGTCGACGATTGCAGAGCTTGTAGGCGGCTTGGTGCCGGACAGTTTGGCCATTCCCAAATCCGTTGCCCTGTGGCTGTTCCTGATCAGCTTGCCGGTGTCGGTCTGGGCTGCGTGGAATGACATGCGCGCGATGAAGATCCCCAATATGTCGGTTGTGGTGCTGACCCTGCTCTTTGTGGCGGTTGCGCCCTTCTTGATGCCATTGAATGTATTTGGCTGGCAGATGCTGCAGCTTGTTGTGGTGTTGGTGATCGGCATTTTGATGAATGCGGGTGGCCTGATTGGCGCGGGCGACGCAAAGTTTGCAGCCGCAGCAGCCCCCTATATCTACTTTGACGATCTGCGGTTTTTGATCCTGCTCTTTGCCGCCACGCTGTTGGCGGCCGTGGCGGTGCATCGCGGTGCCAAGATTTCACCGCTGCGTAAACTGGCGCCCGACTGGGAAAGTTGGAAACGTCATGGCGATTTCCCCATGGGGCTGGCGCTAGGTGGCACGCTGTCACTCTACCTGTTGATCGGACTGTTGCAGGGCAGCTAAGCGCAACTGGTTTTGCCGAAACTTCCCACAACTGCGCGGTTTCTTCCCTTTTTCTGCCATTTTCTGTCGTCAGAACTATGACCAAACGGCGCGTGCGCCGGTTCGACATTTTGCAACGACAGGAATCGCGGCTCATGAATATGCAGGTTCAGCCCACCAAGGGTGTTACCCCTCCTCCACCGCCCAGCAGCCTCGAGGACATGCGCCTGCCCCTGCCAATGATGCGTGACATCATGTTGAAAACCATGTTCCGCAAAAGCGTCAGCACGGTTGTCGACACCGCCGAGGCGATTTGTTTGCCACGGGTGATCACCCAGCAACTGATTGACCTTGCACGCGAACAGCTGTTGCTAGAAGCCACAGGTACTCTGCATGCGGGCGCAGGCACGGAGATGGCGTTCCAGTTGACAGATGCGGGCAAAGCGCGCGCTTTGGACGCTCTGGCCCAGTCCGAGTATTTCGGGGCCATGCCGGTGCCGCTCTCGGTCTATAAAGAGCAAATCAAACGCCAATCCATTCGAGACATTCAACTCAGCCGTCAGGACCTTGATGGCGCCATGGGGCATTTGATCTTGCCACCAGATCTGCTGTCCAACCTCGGACCTGCGGTCAGCTCGGGACGTTCGATCCTGATGTACGGCCCTCCTGGCAACGGGAAGTCGTCGATTTCAAACGGGATCCGCGATGCCATGGGGGACAAGATCTATGTCCCGCGGGCGATCGAATATTCGGGTCAGGTGATCACCGTTTATGACCCAATTGTGCATTCCAAAGCCGAAGTCGAACACGATGACCCCAACTCGCTGCGGCGTAAAAAGGGCTTTGATACGCGCTACGTCCGCTGTGATCGCCCCACCGTGATCACCGGCGGGGAGCTGTCTTTGGACATGCTGGATTTGAACTATAACGCCACCGCGCGGACCTATCAGGCGTCGCTGCAGCTGAAATCATCCGGCGGGATTTTCATTGTGGATGACTTGGGACGCCAAAAGGAACCTCCGCAATCTTTGGTGAACCGCTGGATTGTTCCGCTGGAAGAAAGCAAAGATATTCTTGCGCTGCAATCGGGGGAAAAGTTCGAGGTGCCCTTTGACACCTTGGTGATCTTTTCCACCAATTTTCACCCCAACGAAATCTTTGACACCGCAGCCCTGCGCCGGATTTTCTACAAAATCAAAATCGATGGCCCAAGTCAGGAAAACTTCCTCAAAATCTTTGCCCTCGTAGCGCGCAAAAAGAAGATGCCACTGGATGAAGAAACGCTGATCCATCTGCTCCACACCAAATATCCTGAGATCGACAATATCTATGCCAACTATCAACCGGTGTTCCTGATCGACCAGATCATCTCGATCTGCGAGTTTGAAGGCATCCCCTATCAAATGACCCCAGAGCTGATGGATCGCGCTTGGGCCAATATGTTTGTCAAAGACGAAACCATCGTTCGTTAAGCTTGGATCAGCGCGGGGCGGAAAATGAAATTTTCCGGATCAGAATTTTTCAAATTCTGCGCCCCTGTCTGGTCGCGGTACGTGTTTCACAACCAAGTTAAATGTGTCACGTTTCGCGCCCCTGATCTGGGAACTTTCGCTGCGGTGCCCTAAGCTTGGGCTATGACTGACCTTGCCCCCGTGATCGAAACTTGGTTCTCCTCCAAAGGTTGGGGCCTGCACCCGCATCAGCGGGAAATGCTTGCCCGTGCCCCCGCGCCAGCCACGCTGCTGATCGCCCCCACGGGCGGGGGCAAGACGATGGCGGGCTTCTTGCCGACGCTGAGCGAATTGGCGCAGCGCCCTCATCAAGGTCTGCACACGCTTTACATCTCTCCGCTCAAAGCTTTGGCCGCGGATATTCGCCGCAATTTGCAAGGCCCGATCGACGATATGGGGCTGCCCATTCGTGTTGAAGATCGTACCGGGGATACCTCTGCCACCCGTAAGAAGCGCCAGCGTGCAGATCCGCCGCATATTCTTTTAACCACCCCGGAGAGCCTGGCATTGTTGCTGAGCTATGAAGATGCGCCGCGCATGTTTCACGGTTTGCAGCGCGTAATCGTCGACGAGGTTCATGCATTGGGTGAAAGCAAACGCGGAGATCAGCTCATGCTGGGGTTGGCACGTCTGCAAGCCCTGTGCCCCGAGATGCGCCGTGTCGGCCTCTCAGCGACGGTTGAGGACCCGCAGGCCATCGCCCACTTCTTGGCGCCGCACCCGGCTCCCTGCCCAATTTTACAGGCTGACCCGGGGCCGACACCTCAGATTGAAATGTTGGTGACTTCAGAGGCCCCGCCTTGGTCTGGTGGCGGCGCAGCTTATGCAATTGATGCCGTTCTCGAGCAGGTTCGCCAACACAAAACCACATTGATCTTTCACAACACCCGGGCGCAGGCCGAGATCTTTTTTCACAATCTGTGGCTGGCAAATGACGACAGCTTGCCCATCGGAATCCACCATGGATCCTTGGACCGCGCTCAGCGTGAAAAGGTCGAAGCAGCGATGGTTGCCGGCGCGTTGCGAGCGGTGGTCTGCACGGGCAGCCTTGATCTTGGCATCGATTGGGGCGACGTCGACCTCGTCATTCAAATTGGCGCACCTAAGAACGTCAAACGGCTCGTGCAACGTATTGGGCGCGCCAACCACCGCTACAACGCCCCTTCAAAGGCAGTGCTTGTCCCCGCCAACCGGTATGAGGTTGTGGAATGTGTTGCCGCCCTCGAGGCTGTAAAGGCCCATGATCTGGACGGTGATCCAAGAGGCCCCGGCCCTTTGGATGTTTTATGCCAGCATATTTTGATTGCCGCCTGTTCTGGACCGTTTCACGCAGACGCACTGTTTGACGAAATGCGCCAAGCGGGTCCCTACGCTGCGTTGAGCCGGGCGCAATTTGAAGATTGCCTCGATTTCTGCGCGACGGGTGGCTATGCCTTGCGCGCCTATGACAAATGGCAACGCCTTCAGCAGCGCCCTGATGGCCAATGGCAGCTGCGAGATCCGCGTGCGGCCAAATTAATCCGTCAAAACATCGGCACCATCCAAGACACCGACACGTTGAAGGTGCGCATGCGCGGTCGGGGCAGCGCCGTCTTGGGCGAGATCGAAGAAGGCTTTGCCGCCAGCCTGACCAAAGGTGACACCTTTTTGATTGGCGGTCGTATTGTGCGCTATGAGGCTTTGCGCGAACTGGTTGTCGAGGTCAGCCGAGACGCCGGGCGCAAGCCAAAGATCGCGACCTTTATGGGCACAAAATTTTCCACCTCAACACAGCTGTCTCAGCGCGTTTTGCGGATGCTGCAACAGCCAAGCTGGCCAGAGTTGCCCCCCCATACCGCCGAATGGCTGGCCTTACAGCGCGATATGTCCCGCTTGCCGGAACCGGGCTCTTTGCTGATCGAAAGCTTTCCGCATGACGGGCTGGCGCACACCTGCATCTATGGCTTTGCCGGGCGCAACGCTCAACAAACCATGGGGTTGCTGGTGACAAAGCGTATGGAGGATCTCGGCCTTGGACCGCTTGGGTTTGTGGCTGCGGATCATGCCACTTTGATCTGGGGTGTCGATCCAGTCAGCGATCCCGCCGCCTTGTTTGATCTCACCGCCCTGGAAGATGGGTTGAACAAATGGCTGTCCGGCAATGCGGTTATGAAGCGGACCTTTCGCGCCTCAGCGACAATTTCCGGGCTGATCCAGCGCAACATTCAGGGCCAACGCAAATCGGGACGGCAGGCGACATTCTCCTCTGATATTCTTTATGACACGCTGCTGAAATATGACCCAGAGCACCTGTTGATGCGCATCACCCGCGCCGAAGCGATGCGAGGGTTGATTGATTTTGGCCGCCTGCGCGAAATGATCACCAACATCCAAGGACGATTTGTGCATCAGCACCCCGATCGCATCACTCCTTTGGCCGCGCCGCTTTTGTTGGAAATGGGCAAAGTGGCCATTGCAGGCGACGGGCGCGAGAAATTGTTGCAGGCTGAAACAGACCGGCTCATGCAGGCAGCAGGCCTCACAAACTTATAGCGATTGATATGTTTTCTCTTGTCGGTTGAGATCTCACATGCGAATGAACATACCATGAACGGTTATTCACTGACCCTCTCGGGTGTCCCACTTGTGGCGCTAGGTTCCGGTGCTTTATTCTGGCCTGAACAAAAGCTGCTTTGCGTTTCAGATCTTCACTTTGGAAAAAGTGAACGCATTGCCCGGCTGGGGGGCGCAAACCTGCCGCCCTATGACACACGCGAAACCCTTTCCCGACTGGAAAAAGACCTGGCCCGGACCAAAGCCCGCTCTGTCATTTGTCTTGGCGACAGCTTTGATGACTCAGCAGCGGCGCGCGGCATCAGTGAGCCAGAATTTATGTGGATCACCCGGCTCCAGGCGGGCCGTCGCTGGGTCTGGATCGAAGGCAACCATGATCCCGGCCCCTTGGCTGTAGGGGGAACACACCTGTCGGAATTGCCGCTCCCGCCGCTCAGCTTTCGCCACATTGCCCAAATTGGCGGCAGTGGTGAAATTTCCGGACATTACCATCCCAAAGCGCGGGTGCCCCTAAAGGGTCAAACGCTGACCCGGCCTTGCTTTTTGGTGGATAGTGATCGGATCATCATGCCCGCCTATGGCAGCTACACCGGCGGTCTATATAGCGATGATCCTGTGTTGGTTGGCTTGATGCGCCCCGAAGCGCTGGCCATTCTGACCGGCCCCCAACCGCAACCTTTGCCAATGCCGCGCCGCTAGCCTGCGCCGAGCAGACCGGCCCGTTCCAATGTGGGTTGATATGTGCGGCTGACTGGCACCGTTGTTCCGTTGATCAACGTCAGAAAAGGCTTGGCCGCCTGAGTATCCGCCGAGGCAATTGCCATTTCAGCCACCCAATGAGAGCGATGTGTGTTGTGCCCCAACACGCCATCCATTTCGCGCACAGCGTCCGAAAACCGCATCCTTAGCAACACCGTTTCCGTGACCATTTCGATCTTCACCATGTGATCTTGAGCCTGCAGATGTAAAATCGGGCCCTCTGTACCGGCGGGCAGGCGTCGCATCAGGCGACAGTCTTCGACAGCGGCCTTTGGCCCGTCCGTTTCAGGCATTGCTGGTTCGTCCCCCAACAGGAAACTCCCTGGCAGCGCTTTGTCATCCTCAGGGACATCGGGCATATCCATGGGTAATTCATTGGGCTCTTGGGCTGCGGGCGCTTCGGGCTGGCGGTAAAGCTGGAACTGGATCCGACGCAGCGCCGCAACTGCAACGCTGAGCAAGAACACAAACAGCGGTATTGAGACACTATAGTCGGTGAAGGCAAAGACGGGCTTAGGGCTGACCCATGTCAGCAAATAAGCAATCGGAGAAAACACCAATGTCATGGCCAGAACACAAAGAGTTTCAAACCCGACCGAGTAGCGTTCAATCCCCGTACGCGCCACCAAGTCGCGCACGACAAAATCCGTCAACACGGCCATGCCACACACAGCAACCCAGAATTCCGTGCGCGGAATCCATTCCAAGGTAATGTAGGTTCCAAAGGGGCCCGTGAGCGTCGCCAACATGGCCAAAGTGGCCCACAATCCCAATGTCGGCGCAGCCACAACATGCTGAATTGCACGCACCGCTAACATGTTTTTCGTCATTTAACGCACCAAATATAAACACCAGTGAACACAAAACAGTCGCACAAACCACGCGCGCCTGTAGACCTTCATAAGTTCAATACGACGAAAGCCTAAAGAGTGTTAGAAAATTCAAACCAGTCAAACCACTGAAATATATAACATCTTAACGAAATTTGTGGAGCATTGGGGGCAGATCGACCATGTAGACTGGCGTTTCAACTGTCCCCAACTTTTGAGTTTTAGGCTGTCAGCCCTTCGGGTTCTGCCAAGCCTTGGCTGCGGCAACAGGCTGTGACGGTATTGGCCAGCAAGCAGGCAATTGTCATCGGCCCCACCCCACCGGGCACCGGTGTGATCGCCCCGGCAACATCCGCAGCGGAGGCGTAATTCACATCCCCCACCAGTCGGGTTTTACCCTCGCCTTTCTCGGGCGCATCAATCCGGTTGATGCCCACATCAATCACAGTGGCACCGGGTTTGATCCACGCGCTATCAACCATTTCAGGGCGTCCAACAGCCGCAATCACGATGTCTGCGCGTTTTACGGCATCTTCAATGTTTTTGGTCCGCGAATGCACGATGGTCACCGAGCAGCTGTCGTTCAGCAACAGCTGTGCCATGGGTTTGCCGACAATGTTGGACCGTCCAATCACCACCGCGTCCAATCCGGACAAGCTGCCATGGTGATCCCGCAGCATCATCAAACAGCCCAGCGGTGTACAGGGCACCATTGAACGCTGCCCCGTGCCCAACAGACCTACGTTCGAGATATGAAACCCATCGACGTCTTTGGCTGGATCAATTGAGTTGATCACCAGATCGCTGTTCAAATGATCCGGCAGCGGCAGCTGCACCAGAATGCCATGCACTGCAGGATCGTCATTCAGCTTTTGCACAATCGCCAAGAGGTCTTCTTCGCTCGTGTCAGCGGGCAGTTTGTGCTCAAACGAGTTCATCCCAACTTCGAGCGTCTGTTTGCCCTTGTTGCGCACATAGACCTGACTGGCCGGATCTTCCCCAACCAGAACAACGGCCAACCCCGGGGTCACACCGTGCACCTCTTTGAGGCGCGCGACATGTTCTGCGACTTTTTCGCGTACCGAGCCGGCAAAGGCTTTCCCGTCAATCCGTATTGCACTCATGCGATGTGACCTCTCTGAAACCTTGGGGGCCCCAGCCAAGCAGGACCTTGTCTCTCGGGCGTTTACCCCCATCACAGTTTCATGACTACCCACCAGCGGCAAAAAGCGACGCAATCTTTGACCAATCTCGCCCGCTGCTGCGAAAAACAGCTAAGATCGGAAACCTCTGGCTAGAACAACCCTTCGATTTGGCCTGCATCGTTCATACCGATGGCCTCTGCACTGGGCACGCGCGGCAATCCGGGCATGGTCATGATCTCTCCGCAGATGGCGACCACGAATCCTGCCCCCGCATTCAAACGCACTTCGCGCACCGGTACAGAATGCCCTGTCGGCGCTCCGCGTAGATTTGGATCGGTTGAAAAGCTGTACTGCGTTTTGGCCATACAGATCGGCAGATGCCCATAGCCCGCCTCTTCCCAGGCGCGCAATTGATCGCGCACCTTTTTGTCGGCCAGAACCTCATCCGCGTGGTAAATCCGTTTGGCGATGGTTTCCATTTTATGAAACAGCGGCATGTCGTCTGGATAAAGCGGAGCAAACGCCGATGCGCCAGCCTCCACCACTTCGAGCACCCGTTCAGCCAACGCCTCAGATCCTGCGCTGCCCTCTGCCCAATGGCGGCTGATGATGGCCTCGCTGCCTTGGCTGGCGACAAAATCCTGCACAGTTTGGATTTCAGCCTCTGTGTCGCCGGTAAAGTGGTTGATGGCCACCAGAACCGGCACGCCAAAGCCTTTGACGTTCGCAATGTGACGCCCCAGATTGGCGCATCCCTGCTGCACGGCCTCAACGTTCTCGGCCCCCAAATCTGCTTTGGCGACGCCACCGTTCATTTTCATGGCGCGCACAGTCGCCACCAAAACAACGGCTTCGGGCGCCAATCCTCCTTTGCGACACTTAATGTCAAAGAACTTTTCTGCCCCAAGATCTGCCCCAAAGCCCGCTTCGGTGACGACATAATCCGCTAGCCGCAACGCAGTACGGGTCGCAATCAACGAGTTGCATCCATGCGCAATATTGGCAAACGGACCACCATGCACAAAGGCTGGCGTGTGCTCTAGGGTCTGCACCAAATTTGGCTGCACCGCCTCGCGCAGCAACACGGTCATGGCACCATCCGCTTTGATATCTCGTGCGGTGACGGCTGTGCGATCGCGCCGATAGCCGATGATGATATTGCCCAACCGGCGCTGCAAATCCTCTAGATCTTTGGCCAAACACAGGATCGCCATCACTTCTGAGGCCACAGTGATGTCAAAACCGCTTTGTCGCGAATAGCCATTGGCCACCCCACCCAAGCCGACAACCACATCCCGCAACGCCCGGTCATTCATATCCATCACCCGCCGCCAAGTGATACGTCGCGTGTCGATATCCAAGGCATTGCCCCAGTAGACATGATTGTCGATCATTGCCGCCAAAAGGTTATGCGCACTGGTGATTGCGTGAAAATCCCCTGTGAAATGCAAGTTCATCTCTTCCATTGGGATCACCTGCGCATAGCCGCCCCCCGCAGCCCCGCCCTTCATCCCAAAGCAGGGCCCCAAAGAGGCCTCGCGCAGGCAGATGGCCGTCTTCTTTCCCAAACGGCTCAGCCCATCGCCCAACCCAACTGTGGTTGTTGTCTTGCCCTCCCCCGCCGGGGTGGGGTTGATCGCGGTGACAAGGATCAGCTTGCCTGTGGGACGGTCCTGAAGGCCTGCGATGAACTCTTGATCCAGCTTGGCCTTGTCGCGCCCATAGGGGATCAGTGCAGTCTCTGGAATGCCCAGTCGCGCGCCAACCTCGGTAATTGGGGCTTTCTTGGCGGCACGTGCGATTTCGATATCCGTTAGTGGCTGCATGATTTCCTCCCTCACACACACTTGTTGTAGATACGCTAGCCTTTCAATTTCCGACGCGACGCTGATTTTCCGACACTCAGAGGGCCTGAAACGGCCCCCACAGCCGCTATGCGTCAGTGCTCCAGGCCGGTTGGTCAGGCACAAACAGCTGCAAGCGGTCCCCCAGTTGGATCCGGCCGGGGCGTTCAACCCAAGCAGTGACCCCCCGTTTGCCTTTGGCCGCAGCCTTGAAGCGCGCCCCTAATCCCGGTGCGTCCGCTTCGATGACCTTTGCAGGCAGGTGGCAGGGGCGGTTTTCCATATCCACCACCAAAGAGGCCCCAGATTGCGCCAACAACCGCGCCGAGGGCGGCACATGGGTAAAGTCAGGCACACCCGTGACCACCATCGAGGCCCCGATCCAGCTGGGGTCAAACCGGGCCAGCCCCATGGTCTCGGCAATCTCTTGCAACTCTTGGGCACAGACGATCGACAGCTGCCGCACATTGCGGATTTCGGCCCCCTTGGGATAGAGCGCACGCACCCGCGAACAGGCGGGCCGGGTCTCCCCGGCATGGCTCTCCTGCGCCATGCCACCCCAATTCAAATCCATCTGCTCCAGCGAGGCTGATCGCAGCGTTGTCTCTCGATCTTGGACATGCCCCAGCCACGTCACCGTTGCATGAAACTCTGTAGACGTCAGTGCTGGCATATATCCCCCGTTTTGCACGCAGTGTGCGCTGCAGCTGCTCGTGCTTCAAATCAATTTATGTGATTGCGCATCACACACTATGACGCGCTTTAAGTCACTGGGGGCCATCTAAGCCAGCACACCGTCGGAACCAAAGCCCCCGAGCGGGATAGTGCCCACGCCCCCCCACAAATCGCCTTCACTGGACCTCCACAGGACCAGATTCGAAATGGCTTACCCCTATCTCAGGGCGATTTATCAACGCTCTGATGAGCGCTGACACGCTGACAAACTTTTGACAAAACAATTGCCCCTACCAAGCGCGCCCACCCGAGGGGCTTTGCCAAAGGCAAACCCCGAGATATCAAGCGCCCGCCTTAGGCGGGCTCCTTTTGACAGAGCAAACAAAAACCCCGATGTGACGTTTCACACCGGGGTTTTCAATTTCAATCTAAGACTGGCTTAGGACAGCTCAGGTTCCATGCCATCATCCGATGGTTTGGACTTGGGCTTGGTTTTGGGGATTGCCGTAACCGAAGGCGCATTGCCTGCATCCGGCGTATCATCCTCATCAGACCCAGCCTGCGGAGGTTCGCCCCGCATCACCCGTTTGATCTCTTCACCTGTCAGCGTCTCATACTCAAGCAGACCTTCTGCCAGACGTTCCCAGTCTTCTTTGCGTTCGGTCAAGATCCGCAGCGCTTCGTCATAGCCTTCGTCGATGATGCGTTTCACCTCATCTTCGATCAGCTCTTTGGTATGCGCCGAAATCGAGAAGCCACCACCGCCGCCGCCACCGCGGAAAGCTTCTGCCGCTTCTTGATAGTCGATGTTGCCCACTTTGTCGGACATGCCCCAGCGCATCACCATGGCCCGCGCCAAACCGCTGGCCTGCATGATATCACCCGAGGGGCCGTTGGACACAGCTTCTTCACCGTATTTCATGATCTCAGCCGCTTTACCGGCCATGGTCATGGCGATCTTCTGTTCCAGCTCGTTTTTGAAATAGTTCAGCTGATCCATTTCAGGCAGGCTCATCACCATGCCCAAAGCCTGACCACGAGGAATGATCGTCGCTTTGTAAACCGGATCACATTTCGGCAGGGTCAAGCCCACAACCGCATGGCCCGCTTCATGATAAGCTGTCATTTCTTTCTGTTCTGGCGTCATGACCATGCTGCGCCGTTCGGCCCCCATCATGATCTTATCCTTGGCCATTTCAAAGTCTTCCATCGTGACAAACCGACGTCCAACCCGTGCAGCGCCCAAGGCCGCTTCGTTCACGAGGTTCATCAGATCTGCACCAGAAAAGCCCGGTGTTCCGCGCGCGATGATGCGCAGGTCAACGTCTGGGCCCAGAGGAGTCTTGCGCGCATGCACGCTCAGGATCTTCTCACGACCTTTGATGTCAGGGTTTGGCACAGTCACGGTGCGGTCAAAACGACCCGGACGCAGCAATGCAGGGTCCAACACATCTTTACGGTTGGTTGCCGCGATGATGATCACACCTTCATTGGCTTCAAAGCCGTCCATCTCAACCAGCAATTGGTTCAATGTCTGCTCACGCTCATCGTTGCCGCCGCCATAGCCAGCCCCACGATGGCGTCCAACAGCGTCGATTTCATCGATGAACACGATACAGGGGGCGTTCTTCTTGGCCTGTTCAAACATGTCGCGGACACGGCTGGCGCCAACACCAACAAACATCTCAACAAAGTCAGACCCGGAAATGGTAAAGAACGGTACACCCGCTTCGCCCGCAATAGCGCGCGCCAGCAGGGTTTTACCAGTGCCCGGAGGGCCCACCAGCAAAGCGCCTTTTGGGATCTTACCGCCAAGGCGGCTGAATTTTTGCGGGTTACGCAGGAATTCAACGATCTCTTCCAGCTCTTCTTTGGCTTCGTCGATACCGGCGACATCATCAAAGGTGACGCGGCCATTCTTTTCGGTCAGCAATTTTGCTTTGGATTTGCCAAAGCCCATTGCACCGCCTTTGCCGCCACCCTGCATGCGGTTCATGAAATAGATCCACACACCGATAAGCAAAAGGAAGGGCAGCAAGCTGAGCAAGAACGTCTGGAACGTCGACTGCTGCTGGCTTTCTGCGGTCACAGGGATGTTTTCAGCAATCAACAGATCGGTCACTTCAGCGTCCGATGGTTTGATTGTGACAAAGTCCCGTCCGTCAGAAGTGCGGAAGCGAACCTTCTCGCCGTCCAGCGTCACGTCGCTGATTTTGTCTTGCTCAACCAGCGAGACGAATTCCGAGTAGCCAACTGTATTGCTCTGTAACGAGCTGTTAGATCCGCTGAACAAATTGAACAGAGCCACGACCAGCAACAAGAGCACGATCCAGAAGGCGAAATTTTTAGCGTTGCCCAAGGCAAATCTCCTAATCTTCGATTGCCCGCAAGTAACACACCGGGCACACCACTTAAATAGATATCATGCGCCCATCTTCAACGACTTTAAAGACTATTGATGAATTCTTCGCCAACAGGACGCAGAATAGCGTGATTTTTCGCTTCGAACCCGGCTGTTGGTGCTGAAATTACAGCCCCAGCGTGCCAAATGGCCGGATCAGCCATCACCGCAGCAGCGCGGCGTCCAGACTCGCGCCATGTTGGACATTGCGCCAAACCCGCCTGCCCCAGTGCTGCAACATAGGCCCCCTCCGGTGCCTCCACCGCGTCAAACGCCCAGCGACCATCCCAGATCTCTGAGATGGCGCACCGGGTGGATTGAACCGCTGCATACTCGCGAAACAAGGCGATCTCGCCTTTGCGATGTACCATCTGACACCCATGCAGCGTGGCCCCCTGCTGGGTGCGCGCGGCGCTCATGAACCGCCCAAGGTCTTTGCCTCTTGCGCCATAGTCTGCGCTGGCAATCCATTGCAATGCAGCGCCCAATAGGTGACGCACAACCGCGTCTGGCAGAGCCGCCAGCGCTGCGGCGTCGATGTGCAGATCTCCGTGCTGTTGCACCACATGGCTAAGCGCAAATTGACGAGCCGCCCAAACCACCGCTTGACGTGCTTCGCTCATATGGTCCGCGACTTGGGACAATGTTGCCGTATCAATGCCAATCCCGGCCAAAGCTGGCAACTGGTCACGCACCTTTACGCGCTCATATCTAGGGTCATGATTCGACGGATCATCGACCCACTCGACGCCCAGATTTTCCAGAAACAGTCTTAGGTCTTGTCGGCGCGCGTGCAGCAATGGGCGCACAAACTGTGTGCCCGCCATTCCAAAGTGTTGATCCATCGCCGACAACCCATCCACGCCAGCGCCACGCGCCAGACGCATCAAAAAGGTTTCCGCTTGATCATCGGCGGTGTGGCCAACCAAAACAGATCCGATGTCCTGTGACTTGGCCCAATCCGCCATCAACGCATAGCGCGCGCGGCGTGCCTGATCTTGCAGATTGCCCTGCCCGTTCCAACCACGCCAGTGCACTACGCTATGCTCGATGCCAAGACCCGCTGCGATTTCCCCGACATAGCGGGCTTCGCTGGCGGCTTCGGGGCGCAATCCATGGTCCACCGTCACCGCTTGAATCAAGGTGGTGTGCTTGTGGGCCCAGAGGTGGGCCAGATGCAACAGCGCCAAAGAATCGCTTCCGCCTGAAACAGCAACGGCCAACGGCGCTGGCGGGTGTCCGCTCAGCGCCGTTTCCAACATAGCTAAAAGTTCTGCCTGAGGCATTAGGAACAGACCAAACGCGCCCGTTCTGCCTCTGCTTGGGCAACCCAGGCGTCACCGGGGTAGCGCACGCCCACTTCGCTTAGGGTCACACAGGCTTCGTTGTTTTGCCCCAGTTGCCCCAAGGCCCGGCCCAGTTTGAACAAAGCTTCAGAGGCGTCAGAGTCGCTGCGCGATTGGTTAAATCCATCCAGATAGGCCCGTGCAGACCCGGTGCCATCGTTCAACCCCGCCAAAGCATCGCCGCGTCGGATATGCGCCTTAGAGGCCAAAGGGCTGCCCGGATAATCGTTCAGGAATGCCACGAATTGATCAACCGCTTGACCAAAAACGCCGTCGTTCAACTTGGCTTCTGCGCGCTCAAAATCCGCTTGTTCGCCAACGGCCAACTCGGGGTTCTGCGAGGGTTGAACTGCAGGGGCGCTGACAGAAACCTCTTCGCCGCCCAGCGTAGAACCAGCCCCTAAAGAGCCGATATCGCATCCGGGTTCCAGTTCACACAGACGGAATTCAAGATCGCCAAGTTGGACAGTACCATCTGCCACAACACGGTTGATCCGTTGTTCCAAAACTTCGGTATGCGCGGTCAAGCGTTGCAGCTGGGTCTCAATCGAGTTCACCCGTTCAAACGTGGAGCCACCAGAGACACCGCCCGGCGCGCCGGTGGTGCTCAACTCTCTCTTAAGATGTTGAATTTCAACAAATAGAACAGAGAGTTCTTGACGGATATCCGCCAATGTTTGGGTGTTGTCCTGCGCCACACCTATGGCTGGAACGCCACTCAGAAGCGTGACACATGCAATCACTTTGGTCCAACGCATAGCCCGATTCCTTAGCTTGAGTAATCTGCCGAAATGATGGTCACACCACGCCGGTTTTTGGCATAGCACGCCTCTTCAGAGCAGATTTCGATGGGACGCTCTTTGCCATAGCTGACCACCTTAAGCCGGCTGGCAGGCACGCCGCGTGACACAAGGTATTCCTGCACGGCGCTGGCCCGACGTGCCCCAAGGGCGAGGTTGTATTCTCGTGTGCCCTGCTCGTCTGCATGACCTTCGATGATCGCGGTATAATCTGCGTTCTGCATCAACCAATCCGCCTGACCATCCAAGATCACCCGGGCGCCGTCACTCAGGTCTTTGGAGTTCACCAAGAAGAAAACCCGGTCGCCAACAGATTGCTGAAAGAACAGCGGTGACGTGGGATCGTTCACCGATCCGTCGTTGACACCATTATTGGCATTCACGCCCCCCAAGTAGACATCATCCCCTTGGAACCCAGCATTGGTACATGCAGTCAGACCCAAAAGTCCGACCAATAAAACGGCCCGTGAAAGTCCTGTCATTAGAAGTGCCCCGCTCAAATTCATTTTCTTTGCCGTGTCTTTAGCACATTCACAACGTGCTGAAAACGGATTGCCCTGCGCAAAGGCGTGAACTGGCCTTTGTCGCAGGATGACTTAGTTTTGTAGGGGCGACCATGCCGGATCAGATCCGCCATTTGCCGTGCGCACCCGCTTTAGGTTTCGCCCCGAAATATCCACCGAATAGAGGTTGGCCTGACCGTTGGCCCCCTGCGTTTCACGCGTAAACATAATCACGCGACCGTTGGGCGACCATGTTGGACCTTCATCAAGGAACGATGCCGTCAGCAGGCGCTCTTCGGATCCGTCATAGCGCATCACGCCAATATGAAACCGTCCTTTGCTTTGCTTGGTAAAGGCGATCAGATCGCCCCGTGGACTCCAGACCGGCGTGCCGTAGTGGCCATTTGCCCCAAAGCTGATCCGCGAAGGTTCCCCACCCTGCGCCGACATGACGTAAAGCTGCGGCGCGCCGGAGCGATCGCTTTCAAACACGATCTTAGACCCATCCGGGCTAAAACTTGGCGCTGTTTCAATCGACGGCGAGCTGGTCAATCGCTGAGACTGGCCGGAGGCAATATTCATGCGATAGATATCTGTATTGCCACCACGGGTCAGTGAGTAAACCACGGTTTGCCCATCTGGGCTAAAGCGCGGTGCAAAGCTCATAGTACCATCTTGTTCATCCAAGACCCTGCGCTGAACACTGGCCACATCCAAAACATAGATTTTGGGAAACCCGGTTTCATAGCTGGTGTAAAGAATGCGATCCCCTGTCGGAGAGAACCGCGGCGCCAGCACCAGAGACCGGCTGTCGGTTAGGAACTGCACATTGGCACCATCATAATCCATGATTGCCAGACGCTTTTTGCGGTCATTCTTGGGACCTGTTTCATTCACAAACACGACGCGGCTGTCGAAATAGCCAGATTCACCGGTGATCCGGGTATAGACCGCATCGGCCACCTTGTGGGCCATGCGACGCCAGCCGTCTTCGGTGCCGGTAAACTGTAATCCGGCGCCCATCTCTTGGTTGGCAAACACGTCATACACTCTGAACTTGACCGTCAGGCGACCAGCTTGAAGGCTGACGGCCCCCGTGATCAAAGCCTGCGCGTTGATCGCTTTCCAATCCGCAAATTGGACCGGGCTGGAAAAGCTGGTGATTTGACTGATGTGGGCGTTGTCTGGAATTTCGCGGAACAACCCGGTTCCTGCCAAATCCTCGGCCACCAATTGCGCAATCTTTTTGGACAAATCCCGCGCCGCAGAGTTTTCCGGCACAAAATCTGGCGAGGCAAATGGCAAAGGCTCGATGACGCCTTCGGTGAGTTCAATGCGAAGCGGCTCTTGCGCCAGACTTTGCATCGGAACACTTAGCACGCAAAGGGCGGCCAAGAAGGTCAGAAGCGACTTCATCATTTGTTCCTCATTTTCTCTGGATTAAACGTCATTTCAATTTCACGCCATTGGTCATATTTGTCAGCGGGCAAATCAAAGCTACCACGTCCACCACACAGAATGATGGCACGACGGGCGGCTTGATAGGCTTGATTGATTGACCCCGCGCTGCCCCCCTGCGACGACACCAGCTGTACCGAATTATTGTCAGGCGTACCGTCCGGGTTCATCTTAACGCTGACAACCACAATTGTGCGCAAAGCTTCGGTCGACAAAGCGCCTGTGTTCCAGCACTTTTGCACAGAGACGCGCAAGGCATCTTTTTCACCAAAAGTCATGGGCGGACCGGATGGCACCGGGCTTGGATCAGTGGCTTGTCCCAAGGCCTCAGCCAAGGCGTCGCGCACCGCTGCACTTGTCTCGGCTGTCTCTGTGGCCGGGTCAGCGGCGGGTTCACTTGTGTCAGCGGCTGTTTCGGTTTGCGGGGCGGCAGGTCTGCGACCCGTTGGGCGCGCTCTGGGGCGCGGCACGCTGCTGGGCGCTTGTGATGTCGGCGCTTCGGCCTCGGTCACGATCTCTGTGGCAGCCTCTTCTTCGATCGTTTTTTCTTGGGTTTCGCGCGGTTCGTCACCGGCGGCATCGTCCACCACCTCGTCCTGCGCGATGTCGTCAATGGTTTGATCTGGTTCAGGCGGGGCCACGGGCACCGGCGCCACGCGGACGGCGGGGCGCTGTTGTGGCCGGATTGCCGCTGCTGGTGCCTGCGTTTCCGGCACGTCTGGGGGCGGAACCAAGGCAGCCACTTGATCGCTGACCTCGGTTGGCAAAGCGGGTGTATCCAAGGCCTCGGGCGGAGCTTCGGGGCTCGGAGGTGGGGTGGTCTCGACTGGGTCGGAACGCACCACGGTTTCATCCTGCACAGACGGCGCGGGCAAAGAAGAGGCCGTGTCCGGGTTGGGTGTCGGCAAACTGGCCAGATCCGTCACTGTTTCGGGTTCTTCGCTGCCCGCCAACAATGCATTGAACTCTGATTCAGACAACACCGACACTTCGGTCACCTCAAACGGATCGGGCGCGGGTTGAAACACCCCGCCCACCAACGCCCAGCCAATCAGGCCGATGTGCGCCGCTCCAGAGATATACTGACCGGTGTTCATCCTTGTCTCAGTTCCCGGTTTCCGTTGCAGTCCCGTTCAGGGCGGGGCCGCCAGTGTCCGTCACCAAGCCGATATTGCTGAACCCTGCTCGGTTCAATGCACCCATGACTTGGACAACTTGTTCATAAGAAACGGCCCCATCAGCACGCAAAAACACCCGATCACCCTCACGTTCCGCAGCAATCGCGCGCAACCGGTTTATCAGGTCATCCCGCGCCACTTCGGTGGTCTGGATCATCACGGTGCCTTCGGCGGTGACCGTCACAGCCAAAGGCTCTTCTTGTTCACCGGGCAAGGCATTGGCCGCTGTCTTGGGCAATTCAACAGGCACACCCACAGTCATCAATGGGGCCGCCACCATAAAGATGATCAGCAACACCAGCATGACATCGACAAATGGCGTCACGTTGATTTCGGCCATTGGCTTGGCCCCGCCGCGCCGATGGCGCCGCCGACGGCTGCCACCTCCGCCCTTTTGCACAACACCCGCGCCCATCGCTCAAAGATCCAATTGGCGGCTAAGGATGGTGGCAAACTCATCGGCAAAGGCTTCGTAGCCTGCGATGATGCGATCTGCGTCAGCCGACAGTTTGTTGTAATACACCACGGCGGGGATCGCGGCCAAAAGCCCAAGCCCCGTGGCCAGCAACGCCTCGGCGATCCCAGGAGCCACCACAGCCAGATTGGTGTTTTGCTGTTCAGCGATATTGATAAAGGCATGCATGATGCCCCAAACCGTACCAAACAACCCCACAAAAGGCGCTGTCGACCCGACCGTGGCCAGAATGGGCAAACCATGTTGCAAGCCTTCAGCCTCTTTGGCGATGGCCACATCCATGGATCTGTCGATCCGGGCCTGCGCCCCAGCGATCAAGCCCCCGTCATCACGATGCGAGCGGCGCCATTCGATCATTCCAGCGGCAAAGATCTTCTCCGAATGGCCCTTGGGGTCGGATCCAATCTTTTCAAATAGTGCATCCAGTGGCTCGCCTGACCAAAAAGATTGGTCAAACTGCTTGGCTTCGCGGCGCGCCGAGCGATAAGAAATCAATTTCTGAAAGATGGTCGACCAAGACCAAAATGAGGCCACAATCAAGAGGACCATCACCAGCTTTACGGTCAATGTGGCGCGCGCAAATAATGCCCACATAGAGAAATCAATCTCCTGCGCCAGGGCTAAGGTGTCTGTTTCCATATGCCTGCTCTGCTTTTATGACCCTTATTGTGGGCCTTTGTTACCTTGCAGAGTAACCAAGCTTTAGGGGGAAATCCAACGCGAATGCCTCAGATACGCGGAAATGCACAAATTAGTGTAGCATCCGGCGGATATTTGCCGGCAAACGGGCGGGTTGACCGTCTTCATTGATCATCACAACGGTAACAATCGCCTGAAAAAGCGTCTCGCCATCGCGTTTGACCTGTTGATCCATCACCAAACGCGCCGCGGTCACTTGCACAACATCGGTCACCACGGTCAAATCATCATCCAATTTGGCCGGCAGCAGGTAATCCGCCTCAACCCGACGCACCGCAAAAACAAAGCCGTCTTCTTTCATCTGGTTTTGATCGATGCCCAAGCCTTTGACCCAATCGCTGCGGGCGCGCTCGATATAACGCAGATAGTTGGCGTAATAGACAATGCCTGCCATATCCGTGTCTTCGTAATACACCCGCACTGGAAAGGTATGAGACATGCAACGCTCCGCAATTCAAATCTTGGTTGCGGGCAACTTAGCAGTGCCCGCGCCCGGTGCAAGACTTAGACGCACCCCAGCGCCCCATAGCGCGCCAAGCAATCATACTCGACAGCCCCCTGCCGGCGCGTTGACTGAAACAGCCCCAAACTCGTGGCCTCTCCGGTGATCGCAGAAAGAGGCTGAGCGGCCAAATACCGATGCACTCGTGCCTCTGCCGCACCCCCGATTTTGGCCGGGAAACGCACCAATGTGATATGCGGCTTGAACCGCCTGCGCGCCAGATCCACACTAGACATACGCGCCACCTGCGCCACCTTTTCCTGTAAAGCGCCCAATTCTGGGACCCGTTCCACCATCATCGCCAAAGCAGCTGGACGCTTGCCACCAAATATCGCCAATTCACGGCAAGCCAAACGGACGGGTCCAAACCGCATCCCCCGACAAAACCCGTCAATCTGATCCAAAACGTGCTCTGGCTGTGGCCCAAGATAGGCCAGCGTCAGATGCAGGTTCTCTTCCGCCACCTCATCCCCGACGCCAAGACGGCCGGCCACATCCAGCAGCGGCTCGCGCATGTTTTCGGGAATATCAAGCGCCAGAAAAAGCGCCATCACTCAGCGGCCGGCAGCCGGGCAAAGAGACGCAGAGCATGCGATGGATCTTGATCGGCCACAGGCATCACCGCGTCATAGCCTGCGCGAATAATGTCGCCGATTTCTGGGCGCAACACCGTTGTCTCACTGGCCACCGCCAAGGGCGATTGATCCGCAAACGCCCCTTCGCCCCACAACAACATCACCTGAGCCACCTGCGTCAAAGCCAGGTCCTCTGCCGCCATGGTCTGCAACACCTCATCCATCCGCAACAACACAAAAGCAGCCTGAATGCCGCCCTGCGTATCAAAACGAAACGCCCTGTATTGATTGGCCTGCGCCGCCTCCAATCGCTTCACAACCTCACCCAGATTTGGGATAAGCTGATCCAAATTGGGCACCGCCACCAGCTCCTGCCAATCGCGCACAAAGAAAAACATCAAATTGGCCCCAAGCTCGGGGTCCGTTTCTGCGGTGCTATGCCCGGCCAAAGTACACATGGCCTCAACTGCCCCTTTGATCACCCCAAGGCTCTCATCCTCTACCCCAAAGGCGATGGGCGCAATTGGGCGCCCCCAACGGGCAAAATGATACGCGCCAGTGCTGCGGGTGAACAAAGCTTCGATGTCTTGTGGGCTCATGCCGGATCCTTCAGGTATTTGCCCCATTTTCGCGCAAAAGCCGCGCCAAGGTCCACCCCCTGCCGGTCCGCAAACATCAATAAAAAGCCAAACAAATCGGCCATCTCATCTTCAAGTTGACCCTGCAAGTGATCCGGGTCCTGATCCGCGCCGCGCGACTGACCATTTAGCTTCAGATACGCTGCACAAACCTCCCCCAACTCTTCGCTCAACTTGCCCAGATAAAACGCCCCGTCACGATCAATTGAAAACCGCTCCGCATAGATCCGCCCCACCTCCACGGCCTGACCTTGCAATTCCGCCAGATCCACTATGTCTGATGCGTCATTCATCTTGCTCAAAATACTCAAATCCCAAAGACCGCCCCAAGCACAGCCGCTATTCGAACAGCGCGCCCTGCCCCGGTTGCTGCGGCGCCTGTAACCCCAAATGCCGCCAAGCTTTCTGGGCCAACATGCGGCCCCGCGGCGTGCGCTGGATCAAACCGCGCTGCAACAAATAGGGCTCAATCACCTCTTCCAGCGCATCACGGCTTTCGCTTAAGGCCGCCGACATGGTTTCAATCCCCACCGGCCCGCCGCCATAGTTCTCCGCAATCAACGACAGATAACGGCGATCCGCCCCATCCAGCCCAAGATTATCCACCCCCAAGCGCGTCAAGGCGTGATCCGCAATGGCCTGCGTCACACGCCCATCGCCCTCCACAAGGGCAAAATCGACAACCCGACGCAGCAAACGGCCCGCAATTCGCGGTGTCCCGCGGGCGCGCTTGGCAATCTCGCGCGCGCCATCGTCATCAGCGGGCGCCCCCAAAAGCCGCGCATTTCGGGTCACAATCTCATTCAGCTCATCCACAGTGTAAAACTGCAATCGGGTGGGAATGCCAAAACGGTCTCGCAAAGGTGTGGTCAAGAGCCCCAAACGCGTGGTGGCCCCAACCAAGGTAAAGGGCTGCAATTCGATGCGCACGGTGCGCGCTGCAGGTCCTTCGCCAATCACCAGATCCAGCTCAAAATCTTCCAGTGCGGGATATAGAATTTCCTCAACCACCGGGTTCAGCCGATGAATTTCATCAATGAACAACACGTCGCGCGCTTCTAGATTGGTCAAGATGGCCGCCAAATCCCCCGCCTTGGCCAAAACAGGCCCCGAGGTCATGCGAAAATTCACCCCCAACTCGCGCGCCATGATCTGCGCCAATGTGGTCTTGCCCAACCCCGGAGGCCCATGAAACAGCGTGTGATCCATCGCCTCGCCGCGTTGGCGGGCAGATTGAATGAACACTTTCAAATTGGCTCGGGCTTCAGCCTGGCCGATGAATTCGTCCAATCCCTGAGGCCGCAAAGCGCGATCTGAATCTTCGGGCTGGCGCTCTGGGCGCAACGCAGGATCAGACTCCACCGTCAGCCTCCCCAGCGCCACAATTTTCTGTCAGAAAATTCCCAAAAAAATTGATATTTTTTTGCATCACTACCCCTTAGGCGCCAGTAGCTTCAACGCCAGTTTGATCAGAGCGGAGGTGTCCGCTTCGGGCGCATCCTGCGCGGCTTGCGCCACAGCGCTGGCGGCTTCAGAGGGCGCATAGCCCAGATTTGACAGGGCTGATAGGGCATCCGATTGCGAAACCGCGGAGGTCTGGACGGGCGCCTTGGGTTTGGCTTTGCGCTTTGGCGTGTCCTCCTCGATCACCGCGTCGTCTTCACGCTCAAGCGGGGTGGCAGGTTGTGTTCCAAGCGCCGCATCCAGCCTGCCACCTAGTGCCATCACACCGGGGGCTTTGTCCTTTAACTCGTGCACAACGCGTTGGGCCGTTTTAGGGCCAACCCCTTTGGCGGCCTTGATCGCCGTCACATCCGCAAGGTTGATCGCACGCCCCACGCCATCGGCCCCAAGCGTGCTGAGGATCGCCAATGAGGCTTTGGCACCGATGCCCTGCACACTCATCAACAATCGATGCCATTCCTTTTCCAGCAAGGTTGGAAAGCCAAACAGCTGCAATAAATCTTCGCGCACCAGTAGATCTGTATAGAGCGCCACCGCTTCGCCAGCTCCTGGCAAAGTCGCCAGTGTCCGGTCCGAGCAATAGACAACATAGCCAATGCCACCCACATCGATCAAAACGTGATCTTCACCACGGTAATCGATGCGACCTGAAACCTTGCCAATCATGCGCGGATCCTTTGTTCCAGCGCGGCGCCAGAGCCGCGCGAATAGTGAGCGTGACAAATGGCGATGGCCAAGGCATCCGCCGCATCTGGCCCGTTGATCACAGCGCCGGGCAATTGCAGTTTGACCATATGCTCAACCTGTTGCTTGGCTGCGTGGCCAACGCCAACGACAGTTTTCTTCACTTTGTTTGGGGCATATTCGCCAATGGGGATGCCAGCCTGCGCCGGGATCAGCAAGGCAACGCCGCGGGCTTGACCCAACTTCAGCGTTCCAACCGCATCTTTGTTGACGAAGGTCTGCTCAATCGCGGCTGTGTCGGGCTGAAACCGTTCGAACACATCGGTCAGTTGCTGATGCAGAGACAACAGGCGATACGCCAACTCTGTTCCTTCTGAATGACACACGCCATTCGCCACATGGCTTAGCCGACTGCCATCCGCCTCGATCACGCCCCATCCAAGGTTCCGCAATCCGGGATCGATTCCCAAAACCCGCATCTTTGCCCCTTTTTCTTACTTTTTGGCTAAGTAGCACGAAACGAGAACAAAGACCAAGAAGAAAGCCCATTCTTTCATTTTGCCTAATTTTTGATCACTCGCATCAATTGGCCTCAAATTTGAGCGCCAAAGCGAACCATTTTGACGGAATCCCGACACCGCATACCCCTTATTAAGTAGGGGTTTTGCCCAATTTTTCCGGTATGCACACTGTGCATATCAATTATGCAAACTCTCCTGCTTGTGCGAATAAAATGAGCGGACTAAATGCCGTCATAGGGAATAGATACTCACCCATTCAACAAGGAAATCTGATATGGCTGCTTACAGCAACACACCGCATCAGGCTGGCGTTCTGACCAGCCCAGTTTCAACTTCGGCTCGCATCGTCGCACAGGGCTTTGAAGCTCTGGCGCGTTGGAACGACGCCCGCACAACACGCAAAGTGCTGTCACGCTTGAATGATGCAGAACTCGAAGACATCGGCCTGTGCCGTGCCGACCTAGACTACATCGCCGCCAAAATCTAATCGGCAGCGACATCACAATAGCAAAAGGCCACGCCAGAGAGATCTTGGCGTGGCCTTTTTGTCTGAGAGAGACGTTGAGAGACTTATTTCAAATAGGGACGTGCCTGAATAGCCAAGAAGGTCGACACGGGATCAGGCTTCATCACCATGGCGCCAGCCACTTCGACCAAGCTACCGTCCGCCAGCAACTGGACCCGATCCTGATACACCCCAAAGCCCAAATGCGCCATCAGCAGCGCTTTGAAACCCACAAACCCGACGACCAGCATCAAAATACCAGTCCAAGGGAAGGCCATCCGCTTGCGACGCGCCTTGGTGACAATCAGACCATCTCGGTCAACAACGGTCACATAGCCGCGCTTCATCTTGGTGCGCTTGGTGTCAATCCGGCGCAGTCGGTCATCAAACTCGTTAAATGCATCGGCCATTGCTGCCTCCACTCACTTAGAACCTACAGAACCCCTGCTCGTTGGGGCACATGTCTAGTTCTCAAATGTGGCAGCAATGGGGCGAAAGCCTCAAATTTGCTTTAATCTAAAGGAAAGCCGCGACTATTTCTGCAAAGTCAAGGTTGTCCACTCGCCGATCTCTTCACGATGAGTCAACTTGACGCCAGATCGTGCATAAACCTCAACAACCTCATCTGCCTGCTCGTTCAGGATGCCCGAGAGGATCGCATAGCCCCCCTCTTGCAGACTGTTCGCCATATCCGGCGCCAAGTCGATCAGCGGGCCTTTGAGGATGTTGGCAAAGACCAAATCAAATGGGGCGGCAGAGGCCAGTTCTGGTGCGCCAAACCCTGCGGCCACCACACAGACCACGCGGTCTTTGAGGTTGTTGACGCTGACGTTGGCTTCGGCCACCTCGACGGCGACAGGATCAATGTCACTGGCCAACACAGGGTTCGGCCAGATGCGCGCAGCCCCCATTGCCAATACGGCTGTTCCACAGCCGATATCCGCCACGTTTTTGCCGACAAAGCCGTCATTGTCCAAACGATCCAATGCACGCAGGCAGCCCTGTGTGGTGCCATGATGCCCGGTGCCAAAGGCCATAGCCGCCTCGATCAACAGCGGCTCCACATTGTCGGGCACCTGATCCGCGTCATGGCTGCCATAAACATAGAACCGGCCCGCAGCCACCGGTACCAACTCGCGGCGCACCTTGGCCACCCAATCGGTTTCCGGCAATTCAGAGATCACAAAAGGCTTGGCGCCAAAGGCTGCGGCCAAAACCGCCAGACCTGTGTCATCTGGTTCTTCAACAAAGTAACCGCCCACTTCCCACAGGCCAGATCCGTCTTCGATTTCAAAGACGCCAACCCCTGTTGGCTCTGGGATCAGTCGCTCCATGGCCTCCCCCAACGCTTCGGCAGGGGATTTTCCAGGCAATGTGGTCAGGGCGGTAAAGGTGGGCATGGCGGTCTCCGGGATCACGTTTCGGTTCTGCGCCTATGCGGGACGCTCGCTGGGGTCAAGCCTTTGCTGCTTTTGGGGTTGCAACACCGCCCCCGGTTTGCACGTAACGCCACGCCAAATAGGCCGCCACGATGCCCACAATTGTATTGGCTGCGGCCTGTGCCCAAATCACACCCGCCGCGCCGTACCACGCCCCAAACGCAAAGGCCAAAGGTGCCATCAACAAACCATCGCGCGTCCAGTTGGCCACGGTGGCCCAAATCGGACGCCCAAGATTGTTGTATGCGGCATTTGAAACGAACAACGCCCCGGTAAAGACAAAGGATCCCGCCGCGAAGTAGCAGAACGTGCGCACAACTTCACCGCCCTCGGCACTCAGCCCAAAGCCCGAGATGATCATATTGCTGCAGGCCGCCATCAGCGCCCATGTGACCGCCGTGTACAAACCACAGAAAATCAACGCATCCGTATAGGCACTTGCCACGCGTTTCTGCAGGCCAGCACCGGCATTTTGCCCGATGATGCCCCCAATTGCGCCAGACAAAGCATAAATGCCGCCAAATCCAAGGATCGTCAGACGCGACACCACCCCCAAGCCAGCAACCGCGCCGTCCCCATGCTCCGCCATGGCGCGGATTAGGATCCAGCCACCAAAGGGCGTTGCACATTGTGTGGCAACCGCAGGGATGGCGATAATGATATAGGGCTTGATAAAGGCCACCATATCCCAACGCTTGGGACGCGCCATCATGTTATGCGTCCGCGCCAGCCAATAGATGCCAAAAACAGCCATCGCAAGCCGCGAGATCACGATGACATAGGCCGCGCCGTCAACACCCCACTCAAACCCCAGAATGAACAACGGGTCCAAGACCATCGCCACAGCGCCACCTGACACTGTCACCATCATGGAACGCCATGCGTCCCCAATTGCGCGCAGTATCGTCGAGGCACACATCCCCGCACCGATCAACGGCAAGGATGGCAAGGAAATGGCCAAGAAACTTGTGGCAACCTCCAGCGATTCACCAGAGGCCCCTGACCACTCGAGGATTTCGCTACGATAGACAAAGACCACCAAGGCGATCAGAACCTGTGCCAGCGTGCAATATATCACCGCAACGGTCGCAATGCGTCGCGCCCGCTCGCCCTTGCCTTGCCCTAGGGCGCGGCTCACTAGGGCGACACCGGCAATCATCATCCCAATTGCCACCGAAATCACAAAAAACTGGATGGTTCCGGCAAAACCAATCGCCGCAATCAGGATTTCATGCTCAAGCTGACTGACCCAGAACAAGGCTAGAAAATCGACCAAAAACATAAAGCTAAGCCCAAGGGCTCCGGTCAATGTCATGATCACAACATGGCGCATCGTAGAGCCGGTTGTGAACTTCGCCTGAGGCGTTTTGGATGGGCGAGACATAAGTTACTCCGCTGGGGCCGTGGCGTATTTTGCAAAAATGGTTTCGTTACCCGGTTCTGGGTGACGTGGGATGAGAACGGCTAAAATCAAGGAAATTCCCGCCATAGCCGCCGCTAAAATGAACACCGCCCCCGGCGATTGCAGCCACAGATACCCCAACAGCACCGGCAAAAACACAGCAGCAATATGGTTGATGGTAAAGGCAACTGCCGCAGTTGGCGCAATATCACCGGGATCGGCGATTTTTTGGAAATAGGTCTTTAGCGCCAAGGCCAGCGCAAAAAACATGTGGTCAATCACATAGAGCGCCGACGCCAATAAGACGCCCCATCCAAACCAATAGATGCCGCCATAGGCCAAAAACACCCCAATCAACCCAACATATTCAAATACTAGGGCGCGGCGCTCGCCGAAACGGGCGACAATTTTGCCAAATACGGGGGCCAAAATGATGTTGGCAATCAAGTTCACCAAATACAGACCGGTCACCTCATGCACATCAAAACCGAATTTTTCGACCATCATAAAGCCCGCGAACACCACAAAGATCTGCCGGCGGGCGCCTGACATAAACTGCAATGCGTAATACAGCCAATAGCGCCGACGCAGGATGAACTTCTTGACCTGCGGATTGGGCGATTCAAACTGCGGATAGGCCAGCAGACAGAACACCGCCACAAGCGCCGTGAACCCGCCAGACAGCATAAACACAAAGTTATAGCTGAGATCCAAGGTCTCCCAGGTGAGGACAATGGCGCCGTAAGCCACCAGTGTCGCAGCAGAGGCCGCAGCCATGATCCAGCCCAACATTTGTGGCGCACGCTCTTTGGGCAGCCATTGCAACTGCAGGGACTGGTTCACGGTTTCATAGTAGTGAAACCCAATCGAGCTGATCATTGTGATGGTTAAGATGCCGCCCATCGAGGGGAACCATGCGGTGATCGCAGTGGCGACCCCCAATAAGGCCAGCGAAACCACGCCCAGCACCTGCTCGCGCACGAACATGATCAACGCAATCACACCAACGGCCAGAAAGCCGGGGATTTCGCGGATGGTGTGCAACAAGCCGATGTCCGCACCGTCAAACTGGGCCACCTCTGTGACAAAATTATTGAGCAAGGCAAACCACGTGGAGAAAGCCACGGGCAAAGCCACCGCCATCAAAAACAGCAGCGTGATCGGACGTCGCCAAAACGGCAACTGATGCGCATCGCTTAAAGATACGATCGAAGTTCTAAATAATATCGCCATGCACAGGCGTATACGCGTGCGAAGATCGTTTGACGAGACCCTATACTGAACAGTTCTGTGCATAAACGCTCAGAACGACCGCCATTTATGCGCGTAAACTGCGCCCGCGAAAGTCCCCTTCAGTAAAAGCTTTGCGGATCGATATCGATGCTCAGACGGGTCTGATTGGACAGCTTGAACTGCTGCACCCAGCGCGCCAACGCCGCCTGCAGCGCAACGCCCTTATCCGCTTTGACCAACAGCCGGACACGGTGGCGCCCGCGAATGCGTGCGATCGGGGCCGGAGCAGGCCCAAAAACCTGAGCCCCAACCTGACGCAACGGCCCATCCATACGCGCCATTTGTCCCCCCAAATCAAACACTTCCTGAGGGTCTGTCGAACTTAGGACGATGCCGGCCATCCGGCCAAACGGTGGCACGCCCGCCAGACGCCGCTCTTCGGCCTCAGCCCGCCAGAAACTCTCTTCGTCCCCGGCCAGAATAGCGCGGATCACCGGGTGTTCCGGCTGATAGGTTTGCAACATCGCAAGGCCCTTGCGCTCTGCCCGCCCCGCACGCCCTGCAACTTGACGCATCAGTTGAAAGGTACGTTCGGCTGCGCGCATATCCGAGCCTTGCAAGCCCAGATCGGCATCAATGACGCCCACCAAGGTCAGCAAAGGAAAATTGTGCCCCTTCGCCACAAGCTGGGTGCCGATGATAATGTCCGCCGCACCATTTGCGATCTCTTCGATTTGCGCCTTGAGGGCACGTGCGGTTCCAAACATATCCGAGCTAAGCGTCACTACGCGCGCATCGGGAAACAATGCCGTGGCCTCTTCGGCCAAACGCTCGACGCCCGGGCCCACCGGGCTCAACTTACCCTCGACACCACATTCTGAATTCGGGCAGGCCTCTGGCATCGGTTTGGTCTCGCCGCATTGGTGGCACACCAACCGCTTTAGAAACCGGTGTTCAACCATCCGTGCGTCGCAATGCTCGCAGGCAATTTGATGACCGCAGGCCCGGCAAATGGTCACAGGCGCATAGCCGCGACGGTTAATAAACAACAGAGATTGTTCACCTTTTTCGACGCGCACCAGCGCTTCGCGCCGCAAGCTATCAGAGATCCAGCGTCCCGGCGGCACATTTTCCGCCCGCATATCCACGGCCTTCATGTCCGGCAGGACCGCTTTACCAAACCGGCTGGTCAGCGTGATACGCTCGTATTTGCCTGCATCCGCATTGGTCCAGCTTTCCAAAGAAGGCGTTGCCGAGGCCAAGACTACTTGCGCCTGACAAATGCTTGCACGCAGCACCGCCATATCGCGCGCATTGTACAAAACACCGTCCTCTTGCTTGTAAGAGGTGTCATGCTCTTCATCGACAACAATCAAGCCCAAGTTCTGAAACGGCAAGAACAGCGCAGAGCGTGCACCGATCACCATCTGAGCGCCCCCTTGCCCGACCATTTTCCAGATCCGACGCCGCTCGGTCATCGTCACGCCCGAGTGCCACTCGGCGGGTTTGGCCCCAAAACGCGCCTCAACGCGGGTCAGGAACTCGGCCGTTAAGGCAATTTCGGGCAGCAAAACCAACGCTTGGCGCCCCTGCGCCAGACATTCCGCAACGGCCTCAAGATACACTTCGGTCTTGCCCGAGCCCGTGACACCCCGCAACAATGTGGTGCCGTATCGCTGGCTGGCCACGGATTGGCGCAATTGGCGCGAGGCTTCAGCTTGATCATCCGTCAACTCTTTGCCGCCATAGTCGGCCTGCATGCGGGCAAACGGCACATCCTTGGGTCGGTCTTCTTCGCTTACCCCGCCAAGATTGACCAACCCTTTGACAACACTGGTAGAAACGCCCGCCATCTCGGCCAGTTCTTTTAGAGTAAAGGCCAACCCACCGTAATCACGCAACACCTCCAACACCCGGGTCCGCGCATCTGTTAACCGGTCCGGCACTGTGTCGCCCATCCGATAGACCTTTTGCATCGACGGGGGATCGCCCAATCCCGGCGCCCGCGTGGCCAAACGCAACATCGACGACATGGGCGTTAGTGTATAATCCGCAGCGCGGGTCAGAAACTGGCGCATTTCTTCGCGCATGGGGGCCGCTTCGAGGACTCGGATGACCGAACGCACCTTGGAGATATCCCAATCACCGCGCCCAGGTCCCCAGACCACGCCCAAGACTTTGCGAGGGCCAAGCGGCACCTCAACGAAGGCCCCGCGCCAGCACCCGCCTTCGGGGGCTTTGTAATCCAACACACGATCCAATGGCTGGGCTGTCAAAACCCCCACCAAGGCGCCGTGATCAAAAAACTCCGGATTGTCACTCATTTATTTTGAGACCCAAATAAATAATTCGCAGGACTAGCCCCGCTGCCCTTCATGAGGTAAACGCTTGCTCGACAATAGCCAACCCATTGCGGGAAGAGGAGCGCCCCATGAAATTTTTCGTTGATACAGCAGAAATCGATGCCATCGCAGAATTGAACGATCTTGGTATGGTTGACGGTGTCACCACCAACCCGTCCCTGATCAAGAAATCTGGTCGTGACATTTTGGAAGTGACCAAAGAAATCTGCGATCTGGTCTCCGGCCCTGTTTCCGCCGAAGTCACCGCCACCGACGCCGACGAAATGATCGCCGAAGGGCGCAAGTTGGTTAAAATCGCTGACAACATCGCCGTCAAAGTGCCCCTGACATGGGATGGCCTGAAGGCCTGTAAAGTGCTGAGCAGCGAAGGCAACATGGTGAACGTCACCCTGTGCTTCAGCGCCAACCAAGCCCTCTTGGCGGCCAAAGCCGGCGCCACATTCATCAGCCCCTTCATCGGTCGCTTGGATGATCTGGCGTTGGACGGCATGATGCTGATCGAAGACATCCGCACCATCTATGACAACTACGGCTTTGAAACTGAAATCTTGGCGGCCTCTATCCGTTCGGCCAACCACGTTCAAGAATGTGCCCGTGTGGGTGCCGACGTGATGACTGCACCACCTGCCGTGATCAAGTCCTTGGCCAACCACGTGATGACCGACAAAGGTCTGGCCACCTTCTTGGCAGACATCAAAGAAGCTGGCATCAAAATCCTCTGATTTTGATGCAATGTCGGCAAAAACCGGCATCCGAACTGACCTGTGGATAACCTGTGGATAAAATTTTTATCCACAGGTTTCTTTTTTGGATTTTTATGAATTTTAACAATGAGTTTTCGGCATAACCCCTAAAGTTATCCACAAGACGGAACCCTTGTCATACACCACACAGAACAGCAAAATCTGCAATTTTCGGCCCGTGGTCTGAAAAACATGAAGCCAAGCCCAGAAGCCTCTGTTAGTATGCAAAAAAATAGTTTTGGCAGTGGCATGAGCAGCAAACCTAAAATCGATGACCTTTTGCGCGAAAAGATCATCACAGAACCCGATGTGATCTTGGATGACCAAGACGTGATGCACGCGTTGATTTCCGCAAATGAACGCACGATGGGCGGCAATATTGTCGATCTGCGCGGCATTGCGATGGAGCGTCTTGAATCCCGTCTGGACCGGTTAGAAGATACCCACCGCAGCGTGATCGCCGCCGCTTATGAAAACTTGGCTGGCACCAATCAAGTTCATCGCGCCATCTTGCAAATGCTTGATCCCATGGAATTCGAAGTGTTCCTGCGCAATCTCAGCGGATCGGTTGCGGATATTTTGCGGGTCGACTGCGTGAAGCTGGTGCTTGAATCGGTTCAAAACGACAATGAGCCCGCCGTAAAGCGCCTTGGCGATGTGCTATCCGTGGCTGAACCCGGCTTTATCGACACTTACCTTGTGAATGGCCGCAACGTGCCCGTGCGTCAGGTGACCCTGCGCCAGATGTCGACAGGATCAGAAGAAATCTACGGCGACAAGGCGGAATGGATCCGTTCCGAAGCCTGCCTCAAGTTGGATTTTGGCGCTGGCCGTCTGCCGGGCATGCTGGTCATGGGGGCCGAAGATCCTCATCAGTTCTCGCCCCAGCAAGGCACTGATTTACTGTCCTTTTTTGCAGGCGTATTTGAACGCTCGATGCGCAACTGGCTGTCATGAGCTTGGTGTCTCCAGCCGCGAGGGATGCGTTGCAATCCTGGCTGGACACGCAAAAGGCCCTGAAAGACATCTCTCAACACACCCAGTCCGCCTATGCCAAGGATGTCGGTGATTTTATCGCCTTCATGACCGAGCACAAAGGCGCGCCGCAAGGCCTTGGCGCCTTGTCCGATATCACCGTGACCGACATGCGCTCTTGGATGGCGCGCACCCGGTCTGGCAAGATCACGTCACGGACTTTGGCGCGCAAATTGTCCGCGGTGAAAAGCTTTTATCGCTGGCTGGCGGAACGCCAAAACTTTGAACCAACGGCTGTTCTGTCGACACGATCGCCCAAGTTTTCGGCCAAATTGCCCCGACCGCTCGACGTGGGTGCGGCCAAGCAAATGATTGATTCAATTGAACATCAATCCAGCGAGGATTGGGTGGCCGCCCGCGACATCGCGGTTGTGACGCTGCTTTACGGGTGCGGATTGCGGATATCCGAAGCCTTGGGGCTGGTGGGAAAACAAATGCCGCTTGGTGCCTCGTTGCGGATCTTGGGCAAAGGCAAGAAAGAGCGCGTTGTCCCGGTTTTGCCGGCCGCTCAGCAAGCCGTCGCGCGATACATTGCCCTTTGCCCTTTTGAAATGGACCCCGATTTTGCCGTTTTCCGCGGTGTTCGGGGTGGGGCTTTGAATCCACGCACCATTCAAAAAGTGATGGAACAGGCCCGTATGCAATTGGGGCTGCCTGCAACGGCCACACCGCACGCCATGCGCCACAGCTTTGCCACTCATCTGCTAAACGCAGGCGGAGATTTGCGCGCCATCCAAGAACTGCTGGGCCATGCCTCGCTCTCGACAACCCAAGCTTATACTGCGGTGGACTTAAACCGCCTATTGGAGGTATACGAACAAACCCACCCCAAAGCAGGGTGACCCCCAATCAGGAAATCAGATGACTATCAGTAATGGATTCAAAGCGTTGTCTGTGCACCTGTTGACGGCAACTGGGGCTGTTTTTGCGATGCTCGCAATGCTTGCTGCCGTCGAAGAGAAGTGGAGCATCATGTTCCTATGGCTGGTTGTCGCCTTTGCCGTTGACGGGATCGATGGTCCCCTGGCGCGGCGCTATAATGTCAAAGAACACGCCGCACAGTTCGATGGGGTCCTATTGGATCTGATCATCGACTATCTGACCTATGTCTTTATCCCTGCTTTTGCGTTGTTCAAATCCGGCCTGCTGCCGGGTTGGACGGGCTGGTTTGCGATTATCCTCATCACCTATGCCAGCGCGATGTATTTTGCCGACACGCGGATGAAGACCAAAGACAATTCCTTTTCAGGGTTTCCGGGATGCTGGAACATGGTTGTGCTTGTGCTCTTCGCGCTTGAGCCGGGTTTCTGGGTCATCATGACATTGGTGGTGTTGTTGTCGGTGGCCATGTTTGTCCCCTTCAAGTTCATTCACCCGGTGCGCACAGTGCGCTGGCGGATCATCTCGCTGCCAATGGCATTGGCCTGGACCTGCTTTGCTGCCTGGGCAGCATGGGTCGATTTCGCTCCCGAAAGCCTCGCACATTGGGGTCTGGTGGTGACATCCGTGTATTTGCTGCTGGTCGGAACGGTACAACAGATCCTGAAATAGGGTCATTTTGATGGATTAGGCCGAATACAGCTCAAAAGACAAGAAAACCGGCCATTCTCATCAACTAGTGATCATTTTGGTTCGATCTAGACTAGGGAGTTTGACGCATCTATCCCAACCATCCCTTGGCACCCTCATTTTGTGGATAACCTGTGGATAACAGAAAATCGAGTTATCCACAGAAGCTGCGAAGTTATCCACAGGCACGGGCGCTTGAAATTATCCACAGAGTTGAAAATAGAGACAAGGAATTTCGGAAATTATGTGGATAAGTCGGCCTATTTTACAAAATAAGACAAGTTAGATCAAAAGTCCGGCGGCGCCTTCGTGCCGCAGCAACCAAACTTTGGTTTCAACGCCGCCATCCCCAGAAAACCCGCCCAGACCACGCGCTGACAAAATTCGGTGGCACGGGATAAGGATCGGCAGAGGATTGCGCCCACAGCCCTGACCAATGGCCTGTGCCGGCACGTTAAGCGCCCGCGATAAGTCACCGTATTCGCGCGTTTCTCCGAATGGGATCGCCGAGATCTGATCACAAATTTTGCGCTGGGTTTCCGAACCAACAACAAACAGCGGCAAATCAAACTGGGTCAGTTCTTTGGCAAAATAGGCCTCAAGCTGCGCTTGGGCCTGCAACAGCAAGTCAGAGCGATCTTGCCCGTCCCCGCCCCAAAAGGATTGCACCAATGCACCGTCCTTTTCGACAACCGTGAATGCGCCGGTTGGCGTCTCAAAGGTGCGTTGCAACATCGTGTCCCCCAAAAACCAAAAGGCCCCACATCACTGCGGGGCCTTAAGTCAATTAGCTCAGCGCTGTGTCACAGCGTGAGCATGTGCCTTCGTGGCTGTGCTGCCCAACATCAGGCAAAATCTTCCAGCAACGCTGACATTTGTCGCCGTCGGCTTTTTCAAACACAACACCCACACCTTCGACTTCTGGCAAGCGGAAAGCTTCGGCGGGCAAAGGATCACCCGACAACAAGATCCCAGAGGTGATGCAGATGTCGTCAAAGCTGACAGACTTCAGCGCCTCCAGCATGTCTTCGTTGCGAACGTGAACCATCGGTGCTGCCTCAAGCGAGGCCCCGATCACCTTGTCCACGCGCTGCACTTCGAGGGCTGCAGTCACAACACGACGCGCCTGACGGACCTGTGCCCATTTCGCGGCCAAAGGTTCGTTCAACCAATCCGCTGGCGTGTCCGGGAAGTCTTGCAGATGGATAGAGCTGTCATCGCCGGGGAAACGCTCAAGCCAGACTTCTTCCATTGTGAAGACCAGAATTGGCGCAAGCCAGCTGGTCAGGCGATGGAAGAGAATGTCCAGAACTGTGCGCGCCGCACGACGGCGCAACGTGTTGCCATCACAATAGAGCGCATCTTTACGCACATCAAAGTAGAAGGCTGACAGATCAACAGTCGCAAAGTTAAACACTGCTGAGAAGACGCCTTGGAAATCGAAAGCTTTGTAGCCAGTGCGCACTTTGTGATCCAGCTCGGCCAGACGGTGCAGAACCCATTGCTCCAATTCTGGCATATCCGCCGGATCCACCCGATCTTCTTCGGTGAATTCAGACAAAGAGCCCAGCATATACCGCATGGTGTTGCGCAGACGGCGATACCCGTCCGCAGTGCCTTTGAGGATTTCCGGTCCGATGCGTTGATCGGTTGTGTAATCAGCCTGGGCCACCCACAAACGCAGAATATCCGCCCCATATTGCTTCACAACGGTTTCAGGCACGATGGTATTGCCGATTGACTTGGACATTTTCAGCCCTTTTTCGTCAAGCGTCATCCCATGGGTCACAACGTTACGATACGGCGCGCGGCCTTTGGTGCCACAGGCTTGCAGCAGCGAGGAGTGGAACCAACCACGGTGTTGGTCGGTGCCTTCCATATAGACGTCTGCAATGCCGTCTTCGGTACCGTCTTCGCGATCGCGCAACACAAAGGCATGGGTCGATCCACTGTCAAACCACACATCCAAGACGTCAAACACTTGGTCATAGGCGTCAGGATCCGCAATGCCATCCAGAACTTTGGCTTTGAACCCGTCCTGATACCAAACATCCGCGCCGTCTTTTTCAAAGGCCGCAGTGATACGTGCGTTCAGCTCGTCGTTGCGCAGCAAGAAATCCGCATCCGTCGGCAGAGCGCCTTTCTTGGTGAAGCAAGTCAACGGAACGCCCCACGCCCGTTGCCGGCTGAGCACCCAATCAGGTCGGGTTTCGATCATTGAATGCAGACGGTTACGGCCCGTTTGCGGGGTCCAGTTGACCAATTCATCGATCGAGCGCAACGCCCGCTCCCGAATGGTGTCGCCCATGTCGCCCATGCCGTCATCCAACTTGGCATCCACCGCCGCAAACCATTGTGGTGTGTTGCGGAAGATGATCGGTGCTTTGGAACGCCAGCTGTGGGGATAGCTGTGTTTGATCTTGCCACGCGCCATCAAGCCACCCACTTCGGCCAGCTTGTTGATGACCGCGCTGTTGGCGTTGCCCTCTTTGCCATTTGGCTTGAGGATCCGTTTGCCGCCAAAAAACGGCATATCTTCGCGGAACGAACCATCGTCCATCACGTTATAGGTGATGACCTGCTGCAACATGCCCAAATCACGATAGAGTTCGAACTCCTCCATCCCGTGGCTTGGCGCACAATGTACGAACCCAGTGCCTTCGGTGTCGGTGACAAAGTCAGCGGCACGGAAATCGCGAATATCATCCCATTCACCGTTGGCCTCTTCGGCACCGGCCAAGGGGTGGCTCAAGCCAATGCCCTCTAGATCAGAAGCCGGAACATCCCCAACGCGGGTGTACTGATCCTCTTCGATGCGGGAACGTTTGAACACATCAGCAGCCAAGTTATCGGCCAGAACGTATTTGTCGCCCACAGATAGCCAGCATTCATCCGGCGTGCCCGTAACCTCATAAAGGCCGTAGGCAATGGTTTCACCATAAACGACCGCTTTGTTCGACGGGATGGTCCACGGGGTTGTGGTCCAGATCACGACATGGGCGCCCGCCAACTTGTGGTCCGCAGGCTCTGCCACTTTGAACTTCACCCAGATCGTGAAGCTTTCTTTGTCGTGGTATTCGACCTCTGCTTCCGCCAAGGCGGTTTCTTCGATCGGCGACCACATCACAGGCTTGGAACCTTGATACAAAGTGCCGTTCATCAAGAACTTCATGAATTCCTCGGCGATGACCGCCTCAGCGTGGTAATCCATTGTCAGGTATGGTTTTTCCCATGTCCCTGTGATGCCCAGACGCTTGAATTCTTCGCGCTGAATGCCAACCCATTCTTCGGCGAACTTGCGGCATTCCTGACGGAAATCCACAATATCCACGTCATCTTTGTCTTTGCCCTTCTTGCGATATTGCTCTTCGATTTTCCATTCGATCGGAAGACCGTGGCAATCCCAACCCGGCACATAGCGCGAGTCATGGCCCATCATTTGATGGGACCGAACGATCATGTCTTTGATCGTTTTGTTCAGCGCGTGTCCGATATGCAAATGCCCGTTGGCATAGGGGGGACCGTCGTGCAGCGTAAATGGCGTGCGGTCCTCTTTGGTGGCTTTGGCCCGCAAACGACCGTAAATGTCCATGTCGGCCCAACGGCTCAGCCAATTGGGTTCACGTTTCGGCAAGCCCGCCCGCATTGGGAAATCGGTCTGTGGCAGGTTCAGGGTTTTCTTGTATTCAGGAGTGTCGGCGCACATGGGTGGCGTCCTTCGGATAAACATCAGCGATTAAGGTGGAGGGCGGCGTTGGGTCCCATACGCCTTGTCCCGGCGGCTCGTCAGGTCAGAGCGCCGGGCAAATAATTCGCATAATAATCGCGTTTATCTGCTCCATAGGGGCGTTATAAGCATAGCCGTCGGCAGCGTCCAGAGGCCGCATGTATTGTGATACATCATTGCGCCTCAATCTAAGCCTGTTTAATTGAACCGGCGCGCCGAGAAAGAGAGACCATGACCTCACCGCTTGCCAAAATTGATGTTAGCCGCACTGAAATCGAACAGGTTGTTGCGGTTTTCTATGCTGCGATCCGCGAGCACCCCAATCTAGGGCCGGTGTTTCGGGCGCACATCACCGACTGGCCACCACATGAGACCAAAATTGTTCGTTTCTGGGCCAATGCCCTGTTGGGTGAGCGCGCATATGATGGCAATCCTTTGCAGGTTCATCGCCGCGCCGGCAATGTGCGACCGGGCATGTTCGAAACTTGGCTGGCGCTATTTGACAGCGTGCTCAAGGCCGAGCTGAGCCCGGAGAAAGCCGCCGCGTGGTCCCAGATCGCCCATCGGATTGGGCGCTCTTTGCGCGCAGGCATGGTGGAAAAGACCAAAGCTCCCGATGGGATTCCCCTACTGCGTTAGATCGTTGCCTTAGCCATGCGGATTTTGAAAAAATTCGGATCGGAAAATGAGATTTTCCGCCGCCTTTTCCGAACGTTAGGACTTGGTGAACAGGCCTGTCAGCGCCCCTGTAACAAGGCCAGACACCGACGGTCGGCGGGCTTGCACATAGGGCAGTGGACGACAGACCTCCATAGCGGCCACCCCGACACGCACCGTCAGTGCACCGTTCACCACACCTTCGCCAAAGCGGCGCGACAGTTTGGACAAAACACCACCGCCCGCAAAAGACCCCAGCATATCGTCACCGAGTGCCACCGCCCCTGTCGCCACCAGATGGGTCATCACAGCGCGGGTCATGCGCCAACTGCCAAAGGCCCCAGCGCGCCCGCCATAGATCTCAGAAATGCGCCGGATCATCCGAATGTTGGCGGTAAGCGCGGTCAGCACATCTGCGAAAGCCAAGGGCACCAGTGCCGTCACCGTGGCCACTTGGCGCGCGGCGGCCTGCACTTCGGCCTCTGCGGCCTTGTCCAAGGGCGTCAGCAATTCGGTTTCCGCCAAGACCAGCAAAGCAGAGGCATCCAATGGCTCTAGCTGTTGCTCCTCAAAGCGGGCCCGTCCCCAATCGAGATCCGCGCGCTGGCGATAAAGCCGCACCAACCCTGTGCTGACCCGTCGCGCCTTTTCAAGGTCAGCCTCAGCCAGCGCCTGATCGGCCTGCCCCTGTAGCTTATCAATGCGAGAAAGGCGCGACAGCGCCGCCAATTCCTTGATCATCACAAGGCTCAGCACGATCAACAACGCGATGGCGATGCCCGAAACAAACATCCCCAAAATCGGAGATCTGGAAATCAGGCCAACCACAAAATCCCAAGCTGCAATGGAGGCAACCGCACCAACGAAGGTGATTGCCAGCCCCAAAATCCACCGCCCCAGCCGACTGGGCCGATACGAAGCCACCTGCGCCGCGCGCTGTACCGCCTGACCTTGAGGTCCACCAATATCGGGTACAACTGGGGCATTTTCGGGCCCTGGTGCTGCGTCATTCTCGTCAAGATCGATGAGGATTGGACCGTTGTTCACAGGCTGCTTTCCTTTTGCCAGACCATTTTCATTTGGGGGTGCCCCTCTGCGGTATCGTTTGCAGTGTCACGGCCAAAGAAAAACACGCTAAACCCTTGTCTATGATAGAAACTTCTCGCCCCATGATTGGCTTGCAAGCACCAAAGCTCTAACCGTGGAGACATGGATTGCGCCTGCGCCATTAAGGCGGTGCCAACCCCGCGTCGCTGCGCCTTTGGGTGTACATATATGGCGTGCAGCTGATCTTCGTCTCGCAAGACAAAGCCCAGCACCCTGTGCCCGTCACGCAGTCCATGCACCCACCCGCGCCGAACAGCCCGCAGCAACGCCAGCAGATCGCCAAGTTGCGTCACCCGATCCCGACGCCTTTGGCCGACAACAGAATGTCCCTCGCCGCTCCACAAAATAGAAGCCAAAGCCGGAACATGGCCGATATGGGCCTGAAACCCGATCACAACCGGTCCCCAATCAGAAACTGTGCAGCGCGATCCAGTCGAATATGAGGTGGGCCATCGCCCGGCTTGAGCGAGAGCTTTGCCGGGGCAAATTGCATCGCCTGAAAGTCAGCATCCAACCATTTCTCCGCCCCTTTGCGCGCCGGGGACAACAGTTGCGCGGGATCTTCGGGCAACACGCCGGGAAAGAACGCCGCTTGCTTTCCTCCATCAAGCAATCGCCCGCGCACACAGTCCAAATCCCGCCCTTCATGTGACAGAGTGGTTTCCGTGGTCGCCCGCAATGATGCCAACGCCAAGGCATCAGTAGCAGCCCCAGCAAAACTGGCCCGGTCCCCGGCATCACGGGTCAAGGCCTGCATGATGGCGGCCAATCGCGCATGCTGAGTGTGATGCAGATGATCCGCTTTTGTGGCCGCAAAGAGGATCTTTTCAACCCGTTTGCCGCCCCATAACCGGCTCAACCAAGCATTTCGTCCCGGCTTAAAAGCGCCAAGAATGTCCGCCATCGAGCGACGCAGATCCTCCACCGCTTGTGGGCCGGCATGAATGGCGCTGAGAGTATCGACCAAAACAATCTGGCGATCAATGCGCACAAAGTGATCCCGAAAAAACGGTTTCACCACTTGGGATTTATACGCATCATATCGGCGTTCCATTTCCCGCAGCAAAGACCCACGCCTAGAACTCGCCCCCGTGGGCAAAGGCGCAAAGGTCAAAACCGGCGATCCCTCAAGATCCCCCGGCAACAAGAACCGCCCCGGTGTGCAATCAAAAAATCCCGCCCGCCGCGCATCCGCCAAATAGGCAGCATAGGCCCTCGACAAAGAGCGTGCAACAGCCTCATCATGAGAGGCCTCCCCATCGACGTTTCGCATCTTGGCCAGGAATGCCTTGGCCGAAGGTCGCTTTTCAATCCGCGCCAGCATATCCGCCGACCACGCGGCATAGCTTTTGTCCAACAAGGACAAGTCCAAAAGCCACTCGCCGGGATAATCCACAATGTCCAAATGTACGGTGCGTGGGCCTTTTAGGCCCGCCAACATCCCCGAGGGCTGCACCCGCAAGGACAAACGCAACTCCGAAACGGTGCGCGTGCTGTCGGGCCACTGTGGTTCGGGCCCGGTGAGGGCCGCCAAGTGGCGCTCATATTCGAACCGCGGCACCGTGTCATCTGGCTGCGGTTGCAAATAGGCCGCCTCAATCCGCCCCTCTGAATGGGCCACAAATTGCGGCATGCGACCCCGATCCATCAAATTGGCCACCAATGACGTGATAAACACGGTCTTCCCCGAGCGCGCCAACCCCGTAACCCCCAACCGGATTACGGGTTCAAAAAGCGTCTCTGAAATCGTGTCGCTGACCGCTTCAACCTGCCGGGTTAAACCATCCGCCAATCTACCAATGACCAAAATATGCCTCGCAAAATCACTTCACCACGTAACATAAGCAGCTCACCCCGGTTTCAAAACCTCCCAATCTTCATCTTGCCAAAAATACTCACTTACCTTGCCCCTTCCCTCAGGCGCAAAATTGCGGTAATCGCCCGCCATGCCCAGATATGCTTTCCTCATCGAATACCACGGCGCGCCCTTTAAGGGCTGGCAACGCCAAATTGACCTGAAAACGGTTCAAGGCTGCATCGAAACGGCCATGGCCAAGATCGAACCCGGGCCACACGCGGTGATGGGGGCGGGGCGCACGGATGCGGGGGTGCACGCAATTGGTCAAGTTGCCCACTGCGATACCGTCAAAAATTGGACACCGTTCCGTCTGTCAGAGGCGTTGAACTATCATCTAAAGCCGCATCCGATTGCGATCCGCAAGGTTGCTCGGGTTGCGGAAGACTGGCACGCACGGTTTTCAGCCGTTGAGCGTCAATATGTGTTTCGCATGCTGACCCGCCGCGCGCCAGCCACCCATGATGCAGGGTTGATCTGGCAGGTGAACCAACCGGTGGATCTGGATTTGATGCGTGAAGGTGCCTCTCATCTCTTGGGCCATCATGATTTTACCACGTTCCGTTCAACCATTTGTCAGGCCAAAAGCCCGATGAAAACGCTGGACGAATTGAGCATCAACGAAGCTGAGGGCTGGTCCGGCCCAGAAGTGCGGTTCTTCATCCGTGCCAAATCCTTTTTGCACAATCAGGTGCGCAGTTTTGTTGGCTCTCTTGAACGGGTCGGCGCCGCTACCTGGTCGCCAGACCGGATGCGCACCGCGCTTGAGGCGCGCGATCGTCAGGCCTGTGGTCCCGTCAGCCCCCCGCATGGGCTGTATCTTGCGGGCGTCAAATATGACGACGATCCTTTTGCCGACACAGAGGCCTAAACAGTGGCCTAATTGCCAAGTCGGGGTTTGAGTATTTTTAGCAAGATGAATGAGTTACCTGCCAAAGGCGGCGATTGAGATCCCGTCATCCAGCAGGGCTGTGCGCACGGATTTTGCGATTTCGACCGCTTCGGGCGTGTCGCCGTGCAGACAGATGGTGTCGATTTGGGTTTCGATGTGCTTGCCGCTTTCAGTGATGATCGCCCCGGCGCAGATCATGCGCGCCATGCGTGGCCCTGCGATAGCGGCGTCATGGATCACCGCGCCGGGCAGTGCGCGATCCACCAAAGTGGCGTCATCATTATAGGCGCGATCCGCGAAAATTTCGCCCACCCATTTGGCGCCGATCTCTACCGCTGCGCGTTGTTGGGCGGTGGCGGCGATCACCATGATGTAGAGATCAGGCGCAACTGAAAGCGCCGCCTCATAGCAGGCGCGGGCCAAATCTTGGTCATCAGCGGCCATATTGGCCAGCGCGCCGTGCAGTTTGAGATGGCGGATTTCCCCCCCTGCCGCACGGGCCATAGCTTGCGCGGCCCCGATCTGATATCGCACCTGATTGGCCAGGGTGGCATGGGGCACGTGCATGCGGTAGCGGCCAAAACCGCGCAGATCATCGAGACCGGGATGAGCCCCCATACCAACGTTTTTACCCACCGCATTGGCCATTACCTTGGCCATGACATCCGGGTCACCAGCGTGAAAACCACACGCAATATTGGCAGAGCTGACGATATCGAGCAGCGCCGTGTCATCCCCAAGGGACCAACTGCCAAAGCTTTCACCCATATCGGCGTTCAGATCGATTGTTTTGCTCATCTCGGTGTCCTTTATTCGGGTGGATCGGTGGCAGAGATCACACCGCCAATCAAACTAAATGACAAGAGGTCCGGCATGTCACGTGGGTCACGGATCAGCGGGTGCACTTGCGCAGGCAAAGCCGCCAAATGGGCCACATCCTGCTTAAGTGCGCTCAGCGCCTCTTCGGTGTCAACAAACTCGAAGGTCAGCGCCACACCTTGCCCCGCCTGCGCAACCCGCGCCATATCAGAGGGAATAACCGTCGCGATACGCGGATAGCCGCCGGTGGTCTGACATTCATTGAGCAGCACAAACGGCGTGCCAGAACCGGTCATTTGAATGTCACCGGGCACAATGACTTCTGACAGGATGTTCAGCTGTCCGGATGTGGCAAAAGGCGCGCCGTCCGACAGGATTTGCATCCCCATGCGATTGGCCCGCGCTTCGCGTTTAAACACCGTGTTTTCAAAGCGTTCCAGCACCTCGGGCGCAAAAAGATCGGTCTGCATTGAGGGCAAAATTCGAATGCGCCCACCTTGGAAACGCGGGGCCACGTCTAGCCCCTGCCCCGTGCCATTGCCCCCTTGATCTGGCCCAAGCGACAGAACGGTGCCCGCAGTGATGGCCTCGCCCAACTCGGCCACGAAATGGGTCGAGCGGGCGCCGAGCACACATGGGGCCTCGACCCCGCCGCCAACATGCAGATATGCATAATTGCCCGATTTGGCCGCGCCGATCGTCAAAACAGCGCCCTTAGGCAGGGCATGTGAGCCATTCCAGCGCACGGCCACCCCGTCGATCTGAGCGGACATTTCCGCGCCGGTCACCGCAATCCGCAAATCGCTGAGGGCTTCGAATGTGCCGCCCAAGCCGGCCAGTTCGATGGCCGCCAAGTCGGGCGATTGGTCCAACAATGCCGCGCCTTCGGCAAGCGCGAGGGGATCCATGGCCCCGCCGCGAGAGATCCCATAGCCTAAGAGGCCCGCACGACCTTGATCCTGCAAGCTGGTCATCGGGCCACAGCTGTGAACACGCAGCCCCCTCATGTGAGGGCCTCAACCACGGCGCCACCATTGCCGGATTTCGGATCTTTTTTAATATTCTCAAGCTCGTGTGGCGTGATCGAGCGAAAGCTTAAGGCGTCGCCGGGACGCAGCGCAAAGGGGTTTTCAGCTTCGGGCTGGAAGCACTGAAAGGCGGTCTGGCCGATGTGACGCCACCCGGTCGGGGTGGTCTTGGAAAACACGATCAACTGGCGGATGGCGACCACCAATGCACCTTGGGGCACTGCGCGGGTCAACTCGGACAGACGCGGGATATCCCATTCGGGCCCAAGCTGCCCTGAATAGGGTTGTCCGGGCGCAAATCCCAATGTCAGAACCCGTGGTCGCGCCGCGGTGAGGCTTTCAAGCGCCTGTGCGGCACTGTAGCCTGCGGCGGTAGCGGCGTCGTCGAATTGCGGCCCGTGAACGCCCCCAAAGACACATGGAATGCGGAAATGGCGGCGCCCAGTCGGCAAAGGCGCATCAAACCAATTCTGTGACCTCATCAGGTCGCCAAGCAGGCGAGGCAGTTCAACCGCCTCTGCCGATAAGGGATCAAAGCGAACAAAGGTCGAGCATAAAGAGGTTGAGCATTCTTCGACGCCGCGCCAGTTTTGCGCTTCGACTGCGCTGCGAAAGGCCAATGCCGCGCGATTTCCTGCCTCGCTCAGGCTGTCTGCAAAGCTCACAGCCAGGCCAGACAGGCCAACCGTCGAGAGTTTTGGAAAGGGATTTGACATCGGGTCTCGTTCAACAAAGTTTTCCGGAACTTTCCCGGACTGACGCCCGAAGTGCAAGCCCTGACACAAAGAACAAGAAATTCAACCCAACCGCGACGTTTGGCACGGCACTTGCTTAGAACATAGCACAGCAAAGGATGCCCCCCGCGCGTGGCGGACACGGGGTCCGGATGGTCAGGCTCTGAACTCATCCCTCGTCTCTCCTAAAACGAGAGCTCGGAGGTTTGACCTTCTCGCATCCGTCACGTGGCATCCATGCTGGCCCTTTTCTCTGGGGCGCATTCCACGAATGTTTCCCCCATGTCCTGTTCACTACCAGGATGTGGGGGTTTCATTTCCCCAAATCGGCGCGGATGTAGCCGATAGGAAAACTGACCTTCGTAAATTGAACCTGCTTGGTTCGATCACCTTGATTTACACTGCATTTTTGCGTTGTCGTCCTGGCGCGCGCGCGTATACCCCTGTGCACGCTTGCCGATCGACCCCCAGCACGACACAGGACTACGATGACCAATTTTGCTTTGACTGTTAAATGTAAATCCACCCGCGGCATCGTTGCCAAAATCGCCAATTTTCTGGCGGACAATGGATGCAACATGACGGACAGCTCTCAGTTTGATGATGCGGAAACCGGCAACTTTTTTATGCGGGTCAGCTTTCGCAGCGAACAAGAGGTCGGCCTAACGGATCTTGAGGATCGCTTTGCAACAACAGCCGACGATCTGGCGATGACTTATGCGTTTCACGACGAAGCGCAAAAACTAAAAGTTGTGCTGATGGTTTCTCGGTTTGGTCATTGTTTGAACGATCTTCTGTATCGGTGGCGCATCGGAGCCTTGCCAATTGATATCGTTGGGGTGATCTCAAATCATATGGATTATCAGAAGGTTGTCGTGAACCATGACATCCCGTTTCACTACATCCGCGTGACCAAGGAAAACAAAGCCCAAGCCGAAGCCCAACAGATGGCCGTCATCGAAGACTCGGGCGCTGAACTGGTGGTGCTGGCGCGCTACATGCAGGTCTTGTCAGATGAGATGTGCACCAAAATGTCCGGAAGGATTATCAACATCCACCACTCCTTTTTGCCTTCGTTCAAGGGGGCCAACCCTTATAAGCAGGCCTATGAACGCGGCGTAAAGCTGATCGGGGCCACCTCACACTATGTCACTGCGGATCTGGACGAAGGTCCGATCATTGAACAGGACATCATCCGTGTCACCCACGCGCAATCCTCGGCAGATTATGTGTCGTTGGGACGCGACGTCGAGGCGCAGGTTTTGGCGCGCGCCATTCATGCGCATATCCACCATCGCGTATTCCTGAACGGCAATAAGACGGTTGTGTTCCCCGCCAGCCCCGGCAGCTATGCCTCGGAGCGGATGGGCTAAGCCTACGGAGCCGTAGGGCCACCGCAGCTGTCTATTGCCGGGTGTGCCACGACCTGCTGGACCAACTGCGGTATCGGATCTGTGCCATCCAGTTCCAAAACCGGGCGGTGTTGCTGGCCAAGCCATTCAACATGAAAAGCCCGGTTGCGCCCCGAAAAGGCGGCATCATCGTATTGGGCGGCCCAGGCCAAAAAGCCTTGATGGATAACATCCATGTCGCCGCCCGCCAAAATCCGGGCGCCAAACAGCTTTGCTTCGCGTGCTTTGAGCCGCGCAATCCGGTCTGATGTCGGCACGCTGAGAAACAAGATCAGATCGACGCCTTTGACAATTTCATCGCCCCATTTTTCCAACGCACCGCTCATGACCCAACCTGTTGGCGTCATCCGCTTGCGCAAATACTGAAGACGTTGGTCGATGGGGCGGCGGGTTGTGAACGGGGGGTCGGTTGGCATCCAGAACGCGTCATCGACATCAAGATGCACACAGCCCAATTGATCCGCCAACGCCCGCCCCAATGTCGACGTTCCGGTCCCTGATGCGCCTGTGATATAGATCGTCGGCCCCATGTGTCCTCCCGAATCCAAGCTTGTGGCCATTTTGGTTTAACTTGGCTGGGGCTGCATCCGCAAAATGCGCCTTAGGGGCAGGGATGCGGGTATTTCACCGGCTCAACCGCCCCAAAACCACGGTCAGTCGCCGGCCCACCCCGGGTGACGCCGCGCTGTGGTGGATATGACGAAACGTCAGTCTTGGTATTCGCGCGCCCTCATGCGCACCTTTGGCAAATTTCGTGACCTTTTGCGCCTAGGAGCCCGCCATGAATGAGACTTTGACCCTTGAAACAAGCGGCACCATCGCAACCCTGACTTTGTCGCGCCCCAAGGCGCTGAACGCCATCAACGCCGAGATGCGAACAGCCCTGCGCGAGGCGGTGACCACCATCGAAGCCGACCCGAACATCCGAGTTGTCATCCTGACGGGCGCCGGTGCTGGGTTTTGCGCTGGCGCGGATCTCAAGGACGGTTTGGCCTCAGACATCGAAGCAATGTTAGAGCAAGAATACCGCCCCTCACTGGAAGGTATCGGCCAATCAAGCAAGATCTGGATTGCGCAGGTGCACGGCACTGCGGCGGGCATTGGCGCGGCCTATGCGATGAATTGTGATCTGGTCATGATGGCGGAAAACGCCTCTCTGTATATGGCCTTTGCCGCCATTGGTTTGGTTCCAGATGGGGGCAACTCGTGGCTATTGCTGCGTTCGATGGGTTATCAAAAAGCGCTGCGTGCCATCCTTGAGGGTCAGAAAATTTCCGCTGCTGAGTGTTTGAAATACTGCATCGCCAATGACGTGGTGCCCGAAGACGATCTGGCGCAAGCAACCATGGCTTTGGCAGAGCGCCTTGCACAGACCGCGCCGCTGGCCTCCGCCGCGGCCAAACGCATCTTGCGATCCGCGGATGACGCAGCTTTTGGTGCGACGTTCAGCGCCGAGGCCCATGCCCAAGGGCGTTTGGCCAAATCCAAGGACTTTCAAGAAGGGGTGATGGCCTTTATGCAAAAGCGCCCCCCTGAATTTAAGGGGGAGTGACAGGTCAGCCTAGTCCGGCTCTTGCGCCAGATCACGCAGAATTGGGCAATCGGGACGGTTATCCCCGGCGCAAGCGGTCACCAAGCCCGCAAGCGTGTCGCGCATGTGGTGCAGTTCGGTCAATTTGGCGTCGATCCGCGCCAGATGATGTTGCGCGATGACTTTCACGTCCTCGCTGGCACGCGCACGATCTTCGTATAACGTCAGCAATGTACGGCAATCCGCAATCGAAAACCCCATTGCGCGGGCGCGGCCCAAGAACGCCAACTTGTGCAAATCCGCTTCGGAAAACCGACGATACCCGTTTTCAGATCGTTCGGGCGCAATCAGGCCAATCTCTTCGTAATAGCGGATCGTTTTGGTCGGCAACCCCGAGCGCTCGGCGGTTTGAGAGATGTTCATACGCGCGTCCCTTCCTTGACTGAGCCCGCCAGAGCATACCGCAACCGCAACGCATTGCTGAGCACAAAGACGCTGCTGAGCGCCATCGCCCCGGCCGCCAGCATCGGTGACAATTGCCAGCCCAGCGCTGGATATAGCGCCCCAGCGGCCACCGGTATCAACACAACATTATAGCCAAACGCCCAGATCAAGTTCTGGTGAATGTTGCGCACCACGTGGCGCGACAGATCATAGGCCTGCACCACGGCGCCAAGATCATGCGACATGAGCACCACATCACCACTTTCAATGGCCACATCTGTGCCCGTGCCCAAGGCGATGCCGACATCCGCCTGCGCCAAACCCGGCGCGTCGTTCAAGCCATCGCCGACAAAAGCCAAAGTCCCATATTGATCCTGCAACTGTTTCAGGGTCTCAACTTTGTCCCCCGGAAGCATCCCCGCGTGCACATCGGTGATGCCCAAGCTTTCAGCCACAGCTGTCGCGGTCGCCGGCGTGTCCCCCGTGATCATCGCGACATGCAGCCCCCGAGCGTGCAGCGCTTTGACCATTTCTGCCCCATTGGGCTTTACCGGGTCACTCACCGCAAAAACGGCCAACAAACGCCTGTCCTGCGCAACATAGATTGGCGAGCGTCCTTGAGCAGCCAAGGTGTCGACACTCTCTGTGCTGTCACTTAGATCAACCTTGGCCTCGGCCATCAGGCGCGCAGAGCCAATCCAATAGGTTTGCCCAGCGACATTGCATGTGACCCCTTTGCCGGGAACCGCTTGCACTTGGTCCACAACAGGTAGCGCCCCGTCAGCCGCCGCGACGCTATCAACAAAGGCCTTGGCCAAGGGGTGTTCTGACGCTTGTTCGATCGCTGCGACATGACGCAAAACATGCGCTTTGTCTGCGCCGTTGAACATCACCGCATCACTCAATTCGGGTTTGCCTTCGGTGAGGGTGCCCGTTTTATCAAAGGCCACAACCTTGCTGGCCTGCATCTGTTGTAATCCGGCGCCTTGGCGAAACAGCATCCCCATCTCTGCGGCCCGCCCCGTGCCAACCATGATCGACGTGGGCGTTGCCAAACCCATGGCACAGGGACAGGCAATGATCAGAACCGATACCCCTGCCACCAAGGCAAAGGTCAGCTTGGGTTCTGGCCCAAAGGTCAACCAGATCAGCACGGTTGCCATGGCCACCAACAACACCGCGGGCACAAACCACAGGGTCACCCGATCCACCAAGGATTGGATTGGCAATTTGCTGCCCTGCGCCTGTTGCACCAATCGAATAATATGCGACAGGACCAAGTCGTCACCCACATGTGTGACACAATAGTCCAGAACGCCTGCGCCGTTGACGGTGCCCCCGACCACCCGGTCACCTTCGACTTTTTCAACGGGCACCGGCTCGCCGCTGATCATGCTTTCATCCACGGCGCTATGACCGCGTATGACCAATCCGTCCACCGCGATACGTTCGCCCGGGCGGACCTGCACGAGATCCCCCACGACAAGATCGGCGACAGGGACTTCTTTGTTCTCACCGTCGACAATGACGCGCGCTGTTTTTGGGCTGAGGTTCAGCAGGCCGCGAATGGCGGCTCCGGTGCGCCCTTTGGCGCGGGCCTCGAGGACACGACCAAGCAAAATCAGCGTTACAATGACGGCGGCAGATTCAAAATAGACCACCTGAGAGGCTGCGGGGAATAGGTGCGGTGCGACCAAAACCAGCGTTGAATATCCATAGGCCGCTGAGCTGCCCAAGGCGACCAGAGCATTCATATCAGGGGCCCGGCGATACAAAGACCAAAACCCTTTGGTCATCAGCCCCCGTCCCGGCCCAATCAAAATCAACGTCGTCAGCACAAATTGCAGCGTCCAAAGGGGGGATTGCCCGATATGCGCCATCAGCCAGTGATGCAGCGGGGCAAACAGATGCCCCCCCATTTCGGTGACAAACACCGGGCTGGCCAAAGCAACCGCCAGCCAAAAGGCCCGCATTTGCGCGGTTAATGCGCGTGCGGCCTCTGTGTCATAATCTTGGGCCACCTCGTCGCGGCGCACAGCATGATAGCCCAATCCTTTGATCGCAGCGATCATCGCATCAGCGTCAGCCACCCCCGTCACCAGATCCACCTGCGCCATTTCCGTGGCTAGGTTTACGCGTGCGCCCAACACACCCGGCAAAGCCAATAACGCCTTTTCAACAGAGCCAACACAAGAGGCGCAGTGCATGCCTTCGATGTGCAGCTCTGCCTGTGATTGCGCCGCGGGGTAACCAGCGCCGTCCAATGCGCGCACCAAATCCCGCAGGTTTACCTGCGTGGAATGGGTCACCATCGCCCCCCCCGTCGCAAGGTTGACCGATGCCTCATTCACCCCTTGCACCGCCAGCAAGGCCTTTTCCGCGCGCCCAACGCAGCCTGCGCAGCTGAGGCCGGTTATTTGCAATTGAGACTGTGGTGCAGAGGTGACGTGTGCCATGGAATGGTCCTATTCGAATGCTGACCTACAGCAACATAAGGGTTCCCCTAACTGGAAGGTCAACACGCAAATATTCAGAATTTCACAAAACCCTGCCGCGGCGACAAAATGCCCGACCGACCAGCCGCATGCAGCGCCCAGAGGGTTGGCAAAACGACGCGCCTTATACGGCGTTCAACCCAACCTCTTTGAGGATAAAGTCGGCAATTGCGATGTGATCGTTCAGATCAAACACCGGACGATCTAACCCCGCGTGCGCAGTATCAGAGGCAACCGCGTGAATGCTGGGATCCTCCCACGCGATCAGGTCGTTTCCGGTGGCCGAACGATGGGCTTCGATCTTGGGGTGGCTGTCGCGTTTATACCCTTCGATCAGCACCAAATCGACATCCGTGAGCTTTTCAAGCAGCTGTGCCAAGGGCGGCTCATCGTCTTGGCGTAGCTCATGCATCAAGGCCCAGCGATTGCCAGACACCAGCAAAACCTCGACCGCCCCCGCCTCGCGATGCCGGTGGCTGTCTTTGCCGCTGCGATCCACATCAAAGCTGTGATGGGCGTGTTTTACGGTCGACACCCGGAAACCACGTTCGGTGATCTCGGTGACCAAGCGCTCCATCAATCCTGTTTTGCCAGAGTTTTTCCAGCCAACAACCCCATAGATTTTTGTCTTCACTGTGTTGCTGCCATTTGTTCTGCACGCGCCAAATCATCGGGCGTATTCACGTTAAAGAAAGGGGCAGCGGCAGAGTCAAAAACCACCTCTGCGCACCCGTTTTGATCTGCCCATTGGCGAACTTTGCGCTGCCCGGCGAGCAAATCCGCCCGCAACCTGTCGCGCAAGGACACAGACCAGATGCCAAAGGTGGGCTGGCGCATTCTGCCGCGTTCATCATCAACGGTTGCAGCCTGAACAATCGGGGCCCGCGCCAAAGCTGGGCGCAATTGATCGACCAAGGTGGCGGGGAAAAACGGTGTATCTGCGGCCACGCTTACAACATGGCTGGCCCCTTGGTGCGCCGCCCATACCATCCCGGCCAAAATCCCGGCCAGAGGACCGGCAAAACCTTCGACCTCATCAGCGACAACGGGAACGCCAAAGGACGAAAACCGCTCAGCAGGGCCGTTGGCATTCAACACAATTGGACCCACCTGGGGGCGCAGTCGCGCAAGCACGTGATCAAGCATCGTCACGGCGCCAAGCGACAGCAAACATTTGTCCCCACCGCCCATGCGCTGCGATCGTCCTCCGGCCAAAACGACGCCCGGCAATAGGTGTTTGTCTGCGGGGGTATTTTCCATTCCTTGGCCTTTCCCGCCGTTTGGTAACTTTGCAGCTGCGGCTGTCGCCCGTTTGATCAGTCGGCCATGGGGCCGGCGCGCAGCCTTTTGGTGCATTTAGACCGCCCAAAGCGCCAATGACAATGCGGTCATAGCAACTCCTGTGCTTTGCTGGGATATCGGGGGCTAAGTCGCAGACCCATTGCAGATTGTTTGTTTGCCCCTCTGCGGCACTTGGGCCTGCCCTGCCCCATAGACACGCCACGGGCGCTGTCCTAACTAAGGGCATGACACAGAGTGTAGAAATAGACGCGCTTGGGCTATTGTGCCCCCTGCCCGTGTTGCGCTTGCGCAAACGCATCCAAGGCCTGCCCTCGGGCAGCAAAGTTGTTGTTCTGGCAGATGATCCCGCAGCCCTGATCGACATTGCACATTTTTGCAATGAGGCGGGGCATAGCTATGGCGGGGCCGATCCCATAGACGGCCCAACCCCAGAGGGCAAAGCCCCGCATCGCTATTACGTCACAACCAAATAGAGCGACCCAGGGCACAATTCTGGCCCCCAGACGCAGAGGGCTTCAACGTTGCCCCTCAAGAAGCGTCATAGAGCGCGGCGCAACACACCGGCTGGCGGCAAAAGCCCCACTTCGGTTTCAACCGGTTGCGTTGTGTGATTGAACCAGAACTCTTCGGTTGCGGTTTGGCGTGTCCTAATCCCTTCGGGCATGGCACGCACCGCAATCTCAGCACTGTCGCACACCAAGGCAACAAGCCGGTCAAAGCCCGTAGCGTCCAGCCATGCACCATTGTAGAAGACCGTGCCATTTTGCTTAAGGATTGAGGCGCCGGTTTGGGTTTGCATCACATCACGCGCGCCCCCTTCCAACTCTTCAACATAGCCCAAAACAGTGCCACCACCGGCCAAAGCAACTGGCATATCTGGACGCAGGCTTTCCACCCGCGACACCGTTACATCCACGCCGTCAATGCCCGGCGGCAATCCTTCGGGGATGTTGAACTGAGCGTCACGCGCACCGGTGCGCGGACCGTAAACAGTATGCGCGCCACTGGCCGTAAGCGCCTTTTGCAGCTCTGTTGGCAGGTGGATCAAGCCGGGTACAAACACCGCCCGGTATCCGGCAAAGTCGCGACAGCTGGCCGGGATGATATCAATGGTCAACCCAGCGCGACGCAGCGCGCGGTATTGATCCAGAACCAGTCCAAAATAGTCCAAACCTGCGCCATGGGGCTGCGTGCTCCAGGCCCAGTCGGCATCATAATCAAAGACGATCGCCACAGGGGCCTGTGCGGGCTGCACATCTGGTGCGTCGCTCAATTCATTGGCGACTTGGCGCGCCTCGATGATGGCTGGCGCATCAACACTGTCAGGGCGCAGCATGCCCGCATGCATCTGCTCTTGTGCCATCGGCGCCTGACGCCAACGGAAATAACACACGGCTTCGGCACCGTGCGCAAAGGCTTCCCAACTCCACAAACGCACCATACCATCCAGCGGCGACGGGTTATACGGCGCCCAGTTCACCGGACCGGGTTGCTGCTCCATCACCCACCAGCGCCCTTTGCCAACCGCACGGTAGAGATCGTGGTGCAGAGCTTGAAAGTCGGGATCGCCCTGACGCGCATAGTCGCGTTGGGTTTGGGCGTCAGCCCCCACCCGATCCTCAAGGAAGCCAAGCGGATAGCTGTCCCAGCTGGCGATCTCCAAGTCATCCCCAACCTTGAAATGATCAAACTCGGTGATCCGGCCCATATAGTTGTGAGCAATGGGCGCAACACTGTGTTGTTTGATGATTTCGACCTGCGCCTTGTTATAGGCCACCACCTGATCAGAGCTGAACCGTTTAAACGCCAGCACATGTGCAGGGGCAGGTTCCGTCACCGTCAGGTTTGGCAAATCGACCTGATCAAATCGCGTGTACTCCATCGACCAAAACACCGTGCCCCATGCCGCATTCAACGCGTCAACGGTGCCATATTCCTGTTCCAACCACCGCTGAAACGCCGCCCGAGCCGCTGGAGAGTAGCTGATCACCGTGTCATGACAGCCATATTCATTGTCCGTCTGCCACGCTGCGATATAGGGATTTGGACCATAGCGTTCTGCCAATTTGGCCACGATGCGCTGGCTTTCCGCAAAATAACCTTCGTGACTGAAACAGTAGTGACGCCGCGACCCAAAGCCCCGCACACGCCCCTCCGCATCCACCGCAAACATATCGGGATGGCGATCCGCCATCCAGCGCGGTGGCGTGGCTGTTGGTGTGCCCAAAACAACCTTCAGCCCCGCTTGCCCCAACACATCAATGGCGCGATCCAACCAGCCCCACTGAAACTGATCATAGCTCGGCTCTAACCGAGACCAAGCGAACTCGCCGATCCGCACCCAGGTCAGGCCCGCCTCAACCATGCGGCGGGCGTCGTCGGCCCAAACATCCTCGGACCAATGTTCAGGGTAATAGCAGGTGCCTAGAGTGCGGCGCATGACGTGTCCTTACAGGATAACTTGGTGTTCTTTTTGGCCTATGACATCCATCGAGATGGCAAAGGTTTGACCCGCAGGGGCCGGCTTGCCGCCGTTGGCTGCACTGGTCACATAAAGTTGGTTCAAATCCGGGCCGCAAAACGCGGGGCATGTGGCTTGTTCTGCCGGAATTTCAACGCTGCGCAACAAGGTGCCGTCTGGCGCATAACAGGCGACGCGGCTGGCGCCCCACTGTGCATTCCAGATGTTGCCGTCCATATCGACAACCGATCCATCGATGCCAAAGTCTTCGCTGCTCAGATCCAGCAAAACATCCGGCGTGCCCACAGGCCAACCATCGTCACTGTTCAGCGGTTGACGCATCAACAGACCAGTGTCGGTATCGGTGTAATAGGCACAGGCGCGATCTGGCGCAAAACAGATGCTGTTGGAAATGGTGATATCGGGATAAAGCTGACGCAACTCTCCGCGGTAATAGCGATAGATCGCACCGGCGTTGGGTTCAGCGTTGATCCCCATCGTTCCAATCCAGAACCCGCCCCAAGGATCCGCACGCCCATCATTTGACCGCGTCACGGCATTGTCGGCCTCAAGATCCACCAAATGAGTGCGCGTACCTGTGGTGATGTCAAAGGTCCAAAGCGCAACCGCGCTGGCGATGATCAAGGTGGTGTCATCCACCCAGCCCGCCGCAGATACATAGTCATCAAAGACCCATTCTTGCTCGGCTCCATCCACCACGGTCAACAGGCGCTTGCCCAAGATGTCGAACCAGAAAAATTGCTGGCGTGTGGGGTGCCACAGCGGGCCCTCGCCCAACTCACAGGCTGTTTTACTAATTACATCAACCACTTGCATAGACCTCATCAAATGCCGTAACCATGTCGGCTGCAATCTTTGCGATATCGTCCGCGCTGAAGCCGGGTTTGTAAATCCCTGAACCGATACCAAAGCCATTCGCGCCAGCAGCGGCCCAATCGGCAAAGTTCTTCGGGCCAACGCCACCAACCGCATAGCATGGCAATTCTGGCGGCAAGACAGCTTTCAACGCGGCCAGACCGCTGGTGCCCAAAATCGATGCCGGGAAAAACTTAAGCCCATCTGCGCCGGCCTTGGCCGCAGCAAAGCATTCGGTTGCGGTGAACACGCCGGGGAAGGAATACATGCCCGCAGCTTTGGTGGCTTTGATCACTTCGATATCGCAGTTTGGTGACACCACCATCTGTGCGCCAATATCGGCCAAACGGGCAACCGCATCAGTGTCCAGTACTGTACCGGCCCCCACAATGGCGCGATCCCCTGCCACTTTGACCATCTTTTCGATGCTGGTAAACGGATCAGGAGAGTTCAGCGGAACTTCGATCCAAGTAATGCCAGCGCTGATCAGGGCTTCGGTCACATCGGTCACTTCGTCTGTGGTGATCCCGCGAAGAATGGCAATTAGTTTCCGGCTCATGAAATTTGGTCCTTAATTTTGTCATAGGCAGCCGTCAGGCCGCTCAAGGTCATTTGCTCGGCGTTGAACAACGCCGGTGTAATATTTTGCAGCTTCAAAGCCTCCGCATAAGCGTTCGCCAAAGCGTTCTCACCCACGACGACAACCTCGCCAGAGTGCCAATAGGTCTGCGCGGCAGACAGTTCCGTGCCAATCAACAGGCCTGACAGGCGCGCCCGCGCAACGGGCGGGGGCAATTCAGCCAACAAAGCCTGAGCGCGCAGGCTAAACAACGAAGCGCTAAGCGTGTTTGGGTCTTGCACAGCCTGCTCCACCGCTTGGCCAAAGGCCTGTGGATCCCAACCCGAGGTACCAACGGTGTGTCGCAAAACCGAGCTTTCGCTCAGCAAAGCAAACATTTCGCCTGTCATAAATGTGCCGAAGCTCTGCACCATGCCGTCGCGCACACGGGCCCATTTGGTATGGGTTCCCGGCAGACAGACAACCCCATCAAAGCCGGGTCGTTTGGCAATCACACCCGCGATTTGAGTTTCTTCGCCACGCATCACATCAGCGGGGGCCATCTGCTTAATGCCCGGCAAAATGTTGACGTTCAGACGGCGATCCTTGGTTTTGACTTTGGTGGCCGTTTCCAGCGAGGGCGGCAGGCACGGCGTTGCCGCATAGGGGGCTTCGGCCCAGCCCTGTCGCGATCCCGCCATGCCGCAACAGATCACGGTCAAAGCGGTGTCCCCCAAATGCGGGGCCAAAAGCTCTAGAATGGCCGGTTCAAATTGATCAGGGCTTAGGTGGCCCATGCCCTGATCGCTGTCCAGTCGGCGCAGAACCGCCCCATCCGACGCCATAAGCCACAACCGCAAATGCGAGGTGCCCCAATCCACTGCGACCCAGGTTGGTATATCTGCTGTCTGGCTCATCCCGTCACCACAACCCCGCCGTCAACGACCATGGCTTGACCGGTCATCATACGACTTGCCCCCGAAGCCAAGAACATCGTCGCATCGACGATATCTTGCGGCACGAGGTGCTCTTTGAGGCATTGTTTTTCCAGATGTGCGGCCAATGCTTCTGGGCTGGCCCACATGTCCAGCTGCTTTTGCGTCAAGACCCAGCCCGGTGCCAAGGCGTTCACACGAATGTTGTCCGGGCCGAACTCTCGGGCCAAACCGCGGGTCATGCCATTGATCCCTGAATTCGCGGTGATGTATCCGGTGTAGCCCGCCTGCCCCATCATATAGCTGATCGAGGTAAAGTTGATGATTGCGCCGCCACCCTGAGCGCGCATCCCTTCAACAACCGCCTGACAAGCAAAGAAATAGGCCTTGAGATTGATTGCCTGCGACCAGTCCCAAAATTCTTCGGTGACCTCTTCGGCTTTGTGACGCTGATCGTTGGCCGCGTTGTTCACCAGCACTTTGATCGGCCCGTTGGCCTCGGCGCAGGATTCCATCGCGGCTTTGAGCGCCTCAATGTCAGAAATATCGCATTGCACAAAGAACGGCCGGTTGCCCGTCTCTTGTTCCATCTGATCGACAAACTCGGATGCATCCGAGCGGCCGACAAAGGACACTTTGGCCCCCTGGCGCAGAAAACCCTCTGTCAAAGAGGCCCCAATGCCAGAACCGCCTCCGGTGATGAACACTGACGCGCCGGCCAGATCATGAAACGTCGCTGTACTCATTAGTGGCTCTCTCTTGTAACTGGACGGGTGTCTTTACCCACAAGGAAGTCTAGATCCGCGCCTTTGTCGGCCTGAAGAACATGGTCGATGTAAAGCTTGGCGTATCCACGCGTATAATGCGGCTCTTCAGGCTGCCAGTCCGCACGGCGCGCTTCAAGCTCTTGCGGCGACACCATCAAATCCAACACGCCGTCACTGGCGCTGACGCGAATTTTGTCACCGGTTTTGACCAAGGCCAGATTGCCACCGGCATTGGCTTCGGGGCTGACGTGCAAGATCACAGTGCCATAGGCCGTACCCGACATGCGCGCATCTGACACCCGGATCATATCGCGCACACCTTGGGTCACCAGCTTGCGTGGGATCGGCATGTTGCCAACCTCGGGCATGCCCGGATAGCCCTTGGGGCCGCAGCCTTTCAACACAAGGATCGTGTCCTTGGTTACGGGCAGGTCTTCGCGGTCAATATTGGCTTTCATGTCTTCGATGTTTTCAAACACAAACGCTTCGCCAACATGTTCCAACAACGCATCTGTCGCCGCAGATGGTTTAACAATCGCCCCATTGGGCGCCAGATTTCCGCGCAAAACTCGCAGACCCGCCGCAGGTTTCACCGGGGCATCAAAGCTGTGAATGACATCACGATTAAAGCACTCGGCCCCATCAGCAAAGACAGAGATGTCCCCGCCAAGAACGGTTTTGGCAGATCGCAAGTGGCCTTTGTCCGCAAGCTCCTTCAGCACCACCGGCATGCCACCAGCATAGCAGAAGTCTTCCATCAGATATTTGCCCGACGGCATACAATTCACCATCAGCGGAATGTCCGATCCGATCTCAAAGTCGCTGAGATCCAGATCAATACCAACCCGGCCCGCCAAGGCCAGCAAATGCACCACAGCATTGGTTGATCCCCCCACCGCGGCGTTGGCCAAGATACCGTTTTCAAACGCTTCCTTGGTCAAAACATCCGAGGGCTTCAGATCTTCGTCGACCATTTCAACAATGCGTTTGCCGGTCAGATGGGCCAAAGCCATCCGGCGGGCATCAACCGCAGGGAGCGCCGCATTGGTCGGCAGGCTCATGCCCATCGCTTCGACGATCGACGCCATGGTCGAGGCGGTGCCCATCGTCATGCAGACACCTTTGGAGCGGCTCATCCCGGATTCTGCCGCCATAAAGTCTTTCAGCGTCATCTCTCCGGCGCGCACGGCCTCAGAAAACTTCCAAACATCCGTGCCAGAGCCAATGTCTTTGCCCTGCCATTTCCCATTCAACATTGGGCCTGAGCTGACCACAATAGTGGGAAGGTCAACAGACGCCGCCCCCATCAGCTGTCCCGGTGTGGTCTTGTCACAACCGCCCAGCAACACAACACCATCAATGCCATACGCCCGGATCGATTCTTCGACATCCATAGCCAGAAGGTTGCGAAACAGCATAGCCGTGGGCTTCATTTGGGTTTCGCCAAGGCTCATCACCGGGAATTCAACTGGAAAGCCACCTGCCTCCCAGACGCCGCGTTTGACACCTTCGGCCAACTCGCGCAGGCCCGAATTGCATGGGGTCAGCTCTGACCACGTGTTGCAGATCCCGATAACGGGGCGACCATCAAACGCATGATCCGGAAAGCCTTGGTTTTTCATCCAACTGCGGTGGATGAACCCATCCCGATCCAGTTTGCCATACCAGGCGCGATTGCGACGCTCTTTGGTCATTGTACCTTTGTTCCTTCAAGAACCCACATTGTCTGTGGGAAAGTCCATGGCAGGGTCAGACCCTGCGTCATCAAATATTGTCCGCTGAGCGTCAAATCTTCGGATTTGAGGGCGGGTGCGCCACGGGACAAACCGGGCGCATCCGCCCTGTTCAGCAATGTGATTTGATACAAGGCATCGGGTTCCAGCCCAGTCAGGCGCACAGGGCGCGACAAGATCTGGCGTGAACTTTCAGATCGGCCCGAAAACACCACAAATCTTGAGCCATCCTGCGCCAGCTGCAGTTCAGAGGTGACGGCGGGATCCGCTGCATCAAGCCGCAGGATATCGGCCAAAGCCATCCAATCCCGGTTGGCCTTCCACCATGTGGTGACCTCTTTCAACACAGCCTCTTCGTCATCTGTCAGTTCGCGCGGGTCCATTTCAAAGCCCAAATGTCGCTGAGCTGCGACCCACGCCCGCATTCGAATATCAATGACCCGTCCCGAGGTGTGGCACGTACGCGGGCCAACATGGCTGCCCGTGACAACCATAGGCAAAAACAGCGCGGCGTTGTGCTGGATCTGCAACCGCTCAAGCGCATCGTTGCTGTCAGAGAGCCACACGCGTTGTGTGTGTTGCAAAACACCAAAGTCGATCCGACCGCCGCCAGAGGCACAGCTTTCGATTTCGGTCTTGGGAAAGTCCCGACGCAGCTGTTCCAACAGAGCATAATAGCCGCGCGCCTGATCTGCGCGCGCTTCGGGCAGTACCCGATTATGATCCCACTTGATGTAATCGACGTCATAGGCGCTGAGCACCGCGGCCATATGGTCATACAGATAGGCGCGCACTTCGGGCAGTGCCATGTTCAACACCAATTGCTGACGACCTCGGATCTGCTCCGGGCTGCCCAGCAACCATTCGGGATGCGCCCGATATAACGAACTGTCTTCGTTGACCATTTCAGGTTCAAACCAGATCCCAAAGCTCATACCCAACCCATGGATATGATCGATCAACGGTCCAAGGCCCTCCGGGTATTTGCGCGGATCAATTGTCCAATCGCCAAGCGACGTAGTGTCGTCATCGCGCAGTCCAAACCAACCGTCGTCCAAGACAAACCGCTCTGCCCCCAACGCAGAGGCGCGCTCGGCGATGGCCGTCAGCTCGTCCAGTTTGTGGTCAAAATAGATCGCTTCCCAGCAATTGTAATGCACCGGGCGCGGTCTGTCGGGGTGGGGCATCGTCAAAATGCGATCGCGCAAATGGCGCTGATACGTCACCGCGCACCCGTTCAAACCACGGTCTGAATACGTGAGATACAGCGGCGCTGTCTTAAAGGCTGTCCCCGCCAAATTCTCAGAGCCCCACGCATGCCCGAACTGCACATGGCGACGGCCATCCGCAAGTTCTTCGGCCACCATTCGGTGTCCACCGGACCAGCCATAATGCAGGCCATAAACCTCCCCTTGGGTGTTTGTGGTGCCGCTGAGCGGCAACAAAACGGCTGGGAAATGCTCGTGGCCAGTGCGACCGGTTCGGTTGTCGCGCAGATGCGCACCGGGCGTCCAAGGCACTTGGTTCATCTGAAATTCGCCAATCCAGCGGCCGCTGAAATCCAACATATGATCCGCGTGTTGCGGGGCGGGCATCACCGGGGCGGCCAACCAATGGAGCCAAATTGGCTGATCTGTGTCGACACCGGCCTGGCAGGTGATCATGCCGGTCAATGTGTCCGCTTCAAATTCAGCCCAATAGCGCAAGCCAAGTGCGGCATCGCGATAATGCACCGTCAGGCGCGTGTCCGTCGCATCGGCGTGATCGAACCGCAGCGCGGGATACAGAGACATCCCCGAAGCATCGCTCAGCGCCAGGCCCGTTTGGCCGGGAAAATTCTGTGTGGCTTCGGGGCAGATCGAGACAGCCGGATTGGCGTCAAGCATCCCCCCAGTCACATCGCAAATGGCCGCCACAGCCAATTGCGATAGGTCCTGAGAGGCGGGCAAAACCGCACCCCAATAGACCACTTGAGGAAGTTGGTCCTGACCGGCGGCCAGAACCAACTGTTGATGGTCGGTAGACAGTGACCAAGTTTGCATTACTTCACAGCCCCTAGGGTGAGCCCGGCAATAAAGTGGCGTTGCATCAAGAAGAACATCGCAACCGGAGGCAAAGCCGCCACAATCGATCCTGCGCTCATCAAATGATAGGCCGCACGATACTGGGCGTTAAAGCTGGTGATCCCGGCGGTTACAGGCTGGCTTTCCGCCCCCTGTGTCAGCACCACGGCCCAGAAGTAATCATTCCAGATGAAGGTAAAGATCAGCACCGAAAGCGCCGCAATCGCTGGCTTCATCAGCGGCAAGACCACAAACCAGAAGATCCGCCATTCTGCGACACCTTCAACCCGTGCAGCCTCGATCAACTCGAAGGGCAACGCGCGAATGAAATTGCGCATAAACAGGGTACAGAACCCGGTTTGAAAGGCCACGTGGAACAGAACCAAACCCGTCTTGGTGTTGTAAAGCCCAAGATCCAAGGTCAAATCCCGTACCGGCACCATCAAGATCTGGAATGGCACAAAGTTGCCGGCCACAAACATAAAGAAGATGACCAAGTTGCCCTTAAAGCGGTATGATCCCAGCGCAAAACCAGTCATGCAAGACAAGGCCACAGCGCCGATCACCGTCGGCACGGTGATCATCACCGAATTCCACAGATACCGTGGCATGTCGGATTCAAAGAACACCTTGCCATAGTTGGTGCCACCTTCAAACGAGCTGGGCAGCCCCCAGTAGTTGCCAGTGGTGAAATCAACCGCGGGCTTCATGGAAAACACGGCCACCGCGATCAGTGGCAACAGCCACATAACCAGCGCTGCAGGAACCAAGGCTTGGTAGGACAGTTGCCAAGCGCGAGAGCTATGTTCAATCGGACGAGGAAACATCAGCGCGCCCCTTTCTCTTCTTGGTACATTGACCACAGGAAGTAAGCGATAAAGGCCAGCATGATCATGAACAGCACCACAGCAATGGCTGCGCCATACCCCATGCGGAATCCATATTCAGACAGCGCTTTTTCAAACATGTAGAACGACAGGACCCGGCTGGTGCCAAACGGCCCCCCATTGGTCATGATCGAAATCAGGTCAAACGACCGCAACGCACCCACAATGGTCACCACAAAGGCGATAAATGTGGCCGGACGCAGCTGAGGGATGATCACATACCACAGCATTTTCACACCCTTTGCCCCGTCCAAGCGCGCAGCCTCAACCTGTTCAGGATCGACGGCGTTCAGGCCGGTGAGATACAAGATCATGCAATAGGCCGTTTGGGGCCACAGGCCCGCAGCAATGATGCCATAGGTCACCAGCGTGGGATCCCCCAGCACGTTCACAGACCCAAGCCCCAAAGCGCCAAGTATCTGATTCAGCAGGCCAAAGGTGGGATCATAGAACCAAGTGAAAACCAAGCCTACAACCACTTGGCTGATTACAAACGGAAAGAAAAACAACGACTTATAAAGACGGATGCCGGTCACTGTTTGGTTCAGGAACAGGGCGATAAACAACCCGCCCGGAATCGCCAGAAGATAGAGCAACAACCATTTCATGTTGTTCCATAGCGAGACTTCAAATGCGCGGTCATCCATCAGTTCGACGTAGTTTTCCATCCCGACATAGGTTGGATCACCAAGGCCGTCCCACTGATAGAGAGACAAGTTAAAGCTCTGAAAGATCGGAAAGACCACATAGAACAGAAAGAAGAGAACGCCAGGCACCAAGAACAAGATCGGTGCAATCGTCAATCGATTGCGACGAATCCAGTTTGGGCCAGCCTGCGTAGGGGCAAAGCTTGTGTCGGCCACGAGGATACTCCCTGAAAGGAAATTTGTGCCGTCTGTCTTGGCTATGCACAGCCAAGACAGACGACATCAGAATGGACAGTCAGATCTAGGACCCAATTGTCCAATGCCGGCGGACCGGGGAGGGCCCGCCGAGGAGGAGAGGTTTACTTAGTGATCCGCGCGCGGGTCTTCTCCAAACGCTGCAGGATGTCATCCAGATTGTCTGGGAACACCATGAACTCTTGGAAACCTTCCATTGCAACCGAAGCCATCTCGGCAGGTGCGTCACGGTCAAAGAACTGAGCGATACCGCCCGGTGCGTTGGATGACAGCATTTCAAAGCCTTGGTTCAGCATCTCGTCGTTATCAACACCCGACTGGGCGTTCACAGGAAGCTGACCCAGAGCGGCGCCAGAGTTGATTTTGGTTTGGTTGTCCGCGGACACAACAAAGCGCAAGAATTCTTTTGCGGCTTCTTTGTTTTGTGCACCCGACGGGATGTGGAACGTGTCAGTTGGCGCGTCTTCTGCCAGTTCTACACCATCGGTGATGGTTGGGAACTGATAGAAATCCAACTGCTCTGTGCCCAGACCTGCTTCACGCAGTGGCGCCACAGCAAAGTTACCCATCAGGTAACCGGCCGCGTCACCGCTGACCATGAAGGGCAGTGCTTCCTGCCAGCTGTAAGACTGGTGGTTGTCGATGAACGCCCCCATGTCGACCAGCTCTTTCCAGTTGGCGAAGGTTGCGCGTACGCGGTCATCAGTCCACTCAACTTCACCCTTGGTCAGTGCCATGTGGAAGTCGTAGCCGTTGGTGCGCATGTTCAGGTAATCGAACCAGCCACCAGCAGTCCAAAGATACTTGGAACCAATGGTAAAGCACTTACGACCGGAATCGAGAATCGCTTGGCAGTTGCCTTTGAACTCTTCCCAGTTGGTTGGCTCGGTCAGACCCAGCTCTTTGTAGATGTCTTCACGATAGTAAACACCCCACTGGTAGTAGGTATAGGGCACGCCCCACTGCTTACCGTCGATGGTCATCGCGCCTTTGGTCGATGCCAGATTGTCTGCGATTTCAGGCTCGGCCCACAGGTCGCTGATGTCTTCAAACAGACCGGCGTTTACGTATGGGCCCATCCGGTTTGCAGCATACCAGTTGGCAACATCTGGTGCGTTTGCAGTCAGAAAGTTGCGGATCTGAGTTTTGTAGGCTTCGCGATCAATGATCGTCAGCTCAACAGTCAGGTTTGGATGCAGCGCATCAAACTCTTCGGCCATGCCTTCCATAACAGCGCGTGGCGCTGGGTTCGACATGTCAGAAAAGATTTTCAGTGTGCCTGTCAGTTCAGCCTGTGCTGATACGGCCAGACCCGATGCCAGTGCGAGACCAGCGGCGGTGCTTTTCAAGATATTCATGGTGTCCTCCCTCTTGACTACCTTGGCTGGATGGTTCCACATAGTGAAACTAATTTCCAACTATTGAAACCATGAATGATTCTAGCTATGAATGTCAACAGTTTCGTCAGAGCCCTGACGGACAAGGGAGGAAAAAATGAGCGACGCAAAACCGCAAAAGCGGAGCGCTGACGGCACCGTTGGCAAAGCTCTGGAAGTACTGGACCAGGTCGCCTACTTCGACCGGCCCGTCCGCTTTGGCGAATTGCTCGAACAATCCCGCCACCCCAAAGCCACGCTGTATCGTTTGGTCCAAACGCTGACCAACCAAGGCATGCTTTCATATGATGAAGATAGACAGACCTATGCGGCGGGCATGCGCCTTGTTGGCTTGGCCCATGCGGCCTGGCGGCAAAGTTCCCTGGCGCCGCTTGCGCGCCCGTTTCTGGACGAGCTGGCCGAAGACGTCGGAGAGACCATTCACCTCGCGCAATTGGACCGCGGTCAAGTGCTTTATGTCGACAAACGCTCGGCCACTGCGCCGCTGGAAATGTTCAGTCAGGCCGGAAAAATCGGCCCCGGATATTGCACCGGCGTGGGCAAAGCCATGATGGCGTTTTTGGATTCCGATGCCAAAGAAGATGCGATTCGCCGGCAGGCCTTTTTTGCCCACACGCCCCACACATTGGCCTCAGAAGAGGCGCTGACTGCAGAATTAACCGAGATTCAAAACGATGGCGTTGCCTTTGACCGGGAAGAACACGAGCCCGGCATCATCTGCATCGCCGCCCCGATTTTGTCCAAAACCCAGCGCGTCATCGGGGCGCTGTCCATCACGACATCCAAACAACGGCAATCATTGGACGGGCTTTTGACCTTCCGTCCGCGATTGCTTCAAACCGCAACAGAAATCGCAAAGGCTGCCGAAAAGTGGCAGTTCCCAAGCTAAGACATAGGGAGAGTGTGCCATGACTGGGGTTACGCTAACTAAGGCTGTTAAGAAATACGGAGATGTGCAGGTCATCCACGATGTGGACCTACAGATCGACGACGGAGAATTCTGTGTTTTTGTCGGCCCGTCGGGCTGCGGCAAATCCACCTTGTTGCGTATGATCGCCGGGTTGGAAGAAACCACCGACGGTCAAATCAACATTGGGTCCCGGGACGTTACCCATTTGGACGCGGCCCAGCGCGGCGTTGCGATGGTGTTCCAAACCTATGCGCTTTATCCGCATATGACCGTCGAAGAAAACATGGGCTTTGGCCTGAAAATGAACGGGCATCCCAAGGCCGACATCAAAGCCAAGGTTGGCGAAGCCAGCCGCATCCTGAAGCTTGACGACTATCTAAAGCGCAAACCCAAGGCCCTGTCTGGCGGTCAACGCCAACGTGTTGCGATCGGCCGGGCGATTGTCCGTGGCCCCGAAGTGTTCCTGTTTGACGAACCCCTGTCCAACTTGGATGCCGAACTGCGCGTTGATATGCGGGTCGAAATTGCCCGTCTTCACAAAGAAATCGGCGCCACAATGATCTATGTGACCCACGATCAGGTCGAAGCGATGACCCTGGCTGACAAAATTGTTGTGCTGCGGGCCGGTCGTATCGAACAAGTGGGCAGCCCGATGGATCTCTATAAAGACCCGGACAACAAGTTTGTTGCAGGCTTTATCGGCTCTCCCAGCATGAACTTCATGAACGGCACCGTCACAGCTGGCAAAGTGGTTGTGCCCGCTCTGGGTGGCGCTGCGATCGACACATCGATCACACTGCCTGGCGAAGGCGAGGCCGTGATTGTGGGCTTCCGTCCCCAACATCTAATCGTCAACGAAGGTGAAAGCGACATCATCTTGGATCTGCGCGAACGGTTGGGCGGCGTGTCTTACGACTACTTGATGACGCCCACAGGTGAAAAGCTGGTTGTTGAAACCCGTGGGGACGAAGCGATCAAGCTGAACACCCCCGTGACGTTGGATTTCGACAGCAGCGAAATGTACCTGTTTGACGCCAAGACAGAACAGCGCCTGCGCTAAATCGACGACAGGGCCGCGCGCGACGTGGCCCTGTCCCCCTTTCATCAGCAGCCAAGCTGATCCCCCCTTGAAATCATTCGTGCAACACGAGATTGCGCCTGCACTTTGGGCCAGCGCGACGCCACGGAATTTGATAAATTCCGACCCGTTTTCTGTCAGAAAACGCAACCGGCGGCGCGGCTTGCACGATTTATCCGGATCTCAGCCGGCACAGCCCAAGCGCGCTGAGCCTTGGGTGGGCTGAGCTGCTGATGGGGCCTCTCGACGTCGACATTTTCTGGCCGTCCGCGTGGACGTTACGTCAAGCACTAGGCCGGCACAGATCGTCAATTTACACCGCCGGACAATTTTTTTTCGGGCGGTGAAAAAACATATTGTGCCGTTTCGTCGCAATACTTTCGAGAGTCAGCCCTTGAATCCAAAGGGTTCTCTGACCCCTCAAAAAGCGAGCGCCGAATTTCGCCCGTAGAAATTGAGAAATAGGGGCGATCACTATCTCTTGAGGCGAACAATTTCCCTAAACGATTCTGCAAAACTGCCGTTGTCAGCTTTACCCGGAGAAAAAAGACCAAGTGCAGTACTGTGTAGTGAGTAGTGACAATATGAGTATCAAGTTTCAACCAACCCACGACCCGACATCCCGCGCGTCCTGTGTGCTGGTGTCCCAAACAAAGGGACCCGCCACATGCAAGTGAAACCGATCTCGTTCAGTGCCCTCTGTCTGGTTGTGATGCCATTGTTGAATTGGCTTCACCCGGTCGATGGGCTTTCGCCCCAACCAGCGCCCGCTGATCAACACCGACTAGGAAAGGAGCCGACATGATGTGGAAACCCCTCGCCGTTGTTGCGGCTGTTGGTTCGGTGTCTTTGCATCTGACAATTATGTCGGGCTACTCGGGCTCGGCAGACTCAGACAAGACCGCCCCCCCGGTGAAGCGCCAACCGGCGGTTGACCCCGGCCAACCCACAACCATCCCTGTTGGTCCAATGGCTGGCGCCATCAATGGCCCCAAAGTCAAAGTGGCCCCCAACACCTATCTGTTGTTTCCAGACGACACGCGCATCGTGGCCAACACCTCGACCAAGAACCTCATGCTGATTGACTTGTCGATCCCAATGGGGCGCCCGGATTTGATCGAAGCCATTCGCGACGCCATCGAAAAGACGCCCGCAGGCAAAAAGGTCGATGAGAAAACGCAAAATCGCTCGGTACAGCTTGAGTTCGGCACCCGGGATGGATCCGGCCAAATTGTTCTAGACGAGATTTCTGACGACACCACCTCTGCATCGATCCGTATTTACGGCAACAATCTGTTCGCCCGAAAGTAACCCCTTTCCCGTCTTCGGGGCAGGTCAATTAACGCAAAGATGAATTTGTCCAATGATGAAAAATCTTGAATTGAGACTGCCCGGCGGACTTGGGCGTGTTGGTAAATTGCCTCTGTTTCTGATGGTCGTATTTCTGGCCTCTCTGCCTTACATTTTTTATCTCAACCGAAGTGCGCCGACCGAAAACTCGGATACGATTGTCGCCTTTGATGACATCAGCGAATTGATGCAGCTTGAATTTCGGTTCCAAAAGCTGTTCGACGCGGTGAATGAATACCGCTTGTCACCGAATGACGGCCTGCGTCAGGACATTCAGTTTCACCAAGAAATCCTAAAGATTCACACCTCCGATGACATCAGCCTGCGCCTTGCTCAAGGCGATATCACCGGTTCCGGGTCGCTGACGGTGATCAACTCGGCCCCTCAAATGTTGGCCCTGATCAGCAGCGAAATCGATCTCTATCTGACGACAAACGACCCCGCGACGGGGCGCCGTCTGGCCGAAAAACTCCAAGCGTTCTTGTTCGAGTTTCATTCTGAGCTGATGTATTTGTCGGATATGACCAATCAGGCAGCCCGGCGCCAAGAAATCGCCCATGCCTCTAGTCTGCAACGTGATTTCAGTATTCTGTTCTTGATCAACCTGCTGATGGTGGTGGTTCTGTCGCTCTTTGCCTATGCCTTGGCAGCCAAGGAAAGCAAACTGACCGAACGCACCCGCGAGGTGGCCTCTTCGGAACAAAAAAGTGCTGCGAAAACCCGCTATCTGGCCTCGATGAGCCATGAAATCCGCACACCGATGCAGGGTATTATCGGCCTGACACAGATCCTTAGCCAGAGCGAGTTGGATGATAACCAGCGCCGCAACCTAGGCCTGATCGCCACATCCGCAACCACATTGTTGGGCATTTTGAACGACATTTTGGACATCGCCAAAATCGAAGCCGAAAAGATGGAACTGGCGCCGGCTCCAATTGAGCTGCGCAAAACGGTCGAAGAAGTGGTTCAGCTGTCCAGCTCGATTGCCAAAGAGAAAGACGTTGATCTTGAATTCTCGTTCTCGCCGCATCTGCCGGATCGAATTCTGGCCGATGGCACACGCATGAAACAGGTGCTGTTGAACCTGTCGAGCAACGCCATCAAGTTCTGTGCGGGCCAAGCGGATGGCCGTCGCGGATCCGTGCGCATTCGCTTTGAAGCACGCGAACCCGGCCGCATCTATTTTGAAATTGCAGACAACGGGATTGGCATCACACCAGAGGTTCTGGGCCGCCTGTTCACCCCTTATACACAAGCCAGCTCGGACACGTCTAAGCGATTTGGTGGTACGGGCCTTGGCCTGACCATCACCAAGCAGATCGTCGATTTGATGTCTGGCTCGATCCATGTCGAAAGCCAGCCGGGCGTTGGCTCGACCTTTAGCGTGGATATTCCGGTCAAAGAAATCACCGCTCAATCAGACAAGGTGGATCTGAAGGGTAAAACCGTTCTGTCGCTGCTGACCGAACGGTCGGTGACGGTGAATATCGCCGGGCACATCAGCGCTGCGGGCGGCATCTATCGTGAAGAGCGTGACTTTGATCGTGTCATTGACCAACTCTTTGCCAATGAAACCCCGCCCTCTGTGCTGATCCCGCTGCCTGTGGCGCAGGATCTTTCTGATCAGCTGCGCCGGATTCAAGCCACCTTTCCGAATGTGCACTTCCTGATTTTGTCAGATGTGATCGTGCCCTCCAACAGCTTCCCCGAAAACTGCTCGGTTGTGGATTGTAATCCGTTGCTGCCCAGCGTCCTGCTTGAAGAGATCAAAGCGGGCTTGCGTCCTAAGATGGTGCAGGCCAAGCCAGAGCCATCGATCACCGCCGCTCCGGATCCTGCCCCCTCCAAGGGCCGCATCTTGGTGGCCGAAGACAATCAAATCAACCAGATGGTGCTGCGCACCCAGCTGAACAAAATGGGCTATGACGTCGACATCGTGGATGATGGTCAACAAGCTTTGGCCAAAGTTGCGGACAGCGCGCCTTATGATGTGATCCTAAGTGATTGCAACATGCCAGTGATGAACGGGTTGGATTTTGCCCGGGCCTTGCGCAAATCCAAGGACAAGCCGCACCTGTCGCAGACCCCCATCATCGCTCTGACAGCGGATGCGTTTGAACAACAACGGATCGAATGCATGGATGCGGGGATGGATGACTTCTTGGTCAAGCCAACTTCGGTCGAGCAATTGAGTGAAAAGCTGGAGTTCTGGTTGCGCAAATCCGTACCCAAAACACCGCCCAGCAACCAATTGCTGAACTGATCACAATGGGCGCAGCCCCCTTGAGTTGGGGTCTACAAAAGCTGGCCGAGTTGACCCAATTTAGGTTCCAGCGTGACCCCACCTGCTAAGGATGCCATATGCCACGCCAAGGCTTGGTTGCTGCTGAGCACAGGTTTGCCCAGCTCAGCCTCAAGATCCGCCAAGATGTCGAACGTCCTGAGATTGGTGCAAGACAGAAAGACCGCCTCAACCGACGGATCAGCCCCCGCCACGCAGGCCGCCTGAAAGATCGATGCCGGATCGATCCGCGCCACACGTTCCTCGATTTCTTCACCAAATGACACGGTCTGGTGCACCGCAATTCCCTGCGCTTCGAAGACAGCCTGCATCGGGGCACAAACAGAGGCGATATAGGGCGACACGATCGCAATCTTTGACACGTCTAACGCGCGCAGCCCCGCCAAAGTAGCGGTCAACGGGTTCGTGACCCCAGCGCCAGGCTGCACACCCTGTGCAATCAGCGCGGCCACGCGGTCTGCCCCGATCATTGTGGCCCCAGAGGTGCAGCCATAGCCAATAGCGCTGAACGCAACGCTGCTGGGCAGTAACGCTGCTGACGCCGTCAACTCCCCTGCCATCGCAGACAGGGTTTCAGGTGTCACCGCCGCGCCGCTAGGTACCCGGCTGACATAAAGCGCAATATCCCCGCTTGGAAACGCCTGACGAAAGTCCTGTTCAATGGTCTCATCGGTTTGCAGCACAATCAGCCCCAAGCGTGCTTTTGGCCCCAATGCCTCGGTCAACTCATAAGGAAAACTCATCGTGCTCACTCCAACTGAGGCAATTGCGAAGCGGCGCGCGGGCTCAGCAATTCTGCGCCCGTGTCTCGCAACACCAGATTTTCTTCGTGCACCAACAAGCGCGTCTCATCTACATGACCAGATGGTTCCAGCGTCAAGACCATCCCTGCCCGCAAAACAGTTTGATCCAGCGGGGTAAAGGACGGCCATTCGGTCAAAGTCAGCCCCAAACCATGGCCCAAACGTCCCGCACCCGGCGTGACACCTCGAGCCATTAGATCGTCGCACATCAGATGATGCACGTCACAAGCCCGCATACCGGGACGGATGTCACTCAGGGCCGTTTCGGTGGCCGCAAACAGCGCCTCATGAACACGCTGAGTTTCGCGCGACACCTGTGACACCGCAAAATTGCGATCAAAATCACAGAAATAACCGTCTTTGACCGCGCCGGTGTCCAACATCAAGACATCACCGGCCACCAAAGGCGCACCGCTGGCGGGTGAGATCACATCACCATATCCGCCTTGTCCCGCAGCACCGGCCAGATAGCTGACCCAATCCGCGCCCTCATCCAGCAAGGCCATTTGAAACGACCGAAAAACTTGGTCCAGCGGCACCCCGGCTTTGGCAAACTCCGCCACGCGATCAAAAGCGGCCGCCGCGATGTGACAGGCGGTGCGAATTTTGTCGATTTCAGCCTCTGATTTGACCTCTCGGGTGCGCTGCACCACCTCTGTTGCGTCGACAACAGAGCGGGGTGCAAGGGCGTTTTCCAACCGCTGATAATCCGCCATAGGCATGCGAACATGGGTCTCAATCCCCATGGGCACACCAAGGCGCCCCCGCTTGGGCAACACTTCTTTTAGTGTCTGAGCCAGCAGGCTAACGCCATCGTCCTCAGGGTCTGGTGCGTTCCAAGTGCGCACATCTTTGACCCAATGCTGGCGCATCAAAAATTCGCCGATGGACGGGATCACCGCAATCGGATCGCCAACGGCGGGGACAACCACAAACCAAGGGCGCGCGGGGCTTTCCCAAAACCGGGTCAAAAACCCCGTGATGTAAAACACATCCGCCGGAGAGGTCAGCAACACTGCCGCCATATCCGCATTGTGCATATGGGCCTGCAGCGTCGCAACGCGCCGACGGTATTCAGTCACCGGAAACAAGCTCTCAGCCATCTTCGCTGCCTTCGCTTAGAATGCATAGCACCCGCGCGTCTGTGCCGATGCCCTCGACCCCCGCCAACAAAGCCGCAAAGCCCGCTGCACCCGACGGGGTTGAGGGCAAATCATGTTCGGCCAAAACTGTGACCCCGGTCTGCGCATCGATTTCAGACAGCAGGCAAAACTGATCTGCATCGCGCGACAATCCGGCCAAAGCCACCATCGAGGGTGTTTTGCAATCCAAACGTCCCATCGCCGAAACCGGGCCCTGTGTGTCGACCAGCTTTCCCGCTGCAATACTGTCATGCAAGGCCGGTGCCGCAGTCGGTTCAACCACAATCAGCTGCACCTCTGGCCCCCATGCTTGGCGCAAATATGCGGCGGCCGCAGCGGCCATGCCCCCGACGCCCGCTTGCAGCAGAACATGGGTCGGGGGGCGCGCAATTTGCTGGGTGATCTCAGCGGCGAATTGTACGTATCCTTCCATTACCCGTCGTGCGGCTTCTGTATTTCCGGGCCAAGAGCTATCAGAAAGCAGGGTCCAGCCATTGTCTGCGGCGGCAACTTCTGCTGCGGCCATGCTTTCCTCATAGATGTCGCCAGCACGTTCAACCCGCGCACCAAAACCGCGCAACCGATCGGCAAAGGCTTCGGGCACTGTTTCAGCCAGAAAAATCACCGCCTGCGCGCCAAACACCTGAGCGCCCGCCGCAATCGACAGGCCGTGATTGCCCGCGCTTGCGGCCACGTAGGTTTTGCCACTTAGAGCCGTGGTCATGTGCGCGGCATTGGCATTGGCCGCGTCCTGCGCAATCACATAAGCCGCACCCAGAGCTTTGAAACTGCCAAGGCCCATCCGTTGGCTTTCGTCTTTGCACCAGACTTCGCGAACCCCGGCGCGCGTGGCCAAGGCCGGCAGGGACACAAGCGGTGTCTCTTTGTGCATCGGGCATTTGGCCAACAACGCCGCAACGGCGTCCACAGCCACGCTTGGCACCACGGCCATGGCCTCCGCGTCTGGAAGGCCTGTGCCAACAAATGGGTTCACAAGGGGCTGCTGCATTCTGTTTGTCCTATCCTATGTTTGCATCCAGCTTAGCGCCCTCATGCAAGACGATCTCGGATATTTGCGCGCTGATTGGTCCGATTTTCCGCCCCTTTTCGTCCTCAAGCACGGAATTTCAGCCCGCAACCCCATATCTATATGGCTCATGATCCGATATCCTGCCCAACATGAGTGACCTAGACACATTTGACCGCCGGATCCTGAATGCGATTCAATCCGACAATCGACTGACCGCCGAAGCTCTTTCAAGCGTCGTTGGCCTGTCCCCGGATGCCTGCCGTAAGAGAGTGGCAAGATTGCGAAAGTCTGGATTTGTCGAGGCCGACATCGCACGGCTTAATCCCGACAAACTGGGGCGAGGACTGACCCTGATTGTTAAATTGACGTTGCAAAGCGAACGCCCCAGCGTGCTGGATCAGTTCAAAGAACAGATGCTAGCCGCACCAGAGGTCATGCAATGCTACTATGTGACGGGCAACAGCGACTTCATCATCATTCTAACTGCGCGCGATATGGCTGATTTCGAAGCCTTCACGCGGCGGCATTTCTTTGATGAGGAAAAGATCGGCCGGTTCCGCACCAGCGTTGTGATGAACCGGATCAAAACCGGATTTTCAATCCCCGTTCTAGAAACTGACGACACGCCAAGCTGACAGGTGATTCTCGGTTCGGCCAGATCGCAGCGCGTCGCTTCGTTGGGTGCCCGGCACATTCCCCCCAACTAAATCCTTTCAATTCAGCATCTAAGGCGAAATCCGCACAGCGATGCGGTGGTGCTGGATTTTCGGGGGCATTTACTGTACCGTCTGGACGGTAAACATTTTTCTCCTCCCCTTATGAGTTTCAAATGACATCCACCAAAGATCGCCTGTTGGACGCCGCCGAGGCGGTCACCACCCAAAAAGGCACCTCTCGGTTGACGCTTGATCTGGTGGCCAGCACGGCCAAGACCAGCAAAGGCGGGTTGCTCTATCACTTCCCCAGCAAACCCGCGCTGATCCAAGCCATGCTTGAACGCAAAATGGCCGAGTTTTGGCAGCGCTTTGACCAGCAAATGAGCGAGATCTCTCAGGCCGCCAATCCAACGCTGCGCTCTTTGATTGCTCTGTGCCGGTCCCTGCGCCCCGAAGAATGGGATTTGCACGCGGCATTGGCCGTCGGCCTATCCGAAGACCCAAAGCTGCTGATTCCGGTGCAAAGCCTCTATAAGAACCTATGGGATCGGATCGAGGCAGAATGCGGCGATCCAACGGCCGCCTATGCGATCTGGAGCGCGGTAGAGGGCCAGACTTATTTCCGACTTCTGTCGCTGGACCCGATCACCTTTGACCAACGCGACAACATGTTTCAGTATCTTGAGCAGCTGGTAAACACGCTGCCCGCGAAAGGAGACGCTCAATGAAGACCCTCTTCGCAACGCTGTCAGGCCTTGCCCTGTTGTCAGCCTCGCCCACATGGGCCGAGACGCCTCTAACGGTAGAGATCCTGACCACGCAATCGTTGCCAGATGTGCTGGATTATTCCCAAACCGGAGAAGTGGCCGCGCGCCAATCGGTCAATGTGTCCTTCCCGACCGGCGGACGTTTGGCTGAAATTCTGGTTCAGGAAGGACAATCCATCACGCAAGGCACGTTGTTGGCTCAAATCGAAGCCGTGCAACAAGAACAAGGCCTGCGCGCCGCGCAAGCCGCCCTTGCCATTGCCGACGCCGACTTTCGCCAAGCCAAAGAAGACTTTGACCGTCAGGCAACCCTGCTGGATCGCGGGGCCACCACGCGCATTGCGCGCGACAACGCCGAAGATCGGATGCGGGTCACTCAAAGCGCCATGATACAGGCCCGCGCAGAACTGGATGTCGCGCTCAACGCGTTGGATGACACCGAACTGCGCGCGCCCGAAGCCGCCATTGTGATTGATCGCCTCGCCGAAGCGGGCGAGGTTGTGCCCGCTGCGCAGCCCATATTCCGTTTGGCCCTTGGCGCGGAAATGGATGCTGTGTTCCAAGTGCCCGACACGATTTTGTCCAGTGAACTAACCCAGACGGCGGTCACGCTGCGCCCGCTTGAAAACAGTGGGGCGCCTTTTCAGGGCAACGTGCGGGAAGTGTCCCCATTGGTCGAAGCCAGCACCGGGACCGTCGAAGTTTTGGTGACCATCCCCAATCCCCCAACCTATATCAGGTTTGGTGATCCCGTTGTGGGTGAGGTGTCCGTCCCGGGCCCCGCCAGCATCGCCCTGCCCTTCACATCCCTCAGCTCCACCAATGCAGGGCCTGCGGTTTGGGTGGTGGCCCCGGACAGCATGCAGGTGAACCTGCGACAAGTCACGGTTGGGCGTTATGCAACAAACCGCGTGATCATCACCGACGGTCTAACCGAGGGTGAGATGGTCGTCGGATTGGGATCACAGCTGCTGTTTCCCGGTCGCACAGTCCAAGCCGCAGGAGAGCAACAATGAAGCCGATGATCCTGTTGACCCTTCTGTCCGCGTTGGCCACGCCAGCGTTTGCCTCCGGCCCCGCGCCTGTGTCTGACGCAGATCAGACGCCGCGGCCAATTGTGACCGAAATCGTCAACCTCAGTCGCCCCGATCAATCCAATTACGTTGGCAGCGTCACCGCCAGTGTGGAATCCGATCTGGGGTTTCCGCTGATTGGCACCGTGGCCGAACGCTTGGTCGACACCGGAGATCTGGTGCAAAAAGGCGAAATCTTGGTGCGTCTGGACCCAGATGAGCTGCGCGCCGATTTGCGGGCCGCTCAGGCCGGTGTCACCGTCGCCGAAGTGCAATTGCGCAACGCTGAGGATGCAGAAGCGCGCGCCCGAGAGCTGCAAGACCGTGGCGTCGACAGCGCAACTGACGTCGAAAACGCTCAATTGGTGCTCAAGACCGCCGAAGCGCAACTGGAACAAGCCCGCGCCGCCTTGGCGCGCACCGCAGACAACCTGGATCTGGCCGAGTTAAGCGCCCCACATGCCGGCGTTGTGACGGCCACCTTTGTGGAACCCGGCGCCACAGTATCCGCCGGTCAAACAGTGGTGCAATTGGCAGACACTCAGGACCGAGAGATCGTGATCGACCTGCCCGAACACGCCTTGGCCGGAATGGATCGGGGCAGCCAATTTGAAGCAGCTCTGGCCTCTGACAGCACCGTTACCGCCGCAGCCATCCTAAGCCGCATTGCCCCGGTGACCAAACGCACAACCCGTCGCCTGCACTTAACGCTCCAAGATCCGCCCCCGTCCTTTCGGTTGGGCACATTGGTGCGGGTCAGTGCCAAATTGGACGGAGCCAACAGCATTTCTGTACCACAAGCAGCTGTGCTTGACCCCCAAGGGGCCCCCCATGTCTGGGTCGTTGATCGCAGTCACAACACCGTGCATCTGCACGCAGTCACGCTTGGGGAACGCTTTGGCGACCGCATCCGTGTGACTTCGGGCTTAGCCAGTGGCGAAGAAGTCGCCATCAAAGGTATTCACTCTTTAACGGAAGGCCAAATCGTTGGCCCGCGTGTGCACCCATGAACAAGTTTAATCTGTCTGACTGGGCGCTCAAGCATCGCTCCTTTGTCTGGTTCCTGATGATCATTTGTTTGGTCGCTGGGACTCTGTCCTACGTCAATATCGGACGCGAAGAAGATCCGAATTTTGCGATCAAAACCATGGTCATTGCCGGGGCAATGCCCGGCGCGGACATTCAGGACACTTTGACCCAAGTCACCGACCGTATTGAGAAAAAACTGGAAGACGTTGATGAGTTGGACTTTACCCGCTCGGTCACACGCCCGGGTGAGGCGATTGTCTATGTTGAGCTGAAACCAGATACAAATGCCGATGAATTGCCGCGGATCTGGCAAGAAATCCGCAATATGATGGGAGACATCCGAGGTGAATTCCCCGCCGAATTTGCCGGATTTTTCTTCAACGACAATTTTGGCGATGTGGCTGGAAACATCTATGCGCTGACTTCGGATGGGTTCAGCCCACGCGAGGTGCGCGACTATGCCGAAACGCTGCGCCGGACGATTCAAGGGTTGGATGACGCGGGCAAGGTCGAGATCTTTGGCACTCGTGACGAGGTCATCTTTCTTGAGTTTTCTTCTGAACGACTGTCTGCGCTGGGGCTAAACCAGCAACAGGTTCAAGCAACGCTGGCCGCTCAGAACGCGATCATTCCCTCGGGTGTGATCGCGGCTGGCCCTGAGAGGGTTCTGGTGCGTGTCAGCGGGCAATTCTCTGGGCTCGATAGCCTTGAGGACGTTAACCTACGCGTTGGGGACAGCTTCTTTCGATTGACCGATGTGGCTGACATTCGCCGTGGGTACGAAGATCCCCCGTCCGAGCATTTCCGGTTCAAGGGACAAGACGCCATTGGGGTATCCGCAGGGATGCGCCAAGGTGCCAATATCATCGAGTATGGCGCAGAGTTGGATGCCATTCTGGCCAAGGCGCAATCCGAAATGCCAATTGGCATCGACATTCACCAAGTGGCCAACCAGCCGCATGTTGTGGATCACGCCGTAAACCACTTTATCAAAGCGCTGTTCGAAGCCGTGGCCATTGTTTTAGCGGTGAGTTTCATCAGCTTGGGCCTGCGGGCTGGGTTTGTGGTCACGCTCTCGATCCCATTGGTTTTGGCCATCACATTTGTGGTCATGGAGTACACCGGCTTCACCCTGCAGCGTATTTCGCTGGGCGCGTTGATCATTGCGCTGGGGCTGCTGGTGGATGATGCCATGATTGCGATTGAGACGATGATCACACGTCTCGAAAAAGGCGAAAGCCTGACCAAAGCGGCCTCTTACGCCTGGACCTCGATTGCCTTTCCGATGCTGTCGGGCACCTTGGTCACGGTGGCCGGCTTTATCCCGATTGGGTTGAACTCCTCAGCGGCAGGTGAATTTACCTTTTCCCTGTTTGTCGTCATCGCGGTGTCGTTGGTGGCCTCTTGGGTGGTTGCGGTGCTGTTCACACCATTGATTGGGGTGGTCATGCTGCCCAAAACAATGAAACACCACACCGGCGAGCCCGGGCGGGTGCGCAAACTGTTCCATACGACGTTGCTTGGCGCTATGCGGTTCCGCTGGCTGACAATTGCGGCCACTGTGGCTCTGTTTGCCTTTTCCGTCTACTCGATGCGCTTTGTCGAGCAACAGTTCTTTCCCAATTCGGACCGGCCTGAGTTGGTGGTCGATTTTGCCCTGTCGCAAAACGCCTCTATCGAGGCAACACGCGCCGAAATGGATCGGTTTGAGACGCTGTTAAAGGACAATGAACATGTTGAGTTCTGGTCCTCTTATGTGGGCCGTGGGGCACCGCGCTTTTTGCTGACGTTTGACGTGCAGACGCCGGGCGCCAACAAAGGACAAATCATCATTCAAACTCCGTCGGTTGAAAACCGTGATGCGCTGCGCAAGCAACTGAGCGATGCGGCCAAACGTGACTTCCCCGGTGTTGATGTCTTTGTGAAGCTGCTTGATATCGGCCCTCCTGTGGGGCGCCCCGTTCAATACCGCTTGATCGGCCTTGATTTGGAGACCACGCGCGATCTGGCCCGCGATCTGGCAGCTGTCGTGGCCAGTGATGAGCGGTTGGAATCTATGGTTCTGGACTGGAACGAACCTTCCCGTGTGGTGCGGGTTGAAATCCAACAGGACAAAGCCCGCCAGCTTGGCATCACCTCCAGCGACATCTCTTCTGCGCTGAATTCGCTTTATGACGGGCAGGCCTTAACACAGCTGCGCGATCAGGCCTATCTGGTCGACATTTTGGCGCGCGGCACCGAAGCCTCTCGCAGCTCGGTTGGGGCGTTGGAGAACTTGGAGCTTACAGGGTCAAATGGTGCCAGCATTCCGCTACGGTCGCTGGCCACCTTCCGCTATGAAACCGAACAACCTGTGATCCATCAACGCAACCGCAACCCCACCGTCACGGTCTCTGCCGCCATCAACAATGGCGATCAGCCCGCCACCGTTGTGGCCGCCCTCGACGACAAGATTGCGGCATTCGCTGAAACGTTGCCACTGGGGTATCGCGTTGAAGCAGGTGGTGCGGTTGCCGAAAGCGCCAAAAGCCAAGCGCCAATTTTGGCCGTGATGCCGCTGATGCTGTTGATCATGGCCACATTGGTCATGATGCAGATGCAGGGCTTCCGGCTTAGCTTTGTGGTGCTTTGCGTCGCGCCTTTGGGCTTGATTGGTGTTGTGGCGGCCTTAGTGCCATCCGGCGCACCTCTCGGGTTTGTGGCGATCTTGGGTGTGCTGGCTTTGATCGGCATTCTGATCCGCAACTCGATCATTTTGGTGAGCGAGATTGAGGTTCTGCGCGACAAAGGCCGCAGCGCTTGGCAGGCTGTGTTTGAAGCCAGCGACAGCCGGGCGCGCCCCATCTTGTTGACGGCCGCCGCCGCCAGCTTGGCCCTGATCCCAATTTCGCGGCAAATTTTCTGGGGTCCGATGGCCTATGCCATGATGGGGGGCATCATCGCAGGCACGATGATCACGCTCTACTTTGTGCCTGCGCTTTATCTAGCTGTTTTCCGGGTCAAGCCCGAGTCGCGCTGACACCTAGAAAACCATGTAAGAAAAATATTGGGGCGGGCCAAATGGCTACGCCCCTTTTTCATTGAACCGCCCCCCCCTGCCTAAAACCTCAGGTCGTTTTGCCGTTTTTAAGGGTGAGGATAATCCAAGCGCAAAGCGCCCCTACAGAGCCGGACCAGAGTACATGTTAAAAACTTTCGCCATCGCGGCAGCCTTTATCGTCGTCGGAGGCATTATGATGCTCGCCAATGCCTATTGGTACAGCATCGGAGATATCATCTATCGGGATCGCAATCGGATCACCGCAAACATCACCGTCGACAATCGGTGTGACTTTGCGAATTTCGCTTTGATTGTTCGGGATGTAACCTCGGGCCGGTATACTCAGCTGAACGGGAACACCGCCAAAATCCGCACGATCCAACGCAATCGGTTGCGGATCGAGTTGGCGCCGCAGTTCCGCAAAGTCAGGTTCAAAATGCCCGTCACACCGGCAAAAGAAGAAATGACCTTGGTTGCAGACTGCAAGACGCGCAACTTCAAAGATTATTTTGGGGACTCGGCCGATAAGGCCAGAGCCCTCACCTATTAACGGACCGTCGACTTATCGGAGGCATGTGTGGGCACCAGGGCCCGCACCAGATCCTTCATGTCCAATGTCCCGACGTCCTTACCATCTTTCTGAACCTTGTAGATGAACGACGTGTCGCCCTCGGACATCTCGATCAGTTTTTCAAGATTGTCGTTCACATCCACCACATCCGCATAGGTCGCGTTTGTGTCCAACTCGGACATAACAGAGCGCACCCGCAAAACCCGCGCCCGGTTGATATCGCTGACAAAGTCTTCGATGTAAGGGTCATTGGGGTTCAACAAAATGTGCTGTGGTTCCCCTTGTTGAACGACATAGCCGTCTTTCAGGATCACCAGATGATCCGCCAGTTTCAAGGCCTCGTCCAAATCATGGGTGATAAAGATGATGGTCTTGTGCAATTCGCGCTGCAACTCTAGCAGCAGGTCCTGCATGTCGGTTCGGATCAGCGGATCCAAGGCAGAGAACGCTTCGTCCATCAACATGATGTCACTGTCCGAGGCCAAAGCCCGCGCAATGCCCACACGTTGTTGCATACCGCCAGACAGCTGGTGCGGATAATGGCTTTCATACCCTGCAAGGCCCACACGTTCCAACCACGGCAAGCTGGCAGTGTCTGCAGCCTTTTGATCTTCGCCGCGCACGCGACGCGACAGACCAACATTTTCCAGAACCGAGCGGTGCGGCAACAACGCAAACTTCTGAAAGACCATCGACATTTTTTCCTGCCGGATCTTGCGCAGCTGCACCTCGTCGTACTCAAGCACGTTTTCACCGTCGACGATCACCTCACCTGCGGTGGGTTCAATCAGCCGGTTCAAATGCCGGATCAGTGTCGATTTACCCGACCCTGACAACCCCATAATGACGGTGATTTCCCCAGCTTGGATATCGACGTTGATGTCCTGCAGGCCCAAAACATGGTCGGTCTGTTCCAGCAGTTCGGTTTTGCCAATCCCGGCGTGGACCTGCGTGAGGGCCTCGGCAGGTTTGGCGCCAAAAATTTTGTAGAGGCCGCGGATAGAGACCTTTGGTTCTTTGTTCATGTCTCTGTCCTTATTGCTTTTGTGCGGCGTTGATACGGCCCAGCGCGGCTTTGGTGACGCGATCAAGCAAGATCGCAAGCAGCACAATGCCAATCCCAGACACCAAGCCAACACCCAGCTCTAGGTTTCGAATACCGCGCAGAACAAGGACGCCCAGCCCCGGTGCGGACACCAGTGACGCAATCACAACCATCGCCAAGCTCATCATGATCGTCTGGTTCACACCCGCCATGATCGTTGGCAAAGCCAGGGGGATTTGCACCCCAAACAGCTTTTGCTTTTCGGTCATGCCAAAGGCATTCGCTGCCTCAATTACATCCTTGTCCACTAAGCGGATGCCCAGATCGGTCAATCGGATGACCGGCACCACGGCATACAGGATGATCGCAACGCCATAGAGTTTGGATTCCGTGACGGAAAACAAGAAGATAAGGGGGATCAGATAGACAAACGTCGGCAAGGTTTGCAGCATATCGAGCACCGGCAAACTGATCTTTTGCAAGGTGTCAGATCGCGACAGTAAGATGCCTATGGGCACGCCTATTATGACACTGAAGCTGGTACAGACAAAGATGATCGACAGCGTTTGAATGGCAGGCACATAGTGATCGATAAAGGCCAAGCCTCCAAACGACAGCGCCACAAACCCAATCAAAGCCCAAGACCGTGTTGCGGCCCAAACGGCCAACAGCAACAAGGGGATAACCACAAACCACGGCAGGGTTGTGAACAGCCAGAGAGAGCCATCCAAGGCCCAGCTAAGCGGCTGTGTGATCGGGTCCAACACCAGTTTCAGGCTGTCTTTGACGGCCAAAAACAGGTCTTCAACCCAAGAGGTCATGTCGCGTGTGCGCGCCAACCCCGAACAGGACTTGTTCAACTCGTCCAATGATGGAAACGGCAATTCCCAGAAAGACACCGCATCGGCACCTTCACCAACGGGGGCTTTGCTGTTCTTGGCCAGCAGTTCGGCCATCGTCATCGGTCCGTCGGACTTGTTTGCTTCGCACCAGTCCGTCAATCCCAACGAATTGATAAGCCAATCATATGTGGCCATTAGAATATCCCCTCTGTCGTATTTTTATTGGTGAGCAGATGCCCACAGCAAAAGGGCGCCCCTTGGGACGCCCTTCTGTCAGAGTGCTTATTGCAGCAACGCCGAAAGCTTGCCCTTGGCTTCGTCGTTCAGCCAGTTGCCCCAAACGTCCTGATAGTTGGTCAGGAAGTAAACGGCGGCTTCGTCGTTGGACGCTGTGTTGGCGTCTTTCCAAGCCAGAACTTCACCCATTTGGGTGTTGGTGAAGGACACATTGCCCATCAGCGCGGCCAGATCTGGATGCTGAGCGGAGAAATCTGTGGTCACAACGGTTTTCACCGGACCGATTGGCCAGCTGGACAGGCCTTCGGCTGTACACTCGGCGTTGGCCGCGCACAGGAAGACTTCTTCGTTGTACTCTACGCCCAGATCAACTTCGACCATTGGGTATTTGCCAAGAACGGCAGTTGGGGCCCAGTAGTAACCCAACCAAGGCTCTTTGTTTTCGAACGCAGCAGCGATCGATGTCGCCATGGTTTCACCAGAACCGTGCTGGAAGATTTCATAGCCGGCATCAACCAGACCAAAGTTTTTGGTCAGATCGCCATTGGTGTTCTTACAGGCCCATCCGTCAGGACAGTTGTGGAAACGACCGCCCAGCAGGTCTTTGTTGGCCAAAACGCCTGCAATTGTTGCCAGCTCAGGGTTGGCATCAACCATGTACTGAGGAACCCACCAACCTTCGACGCCACCATCAGACAGCACGTCTGCGACGGTTTCGATTTTGCCGCTGTCTTGCAGCTCGTTATAGGCAGGCGTGCCGTTGATCCATAGTTCGGTCACGATGTCAGGCTTGCCTGTTTCCGCAACAGAAACCAGCGAAGGCACTGTGGATGAAGGGATTGTGGTGACGGTGCAGCCATAACCCTGTTCCATGATGAACTTGGACACAGCGGTCACAACGGCGCTGGACGCCCAGTTCATTTCGGTCATGGTGACTTCACCACAATCGGCATGAGCTGCGGTGCCTGTCAGGCCTGCGAGTGAAAGCGCAGCGGCCGCTGCGTAAAGTTTAGTAGACATTTGGATAACCTCCCGGGGTTAGTAGGCGTATTATTATTCTGAGCCGAACCCACCTTTACAGGCAGATCGGGTCAAGTTCGATTGTTATTTGAGATTTAAGTCGATGGAGATGCTTTGCGCTTTGGTCAGATATATCGTCTTCCAAAACCGCCGAAGGGTCCGGGCATTTCGGCTCATTGAGCCGCCAGACTGGATAGAATGCTATTTGGACGCAGCTTCTCACCTAGCTCCCTAAGGAATAGCAATCAGCGGGGCCATGCAAGGTGATTCTGAATTTGCCCAAACCACCATGGGTGCACAGCTGTCTTTGACGCACGCCTTTGGGCCAATTTTGTTGTAGTTCAGCCCCTCGCGCGTCATGATGCCGAAAAGACGTTGTACCCCAGAGACATACAATCGCTATGCCGCCTATTGTGCTTCATGACCCATCGGATTTGGCCGCCATTCGCGCAGGTATCACCACTCAAGGTCCAACCTGTGTTTGGTTCAACTGTGAAGATGACGTGGCGCAAACTTTGATCGCTGAAACCAAGTTCCCGGTTGAGGAAACCAAGCGCGCAGAGCAATTGAGAATGGTGCAAGATCGTCTGGCCTATCTCAGCGCGCGCGCCGTCTTGCGGCAGGTTTTGGCAACCTATGAGGGGTGTGATCCCGGGGATGTCGCGATCACCGCGCCGCCTCAACAAAAGCCCTATGCCTCTGACGCCTTGCCCAAGTTCAGCATCACTCATTCGCATGGGCTGATCACCGTATGCTTTTTGGCTCAAGGCGCGGTGGGGTGTGACCTAGAGTTAGCGCCGCGCACCGAAACCGCATCCATGTTTGGCATGGCAGAGCATGTCTTTGCCCCAGATGAGATTGCACATCTGTCCAGTTTGGCCCCCGCCCCCACTGAGGCCCGTGCGTTCTTCTTATCCGTTTGGCGGCGCAAAGAAGCAGTGCTGAAAGCGGCGGGGGTTGGGTTTTCAGGACGCCCCAAAAGTTTCAGCATCTTGACCCAAGAAGGTGGATTTGCCGACAGCCTATTGTTTCAAAACCAATCATGGGCTGTTGCAGAACTGAACGCACCGGATCATCCAGATCTGGCCATAGCTTGGGCATAACCCAAGCCACAAATGCAAACGCCCGCAGGATCATTCCGACGGGCGTCACGCGTGTTATCTTAAGAACGCATCAATCAGCGCGCACAAATCCACCAGCAAACGGGCTGTCCACTTGGACCGATCGTTGCTCCATACGTTCCAGATTGACGATGGTGGCCAGCATGATCCGATCATGGCTCCAATCTGAGGGACGTTGGATGGCGATGGTGGCAGCAAAGACCGCAGCCATTAACAACCCGCTGAGCATCATCCAAGACGCCGCATGCCCTTGGCGCCCAGAAGAGGATGCAACGGCCAGAATGCGCCGCTTAAGCGCAGAGCCACCGCGCGCTTCGGTCCGGTCGACCAAGGGAACGATGGGCGAGCGCTCGGTGAACAACACCTGTTCGCGCGCAGCAAAGGCACTGGCGCGGATCAGGCACTCGCAATAGGCCCGCACATCGAAACTCTGGCGCGCCAAAAGCGTCTGATCGCAGGCATATTCACGCAGCTGCTGCATTTCGCGTCGCCAAACATGATACGCTGGGTTCCAAAACAACAAGGGGCGCAAAAACTCGAGCAGGAATTCAAACTCGATGTCATTTTGCCGAAAGTGCTGCAACTCGTGGCTGACCGTTAATCGCAAATCCGTCGGCGCCGTCAAAAGCGACGTCGGCAGAACAACATAGCGCCGACGCCACCCCCGTGTGGAAAAGGCCACCCGGGTCACATCGCTGACAAGAACATAAACTTTACCGGATTTTTTCCACAAAAAGGCGTTTTGGATCACTTTGCGCAGACGTAAAATCGACACGCAAACACGCAGCGCGCACAGCGCCACCCCAATCGCAAAACCCACTGCCAAGATTTGGGCACCCGTGGATTGCAAGGACACCAGACTGCGCACGCTGGTTTCGCGCAACCCGATCAAAGCTTCGAACTCGCCCGCACTCATGCTGACATTGCCGCTGAGATACTGCGCGACCAAAACATCGGAAAGTGTGGTGGGGGCCGCACCAGCCCAGCTGGTCAGAGCCAGCGCAAGAACAGGACAGATCGCCAAAAGTGCTGTCAAAGCATTGAGTAAACGCAATTGCGGTCGATAGGCATAGCCCAAGCCAACTCGTGACAGTCCCCACTTGAGGCCCAGCCACAACATCACGCCGATCGCCAGCAGCAGATTTAGGTCGATATATGCATTCAGAACGTCATCGACTTCCATTTTCCTCCCCCAACCTTTCGTCAAGAAGCGCTTTGATTTCCTCCAGCATCTCGTTGGTAACGTCCTCGTCCTCCACAAGGCGCGCCACCAATGCCGCAGGCGTATCATTGAACAATTTGCTCGAGAGGTTTCTTAGCGTTGTTTTCTGGTAGGCCGTCTTTTGTACCGCCGGGTGGTAAACCAACGAACGGTCTTGACGGTCCGAAACCAGAAACCCCTTTTTTTCCATGATCTTCAAAACAGTTGCCACGGATGTATAGGCCCGCTCGTGCGTTTTGTTCAGTTCCGCAAGGATCTCACGTACGGTGCCGCCGCCTGTTGCCCAGACGACGTTCATGAATTCCAATTCTACTTCGGTCAGGAACTCACCAGTTTTCTTTTGCCGTACCACGAAACTCTACTCTCACTTACTTAAGCCATAAGGGGTCATACTACTAAACTTATCGTAAGTCCAAACTTTGTCATCTGGACCTACGGTTTTCACACCTTCCAGAAGCAGAAGATCCCCCAGCAGATCGCCAATCCCAAGGGGATCCACAAGGGCATCCCAATCAACCCAAGCCACGCCAAAAAGATATAGCTGGTGCCCAGCAAGCTGATGAACAAGCGATCGCCTCGCGTGGTGGTCAGCCCCAAAATACCTTTGCGCTCATCTCCGCCGGGGTGGCGGATTTCGACAACCGTCAAAATCCCAATCGCCGAGAAAATTCCAATAAAAACCAAGGCCGTGGGCCAAGTCCAAGCCATCCAACTTAGCATTACACTCTCCCCATCGCGAAACCCTTCGCGATATAGTTTCGAACAAAGTAGATCACGATTGCACCGGGGATAATTGTCAACGTCCCCGCCGCCGCAAGCAGCCCCAATTCATAGCCCGCACTGGACGCGGTTTTTGTCATCGTGGCCGCAATTGGTTTGGCCGCCACCGCGGTCAGTGTTTTGGCCAGCAGCAATTCGACCCATGAGAACATAAAGCAGAAGAAGGCAGCCACCCCGACCCCGGCCTTGATGGCAGGCACAAAGATGGTCGCAAAGAATCGTGGGAAGGAATAGCCGTCAACAAAGGCTGTTTCGTCCAGCTCTTTTGGAACGCCGCCCATAAAACCTTCGAGGATCCACACCGCCAGTGGAATATTGAACAGGCAGTGCGCCAGCGCGACGGCCAAATGCGTGTCAAACAATCCCACTGCCGAATACAGCTGAAAGAAGGGCAAGGCAAAAACCGCCGCAGGTGCCATCCGGTTGGTCAGCAGCCAAAAGAACAGCTGTTTGTCCCCCAAAAAGCGATAGCGGCTAAAGGCGTAGGCCGCAGGCAGGGCCACCAGAACCGAAATCACCGTATTGATCGACACATAAAGGATCGAGTTGATATAGCCCCAATACCACGATGGATCGGTGAAAATCGTCGCGTAGTTTTCGAGGGTAAAGGTTTGCGGGAACAACGAAAATCCAGACAAGATTTCGTTGGTGGTCTTAAAGCTCATGGCAACCAGCCAATAAATCGGCAGCAGCAGGAACAGAATATAGACGATCGGGACGATGGTACGTTTTTGCATCCAACCGGCCTCCTTAGTTCAAGTCGTCTTTGGTCATCAGCGTGTAGAACAGCCAGCTGACCAAGAGAGTGATGGCAAAGTAGATCAAGCTCATCGCGGCGGCAGGGCCGAGGTCAAATTGACCCAATGCGATTTTAACAAGATCAATCGACAGCAACGTGGTGGAGTTTCCAGGCCCGCCACCGGTCAAAACAAATGGCTCGGTGTAGATGTTGAAACTGTCCATGAAGCGCAAAAGGATCGCGATGGTCAGAACCGTTTTCATCTTTGGCAGCTGGATAAAGCGAAACACCGACCAATTGGAGGCGCCGTCAATCTTGGCCGCCTGATAATAGGCATCCGGGATCGACACCAATCCGGCGTAGCTCAGCAACACAACAAGTGATGTCCAATGCCACACGTCCATGGTGATGATGGTCACCCAAGCCGCAAAGGGGTCTTGGGTCATGTCATAGTTGATGCCCAAAGTGTGGTTCAGGAAATACCCCAGCAATCCGATGTCCGGCAACGTAAAGATATTCCACATCGCCCCAACAACGTTCCAAGGGATCAACATGGGCAACGCCATTGTCACCAAACAGACCGGCACCCAAAAACCTTTGCGCGGCATCGACAATGCAATGGCAATGCCCAGTGGGATCTCGATAATCAGGATCAAGAAGGTGAACATAAACTGACGGCCAAGCGCCGCATGAAAGCGATCTGACCTTAGAATTTGCTCAAACCAGCCCAACCCTTCCCAAAAGAACAGGTTGTCGCCAAAGGTTTCTTGGACCGAATAGTTGACCACCGTCATCATCGGGATCAATGCGTTGAACGCAACCAAGACCAACACCGGCAGTACAAAGTACCACCCCTTATGATTTACAGGCTTCATTGTGCGGCCCCTTTTGCTTGGGTGGCAATCCAACCTTCGACGTAAAGGCGGGTTTGATCTGATCTAAATTGCAGATGAACAGTGCTGCCGACTGGGGGCGGAGCTTTGTCAACAACCGCGTTGATACGTTGACCAAGCGACTGACATTCAACAACAATATGCTTACCCACATCAGACACCTTGCTAACGGTTGCTGGCACGCCACTTTCGGCGAAGGAGACAAATTCGGGGCGCACCCCAATCTCGATCTTGCCAGAGGGCTGTCCTTGAATGGGGCCTTCAAGCACCACCGGCGTGTCGCCAAAATGCGCCTGCCCATCGTTGAGGGTACAGGGTAAAACATTCATTCCGGGAGAGCCGATAAAGTGGCCAACAAACGTATGGGCCGGGCGTTCAAACAGGGTCACCGGCGTGCCGATTTGCACCACTTCGCCGTCCTGCATCACCACAACCTGATCCGCAAACGTCAACGCTTCGGTTTGGTCATGGGTCACGTAGATCATCGTCGCATTCACGCGCTGGTGCAGTTCTTTCAGCTTTGAGCGCAGTTTCCATTTCAGATGCGGATCAATCACGGTCAGTGGTTCGTCAAACATCACAACATTGACGTCTTCGCGTACCAATCCGCGTCCCATCGAAATCTTCTGTTTGTTGTCCGGACTAAGCCCTGAAGCTTTGACCTGGAGCATCTCGGTCACTTCGAGCATCTCGGCGATAGCCATCACCCGAGCGTGGACGACATCCTCGCCCCGACCCCGGTTGCGCAAAGGAAACGCCAAATTGTCATAAACCGTCATCGTGTCGTAGATCACCGGGAACTGAAACACCTGCGCGATGTTGCGCTTGTCTGGGGGCAATGCTGTAACATCTTGGTCGTCAAACAGGATTTGCCCTTCTGACGGAACCAAAAGGCCCGAGATGATGTTCAGCAAGGTGGATTTACCGCAGCCCGATGGACCCAAAAGCGCATAGGCCCCACCGTCCGTCCACTCCAGATCGATTTCCTTGAGTGCATAATCAGACGGCTGAGTAGGCGCTGAAAGATAGCTGTGACGCAGCTTTGAGAGAGTAATTTTAGCCATAATCGCCTCAGGCAACACGCGCGCCGTCAGGCGCAAAAAAGTAGCAAGCAGTGGGATCAAGATAGAAGTCGTGAACTTCTCCAACTTGGTAGGGATGCACCCCCGCAGCCAACGACACCCAACTGCCAGCGCCCATCGCGAAATGCGCGCTGCTCTCAGATCCAGACAGCTCGGTCACTTGAACCGTGCCAGAAATCTGAACATGAGATTGCCCCGAGGCCAGCGGTCGCACGTGATGCGGCCGGATTGCGACGGTATAGTCCCCATCGGCAAGCCCCGCAGCTGTGCCGCTTAAGGTCCAGCTGACACCGCCCTCCAGAACCGCAAGCTCTCCCTGCTTTCGCACCGGTGCGGTGTTGATCGGCGGATCAGAAAACACCTGCGCTGCCAGCACATTCGAGGGATTTCGATAGATGTCGGCGGTGTCCCCAAATTGGGTCACACACCCATCATTCATCAGCGCCGTTTTCCCGCCCAGCATCAAGGCCTCTTCGGGCTCGGATGTGGCATAGACAACCACGGCACCCCGCCCTGCGAACAGATCCGGCAATTGATCCCGCAGCTCTTCGCGCAGCTTATAGTCCAGGTTTGCCAGCGGCTCATCTAGGAACACAGCATGGCTTTCTTTGGCGATGGCCCGGGCCAATGCCGTGCGCTGCTGCTGACCCCCTGATAACTCGTGCGGGCGGCGATGGAGCATCGGGCGCAGTTGCAAGATGTCTGCGGCCTCTTCTACACGGCCTTGAATTTCGGATTTCGCCATGCCAGCCACGCGCAAGGGCGAGGCGATATTGTCGAAAACCGTCATATGCGGATAGTTGATAAAGAACTGATGGACCAAGCTAATTTGGCGCTTCTGCGTGCTCAGCTTGGTGACGTCATTGCCATTGATCAAAACTTGGCCACTGGCCAGCTGGTCCAACCCAGCCATGAGTTTGATCAGGGATGTTTTGCCTGCGCCAGTGGCCCCTAACAGGACGTTAAACCGTCCGGGTTCCAGCTTTAGCGAGGTGTCTTTGATGTGCAACTCGGCGCCAACACGCTTGGTCACATTGCGTAATTCTAGGGACATCTTGGTCTGCTTTCCCAAAGGTGCCCCGGACCAGTTGGATCCGGGGCGATGTGCGGCCCTAATCAGGATAAGGGCCGCGTTTAGGGGGTTAGTTGGCGGCCCAGCGAGCAACCAATTCGTCATAGTTGACGGTCATACCCTGTGGCTTTTCGTTCTCCAGCGGGGCTTTGGCGCCACCGTTGGCATACCACCACTCTGCGTCCTTCTCTTCGTTCAGACGCGGACCACAGCCACCATAGACATTCGCCTGCTCGTCTGCGCGCTGCATACGGGCCATTGTGATGTCCATTTCTTCGGCCAGACGGTTCATTGCTTCCTGTGGGGTAAACGCCCCAGAGTTCACATCACCAATCTGCTGCCACCAGATCTGTGCCAGTTTTGGATAATCAGGCACGTTCACACCAGTAGGCGACCAAGCAACACGATCAGGCGAACGATAGAATTCGACCAGACCACCCAAGTTGCCAGCACGTTCGCTGAAAGATTCATGGTTGACCGAGCTGTCACGAATGAAAGTCAGACCCACATGAGATTTCTTCACGTCCACAGTTTTTGAGGTCACAAACTGGGCATAAAGCCAAGCTGCCTGTGCACGATCCGACGGGGTAGATTTCAAGAAGGTCCAAGACCCTACGTCTTGGTAGCCAACTTTTTGACCCTCTTCCCAATAAGGGCCATGTGGGCTTGGGGCCATCCGCCACAGCGGGGTGCCAGCGTCATCAACCGTGTTGTTGCCTTCTGATTTTGGCTTCACCATGTCTGCGGTGAAGGCTGTATACCAGAAAATCTGCTGTGCCACATTGCCTTGGCTCAGCGCAGGCAGCGACTGATAGAAATCAAACGATGCCGCCCCTGGAGGCGCATATTGGCGCAGCCACTCATCCCACTTGCGGATCGCATAGACCGCAGCTGGGCCGTTGGCCGCCCCCCCACGAGACACCGAAGCCCCCGCTGGGTTACACGAGCCCGCTTCCATGCGGATGCCCCATTCGTCAATGGGCACACCATTTGGCTCACCTTTGGAACCCGCGCCTGCCATTGACAGCCACGCGTCGGTCATGCGCCACCCCAAATCAGGTGCCCGCTTACCATAATCCATGTGGCCATAGATGGCGGTGCCGTCGATTTCTTTCACGTCGTTGCTAAAGAACTCTGCGATGTCTTCATAGGCAGACCAGTTGACCGGAACGCCAAGATCATAGCCGTATTTGGCCTTAAAGGCCTCTTGCAGATCAGCACGATCGAACCAGTCTTTGCGGAACCAGTAAAGGTTCGCAAATTGCTGATCGGGCAATTGGTACAGGTCACCATCTGGACCCGTGGTGAATTGGCTGCCCATGAAATCGTCAAGATCCAAGGTGGGCGAGGTTGTCGCCGCCCAATCACCCGCCATCTGATCGGTCAGGTTATAGGCCAATTGCAGCCGGGAATGCGTACCGATCAGGTCAGAGTCGTTCACATACCCATCATACAGGTTCCGCTTGGTCTGCATTTGGGTTTGAACCGCCTGCACAACTTCGCCTTCACCCAGAATTTGGTGGTTCACTTTGATGCCCGTGATTTCCTCAAAGGCTTTGGTCAACACTTCGGATTCATACCCATGTGTTGGAATGCCTTCGGACAGAACATTCACTTCCATGCCCGAGAACGGCGCTGCGGCATCAATGAACCACTGCATTTCGGACATTTGTTCGCTTTTATTCAGAACCGACGGCTGAAATTCTTCGTCGATCCACTTTTTGGCTGCCGCTTGATCGGCATGCCCCATAGTTCCCGCAATCACGGCAGAGACCGCAACTGCGGAGAAAAGATACTGACGCATCTCGTCTCCTCCCTGTGTTGGTTTCGCCAATGGGTATCTTTCCCTCGGCTGTTACCTAAGATCCACACCAAGCGCCCAGCTGTCAAACTAAAAACTTAGTAATGGGCAAATTTTTTCGAAAATATTCGCTTATGAACCCCCTTAGATGATGAAATATAACAATAATATACCTACTATCTTTTTAGTCGATTTCGCTTTTCTTCCCTCCCAGCAGGCAAACGAACTCTTTAATTTCGATTCTACCTGTCCCCCGGATCATCCCTGCCACAGCCACTGCGACGCCCTTTGACCAGCACAAGCGGTGTCACGGTTTTCAGATGCCCAAGATTTTACAGTTGCCAAACCCCGACGCAAAATCAACCATCACAGGCGCTGGATTGTCGGCGGCCGCAGACATATGCTGGCTGCACGACGGACCCAAAGAGGACATGTGATGAGCAACGGTGCCAAACCTGGCAACTCAATGAAGAAGATTACGGTTGTCGCGGCACCGGTTCGCCAGCAAATTGCCGACGCTATTCGCAACGCAATTCTGACCGAAGACTTCAAACCTGGGGACCGTCTCATTGAACGCGAGCTCTGCGCGCTGACTGGCGTGTCACGCACCTCTTTGCGGGAAGGGCTGCGAGAGCTGGAGTCAGAGGGCCTGATCACAAACCAACCCAACCGCGGCTTGGTCGTGACAACACTGTCTTATGAAGACGCGGAACATATTTACGAAGTTTTAGGGCGCCTGATAGGACTGCTTGGCAAGAAGGCGGCCGAGCTGCGCACCATCGGCGATTTGTTGGCCTTTCGCGGCCACATCAAGGCGCTGGAACAGGCCAACGACGCGGGGGACCACGACACTGTCGTGACCCTCAACGCCGAGCTTTACACACGTCTGATCGATGTGGTGGCCAACCCAGTTCTGTCCACCTCGGTTGTGCAGCTGCAAAACCGGTTGGCCCAGTTCCGCACCGCGCTCATAGACCACCCGACCACAGCGCAACAAAACGTTGATGCGGTCCGCGAAATTGTGACCAGCATCGCCGCGCAAGACGGCGCCAAGGCCGAAGCGGCCTGCATTGCCCATGTGCAATTGTCGTGTGATGTGGTGCTTGAAAAACTGCGTCTTCAGGCGGGATAGCGTCGGCTTTCCCGCCCCTTTCGCAACGGGGTGCACCGGTCTACACAACGCCCTCTGCACGCGAGAGCCGGACCTCGTACCCAAAAGTTATCCACACCCTAAGAATGGCAACATAGATCGTTTGTCAGCGCCCTGCGCTGGTAAAACATCAGGATGTACTGCGAAAAAGGATAGTTCAGGGAACAAAGAGGTCAACAGAAGTTATCCACAGCCCAAACCCTTAATTTACTTACAATATGAAAACTTATACACGAACCTACACAAGCCAAGTCACTGTGGATAACTGCGTGAAGACAGTCCTAAAACTGGCGATCCGTGGTGCGCGACGCATCCCTTAGCTGTGCCCAGTTTCAACAGGTCGCCGTGTAAAAACTCCAACACTTTGGAAGTCATCCACAGCCCACTGGCCGAGGCATAGAGTCCTTAGACCAAGACAATCAACAGGATGAACAACGCCAGAAAAGCGGTCTGCCCCAGCAGCATTCCAATCGCAGCCTTGCCCACCGTGCGCAGCTCCTTGAGCGAGGTCTTCATCCCCACCGCCGCCACCGCAGTGACCAGTGCCGCACGCGACACCGCGTCCGCAGGCGCCTTAACAAACTCGGGCAAAACATGGGCTGAATTCAGGACCGCCAAGATCAAAAACACCAGCACAAATCCCGGAATAAGCGGGGGGCGTTTGGCCCCAACAGGGACCGATCCGCGCAAAATCAACGCGCCAATAAAGACCACCGGCGCAAGCATTGTCACCCGGAACAACTTGACCAGTGTCGCAAAATCTCCGGTCTCTTGGTCAATCGAATACCCTGCCCCGACCACCTGAGCCACATCATGAATTGTCCCTCCCAGAAACACCCCGGCATGACGCGCATCAAGGCCCAAAAGCTCGGTTAGAATGGGATAGAAAATCATCGCAACCGTGGACAACACGGTGACCGAAATCACGGTAAAACTCAGGTCCCTTTCGGACTCGTTCTTTTTGGGTAACAGCGACCCAATAGCCATTGCTGCTGAGGCACCACAAATAGCAACAGCCCCGCCGGTGAGAAACCCAAACAGGCGGTCTTTGTTCAACAAGGGGGCAATCAGCACCGACAAAACGATGGTCAACGCCACTGCAACCGCTACGGCCACAAGGAACATCGGCCCGACTTGCTGCACCATCCCCATGCTGACACGAATCCCCAACAAGGCCACACCCACTCGCAAGACCGTTTTTGAGGCAAACAAGATCCCAGGTGCCGTACGCTCTTCCTCTGACAGAAACTGAAAAGGAATGCCCAACAAGATCGCCATCAGCATCACCGGCGCACCGTAATGTTCTGACAGGAATTGCGCCGCCATGGCAATCATCGCGGCCAATGCCAGCCCCGGCCCGATCCGTGAGGCCTGACTCTGCAAATTGGCAAACGTCAGCTGTGACAGCCAACCAGAGGCGTTTTCAGTCATGTATTTCTCTTCCGTCAACGGGCAAACCGCTTGGGACGGTCTGAGGTATTTCTGATTGTGCCAAAGCCGCTTTGGCCCCGGTCAGCGCGTGTAAAAACGCTTCTATGTCTTGCAGCTCAGCCTCTGTAAGCTGTGGCAGGTAGACATCGCGCACCCGCGCCTGTCGCGCAAGCTCTAGCCGATCATTCTGCACCACAAAATCAACTTCGCGCAGCCAAGGTAAATCTGGCAACACTGGGGTCTGCCGTGTCCACGCCTGCCGCGAGGCCTCCGGATCCACATGATGGCGCAACATCCCCATCAAAGTGGGGAAAGCGCCGTTATGACCATACGGACCGGTCAGCGCCACATTACGCAGCATTGGCGTGCGAAAGCGATAGGCATCTTCGAGGGCATCACTCTCGCCCAAACGTCCAACATCGCGCACGATGGGATCAAAACGACGCGTGCGCCCCGGCCCGAAAGCTGGCAAGCCAAGCGCATGAAACTTCTGATCGCTGAGCAACGATCCAGCGTGACAGCTTGCACAGTTGGCTTTGCCAAAAAACAGTTCCATTCCAACGTGTTGCTGCGCGTTCAGCGCATCCTGATCCCCGGCAAGATAGGCATCAAAGGGCGTATCAACGCTGGTAAAATCCTGCACCATGAACGCCGCCAAAGCGTTGGCAATTTCCACAATCGTAACCTGATCAGCGCGTTCAATATGCTCAAAGGCGTCGACAAATTTTTGACCATACTCTGGCAGAGTGCGCACCCGTTTCGACACGATGGGCCAGACATTATCGATGCGGTCATTCGTGGCCCCGCCGATTTCATTCTCTTCGGGATCCCCCGCCATTTCAGTTTCTGAGGTCAACGGGAACAATGCCTGCACCGCCAAAAGCGAGTTCAGCCCGGATGGCAACCACTCTTCTGCGGGGGTGTTGAACCCATTTCCATAAACGTTGTCCACGCTGATCCGACCGTCATGCATGACGGTATGAACCTCGCGCGCGCCCAGATTCCACAACGCAGGCGCATTGCGAGGTACGCGTTTTTTGATCCGATCACGCCCTGTTTCTGATACCCGATCAGGGCCCAACCCGACGCCGCCTTCGCCAAGCCCCAACGACAATCCATCCGAGGTGCCTAACGTTGGGTGATGACAGGTTGCACAGCTGATATTTCTGTTCCCCGACAGTATTTTATCGTAAAATAGCAGTCGACCCAATTCGGCCTGTGCCGGATCAAATTCGACAAAATCTGCGTCCCCAAGCGGTGCAGGCAATGGCCCCGAAACAGCAGGGCCCGCCACCGCCAAAGACGCCGCCAACAGGAGCGCCCCACTGTGAGAAAATCCATATTTGCCTTGGCTATGGTTCTGGCCAGCCCCAGCTTTGCAGAAATCGAAGAAGCGCGCGACATGATGGACGCGGGCGACTTTGAGGCCGCTTATGCCGCGTTGGAACCAGCGGCGCGATCGGGCAATGCCGACGCCGAAGAATTGATTGGCGTCATGTATGCGATGGGGCTTGGAGTCGAAAGAGACGATCAGAGGGCGTTTGAATGGTATCTGCGCAGCTCGATGAAAGGGCACCCCGGCGCTCAATCCGGCGTGGGGTGGTATTACGAAGTTGGCCGCGGCATGCCAGCGCCGGATTTGGTGCGGGCCTATATGTGGTACACATTGTCCGCTATTGGCGGCGATCCCGACGCGGCGATCAGTCTGGAAGAGGTCGTCAAGAAGATGACGGCGGAAGAGATTGAAAAGGCTCATGTTCTGGTCGCAGACTACAAAGTGTGGATGTATCCGTTTCGCTGATAAATGCGCTTTGCGGGGTGGCGATTTTGTCACCCTAGCACAGGGATCTCGGTGGTTCTGACAGAAGTTTGCGGCGCATCAGCTTTGTGCCCCACAATGTTCAGAATGGAATTGCCCGACACAAGGCCGGGCAATCCGTTTGTTGGGCACTTTCGTGCCCTCCAGGAAGATCTTAGTTCAGATCAGACGCGCGCGCTGCGTTGATGTCAGCTTCGGCCTCAGCCACAGCCTCGGTCAGCGCAGTAAAGATCGCATCACCACGGGTGACGTTGCCTTTGAACCAATCGTAAACAGGGGCAGCCGCCTCTTTGAAGGCTGCTTTCTGATCAGGTGTTGGCACATACAGATCACCACCACCGGCAACAAAGTCAGCATAGGCTTGGATCGATTTGCGCTTAGGCGACGCAAATGTGGCCTGCTGCAGGGCATAGAAGCCATCAACCACCACACGACGCATGTCTTCTGGCATGCTCATGAAGGTTTCGTTGGACATCCACCACAGTGCGCCCATGTAGGCGTGGCCATCCAAAGTCACATATTGCAGACCGGCTTCTGGGAATTTCATGCCCATAATGTCGGTGATGCCGTTTTTGGACCCTTCAACAACGCCGGTTTGGAACGAGGTGAACAGCTCGGGCCACGGGATCGGCGTTGGGGACGCGCCCAATGCTTTGACCAGCTCTTGTGGCAGGTCGGCAACCACCGTCCGGATTTTCAAGCCTTCCATGTCCGCGGGCTCTGCCACACGACGTTTGGTGTTGGCAAAGTTGCGCCATCCACCGGTGTTACCGATGGTCATCAAGCGGATCGCGTCACCGGAATCTTCCAGCGCCATGTCACGCATAGTGCGGGTGAAATCGCCCGACAGAACATGCTCGGCGATTCGGTCATCCGCCATCAGGTATGGCAAGTCCAGAACCTGCACATAAGGGAACAGGCCAGAGGCGCCGCCCGAAGTTGAGATGTAGATATCGACAGTTCCGTCGGCAACACCTTGTAAGCATTCTGCACCGTTCGAGCACAGCTGAGTGCCGATGAACAGTTCCACTTCGATGGCACCGTTGGATGCCGCTTCGACGTAGTTCTTGAACACAACCAGACCATCATAGTCTTCGTCGTTTTCGTTAGAGTTGGCTGTGGCGCGGATTTTGAAATCAGCCGCCATTGCTGTCATTGCGCTGCTGGCCAACAAGGCCGATACCGCAAGTGTTTTCACCATAGATTTGAGCATACGTAGTTCCTCCCTAGAGCTCTGTTCGTGCGTTAATTAAGAAATCCCGTCAGTCGTGGGATGGTGAGTGAGATGGCTGGGACAAAGGTGATCAAAAAGATCACAGCAATTTCGACAGCCAAAAATGGTAGGATGGCGCGGGCAATGGTGGTGACCTTTTCCTTGGACACCGCCGCCGCAACAAAGAGCACAAGCCCCATTGGTGGCGTGGCCAACCCAACGGTCAAGTTCACACACATGATGATCGCAAAGTGCACAGGCTCAATGCCCAAGCCGATGAACACCGGCGACAGGATTGGCCCCAAGATGATAATCGCGGGCCCCGCGTCCAAGAACATGCCAACCAAGAACAACAGCAAGTTGATCAAGAACAGCAACAACAGCGGGTTTTCTGTGAGCGTCAGGATAAAGGCCGCCAGTTGCTCTGGCGCATGGCTGAGGCTGACCACCGTTTTGAACGACATCGCCGCCCCAACCAGCAGCAACACAACTGCTGAGGTCATGCCCGCCCGTGTCAACACATCCGGCAGCTCGCGAAAGCGCAGCGATTTGATGACAAACAGCCCGATGAACAACGCATAGGCAACCGCCACCGCTGCGGCCTCGGTCGGGGTAAAGACGCCCCCCAAGATGCCACCCAGAATGATCACCGGGGTCATCAATGGGAAAAAGGCTTTCAGACCGGCATGTCCGCGTTCTGACCAAGTGTATTTTTCGGTCGCAACGGGAAAGTGATAGCGATCTGCCATGATCTTCACCATGATCATCAAACCTGCGCCAACCAACACGCCCGGCACAATCCCGGCCAAGAACAGCGCGGCGACGCTTTCGCCCATCACATAGGCATAGATAATCATAATGCCTGAGGGTGGGATGATCGGGCCAATAACAGAGCTAGCAGCCGTGATCGCAGCGGCAAACCGGGTGGTATAACCTTGCTTTTCCATCGCCGGGATCAACATCGACCCCAAAGCCGATGTATCAGCCACAGCCGAGCCAGACAGGCCCGCAAACAGCATAGAGGACAACACGTTCACATGCGCCAGTCCTCCCCGCAGGTGCCCCATCAGCGCCTGACTGAATTCAACCAACCGCAGGGTGATCCCACCACGGTTCATCAATTCCCCGGCCAGCATAAAGAAGGGGATCGCCATCAACGGAAAACTGTCCATTCCGTTATAGAGATTGCGATACAACAGGGTGATATCGCGCTCTTGGCCGTTCAGCCACAACAGCGCGCCCGGCGCCGCCAGCAGGCAAAAGAACACCGGCAGGCCGATCATCAGCAAGAACAGAAAGACGGGCATAAACCAAAGCAACATTATTCTGCGCCTCCGACATCGATGGATGACAAATCAGGCAAACGGTCCCCCGCCCCCATAAGGGCCATGAACCGATGCAGCACCAACTCGATGTTGACGAGGATCAGCATCGCAATTCCCACCACCAAAGAGGTCATCATCCAGCTGCGTGGAATGCGGTACCACTCGTCAAATCCAAAAGAAGTTGGGATATAAAGCGAGGCCGTCGCAAAGCGCCCGCCCAAGCCGTTGACCTCTTTCCAACCGATTTGCAGACCAACAATCAGAACCAACAAGGACACCAGTAGCAGCACAAGCTGCAGCAAATAGGCCGCGCGACCGCGGATCAAATTGTCCAGAACATCGATGGCCACAAACCCGCCACGGCGCAGCGCCGTGGGCGCCATCAGACCGGTCATCCACAACATGCAAAACCGGGCCGCTTCGTCTGGCCAAGGCAAGGCGCTGTTCAACACATATCGGCAAAAGACCTGCACCAGAATGACAATCACCATGATTGCGATTGCAACCACACCGATGCCACGCCCCAGCGACAACAACAGATCATTGACCTGCTTCAGCCCGTAAATAGTCGCCATAATTGGCTTCATTTTGTTCCCTCCCAGCCGGCACGCCCCCCGCGACACCGGATCCGTCGTTTTTAGTCGGTGGCGAAATACCCCAGCTGGCCTTTGAAAAAGGCCAAGGCTTCGCCATCGTCCCGCATCGTTGCGCGGTTCACATGGCCCAAAACAATGGCGTGATCGCCACCTTCATAGATCGCCGAGCGGGTGCATTCGAACCGCGCCAGACATCCTTCAAGAACAGGCACGCCTTCGGGATTCATATGCAAATCCATTTCGCGCAATCCATGCGCATCTTTGGCGACTTTCCAACACAGATCATCCTGATCAGATGACAGGACGTGAATGGCGTAGTGGTCGGCGCTTTCGAAATACGGGAACCGACGCGAATTCTTGTCAGGGGACCACAGCACCAATGGCGGCGTCAGCGAGACCGAAGAGAAGCTGCTGGCGGTGATCGCAACCACCCCCGCCTCTGTTGCGGCTGTGACAATGGTCACCCCCGTCGCAAAGCGACCAAAAGCATCGCGCAAAAGCCGCGTGTTACTTTCGTCAGGGATGAAGCTTTTCGCGCCTCCGGCAAGCTCAAATGACATCACGCAACCTCCGTACCCAAGGCCGCCTGATAGAGCGTGAACCACGTCTCGCGATCCAGGGTGACTTTGGTCGCATCACTGATCTGCCGGATGCGGTCCAAGTTGTTGGTGCCCAAGACAGGCAAGATATTGGCAGGGTGATGCAGCAAGAAGGCCACGGCCACCGCGGCGCGATCCACCGACTGCTCGGCTGCAATCGCATCCAATGCCTCGGCCACAGGACCCGCGCCGGTCATCAAGCCGCCACCACCCAGAGGCGACCACGCCATCATGGGCACAGCGTGCTGCTGATGAAAGGCCAGATCCCCATTCGAAAACGCTGAAATCTCGGACAGGGAAATCTCTAGCTGGTTGGTCACCAGTTTGTTCTTCATGCCCGATTGCAACAAAGACCAGTCCCATGGACGAAAATTAGACACGCCGGCGGCGCGAATTTTGCCGCTGGCGATCAGATCATCCAATGCAGCACCGGTTTCGTTGTGGTCCATCAACGGATCAGGGCGATGGATCAACAAAAGATCAATGTGATCAATGTTCATGTCGCGCAAAGAATGCTCAACCGAGGCTTCGATATGTGCGCGTGAGGTGTTGTAGTGTTTAACCTTAGCGTCCGCGTAACGCCCAGCCGGGGCGACGATGTCACATTTGGTGACGATTTCCATCTGATTGCGCAGGGCCGGGTTGGCCGCCAATGCACCGCCCAGGATCGCTTCGGCTGTGTAGCCGCCATAGATGTCAGCTTGATCAAAAGTGGTGATCCCTTGGTCCAAGCAGGCTTGGATCTTGGCTACGACGTGGCTGGCAGAGGTGTCTTCGACATCGCCGATGCGCCACATCCCATAGACAAGACGGCTGAAATCCAGATCTGAAGAAAGTTTAACGCGATCCATTAGCGACGTACTCCTACGCCCAAAGGCGTGGCTGGTGTGGAGGCAGGTACCCGGCCATAGGCTTCGGGCAACGAACAGGTTTTCATATTGGGCAGAATGCGCGCACCAAAGTGCTTGGCTTCTTCCAGATGCGGGTATCCTGACAAGATAAAGGCCCGGATGCCCATTTTTTGATAGTCTTCAAGCTTGGACATGACCTGATCGGTGGATCCCACCAACGCCGCACCGCATCCAGAGCGCGCCCGGCCAACACCCGTCCACAGATTGGGTTCAATATAGCCAGAGTCATCAGCGACATCGCGGTTTTTGGCTTGGTGGCTGACCCCAAGTGAGGTTGAATCAAGCGCCCGGTCGCGGATGGCGCGTCCTTGCTCGTCATCCAGCTTGGACACGATGTGGTCGGCGTATTCGCGTGCTTCGGCTTCGGTGTCGCGCACAATAACATGAACCCGCAGGCCATAATCCAACGTGCGCTCGTATTTTTCAGCAACCGCATTCACAGCCTTCATCCGGCCGGCAAGCTCTTCCATCTTTTCTGGCCACATCAGATAGACATCACAATGTTCACCGCAAAGCTCTAGCGCCGCGGGGGAATACCCACCAAAGTACAACAATGGACCGCCTGTTTGATAAGGACGCACGGGATCTGTCGTCAGCCCAGAGAAGTTGTACACCTCTCCTTGGTGATTGATTTCATCACGTGTCCACGCCTGTTTCAGGATCTCCACCACCTCACGCGAGCGTTGGTAGCGAAAGTTGCTCTCCGCCTTTTCACCCGGAAAATCCGACGAGATAATGTTGACGGTCAGGCGACCCTCTAACATGTGATCCAACGTCGAAATGGTCCGCGCCAACATGATTGGCTGCATTTCACCACAGCGCACCGCAGCCAGCATGTTGATCTTTTCTGTGATCGGCGCGCAGCCCGCCACAAAGCTCAGCGTGTCCTGTCCAACTTGATAAGAAGAGGGGCACAGAATGTTGCGAAACCCCTGAGCCTCGGCCGTCTTTACGATCTCGGAACAATGCGCCCAAGACGAGCGGAGATCGCCGTCTGGCACGCCCAAAAATTGGTAATCATCCGAGCAAAGCGCGGCGAACCATGACACCTCTGCGGCGTCCAAATCAGGTGACGTAATCGGGACTACAGTCATCGATCCCTCCCTCAAAACCGATTGCAATTTCATCTTGCATAACCAGCGCCTTGATGTAGATCAATGGTGTATCAATTTTTTCTATTTGTGCCAAGAGCGCCGATGAGACACCAAAGCAAAACCACCACCGCGATCCCACTTTATGTGCAAATCGCTGAATCTTTGATCCGCGAAATCGCTTCGGGGCGGCTGACGGATGGTCAGAGATTGCCACCAGAACGCGTGCTGGCGGATCAATACCGCACCACGGTTCGAACCCTGCGAAAATCGCTTTCAGAACTTGAAAAACAAGGGATGTTGGAGCGAATTCACGGATCCGGGAACTACGTACGTTCAACCGATCAGGCCAGCTCGATCTATTCGATGTTCCGCCTAGAGTTGTACCAAGGAGGCGGTCTGCCAACGGCAGATTTTCTCAGCATCACAGAGATGGAAAAACCCAGCGACTTGCCCGAGTTTGGCACATCATCGCATGGCGTACGGTTCCGGAGGTTGCGATTCTTGGACCTTGTGCCCATCGCCGTAGAAGAGATCTGGCTGGATGGCAGCTGCGGGGTGGTCGACACCACAAACCTGTCTGATTCTTTGTATCGCTTTTATCGAATGAGCCTTGGGTTCTGGATTATTCGGGCCGAAGACAGGATTTCGATTGGGCAGGTTCCCGATTGGGCGCCCCAACGATTTGCACGCGCACCCGGTGACACAGTTGGCTTTATCGAACGGTTCAGCTGGGCCCAGCGGCCCGAAACCGTCGAATACTCTCGTACATGGTTTGACACAGACAAGGCGCGATACGTTTCGCGCATCACCTAGGAGGAAAGATGTCTCACATCACTCACTATGGCATCATCGGCTGCGGCATGATGGGCCAAGAGCATCTGCGCAATATTGCGCTGTTGCCTGACACCAAAGTTGCCGCGATTTTTGAACCGGACGCTGAGATGCGCAAGGCCGCAGCAGCGTTTGCCCCTGACGCCAAATTTGTAGATAACATCGAACAGCTGCTTTTGGTTGAAGAGCTGGACTGTATTTTGATTGCCAGCCCCAACTTCCGTCATGTCGGTCAGTTAGAGGCCTTGGCCCAAAGCCGCCCCCTGCCCGTTCTTGTGGAAAAGCCGCTGTTTACGGACCCTGCAGAGATCGCTTGGCTCGATGGCTTTATTGCACGTTACCCGGCCGCTGTGTGGGTGGCCATGGAATACCGCTATATGCCGCCAATCGCCGCGTTCCTGAAGCAAGCACAAGAGGCCACCGGTGGCATCAAGATGCTCAGCATCCGCGAACACCGCTTTCCCTTTCTGCACAAAGTCCACGACTGGAACCGTTTTAACAGCCAATCTGGCGGCACATTCGTCGAAAAATGCTGTCACTTCTTTGATCTGATGCGCCTGACGCTGGGGGCTGACCCGGTGCGGGTCATGGCCTCGGGGGGACAAGACGCCAACCACTTGGACGAACAAATCGACGGCAAGACGCCGGACATTTTGGACAATGGCTATGTGATTGTTGATTTTGAAAACGGCGCACGGGCGATGTTAGAGCTGTGCATGTTTGCCGAAGGCGCAGAGTATCAAGAAGATGTCTCTGCGGTTGGCCCCAATGGCAAGATCGAAGCCTTCGTTCCCGGACCGGGTCGCTTCTGGCCAGAGCACCTTGGCGCAGCCCCTGTGCCCAAACTGGTGGTCAGCCCACGCGACCCCAAAGGCCCGATCACCCAAGACATTCCCGTCGATCCAACCCTGCTCGAAGCTGGAGACCACAACGGGTCCACCTTCTATCAGCATCAAAAATTCCTGGAATTGGTGCGGGGTGAACGTGACACACCCGAGGTCAGCATCACAGATGGGAAAATGGCCGTCGTGATGGGGCTGGCTGCGCAGAAATCAATCGCTGAACGCCGCGCCGTTGAGATTTCCGAACTGCTGTAACACGGTGCGAGCCGGATCAGCCCCCACACCCGCTTTGGCCTCCGTTTGCGGGGCCAAAGCGAAATTATGGCTTCTTTCTCTGGACGTTGCAGTGTTAACTCCTTTCGGACCCACCCGAGTGGTCTGAAACCGGAGCGTCGCCCTTTGCAAGTGTCCCGAGACATCGTTGTGCCCGATGAATTGCGGGTGGCACGTGCGCGCAATTTACCAGCTTTGGGGCCACGTCTGTTGTTTTTCAGCGGCGGCAGCGCCTTGAATGGGATCGCGCGACGCCTAAAGGACTACACCCACAATTCAATCCACCTGATCACCCCTTTTGACAGCGGGGGCAGCTCTCAGGTCTTGCGCGCAGCCTTTGACATGCCCGCTGTGGGGGATCTGCGCAGTCGTTTAATGGCCTTGGCGGATGAAACCGTATTGGGGCATCCTGAAATCTACACCTTGTTTAACTATCGGTTTGCGCAGGACAAAGCGCCGATGGCCTTGGAACAAGAATTCTTGGCCCTCATGGAGGGCACACATGAGCTGACGGCCGCTCTGACAGAGCCTATGCGCAGCCTCATCTTGTCTCAGCTGCGTGACTTCAGCCGTTTCAAACCGGACCAGTTTGACCTTTCAGGCGCCAGCATTGGCAATCTTATTCTGGCTGGTGGATACCTGTCACAAAACAGAGCTTTGGAGCCTGTGCTCTTTTTGATGTCAAAAATGGTTGGCGTTCAGGGCACCGTGCGCTCGATTGTGGACGGTAACCTTGGCATTGGTGCCGATTTGATCGATGGCAGCAGGGTGATTGGCCAAAAAGAGATGACCGGCAAAGAAAACGCCGCCATCACCAGCCCCATTCGTCAGCTCTTTCTGACGCAAAATGGCCAACGTTTGGACGGAGATCAGATCATTTTGCCTGATCGAAACCGCCAGTTGATCGAGCAAGCGGACCTGATTTGCTTTCCGCCCGGCAGTCTCTATTCCAGTGTGATAGCAAACCTATTGCCTTGCGACACCGCCAGCAGTATCGCACAGCGCAACGTGCCCAAGGTCTATCTGCCAAGCCTGGGAACCGATAGCGAATGCCCCGGCTGTACATTGGTTGAAAACGTAGAGGCCTTGCTGGGCGCACTGCGCGCTGACGCAGGCAGTTCGTACCCAACATCAGCACTATTGACGATGGTTTTATGTGACCGGCGCACGTTCGACATTGAACAGGCGCGCCTGTTGAAAGATCGGTATGGGGTGGCCTGCTTACCGCTGGACCTAACCCGCCCAGCCACGCCGGAACAATACGACCCCACTTTGGTCAGCGAAGCTTTGGTGTCTTTGACCTAAGACCGCGCTCGAACACGCCCAAGGCATGAACAAGCTGCGACAAACCTGGATTAGCTTAGCCGCGAGCCGGATTTTTCCCGTTCCCGTCGTTCGGCCGCCAACACGTCACCGGCAGGCAGTTGCGACAGTTGCACATGCATTTCGACAGGAATCAGCCCTCGCATCTGCAAATCCAGATACCGCAGACAACACACCCGCAAAAACGAAGTGAAGTTGCCGACATCATGCCCAACGTCCAAGCTTTCGTTGTACAGCCGATGCAACAGCTGCGGCACGTTCAACTTGTCACGCGCCGCAATTGTTTCCAATGTGCGCCAGAACATCTCTTCTAGGCGCACGCTGGTGACCATCCCATCCATTCGAAACGAACGGGTATGCGAGGTCCAAAGTGCCGGATCCGCATCGATGAATAATTGGCACATTTGAACCTCGTATGGTTAAGAGCGGCCGATACGCTCTGAAACATCAGCGGCGAAATCTTCGTAGCGACGCAGTGATTTTACGTCGACCTGAACATGATTGCCCATCTTTTGCATAATCGGCAGATCAAACAAGATCTGATCCAAGGTGTCCGGTGAATCGACATTCACAATCGCCAGAACTTTGCGTTCCCCAACAACTTTCCACAGATCGACAACCACACCTGCTTCTTTGGCACCAAGGGCCACACCGGCCTCTTCTTGCCAGATGGTGAACAGACCTTGCTGGCCCATATCCACATCGTATTCCACAGTGAAATCAAGACGATAAAGCATAATTTTCCTCCCATTAATGCTTTGATATCAGGTTAAACGAAGCGTCCTCCACGCTCGATAACCTCAATTTGATAGCCGTCCGGGTCCGCAATGAAGAAGAACCGGGCAACGCGTGTGCCTTTGTTTTGGAAATCAACAATGTCGCGCGGGGCAAAGCCTGCCGCACTAATCTTGCGATGCAGCGCATCCAAATCATCCACCACAATCGCCAGATGCCCATAGCCATCCCCAAGGTCATAGGCCGTGGTTTGAGATTTGTTGATGGTCAACTCCAGCTCGAATGTGCTGTCAGGGGCACGTAGATAGACCAGCGTAAAGCCGTCAAAATCCAACCGGTCCGCCACCGTCATTTCGAAACAGTCCCGGTAAAAGGCGACCGACTTTGCTTCATCCAAAACGCGGATCATGCTGTGTGCTAAAGATGTCATTGGTGTTCCTCCGTTGGCGCACGCTAGCACCGCGCCTGACAGAGGTGGTATTATCGGGCTAATACAGCCGCAATTATTCAACATTACGCCGCAAATGGCAGCCCGACCTTTGGCCCAAACGTGAGGGGCAGTTGCCGCCCCTCACCCTGGTTTGGACTAGTTGCGCCCGGCGCGGACACCGCCGTCAACATCGTGTACAGCACCGGTTGTCCAACCTGCGGCATCCGACAAAAGAAACAAAATATGCTGTGCGACATCGTCAGGGCGTCCGATCCGGCCAACAGGGTGAAAGCCGCCAAACCCTTCTTGCAGCGTTTCTGCCACCTTGTCCGCGTCGATGAACGATTCAAAAATGGGCGTCAGCACCAGCGCCGGGGACACGGCGTTCACCCGAATATTGTGATCGCCCAGCTCCATCGCCAAATGCTGTGTCAAAGAATGCAGGCCCGCTTTGGCCATCGAGTAAGCCGAAGACGGCGTGGCCTTGACCGACTGCTTTGCCCACATCGACCCAATAAACACAATCGAGCCGCCCCCATGTTTGACCATGTTGCGCGCGACGGCCTGAGTGGCAAAAAACATTCCACGGTTCAGCGCGTGATACCCATCAAAATCTTCTCCTTCATGGTCTAGGAAGGGTTTTGGAAAGAAGGAACCAGCGGCATTGACCAGATGCTCTAGGTGTCGACCCTCTGCGTCAATTTTCGCAACTAAGCGAGACACCGACTCTTGATCTTTCAAATCTGCCTGAACAATGTCTGACGACCCTGAAAGCTGGCTCTGCGCCGCTTCTAGTTTTTGCAGATCGCGCCCGACCAACAGAACGTGGTGGCCTTGATCTGAAAGCAGTTTTGCCGTTGCCAGCCCCATCCCTGTAGACCCGCCTACAACTACGCTCACTTTAGATGTCATAAGTTTTCTCCAATAAATGACCTATCGATAGGTAGGTGATATTTGTCTTGATCAAATTCGACAACTCACTATCTAGTGATAGGTAAACTTGGAGGCCCCAATGACCCCTGATCGCGCCGAACAAATTATGGATATCGCAGAACGCGACATGCGTAAAAATGGCTTTGATGCTGTAAGTTTTCGGAAAATTGCCGCCGAAATCGGGATCAAAAGCGCCTCGGTTCACTATCACTTTGCGACCAAGGGCGACCTCAGCGCAGCCGTCACCCAGCGCTATAGCGATAGGTTTATCGAGGTACTGGGGTCAGCCTCTGCCCCACAAGAGACCGCGAAAGACCGCATCGCCCGGCTGGCAGCGGCCTATATCGCGTCCTATCAAGTGAATTCGAGCATCTGTCTTTGCGCCGCGCTTGGATCGGTCGCCAGTCATTTGCCCCCAGAAACGGCACAGGGTGTAAAAGGCTTCTATCACCGCCTGATCGCATGGACTGAAACCGCGATGCAGGGCCAAGATTACTCTCTGACCCCGGCGCTGATCCTGTCTCTGCTGCAAGGCTCTATGACGCTCAGTATCGCCACTCAGGACGATGCCCCGCTGATCGCATCTCAAGACACTTTGTTACAGATGTTCGACGCTAAGGGTTAAACACCCGGCGCGTCCGACAAGGCCTCTAGGCGTGGCATGAGGTCCAGCAATTCGCGCGTGTAAGCGGTCTGAGGGGCCGAGAACAGCGCCTCTGTGTCCTGAAGTTCAACAACCTGCCCCTCTTTCATGACGGCCACCCGGTCACACATCTGCCGGACAACCGGCAAATCATGGCTGATGAACAACAGCGTCAAACCGAGATGGTGCTGCAGATCTTTGAGGATATTGAGGATCTGCGCTTGAATAGAAACATCCAACGCGCTGGTTGGCTCATCACACACCAGAAAGCGTGGTTGCGTCGCCAGAGCGCGCGCAATCGAAATTCGCTGCCGCTGACCACCCGAGAATTCATGCGGGTATTTCAAACCAGCGTCTGCGCCCAGCCCCACCTGATCCAGAAGTTCAGCCACCCGGTCTTTGATCGCCCGTCCGGTCAGCAATTTGTGATGCCGGATCGGTTCGGCGACAATGGCATCCACGCGCATACGGGGGTTCAATGACGAAAACGGATCCTGAAAGATCATCTGAATGTCTTGCCGAAAGGCCAGCTGTGCGGCGCGATCCTTTGGGTTGTTGACCCGCTTTCCATCGAAACTGACAGTGCCCTCGTCGGCTTTGTACAGTCCACAAATCATGCGGGCGACGGTCGACTTGCCAGACCCGCTCTCGCCAACGACGCCGAACACCTCGCCCGGAAGGATGTCAAAGCTGACATTGTCGACAGCCGTAAAGCTTTCGCGTTTCCACGGCAAAAGGCTGCGCTTTTGGGCGAACCGTTTGGTCAGATTGCGCGCTTCGACCAATGGCACAGTTGGGTCTTGATTGACCTTGGGCCAATCGCGGGCCAAATCCTCGATGGCAAATCGGGTGTCGCGTCCACCATAGCTGACCTGTGGAAATCGATGCAACTTGACCTTGGGACGCGGCACAGCCGCAATCAGCGACTGCGTATAGGCGTGTTGGGGCTGGCCCATCACCTGCGCTGTTGGACCACTTTCCACCACCTGACCTTGATACATCACGGTCACCTTATCGGTGGTATCGGCAATGACCCCCATGTCATGGGTGATCAGGATCACGCCCACTTGGCGCTCTTGGGTCAAATCCTTGATCAGATCCAAAATCTGCGCCTGCACAGCAACATCCAAGGCGGTTGTCGGCTCGTCTGCGATGATGACATCAGGTTCAGAGCACAGCGCCAAAGCGATCACCACCCGTTGACGCATCCCGCCAGAAAACTGGTGCGGATATTGATCCAGACGTGTCGCTGGATCTGGAATACCAACCCGATCCAATAATTCAAAAGCCCGGGCATTGGCTTCATCTTTGCTCAGCTCCAGATGGGCCAAAATGGTTTCGACCAACTGTTGGCGAATGGTGAACAAAGGATTGAGCGAGGTCAAAGGATCCTGAAAGATCATAGAAATCTTTTTGCCGCGCAGGTCTCGCATCGCGTCAGCGTCCAAACCGCTGATGGCTTCGCCGCGAAAATCAATGGTGCCCCCGGCAATGCGCCCGGGACGATCAAGCAAGCCCATGATCGCGGCGCCAATGGTCGATTTTCCCGCGCCGCTTTCCCCCACCAGACCATGAATCTGGCCCGGCTCAACGGTCAGATCGGCCTGATCAACCGCCTTGAACACTTGGCGGCGGGTTGGGAATTCGACGGTTAGGTCTTTGATTTCGAGTAAGCTCATGTCGATCCCCTATCGCAATTTGGGGTTAAGCGCATCGCGCAGCCAGTCCCCCAGCAGATTGACCGATAAGGCCAACGCCAGCAGTGTCACGGATGGGAAAAACAGGATCCACCATTCGCCTGAGAACAGGTAGTTCTGCCCGATACGGATCAACGTGCCCAAAGAGGGCTGCGTTGACGGTGCGCCCACGCCAAGAAAGGACAACGTGGCTTCGGCGATGATCGCCAAGGCCAAACTGATCGTTGCAATCACCAGCACCGGTGACAGCACGTTTGGCAAGATGTGGCGGAACAGGATCGGGATCGAGCCACGGCCAATCAGCCGCGCCGCTTGGACGTATTCTTTGTTCCGCTCAACCAAGGTGGCACCACGCACCACCCGGGCGAATTGAACCCAATCCGACAAACCAATCGCCAAGATCAATACCCAGATTGCCAGCTGATCGCGGTATTCCACCGGGGTAAAACCTTTGGCCACGCCAAAAATCAACATGGCCACCAAGATTGACGGAAAGGTCAGCTGTACGTCCGCGATCCGCATGATGATGGTATCAACCCAGCCCCCAAAATAACCTGATATCAGGCCAAGCGTGACCCCGATGACCAAGCCAAGCGTGACCGCTGCGAACCCAACAAACAGCGAAATTCGCATGCCATACAGGATGGTTGAAAACACATCGCGTCCCTGATCGTCCGTGCCCATCAGAAAGCTGTCGCCCGTAAAGGCATTGGGCGTGTTGGGCGCAGAAAACCCGTTCATCAAGTTCAAACTGGCAGGATCAAAGGGGTTCATCGTGGCCAGAAGCGGCGCAAAAAGTGCCGACAGCACCAACAACACCGTCACCACAAAGGAAATCATCGCAATAGGTGAGCGGCGGAAATTCCAAGCAAAATCGCTGTCCCATGCACGATACAGGCGGGATTTGGGGGCGTCACTCATCCGCGCAACCTCGGGTCAATAGCTACGTACAGCAGATCAACTGCCAAATTGATGGCCACAAACATGACCGAAATCAGCATCAAATAGGCCGCCATCACAGGGATATCGACAAACTGAACTGCGTTGATGAACAACAGGCCCACACCGGGCCACTGGAATACTGTTTCGGTGATGATCGCAAAGGCGATGATCGATCCAAGCTGCAACCCCGTGACTGTGATCACGGGCACCATCGTATTCTTTAAGGCGTGGCGAAACGTGACCGCACGTTCAGACAGGCCGCGCGCGCGGGCAAAACGCACATAATCTTGGCGCAGAACCTCCAGCATTTCAGAGCGCACCAAGCGCATGATCAGCGTCATTTGGTACAATCCCAATGTGATCGCGGGCAAAATCAAGGCGCGCAGGCCACTGCTGGTCAGAAAGCCAGTGGTCCAGCCGCCAACCTCGACAACGTCGCCGCGGCCAAAGCTGGGCAACATATCCAGCTCAACGGAAAAGACGTAGATCAGCAAGATACCGATCAAGAATGTGGGCAGCGAAACCCCGACAAGGCTAAGTGTCATGATGGTGTGGGCGGCGATGCCATTGCGGCGGATCGCCGTGAAAACGCCCAATATGATCCCCAAACTCAGCGCAAAGAACCCCGAGACCGCAGCCAACTCCAGCGTCGCTGGGGCGCGTTCAATCAGGATATCCGCCACTGGGCGGCCCTGTTCATAGGACACGCCAAAATTCCCCTGCAGGGCATTGGCGATAAATTTCAAATATTGCACCACAAAGGGCTGATCCAACCCCAGTTTTGCGCGCAAACGGTCCACATCTTCTTGGGTCCGTTCCTGACCCAACATGTTGTCGATCGGATCCCCGATAAAGGTGAACATGGCAAACGCAACCAACCCCACGACCAATAAGACGAGGAGCGACTGAAACACACGGCGGATGATATAAGAGAGCATAATAATGTCAGCCTCGCGCCACCCGTGGCAGCGCGAGGCCAGTGTCTTAGTTGACGCTTACCCAACGCAGGATAAAGAAGTTATCCGGACGCTGTGTCAGCTCGATGTTGTCGCCTGTGCCCCAAACCAATGGCTGCACATAAAGGGGCACATAGGTGTGTTCGGACTGATAGATGCTGGTGATCTCGTCGATCATGCCCTGACGCTTGGTGGCATCGATTTCCGATTGGATCATTGGCAACAGCTCGTCCACGCGTGCGTTAGAGAAACCACCAAAGTTCCATGATCCCAACTTCTTCTCAGAGTTTGGAGTGGTGACCAAGAAGCGCACTGGGTGCTCGTGGTCGAACGTGCCCGGAGACCAACCCAACAGGTACATGTCGTAGTTGTCCGCGCGCAGCTCTGGCCAGTAGTTCTGAACCGGCATGGCGTCCAACTCAGCAGTGATACCAACCTGCGCCAGCATGCTGGTTACAGCCTGACACACCGCTTCGTCGTTCAGATAGCGGTTGTTTGGGCATTTCAAACCAAACGAGAACCCATCTGCATAACCAGCTTCGGCCAACAGGGCCTTGGCAGCGGCAGGGTCATACGCTGGACGATCCGCGTTGGCGGTCGAATAACCGTTCATCGCTGGGCTGACCAACTGGCTGGCGGCTTCGGCGCTGCCGCGCATAATGGTTTGCAAGATCGCATCAACATTGATCGACTTGGCAACCGCTTCACGCACACGCACGTCCTGGAACGGGTTCTTTTCACCCGCCATGGCAGTGTATTTCAACTGATCCGCTTCGTGACCAAAGCCCAGCATGATGACACGGGCTTCGATGCCGCGGATCACTTTGGTGCCGTCACGTTCGTCCACACGGGCCGCATCTTGGATTGGCACCGGGTTGATCATGTCCACATCGCCAGACAGCAAAGCCGCAACGGCGGTCGCTGGGTTGTCGATAGGGGTAAAGGTGGCTTCGGTGATGTTGTGCTCAGCCTCATCCCACCAGCCGGCGAAGGGTGTCAATGTGGTGGTCAGACCGGGCTGGCGATCAGACACAACAAAGGCACCAGTGCCATTGGCATTCAAGGTGGCATAGTTGCCGTTCTCTTTGTCGGGCAAAGCCGCGTTGTTGGCCTCTGCCCAGCCCTTGTCCATGATCATCCAGTTGGCGATCGAGTCAGGGAAAATTGGGTTCGGAGCTGTCGTCAGGATATCGACGGTAAAGTCATCAACCACGGTCACACCAGACACAGGCGCAAACCAGCTGCGGGTGTCTGAAGCTTCGGACGACGCACGCTCATAGCTGAACAGAACATCTTCTGCGGTGAATGCGGACCCATCCTGGAAGGTCACGCCTTCACGCAGGTGGAAACGCCAGCCTTCGCCTGCGCCAATTGGTTCCCAAGAGGTGGCCAATGCAGGTTCAATCGCCATGTCTTTGCCACGGCGGACAAGACCTTCGTAAACGTTGTTCAAAAAGCCCAGCACAGGTGCAGAGTTCACTGCATGCGGATCCATTGTTTGTGGATCTGTGGTTCCTGCCCAGCGGAATGTTTCCGCAGAGGCAGTGTGGGCCATGCTAAGGGCCATCGCCGAAACGGCAGCTAGTCTAAACATTTCTTTTCCCTTCTGTTGGTATGAGGTGGGGTTTGGGTCTACGCCTTTTCCCCGTTCGTTGCAGAGTGTTTCTATCGGTCAACTTAGTGCAATTTCGCCGAAAACAATAAATTGATCAATTTGTTACTGGACAGAGCGGACCCTACACGGCGCGCCTTGAAAGAGTGAGTAAAATTCCCGTGTGTCTGAGTGAATCTTGCGGTTAATCGTTCAACAGATGTTTTCATAGACAAAGACGTGACCTGCCAGCGGCGCGTTTTCAAGCTCCACCTGACTGAGCCCGGATCGCCGCGACGTGATCATCAAATCACGACCCGATTTACCGCCAATACACATGCCCGTCACATCTGGCACCGGCAGCAGGACTTTTTGCAGAATTTCCCCCGCCGGGCTGAGCTGGTGCACAATCCAACCGTCGTTGAAAGCCAGCCAAAGGTTGGCGTCGCAATCCATCGCCATCGCCGAGGGTTGCCCCAGAGCTTTGGAGAATTGAGCGACCTGCATCAGGCGTTTGCTTTCGATGTCATAAGCGAACAAAACGGCCTGCTCTGAACTGGACGCATAGACCCGTTGAAACGTCGAACAAAAGGTAATCCTGCTGGCGCCCATCGGGAACCGCGCGTGATTTGTCACCATGCCCGAAGAATCGATACTGATCAGCAGGTTCTGATGGTCGTCGGCCAACAGGCACCAAACGGAGCCATTTTCACCGGGGACAACGGCCTCGACCGCCCCCGGCAGCAGCGCCGATTTTCCCGTTGACAGATTCGTCATCAAATTGTCCGAAAACGCCAGCGGCACGCCATGCGCGGCTATCGCCAAAGCTTCGCATTTGGGGGGCAACTTCAGACGCTCTTCGACTGAGTGAGGGCCATCCCCGACACAAAGCGTACCATTTTCCACATCCATCCAGGCAAAGGCATTATAACTGCCGACCCAATGAGGATAGAGGTTCTCTCCGCTGCGATTTACCGTCGTCTGGATCGGGTCCACCGGTTTAACAGGTGTGAGGTCTTTGCGCTGCAACAGCTTGGTGATCCGCGCCGCAGCTTCCATGACATCATCCGCCAGTGCTTCGAGGCGAGAATATTTGAACCGAAAACTGCGCGCCGCTACCGTCACAGACCCGACAGGGTTCCCATCAGCGTCATGCACCGCTGCCGCGACGGCTCGCACGCCGGCGGCGGATTCTTCGTCGTTGGTGGCATAGCCGCGCTCTCTGACCTGTTGCAGCTCTTCGCGCAGCGCCTCGCGTTCGACAATCGTTTTTTCGGTGATGTGATGCAGATCACCCGCCATGATTTGCTCTTGGCGTTCGGGATCCATATCCGCCAGCATTGATTTACCCGCCGCAGAGCTGTGGAACGACAGCTCTAAGCCCAAGGCCTCGAACGGGCGTTCGGGGGCCCGGTTAGACAGAGCTCGGCTGATGATTGTGGCGTGAGATTGATCATCAATCACAAAAAACGCCGCTTCGCAGATCTTGTCGCGCAACGCATAGATTTCGGTCAGCGACACCATCAGCAAGTCATTGACAGCCATGACCTTTTGCAGGTTGGCCAATTGGCGAAACCCAATTTTGTAGCGCTTGTCACTGTCGTCATATCGAAACAGATTGCAATCGACGTAGATTTCCAAGGCCGTTGCAACAACCACCTCGCTATAGCCCGTCACTTCGACCAATTCGTCGAACGTCAGTCCGTTGCTGCGTTCGCGCAGCTTTTCGAACAACGTCATTGTTTGCACAATGAGATCGCATTGCTCTTGGTTCAGTCGTTCAGATGACGTGCCGATATCAATCATATTGCGAGGCATGTTATCGAATTAGAACGTGTGGTCAAATTTTTTCCCCAACATTTCAGGGAATTGCGTTGCTGTAGTGACGCCCCTGCCCTGTGTGTGGCCTTTGCTGGCATGGTTTGGGGCGTGATGACATAGCCGGTCATGCTTGGGCCCGAGAGATGTTGAGCGCCTTGCCATAGGCCATCATCCCTTGCGTGAGCGATTGCGCCGGTGACGAAGATGCAACCGCCGCCTCCCACAGGAAAACGGCCCCGCGTTGCAGATCATACACCGGCAGACCCGTTGCCTGCTTGATGGCATCGGCATAGGGGGGCAGGTTCCCACATTCCAATATAATGGCCTCGAGATCAGGATTTTGCCCCTGCAGGGCCTGCACCTGTGCCACGGCATAGGCCTCAACGCTTTGCTGATCCAACACCCGTGTTTGGCCCGAACGGCTGCGCAAGAAGGCCTGAGAAAAGGCCGAGCACTCTTCCATACCTGCAACCGCGATCTGCGCCCGCTCTACCCCCGCTGCGGCCAAAGCTTTGTCCGCCAGAGCAGGTTCAGAGGCGGTCAGAATTCCGATGCGGCCCTTATGTAGTTGGCGCACCATCGAAAACAGCGAGAGTGCCGACAACATAACCGGGACTTGAACAGAACGCGCCACTTGGTCTTGGAGGTGCACCAAAAACCCACATGTCGAAATGATGGCAATGGCGCCTTGCGCTTCGAGAGCTTGCGCCGCCGCCACAAACCGATCGGCCAAAGCCTGTTCGGGCGCATGGGCGCGCACAATTTTGGGACTGTCTGCACCGTCTACGACCTGCACCCGCACAGGAAAAGGATAGCTTTGCGGATTGCCGACATCGCCGACAATCCGCTCAAACGCTGTGTCCAGCGATAAGATACCAAGGAAAGGGTCCTTGTTCATGGCTATCCCGATCCGCCGCCGCGCAGATTGTTTGGCAACCATGTTGCCAATTCAGGCCAGACAACCAAGATCACCACCATCAACAGCATCAGCCCCACCATGGGGATTGCTGTTTTTGCGATGTAAGAAATCTCGTGTCGGGTCATGCCCTGCAGCACAAACAGGTTAAAGCCAATTGGCGGCGTCACCTGCGCCATCTCAACAACAACCACGATGAAAATCCCAAACCAGATCACATCGATGCCAGCCTGACGAATCATCGGCTCGACGATGGCCATGGTCAAAACAACCGAAGAGATCCCATCCAAGAACATCCCCAGCACCACATAGAACACCGTCAGTGCGATGATCAAAACGATTGGTGACAGGTTCATTTCATCGATCCACGCCGCCAAGGCGCGGGGCAATCCCGTAAAGCCCATCGCCAGCGATAGGAACGAGGCCCCCATCAGGATCAAAGCAATCATCGCAGAGGTGCGCGTGGCGCCCATCAAAGAGGCCGAAAAGGTTGACCAGTTCAGCGATCCCTGCCCCAAGGCCAAGATCAACGCGCCCAGAACCCCAACAGCCGCCGCTTCGGTGGCGGTTGCGAATCCAAGGTACATCGAGCCAATAACGGTTCCGACCAGCAACAACACTGGGATCAAAAAGCGGCTTTCGGCCAGCATTTCGCCAAGCTTCATCTTGGGTTCGGGCTTGGGTCTGTCCCCTTTGCCAAAGTAGTGCCAAAAGATGATGTAGGCCATAAACAGACCCGCCAGCAGCAATCCGGGAATGACGCCCGCCATGAACAGCTTGGTGATCGATTCATTGATGGTCACACCGTACACAATCAGCGTCAAAGACGGCGGGATCATCAGACCCAATGTGGCCGCCCCGGCCAATGTGCCAATGATCATATGCTCGGGATAGCCGCGCGCGCGCAGCTCGGGGATCGACATTTTGCCCACGGTTGTCAGGGTCGCCGCAGAAGATCCTGATACCGCAGCAAAGATGGTACAGCCCGCAATGTTGGTGTGCAGCAAGCCCCCCGGCAGCCAGCGCAGCCAAGGCGCCAGGCCTCGGAACATGTCTTCGGATAATCGGGTTCGATATAGGATCTCGCCCATCCAGATAAACAGCGGCAAAGCGGTCAGTGTCCAACTTGACGCACCAGACCAGATGGTGGTGATCATCGCGTCACCGGCGGGCCGCACAGTGAACAACTCCATGCCCACCCAAGCCACGCCCATCAGCGCCAAGCCAATCCAAACAGAGCTGCCCAGCAGGGCAAATAGAACAAAAAGAAAGACAACGGTTGCGTATAGCTCGCTCATTCGACGGCCTCCGCTTGAATGCTTGTTTCACCGTTCACAACCAAGCGGGTCAGGTAATCCCAAAGCGCAACGGCCAAAAGAACGGCGCCAATGGACATCGGCAATTGCGGCAACCAGACCGGGGTATAGACCCACTCGGGTCCGGTGTCGGCCCACATCTGCCCCCATTTACTCGGGGAATTGGCGAACATCGAAAAGAACGTCAAAAGCCATTCGGGAACAAAGTCTTGCCCCTGTGTGCGGTCATTCAACATCTCTGACAGAATGTTTGTTTTGATGGCATAGCGCGCAAAATAGGTTGCGGTGATCGCTGCGATCAGCATCGCAAACGCATCCAGCCAGCGTTTGGTGAAGGGGGTGGCATTTAGGAAGATAGACACCCGGATATGGGCGCCGCGTGTCAACGTATGGGCCAAAGCAAAGAAGGACGTGGCCGCCATAGCGTAACCAGCATATTCGGTCGATCCGGGAAAGGTCATCGATCCCCAACGCGCGATCATCTGCGCCACGATCAACAGTAAAATTGTGACCATAAAGCAGGCCGCTATCACGCCGGACCCAACATAGATCCGATCCAGTATACGCCAAATCGGCGACAGAACGCGCTTGGCAGTTGGGCGCTGAACAGCGCAAATCACCACCAACATCGTCGGCAATACAAACAGCCACACCCAAAGGGGTAGCCCTAGAACGGGTTGCCAGTCTCGCATACAGCGCCTCCTGAGCAGAAATGAAATAAGCCCCGCAGACCAGTTGGACTGCAGGGCTATCTTAGCGCAAGAGCTTAGTTTTTGTAGGCGTCCAGAATGGCTTGGCCATCATCACCAACTGTTTCCAGCCACTCGGCTGTCATCTTGGCCCCAATGGCTTCCAACTCAACCAAGAAGTCCGCACCAGCGTCTTGAACTGTCATGCCGTTGGCTTCGAGCTGTTCAAAGTACCAGCCGGCCAACTCGGCGGACTTGGCTGAACATGCAGCGCCGGTTTCATCCGCGGCTTTTTGCACGGCGGCTTGGTTTTCTGCGCTCAGACCATCCCAAGTGCCCTTGTTCACGATCACATAGTTGCGTGGCAGCCATGCGTTTACTTTGTAGTAGTGTGACAGGTGCTCCCAGACCTTGCGGTCATAACCAGTGGACCCAGACGAGATAAACGCCTCAGCAACACCAGTTGCCAGCGCTTGGCTCAATTCAGCCGCTTCAACCTGTACGGGGATCATCCCGAGGCTTTCCGCAAATGTGGCTGTCGCCGTGTTGTAGGAGCGGAACTTTACGCCCTGTGTATCCTGCGAAGAGCCAACTTCTTTGTTGAAATAGAAGCCCTGACCCGGCCATGGGCAGGTATAAAGCGCAACAAGGTTCAAGTCAGACAGCTGGGCGTTGACTTTGTCTTTGGCCGCCATCCACAGCGCTTCGTTGTCGGCATAAGAGGTGGCGATAAAGGGCAAGTTGTCCCAACCCAACAAGGGTGCTTCGTTGGCATGCGCCGACATAAAGCGCTCGCCAATAGGGGCTTGGCCAGTTTGAACAGCGCGTTTGATTTCGCCGCCTTTGAACAAAGAGCCGCCTGGGTGCACGGTGATGTCGATGTCACCACCGGTGTATTCACGCACCTTATCAGCAAACACCACACCCATTTCTGAATGGTAGTTGGTCGCCGCATAGGCCATGGGCATATCCCATTTTTCCGCAGCAGCAGCAGATGCGCCAAAGGCCAAGCCGGTGGCGAGGGCACCAAGAGTAAAGTCATTCATTTTCATTTTGCTTCTCCGTGTTGGTTGGTCTTGTTTTAGGATGCCTGACTCTTGAACCGGTTGGGTTCATAGGCCGACATATCTGTGTTGGGACGATTGCCAGCGATTAGATCCGCCACCAAACGTCCAGTTTTTGGGCCCCCTGTTAGCCCAACGTGATGATGCCCAAAGGCAGTGAACACTTTGCTGTCTCCAACTTCCCCAATAAAGGGCAAGCTGTCAGCGGGGGCCGGGCGATACCCCAGCCATTCTTCTTCGCTGTCCGCCTCAAGGGTCGGAAACAGCTCTTTGACGCTTTTGCGCAAAAGTTTCAGCGGCGCGTCAGACTTGCGCTCACTCAGGCCACCAAACTCGACGACTCCGGCGCAGCGTAACCCCTGTTCCATCGGTGTGGCCACAAATTTCCCCGCCGACATCATCATTGGGCTGGTGGGGACGATGTTGGGCCCCTTGAACAGGATGTGATATCCACGCTCTGCTTCGAGCGGCACTGACAGGCCGAGTTTCTTCATCAAAGGGCCAGACCAAATGCCTGCGGCCAGAACCGCCTTATCACATTCAAAGCGCCCTTGATCCGTGTCCACAGCGCTGATTTGACCGCCGGACAGATCAAAATCTTTGACCTCTGCCTGTACAAAGCGCCCGCCGTTTTCGACCAGAATGGCCATCAAGTCTTTGACATAAGCGCCGGGGTTCAAAATAAAGCCGTGGTCTTGGTTCACCGCCAGCAACCCGGTGTTCTGGCCAAGGATCGGTTGCCGTTCTTGGATGTCTTTGCCGGTATAGATCTCGGGCACAAACCCCGCTTCTTTGCGCAGGTTCCACACAAAGCTATCCGCTTCAAAAGCCGCACGGTTCTTATAGGCAAAGTGGTATTCGCTGGGCTGCACCCATTTTGCGGCTGGGGTGCCCGCTGTCAGGGCTTGGTGCTGCTCGAGGCTGTCACCAACAATCGTGCTCATGGCCTGAGCAATCCGTCGCGTGTCTTTGACATTGGCATATGACAAATACCGCGCAAGCCAAGGCAATAGCTTTGGCAGGTAGCGCCAGCGCATAAACAGCGGAAAGTTCGGATCCATCAAATACTTAGGGGATTTTGAGATCAAACCCGGCGTTGTCACCGGCACAATCGCACAGCTCGCCAGAACGCCGCCGTTGCCATAGGACGCCCCCATACCGGGTTCACCTTTGTCAACAACGGTCACATCATAGCCCGCGCGTTGCAGCCAAATGGCCGAAGCGGCCCCGACAATGCCCGCGCCAACCACGACAACTTTTTCCGATTGCATCCCAAACCCCACTTATTGGTTCAGTCAGATTGAGGCGCAAAACCCATCACTGCAAATACAAATATTTTGCACATGCATCATAAAAAATGATAGCTAGCGGAATGAAGTTACGTTTTCGCCAACTACAGGCCCTGCATGCCGTCATAGAATCTGGCACTGTGACCGGCGCTGCTGACGTGCTGGGCATCTCTCAGCCCGGGATATCAAACCTGCTATCGCAACTAGAATCGCAATCAGGCCTTAAGCTGTTTGAACGGATTTCAGGGCGTTTGGTCCCCACACCAGAGGCCGAAATGATGTACCAAGAGATCGACACAGTGGTGCGCGGCCTCGATCAGGTTGGTCAAACAGTTCTTGATCTGCAAAACAAGAATTTGGGACAACTACAGATAGCATCACAGCATTCAATCTCTTTTGGCTTTTTGCCCAAATTGGTGGCGCAATTCGCCAAAAACCGCCCCGACCTTAAGATCTCCTTTCAATCCCAATCATCGGCCAAGGTGCAAGAATGGGTGGTGGCAGGTCTCTATGAGATTGGAATTTGCGAAACGCCACTGCACCATGATGCGCTCAACGTCTATCCGCTGCATATCGAAACTGTGGTGGCCCTGCCCGCGGACAGCCCATTGTGCGCCCACGACGTTCTCACCCCCGACTTGATGGTCGACCAACCATTTGTGGTCATGGGGCCCGATCACGTCACCTATCGCCGCTTGCGCGAAGCCTTTGACAGTGCCGGCATTCCCCTGAAAGAGCGGGTTCAATCCCACCTGTTCAAAAACCTGCTGAGTTTTGTTCAAGAAGGGATGGGCGCCGCAATCGTTGACCAATTTGCTTTGGACTATAACGCCACCGAAGACTTTGTGACCCGCCCCTTTCGCCCCAAAATCATGATGGAAATGGCAGTCATCACCTCAAGCAGTCGCCCCGTCTCTCGGGTTGGGCAAGAATTTTTGGACCTGCTATTGCAAGAACTCAAACTCTATTCCAACGGCTAAGGGCGGGGCATGCCCCTGCCCTACATCTGCTTCAGATCACTGGCGTATTCTTGGTAAATCGTTGGGTTGAAAAGAGAATTCACCTCAACATCATGCGTCTTGTTCAGGTCCGCAGGGAACACCTGCGCGGCCGTAAAGACTTCGGATGTCATAAAGCGCAGCTGATCAGGGAATTCCCCCAGTTGGAAATCCGTTGATTTGCTGGCCAAATTGAAGCCCCAAACACCAAATGACGGGATCGGCACTTGGAAATTTTCAACCTGAGCAAAGATCTGCCCCATCGTATGGGAGATCGTCCAATAAGTGTGGGGGGAGAAAAACGGCGAGCTGCTTTGACTGACGATCACGCCATCCGTGGCCAAGATCCCATCAAGCATCGCATAAAACTCCACAGAATAGAGTTTGGACAATGCCTCGTTATGCGGATCGGGGAAGTCGATGATAATGCGGTCATACAGCCGATCTGTTTGCTTAACATAGTTGAACGCATCCGCGTTATGCACATGCACCTGTTCAGCCGCGAGACTGTTTTCATTGAGCCGCGTGACAGGGGCAAACTCTGTCCCCAAATCGGTCATTGCGGGATCCAAATCGACCAGATCAATCCGGCGCACCCCGTCATGTTTCAGGATCTCGCGCACGGCCAGACCATCCCCCCCGCCAAGCACCAAAACGGTTTCGGCAGGGCCATCGCCCCATACCATCGCAGGATGTACCAATGCTTCGTGATAGCGGTATTCATCGGCCTCGGCGAATTGCAAATGCCCATCAATGAACAGACGCAAATCGTTGGTTTTCCACGTGTTCGTCACCACTAGGGATTGGTACTGAGACTGCCCCCGCCACACGATGCGATCAAAGTAGAGATGATCTTGGGCAAAGCCGGTGATCCGCCCCGCCAACAAGGTCAACGCAAACAGCGCCCCAATGGCGACCCCAACATAGATCAGCATCCGTTTCGGAGAATCCAAATGATCGCGCAGCCACAAAACGTTCAACAGCGCCACTGCCGCATTGGTCAATCCAATGGCAAAAGACGCGCTGATTAGGCCCAAAGAAGGCAACAACAAAATCGGAAACAGGACAGACCCAAGCAGCGCTCCGATGTAATCAAGCGACAAAACGTCTGCGATCGATTCACGCGTGGTGCTGCGTTCGGACAAAACACGGGTCAGCAGGGGAATTTCAAGCCCCACCAGAAACCCGATCGAGGAGATAAAGGCAAACATGCCAACGGTGAACATCCATGGCGCAAAGGGAAACAGCATAAACAACGAGATGCTGCACAGCCCACCGATGACCGCCAGGATCAACTCAACACCAATAAACACTTGGATCAAATTGCCATGAAAGAACCGTGAGACATAAGATCCCACACCCATCGCAAACATGAAGAACCCAATGGTCAGCGAAAACTGATAGACCGAGTTGCCCAGCAGATAGCTCGACACGGTGCCGATGATCAGCTCGTAGACCAAGCCGCAGAGGGCGACCACCAGAATGGAACCCAGCAGAATGACAGCTTGGCGTTTTGGCAAATCCGCATAACGCGCATCAGGACTTTCGGACATCACTTCGGCCTTTTCATTAAAGAAGGACCAGCGCAGCAGCGCTGATCCTTTGTTTCACACGTCCAAAGCGTGGATTACTTACCGGCGCGCAGGCCACCGGACCGTGCCGAGGCAGAGGGCGCACGGTAGCTGCTGCGAGGCGCAACTGACCGATTGTTAAAGCTGTTCGCAGTGACGCCAGCAGACCGCTGACGGCTCAGCAAGTTACCGATCAGCATCCCGGTCAAGAAGCCCGATCCCGAGAAGCCCATACCTGTGGAGTTGCCCGACATGTCGGTGCCGATCAGACGGTTGTTGGCTTCGTCGATCTCCACGGTAAAGAGATCCGTTTCGCTGTCGTCTTTCACACCATTATCATTCGCATCCTCAAACCCAAGGAACTTGGCGTCTGGTTGAACGTTGATCCCAAACGCGGCGCTGTGAAAGCGTGGCTCAGAGTTCAAAACGTCGGTCAGATAGCCCGAGAACTGATCAACCTGATTGTCGGACACTTCGGTGATCTTGTTTTCATCCAAGTGGCCTTCGAATTGTGTCAAAGCGAACTCGGTCCGATCCAAGACCTGCCCCATGTCAACCGATTGCGCCCCTCTGGGTGAGGCAAACATGGCAATGACCACGAATCCCAGCACCGCTACGATGATAATTCCTCGAAATTGACTAAACACTCTGTGCTCCCTGAATGAATATAGTTGGGTGTCGGGGCCTTAATGCCCGATCCACCAATGTTGATCGACGTGACTGCCGTAGTACCCCTTGAGGACACCAGCTTGGCTGAACCCAGCTGTGACCAAGGCGTCATGATTGGCGACGGAAAGGTCTGACGGGATGGCCAGAACCGCATAGCGATGCCCTTTGTCGCGCACTTTGGACAACAAGAAATCCGCACCGCGCAGACCACTGGGCGCCTCTTCCCATGTAACACCCGCGATATCGCGGGTTTCGGCTGCAATTTCAAACCCGGTCAGGCTGATCCCATCGTCTTCGTGCCCCAAAGGGTCCGGCGTTTCCGGGGCTTCGGGATTGTTCAGACCATAGATCAGCTTGGCTTCGCCCGGGGCGTGATAGTCGGGCAAAGTCAGCTCAATCTCAGCCCCAAAATCTTCGTACATCTTATGCGCCTTGGCATAGATCGGTTCGCCCATTTCGGCGTAATCGCTGGTTTCGATAAAGATTTTGCGCACACCTTGCTTGGCCAAACGGCCCAACAGATCGTTGAGCATCTGACTGCCGTGACCTTCGTTCTGATACTCTTGGCCCATATAGGTCCAAGACAGCCACGCCAGATCCGGAACCTGCGCGTCCAAATCATAGCCGGTCAGCCCCATGACTTCGCCGCGATCAACCAGAACCAACATCCGCTCATAGCCGCCATTGACAAAGACCTGCTCGGCTTCGCGCGCGTCATCCTCATCGGTTTCCGCAATAATCGCCACAGCGTCGGCGACATGCTTCCACTCCATCTTTTTCAAAACTGGACCTTTGGTCCCAAAAAGCGAGCCCAACATAGCGCTACCGCCTCCGATCAGAATGCCGGTGGCGTGTGCATAGACCGACACCGATTTGTTTAACAGAACCGCTTCGGCGATCACCACGCCCAGCAGCATCGCAATATTGCCCCAGTCCCTGCCCAGTGACTTGCCTATGGACTTGCCCAGCAACAGCCCATGCGCTGCCAAGCCGTAAGCGACCGCTGAAATGCCAACAAACCCCGGTCCCCCAAGAATGAGTTCCACCAGCGTTGAGACCCCCGCACAAACGGCGACCAGAACGGCCAACTGATCGCGACGCAAATGCGGTTCGCACAAGGCGCCCCCGATGGCGAGGACCACGATATTTGTCACCAGATGTGACAGATTTCCGTGCCGCCAAACCCCAAGCAACAGTTCGGGAAGCGTCACAAAGCGGGCGGGATCCGTGGCAGGCCCCAAAACCAAATAAACCGCCAGACAACTCAAAACCAACGCCAGGGTAACCGGACGTTGGGAGATCTGGTGCAGGATCGGGATCACTTTGGGGACACGGAGCGTTCAAACGCATCAACTTGCCCTCTTTGGATCACCTGGCATTGGATCTGCTTGGGTTGAAAATAGGCCTCGAGCACCTTCAAGGACAGCATCGGCTGCGCGTCCCCACACATAAAAATGTCGACAGCAGCATAGGATTTTTCGGGCCATGTATGGATCGAGATATGCGACTCGGCCAACATCACCACGCCAGTAAACCCTGCCCGATCGCCAAAATCATGGGTGTCAACAGACAGGACCGTTGCGCCAGCGGCCACAGCCGCCTGTTTCAAAACCTCTGCAGCAGGCTCTGCATCCAATAGATTGCGCGCTTCAAACAGGTCAGCAATGACATGATGGCCTAACGGGGTGATCCCTGTCGGAGGCCGTACAAATTGGTTCATAGCTGGGCAACAATCTCTTATTTGAGTGCCCGGAACATAACTTGTTTGGGTTAAACCACAAGTGAAATCCCCTGCTGGTTTGCCCCAATTGACAGCCTGCCAAAATTGCGGACCACCCTCGAAATTTCAACGAATTTCCGGCAATTAATGTCGTGGGACTGGCTGCATCCCGCAACACTCACACAAATAGGTGAAGGCGTTGCGGGACAATTGCGCCCTGATGTTACTGGTTTGGCAAGCCCACCTCTGCGCGCCCAGCCTCCGTCTTAAGCGAGAAATCGGTACCCACATGGGCGGCGCCACCGGGACCACAGAGATAGGCAATCGATTGTGCCACCCACTGCGCGGGGATATGGGCCTCTGGGTCCAGCTGGCTGACCGGGTTGATCCCTGACTGCTTGATCGCAACTTGCATTTCGGTGGCAACAGTGCCCGGACTGAGGCCAATTACATTGATGCCCTGCACGCCATATTCTTTGTGCGCGCACCGCGTCAAAGACAGGACCGCCGCCTTGGTCGAGCAATAGTGGCTCCAGCCTTCAAGCGCACTTGTGGCCGCCCCCGAGCTGATATTGATCACCGTCCCGCCTCCGGTCTTCAGCAATGCCGGGATCGCCGCATGCAAACCGTGATATACACCTTTGTAGTTCACATCCGCAATCTGGCCCCAAAGTTCCGGATCGCTGTCGGTGAGGCGGGCAATGGGTTCAATCAGCCCGGCGTTGTTTACCAAGACGTCCAATCCACCAAAATCTGCCACCGCATGCTGGATCAGATCGGCCACATTTTGATAGCTGGCCACGTCGCAGACAAACGCACTGGCCCGCCCGCCTTTTGCGTTGATCTGCGTCGCAAGTTCTGAGATCGCAGCGCCACTGCGGGCGGCAAGCACAACTTGCGCGCCCAATGCGGCAAAATGCTGGGCCGTTGCCGCGCCAATACCGCGACTGGCCCCGGTGATGATGACGGTTTTTCCGTTAAGATGTGACATCGAAGTCCTTTCTGTTGAGCCTGTACTTCAAGGCGCGGCGCACTGGTCCGATCGGCGCGGGCAGCCACAGCGGCTGGGCTGGGTTTTGCACGCATGAATAGACCGCAACGATCTGGACAAGTTTTGGCACCTGTTTTGTGGATGCCCCAGATGTAGGCGATGTGACCCATGACAAAAACGCCAACGTTGCCCTGAATGTCATGCGAGTTTCGCACGAATAAACGCCAACCCCGGGCCGTCGCTGGGTCAGTTCGCACAGGTGCTGGCCTTGTGGTTCAGTCCTGCTCTGCCTGCCGGTTTGATCAAATGTGTCAAAGGCACACAGCAATGTGTGTTGAGTTTCGGCCTGTTGGGTTTCAAAGAACGATAAACGCCAAAGGGAATTTCATCATGTCAGAACCTCTCTCTTCGCCCCTTCGCGCCGCTGATGTCTTGGCGCAACGGTTGTACCAAGCTGGATGCCGTTGGGCCTTTGGCATGCCCGGTGGCGAGGTGCTGACCCTCATTGATGCGCTTGAAAAGGCTGGCATCACCTTTGTTTTGGCCAAACATGAAAACGCCGCAGGCTTTATGGCCGAGGGCACCTATCACCGCACAGGCGCGCCCGGCATTTTGGTTGCCACCGTTGGTCCCGGTGCCTTGAACGGGATCAACACCGTTGAAAACGCCCGTCAGGATCGCGTGCCGCTGATCGTGTTGACAGGGGCCGTCGATGCCCATGCCGCGCATAGCTACACCCATCAAGTTCTTGATCAGCCACAGGTGTTTCGCCCCATCACCAAGGCCAGCATGACCCTGTCGGCCGAGGCTGCCGCGATCATCGCGGACAAGGCCGTGAACTTTGCCACCGAAGGGCGTCCTGGCCCCGTGCACATCGACGTGCCGATTTCTGTGGCAGACGCCCCGGCCCAGGCACTGGGTGTGTTGCGCACCACATCCTTGCCGGTGATGCCCGCCCCGTCGCCTGCATTTGAGGCCGCAAAGGCCGCCATCGCCACCGCAAAACGTCCCATAGTCATTGCGGGTGTTGATGCTGTTGAAGCCGATATTGGCGATTTGTTGCGACACGCCGCCGAAACCTTGGATGCGCCTGTTGTCACCACCTACAAAGCCAAAGGGTTGATCAGCGAAGATCACGCCCTATCACTGGGCGGTGCCGGTTTGTCACCAAAGGCCGATGCGATTTTGCTGCCGCTGGTGGCACAGGCAGATGTCATCATCGCTGTGGGCTATGACCCAATTGAAATGCGCACTGGCTGGCAGAACCCATGGGACCCAGCCCGCCAATGTGTGATCGACATCACCGCCGCGCCAAACGACCATTATATGCACCATGCGACCCACAACATTGTGGGCGATTGCGGTGCCAGCCTCTCTGCGTTGCTGCCAGAAACTCCGCTGCAAAGCTGGACCGGCGGCGAAGCCATGCAAGTCAAAACTGCGCTGAAAGAAGCCTTTGCTGTGCGACATGACTGGGGCCCAGATACGGTCATCTCAACGTGTCAGGATGTCTTGCCTGCGGACACATTGATCACCGCCGACAGCGGTGCCCATCGCATCTTGCTGTCGCAAATGTGGCAATGCAAATTTCCACGCGCACTGACCCAATCTTCGGGTCTGTGCACGATGGGCTGCGCTGTGCCTCTCGCTATGGGGGCGCAAATCGTTGAACCAGATCGCACCGTAGTGTCGTTCTCGGGTGATGCGGGCATGTTGATGGTAGCCGGTGAATTGGCAACCGCCAAGGAACTGGGGCTCAAGACCATTTTTGTGGTTTTTGTTGACGCCAGTTTGGCGTTGATCGAGCTGAAACAGCGCCAACGCCAAATGACCAACCGCGGTGTCGATTTTGGCCATGTCGACTTTGCCGCTGTAGCAAACAGCTTTGGCGGGATCGGGCACAGCGTCTCTTCTCAGGTTGAATTGCAGGCGGCATTGCACTCAGCTCTGCAATCCGACACATTCACGCTGATTGCAGCCGAAATTGATCGGAAAACTTATGACGGATCCTTCTAACACTCCTACCCCTGGCGCTTTGGACGGGATCGTCGTCTTGGATCTGTCGCGCATTCTGGCGGGCCCAACAGCCACCCAGATGTTGGGGGACCTAGGCGCCACCGTGATCAAGATCGAAAACCCAAAAACCGGCGGGGACGACACCCGCAGTTGGGGGCCGCCCTATGCGCCAACAGAGGACGGCAACAGCGATCTGAGCGCCTATTACATGTCTGCAAATCGCAACAAATATTCAATCGCTGCAGACCTTTCGACCGAAGAAGGCCGTGCACTGGTCCAAGAGATTGCCGCGACCGCAGATATCGTTGTCGAGAACTACAAACCCGACGGGCTGCAGAAATATGGTCTGGATCATCAGACACTTTGTGCCGCCCATCCTTCGTTGGTGTATTGTTCGATTTCAGGCTTTGGCCAAACCGGTCCAAACCGATCGCAGCCGGGCTATGACCTCATGGCGCAGGGCTATGGCGGTATCATGTCTCTCACCGGCGAGGCCGAGGGCGCCCCGATGAAGGTTGGCGTTGGCATTGCCGATGTGATGTGTGGCATGTATGCCACCGTCGGCATTCTGGCGGCTTTGCGTCACCGCGATCAAACCGGTGAAGGTCAGCACATTGACCTGTCCTTGGTTGATGCGCAAATGGCGTGGCTGATCAACGAGGGCACCAATTTTCTGGCGTCGGGTCAAAGCCCGAAGCGGCGCGGGAACGCCCATCCGAACATCGTGCCCTATGATGTGTTTGCTTCGGCCGATGGGCATGTGATCATTGCGGTCGGCAATGACACCCAATTCCAGCGCTTTTGTCAGGTGCTTGGACGCAATGATCTGGAAAACGACCCAGATTTTGTAACAAACACCCTGCGCATCGCCCATCGAGAGCGGCTGACCGCAGAAATTTCTGTAACACTTGGCGCAATTTCAACCTCTGAAATCCTGCAAAAGTTACAGTCCGTCAAAGTGCCTTGCGGTCCGATCAACACCGTTGCGCAAGCATTGGCGACAGATCAGGCGCAAGCACGTGGGGCCGTTGTGACCATGCCGCATCCTGAAAACAGCGAACAATCTGTGCAAGTCCTTGGAAATCCTCTCAAATTCTCAAAGACCCCGGTAACCTACCGCAGATCCCCGCCCCGGTTTGGTCAGGACACTGGCCTGTTGGATTCGCTTTTGTCGGCCCCCGCGTCGAAATCTGCGCCCAAAGATTAAACATAACGTTTCAAGAAAAAGTTCATCGCGTTCACGTTTTCGAAACCTAACAGCCACGTGATGTGTCTGTCTTGAAACGATCCTTTATCCCATTGGGTAACGCCACATTGGCTTACCGAAGATAAAGGACATTTCATGTTACTGGATATTACCGCCTCCCAAACCAGTTTGACCAATGCGGATGTTCTTGAAGATTGGAACGCAATGATCCTTGCGTTTCTAGCCCATGGCGCTGACGCGCCGGTGCATTTGGGCAATGTCTTGAAAGCCGAGCCAGACTATCCGATGGCACTCGCTGCCAAGGGCCTGTTTTCTTTGATGATGGGGCGGCGCGAACTTTTTGAGGTCGCCGCGCAAGCCAACAAAGCCGCACAGAAGGCTCTGGCACAGGGCGGCGCCGCTGAACGCGAAGTGTTATGGTGTGCGGCGCTTGATGATTGGCTTAAGGGTCGTCCAAGCCACGCAATTTTGCGCCTTGAAGAGGCCATGCGGCTGAACCCAGCAGACACTCTGTCGATGAAGGTCAGCCACGCAATCCGGTTCATTCTGGGGGACAACCACGGCATGTTGCGCTCGGTTGAGCAGGTGATAGGGGCGCATGACCGCGATCATCCGCTGCGTGGGTATGCACTTGGCTGTCACGCCTTTGCGCTAGAAGAAACCGGCAGCTATGCTTTGGCAGAACGGGCTGGGCGCGAGGCCTTGGAATATGCCCCCAATGACGCATGGGGACTGCACGCTGTGGCCCATGTCTATGACATGACCCACCGCCCCAAAGAGGGCATTTCCCTGATTGAGACCAACGCCTCTGCTTGGAACCACTGCAACAATTTCCGCTTCCATGTCTGGTGGCACAAAGCGTTGCTGCATCTGGACCAAGGCGATCATGCCAAAGTTCTGGATCTTTATGATGCAAAGATCCGCCACGACAAAACCGACGACTACCGCGACTTTTCGAACGCCAGCTCGTTGCTGATGCGACTGGAGCTGGACAACGTAGATGTTGGCGATCGTTGGGGCGAGTTGGCGGATTTGGCCGAAAGCCGCAGTGACGATGGCTGTTTGGTCTTTGCCGACCTGCACTACATGCTGGCGCTCTCTGGTGACAACCGCCCCGGTGCGGTGGCGCGATTGACAGCGCGCGTGGCCCGTGATGCCCAAGGCACCGAGGAAAACGCAAAAATCATGCTCGATCCCGGGCGCGCCGCTGCCGAAGGTCTGGCCGCGTTTGGCGAAGCTCAATACGACACCGCCTATCGCAATTTGGCCGCGGCCCGCCCCCAGTTTCAGATCATGGGCGGCAGCCATGCCCAGCGCGACGTCTTTGAACGGGTCACAATCGAAGCTGCCCTGAGAGCCGGTCACCTGAATGACGCAGAAACGCTGATTTCTGAACGGGTTGCTCTGCGCAATGGCGCCGCTGACAGCTTTGGCGAAGCCCGGATGCAAATGATCATTGACGCCCGAGCCCACGGCGCGAACATGGCCGCACAGTAAGCTGAACAGGCCAAAGAAACGTTTATGAATACCCAGACCAAAATCGATCCCGTGGCACCCAATCCGGCCACCACTCCGCCGCGTCAGCGGGATCCGCGGCTCGACTTTTTTCGGGGCATCGCGATGTTCATCATCTTGATCGCCCACACGCCAGGAAACTGGCTAACCTTATGGATTCCGGCCCGTTTTGGGTTCTCGGACGCAACAGAAACCTTTGTGTTTTGTTCTGGAATGGCCTCGGCCATCGCTTTTGGACGGGTCTTTCGCGACCGCAGCTTTAAGCTTGGCACCGCCCGTGTCGCGTTCCGCGTCTGGCAGGTCTATTGGGCGCATATTGGGTTGTTCATGGCCATCGCGGTCACAATGGTGGCGCTGAACGGTTGGTTCCCAGAGGGGCGCGACTATGTGGGTCAACTCAACCTTTACCCCTTCTTCCGCCACACCGATCAGAACCTGTTGGCCTTGTTGTCACTTAGCTATGTGCCGAACTACTTTGATATTTTGCCGATGTATATCGTGCTGCTGGCAATGATGCCGCTGATGATGGCCCTGTCCAAAGACCACGTCGGTTGGGTGATCGCCGCATCGGTGACGCTATGGCTGATTGCCAATGTCGCCTCGATCAACTTCTCTGCCGAGCCATGGTCGCAACGGGGATGGTTCTTTAACCCACTGGCCTGGCAAGTGGTGTTTTATACGGGCTTTGGCATCGCGATGGGATGGTTTCCTGTCCCGCCGCGCAGCAAACTTTTGTTTGCTCTTGCCTTGGCGGTTGTCTTGATCACGGTGCCCTTTGCGTACTTTCGTGCGTTCAACGCATTTCCCATCTTTTTGGAGTGGCGCAAAGACTGGAGCTTCCTGTTCAACAAGACCGACTTTGGCATTCTGCGCTATGTCCACTTCTTGGCTACGGCCTATCTGGCGTGGATGCTCGTGGGGCCCAAAGGCCAACGGTTGTTGCCCTCAAACTCACCAGCACTGATGGCACGAATTTGGCGGCGCGCATTGGCCGTCATCATGAAAGTTGGGCAGCAATCGCTGGCCGTATTTATCGCCTCGATGTATCTGGCGCGCCTTTTGGGAGTGACGTTGGATCAGGTGGGGCGCAATCACCTCAGCATGTTGATCGTGAACCTTATTGGCTTCGCTTTGATCATCGCTGTGGCCTATGGCGCGGGATGGTTCAAATCCCAGCCGTGGCGAAAAGCAAAGGGATAGACGATGATCAGACGAGAGATTTTGGCCGGACTTCTTGGCTTGGCAGCTTCACCTGTGTTGGGGCAAGCCAAAGCCGGTGAACCCGCAGCGCCTGACGAGCCGAACCTGCTTAAACTCGGAGAGCCAACAGCGTTTGACCCCGAAATGGTTGTGCAAGAAGCGCGCAACCGCGCCGCCAAGCCTTTTCAGATGCGCCGCGCCGTGAACCAAGCGTGGTCTGACATCAGCTATGAAGATTACCAAAACATCTGGTTTGACACCCGCAACGCGCTTTGGACGGACGATCCCGAAGCAGAGCTGCGCTTGGATGTCTTTGCTCCGGGTTTGTACTTTCCGCACCCTATCCAGCTTGAGATCGTAGAGGATGGTCAAACCCGCCCGCTGCTGTTTGATCTTGAAACTTTTGATCGCACCGACCAATTCCCCGACCTGCCCATCGATGACAGTCTTGGCTACTCTGGGTTCCGTCTGCGGGGCCAAATCGAAAAACCGGGCATTTATCAAGAGTTCAGCGTATTCCAAGGGGCCAGCTATTTTCGCGCTATTGGCACCGGTGACATCTACGGCCTGTCTGCGCGCGGCTTGGCCATCGACACCGCAGAACCCACTGGGGAAGAGTTCCCAGATTTTGTCGCCTATTGGCTAGAGCGCCCCGAACCCGGCGCAACCAGCTATGTCGTTCATGCCCTTTTGGACAGCCCCAGCTGTAGCGGCGCCTACCGGTTTGTCCTCACGCCGGGCCAGCCCTTGAAGATGGACGTCAGCGCCACGGTGTTCCCCCGCGAAGAGATCAAGAACATCGGCCTCGCCCCGCTGACATCAATGTTCTATTTCGATGAAACCAATCGCGACCGCTTTTCTGATTTCCGCCCATCGGTGCATGATTCAGATGGGCTGTTGATCAACAATGGTGCCGGTGAAACCATTTGGCGGCCGCTGGCCAACCCGCGTCACCTGCAGATCAGCGCCTTTATCGACGAAAACCCCAAGGGGTTTGGCCTGATGCAGCGCCCTCGAAACCTTGGCAATTTTGCTGATCTGCATGCGCATTATCATCGCCGTCCCGGTCTGTGGGTTGAACCGCACGAAGGTTGGGGCAAAGGCGCTGTGACCTTGGTCGAGATCCCAACAGATCGCGAAATCTATGACAACATCGTCGCCTATTGGCGCCCCGAAACTCCGTGGCAAGCGGGTGAAGAGCATCACTTGACCTATGGGCTGACGTGGGGGCCGCAAAGCAACTATGGTGCGGGTCTGCGTGTTTTGAACACCCGTATCGGTGCGGCGCATCACTCTGGCCTGATCATCGCGATTGATTTCGAAGACGGAGACACCCTGCCCGACGACCTCGGCGAGATCGAACAGATCATCAACGCCAGCGGCGGCTCGGTCAAAGAAGGTGTCATCCAGCGCAACCCGGAAACAGGTGGCATCCGTTTGGCGTTCCACTTTGAACCCGAAGACGCAGGCTTGGTCGAGTTTCGCGTGTTGCTGCGCTTGAACGAGCAAGCCTTGACGGAAACTTGGCTGTATCGGTGGACTGCGTGAAGCACCAATCTTTGCCCCCTTTTATGCCAGAACGCGCGCCATTGCCGATGACGCCGCAGGACTTCCGTGTGCGCCCGGCACCGGGCACTGCGCGGCTTCGCACGACACTGCGCGAAACGCTTTGGCGTTTGGGGGCATTTGCACCAGCTCTGGTGCTGACGCTGTATTTGATCCGCGGCATTGCTGACCTGTTAGGATCAGGCGGAGTGTCCGGACTAGAAGGCGCTGTGATCGTTTTGGTGGGGATCACTTTTGTTTGGGTGTCATTCTCTGTCAGCACGGCCACTTTGGGCCTGATCCGACACTTTGTGTACCCCATGCTGTTCCAGCGCTCCAAAGAGGGGGGCGATGCGATGAACATCGCGCTCTTGGTGCCCGTTTACAACGAAAGCACTTGGGATGTGTTTGGCAATGCACAGGCCATGCTCAAGGACCTATCGCGTCGCTCTGGGCGGGATCGCTATACCCTGTTTATCCTCAGTGACACCCGCGACGAAACCATCGCCTTGCAGGAAGAGCGCGCCTATGAAGCCCTGCGCGCCGCCAGCCCGGCTGAAACCAAGATCTATTACCGACGCCGCGCCAACAACACAGACAAGAAGGTTGGCAACCTCGCCGACTGGATTTCCAATTGGGGTGCCGCCTACGAAGCGATGGTGGTTCTGGACGCCGACAGCTTGATGAGTGGCGCGGCCATCCGCAATCTGGTGCGTGAATTGGCCAATGATCCCAAAGCGGGGCTGATCCAAAGCTACCCAGCGGTGATCGGGGCTGAAACCCTGTTTGGCCGCATGCAGCAGTTTTCCAACGCGGTCTATGGCTGGTTGCTGGCCGAAGGCGTTGCCGGCTGGTCCTCAAGCGAGGGCAACTATTGGGGACACAATGCGATTATCCGCACCCGGGCCTTTGCCCAAAGCGCACAGCTGCCTTACCTCAGGGGGCGCCGCGGCCGTCAGAACTTGATCCTCAGTCACGATTTCGTCGAAGCGGGCCTGTTGCGTCGTGCCGGTTGGGCCGTGCGCTTTTCCCCTCGTGGCGGTGGCAGCTACGAAGAAGCGCCGCAAACTTTGATTGATTATGTGGTACGCGACCGACGCTGGTGTCAGGGCAATCTGCAACACCTGCGCCTGTTGGCCACCAGAGGCTTTCACCCCGTGTCTCGGTTTCACCTGTTGCAGGGCGCGGTGGCCTTTTTGTTGTCGCCTGCATGGATGGCGCTGATCTGTATCTGGTCTTTGTTGATCTCAATGCCAGCTGAAAAGGTTGTCTATTTCTCGGAACCCAATCCACTGTATCCGATTTGGCAAGTGGGCGGAGAGATGAACGGGTTCATCTATTTGGCCTTTATCTACACAATGTTGTTGATCCCCAAGCTGGCCGGAACCCTTGCGCTGAGTCTGCGCGGACGCACCCGGGCCTTGAATGGCGGGGCGGTGTCGCTTGGGCTGGCCGCCCTGTTCGAGATCATCCTGTCGATCCTTTATGCACCGATCATGATGGTGCAGCACACATTGGCTGTTGTTCTGGCCCTGCTGGGCAAATCAGGCAATTGGGCGCCACAATCGCGCCAAGGCACCAGCTACAGTTGGGGCGCCTGCCTCAAGTTTCACGCCATTGAAACCGGACTTGGGCTGGTGCTGACAATCGGAATATTCAACGGCACGGCCTCGCTTTGGTTGATCCCAATCGCCTTTAGCTTGCTGTTGTCGTCGCTCTTGTCAAAAATGAGCGCGATGAAGATCACCGCGCTGCGCATTCCCGCACTGCGGTTGGACACTCAGCTGACTTTGGCAGAACCACGGATCGTGACCTCGGCCAAGATCGAGCGCGAAACCATTCGCCGTCATCTGGAAAAAGCAACGGCAGCAAACTCTGTTGCTGCCGAATAAAACCTGTGTCGATCTGCGGCCTAGGCGTCAGAGCGCTTCGTACCAATCCAACATCATAGGGGCCCAAGCCTGCGGCACGATATGGCCCCGTGGATGTAGCGCAAATTCCAATGCGGATCCCGGTGCACAGCGATCCCATGCCCGGTGCCAAAAGGCCCCTTCTGTCACAAAGCGATCCGCCTTCATATTCACACAGTCGTTCGTCTCGCGCCAAATGGTCATGGCGTGAAACACATCCCCCTGCGCCACCGTTTCTCCGGTGAGTTGGTTGTTGCGCAAGATCCGCCCTTCAAGTGGGACGGTCCCATCTGTCCACCCGTGGGTGTGCAACAGCCGCACCGGACCGGCGCACCCTTCGGGATGTTCGCGCCAAAAACTGCCACCCAACGGCGCATAGGCGCTAAAGGCATCAGGCTCCTGACAGGCCAAATAGCTGGTCATCGACCCGCCAATCGAAAAGCCACTCAGGACAATACGATCTGGGTCCACATTATGTTCAGCAATTGCTTGGTCCCGCACCGAGGTCAGGAACGCAATCTCGTCGCGGCGCGGCTCCCAATCGGGATGAAAGGACCAAGAGCCGCCATTGCGCCCCTCAGGCTTGAGGCCCGATGGCGCAATCAACGCATAGCCCCGATCAAGGATCGAACGCGTCAAACTTTTGTTGTTGAAAACCCCTTTGCCGCTGCCGCCAAAACCATGGACAAAGACCACAGCCGGGATCGGCCCCTCAACGCCCTCGGGCAGGGCAATGTTGTATTGCCCCAACGCGACCTCACAGTCGGTTGTCTGGCTGCAAGCCTCAGCAGTCGAGGCCAAGCCCATCGTCAAAACGACCGCCGAAACGGTCGATAAGGTGGTTACGTTTTGCACGCGTGTCATGTGAAAAATCCTGATCGAAGAAACGTTAACTTTCATTCGGATAAGGTAGGACGGGTAAGCCACGATCAAGCCATCCAGGCCCAGCTCGCGAACCTGTCATCCCTTCGGGAATATCAATCACGCCAATGACACCTGCTTGGGTCAACAATCGCGTCATGCGCGCCGAACGCACCCCTGCGGCACAGATCACCGCAACGGGGCGATTGGGCGCATCCGCTATCGCATGTTTGACTGCCACGACAAAATCATCGCGGCGCAAATCAATCAGATCTGCACCGGGCGCAACGCCGGTGCGGGTCCACTCATCAGGGCGACGCACGTCAATCAGCGTCAACTTTTGGGCCTGCAACAGCGCGTGCGCTTGTGCAGGCGTGACGGTTTGCGCGTCCCCATTGTCGCGGCTTGGCAGGGCCACATAGAGCCCTGCCGAAACCACGCCTAGACCGGCAACCGCCAAAAAGCTGCGCCGTGAAAGTGTCGCTTTACTGACCAACTGGAGCCGTCGATGTGAACTTAGGAATTGTGTTGGTCGATGCTGGTTTGACCTCGATGTCACCCCAGTTGGTATTGGCCAATGTCAGGTTACCGGGGATGTCTTCTTCCCAGAAACCAACCACGGTTTTGGTGATGTTCAGATAGAGTTTACCATCCACGATCCGCCACAGATTGGGGTTGCCCGGCACTTTGCCGCCTTTGGAAACACCATAAGCACAATGCCCGTCATATTGCGGGGCAAAGGCCGCTGGGTCGGCCAAAAAGCGGTCGCGATTTTCTTCGGTGGCAAAGGCAAAAGTGGCATCGTTATATTGCGCTGTGATCGAGCGCAGACCCAAAGCCGCGGATGGCTGAGTTTGGCCCACAGGGGATTGTTCCAGCCCAAAATACGACACAACATCATATCCCGAGGCCGCAAATCCGGTCTCATCCAAGTATTGTTCGCCCGCAAATGCGGCGCCTGCCAATGTCGAAAAGGCCAACGCGAGAAGTGTCTTTTTCATGACTGATTCCTTAGTGTGTTGAGTGCTCTTGGCTCAGATACTAACCATTGCGTCTCAGAAAGTACCCCAGCCTCGCAACCTCGTGAGCCGCCGCTAGCTGACGTGAAGCCGCTGTAGCAAATGCCCCCATTTTTGTGACACAAGCCCCGACGCGGGGCGATTTGTGGCGCTGAAATGGTACCATCGCGCCGCCAAATCGCCCCGGATCTGTAACATTCCACAGCCCACCTGATGCGAGGACTTGGCTCTAAGTTGGGGTCAGTCTCGGGCTGGGGCAGCGATATCGCAGCCCTTGTTATTTTTGCGGCGATGGTCCAATCAATTCCAATGCGCCGACTGCAACTCTTCCTTTCTATGCTTGCGACCAGCTTTGTCGCCTTGGCAGTTTTCTATCTGTCCTATGGCTATTTTGAATCCGAAGAGTATGACAAAGCGCAGGGTCGCCTGTCGCTTTATCGCGGAACGGTGTTGGCTGAACTCGAACGCTATTCCCATCTGACCTATGTTTTAGCCCGCGATCCCTTTGTTTTGGACACGGCCCAAGGGGCAGACACCGGAACACTGAACACCCGGCTCGAAGGTTTTGCAGATCAGGCTGGACTTGACGCCATCTACCTTATGACGCCAGACGGGTTGACGATCGCCGCCTCCAACCACCGTTTGGGATCTAGCTTTGTTGGGCAGAACTACTCGTTTCGCCCCTATTTCCAAGAGGCCCTTGCCGGGCATCAGGCCAGATTTTACGCCATCGGCGCCACAACCGGTTCACCGGGATATTTCATCGCCGACCCCGTGCGCGACACCCAGGGCCAAATCCTTGGTGTGATCGCCATGAAGATCAACATTGTCGAGCTGGAAAACAGCTGGCGCCAATCTGGCGAATTGGTCCTTTTGGCCAATGCTGACAGCGTTGTTTTACTGTCCTCTGAACAGGGTTGGCGGTATCACTTGCTGCGCAGCTTATCCGCGCCGCAACGCGCCGCCATCCAAAAGTCGCGCCAATTCAGTGGCCAGCCGCTTGAACCGCTGGATTGGACCCCGATCAGCGAACACAGAGCCCGGATTTCTGGCTCGGAGTTCATGCACCTGACCTCAGACCAACTGCCTCACGGGTGGGAACTGCACTATTTTGCCGCGGATGACCGCGTGGTGGCGCGTAGTTGGTTGGTGACAGCCTCGATGGTGTTGGTTGCGGGCTTTGCGCTGATCCTGTTTCAAGTTCAACGCGCGCGCCGCATGGGCGTCGCACTTAAACGGTCCGAATTTGAAGAGGCACAGCTGCGCAGCGCCAACGAGCGTTTGGCCATTGAAATCGCCGAACGCCGCACCACCGAACATCAACTTAAGCGCACCCAAGAAGATCTGGAACGCGCCAGTCGTTTGGCCGCTCTGGGGCAACTTGCAGCCTCGGTCACACATGAGTTGGGCCAACCCATTGCCGCGATGAAGAACCACCTTGCCGCCGCTGAAATCACCGGGAAATCCACAGGCTCTTTCACCCGCCACGTCAGCGCCTTGGTGGACCGGATGGAAGGCATCACCCGCCAGCTGAAATTCTTTGCTCGGTCTGAGACACAGGATTTTCAGGATTTTGATCTGTCCGATGCGGTGCGCACATCGGTCACTTTGGTTGAACCCAATGTGGCCGCAACGGGCGCACAGATCGACATTGACCTACCGCAGGCCCCAAGTTTGATCCGTGGCAGCCGGCTGCGCATTGAACAGGTGGTCACCAACCTGCTGCGCAATGCGATCGATGCCGCCGAAGATACCGATTTGCCCAAGATCCACATCCAAATTCAAAGCACACCAAGCGAGACGCTGCTTGAGATCACGGACAATGGGCACGGGCTGGGCCAAGCGACTTTGGCCGAGTTACAGGAACCGTTTGTGACCACCCGCGAAAGCGGCCGCGGGATGGGGCTTGGCTTGGCGATTTCGACCAGTATCATCAATGATCACGGCGGACGCATGACCGCACAGAACACCCCCGACGGCGGCGCAGTTTTCCGCGTTAGCTTTCCAATGCCAGACACTGAACAAGGCCCCACTGCATGACCGACGCTCAGCCCTTCCATGTCCTGATTGTTGACGATGACAAAGCCATGCGCCAATCGCTGATCGAATTGATGGATGCGACGGGCTGGCGGGTTGATGCCGTGTCCCGCGCCACCAAAGTGGATGAAAGTCTGGCCAATTTCCGCCCGGACGTGATTTTGTCGGATGTCCGGATGCCGGGCATGACCGGCCTTGAGTTGCTTGAAAGCTTGGATCTAAACGACGCCCCGCCTGTGGTGTTGATCTCGGCGCATGGCGATATCCCCATGGCGGTGGAGGCCCTGCAAAACGGTGCCTACAGTTTTCTTGAAAAACCCTATGAACCCCGTCGATTGCTGCGTGTTTTACGCCATGCGGCAGAACAAGACCGGATGAAGCAAGACAACGCCCGCCTGCGGTCGAGGTTGTTCAAACTGTCTGGTCTTGACCGCGTGCTCCTTGGGCAAACATCCGATATCATTGCGCTAAAGCGGGACATTCTGGATCTTGCAGACGCCGACATTCCTGTCTTAATCCAAGGGGAAACGGGCACCGGCAAAGAGTTGGTGGCAAGGGCGCTGCATGACCTCAGTGGACACGCGGATCGACCCTTTCTGGCGCTGAACTGTGCTGCCATTTCTCCGGACACGTTTGAACAGGAAATGTTTGGCACCAGCGGGCACTCAGAGGGTCGTTTGGTCCAAGCCTCTGGCGGAACCCTATTTTTGGATGAGATTTGCCTGTGTCCGATGATCGTTCAGGCCAAGTTGCTGCGCGTCATCGAAGACAAACAGGTCTTTCCTTTAGGAGCGGATCAGCCGGTACCGGTCGACTTCCGGGTTGTCTCGGCCACCAATGAAAACGTGCAAACCGCAGTGCAGGACAATCGTTTACGCCAAGATCTCTTGTTCCGTTTGGACACGATGGTTTTGAACGTACCCGCCCTGCGCCAGCGGCGCGATGATCTGACCCTGTTGATCACCCATTTCTTGGCCGATTACGCACGGGTCTATGAAATTGAAACGCCCGAGTTGAACCAAGTGGATCTGGCGGCGCTGCTGGCCCACGACTGGCCCGGCAACGTACGAGAGCTGCGCAACGTCGCCGAGCGCCGCGTTTTGGCAGCGCGACGCGAAAACGGTTCGATGATCGAAGCCATTCGCGCCAATCAGCAGCTCGAAGATGTGCCCAATACGTTGCGCGAGGCGGTTGCCGCCTTTGAACGTGAATTGATCAGCAAGGCCATTCAAACTCACCAAGGACGCATGGATGACGCCGCCGAGGCGCTGGGAATTGGGCGCCGCACCTTGAACGAAAAGATCGTGAAACTGCATCTCAACAAAGACGCGTTGTTGTAAATATTTGCCCTGCGGAATTCCGCAGGATCCCTGCAAAACGACGCGCATTTTCTCTCATAGTTTATTTTTTGCACGCCTGTACTGTCGCCCAATATCGATAACGAGCATGCTTCTGGGAGGAATCATCATGCGTAAACTACTTTCCCGTACCGCACTGACTGCCTTGTCTTTCGCCATCGCTGGCGAAGCACTGGCCACCGAGTGGAACGTCTCACTTTGGGGCAAGCGTCGCGCCTTTACCGAGCACGTCGAAAAACTGGCTGAAATGGTCAGCGACAAAACTGGCGGCGAGTTCACTTTGAACATCTCTTACGGCGGCCTGTCCAAAAACCGCGAAAACCTTGACGGGATTTCGATTGGCGCGTTCGAAATGGCGCAGTTCTGTGCCGGCTATCACCGCGACAAAAACCCATCGATCACCGTTTTGGAACTGCCGTTCTTGGGCGTTGCCTCTTTGGAGCAGGAAATCGAACTGTCGATGGCCGTTTACCAGCACCCAGCGGTTCAAGCCGATCTGGCCCGCTGGAACGCCACTTTGCTGATGCCATCGCCACTGCCACAGTACAACTTGGTTGGTTTGGGTGATGTGCCTGACAGCTTGGACGATTTCATTGGTCTGACCGTTCGCGCCACTGGCGGTATCGGGGCGGCAATGCAAACAGTTGGCGCCGTGCCAACATCCATGTCAGCCACCGAAGTACGTCAGGCGATGGACAGCGGTGTTGTTAAATCCGTGGCCTTTGCACCGCACGCGCACATGTCCTTTGGCACCATCGAAAACGCCACATGGTGGACTTCGAACCTGAACCCGGGCACCGTGAACTGCCCCGTTGTTGTAAACAGCGACGCGCTGGCCGATCTGCCTGACGATCACCGCGCAGCCCTGCTGGAGTCTGTGGAAGCCTCTTTGGATCACTACGTCGACAACTACAACAACAACACCATGTCGGCTTGGGGCCCTGCCCTGCAAGAGCGTGGCGTGAGCGTTGTGACCTTCGAAGACAGCGCCATCGCGGCCTTCAAATCGGTCGCAGCCGAGCCTGCCGCCGCAGCTTGGATCGAAGACATGAACGCCCGTGGTCTGCCAGCGCAAGAGCTGTACGACATGGTCACAGGCATGATCTCCGCCTCTAACTAAGCGTTTCGCTTTTCCCCGCGCCGCCCCTGTTTGGCCGGCGCGGGGTTTCTTATTTACACGTGTCACTCAAATTGGGAGGAGCTCGCTATGGCAGGGTCTTCGCTTGTGTTGTCCGACAACAGTGTGCTCAGCAAAATCGATCGCATTCTATTCCGGCTGGAAGGTTTCTTTGCTCTTCTCAGTGGACTGGCTGTCTTTAGCCTGATGTTGCTTGCTGTGTTCTCTGTTAGTGGGCGCAATTTCTTAAACCAACCTCTACCGGGTTATGTCGACTGGATCGAACAGGCGATGCCGCTTATCGCGTTCATGGGGATCGCGTTTACCCAACGAGAAGGCGGACACATCCGCATGGACATGCTGGTTGGGGCCCTGAAGGGACGGCCGCTGTATGTTGTCGAATTCCTGACCACATTGGCGATCCTGTTGCTGATGGTTTTGATGGTCTGGGGCAGCTGGGCCCATTTCTCTCGCAGCTTTGATTTCGCCGCTCCCTGGTGGAGCCGTGACAGCTCGATGGATATCGCCATCCCCCTTTGGCCGGCCAAGCTTCTGGCACCGGTGGCCTTTGGCACCATGTGTTTGCGGTTGTGCTTGCAGCTGTGGGCCTATGCCCGTGCCTTCATCCGAAATGACACCACGCCCATCGCTGTTCCGCTGATTGCGGATGCAGCCACACAGGCCGCCATGGAAGCCGAGCATGTCTCGGGCCATGACCCAAGCTAACGAGGACACACATGGAACCGATTGAAATTGGCCTTTGGGTCTCTGCCGGAATGCTGGTGATGGTCATCTTGGGCATGCGGGTTGCATTTGCGGCTGGCTTGGCTGGGATGGTTGGCTTGATTTGGATTTTCTGGGCCAAGAAAGGCTATGACCCCGAAGATTTTGGCTGGGCATTGACCGTTGCGGTGAAAACCGCCGGCCAAGTGCCCCACTCCAAGGTATCCAGCCAAGCGCTGAGCCTGATTCCAACGTTTATCCTGATCGGCTATCTGGCCTACTACGCTGGGTTGACCAAATCACTGTTTGAAGCGGCCAAACGCTGGCTGGCTTGGGTGCCGGGTGGCCTTGCGGTGTCCACCGTATTTGCAACCGCGGGCTTTGCTGCGGTGTCTGGCGCCTCGGTTGCGACCTCGGCAGTGTTTGCCCGGATCGCCATTCCCGAAATGCTGGCCATTGGCTATGACAAACGTTTTGCTGCAGGTGTGGTTGCGGCGGGCGGGACTTTGGCCTCACTGATCCCCCCCTCTGCCATTCTGGTGATCTATGCCATCATCGTTGAACAGGATGTGGGCAAATTGCTGCTTGCCGGCTTTATTCCCGGCGCCTTTTCGGCTGTGGTCTATGGGCTGCTGATCATCGGACTGGCTGTGACCATCAAAGGGTTCGGCCCACCGGTCAAAGGCTTTACTTGGCGCGAACGCTTCACGGCGTTGCCCCCGGCCCTGCCGATTGTCTTTGTGGTGATGACCATCATCTTGTTTGTCTACAACCCCTTTGGCGGCGACGCTTGGGGCACCCCCACTGAAGGCGGCGCAATCGGAGCCTTTGTGGTCTTTCTGATGGCGCTCTATCAAGGCATGCGCTGGAGCGAGCTGAAAGATGCACTGCTGGAAACCGCAAAACTCAGCGTGATGATCTTTACCATCATCTGGGGGGTCTTGGTCTATGTGCGCTTTCTGGGCTTTGCCAACTTGCCCGGGGCCTTTTCCGATTGGATCACGTCACTGACCCTCGCGCCAATGCTGATTTTGGTCTGCATCTTGCTGGCCTATGCTGTGCTGGGGATGTTCATGGATGCGATTGGCATGCTCTTGTTGACACTGCCGGTGGTGTACCCTGCGGTCATGGCACTGAATGGCGGAGAGTTTGTCTCGGCGGCGGACAGCACCTTTGGCATGAGCGGACCGATGTGCGCCATCTGGTTTGGGATTTTGGTGGTGAAAATGGCCGAGTTCTGCCTGATCACGCCCCCCATTGGCCTGAACTGCTTTGTTGTGGCTGGCGTGCGAGAAGACCTGAGCGTGCAAGACGTGTTCAAAGGTGTGACACCCTTCTTCATCGCGGATGCAATCACAATTGGATTGCTGGTGGCCTTCCCTGCCATTGTCTTGTGGTTACCAAGCCAAGTGTGACACTGCGTTTTCTGAAAGAAAACGGACCGGAAAATGTACATTTTCCGAACCGGAATTTTTCAAATTCCGCCCCCATCTCACCGGTGGGGGCGTTTTTATTGGGCTTATGTCAGGCCAATTGGCCCAATGTGCGCTGCAAAATCGGTAGCTTCAGCGCGTAGGCCCCGTTCCCAAGCAAAGCCAAACTTAGCTGCGCAACGCTCCAGAACACTGGGAACTCCCAGCCGCCGCCTTGGTTGGAAAAGATCAGCCCGTTGCCAGAATGAACCCAGATTGCTCCCAGCAAAACAGGCACCAAGGCCAACGACACCACCCGTGTGGCCACGCCAAGGATCAGGGCAACGCCGCCAAATACCTCTGCAAAGACAGTCAGATAGGCCAATAACCCCGGCAAGCCCAAGCTTTCGAAATAGCCCACAGTTCCGGGCAAGGTGAACACCAGCAATTTGACCAGCCCGTGGGCCAGGAACAATCCCCCCGTGGTCAGGCGCAGTGCCAGTGCAACATAATTCGCTTTAATTTCATGTGTCATTGTCTCGCCCAATTCATCTCAATGTGGCGCTCAAATCGGCGCTGTCTGTGTATGAGATCTACTTAGGTGCTGGTAACTTAGCGCAAAATGGCGAAGTTTCGGAATGACTATCCACGAATTGTTCTCAATGGAAGGATTGGAGGAGCCATGCCCTTCCGCTTCACGCCGTTAAGTTTCTGGCACAACGTCGCAGCCATTGTCGCGATGCCAGGCGTCAACATCAAAGGCCACGGACTGGCCAAAATCGAGCACCGCCGGTGCCGCGGGATCTGGACGCAGTGCAATTCCATCCGCGGGCGCTGAAACAACCTGCTCACGCTGTTGGACCCATTGGTCCGCAGGCAGCAAGGTGCTGTGTTGCTTATGCACATTCCAAATATAGTAGTGGCACGGCACAATTAGACTTGGTTTCAGTCGCGCGATCACGCGCTCAACGTGATCATCGCTTAGCACGTGTTGCGAACCATCAATGGGAACAATCAACACATCAACCTGCCCGATCTGATCCCAAACTTGCTGAGGTGGATTGTGGCGATTGTCCCCCCAATGCAAGATGCGCAGCCCCCCCGTTTCAATCATCAACAAGCAGTTATCCCAGCTGCGCGCATTGTCTGGCGGCGCCAAGTTTGCCCCGCCAAAATAGCGATTGAGGCGGTGCATGTCATAGGGCGCAGCGGCGTCCTCGATGGCATGTTTGTCCGCGATCCCGGTCAGTCGCAGATCCGCAAACTCATAACATCCGATCAAGCGATCCAGCATCACGCTGGCATCCAGCCGGTGCAGCGCATCATGGTCAAAATGCGCGTGGGTCGAGACCCCAATGTCCACCTTGGTCAAAGGAAAGTCATGATAGAACCAGTCTTTGCCCCCCGCCGGATGGTTGCGCCACGGGTCGATCATCACGGTCAGTCCCGACGGGGTTGTCAGGCAAAACGCTGACGCCCCGTAGTAGGCCAACATGACAGGTCCTGCGGCTTGTGCCCCTGTGTCCTGTGCACTTTTGTCTTGGGGCGTTGTGCCCTGACGTGCAGCCATCGCATTGTGATTGGTTGCGTGCTTCCAGCTGTCCAGCCCCATGGTGGTCCCTCCTGCTGTGAATGACATATATCGGTATTGGCGGCCAAGGACTCCAAGATGTCAGCCCACCCACCCGTGCTAGCTGCCTTGTACCAGTGTCGCTGAAAGACGTTTTAATCCTGCGATACCGCCGGCTTGGGACACGGCGGCCGCGCCGCAGCGATTGCCAAGGCTAAGACAGTCTTTCACCTGTCGCCCCTCAAGCCATGCAGTGAGAAACCCACCGTTAAACGCATCCCCTGCCCCGGTTGCATCAACAACAGCAGTAGGCAGAGCGTCTTGCTGCACCCATGTGCCTTCGGTCAGCGCACGCGCGCCTTTAGCACCGCATTTCACCACAACCAATTTGGCAGCGTTGGCCAATCCAGAGGCGCATAGCGCGTCATATTCCGCTTCGTTGGGCAAGAAGACATCGATCTGTGACAAGACATCGTTTAATGCGCTTCCCTGCGCCAAGAGAGCATCATCCCAGCCACAATCCACAGAGATGGTCATTCCGGCGTCTCTGGCTTTTGCAATCAGATCTGGATGTTCCATCAGGCTGCGCAGCTCACCAATGTGGAGGTGATGCCACTGTCCTGAGGGCAGGTCTGCCTGAGGCATTGCCGCACCGGACTTGTGACTGAGAAAGGCGCGATCTTCGCCCCCGGTCATCACAACCGTGATCTGAGGGGCCATGCCAGCCCCCATCTGGGCGCAAAGACCGTCGTCCACCCCGGCTGCTAGCAGGTCCGCGCGGGTGGCCTCTTCGAAAGGGGCGGCAGGCAGATAGGCCAACAGCGATGCAGGCTGTCCAAGAGCACGGAATGCGGCGGCCGTGATAAACGCGCCTCCCCCTGCATGCAGCGACAGGCCGTCGGCAAACACTTCGGTGTTCATCACAGGCAAACTTGGCACGTCGGTAAACACCAGATCGCAATACACGCGACCCGCACATAAAATACCTTTAGAGGAGCGCACAACCGTCATCCCAGCGCCGCACCAGAAATTGCATCAAACACATGCAGGTTCTCTGGATCCGCTGACAGGGTCACTTCGGCGCCGACCTCGGGCGGGACGCGCCCATCCGCTTTGGCGATGACTTCGCCAGCGGCGGTTTCAACATAGATTAGGGTTTCCGGCCCCAATGGCTCTCTGACAGCGACCTTGCCTTTGGCAATTTCCACACCGGCCTCAAGCGTCAAATCGTCAGGTCGCACCCCCACCATGATCTTTTGTTGAACGGCGGCGGCATGCTGGGATGCCAAACGTCCCCCAGTTTCCAAGGCAATTTCCTGCCCGGTCAAGGTGCCGGCCAACATATTCATCGAAGGGGCACCAATGAATTGGGCCACAAAGGCATTGGCGGGTTTGTGGTAAACCTCGGCCGGAGTGCCAATCTGTTGGATATAGCCGTCTTTCATGATCACAATCCGATCGGCCATTGTCATCGCTTCGACCTGATCATGGGTTACAAAAATGATGGTATTGCCCACACGTTGGTGCAGCTTTTTGATTTCCAACCGCATCTGTGTGCGCAGCTGCGCATCCAAATTTGACAGCGGTTCGTCAAACAGAAACACCGCCGGATCCCGCACCATCGCGCGTCCAATCGCAACCCGCTGGCGCTGCCCACCCGACAGGGCATTTGGCTTTCGCTCAAGCAATGGCACCATGTCCAGAATACCCGCAACCTCTTGGATCCGGGCCTCTTTTGCGGATTTAGACAGGTTGGAGGATCTCAGGCCAAAAGCGATGTTCTTTTTCACCGACATATGCGGATAGATCGCATAGTTCTGAAACACCATCGCAATGTCACGCTCTTTGGGTTCAAGATTGTTCACCACCCGGTCCCCAATCACCACCTCGCCAGACGTCACCTCTTCGAGGCCGGCAATCATACGCAGCGTGGTTGACTTGCCACAGCCAGATGGGCCGACAAACACCACAAACTCGCCATCGTTTACCTCTAAGTCGATGCCGTGTAGCACCTCGGTGGTGCCGTAGGATTTTGTCAGGCTGCGAAGCGCTAGGTTGGCCATTAGGACTCCATAACTGCGACAAAGGCGGCGTCGCGGGCTTGGGCTGCGGTTTCATGTCGGAGACGGCGTTGCGCAACCTGATCTGACAGGGTGGCGGCCTGTGTGCGATAGGTTTTGAACGCCTGCGCGAGCGCGTTGGGGGATGGCCCGCCGGGACGATCCCGCAGGGCCACAAAATTGCGCGCCGAGGTCGCAACCTCAAAGGCAGATTGGCTAAGCTGCGCGGCGCGGCCCACCTCTTGGGTAAATGCCGATGAGAATTCGCTGAACCCTGCGCCCAAAGGTTTACCCACAGCAATCACGGCGCGCGCGGTTGTGGCAGCGACGTCATGCGCTTGGCGAAAGCTCAATCCCTCTTGGCGCACCAATGTGTCAGCCAATTCCGTGATCGTGATGCAGGCCGCATCAGTGTTGCGCTGCACGTTGTCCGCATTGATTTTGCACGCAGGCAAGAAGGCCGTCAGCAGATCCAAAACCCGGCCACCACTGTCAAAGGCGCTGTATCCGGCTTGCTGCACTTCCCCTTCGCTGTCGTTCATATCTGTGAACGGCGTGTTGTGCATTGTGTTCACCACCATATCACAGCGCCCCACTGTGGCGCTGGCCAGATGGCGCATATGTTCTATGGGAACGGGGTTGCGTTTCTGCGGCATGATCGAACTGATCTGCACCAATGAGTTGGGCACATAAAGCTGGCCAACTTCGAACGATGACCAGAACGCCATGTCCTGAACCACACGACCCAGATGCAGGAACACCAGCTTAATCGCCGAGTAGAGCCCCGTCAAATAGTCCACCGAGGCGATGCAGCCATAGGAGTTCAGCAAAGGCGCATCAAAACCCAACAAATCTGCCATCAATTGGCGATCAATGGGAAAGCCGGATGTGGTGATCGCAGCGGCACCCATTGGACAATGCTCTAACCCATCGGCGGCGGCATTCAATCGCTCGACATCGCGGATCAACACTTCGATGATGGCGGCCAGATAGTGGCCAAAGGTGCTGGGTTGCGCTGGCTGGCCATGGGTATAGGCGACAATCAGGGTCTCGGCTTCGGCCTCGGCCTTGGCAATCAACGCTGCAATCAGGGTGTTGAGCTGATCCAGCATCCCCCCAACCCGACTTTGCAGCGCCAGCTTGAACAAGGTGTGATCCATATCATTGCGCGAGCGCGCCGTGTGCAACATCCCCCCCAGATCACCCAATCTCTGTTTCAAGGCCGCTTCCACGACAAAGAAATAGTCTTCGTGTTCGCCGGTGTAGCGCAGCGCCTGGACATCGGTCTCGGCTTCGATTTGTGTCAGCGCTTTGGCGATATCGCGAGCTTGCTCAGCTGTCAGAATGTCCGTGCGACGCAGCATCACCAGATGGGCTTTGTTGATCGCCGCCATATGCTGCGCATAATGGGTTTTGACCCCCTCAAACAGCGGCGCAAGCACCGTGTCTTTGTAGGTCGGATCCGGAAAGGTACTGTGGTCGGTCATAAATGGCGGCCTAACATTGAAAGCAGATCCCAAGTGTGAAATTGCGCGATCATCCTTTGAGCCCCGCCATAACCACGCCGCGAATGATAAAGCGTTGGAAAATCAAGAACACCACAAGGGTCGGGATGGTGGAAATAGCGGCACCGGTCATGATCAACTCCCAGGCCACATCAGCTTCGTCGCCAAAACCCGAGAGCCCCACGGGAATGGTGTACATCTCGACCGAATTGGTCACGATCAGCGGCCACAAAAACGCGGTCCAATTGCCCAAGAACACAAAGATTGCCAAAGCTGCCAAGGCGGGTTTGACCAGAGGCATGGCCACCGTCCACCAGATTTGAAACTCATTCAGCCCATCAATGCGCGCCGCCTCAATGAAATCATCGGGCACAGATTCAAAAAACTGCTTCATCAAGAAGGTGCCAAAGGCGGTCATCAGACCCGGAAACATGATGCCCCAATAACTGTCGAGCCATCCCAAGGATTGGGACATCAAATACCACGGGATCACCAACATCTCGGTTGGGATCATCAGGGTCGACAGGATCGCAATGAACACAATCTGGCGCCCGGGAAAGCGGAATTTACATAGGGTATAGCCCACCAAACTATCAAACAGCAGGTTTGAAATGGTGGTGATCGTCGCGATGATAATCGAGTTTACAAACCACCAATAGAACCGCCCATCCTCGAGCACATAGGTGTAGTTCTCGATAGTGGGTTCTTCGGGGATGAGGTTGATATTATAGACTTCGTGCGGCCATTTAAGGCTGGTGGAAATCATATAGGCCAGCGGCATCACCATCAGCACACCGCCCAAGAACAACAACATCCAACGGATGATCTGCCCCATGTTGCGGTTTTTACCTTTGGGTGTGGCGAGGACGGCCTCGGCGGTTGGACGAATGGCGTGCGACGTGCTCATGTCATTCGCTCCTCAACAAATAAAGCTGAAGTAGGCTCACCACCAACAAGATGGTGAACAACACCACTGTTTGCGCAGCCGCATACCCCATGTTGAACCCATTGAAGGCGGTGTCGTAGATCATCAAAACCAAAGGCTTGGTCGAGTTCAACGGCCCGCCGGGGTTGTTCGTTGTCATGTTAAAGACGTGATCAAAAATCCGCAGGAACCCAATTGAGGAAAACACCACGATGAACACCATTGTCGGTTTCAGCAATGGCAGGGTGATCTGCGTCAAAACAGTGCCCCAGCCCACGCCGTCAATCTTGGCGGCTTCGTAGTACGAGGTTGGGATGGCCCGGATACCAGCCATAAAGATGATCACCTGAAATCCAAGGCCCGCCCAAATGGCCGGAGCCAGAACCGCAGGCAAGGCATTGGTGGTGGAATTCAAAAACTCGATCTGAGCGATGCCAAAACTGGCCAGAATATTGTTGAACAATCCAATCGGGACACCTTGGTAGAACCAGCGCCAGACCCAAGCCATCGCAACCGCGCTGGTCATAAAGGGCAGAAAATACAGCAGGCGCAGCAAGCCATGCAAAAACCGCAGCTTGTCCAGATGATAGGCAATCACAAAACTCAGCACCAAGCTGACCGGTGTGCCGATCAACAGATAGGCAAACGTGTTCTTAAACACTTTCCAGAACACCGGATCGTTCCAAAGCGTGACGTAGTTATCAAATCCCGTCCAAGACCGCGTGCCCAACAGGTTCCATTCTTGAAACGAGATCACAAAGGCGGTGCCTGTCGGATAGAACCGGATCACCCCGTAAAACACCACCGGCAACGCCAGAAATGTCCAAGCCCAGACAATCTGTTTTTGCTTGATGGTCAGGTTGCGATAAAGGGTCATAGTCAGCGCCGCCACTCAAAGGGTACTCACCCCCGCCGAAGCGGAGGTGGTTTCACCAATATTTCAGTTATTTACCGTAGTACTCATTGAGGATTTTCTGCTCCTCAGTGGCGGCAACTGAAATCGCCTCCACGGCGGTTTGGCCTTCGATATCCATACGCGACACCATATCCATCAACGCCTGACGCTGCGCAGACTCGTTGGCAAATTTGGTGGTGTTGGCATAGGCAAGGCCACGAATGAACGGGCCAAAGACATCATTGTTGGCGTTCGCTTCGGTCAGGCCTACCGATGGTTTGGCCGGCAATTCACCAACAACATCCAACCAAACCTGCATCGCCTCATCCGAGGTCACATATTGCATGAATTTCACCGCCGCATCGCGCTTTTCGCCTTCTGCTTTGGTGGTGATCGCATTCACCCAATACGAGGAATAGTTTGATTTGGTGCCATCCGGACCAGCGGGCAGTTCGGCGACGCCCCACTTCAAGCCGCGAATTTTGTTCAAGGACCCGATGCGGAACGATCCATCAATATGCATCCCGGCGCGACCGGCCTTAAACGCGGCCTGAGGTTCATCCATAAAGCCAAAGGCGGTCACCTTGTGTTCTTTGGCAAGACCAACGTAGAAATCGAGCGCCTTTTGGCCCGCTTCGCTGTTGTAGTTCACCTGCTTATAGTCATCCAAGTAAGGCTCACCACCAAACTGACGGACCAAGACTTCGCGGAACCAATGGTGATCTTGTGCATTCATCCCAGCGGTGATCCCCACCTGCGTGATGTTGCCCGCACCATCCAATTTGGTCAGCTTTTTGGCTGTGGCGACCAGCTCGTCAAGATTGGCCGGAGGTCCATCGACGCCCGCTTCGTCAAACAGGCGTTGGTTATAGAACAGGGCAAGACTGCGCACCGCAGTCGGCAGCGCCCAATAATTGTCGCCTTCGCGCATTGCGCTGACCATCGGAAAAAAATCCGCAGAAACGGAATCGGCGTCAAACACATCGGCCGGAAGCGGCTGGATCAGCTGCGCTTCTTTGTAATCATTCAACCAGCCATAAAACAGCTGTACAACATCTGGCCCCTCACCCGCAGGAATAGCGGCTGCCACCTTGGTGCGGTAATCCGCATAGGGGAAATGGGTCATCTTCACGGTGATCCCTGGGTTTTCCGCTTCGAACCCTTCGATCAATTGTTCCATCGCTTTGACGCGCGCGTCAAAGAAGTACTGCCAATATTCAATTTCGACGGCCTGCGCCGCAGACGAAAACAGGGCTGCAGCCCCGGTCAGACCCGCCAAAGTTAAGGCTTTGAAAGTGCGCTTCATGGTGTTTCTCCCGTTGGAATTTTCGTGCCATGACGCACAGCTATTTTTAGCTTTGCACGTCGATAATCCGAAAGTATTAACTCAAATCAGTTGAATTATCAAGTGAATTGAGTTAATCATACAGTATGACCTCCTCCTCCCCCACACCCGGCACCAATGCCGGACGATCCCGAAGCTCGAACCGCCAAGCGGTCCTTGGGCGAATCCAATCCGCGGGCGAAATGGGACGCGCTCAGATCGCCCGCGACCTTGGCCTTTCAACGCAAGCTGTCAGCAACATCATCGCCGAATTACAGCAAGAAGGTTTTCTGCTGGAAACCGGAATCCGCTCGGCAGGGCGCGGCCTTCCGGCGGTGCAATATGGGGTCAATCCCGAAGGGGGCTATGCGTTGGGGTTTGAAATTCGACCCGACGCCATCTTTGCGGCGCTGGTCGATTTGCACGGCCAAGCGATCGAGACAGAGCGGCGACCGCTTGAGACCACAGAACCAAGTATCGTGTTGAATACAGTGGTTAATCTAAGGGATGAACTGCTGCACAAATCGGGCATTCAGCCCAGCCGCGTCTTGGGCGTAGGTGTGGTGATCCCCGGCCCCTTTGGCGAAACCGGCCTGTCTGGCCTTGGCTCTGATTTGGCGGGCTGGCAACAGATCGATGCAAAGGCTTTGTTTCAAGAGGCGCTGAACTTACCGGTGGAGCTGAGCAATGACGCCAATGCGGCCGCCATGTCCGAACGCTTGACACAGGGCCTTTCGAATTTCGCATATTTGTATTTTGGCGCGGGTCTTGGGTTGGGATTGATCAATCAAGGTCAGCTGGTTGCGGGTGCGTTTGGCAACGCAGGTGAAATTGGCCACGTGCCGATTATGACGCCCAATGGGCCAAGCCCGCTTGAACTGCAGCTGAGTCGCGTCGCTGCGCAGCGCCATTTGGCCGCCCACGGCGCCATCGATATCGCCGCTTTGGAACGCCTTTATGTGGAGGCAGATCCGCTGTTGATGGCTTGGCTGGAAACCGCAGGCGAAGCTCTGTCCCAAGCCTTGGCCATCATCGAAAATCTATTGGACCCGCATTCAGTGGTTCTGGGGGGCGCGATGCCCGAGGTCATTATCGATCATTTGGTCCAGCACACCCAGTTGCCCACGCTGTCGGTCTCCAATCGCAGCGACAATCCCCATCCTCGGCTGTTGCGTGGCACCTGCGGACGTCTGACAGCAACCTTGGGGGCCGCCTCTTTGATTTTAAACCGAGCATTTACACCACAAGCAGCTTCTCTTTGACCCATAGGACGCCCCATGCCGCTCACTGACCAAATTCGCATTGCCCGTGAACGCACTCAGCCGCGCATCGTGCAGCTGTGGCAAGCCTTGGCCCCGTTGAAAACGGTGGTCTCCTTTATGAACACCGGCGCTCACCCGGATGATGAAACCTCGGCCATGCTGGCGGCGATGAGTTTTCGCGACGGCATTGACCTCAGCTATGCGTGCTCAACCCGTGGTGAAGGTGGACAAAACGACATTGGCACCGAGGCAACAGAAACCTTGGGCGTGCTGCGCACCGCCGAAATGGAACGCGCCTGCGATGTGTTGAATTTGCGGATGTATTGGCTGTCGGTGTCCCCCGATGACAGCATCTTTGACTTTGGCTTTTCCAAGTCGGGTGTTGAAACCATGGGCAAATGGGGACGCGCACGCACCCTAGCCCGGTTTGTCGACATCCTGCGCACCGAGAAGCCCGATATTATCTGTCCAACCTTTTTGGACATACCCGGCCAACATGGTCACCACCGCGCCATGACCGAAGCCGCGCATTTGGTGATGGACCTTGCCGCCGACCCTGCCTTCCCCGACAGTTCTTTGCCCCCATGGCAGGTCAGTAAAATGTATCTGCCCGCGTGGTCCGGGGCCGGACAGGCCTATGATGATGACCTGCCTCCGCCGCCAACCACTTTGACCGTTTCAGCGGATGGGGTTGATCCGGTGACTGGCTGGTCGTACGAGCGTATCGCCCAGCAAAGCCGCGCCTTTCATCAGACTCAAGCCATGGGGCGCTGGGTGCCCACCGGCTCTGAGCGCAACTGGCCGCTGCACCTTGCGGTCAGCCATGTCAGCGGCCCGGATGAGACCGTGTTTTCCGGTCTCCCCCAGACGCTTGCGGATCTCGGCTATGCAGACTGTCAGGCACATATTGATGCTGCGCTTAGCGCCTTCCCTGATTTCCCTGCTGTGCTGCAAAACGCCAGCAAGGCCTTGGCTATCCTGCAAAAAGCCGAGCCTGACGCGCAGATTGCGCATAAAATTGACCGCAAAATCTCTCAGCTGTCCCGCGTTATTCGCATCGCTGCAGGTGCGGAGCTTCATGTTCAGTTAAACAAAGACCATTTACAGCCCACGGATACCGCAACGGTGATCGAAGAGTTCAGACATGGGCAAGCCGATGAGGCGTCGATTTCGTATCGATTGCCCGAAGGATGGACCGTCAAGGACACAGAGGTGCAATTGAGCGGAGCCGCGCTCAGCGATCCCTATCCACACACCTATTTGCCCCATCAACCAGCCGCCCCCTGTGCAGTGCTCGAACTGGTCACACATGGGGTTCAAAGCACAACTGATATCCCGTTTGAACTGTGTCCTTTGGTTTTGCCGAAACGATCGGTCACGCTCAGCCCTCTGAGCGATGTGATCAATCTGCGCAATCTTCGGCGCGACATAACGCTAAGCCTAAGTGATATCGCGCCCTCAGGCGCCACACCAGCGGCCACGCTGCCCTCTGACTGGCAGGCGGCGCAAACGGACACCGGGATGCAGCTCACCGCTCCAGCGGCTGTGGCGGCGGGACGGCACAGCATTGCCCTCACGCTTGATGGGCAAGCCGCACAAACCGCTCAGCTGATCAACCACCCGCATATAGAACCCCGCGCCTATGTGCGCCCCGCAGAGGTACAGGTCCAGGTGGTGGATTGCGCCGTGCCAGATGTGAAAGTTGGCTATATCGGCGGCGGCAATGATCGGGTGGACCATTGGCTTGATCGTTTGGGGGTTGATGTCACAGCACTCAGTGATGACGATCTGCAATCAGATAGTGCATTGGCCAAATACGACAGCATTCTGATCGGGATTTTTGCAATGAAATTCCGCAAAGGCCTGGCGGAACAGATGCCGCGCTTGCATCGCTGGACCGAAGCTGGGGGCACCTTGGTCACGCTCTATCACCGGCCTTGGGACAATTGGGATCAAGATCGCATTCCACCGCGCCGTCTTGAAGTTGGTCAACCTTCGCTGCGGTGGCGGGTGACCGATGAAAACGCCGAAGTGACCGCTTTGTCCGATCACCCATTGCTGACGACGCCGAACAAGATCTCTGCGGCGGATTGGGCCGGATGGCACAAAGAACGCGGCATCTACTTCGCCAAGAGCTGGTCCAACGACTATACCCCGGTGCTAGAGATGGCCGACCCCGACGAACAGGCCCATCGCGGTGCGTTGCTATGTGCAGATATTGGGAGAGGTCGCCACGTGCATTGCGCCCTTATTCTGCATCATCAAATGGAAAAGCTGGTGCCCGGTGGATTCCGCTTGATGGCCAACCTTTTGGCCAAGCGCACGTAACATTCCATAGGTCCGCTGTTCTGCTTGGACCTTTCAGCAAGACACCTCCCCCATTGGGCCCGCCCCTATTGGGGCGAACCAAACCCCATATGTGATCGCTTGTTCTCCCGCCGGTTTACCGGATCACGATCACAAAAAGGCGCGCGCTGGATAAACCAACGCGCGCCTTTTGATGTTTTAAGGGGCTGCGGATTAAAGCAGCTCGCTTTCGTTCACGACACCCAGAACCGAGGCGAGCAATACAGTAGAACCATCGGCCATTTCAACCAATGTACTGTCGACGCCACCAACACCATCGGTGTCCACTTCGCCAAAGCTCGAGATGGTCTGACCGCCAGATAGCGACAGCACATCAGTACCAAGGTCAAAGTCGTTGATGATGTCATCACCTGAACCCTGAGCAAAGTCGAAGGTATCCGCACCGGTGCCACCGGTCAGAACATCGTTGCCAAAGCCGCCGTCGATGGTGTCATCACCTGCGCCACCCTCGATGACATCCGCACCGTTGGCCCCATTCAGCAGATCCCCAGCTGCGGTACCGGTGATGGTGTCATCGCCGAATGTCCCCGCCACAGAGTTGCCCGATAGGATGGAACCGAACACGCCGCTGCCATCTGGGTTGTAGCCCTGAGATGTGGCCAGATCGATCAAGAAGTGCTGATCGGTCAGGTCGCCTGCATCGACGTTTTCAAAGGTGATCAGGTTCACGAAGCCATCGCCGTTTCCGTTCGCATCGATCTGCAGAACGGCATCTGTGCCGTCCTGGATCATCCGCAAGAAACCAGACCCGAATGGGTTAGAAACACCATCCCAACCCGTCAAGCTGTTGTTGACCAGCGTGTTGATATCCAAGCGATCCTCGGTCACGTCGAAATCAGTGATCGTTGCTTGATTGTAGACGTTGAACGACCCGTTTTGCAGCGTGATTGTATCCGCCCCGGTTCCCAGAGTGAGGTTGGTGTGGATCAGGCGTGAAGCGTGCCCGCCCTGAAGTTGCAAGTAAATCTGGTCATCACCCGACCCTGCATCCACCACATCCGACGAATAGTACCCAACAGTGTAGAAGATATCATTCCCGGCGCCGCCGTTCATGACGTCATAGACACCATTGATGTTCTCGTACTGACCATAGAAGTAGTCATTCCCATCGCCACCGTTCATGGTGTCCGATCCATACTGACCATGCAGTTGGTCAGAACCAGACCCACCATTGATCAGGTCGTCGCCGTCCCCACCTTGATAGTTACCACCACCTTCTCCACCGTTCAGAACGTCATCGCCGTCTTCACCGTAGAGATAGTCATAGTCTGCGCCACCGTTCAGCTCATCACCGCCGGCACCACCATAGAGGCTGTCGCGACCATCCCCACCGTTCAGCGTATCCGATGATGCCCCACCGTTCAGACGGTCATTGCCGCCTTCACCGCTGATCGTATCGGTACCGATGGTCCCGTCCAGCGTCTCACTGGCAGAGGTCCCAACAATGTTGATCCCCGCAGGCACCGTTCCATCCGGAGGATAGGCAGGTGTGAAGTTCGCAGCGGTGAAATCACCAACGTTGGTGTTTTCAAAGGTGATCAACGTGTAGAAGTTGTCGCCTCCGCCATTCAGATCCACGCTTAGAACCGTATTCAGACCATCCTGAACCAAGCGGAGGTAGCCACCGTTTGGATTGAGAACCGCATCCGCAAATGGGTTGGTTGCCCCATCCCAGCCGGTGAAGTTGTTGTTCACCATCGCATCGATGTTCAGATGATCTTCTGCGGTGTTGAAATCGGTGACCGTGGCTTGGGTGTAATCATTCGCGCCCACCCCTTGGATCAGCAAAGTGTCTGCGCCAGTTCCCAAGGTGATGTTGGCGTTGATTGGCCGTGAGCTGTAACCGCCATAGAGGTTCAAACGCACGGTATCATCACCAGAACCCGCATCCACCACATCGGATGAATAGTAGGCTACATCGTAGAAGATATCATTCCCGGCGCCGCCGTTCATGACGTCATAGACACCAATGACGTTCTCGTACTGACCGTAGAAGATATCATTCCCATCGCCACCGTTCATGGTGTCCGACCCATACTGACCTTGCATTTGGTCAGAGCCAGATCCACCGTTGATCAGGTCGTCGCCGTCACCACCTTGATAGTAACCACCACCTTCTCCGCCGTTCAGAACGTCATCGCCGTCTTCACCGTAGAGATAGTCATAGTCTGCGCCACCGTTCAGCTCATCACCGCCGGCACCACCATAGAGGCTGTCGCGACCATCGCCACCGTTCAGCGTATCCGGAGACGATCCACCGTTCAGACGGTCATTGCCACCCTCACCGCTTAGCGTATCCGCACCAATGGTGCCGTCCAATGTTTCACCCGCTGCGGTGCCAACAACGTTGATCCCCGCAGGCACCGTTCCATCCGGAGGATAGGCAGGCGTGAAGTTCGCAGCGGTGAAGTCACCAACATTGGTGTTTTCAAAGGTCACGAAGGTGTAGAAGTTATCCCCTCCACCATTCAGATCCACGCTCAGAACCGTGTTCAGACCATCCTGAACCAAGCGGAGGTAGCCACCGTTTGGATTAAGAACTGCATCGGCAAACGGGTTGGTCGAACCATCCCAACCGGTGAAGTTGTTGTTCAACATAGCGTCGATGTTCAGATGATCTTCTGCGGTGTTGAAATCGGTGACCGTGACTTGGGTGTATTGGTTTGACGTCAAACCCTGCACAACCAAGGTGTCTTCACCCGCGCCCAATGTGATCGTGGCGTTGATCGGCCGTGAGCTGTAGCCGCCGTAAAGCTGCAAGTTCACGAGGTCATCTCCGGTACCCGCATCAACAATGTCAGATGAATAGTAGCCAACAGTGTTGAAGACATCATTCCCGGCGCCGCCGTTCATAACATCATAGGTGCCAATGACGTTCTCATATTGACCGTAGAAGTAGTCATCGCCGTCGCCACCATTCATGGTGTCCGAACCGTACTGACCATACAGGTAATCCCGACCGGAACCGCCGTTGATCTCGTCGTCGCCGTCACCACCTTGCAGCTGGCCACCACCTTCTCCACCGTTCAGAACGTCATCGCCGTCTTCACCATAGAGATAGTCATACCCTTCGCCACCGATCAGCACGTCGTCGCCAGCTTCCCCGTAAAGGAAGTCATTGCCAGCGCCGCCGTCGATCACATCTGCACCCGGCAGACCATAGATGCTATCGTTGCCGCCAAGCCCCCGGATCAAGTCACCCTGAATGGTGCCATAGAGGGATTCACCTGCAGGTGTCCCTTCGATCAGATCCCCATCCAGCAAGGACAAGGTGAAGGTAGTGGTTGAGCTTTGACCGTCTTCCTCTGTTGCGGTGACCAACAGGGTATAAAGCCCGTTGTCACTTGGCTGAGGCACATTGGCTGAGAAGCTGAGCGTGTTGGTGGTGTCGTCAAATGACAACCACGACGGCAGCGCCGAGCCATCCGACAGGGTCACGTCATAGGTAACTGCGCCCCCCTCGTCATGGTCAGTGAACAGGTCAGACGCGATTTCATAGCTGAAGTCTTCGTCGCTGAAGCCAGATTGCGCCAACACAGTGCCGGTCAAGATTGGCGGATCGTCCACACCAGACACATTCAATGTGACTGTGGCCGTATCCGTGCCGCCGTTTCCGTCCGAAATTGTGTAGGTAAAGCTGTCTTCCAGAACTTCACCTTCTGCCAGTTCATCCAGATCATCTGACGTGGTTGGATCATAAGTGATCGACCCATCCCCGTTCAGATAAACGGTGGCCCCCAAGACACTTAGCCCAACAACCGACGTGATGGTCAATGTATCGCCATCCGCATCGGTGTCGTTGTCCAGCAAACTGTCTGCTGAGATGATATGGGCGGTGTTCTCGTCGGCCACAGGGTTGATAAGACCCATTGCGTCGATTGTCGCCTCCAAGAAGGCTTCGTGATACGCCGCTCCCAGCTGGTTGATATCAAAGCCCCAGGTTGCCGCTGTAAAGAGGCCTGTGTCATTGACGGCTGCGATATCGTTCCGACCCGCTGTCCAGCCAGTCAGCTCCATCAGGGATGTCGCCACAGTGGCATCGAAGGCAGAAATCATTGTGCCGCCGTAGTTACCACCGCTCCAAGAGTTCAGAGTGTAGTTGCCATCAACACCCGTCGCGTTCCCGTATGTGGTGACATAGGGCATGTTGTAGGCGTAGTTCGAGACGCCCAAATAGTCAGAGGCAAAAGTCCCCGCATTTGGTTCTTCATAGAGGTTGTGACCACCCGCATAGAGCAGGTTCCCACCTTGATCGAGGTAGGCTTCCATCGTTGAGACGTTGTCTCCGGTCAGGTTGGTATAGGCTTGGTCCCCAACCGACCAGATCACCATGTCATAGTCCGCCAAGTTGCTGGTTGGGTTGCCGTTCGAAGAGATTTCTTCGTAGGTGGCGCTGATCCCCAAAGCCGTCAAAGTGGTCAGCCAGGTACCCTCGCCCGAAAGCCCACGATCGTCGTCGATGAACAGAACCGATGGGGCGCCATTCAAGGTGTCGTCGTTGGCCACAGGGGCAAAGTTGTCGGTCGCACCATCCACAACCAAAGTTGCGGTATTGGCGGTGCTGTCGACCCCATCAGAGACATCATAGTTCACAGTCAACGTGCGATCTTCACCATCATCGAGATCTTCATACTGAGATGGATCGATGCTGATGGTGCCATCACCATTGTCTGTAAAGCTCACCGTGGCGCCAAGATCATCTGTCACAGTGATATTGGTGGCGCTGAGTGTCGCCCCATTGTCGATATCGGTTTGACCATCCAGCAAATCAATGGTGACCGCAGGATCATCTTCACCCACGTTGCCAGCATCAATGGCGGCCACAACTGGCGCGTCATTTTCACCGGTCACGGTCACAGTCACAGTGTTCACCGCCGTTGCGCCATGCGCATCGGTGGCTGTCACCTCAACCTCAACATCAACGGTTTCCCCTGCGGCCAGCTCTTGGAAGTCGCTGCCGGGATCAAAGGTCAATGTTGTGCCAGTGATCGAAGCGCTGCCCGAAGCTGGGCTGCCGGTGACCGAATAGGTCAGGGTCGCACCATCATCGTCGCTGTCGATGTCATCGCCCAAAGCAGCCAGATCAACATCAACCGATGCGCCATCTTCTGTCGCGTCGGCGAGACCCGCCACCAAGGTTGGACCATCATTTGACCCGGTCACGGTCACGGTCACGGTGTTCACCGCCGTTGCGCCATGCGCATCGGTGGCTGTCACCTCGACCTCAACGTCAACGGTTTCCCCTGCGGCCAGCTCTTGGAAGTCGCTGCCGGGATCAAAGGTCAATGTTGTGCCAGTGATCGAAGCGCTGCCCGAAGCTGGGCTGCCGGTGACCGAATAGGTCAGGGTCGCACCATCATCGTCGCTGTCGATGTCATCGCCCAAAGCAGCCAGATCAACATCAATCGATGCGCCATCTTCTGTCGCGTCAGCTAGACCTGCCACCAAGGTTGGACCATCATTTGACCCGGTCACTGTCACAGTCACGGTTTCAGTGTCAGAGCCACCGTTGCCGTCATGCGCTGTGTAAGTGAAGGTATCCGTTGTGGTTTCACCTTCGGCCAGACCTTCGAATTGACCATTTGCGTCATAGTCAAAGGTTCCGTCACCATTGTCGGTCACTGTGCCAGCTGTGCCGCTATCATCAACGGTATAGGTCAGCGTATCGCCATCAACATCCGTCGCATTGGCTGTAAAGGTGGTTGTATCTGTGGCCTCAGAAACCGTCGCTTCAAAGCGCACATTGTCAACAAGCACGTTGTCGGTTGCGCCACCGACCTCATAGTCGATGTTATTGACGTCCATTGTCAGATCAATCGAGCGTCCATCCGACAAAACCAAATCCGTGATCGTCAGTGAAATGTTGTCAACATTTTGGTTGGCATCATCAAAGGCGACGGTCTCTGGATAGGCGGGGTCAATGTTGATGTTGTACACCCCCCCATCGGAGTCATTGATGACATAGTCACCACTTGGGACCCCCGTTCCAGTGTCGTCGTCATACACAAACGCAGCGACGCCCCAACCTGAATTGTTCGGATTGATTTGGAAGACAATACCGTTGCCGTCTGTCAACACATTCGCGGCGACTTGGTCGTAGGTGGTGTTTGACCCCCCCCGCGCAATTTGGCTCGCCAACCCGGTGTCAAAGTCAAAGATATAGAACCGGCCAGCATTTGGCGCGATCAGATCAGCTTCGACAGAAGAGGCCATCTCGGTCTCAGAGGCGTTTTCAGTGACGTCACCTGTCAGGGCTGTGGCCACTGGCGCGTCGTTGGTGCCGGTCACAGTGATGGTCACGGTGTTCACCGCCGTTGCGCCATGCGCATCGGTCGCGGTCACTTCGATCTCAACATCCCGGGTCTCGCCCAGGGCCAGATCTTGGAAGTCCGCCGCAGGGTCAAACGTCAGCGTGCCACCGGTGATGCTTGCCCCGCCTTCGCTGGGCGCGCCGGTCACGCTGTAGGTCAAGGTGCTGGCGTCGTCGTCGCTGTCCACATCTCCCGCAAGAGCTGCCAGATCCACGTCCACGGTGGCGCCGTCTTCGGTCGCCTCACCCAGACCCGCCGCAAGTGTTGGCGCGTCGTTGGTGCCGGTCACGGTGATGGTCACGGTGTTCACCGCC
>JAGDZD010000007.1:0-438627 GCA_049116315.1 Thalassovita sp.
GGCGTCCCTCGGGGCGCCCTTTTGCGTTAGGCGGTGAGGTCTGGACTGACCATGCCATAGAGAATCAGCTCAAGGTTTGATCGGGTCCAGCGGGCGCGGTAATCTGGATCATTGATCAAATCAAACTGCGTGTCGCGTTTGATTTGCGCGGCGTACAGCACCTGGTTGGCGAGGCGATCCATCATAAATCCGCTGATCATGCTGGGATCAATCCCCGCCCGAATGTACCCCTTTGCTTGGCACGTGGCCAAATAGGAAACCAGATTTCCCATGAGGCTGGCCATCGCGGTTGGCGCGATGGTGTGTCGGGCCATCATGTGGACCAAGTGCCGCTGTTCGATCAAAGCGGTCAGTGTCTCTTCAAAGAACACTTCCAGACGGGTGACAAACTCAGCTTTGCTTTGCACGTCTTGATCCAGCACCCGCAATGGCGTGGCAAAGACCTTGTCGGTGAACGAGGCAAGGATGGCATCGAACAGACCTTCTTTGCTGCCAAAATAGTGGTGGATCATGTTCATGCTGGTGTCCGCGTCTTTGCAAATTTGACGCACAGACACGCCTTCGAACCCCTTTTCTGAAAACAGCTTTGTGGCCGATTGCAGCAATCGATCCTTGGTGGGGCTTTGGGGCTGAGCGGCTGACATGTTTTCTTGATCCTTACCCGTTGTCGAATCATGTAACAGTTGTTACATCGGATGTATCGATTGATATATGATGAAACGCTACGCGTGAAACCTTCAGAAATCACGCAGAAAATGAGGTCTCTTCAGATGGACGTTGGACAAATCTTCGATTGGGTGTTGATCGCCTTTCTGTGCGGCAGCGGCCTGCACAAAATTTTGGGGAAAGAGCGGCAGGCGGTTGAGGCTCTACACTTGAACCACCGCTGGGGTTTTGCGATTGGCGGCTTGCAAATCATATCCATTCCGTTTGTCTTTATGCAGGTCTACCTGCCACCAATGATCATGATTTGCGTGCCCTTTGTGATCGTGGCTGTGTTGTCCGCAAAATATACCAAAGTTCTGCATTCGGTTGTGGTCTTGTCTATCAGCGCATTGATTGTGGCCCGCTGGGCGTCGCTTGGGATGGTGGTCTAGCATCAGACGGACGCCGTTGAAGCCGCGTTGATTGTTCCCATGAAACGGCTATCTTGCCCTAAACACGCAGGAGTCGCTTGTGGTCCCAGAGTTTATCAATTTCGCCCATGCGCTGGATGGCCCCGAGCGGGGCGCGCACTTGAAAGAAGACGCCCTCCTGAAGGCATTGGCCGAAGACACGCCAGCGTGGGTGCATTTGGACGGGACTGACAGCCGGGTGGCCGCATGGATTGGCGAGCATCTGAGCTATCTTGATCCCCAAGCCATTGAGGCCTTGTTGGATGTTGATACCCGCCCGCGCACAACGGTGCTTGGCGCGGGCATGATTGTGATCTTGCGGGTGCTGAACGCCAATCACGGTCAAGATCCCGAAGATATGGTGTCGGTGCGCATGTGGATTGATGCGCATCGTATTATCACGATTTCGCGCACGCCGTCGCATGTGATCGAACGCATGGATTGGTTGATGCAACGCGCAGACGCCCCTGTGGATGCGGGCGCGTTTTTGGTGGCTTTTGTCGAAGATGTCACCGAACAGATTGCCGGGTTTCAACGGGATTTGGATCAAACCGCTGAGGACCTCGAAGAGGGTGTCATTGCAGAGCATGGGGATCATCTGAGCCGCGATGTGGTCAACCTTCGGCTCAAAGTGATTGCCGCACGGCGTTTTCTTGGGCCGCAACGCGAGGCGCTTTATACAATTGCTCAGGCACAGGTACCAATTGTGGATCAGACCACACGGCGCGAAATCGAAGAAGAACATCTGAAGCTGACGCGGGTGATCGAAGATCTTGATGAGCTGCGCGAGCAGGCGATTGTTCTGCGCGAAGAGCTGTCGGGCCAGCTGTCTGACCGGTTGAACCGCAACATGTTCTTCTTGTCGATCATTTCGGCGATATTCCTGCCGCTGGGATTTTTGACCGGATTGTTTGGCGTGAACGTTGGCGGTGTGCCGGGCACTGGGGATCGTGATGCCTTTTTGTGGCTGTGTGCCGCGATGGGCGCTTTGGCGGCTTTGCTGGTTTTGGTGCTGTGGAGGATGCGGTGGATTGGGCGGCGCAGAAACGCGTCCTGACCCCTTAGGATTGGCGCCCGGAACTCTGGGCTGGAATTTTTTGACCAAACGGTCATCAAAGTGTGATACTTCATGGGTCTCAATGAACTTTGTCTATTTGAACGAGGTCGACCCCATGAATCCTACTTTTTCTCGACGTGAATTTATTGGTGCTGCCGCTGGTGCAGGTCTTATTGCGCTGCATCCGTTTTCTGCGCGTGCGGCCACCAATCAGGCGCATCTGCGCATTATGGAAACCACCGATTTGCACGTGCATGTGTTTCCCTATGATTACTACTCGGATAAGCCACGTGACACTGTAGGTCTGAGCCGAACGGCCTCGATCATCAATGACATCCGTGCCGAGGCGACAAACTCGCTTTTGGTGGACAACGGTGACTTTCTGCAAGGCAATCCAATGGGCGACTACATCGCTTATGAGCGTGGCATGAAGGAGGGTGACAGCCATCCAGTGATCACCGCGATGAACGCTGTTGGATATGACGCAGGTACCATTGGCAACCACGAGTTCAACTATGGTCTCGATTTCCTGATGAAATCGATGGCCGGCGCTGATTTCCCTGTTGTTTTGGCCAATGTGTCCAAAAACGAAGGGGCTTCGATCCGGGATGACGAGACCCTGTTCAAACCCTATGTGTTGCTGGATCGCCAATTGACCGATGGGGCAGGCAATACCCATCCGATCAAGGTTGGGATTATCGGATTTACCCCACCACAAATCATGAATTGGGATCGTCGCCACCTCGAAGGCAACGTAACAGCGCGTGACATCGTAGAAACCGCCAAAGCCTATTTGCCAGAGATGAAAGAAGCCGGCGCGGATATCATTATCGCGCTGTCGCACTCTGGGATCGGTTCAGCCAACGATTCAAATGGCATGGAAAACGCGTCTGTACCCGTGGCGGCGTTGGATGGTGTGGATGCGGTGATGACTGGCCACAGCCACCTTGTGTTCCCATCCCCAACATATGCCGATTACGCTGCGGTGGATGTTGAAAAAGGCACGCTGCATGGCAAGCCTGCAGCGATGGGTGGTTTCTGGGGGTCACACCTTGGGGTGATTGACCTGATGCTTGAGCGCGAAGGCAATGAATGGCGTGTGGTGACCCATGCGTCCGAAGCGCGCCCGATCTCAAAGCGCAACGAAGATCGCTCGGTTTCGGCCTTGGTGGAGGATGATCAAAAGGTTCTGAATGCTGTACAGAAAGAGCATGACGAGACCCTAGCCTATGTCCGGCGCGCGGTTGGGAAAACGGATGCACCGCTGCATTCATATTTCGCCCTTGTTGCCGATGATCCATCGGTTCAAATCGTGTCGATTGCCCAAAAGTGGTATGTTGAGCAGATGCTGAAAGGCACCGAGCACGAAGGCCTGCCAATCCTATCCGCAGCTGCCCCGTTCAAAGCTGGTGGCCGCGGTGGCCCAGAGTATTACACTGACGTTGCGGTTGGCGATGTGGCGATCAAAAATGTGGCTGACCTCTATCTCTATCCAAACACTGCGCGCGCGGTTTTGGTCAGTGGTCAACAGGTCAAAGACTGGCTTGAACGCTCGGCAGGTATCTTCAATCAGATCGAACCGGGTCAAGGCGATCAGGTTCTGTTGAACCCCTCATTCCCCAGCTACAACTTTGATGTGATTGATGGGGTGCAGTACGAAATCGATCTGAGCCAACCCTCTAAGTACGATTCCAAAGGCAAATTACTGGACGCCAGCGCCAATCGGATTGTGAACCTGACCTATAATGGCGCGCCATTGGATTTGGCGGCCAAGTTTGTCATCGCAACCAACAACTACCGCGCAGGGGGTGGGGGGAAATTTCCCGGGGCCGATGGCTCAACCACGATCCTCGAAGCGCCAGACACCAACCGCGATGTGATCGTGCGCTATATCGTCGAACAGGGCACCATCAGCCCGTCCGCCGATGCAAATTGGACCTTTGCCCCGATGGATGGCACCAGCGTGCTGTTTGACACAGGCCCCAAAGCGGCGGCCTATGCAGACAAAGTGCCCGGCGTGACCATCGCGCCCGCTGGGGATGGGCCAGATGGGTTCGCGCGGTTCCGCATCGATCTGTAACGGCTTGTCACACAGTCAAAAGGGCCAGCCATGGGGTTGGCCCTTTTGCGTTGGGGCTAGATCTTTGGCGCCGTGTTCAGCATGCAGGTTTCTGTTGCCTCATCCATCGGCAGCATCAGTTCCACCTCAAGACCTTCGATCGCGGCATCCTGTGTGGCCACCAAAGACCCAACAAAAGAGGTCAGCGACAGTGTGATGTCGTTGGGGCCTTTGATGATCGCAGGAATATAGGGTGGGGCCCTGTCGCCTGAGGTTAACCGTTGCGGGAGGTGATCAAACCGTCCTGCGGATTTGGCGAGGCTCAAAAGGTGGCGGATGTGGCTTGATCGTTGCGCAGCTGCCTGCATGCGGAAATAAAACACCATCGACAGGTCTTCCCAATTCAAAATCCGATCTTGAAACGGTTGCGATAAGAAGACCTCAAACAAAGAGATCTGCTCGTTGCCGGTATAGCCGAAATCCGACAGCAGCGCCTTGCCACCCGCATTGGTGCGCAGCACCGTCCAATCTTGATCTAAGATCAAGCCGGGAAAGGGCCAATGGCGCAAAGCGCGCCGTTCAAGCATGTCGAGCACCGCAGCGCGGTCTTGATCGCCAAAGAACTGATGCCGATAGGGATTTGCAAAACCGCTGGCGTCAAACAACGCGGCACGCTGGCCCAAAGACAAAGACAGACCTGTGGCCAGACGGATCACAAATTCCGTGCTGGGCTTGGACCGGCCGGTTTCCAAGAACGACAGGTGCCGCTGGGTGGTCCCCAGTTCGTGCGCAAGGTCCAGCTGCGACAGGCTGAGATCTGTGCGCAATGTACGCAGGGTCTGTCCAAAGGCGTTGGTCACTTATTCCCCCCTAAGGAATTGAGATGATACTTTGGGTGCCATAGCTGAGAACCTGTTGCAATTAACAGGAGTGTGAGATGGTCACTTGGCTATTATTGGGAACAGCATTGTATCTGCTGACGGTCTATTCAGAGGCCCTATTTGTGTTCGCCGGACTTGGGGTGAAGGGATACCTAGGCAGTCGGGACGCCGAACCGACGCCAAGCCCACTGCATGGGCGTGCCCAGCGGGCCAGTCGGAACTATAAGGAAAACTATCCCGTCTTTATGGCGCTGGGCATCTTGGCTTTGGTGGTTCCCGAAGCCGATATGGGGCTCGCGGTTATGGGGGCAATGACCTTTGTTTTGGCGCGTTTGATTTACTTGCCACTGTATTTGGCGGCCATTCCTGCACTGCGTTCAACGGCATTCACCGTTGGATGGCTGGGCATGATCGCAATGGGCTGGGCCTTAGTTTCTGGTTGATCCTAAGTGCAAAACCGATACGGTATCCTCAACCGATGGAGGGTGCCGTGACCAAGTAACAGCCAACAATTTGTCTGATCTGACCTTTTGAGGAGAGCTGTTATGCCTGCCCCGTTTATTGACGCGTCTGTACGTCACCCCATCCACTTGCCAGATGGCAAAAACTACGAAAACACCGTTTGGCTGAAACAGGCCATTGATCACCCCAAAATCGACGTTGGTGAGTTCACCTACTACAATGATTTTGAACCGGTCTCTGACTATGCTGCGCGAATTGCGCCCTATCTGCATCCCGGCAGTGGCGAACGGCTGATCATCGGAAAGTTTGGCCAATTTGCCCATGGCACGCGGTTTATCACTGCTTCGGCCGATCATCCGAAACGGTGGTTCACCGCCTATCCCTTCCCTGTATTTAATCCCGAGGTCATGGATCTGTTCTATGATGAGTTCATGCTGGGGCAGGACACTGTGGTGGGCAATGATGTCTGGATCGGCCATGGCGCCAGCATTCTGCCCGGCGTGACCTTGGGGGATGGGGTTATCGTTGGGGCCGGGGCGGTGGTCAGCCGCGATGTCCCCGCCTATTGCGTTGTGGCGGGTAATCCGGGCCAAATTGTGCGCCAACGTTTTGACGACAGGGTGATCGAGGTGTTGTTGGCTTTGCGATGGTGGGATCTGCCGATTGATCAAATCAAAGACATCTTGCCAGTTCTGGCTAGCGCTGACGTTGTCGCCCTCGAAGAACTGGTCCAACGCCTGCGCCCCACTGGCTAATTGGGGGGATACTAGGGTAACCCCATATGACGCTGGCGCCGACTAAGGCGCTGGCGTGCCCCGCGCTCAGACACGCAGCGTTCCCAGGTCCGTCAATAGCGCATTTCCGCCATTTCGATGCGCCCTCTATTTGGGTAGAGTTTACACGTTGGCTGGCACAAGGATCTTGCTGTGAAGGTTTCATTTCTGGGCACAGGGCGCGCCCTGCCGCGACACTCTGTGACCAGCGCCGATCTAGATCGCAAGTGGGGCACCGGGGGGCGGATCGCAGCAGTGGGCGTGCACCGCCGCTTTCAGTGCACTGATGAGACACAGGTGGATCTGGCCACACAGGCCTGTCAGCGCGCGTTGCAGGACGCTGGGTGTAAGATCGATGAGGTTGACCTGATCATTTCAGGCGCATCCGTTGCCTATCAACCCATTCCAGCAATGGCCCCTCTGATCATGCGCCGCCTAGGACTGTCGGATGGGACCGCCGCAGCCTTTGACGTCAACAGCACCTGCCTGAGCTTTGTGACCGGTTTGGAGGTCGCCGCCCGTATGATCTCAACCGGGGCGGCGCAGACAGCGCTGGTGGTGTCCAGCGAAGTCGCTTCCAGAGCGCTGCCATGGGGGGACGATCCCGAAACAGCGGCCCTTTTTGGGGATGGCGCGGCGGCAGCGGTGATTGGGGCCGGGCAGGGCGGCACATCAACCGCGATCAAGGCCATTGGTTTGCGCAGCTATCCCTCTGCCTATGAAGCCTGCGAGATTGGCGCTGGCGGCACCCGGTTTGATTTCGCCTCTGACCCCGCAAATTTTGCCGAACACACTACATTTAACATGGAGGGAAAGGCGCTGTTCCGGCTGACCTATCAACATTTTGCTGGGTTCATCGATGCGCTCTTGGCCGAGGCTGGATGGGGACGCAACGATATTGATATCGTGATTCCACACCAAGCCAGCCCTGCTGGTCTTGACCATATGATTCGTCTGACGGGCTGGCCAGCGTCGAAGGTTGTGCGCATTGTTGAAGACTATGGCAATCAGGTCGCGGCCTCTATTCCATTCGCCTTTGACATCGCACGGGAACAAGGTCGCGTGCCAACTGGCAGTAAGGTTTTGTTTCTTGGCACCTCTGCGGGCGTAAGCTTTGGTGGTGCGGCTGTGGAGATTTGATGTGCAAGGGCGTGTTCTTGTAACAGGGGCAACCGGTTTTTTGGGTAAGGCCGTCCTGCGCCGTTTGGGGGCTGCGGGCATTGGGCAGGGGCGTGATCCCGCGCGCTGCGCTGCTGCTTCCGGCGAAGGTTTTAAGTTGGTGCAGTGGGCGCTGCCCGGACCACCACCTGAGGACGCAGAATTGAACGAAGTGGAGGCGGTTGTGCATTGCGCAGCGTTATCGTCGCCCTTTGGTCCGGCTTCGGCGTTTCAGTCTACCAATGTTCTGGGCACCAAATCGGTGTTGGATTTTGCGCGATCGCGCGCTGTGAAACGCTTTGTCTTTATCTCCAGCCCTTCGATCTATTTTGCCCCTCGCGACCAATTGAATGTGCCCGAAGACATGCCATTGCCACCCGCGTTTACCCCCTATGCGCAAAGCAAATCTGCCGCCGAAGAACTGGTCAGAATGGCGCGTGATCTGGGCCCAATTATTCTGCGACCGCGCGGGATCTATGGTCCCGGTGATACCACACTGTTGCCGCGTTTGCTGAACGCTGCGCGCGCGCGTCCTTTGCCGCGGTTTCGCAAGGGGCGGGCTCAGATTGATCTGACGTATATTGATGACGTGGTGAATGCCGTGCAGCGTGCGTTGACGGCGGGGCCTGAAATGCACGGGCAGGCATTCAATATATCTGGGGGTCAAGTTTTGCCGATCTCGCATATTGTCGAGCAGACCTGCGAGAAAGCGGGCATTGTGCCCAAGTGGCGTAATATGCCGTTTCGTCCGGCTTTGGCTGTGGCGCGCGCGGCTGAAACCATCGCCTTGATGCGGCGTGATCCACGTGAACCTGTCGCCACGCGTTATGGGCTTGGCCTGTTCGCCTTCGAGCAAAGTCTGGATATTTCACGCGCAAAGGCCGCGTTGGGGTGGCGACCTGAGGTGCATTTTCAGGACGGTTTGGCGCATGTTTTTGACACCGGAGAAGTACGATGAAACCCGTTTTTGCCAACAGCGCGTGGGTTGCGGCCCCCGAACGTATGATCCTGCGCACTGGTCGTTGGCGTCGTCGCCGCCTGCAGGTGCGCTATGGTTTGTTTGTGCATCCCAAAGAGGGCCCAACTTTGATCGATACCGGGTACACAGAACACTGTCTCAGTGGTGCCAAACGATCCACGGTTTTGCGCGCCTACGCGCGCGTGTTGCAACCCCAGTTGGTCGAAGAAGAACAGGCGGTTCCGTTTCTGGCGCGGTTCAACCTGACACCCGCAGACATCCGCCGGGTGATCGTTACCCATTTTCACGCAGATCATGTTGCGGGATTGGCCGCATTTCCAAATGCGCGCTTTAGTGCCAGCGGGGCGGCATGGGATCGGTTGCGGCGCAAGTCGACGAACGAAAACGTTAGACACGGCGTGTTCCCAGAGCTGATCCCAAGTGATTTCGGTTCCCGTCTGGACGCCATCGAAGCGGCCAAGATCTCTGAGGTTGCCCTCCTCCCCGACAGCTATGACCTTTTTGGGGATGGCAGCGTCAAGGCGGTGCCATTGCAGGGGCATGCCGATGGTCATTTTGGCCTGTTGTTCGCGCAGCTGGACGTACCGTTGTTGTATGCGACCGATACGCAGTGGGTCCCCGAAGCTCTGATCCCAGAAGGGCGACCACGCCTGCTTCCGCGTCTGATTTCAGACAGCTATCAGGATGTTGCGCGCAGCAGCGATCAGGTTGTTGCTTTTAGGGCGGCGGGAGGCGCTGCGGTTCTGTGTCATGATGATGCGCCCTGCGCCTATGACGTTGCGCAGGGGGCTAGGCTTTGAGTGCGAAGCTGCATGCGCCGGTGAGTTTTGTCACCACACGCAGACTGTCGCGCCCCGGCTTAAGTCGCCCTAAGTTTTTGCAAAAACAGCAACGTGCTTTGAACCGCTGGCTTAGGTTTTCGGTGCCAAAAGTGCCGGCCTTTGCGGCGGCACCGGCTGGTCTGCAGGACTTACCGGTGATGGATAAAGCGCGCCTGATGTCGCAATTTGCGCAATACAACACGCAAGGTCTGACCGCGGATGACGTGCGAGAGGCATTGAGACATGGCGGGCTTGAGCCGGGGCTTACGGTCGGTGCCAGCACAGGCACCAGCGGCAATCAGGGGCTGTTCGTCATCTCTGACGTCGAACGTTTTCGCTGGCTGGGCAGCATCCTAGCCAAGACAATGGCGGATCTCTTGTGGCGCAAACAGCGGGTGGCCATCCTCTTGCCGCGCGCAACCGATCTTTATGACAGTGCCAATCAATTTCAGCGCCTGAAGTTGACGTTTTTTGATGTCACCAAAGGCCCTGAGAGTTGGCGTCGAGAGCTTGAGGTCTTTGATCCCACGGTGATTGTCGCGCCTCCGAAAATATTGCGGGTCATGGTCGAAAGCGCCTTCAATCTGACACCTGTGCGCGTCTTCTCGGCGGCGGAAACCTTGGACCCTGTGGATCGCCCCATTATCGAAGCTGGTTTCGGGGCCAAACTTGGGCAGATATATATGGCCACCGAAGGGCTGTTGGGGGTGACCTGTCGTCATGGGCGCCTGCATTTGGCCGAAGATTCGGTGCATTTCGAATTTGAACCGGTGGGTGAAGGGCTGGTCACGCCGCTGATTTCCTCGTTCCGCCGCGAGACGCAAATTTTGGCGCGCTACCGCATGAATGATTTGTTGCGATTGGACCCTGCGCCCTGTCCCTGCGGCACAGCATTGCAAGCGGTCACCGAGGTTGTCGGACGGATGGATGATTGTTTTCAGGTGCGCACGGCAACGGGATTGCGGCTTGTGACCCCTGATGTGGTGCGCAATGCCGTGGTGATGGCCGATCCCAGGATCACAGATTTTCGCGTGCAGCAGACCGAGTTCGATCAGGTCGCGATCCTATTGCCCCAAACGGTGCCAACAGAGGCGGGATTGGCGGCGCAGAGGCAACTTGGGGCAGTGTTTGCGCGTCAGGGTCTGCGCTGTGACATCACGTTGTCGCATGAGCCTTTGCCATTGGATGTGAGCCGAAAGCTGCGGCGCGTAGAGTGTCTGCTTGCTGCGGGCGCGCGCAAATGAGCGCGCCGTCGCGGCGGCTGGACGCCTTTGTTGAATGCTTTAATCACCATCCTGTCGACAGGTTGATCAGCAATCTGACAACGCGGGTTGAGCGGTTGGATTGTGCCGGAATTTCGGTGCCATTGACGGTGAATGACGGCAATACGCCGGGCAATTGTTATATCTGTGACCCCGTTACCGGTTATGTTGACTACGCCAAGGATGAAACGCGCAACTTTGTGGCCAATCCTGTGTTGCAGGGTGCGCTAATTGGCTTGATCAAAGCTGCAGCGGTTTTGGTGCGCTCCAGCGGGCTGGATCGGTCGGTGCATGTGAACAACTGGCTGTTTTCCACCAACCCTGCCCCAATGGTCAGTGCCAACATGGCGGCTGCCTTGCGTGATGATTTGGTGGCACGGTTCCCAGACCATGCCCTTATTCTTCGGTCCTTGAATACATATTCTGATCAACAGACATTGCGTGCACTGCAGGGAGAGGGCTTTGATCTGCTCCCCTCTCGCCAGATCTATGTGTTTGACGGACGGGTGCCCGTGTCGCTTAGCAAAGATATGAAGAACGATCGGGCGTTGTTGCGCAAAACACCATTTGAAAGGGTCGGTAACGACGGGTTTTCTCAGGCGGACTATGCGCGTTGCGTCACCTTGTATAACCAGCTTTATCTGGAAAAATACACGCCGCTAAATCCGCAATACACCGCCTCTTATCTGGCGGAAATGCACCAAGCGGGCCTTCTAGAACTCGAGGGGTTGCGCACTGTAGAGGGCGAGCTTGTCGCGATTGGTGGGCGCTTTCAATATGGTCACACCTTAACGCAGCCGCTGTTGGGCTATGACACAAAGCGACCACGAAATGAGGGACTTTACCGTTTGATCACCGCAATGGCGCAGCAGGACGCGATGGCCAAGGGCCTTTTGTTTAATATGAGCGCCGGCGCTGCAGAGTTTAAACGCAACAGAGGTGCAAAGTCGGCCATTGAGTACAGCGCGGTTTACACCCGCCATCTTACGCGCAAACGCCATCTGGCGACGCGTTGCGTTGGATCGGTGCTATCCGCTGTCGGGGTGCCGCTTTTGAAGAGGTACAAGCTGTGACGGAAAACGTATGGCACGCGATTGCACGCTCTTGCGATGTTCGCCGCAAGCCGCTGCGCGTGATGTTTCAGGGCAAAGCAATTGTTCTGTTTCGGCACGCAGACGGCCTTAGTGCGCTGCATGATCAATGCCCGCACCGGTTGGTCGCTTTGTCCAAAGGGCGGGTTGTGAACAATACGCTTGAATGTCCTTACCATGGGTGGCGCTTTGATGCTGAAGGGCAATGTGTGGACATGCCCGGCTGTGTGACGCCGCTGCCCCGGTGTCGGGTGCCGCGCTACCAAGTGCTTGAGCAAGGCGGAGGCGTGTTCCTCAGCTTGGGTCATCCTGCCGCCGCCCCGGTCATTCACCCGATGGAAGGGCAGGACATCGTTTCGCGGGTTGTCAAAAGTGCCACCCGGTCGACCCTCGTGGATGCTGCGGAAAACATTCTGGACGCGACGCATACGCATTTCACCCACAAGGGATTGTTGCGCGGCCTGTCAGCGGCGCGCTACCGCGTTCAAGTTGAGGTCACCACTGGCAAAGATTGGGTCGAAGCCGTTTATACCGGCGAAGAACGGCAACACGGGGTGATCAGTGCCTTGCTGGATGGGGCCCGCACCAAAGGCGTTGGGCGCTATCGTCGCCCCGGGATTGCAGAGCTTGAGTATTGGGGGCCAAAGGGCATGGTGTTGGCGACAACCTTTCATCTGCGCGAAACAGACGCGGAAACAGTTGAAGGCATTGGATGGCTCACGGCCCCGCGGCAGAGCGGCTTGGGGCATCTTAAGGCGCTGGCCTTTAAACCAATGTTCCACATTGCACTTGAACAGGACCGGCGTGTTTTGCGCTCAAGCTTTGATAATGCCGGTGGGGCCACGCGGATGATTGGCCCGATGGATTTCCTACGTCGTGAGATAGAGCTGATCGAAGCAGGCGAGACCTTGCCAGACGAGGCGCGGCATTATGAAATCGAGCTTTGATCTGCCCCATTCCATTCAATGCCCCAAGTTGAGGCACGTTCAAGGCTGATCCGGTGGCGCATGGCGATCTGGGCAAACTCCAGCACCGCGCGCAGTTGTGCGCCATATCCAACGCGATCCCCGTGACCGCGCATCACATCGGTTGACCTGCGTACGGCCTCCAGAAAAACGGCCCTCTGATCCCGTTTGACCATCATCGGCATCCCATAGAGCCACAGCGCAAGCGGCAGCGTTTGTGGGTCTGTTGCATCCGGCTCAATCTGGATCTCTTGTCCAAACACCGCTTTGGAGAACCGTTCTGCATCATTAAAAAAATGAAGGCCACTGGTGGCGCGGGGGTTACATTCCAACGGGTAAATCTGGCCATCATTCGTGCACATGAGATCAAAGGAGATTTGCCCACTCCAACCCGTTGCGGCAACGATCTTCTCGACAAAGGGGCGCAGAAGGGCACTGTTTTCTGGGGCGAAACATACGGCGGCACCGGGGCCGGCGCGCACCAACCCCCGATAGGCGCTGAGCGCAACAACTTGCCCTGCGCGCGCGATGGCATAGACACACACCTCTGTCCCTTTGACATACTCCTGCGCGACCCACGGATCTTGCTCGGTCGGGCGCACCTGCCGGAGTTTGCGCATCGGTGGGCGGATCAGGGCCTGTGATCCAAATCGGGACCACACGGGTTTGAACACCAACGCCGAGGCGTTGCGCGCGTGACCCTCAAGATCCTGCGGCGTGGTGATCAAGTGGGTTTGCGGCGCGAGCAGGCCAAGCTCTTTGCACAAACGGATGAAGTGATACTTGTGATGAACGCGGCTCAGCGTTGCGATGTCGGGCGCCAGAAGCGTGGCTTGCGGCGGCTGCCGCGCCCAAAGCGCGCCAAGATGCAGAACCTCTTCGCAGGTTGGAAGGACATGGGTGATCCCGCGTTGATCAATGAGGGTGCGCAGCGCCTCTGCGGCGCCCTCTGGGTCTTGGCCAAAGGCAGGGATTTGGACATAGGGGATATTCAGCTGATTGGCGGCGGCCAGCGGATGCTTGAGGTGATCAACCAAAGTCACTGCATGTCCCGCCTTGCGTAGCAACCGTGCCAGATGCAGCGCAACAGGTGCGCGCGCGCCAGTGATCAAAACAGAAGGAAGCGGATCAAGTTGTGGGATGGCGGCGGGCCTTCATCGGGTTGGGTGGAGCATTGTGAAAAGAGTGCGCAGCAAGCTGCGCTGAGCGTAGGTCTTTCGCGGACGAAATCCAAGGGACGGTGGCTCTGTCGCCTTTGATAGGGGGGATGTTTGGCGGTGGTCACACCCAAACTGTTAACAGGGAAAGCCCGGTGTGGAACGGACGCCAACCTTGGTCCAGCTTAAGGGGCCAGCTCAAGCGTTGCGAGTTGAAGCGTTGAGTAGTGTTCAGCATCTTGTACCGCATGCAGAGTGGCCTTGGCCCCCAAAATCTCTACAAGACGGCGAGACATTTCAGGCGGGGACCACGTGTCCTTGGTGCCGTGCCATAGGTCAACCGGGCAGGTCACCAAGGACAGGGCGGCGCTCCAATCGTCGACGTATGAAGCGACATAGCTGAGATAGGCCTTGGGGGCTTTGGCAAAACTATTGCGCAGAGCCTGCTCTATCGCAGCGCTGAAAACAGCCTCCTCCAGCAATTGTTTCTCAGCTGGGCCGCATTTTGCAAACAAAGCCTTGATCAATATACCGGGGGCCCAGTGCGCCACACGACCTTGAACCCACGTAAGCGCGCGCAGCACTTTGGGGCGTTTCATGGCCAGCTCAAATATCGCCTTACCGGCCATGTCAGGCAAATAGTGTCCCGTTGAAAGCGGTGCAGCAGGGGACACAAGCGTGAGGCGTGAAATCAATTCAGGGCTAGCCGCCGCGGCCTTGATCGCCACCATCGCGCCGATCGAAAAGCCCACCAAATGTACCGGCTGATCCTTGCCCAGCTGTTTGATCGCAGCAACCAAGTTCGCCTCATCCGGACCAAGGCTCAACAGGTCAAGCGCAACGATGCCGACATGTGGATTGGCCCGCTGCAATAGGGCGGCATCCTGAACACTTCCGGGTATTCCGTGGCAGAAAACAACTGTTTGCATGGCAGCTCCTTTTGGGCGCTTGAATACTGGATTGCCTGACGCAAAGCGAACTCAAAGGGTGCGGTATTTTGCCATGCAGCTGCGGTGCCGCGCCAGTTGAACGGGCGAATTGGACCACGTGCGCGGTTGGGCTGCGTTCTTGTTTGGTGCATCACCGTCCGCAAATGTCCAAAAGGAAAGCCAGCTCGGCCTGTGCGGCAAAAGGAAGAAGCGTCAAAACGCTACGCGTCTGTTGTTCTGGGTTTTGTGAAAGCTGTAGGGCCAGCTTTGCCGGTGAATGTGCTGCGGACAAGCGGTGGCAATGCGCCCCTTAGTCCGACCAGAAGGAGCGCATCTCTAATTTTGACAAAAGAGGGTCAAAAGGCTCTTGATCTTGCGCCCCGGCTGTCATACTCAATCACTCGGCCTTAGGGGTATAGCTCAGCTGGTAGAGCGACGGTCTCCAAAACCGTAGGTCGAGGGTTCGAACCCTTCTGCCCCTGCCAATTTTTCAAACATTTGTAGTGATCGGTTTCGGATCCTGTTTTTGCACGGGGCGTCTGTGTCTGTCGTCAGCGGATCGTCGCACCGACCCTTACGCTTGCCCATCCGCGACACGACCAATGTTGGGCGGCGCCTTTCGAGGTTTTGATGGAATGAGGGATGTTGCTTAGAATCTAGGCACCACGCTTTACGGCCTTGACGCGCCGCATCGGGCGAACTGAGCTCCTGATATAGTTTAATGTTGAACCAAAATGGGATCGTGCGCGCGCTTACCAACCACATCGGGCCCAGAAAATCCCGATTTTGGCGATGTGAATGGCAGGATCGGCCTCAAACCGCGGCGGCTTAGCATAAGATTTTGTTACATTCGGCTCTCATAACACTCACGTCTCGACACCGAGATGAGAGAATTGATGACGGACTTGTGACTGGACTGAAACACGTGCCTGTGCACATTTTTGTGTCGACAGTTTTTTGAAGTTTTTTCCGACCAAAATTCGGACGAATTGTCACTTCGACCTCTCGCTGCCACACGGTGCGTGATTTCGAAAACCGTTGTTTTCTTGAGCCGCACCTTTGATGTGCAGGCCTGCACAACAACCTGGTCTCTCAAGCCTCATTACAACACAGAAAAGCGTGACACGGTGTGTCTGTTTTCGTGACTTCAATCCGTTCTGAACCGTTCCTAACTTGGTGTCATCGGCAACACAGCCACATCAATTTACTTACGAAGGACCACGAAAATGAAAAACGTACTTACCGCTTCCGCCATCGCTTTGGTTGCTCTGACCGGCGCCGCTTCTGCTGTGACCCCTGGTGCCGCCGCCGGCGAAATTCGCCAGTATCTGCCAGCATTTGACCTGTCATCTTATGACGCTGCTGCACTAAGCGAAGCTGCTGACTTTATCCGTCAGTCTAATGGCTCCAGCGAAGACTCAAGCTTTGCCGAAATCCAGAACGGCGTTCGCTTCATCCTCGAAACCTCGAACTAATCCTCCCAGACATTCTTAAAGGACTATGACCATGAAAAACGTACTTACCGCTTCCGCCATCGCTTTGGTTGCTCTGACCGGCGCCGCTTCTGCTGTGACCCCTGGTGCCGCCGCCGGCGAAATTCGCCAGTATCTGCCAGCATTTGACCTGTCATCTTATGACGCTGCTGCACTAAGCGAAGCTGCTGACTTTATCCGTCAGTCTAATGGCTCCAGCGAAGACTCAAGCTTTGCCGAAATCCAGAACGGCGTTCGCTTCATCCTCGAAACATCTAACTAATGATGTGTCTCTAGGTCCGGATCCACCCTCCCCGGGTCCGGACAACTTTGCGAAAATGGCGGCCCCCATCGGGCCGCTTTTCATATTTAGGACTCTGCTGCGTTGGCCAGCACGTTGTGGGCAAAGTTTTGCGCGCCCTTCAGGCCAAATTCAGCGATGTTCAGCAGGTAGAGATTCATCTCTTGTCGGATCGGGCTGAATCGGCCGCCTTGGCCAAATACCTGCACAAACTCTTCGTCAAACAGCCATGCGTTCTTTAGGGCGACGCCGCCCACAAGGAACACACCACCTTTGGCGCCGAAAGACAGCGCAAGGTCTCCGGCCACGCGGGCCAGATGGGTCTTAAAGATACGCGCCGTTGTCGCGGCCTGTGGGTCGCTGCCTTCTTTGGCTGCGTTCATAATTTGACCGGCGTCTTTCGCTGCATAGCTTGTCCCATGGGCGGCATGCACCGCTTGGTACAGCAAAGGGATCCCCGTGCCGCTCAAAATGCCTTCGGCTTCGACGGTTTGGGTGTCCCCAAAGAACACGTCCGGCCAAACCGAACGAAACGCTTCAAAGATTTCGCTTTCTTCGCTCGACTGCGGAGAGATCCCAACATGACCCCCTTCGCCTGGAATCGCAAAATACTGACCTTGTTGAAAGGCCAAAGCCCCGACACCCAGTCCCGTGCCGGGTCCGATGACCATGCGGGTGCCGGGCTGTGCTGTGGGCGCCCCTTGTAGGGTGATCAGCTCATCCCGAGAGGGGGTGGCGGTGGCCCATGCGGCCGCTTCAAAGTCGTTGATCACCTTGGCATGTGGCGCACCGGTTGCGGCAGACAGTTCCGAACCGCGGATGATCTGTTTTGCATTGGTCAATTGCACCGCATTGTCGATGACGGGTCCTGCTGCGGCAACAACCACCGCTTTGGGGCATGCGGGCAGGGTCTTGCTGAATTGGGCAACCGTTTCAACAATAGGTGTGCCCGCCTTGGTCGAATGCGTTTCTGAGTGGACCAGATTGTCACCCAGATAGGCCCCAAGGCGAATGTTGGTTCCACCAACGTCGGCGGCGATAAACCAGGTATCGGTCATGTGTCGTTCTTTCCAGCAGGGGGCCGATTGTCTATTGCGACAACGCAGCTTTGAGCGCGTGATAGGAGGCCTTGGGCGTGCGCGTCATACTGTCAAAATCGACGTGAACCAAGCCAAAACGTTTCTCGTACCCCAAGGACCACTCGTAATTGTCGAGCAAGGACCAAATAAAGTGCCCTTTCACGGGCACGCCTTCGGCGATTGCGCGGCGTACAGCGGCGAGGTGCTGGTTGATATAATCGATGCGATCGGGGTCATCGACCTGACCGTTTGTCAGCTTGTCTGGGCTGGCCAGACCGTTTTCGGTGACGAGGATCGGCAGGTCGCCGGTGTATTCTTCCTTGGTACGCTTAAGGAACTTATACAGGCCGTCGGGGTAAATTTCCCAGTCCATCTGGGTTTTGGGCAGGGGGCCTTCAACCTCTTCATGGCTTGGCCACGGGTCGTTGTTTGGGGCAATCAATTTGCGGGTGTAGTAGTTCAAGCCGACCCAGTCGACGGGCGCAGAAATCACCTCAAAATCGTCTTGCCAGCCAGTTGGCAGATGCGGTTCAAGTCCTTCAAGAACGGATTGTGGATAGCTTTTCTTGAACACGCCATCCATGAAGAAACGGTTGTAGTAGCCGTCATATGTTTCGGCGGCTTTGCGTGCGCCTTCGCTGTCATCGGCGGGGTCAGACCATTCCAAATTGAAAATGGCGCCGAGATTGTTCATGCCAAGGCCGCGCATGGTCTGGATGGCGGTGCCGTGGGACAAAAGAACGTGGTGCATCGCGCGTGCTGTGGCGCGGATATCGCGCAAGCCGGGGGCGTGGTGCCCCAAGAAGTGGCTCAGCCAGCTGACGCACCAAGGTTCGTTGATGGGGGCCACGGAATACATCCGGTCACCGATGCGACCCATGATGACTTCGGTGAAATCGGCAAACCAGCTGGCGATGTCGCGGTTGCGCCATCCACCAAGATCCGAAAGCGCAGCAGGCAGTTCCCAGTGATACAACGTCGCGCAGGGTTTGATGCCGCGCTCCAACAGGGCATCTGTCAGGCGGTCATAGTAATCCAAACCGTCTTGGTTCACGGTGCCACGCCCTTCGGGCATGACACGGGCCCAGCTGGTAGAAAAGCGATAGGCATCCACCCCCGCAGCGGCCACCAGATCCAGATCTTCTTCGAAGCGATGGTAGTGATCGCAGGCGAAATCGCCATTTTCGGCGCGTACAACATTACCGGGGGTGGCGGCAAACGTATCCCAATGGGTTTTGCCGGCGCCACCATGGGCGTGGCCTTCGATCTGATAGGACGACGTCGCGGTGCCAAACAGAAAGTCGCTCGGAAAATCTTTGCGGGTGAAATTCATGATCCATTCCTCACGGGGGCAGGGCCGGTGGAGCGGCCAACAACGAGCTCGGCTTCCAGCAATTTATTTTGGGGGGACAAACTGGGATCGGCAATGTGGTCAATCAACAGCTCTGCCAACAGCTCACCCGCCTTGCGGACAGAAGAGCGGGTGGCGGTGAAGATTGGCACGTTCTCCCCGTTTTTTAGGTATGACAGGTCATCATCGTGGGTGATCACAGAAACATCGCGACCAATGGTTAAGCCCGCTTCGTCAATCGCGCGGCGAACCCCCAATGCCGAAATCATCGAGGCGGTCAGCACCGCCGTGGGGGGATCATCCAACTTGAGCATGTCACGCATGCTGTGGTGGCCAATCACCTCGGTCATTTCCCCCGCAACCATCAGGTCGGGATTCAAAGCAATGCCAGCGTTTTTCAGCGCGGCGACATAGCCGTTGCGGCGGCGGCGGGCAAAATCCATATGCTCAAGCCCGTTGATCAACGCAATGCGACGGTGGCCCAGATCTAGTAAGAACTCGGTTGCGCGTCGAAACGCTCGGGTGTTGTTCACATCCACCCAAGTGTAGGGGGTTTCGGTCTCGGTGGAGCGGCCATGCACAACAAAAGGCAACTCTAACGCGTGCAGCATTGGAATGCGTTTGTCGTTGATCGAGGGACCTTGGATGATGACACCGTCTACTGAACCCTTGGCTTTGAGCAGCCGATAGGCGGCTTCTTCGTTGCCATCCTCAACGCGGGTGAACATCATGTCATAGCCGTGATGGGCATAGGTGCGCGACGCGCCCGCAACAAAATCGCCAAAAACCGGGTTCACCATTTCATGCTGATTCGAGATCGGAATGACGTGTCCGATCATCATCGCGCGCCCGGTTGCTAGGCTTTTGGCGCGGCTATTTGGGCGATAATTGAATTCGACAGCAGCTTGTTGCACGCGGTGACGCGTGGCCTCGTTCACTTCGGGGTATCCATTCAAAGCACGGCTCACCGTGGTCTGAGAGAGGCCGAGTTTTTCAGCGAGTTCTTTAAGGTTAATAGTCATTCAAAGCGCTTTCAAATCCCTTCGGACCTCTGTGTGCAGTCAAATCAGAGCTCGGTCAACTATAATTGCGCAATAAGTGGATTTTCGGTCATAAGTAACAATTTCGGCAGGTTTTGAGGATACTTGTTGACAGGCTTTGGTGGAATGACGTTTAAAGACCGCGTCCAAAGCGCTTTGAAAACGAGTCGCTTTGATGGGATTTGTTGAGTGCTGATGCACGTAGGGAGGATCAATTATGAAGATGACTTTGACAGCTGGTGTTGCGGCGATCGCATTGTCGGCCAGCATGGCGCATGCCGAAAAAGTAACTGTGTTTGGCCCATGGCTTGGGCCAGACCAAGAAAACGTTGAAAAAGTTCTGGCGGCCTTCTCGGCAAAGTCAGGCCACGAAGCGGTTTATGTTGGATCAGACAGCTTTGAGCAGCAGATTCGCATCGACGCCGAAGCTGGCTCTGCGCCAAACATCGCCGTATTCCCACAGCCAGGTCTGGCCGCAGACATGGCCGGTTCTGGTTTCTTGGCCCCTCTGGCCGACGGCACTGGTGAATGGGTGCGTGACAACTATGCAGCGGGTCAATCATGGGTTGATCTGGGCACATACGCGGGTGCCGATGGCGCCGACGCTCTGTATGGGTTCTTCTACAAAGTTGACCTGAAATCTTTGGTTTGGTTTGTGCCAGAAAACTTCGAAGATGCTGGCTACGAAGTGCCCGGCACAATGGAAGAGCTGAAAGCATTGACCGATCAAATCGTTGCGGATGGCGGCACACCTTGGTGTATCGGTCTGGGTTCCGGTGGCGCAACTGGCTGGCCTGCAACCGACTGGGTTGAAGACATGATGCTGCGGACACAATCTCCTGCCGATTATGACGCATGGGTTGCCAACGAGATGAAGTTCAACGACCCCAAAGTTGTTGCAGCGATCGAAGAGTTCGGCGCATTTGCCCGTAACGACGCCTATGTCTCTGGCGGTGCCGGTGCGGTTGCCACTACAGACTTCCGTGACAGCCCTAAAGGTATGTTTGCGTCACCTCCACAGTGCTACATGCACCGTCAGGCGTCGTTCATTCCTGCGTTCTTCCCAGAAGGGACATCGGTGGGTGAAGATGCAGACTTCTTCTACTTCCCTGCATATGCAGAAAAAGATCTGGGTAGCCCCGTTCTTGGTGCCGGTACTCTTTGGGCCATCACCAACGAAAACCAAGCTGCGCATGATCTGATTGCCTATCTGCAAGACCCGGAAGCGCATGAGATCTGGATGGAGCTGCAAGGCTTCCTGACACCACACAAAGGTGTTGATACCTCTAAGTTCTCTGACCCAACACTGAAGAAGATGAACGACATCCTGCTGGGTGCGACCACCTTCCGCTTTGATGGTTCTGACCTGATGCCAGGCGGCGTTGGCGCGGGCTCTTTCTGGACCGGCATGGTTGACTATGCAGGTGGCAAAGACGCTCAAGCGGTTGCCGATGCGATCCAAACATCTTGGGATGCGTTGAAGTAATCGGGCTTTCGCCCTGAATTCTGGGCAATCCGTCTACGGTCGGGTTGCCCTCTTTATTCCAGCCCCGGGGGAAGATCATGCATCCTGCAGTCCTAGGCCTATTTACCATTGCAATTGGCGTGACCACCTGTGTTGGGTACTTTGCTATTTCTAATCTTTTGCTGGATCGCTTTCTGCCAGCACGTGGCCCAAATGCGGGGCGCAATATCAACCGAGCCAATCTGATCCGCCCGTGGCTGTTTTTGCTGCCCGCGATGTGCGCTCTTGGCCTCTACCTTGCCTATCCTGTCGTTGAAACGCTGCGCTTGTCCCTGACCGAACGGGTTCCGGGGGGCGGCAGCACATGGGTTGGCTTGGACAACTATTCGCAGATGATGAGCGAGCCAAAGTTTTGGGAAGCGATGCGCAACAATATGTTGTGGCTGATTGTTGTTCCCGCGATGTCGACGGCCTTTGGCCTGTTGGCGGCGCAGCTAACGGATCGGATCAAATGGGGCAATCTGGCCAAATCTTTGATCTTTATGCCGATGGCTATTTCCTTTGTGGGGGCGGCGGTGATCTGGCGTCTGGTCTATGATGCACGCCCGCCGGGCACGGAACAAATTGGTGTTTTGAACGCATTGTTTGTCTACTTTGGCGGGGGCGAACCTCAGCAGTGGATCACTATTCCTTTCTGGAACAACTTCTTCCTGATGGCCGTGCTGATCTGGATCCAAACCGGATTTGCCATGGTGATCTTGTCGGCGGCACTGCGCGGTATTCCCGAAGAAACCATCGAAGCCGCCATCGTCGATGGGGCCAAACCTTTGCAGATCTTCTTTAAGATCAAAGTGCCCCAAATCAAAAACACGCTCTTGGTGGTTTGGACCACAATCACGATCACCGTTCTTAAGGTCTTTGACATCGTTTTCGCGATGACCAACGGGCAGTGGGAAACCCAAGTTTTGGCCAACTACATGTTCGACAAGCTGTTTCGGGCCAATGACTGGGGCGCGGGCTCTGCGGCGGCGATGATCATCATGCTGTTGGTGTCGCCCATTCTGGTCTGGAACGTGCGCAACGCGCGCAAAGAATTGCGCTAAGGAAAGCTGAGATGGATAATATTGCTGGTACAAAATCCACCCTATCTTGGGCTGTGAACCTGTCCGTTTTGGCCTTGGTGTTCCTGTGGCTGTTCCCAACCGTTGGCCTGTTTGTGTCGTCGTTCAGAACGGCGGATCAAATCGCGGCAAGCGGGTGGTGGAAAGCCCCGGTTGCCACTGTACAGAACTTGACGCTGCGCAGTGCCGCACCGGACAGTCAGATCCAACAGGGCGACCTGTACGTGATCGAAGGCAACCTGTTTGACGAAGGTGTTGAAGCACAGATTTCGGCTTGGGGCCTCTCTTCACGGGCGATTTCAGACTATGTCCCCGGTGATACGGCTGAGCTGAAAAAGGGCGGCACTGTGCATGTCGCCGAAAACGGCGATTACCGGATGGAGCACGCCGAACCTTTCACCGGTTCGCGCGGCACACGGGTTTTTGTCACGGCCAAAACCCCACCGGAATTGACGGTGCGCAACTATGCCAACCTGTTGTTGGACCCCAAAAACATCGATGGCATGTCAAAGGCGTTTTTTAACACGCTGACGGTGACCATCCCCGCAACCATCATTCCGATCCTGATCGCAGCCTTTGCGGCCTATGCGCTGGCTTGGATGGAGTTTCCGGGCCGGTCGCTGATGATCGCGGCTGTTGTGGGATTGTTGGTGGTGCCATTGCAATTGGCGTTGATCCCCTTGTTGAAGCTGCATTTGGGCATCGGCATTGGCAAAGGCTACTTGGGGGTCTGGATGGCTCACACCGGGTTTGGCCTGCCGTTGGCGATCTATTTGCTGCGCAATTACATGGTCGGGTTGCCGCGTGATATCATCGAAAACGCCCGTGTTGATGGGGCCAGCGAATACCAAATCTTTACCAAAATCATCTTGCCGCTCAGCTTTCCGGCCTTGGCCTCTTTCGCCATCTTTCAGTTCCTGTGGACATGGAATGACCTGTTGGTCGCCAAAGTGTTCCTGATCGATGCCTCGGGGCAAACAACGGTGATGACAGCCCAAATCGTCGAGCTTTTGGGCACACGAGGCGGCAACTGGGAGATCTTGGCGACAGCGGCGTTTGTGTCCATCGCTGTGCCTCTGGCGGTCTTCTTCTCTATGCAAAAATACCTGGTGCGCGGCCTGTTGGCTGGCTCTGTTAAGTAGGACGATACTATGAACGCTCAAACTGCATTGGCCAGTGGCACCCTCCTCGATCGCGGCGACGATTGGTGGCACGGCGGGGTGATCTATCAGATCTATCCGCGCAGCTTCCAAGACAGCAACGGTGACGGTGTTGGGGATTTGCCGGGGATCACCCAACGGTTGCCTTATATCGCCTCGCTTGGGGCGGATGCGATCTGGATCTCACCCTTCTTTAAGTCACCGATGAAGGACTTTGGGTATGATGTCAGCGACTACCGCGACATTGACCCGATGTTTGGATCATTGGCGGATTTTGATGCGCTGATGGAACGTGCCCATGGTTTGGGTCTGAAGGTGATGATTGATCTGGTGATCTCTCACAGTTCAGATCAGCACCCATGGTTCAAAGAAAGCCGCGCCAGCCGCGACAATGATAAATCCGACTGGTACGTGTGGGCCGACCCCAAGCCAGATGGCACGCCGCCCAACAACTGGTTGGCCATCTTTGGCGGCTCTGCGTGGCATTGGGATGCGCGTCGCGAGCAGTACTATCTGCACAACTTCTTGACCTCGCAGCCCGATTTGAACTTTCACAACCCCGATGTGCAAGACGCTTTGCTGGACGTGGCGCGGTTCTGGCTCAAGCGCGGGGTGGATGGCTTCCGTTTGGACACCATCAATTTCTATATGCATGACGCGCAGCTGCGCGATAACCCGGCATTGCCACCCGAAGAGCGCAACGCGTCGATTGCGCCATCGGTGAACCCCTACAATCACCAACGCCATCTCTATTCCAAGAACCAGCCAGAGAACCTGCTGTTCTTGGAAAAGCTGCGGGCATTGACCGATGAATACGGTGCGCGCGCGTGTCTAGGTGAAGTTGGTGATGCGCAACGCGGTCTTGAAATCATGGGGGAATACACCGAGGGCGATAAGCGCATGCATATGTGTTACGCCTTTGATTTTCTCGAAGAAGCCCGCGCAACAGCTCCCAAGATTGCCAAAGTTTTTGGTGCGCTGGACACCGTGGCGCCAGACAGCTGGGCCTGTTGGGCCTTTTCCAATCACGACGTTCAACGCCATGCCTCGCGCTGGGATCTGAGCGATGCAGCACAGCGCGCTTATTGCGTGATGATGATGTGCCTGCGCGGATCGGTTTGCCTATACCAAGGCGAAGAGTTGGGTCTGCCCGAGGCGGATGTGGCCTTTGATGATCTGCAAGATCCTTATGGGATTGAATTCTGGCCCGAGTTTAAGGGGCGTGATGGCTGCCGGACCCCGATGGTGTGGCAGACACAGGATGAAAACGCTGGGTTCGGTGACGGAAAATCGTGGTTGCCGGTCAGCTCGGTGCACGCGGCCATGGCTGTGGATCGCCAAGAGGCGGACCCAGAGGCGATCCTGCACCACTATCGCCGCGCTGTCGCATTGCGCCAGTCACATGGCGCGCTGCGCAGCGGGACGCAGTCAGAAATGACGGCCACGGGTGACCTTTTGACGTTCCAGCGTCAACACCAAGGACAAACCGTATTCTGTGCCTTCAATCTGGGTGACACATCCGCAGAGCTGGAGCTGCCAGCGGGCAATTGGACGACTATCGCAGACTCTTTGGGCGGCGCAGATGGTGCTGGCACCCTTGCGCCTTGGGGCTTCTGCGTCATGACATTAAGCGGGGACAAATAAATGGCTGATCTAAAGCTTACGAACGTTGAGAAAAGCTATGGCGGCTCGGTGAATGTGCTGCAGGATATCAATCTGGATATCAAAGCAGGTGAGCTGGTTGTTTTTGTTGGTCCTTCGGGCTGCGGGAAATCGACATTGCTGCGGATGATTGCGGGATTGGAAAAGATCACCGGTGGTGAGCTGACAATCGACGATCAGGTGGTGAACGATGTGCCCCCCGCACAGCGTGGTATTGCGATGGTGTTCCAATCCTACGCGCTCTATCCGCATATGACAGTGCGCGAAAACATGGCATTTGCGCTGAAGATCGCCAAAAAATCCAAAGATGAAATTGAGGCGGCCGTGACCAAAGCGGCCAAAGTTTTGCAGCTGGACGAGTATCTTGATCGCCTGCCCAAAGCGCTGTCTGGTGGGCAACGCCAACGTGTGGCCATTGGCCGTTCGATTGTGCGCGATCCTAAGGTCTATCTGTTTGATGAACCGCTTTCGAACCTTGATGCGGCGTTGCGCGTGGCAACACGGATCGAAATTGCGCGCCTCAAAGAGGCTATGCCAGACCGGACAATGATTTATGTGACACACGATCAGGTCGAAGCCATGACATTGGCCAGCCGGATCGTTGTTTTGGCCAACAAAGGGATTGCGCAGGTCGGCACGCCGCTTGAACTGTATGAGACTCCGGAAAACGAGTTCGTGGCGCAATTCATCGGCTCTCCGGCAATGAATTTGTTGCCCGGGAAAATCACCCAAACAGGCGCGCGCACCGCTGTGACGCTGGCCGGGGGTGGGATTGCCTATGCAGAGATTCCAACCACAGAGGCGGATCTTGGCAAAGAAGTGAATGTTGGGGTGCGTCCCGAGGACCTGTTGCCAACCCAAGAGCAGGGTTTGGTGGAATGTGTGGTCGATTTCACCGAAGCACTGGGCGATGTGACGTTGCTCTATTTTGACAGCAGCGACGAACACCCAAACCTGATTTCAAAGCTTTCTGGCATTCATCGTGGTCTGCGCGGCAAGACGATCAAGATGACCACAGAGCCGTCAAAGGTGCACCTGTTCCACAACGGGCAATCGATGCGTCCGCGCGACTGACAGAGGTTTGAAACCACAGTGAAAGGCGCGCCGGATCAGGCGCGCCTTTTTGCGTATTGGGTTAGGCGCGTGGCGGGGTGACCAAGCCGCGTTGCACAGCTGGACGGGCCAGATAGCGGTTCAGATAGGCCACAGTGTTGGGATTGTCATTAAAGCCAATCGCGTCTTTGGTGCCATAGAATTCCAGCGCATTCAGCCAGCTTGCAACAGCGATATCCGCAATCGAATAATCGCCCACCAGCCAGTCTTGGCCTTCGAGCTGCTTTTCGATCACGGCCAGCAAACGTTTTGATTCAACGACATAGCGTTCGCGAGGGCGGGGGTCTTCGATCTCGCTGCCAGCAAATTTGCTAAAGTAGCCCAGCTGGCCCAGCATCGGCCCAAGGCCACCCATCTGGAACATCACCCATTGAATGACCTTATAGCGGTCAGCGGCGTTTTCCGGCACCAATTTGCCCGTCTTATCCGCCAGATAGATCAATATCGCACCGGATTCCCACAGACCCAATGGTTCGCCGTCGGGCCCATTGGGGTCAATGATCGCCGGGATCTTGTTGTTCGGGTTCAGCGACAGAAACTCTGGTGATTTGACGTCAGCGTCCGTCAGTTTGACCTGATGCGCCTCATAGGGCAGGCCGGTTTCTTCGAGGAAGATCGACACTTTGATCCCATTTGGCGTGGGATAAGAATACAGCTGCAACACGGATGGATCTTTGGCAGGCCAGCGTTTGGCAATCGGGAAATCGTCTGGGAAGGTCATGGGAACTCCTAAAAATGACTTAAGGGGAACTTAAGCGGAAATTCCCGGACAAAAAGGCAAAGATGTGTGAAAAAGTGAGCTATTCACTGTGCGTGACCAAACAAAAACACGTGTTCTAACGACAGGAAATACGAGGGAAAAAATGCTGCAAGAATTCAAAAAATTTATCGCGAAGGGCAATGTCATGGACATGGCCGTTGGTATCATTGTTGGCGCGGCCTTCACTGCGATTGTCAAATCGATGGTGGCCGATCTGATCAACCCGATCATTGGCTTGTTTACAGGTGGCGTAGATTTCACCAACAACTATGCGGTTTTGTCAGGTGAGGTCGCCGAAGGTGCCAGCCTCGAAGCCGCGCGTGAAGCGGGTGCGTCGATTTTTGCCTATGGTAGCTTTATCATGGCGGTCATCAACTTCTTGATCATCGCCTATGTGGTGTTCTTGCTGGTCAAAGGTGTGAACAAAGTCAAAGAGGCCAGCAAAGAAGACGAACCTGTCGTCGAAGAGGCGCCAAAAGGCCCAAGCGAATTGGACGTATTGCTGGAAATCCGCGACTCGCTGAAAAAGTAAAAGCCCAACTGGGCAGGGCGGCACAGCCGCCTGGTAGGGAATTGCCAGCCTGAACCGGCAATTCCCAACAGTGCTTAAACAGCGCCGGTGTATTCGCCACGGGCCGGGTAGTTGTTCTTGATCGCGAAATCCAACGCGCCAACCAACTCTGAGAAATGTGGACGTACAAATGGCATGGTTTGAACCGAGCCATAGAACAATGTTTGCTCTGGGGTTACCATGAACAGGCCAGGCTCAGAGAACAGCGCAGGCTCTTCGATGCCGATCGAGGTTTTGCCGCGTGATGTCGAGATGTACAGACCCCACTCGCGCGCTTTTTCCAGTGACAGGTCATAGCCAAAACGCAGGTTCGAAGCAGAAATCTTGTCGGCCATTGCGCGTGTGCGCTCTTCGCCGTCCGAGCTGATGGCGATGGTGGCCACGCCGCGCTCTGCAAAAGCAGTGGCTTGTTTTTCCATTTCGGTCAGATAGGTGGCACAGATCGGGCAGTGCAGACCGCGGTAAAAGCAGATCACTGTGCCGCGCTCTGCGGTTTCAGTCGACAGGTCGAATGTGCCGTTGTCCAAGGTTGGAACTGACAGGCCTGGGGTTTTTTGACGAGGAATAAGCATCGGAGTCTCCGGATTAGGATTGCGTTGATCAGGGTAATGCAGCATCTTGCTGTTCGAAAATACCGAATTATTTGACTGGAACCCCGAAATGCCGCGTATGGACCGCCTGACCACCCTGATGGAACGCTTTGAGATGAACATTGTCTTGGCTGAGCCGGATGTGGCGACGCTGTTGGTTCTGGCGGATGAGAACAATCGACCGTGCCGGGTCCTGTATCAGGCCGAGACCACGGGGCGCTGTAACAACAACATTGTGTTCGCAGCAGACGTTCAATGGGGTGGCGTGGCCAACCCATTGTTGGCGGCATTGCCAACCAAAGTCGAACTGTCCTTGATCGACCAGCCGGACTTGGTGGGCTTGATCACTTTGTTGCAGTCTGAGTTTGATGCGCCACGCTGCGGGGGGCCAAGTGTGTTGCGGCGCTTGGCTGAGGTGTTGATGGTGCGCTTGCTGCGCCATCAGATCCAAGAGGGCGACACCGAGGTTGGCCTGTTGGCGGGCCTTTCAGATCCGCGCTTGTCCCGCGCGATTGTGGCGATCCATGACCGCCCCGGCCGCGGATGGACCAATGGTGATTTGGCCCAAGAAGCAGGACTGTCGCTGAGCCGCTTTTCCGAAATTTTCACACAGAAGGTGGGCATGACCCCGATGGCATATCTGCGCCACTGGCGTCTGACGGTGGCGTATCAGGATCTTCAGCGCGGCGACCGTGTGGATCAGGTGGCGCGGCGGGTTGGCTATGTTGCGCCCGAAGCCTTCAGCAGGGCGTTTCGCAAACGTTATGGTCACGCGCCGGTCAGTTTGCGCTCGGGTGCAACGGATGCAACTGTATAAGCCGCAAGGCTCTGGCAGCGTGGGATGCCAGTGCCAAGAGCTCAACTCACTTGATGAGCAATTGCGGTGAAGTGACGTCGATGCCCAAGGCCTTGCCCACCGCATAGTAGGTCAGCTTGCCGGCATGAACGTTCAAGCCGTTCAACAGATGCGGATCGTCTGCACAGGCTTGCTTCCAGCCTTTGTCAGCCAGAGCCAGCATAAAGGGCATCGTTGCGTTCCCAAGGGCGATGGTCGAGGTGCGCGCGACGGCGCCGGGCATATTGGCCACACAGTAATGCATAATGCCGTCAACATCGTAGATCGGATCTGCATGGGTGGTGGCCTTAGAGGTTTCAAAACAGCCCCCTTGGTCAATCGCTACATCGACAAGGGCGGCCCCCGGTTTCATGTCACCCAGCTGGGCGCGGCTGATCAGTTTGGGCGCCGCCGCCCCGGGGATCAAAACCGCCCCTACCACCATGTCGGCTTCGGCAACCAATTCCGCTGTGTTGCCCTTCGAGGCATAGGAGGTGTTGAATTCACCACGGAAGGCGTCGTCAAGATAGCGCAGTCGCGCCAGTGACATATCCAGAACGGTGACATCTGCCCCCATACCCGCCGCTATGCGGGCTGAATGTGTGCCAACGACACCGCCGCCAATGACCACCACCTTGGCTGGTGCCACGCCGGGCACGCCCCCCAGTAGAACACCACGCCCGCCGTTTGCCTTTTGCAGGGTCCAAGCGCCCACCTGTGGGGCCAACTTGCCTGCCACTTCGGACATAGGGGCCAAGAGCGGCAGGCCGCCACGGGCATCGGTCACCGTTTCATAGGCGATGGCCGTGCAGCCTGACGCGATCAAATCATGGGTTTGCTCGGGATCTGGGGCAAGATGCAGGTAGGTGAACAGCACTTGGCCTTCGCGCAGCATCTTGCGCTCGCCAGCTTGAGGCTCTTTGACCTTTACGATCATGTCGGCGGTGGCAAAAACCTCGGCGGCGGTGCCAAGGATTGTGGCGCCCGCGTCGATATAGGCGCTGTCTGGAAACCCTGACCCTTCCCCTGCATGCGTTTCAATCACCACGCTGTGGCCGTGTGCAATGGCCTCGCGTGCCGCGTTAGGGGTGATCCCGACGCGGAATTCTTGTGGTTTGATTTCCTTGGGGCATCCGATTTTCATTGCCATCTCCTCTTTGGCAGGTTTGTTCCATTTTCGCCTATTTTTTGTGCAATTTCTTTCAGAACACATGCGCATTTGGATTGGTTTTTGGGAAGATCTTCGACATAGTTGGAACATTGTCGAAGGAACCTGCGCGAATGGCATTAGATCAGACAGATCAACGTATCCTTGTGGCCCTGCAACGCCGCGGGCGAATTTCCAATGCGGACCTGTCCGAAGCGGTCAACTTGTCGGCCTCGGCATGCCATCGCCGTGTGCAACGGCTCGAATCCGAAGGCTATATCAAAGACTATGTTGCGCTGTTGGATCCGCGAAAGATCGGGCTGTCGACCACGGTTTTTGTCGAAATCACGCTGCAAGGGCAGGCCGACGAAGTGTTGGAGGCCTTTGAGAAAGGGGTGGCGCGGATCCCAGATGTGTTAGAATGCCATTTGATGGCGGGCACGGCGGATTACCTGCTGAAAGTTGTGGCCGAAAGCACCGAGGATTTTGCCCGCATTCACCGCCAGTATTTGGCGCGTTTGCCGGGGGTGGCCCAGATGCAATCGAGTTTTGCCCTGCGGACCGTGTTTAAGACCACGGCCCTGCCAGTCTAGCGGATTTTAGCTATTTTGATCGGTGCCGCTTAGCCGCTGTTAAGTGGAAACGGGCATTCCTTCTGATGGAAGGAGCCCGAAATGCCGCTAACGATCACTGCCGAAGACGCCGAATTTGCCTTGTCGACGGGTCGGAACCTCTATTCGGGGCGCGGCACCAGTAAATTTGATGGCTCGCCCAGCGACAGCACCGGCTTGGTGATCCGCGCCAATGACGGCGATGACGAAGCGCGGCTTTTTGAGGTTGGGGATAGTTATGACATCAGTTGGGACGGGGGCACCCTTGGGGACGCAGTTGTCATCCGTTCGGACGGGCAGGCGGACAAATATGGCATTGTGGTTTTTGAGGGGCGTGACGCGGAGGGTGATCTGACCCAAGTGTTGTGGACACCGGATTTCAATCTGGATCATTGGTATGATTCCAACACGGCGCGCGGGGCGCGATGTTCGTTCTATAACAGTGACAAGCAAAAGTATGATTATGACATGCTGTGTTTTGATGCGCGCACGAAAATTTCGACGCCATCAGGCTGGCGCCGCGCAGGGGATTTGCGCGTCGGCGACCATGTTTTAACGCGTGATGGCGGGGCGCAACCGTTGCAATGGGTTGGCGGCGCAGTTTGTGTGGGCGCAGGCGCGCTGACGCCGGTCACGGTTCAGGCCGGGGTGTTGGGCAATGCCGACCCCGTTATCCTTTCCCCTCAGCATCGTCTGCTGTGGCAAGATCCCTGTGCAGAGCTGTTCTATGGGGCCTCGCAGGTGTTGATCCCGGCCAAAGCGCTGTGCGCGACGCCGCTATTGGCAGAGCAGGCGTTCACGCCACTGGTGCGCTACGTGCATCTTCTGTGCAAAGGGCATGAACTTTTGAACGCTGGCGGGCTGTGGGCCGAAAGCCTTTTTGTGGGCGATATGTTGGCCCAGTCTGTGTCTCCGGAATTGGGGATGATGTCGCCGAAGTTTGATCCCGCTCCTTTTCTGACGCAACGGGCAGCGCGCCAAATGCTCACGATGCAAGAGGCCCTGCGCTTGACGCAGCGCAGCGCAAAATCGCCCTCATCAAACACACTTGCGCCTGCATGAACGTACCCCATTGCCAAGGGCGCGCGCTTGTCCCATCCTTTCCCAAAGGGAGAGCGTGGAATGTCGTGGGATTTCATAATTGTGGGCGCCGGGAGCGCCGGTTGCGTGCTGGCAAAACGCCTGTCCGAAGCCGGGCATAAAACCCTGCTGCTCGAAGCTGGTGGACGGGACAATTACCATTGGATCCACATTCCAATGGGCTATCTCTATTGCATTGGAAATCCGCGAACCGATTGGATGTTCAAAACCGATGCTGAACCGGGATTGAATGGCCGCTCGCTGATCTATCCCCGGGGCAAAGTTCTGGGGGGGTGCTCGTCGATCAATGGAATGCTGTATTTGCGCGGACAGGCGGCTGACTATGATGGGTGGCGTCAACTGGGCAATACAGGCTGGGGCTGGGAGGACGTGGTGCCCTTGTTCAAAAAGTCCGAAGACTATGTGGATGGTCCCGATGACCTCCACGGGGTCGGCGGTGAATGGACGGTGGGCAATCAACGACTGCATTGGGACGTGCTTGATCACTGGATGGAGGCCGCTGCCGCAGAAGGCCTGCCTAAGGTGGATGATTTCAACACCGGCACCAACGAAGGGGTCGGCTATTTTCGGGTGAACCAAAAAGGTGGTTGGCGCATGAACACCGCGCGGGCCTTTTTGCGCAGCGCAAAATCTGGGCACCTTAAGGTCGAAACCCACGCCCATACGCGGCAGGTGCTGGTCGAAGACGGGCGCTGCGTGGGGGTTGAGTACGAACAGAACGGTCAAATCAAAACCGTCCACACCAATGGCGAGGTGATTTTGTCGGCAGGGGCGATTGGATCGCCCCAGATTTTGCAACTGTCAGGCTTGGGGCCTGCGGATCTGTTGCGCGAACATGGTGTGACAGTGCGTCAGGATATTGCCGGGGTAGGGGCCAATCTGCAGGATCATCTACAATTGCGTTGTGCGTGGCGACTAGACGGGGCCAAGACGCTCAACACCATGGCAAATAGCCTTTGGGGCAAGATGAAAATTGGTATGGAATACGTCGCAAAACGCACCGGGCCGATGTCGATGGCACCTTCGCAACTTGGGGCATTTGCGCGTTCGCGGCCTGATCTGGCAACTCCGGATCTGGAATTCCATGTGCAGCCCCTATCCCTTGAGGCGTTTGGCCAGCCCTTGGATGATTTCCCGGCTCTGACCGCCAGCGTGTGCAATCTACGTCCCGAAAGCCGAGGACAGGTGCGCATTACCTCACCCGATCCTAAAGCCAAACCGAGCATTGCGCCGAACTATCTGTCCACGCCGGGGGATCGCCAAACTGCTACGCAATCGATCCGTCTGGCACGACGGATCATGGCTCAATCCCCGATGGCTCGCTATGCGCCGCAAGAGATCAAACCCGGTATCGAGGCGCAATCCGAAGAGGAACTGGCGCAGGCTGCCGGAAACATTGGCACCACGATCTTTCACCCGGCGGGAACAGTTCACATGGGGGCGGATTCTTCGGCACCGTTGGATCCGCGGTTGCGGTTGCGCGGCGTTCAGGGCCTAAGGGTGGTGGATTGTTCGGTGATGCCGCGCATCACCAGTGGCAACACCAATTCGCCGACGATTATGATCGCCGAGAAGGCGAGTGAGATGATTTTGGAAGATCTGAGGTAACCGAATATGGCAAATGTCGCGATCCCTTACTTTTCGGCCAATGGTCACACCCATGCCTTGGCCGAGCATATCGCAGGCGGTCTGGGCGAAGCTGACTGCAGTGCGCGGCTGATCGATGTGACCCAGATGGGGGATCTGGATTGGCAAGCCATGGAAGCGTCCGACGTGATCCTGTTTGGAACGCCCACCTATATGGGCAGCGCCTCCGCTGAGTTTAAGCTTTTCATGGACCGCAGCAGTGATTTGTGGGTTGATCGACTGTGGGCTGATAAATTGGCAGGGGGATTCACGGTCGCGACTTATCCTTCGGGCGACAAGCTGAGCACGTTGATGCAGCTGTCTGTCTTTGCCGCACAGCATGGCATGCTGTGGGTGGGTCAGGATTTGGTCGGTGCTCCGGTCAATGCGGCGGCAGAGGGCACCAATCAAACCGGGGCTTGGTTGGGACTTGCCGCGCAAAGCGCGCGTGGGGCTGGGGCTTTGATCGCGCCAGAGGATCTGGAAACAGCGCGGTTGTTTGGGCATCGCATCGCCCGCGCGGCCCATCGCTGGGTGGGATAGGCCGCAGAGACTGGATTAGCTTTCGGCACTGCCAAGCTCTTTGCGGTTTTGCGGCACAAGGAAGATCGCAAGGCTCATGATCGCAAAGGCAAACTCATAGGCTTCCCATTTTCGCGGCGCTGAAATCATCACAATCACCAAGGTCGTCATCAGCGCGGCCACAGCATAGCGTTTGTGAGGCACAGGCACCGCAAGGCGTCGCGACAGTGTGGTGATCCAACCGATGTGGCCATAGGTCAATGGCAACACAATCAGATAGAGCAACAGCATCACTGTCAAAAACGATCCAAACAGGGTCGAGGCCAACTGTTCGCCCCCCACCACCAAGTTGTGGATCGTGGTTTCGTATTGCCGGTTGTGCTCAAGGAAAAACTCACTGGATTCCCAACCGACAATCCGTTGTCCCCAAGAGATTTCCTCTCCGGCGGCAAAGATGAACAGCAAAGAGTATAGGCCCAACAAAAAGGAGGTCATTCCGTCGGACAGATAGGCCCGCCAGAACAGCGCCAATGAGGCCGTCATCAACAACAGTGACGTGCCATATTCGATCAACCCGTCTTCGGCGGCGTAGGTCAATTCAAAGTATTCGGGGGAGACAAGGCCGATGATCAGCGTGGACACCAGAGTGACCGCCAACAGCACCAGCAGTGCGTTTTCTATTTTCTGTAGGTATGACATTTCGTGCTTTTTCGTTTGTCCCCACACCTGTTGTGGGTGGACCGCACGTTACCTAATGCTGAGGATTTCTCGATCAACGGGGCTCGCCTTAAAGGCGTGGCATCTCACCAGAAAGTGAAAACCCCCGCGGCCGGGCCACGGGGGTAATCTGAACAATTCTGTTCAAGCTTACGAAGAAGGGTTTACAACATACCTTCGCGCTGGGCTTTCTTACGCGCCAGTTTCCGGGCACGGCGTACTGCTTCAGCTTTCTCGCGCGCTTTTTTGACGGACGGCTTCTCGAAATGTTGCTTGAGCTTCATTTCACGGAAGACACCTTCACGCTGCAGCTTTTTCTTCAGAGCGCGGAGCGCCTGATCGACGTTGTTGTCACGAACAGATACCTGCATGTGGTTTTCACCACCTTTCTAAGTTGAGTTGCAAGGATTTGCAGGAGGTGGTCCTATAGCAAGGCTCCTGCTAATTGTCTAGCTGAGCGATGGCCCGAAAAAGGAGTTCCCAGATGACAAGCCCTGATATGTTGGAGGTTCTGTTGGATGCAGCCCTCAACCACGTTGCGTTTGACGGCTGGACCGAGACAACCTTTGAAGCCGCTGTCGCTGATTCGGGTTGTGATCCCGTGGTTGCGCGGGCGCTTTATCCACGCGGAGCCGTCGATTTGGCCGCGGCTTTCCATCGCAGGGGCGACACGCAAATGGCAGCCTATTTGGCCGAAACAGATCTCAGTGAGATGCGGTTTCGTGACCGAATTGCCGCCGCGGTGCGGTATCGGTTGGACTCAATCCACGACAAGGATGCGGTGCGCCGCGCGATGACCCTGTTCAGCCTGCCGCATCTGGCACCCGAAGGTGTGCGTTTGATTTGGGGCACAGCTGATCAAATTTGGACGGGGCTTGGCGACACGTCAGATGACATTAATTGGTACAGCAAGCGCGCTACTCTGAGTGGCGTTTACAGCACGACTGTTCTGTTCTGGCTTGGGGATGACAGCGAAGGTCACGGAAAAACCTGGGCGTTTTTGGATCGCCGGATTGATGACGTTATGCAAATTGAAAAAGTCAAAGCGGGTCTGCGGGACAATAAGCTGCTGAGCGGTTTAATGGCTGGGCCGATGTCGATTTTGAATAAGGTTCAGGCACCAAACGCACAGTCCTCGGGATTTCCGGGGCGTTGGACGCGCGACAATTAAACAAGGATAGCACATGACACAGACGATGCGGGTTGTTGAAATCTCAGAGCCGGGTGGTCCTGAGGTGCTGACTTTGGCCGAACGCGCCATTCCCAGCCCCAAGGCTGGTGAGGTCTTGATCAAAGTGGCTTATGCCGGGGTCAATCGCCCGGACGCTTTGCAACGCGCAGGTCTTTATGCGCCTCCTCCTTCAGCCAGCGATTTGCCCGGTCTTGAGGCCTCTGGCGAGGTGGCTGCTGTAGGGGCTGGGGTGACAGAATGGTCTATTGGGGATCAGGTCTGCGCTTTGTTGCCGGGAGGCGGCTACGCAGAGTATGTCACAACGCCCAGTGCCCATTGTCTGCCGGTTCCCAAGGGCATGGATTTGAAAGAAGCAGCTTGCCTGTGTGAGACGTATTTCACGGTTTGGTCCAATGTGTTCCAACGCGGCGGGTTGCAGGCAGGTGAGCGGATTTTGATCCATGGGGGCAGTTCCGGCATTGGCACAACTGCCATTCAGTTGGCTCGCGAATTTGGCGCTCGGGTCTTTACGACCGTTGGAAACCAAGCCAAGGCCGCAGCCTGTGCAAGGTTGGGCGCTGAAAAGACGATCATCTACAAAGACGAAGATTTTGTCGATGTGCTCAAGAAAGAAGGAGGGGCAAACCTAATCCTCGACATGGTGGGGGGGCTCTATATTCCCCGCAATATTCGCGCCTTGGCTGATGATGGTCGGTTGGTGCAAATTGCCTTTTTGAATGGCCCAAAAGTCGAGTTGAACTTTTCGCAGGTGATGATGCGGCGTTTGACCCTGACCGGCTCGACACTTCGGCCACAAAGCAATCTGGCCAAGGCGCGCATTGCCGACAGTTTGAAAACGCATGTCTGGCCACTTTTGGAGGCCAAAAAAATCGGCCCCATTATGGATAGTGACTTTGAGTTGTCCAACGCAGCAGCCGCGCACAAACGGATGGAAGCAGGGGACCACATTGGTAAAATCGTTCTCTCGGTTTGGGAATAGTCATCTTAAGGTTGCGTTCAGACTTATTGCGGATAATTTGTAATTAGTTGTAAAGTATTGTTTTTCGACCGTGAATAACTGGAGATTTGGGAGAGATCTATTTTGGGTTGAGTAGTGGCCTCGTTTTTTGAAAATTCGGCCTGAATTTTTTGTATTTCTATTGTTGAAGCCGGATATCGACTGCATAAGTTTGTCTAAACGAAACATAAAAGGCACGCATATGACCGACTCCCGTCCTGTCGATTTGGAAGGCTTCTCTTTGGCTGAACTGAAGTCTCTTGAAAAGAAAGTCAGCAAGGCCATTGCCAATTTTGAAGCGCGCAAACGCAAAGAGGCGCTTTCCGAGCTGGAAGCAAAGGCCAAAGAGATGGGCTTTACCTTATCTGAGCTGACTGGCGATAAGATTGCCAAGTTCCCGGGCAAAACTGCGGGCGTCGCCAAATATGCCAACCCAGAAAATCCAGACCAAACCTGGACAGGCAAAGGTCGCCGTCCTGATTGGTTTGTGGCGGCGATTGACGGCGGGAAATCGCGCGAAGATCTGGAAATCTAACTCTGGTACGTCACTGAATCGGGTCAAGCAGGGCGTCATTCAATGTGCAATCACGAATGACGTCGCGCCCACAGGGCACCGGATCTAAAGATTTTGAAAGACAAATGCGGGCCTCTTGGATGCGCCCGGATTTGCACGTTACAGTGACCATATCTGGCGTGAGCTGCGGGTTGTCCTTGATGAACGCCTGTTCGATCAAACTGGCCGGCAGCGTCACCGGACGTTCCAATTTGCGCAGCACGCCGGGGCGTTCAATGCTGTCATAGGCTTGGCGGGCCAGTTTGTAATAGGCTGAGGCCGTTAGTCCCGAGCAGACGCCGTGCTTTTTCCATTGATGCCACGCGGATCCCGAGCTGCCCATAATGTCGACCATGTCATTGGTCATACCCCGGCTCGGAGGCGCGTTGACGGTATTGCAATAAGATGGCCAGCCCCGGTGAAACTGGGGCCACAACCCATGCAGAACCCAGCCATGGTCTTTGCTTTCGTCACATTGCGGAGAGTTGCGCGCTTTACCTTCGAGGGCGCACCAAGTCGGAGACCAGTTGAGCGCCAGCACATAATAGTCAAACTCACCTGACGTCTCACCTTCGGCCCAAAGCGGGCTGGCGAGAGACAAAAATAGGGCAATCAGGGGGATGCGCATTCACTCTTTCCTTATGAGGCGGTTCCTACTATATAGACGCCAAGTCCCCCTACAAGGTAGCCCGTTCCGAATGGAACAGCCTGATTCAGGCAACGGGGAAGATTTGAGTTAAGGAGAACTGCAATGTCAAAACCGATTATGGCGAAAGCCACGGCTGTTTGGTTGATCGACAACACCACTCTCAGCTTCAAACAGATTGCTGATTTTGTTGGCATGCACGAGCTGGAAATTCAGGGCATCGCCGATGGCGATGTTGCTCCAGGCGTCAAAGGTTTTGATCCTGTGGCCAACAACCAGTTGACCCAAGAAGAGATCGACAGCGCGCAGAACAACCCGATGTATCGCCTGAAGTTGAAATTCAACTCGGCGGCCGTTGGGGAAGAAAAGCGCCGTGGCCCACGCTATACACCTCTGTCCAAACGTCAGGACCGCCCGGCGTCGATCTATTGGTTGGTAAAGTTCCACCCTGAGCTGACCGATGGTCAGATCTCGAAGCTGGTGGGCACAACCAAGCCTACGATCCAAGCCATTCGTGAGCGGACACATTGGAATATTGCGAATATTCAGCCGGTTGATCCGGTGGCCCTGGGCCTGTGTAAGCAATCCGAGCTGGATGCAGCGATCCAAAAAGCTGTGGCCAAGCAAGCGGCTGATGGCGTTGTGATGAACGATGACGAGCGTCGCAAATTGGTCAGCACCGAGCAATCGTTGGCCATGGAAGAAGAGGCTCCGAAAATCCCAAGCTCGATGAGCGGCTTGGAAGCGTTCAGCCTGCGTGACGACGAAGAAGAGAAAAAGGAAGAAGAGGTTATCGATGCGGATAGCTTCTTTAACCTGCCAGGTGGCGATGCCGCTGAGGACGATAAAAACGACTGATCCAGCACTGCCTTTTGGTGACGTGTTTGAAGCCCGGGCCTTGTGCCCGGGTTTTTGCGTTTCAAGCTGCGGCGCGGTGGCGTCGTGAGTATTTGAAGCAAGATGAAATGGGGGCGCGCGCCAAAGTTTGGGGTGGTGCAATTGGGGTGTGTGATTCGATTAGTTGGCCCGTGTGGTGGTGGGCGGAAGGCAGAGGCGTTTGGATGTTGGGGTGCGGTGAATTTGATCGAAAGTGGAGTGTGTGTAAGGGGAATTGGGATTTGGCGCGAGAATGTGCAGCAAATAGTGCCGTCCGTTTTTGATCATATTTGGGGTCTCGATCGCGTGGTGACGCTTTTGGTTTGGCGGTGTAAAAAATGTCTTGATTGGGCAGAGTGTTGGCCCTAAATGCCGCTCTAAGACGCCAACGCACGCGCCTCTGGCCAAGGTTCTTTGGGATCTTCGTGTTTACGTAGCGACGGTAACGTCTCCGTTGGAAGTGAGAGGCCCTTTGGGGCCGGCTCTGTTGGAGATGACCATGAACGCCTACGTAGCCCCTTTGGTGCGCAGCACAGCTGTGCCGGCGCAATCCCGTATCGAAACTTTTGTCAAAGCGCAGGATTTTGACCATCCCACCTTGGTGATGGATCGCTCTTTGGTCGTGGCCCAGTTTCAGGCGCTGCGGCACGGTTTGGCGGGTGCGGATATCCATTACGCCGTCAAGGCCAACCCCGCACCTGAGATCATCGCGGCATTGGTTGCGCAGGGCGCCCATTTTGACGCGGCTTCGCGCGGGGAAATTGAGTTATGCTTGGCGCAAGGCGCCCGGCCGGATCAGATTTCATTCGGCAACACGATAAAGCGGGCTCGCGACATCGCGTTTGCGCACAGCTGTGGTGTGACCCTATTTGCCGCGGATGCCAGCGAAGAGATTGAAAAGATCGCCCAGCACGCGCCGGGGGCTGAGGTCTATTTGCGGGTGCTGGTGGGCGAGACCGGTGCGGATTGGCCGTTGAGCCGTAAGTTTGGCGCGGGTGGGGCGATGATCCCGGCCTTGGCCCGGCAAGCGGCAGAGCTGGGGTTGCGCCCGGTTGGCCTGTCCTTTCACGTTGGCAGCCAGGCGCGGGATCCCAAAATGTGGATCGAGACTTTGGACCACATGGATCGGGTCTGGCAGCAGCTGCGCGGGTTGGGTTTTGACGTCGATCTGATCAATATCGGCGGAGGGTTCCCCGCCTTTCATGGCGAAAAGATTTTGCCGGCGCAGATCTATGCGGCGCAGGTGATGGAGATGGTGAAGGCCCGGTTTCACGGCGCCCAGCGGATCATCGCTGAGCCGGGGCGCGGGTTGGTGGCCCATGCCGGGATGATCAGTGCCGAAGTGGTTTTGGTGTCACGCAAGTCAGAGGATGATCCGCTGCGGTGGGTCTATCTGGACATTGGCAAGTTTTCGGGCTTGGCGGAAACCATGGATGAGGCGATCCGGTATCAATTTGTCACTGAGAAAGACCAACAAGCGCATGAGCCATGTGTACTGGCGGGACCGTCCTGTGACAGTGCGGATGTGCTTTATGAGAAGCACCCTGTGCCCTTGCCGGTGGGATTGTGCGCTGGGGATCGGGTTTTGATCCGCAATTGTGGTGCCTACACCTCGAGCTATGCCTCGGTCGGGTTCAATGGTTTTCCACCATTGGATGTGATTGTTTTGTAGAAATTACCGCTAAGATGGAGTACCCTCTGTGTTGTGCCCCGTATTTTGGGGGCGCGGAATGCGCGGGCAGATAGGTCCCATTTGAGCAGGTGTTTTACGATGATTGAACGGTTTGCCGTCATTGCGGATATACATGGAAATTCCGACGCTTTGAGCGCGGTTCTGAGCGAGATTGACGGGATGGGCATTCCTGAGATCATCAACCTGGGTGATCATTTCAGCGGCCCACTTGACCCATCGGGGACTGCGGAGATTCTGGCCAAGCGCGCGATGCGATCCATTCGGGGCAATCATGACCGCACGCTGATTTCCGTGGGGGCCGCGGAGATGGGGCCGTCGGATCAGAACGCTTTGGGCTGCCTGCCCGGATCGGCGATGGACTGGCTGACAACCTTACCGCCTATGTTGTCCCTGAATGATGAAATCTTTGCCTGCCATGGCACCCCATTCAGTGATTCTAGCTATTGGGTTGAAGAGGTGACGGCGCAGGGGCAGGTTCAGAAGTCGACGCAAAGTGACATTGAAGCCAAGGTCGAAGGCCTGAACCATCAGGTGTTTTTATGCGGGCACTCGCATTTGCCCAATGTCGTCAAAATGCGGGCGGGGCAGGTTTTGGTCAATCCAGGCAGTGTTGGCTGCCCGGCCTATACGGACACGCACCCGGTGACCCATAAGATTGAAACAGGCACCGCGCAGGCGTCCTTTGCGGTGCTGGAAAAGCAGACAGAGGGATGGTCGGCTGCGCTGCATCTGGTGGCTTATGACACTGCGCGCATGGCCTCTTGTGCGCGCAGCAATGGGCGTGAAGATTGGGTGCAGGCGGTCAAAACCGGGCGGGTGAATTGATCACAGGGGTTTGCGTGCGGTGAGCGCCGCTGAGATTGTGCCCTCGTCCAGATAATCCAACTCACCGCCGATCGGCACACCTTGAGCCAGTGAACTGAGGCTGACACGGTCTTCGAGTTGATCGGCGATATAATGGGCCGTTGTCTGGCCATCGACCGTGGCGTTTAGTGCCAAGATCACTTCGCTGATTGCTTCGGTGGTGACGCGATCCACCAGTTTTGGAATGCGGAGTTGATCCGGGCCCACCGCATCCAGGGCTGAAAGGGTGCCGCCCAACACGTGATAGCGCCCTTTGAACACTGCAGCACGCTCCATCGCCCAAAGATCGGCCACGTCTTCGACCACACAGAGTTGACCATTGGCGCGTTTTTCAGAGGTGCAGATGGCGCAGATATCGCTGGTGCCGACATTGCCACAATTGAGACATTCGCGGGCTGAGGCGGCCACTTTCTGCATTTGATCGGCCAATGGCGTGAACAACAGCGCCCGTTTGCGGATCATATGCAGCACAGCACGTCGCGCCGATCTGGGCCCCAGCCCGGGCAGCTTGGCCAGCATTTCAATGAGGGCATCAATGTCTTGGGTGGAATTATCGCTCATCTCGTTAATCTAAGAGGAGTGACAGCATTTGCACAGCGCAAATCACGCCGGAGGGTCACGCTTTGTTGCGCGCGCCGCCTCCGGCGGGAGTATTTTTGGCAAGATGAATACAGGGCAGTTGGGGCTGACCTTAGAACGGCAATTTCATATCCGCGGGAAGGCCAAGGCCTTCGGTCAGCTTGCCCATTTCTTCGGAAGATTTGTCGCTTGCTTTTTGCTGCGCGTCTTTGATGGCGGCAAGGATCAGATCTTCGACAACTTCTTTTTCGTCCGGGTTGAAGATCGAGGGGTCAATGTCCAATCCTGTCAACACACCTTTGGCCGTTGCAGTTGCGCGCACCAAGCCAGCGCCGCTTTCGCCGATGACAGTCATGTTTTCCAGCTCTTCTTGCATTTCAGCAACTTTGCCCTGCATTTCTTGAGCTTTTTTCATCATCTTGGCCATATCGCCGAGATTGCCGAGACCTTTTAGCATTTGGGTGCCTCCTTTGGGATGGGCTGCGCGGGGACGCGATTGAGAGGCTTACATATTGCAGCGCAGAGGAGGCGCGACAAGTATGAAGCCGCAAATCTCTGGTCTCTTTGGTTCAATTGCACAGGCGAAAGCATCGGGCGATGTGGCATTAGGTTGGGGAAGTCTGAGAGGGGCCCGGTTTAGTGCTGCGGCGGTGCTGGGAGTGTGCTGTGATGTGAGCTTAGTCTTCTTCGAAGGGATCCCATTCATCTTCGACTTCTTGCAAGGCATCTGCTTGCGCTTCTGCTTGTAGCTCTTGAGCGGTGCGAATTTTGGTGATCTTTGAGCGCGGGAACGCCGCCAGAACCGCTTGGACCATTGGGTGGGCATTCACCTCAGAGCGCAGGGCGTTTTCCTTGGCGTTGCGTTTTTCGTCGATGGTTTCTGCGCCACCTTCGTTCACAACCGTGATGGCCCAACGGTTGCCGGTCCAACGCTGCAGGCTTTGCCCAAGTCGTTGCGCAAGGTCACGGGGCGCATTGTCGGTTGGTACAAATTCGATTCGACCGGGTTGATAGGCTGCAATGCGCACGCCGGTTTCCACCTGCACCAAGAGCTGCATGTCCCGGTTGGTGCGGATCAGTTCGACAACGTGATCAAATGTGGGATAGCGCGATAGGGCCAAATCGACCTGTTGCGCCAGTTCGGCTGTTGGCCCGCCGGTTGAGGCAGGCATACCGCCGGAGGGGGTTGGGGCCGAGGCGATAGCCGAGGCCCCCCCGCCCGCCGCAGGCGCGCTCATGCGTTGCATGGGCTGTCCACCACCGGGGGGAACGGGCGGCATATCTTGAAGTTTGCGCACCAATTCCTCAGGGCTTGGTAGGTCGGCCACGTGGGTCAGGCGAATGATGGCCATTTCTGCGGCCATCATCGCATTGGGGGCGCTGGCCACCTCATCCAAAGCTTTGAGCAGCATTTGCCACATCCGGGTCATGGCGCGCATCGGCAGCGCCTGCGCCATGGCGACACCGCGGGCCCGTTCGTCGGGGCTGACGGTGGGATCATCTGCGGCTTCGGGGGTGATTTTCACCACTGAAATCCAATGGGTGATTTCTGCAAGATCGCGCAGAACCGCCGTCGGGTCGGCCCCATCGGCATATTGGCCGCTGATTTCGGTGAGGGCGGCGCCAGCGTCGCCTTTCATGATCATGTCAAACAGATCAAGCACACGTCCGCGATCAGCCAGACCCAGCATCGCGCGCACTTGGCCGGCGCTGGTTTCGCCAGCTCCGTGGCTGATCGCTTGATCCAGCAGTGATGTGGCGTCCCGTGCAGAGCCCTCGGCGGCGCGGGTGATCAGCGCCAGCGCATCATCGGCGATCTGCGCCTCTTCGGAGCCGGCAATTTTTTGCAGCAGCGCAATCATCACTTCGGGTTCGATCCGGCGCAGGTCAAAGCGTTGACAGCGCGACAGGACCGTTACCGGAACTTTGCGAATTTCGGTTGTCGCAAAGATGAACTTCACATGCGCGGGGGGTTCTTCGAGCGTCTTGAGCAGCGCGTTGAACGCGCTGTTGGACAGCATATGGACCTCATCGATGATGTAGATCTTATAGCGGGCACTGGCCGCGCGGTAATGGACGCTTTCGATGATCTCTCGGATGTCGTTGACCCCAGTGCGCGAGGCCGCATCCATTTCCATGACATCAACGTGGCGGCCTTCCATGATGGCCACACATTGATCACAGGTGCCACAGGGTTCGATGGTGGGCCCGCCAGTGCCGTCGGGGCCAACACAGTTCATGCCTTTGGCGATGATCCGCGCGGTGGTGGTTTTCCCGGTGCCGCGAATACCGGTCATGATAAAGGCTTGCGCGATACGATCGGCCTCAAAGGCGTTCTTCAGGGTGCGCACCATCGCATCCTGCCCCACCAGATCGGCAAAGGTTTCCGGGCGGTATTTGCGCGCTAAGACCTGATAGACCGGAGTGGGGGTGTCGCTCATGCTGTGCCTTTGTACCTTCGGATTCGTATTCGGCCTCAGGGTAGGGGTTGGGGACCGGCGCGTCTAGCGGATAGGCGGTGGGAAATGCCTGCTGATTGCAGAGGTGTTGTTTTTGAAAAACCGCTGGGGTAGCGTTTGCGTGGCCGCGCCAGAGACGGCCACCAGGTTCGCGGAAAGCGCTCGACGCCTCTCTGACATCTTTGAAAACCGATGCGATCGGATTTTCCAGCCCGTTTCAGCGAACCAATGGGCCGTTTTGGAGAAACCGATGCCATTGTCCTTAGAAAAACTGCGCCGTGCAGCGCGCCAGCTGCGCAAAGATCATGATGTGGGCGACAGCCGGGCCTTGGCGCGCCTCGCGCAGCACCCACCGCGAAGGGATGCGACAGCCTTGCGTCATGCGGACTATTTGCATGTTATTGCGCAGGAACAGAATTTTGCCAATTGGCCTGCCTTGAAACTGGCGGTGGAGACCCATGGTTTGGATCGCGCGGGGAAATTACAGCACCTCAAGGTGGCTCTGGCGCATGGCAACAATCGGGGTGTTGCCGCATTGTTGGCCGATACCGCCGATTTGGCAAAAGGGGTCTTTGGCCTCGAAGTGGCGTTGTACGACCGGCAAGCGGTTGAGGCGGCGTTGCAAGCGGATCCGGGGTTGGCCACCCGTCGTTTGGGCCCCAAGACCGCTTTGGCGCATTTGGCCTTTTCACGCTATCACAAGGCGCGCCCCGATCTGCATCAGGACATGATGGCGATTGCGGATGTGTTGTTGGATCACGGTGCGGATGTGAACGACACGGTTGAGCAGGACGGTGCGTCGTTGTCGATGCTGTATGGGGCGATTGGCCATGCGGATAACATGCCGCTTGGACAGTGGCTATTGGACAAAGGCGCCGATCCAAATGACGGCGAAAGCCTGTACCATGCCACAGAGCTTGGGCATCATGACGGGCTGCGTATGCTGCTCAAGGCCGGAGCCGATCCCGAAGGCACCAATGCGCTGTTGCGGGCGCTGGATTTCAACGATCATGCTGCGGTGAGGATGCTGCTCAATGCCGGGGCGCAGGCGGGGGAGTTCAATGACACTTGGGTCGGGGGTGAACGTCCTTGGGTTATCCCAGCCTTGCACCAAGCGGCACGGCGGATGTGCGACGCCGAGATGATCGAGCTGTTGTTGCGTGCGGGTGCAGACCCATCTGCCCAATACCAAGGCGTTTCGGCCTATAGCTATGCGCGGGTTTTTGGCAATACGGCGATGGCACAGGCGATTGCCCAGCGGGCTGATCCACCTGCTCTGAGTGAGGTTGAAATGCTTCTGGCCTCAGCTGCGGAGGAGGCCGCGGTTCCGGATGGGGCGCTTGCGGGGGTGGATTTGCCTCAGGCCTACGCTGATTTGCTGCGCTTGATCGTGCATCTGCCAGGCAACCAACAGCAGATCCAAAATCTGGTGGCGCTTGGTGTGGCGTTTGACACGCCAGATGCCGAAGGCCTGACCCCCACGCAAATTGCAGGTTGGGAAGGCGTGCCAGACAAATTGGCCTATTTCCTAAGTCTTGGTCCCGATTTGACCCATGTTAACGGGTATGGGGGCACCTTGGTTTCCACGATCTTGCACGGCGCGCAAAATTGTCCGCAACGATCTGAGCGTGATCATGTTGCGTGCTTACGGCTGGCGCTTGAGGCTGGATGTGCCTTGCCCGAGAATGCCGCCAGCTTTGTGGAGGATGAAAACCTCGCGGCCTTTATTGAAGATTGGCGGACCTCTCTGCGCGGCTGATACTGACCGGTTCGTTTTACTGAGAAATGGACGCCTGCGTATTTTGGGCTGTGAATTGATAAAGTTGTGGTGCGGTTTTGACCAAACGCGCGTCGAAGTAGGGTTTGACTATGGCAAGCACACCACAGTGCAATTGCGATTCGATCCAATTTGGCCTGCCCCTAGGGCATCTGTATAGTTCGCTGTTTTTTCAATCGGTTACGCGTTTCGGCCCAATGTGAATATGTTCTGGTTTTGTCCGTTGGCGACCGGCTTTGCCTCGGTCGGTGAACCCGCGTTGTATTAAGCGTGTTCAGGGCAATTTATTCTGTCTAAGCTGCGAAGGTGGCCTAGGGATCATTTCATTCCAGAGGCCAGAAATATGCATACGTTCGGCCCGTACGTCACCGATTTGTCGGGCCACTTTGGGTAAGGGAAAACTTTCAGGTGCTGCACGCTGTCACAGTGGCCAAGGGAATTTTAGCGATCTGCCCGCTACCGGGCCGCGAGGGCCAATACCGGGACGATCTGACGTTGCTGCGCGAATGGCGGCCGTCGTTGATGATTTCGCTGACCAGCCGCGCAGAGATGATTGATCAAGGCGCTGAAACGCTTGGCGCTGACATGCAGGATGCGGGCTGTCGGTGGTTCCACCTGCCAATTCCCGACATGGGCACCCCAACAGAAGAGTTCGATGCGCTTTGGCCTGAAACCCAAAAAGCAGCCCTTGCGGCTTTGCAAGGGGGCGGGCGCGTCTTGGTGCATTGCATGGGGGGCTGCGGTCGATCGGGTATGATCGCGTTGCGCTTAATGATCGATGCTGGTGAGCAGCCCGAGCCAGCGATCAAGCGGCTGCGGGCAGCGCGTAAATGCGCCATCGAAACCGATGCGCAGATGGATTGGGCGCGTCTGGGAACCCAGATCAGCCCCTAGATTTGATCAGCCCTTTTTGGGCCTGCCTTTGCGACGTTGATGTTCGGCTTGAATGGCTTTGTGCTGTCGGGTGATCGCCTTGGCGCGGCGTCGTGTTTGACCGATGGTTTCAGAATTCAGCTGATCTTCGGCCTTCAGTTTGCGCCAACGTTCGACGCGCGCGTCGTTCAACTCGCCAGCATCGACCGCGCGTTGCACCGCGCAGCCCGGCTCTCCGACGTGGGCGCAATCGCGAAATTTGCACTGCGTGGCCAGTTCTGTGATGTCATCAAACAGTTCTGCAATGCCGCTGGCCACATCATGCAGGCCCAGCTCGCGCATGCCGGGCATGTCAATCACCATGCCGCCGCCGCTGGCAAAATGGAGCGATCTTGCGGTGGTTGTGTGACGGCCTTTGGCGTCATCTTCGCGGATATCTGCGGTGGCCTGCGTCGACCCTGTTAGGGTGTTGATCAAGGTGGATTTCCCAACACCTGACGAGCCGACAAAGGCCACGGTGCGCCCAGTGCCGCACCATTCACGCAGCTTGTCAGCATCGCTTGGATCTTTGGCGTTGATCATCAAGATCGCATCAAATTTGTCGGATAATTCCTGCGCCTGTGCCAGAAAGGCTTCGGGAAAATCGGCCTGATCAGCCTTGGTGAGAATCAGCACAGGGCGCACATCTGCATCCAAGGCCAGCACCACATACCGTTCGATCCGCGCAAGGTTGAAATCATCGTTACAAGAGGTGGTGATGAATAACGTGTCCAAGTTCGAGGCCAAAAGCTGGGTCTTGGCTTCGATGCCTGCGGCCCGTCGTGCCAGCTTGGACGTGCGCTCAAAAATGTGCAGAATTTCCGATGTGTCGGGATCAACAACAACCCAATCGCCAACGGCAACCTGCGCCGCGCTTAACCCAGCTGGATAGCTCAGCCGCTTGGGACCATCAGCGTCCAAACCCGTTGCTTTATTGCGTTGAACCGAGGCCACACGCATGGGCTGCCCCTTTGGGAAGTCCGTCTCGGCAGCTTGATCCGCAAAAAAGTCGGTCCAGCCAAGGTGCTGTAGCGTGATATCGGGCACGCGATCTCCGGTTCTTGAAACATGTGGCTTGGGGCGCAAAGTCGCGGCTTTTGCCGTGCTCTACAAGGGGCCGTAGAGCAAATATCAAAGAGCTTGCGGAAATGCCACGGAGGTAAGGTGAGAGGCTGGACAACGACCCAAGCGGGGCTCGTTACGGCTGCTTCCTTCCGGATCTGACCGGGTTGGCGAGGCGCCTGCCCGCGCCAACCTCTCAAGGGTGATATAGTGCGACACCGGCGCGGATGCAAGCGGGCTCATAGCGCAAGACGGATCCGCGCAAAGCCATCGCTGTTTTGCCCAAGCTCGGTCAGGCTTAGATTTGGATGTTCATGCAAATGGTGTCCCGCTTTGGGGCCACTGAGGAAGGTGACAGAGGTCTGGGGGAGCGGCTGAAATCCCCAATCGGATCTCAGCGCAGGATCGCGGCGTTCGCCTTGTCGGATGTGGCGTTCCAAGATGTCGCGGATATTTGTGCGGTGCTGCACCACAGTTTTTGCCGGATCAAGCCGGGCCAACCCGCCGCCGCTGGCACGGTATCCACTACAGGCGACGATAAATTCTTGTTGGTCGTCAATTGCCGTGCCGTTGTGATGCACATGGCTGACCCGACCAGCGCTGAATTCTGACCCTGCCGGCGCGCGGCTCAGGTCGAACGCATAGCTCAACCCAAAGAGATGATCAAAGGCATAGCTGGGAACATCGGTGCGATGTAGCGGCTGGTCCTGCTGCCCCGGTGTGATTTTCTGAAAGGTTGCACTGATCCGCTCAAGCCATCGCCATAGATCCGCCCCCGTTAGTTTGACCGCCGAAATGACATTTGGAAACGGATAGAGCGTGGCCAGATCGCGCAAAGTCAAACTCCCAGCGGGGATATCGACAAAGTAGCTGGGGCCAGCGTGTCCTCCCGCTTTGAACGGAGCCACAGCCGTCAGCAGAGGCAGGGCACCGTAAGGCGTGCTGTTGAGCGCTTGGCGCATGAAATTGTGTTTGGCTTGCGCGATCAGCTGCAAGGCGGCATCCGCGGTGATCATCGAAAAGTAAGAATTCAGGGGATGCTGCGTTGCGCCTATGATCTTTTGACTGTGGCGCAAAGTACGGTCGTGATGGGGTTGAACGGCGCGCAGGATATCAGGGGCTTCGGGCGTTTGAGCGGCAGGTTCCGCGTCAGTGGCGCAGGGCGCAATCACGGGGCGCACGGTGCAAGTGTGATCGTGGATATGCCACGTCTGATCGTCACTTTGGCTCAGCGACAGGTCGATGATTCCCAAATGGTCGCCCCAATATCCGGGCATCGTCGCAGGTTTGCCGTTCAGCGTGCCTTTGACCGCGTCCACCCCAGCGATACCGTGGAATTTTGGCCCGGGAAACACCAAGTGTTGGTGGCCACACAGCAGCACATCGATGCCTTCGACCTTGGACAGGGACAGGGCGGCGTGCTCTGCCTCGGCAGCGGAGCCCGCCGCAGAGATGCCCGTGTGACATAGGGCTATCACCAGATCGGCGCCGGCTGATTTAAGTTTGGGCACCCAAATTCGGGCAGAGTCGACAAAATTGGAGAATGTCAGCGTTTCTTGGACATGGTGTCGATCCCAGATGGCAGTCTGGGGCGGGGTGAATCCGATGATGCCCAGCTTGATTTGGCGGGGGTGGCGGCGCGTGTCGCTTAGCTCAAGCGAGAGGAGTTTATAGGCCGGAAGAAATTGACCCGCACCACTTTTCCCAGATCTGATATGGCGATGCGCATTTGCCAAAACAACATCAAATTCTGCGTCTGACAGGGCCGTTTTGAGGTAGTCCAAGCCAAAGCTAAATTCGTGATTTCCCAGCGTAACGGCGTCGTAGTGAAGTAAGTTCATCGCCACGATTGCGGGGTGGGGCGTGTTTGACTCTGGGCCTTGGGTATTGAGCACATCACCGAGTAGGCTGCCCTGCAAAAAATCTCCTGTGTCAAACAACAGGCTATGTGCGGCTTCGCGGCGGGCCTCGCGGATCAGGGTGGCAGTGCGCGACAGGCCTCCAGCCACAGTTGAGGTTTGGCGGTCATAGTCAAAGGCTGACAAATGCACATGCACATCAGAGGTGTGGAGGAGACGCAGGTCGCAGGTGTGGTCAGCGGGCGGCACATTGGGAAGTAAAGTCGCTGGGGGCAAATGAAGGCTCGTACTAAAACGGGTTTCAATTTTGATCAATGGTACCCTGAGTTGTGCGGTCTGACTAGAGTGTTCAGCGCTGGGTGTCATTTTGCACCAAAAGTTGATCCCTGTGGTCAGATAAAACCAAGGCGAGGTCATGCCGCTTGGGTTTTGTGCGTTTAATCCCAGCTGAGAACCGCATAGTCTGCGCAAAATTTCGGGATCCCGGATGGATGTGAGGTATCGGCATGAAATTGGCAGAAACAGTAACTTTTGGCGGCTCGCAGCTTGACCGCGCAGCCGAACTCCGTGGAGACATCTCTGCACTTTCAGACCTCAAAGCGGCGCCAGGCGCCAGTGCTATCGTGCTGTGGCAGGGCAAGCCCCTTGTGCAACAGAGCGAGGATATCGTCACCTTGGTGCGTCTGCCGGTGGATCATCCACTGCTAGGCTTGGCGGTCGAACAGCCTTTGTTTTTGGGCCGCGAAGACGCGGGAGCGGTCTTTGCCTATGATATTTCCACATGGGATCCTGCAGATATGGACGCGGCAGAGCTGGACAGTTTTATGGACCAGACCGTGCAACAGCACCCGGATTTGCCCACCGAACAAGTTTTTGTCGAGCTGCGCGGGGTGATGTCGCAACTCTCGCCGCGGGATGCTGAATTGGCCGCGACGGCTCGGGCCTTGCTCAGCTGGCATGGCTCGCATCGGTTTTGCGCCAAATGTGGCGCGCCAAGCGACATATCAATGTCAGGGTGGCAACGTGATTGCCCAACCTGTGGCACACACCATTTCCCGCGCACGGATCCGGTGGTGATCATGTTGATCACCCATGGCAACAATGTGCTGATGGGGCGCTCTCCGGGGTGGCCAGAAGGCATGTATTCGCTTTTGGCGGGGTTTGTTGAACCGGGCGAAACGATGGAGGCCGCCGTGCGCCGTGAGGTCGTCGAAGAATCTGGTATCCAAGTGGGCGACGTGTCTTATCTGGCCAGCCAACCTTGGCCATTCCCGGCCTCATTGATGCTGGGGTGCAAGGGGGATGCGCTGACAACGGACATCGAAATCGACCCCAAAGAGATTGAAGATGCTCAATGGTTTAGTCGGGAAGACATCATGTTGGCCTTCTCTGGGCAGCATCCGATGCTGAAACCTGCGCGCAAAGGGGCAATCGCCCACTTCTTGTTGCGGAACTGGCTTGCGGATCAACTGGATTAAAGAGACACTACAGGGGACTAAACTTGTAGGTTACGGACAGCATTAATGAATTTCTCCTCCAAAGAAGATATTGAATCGTCAATTGATAGCGTCTTTGCGGCGGTGACTGACTTTGACAGTTTTGAACGTGCCGCTCTGCGACGCGGCGCCGAGGTGCAGCGTGTCGACGATCTGCCCGAACCGGGTGTTGGCATGCGGTGGGAAGTCGGGTTCACGTTGCGTGGCAAAGAGCGTGAGCTTGTACTGGACATGACCGAGTACGATGCGCCGCAAAAACTGGTGCTGACCGGTGTCTCGCAGGGGCTCGAAGGTACGATGGCGATCGAATTGGTGGCAATGTCACGCACGCGCACGCGGATGACCTCTGACATCACCCTGTCGGCGACAACTTTGTCCGCGCGTTTGCTGCTGCAGTCGATGAAATTGGGCCGTGCTACTTTGAACAAGCGGTTTCACCTGCGCATGGCTGAGATTGCCACCGAAGTCGAAGAGCGCGCCCGCCATATCGGTTAAGCCAAATCGGCTAAGGCACCTCAGCGATTTTGTTCGTGATCAAAGCGTTGTTGCGCGACACGTTCGTTGCGCTCACTTTTCTTGAGGTCGAACAGCGTTGTGCGCACATAGTCCAAATGTGCCTCTACCGCAGAGCGTGACCCTTCGGCGTCACGTTTTTGGAGTGCGGTATTGATAGCCCGGTGTTGGGTCAACAAGGTGTCCCGCGTGGTGCGCTGTTTGAACATCATTTTGCGATTGTAAAACACACCCTCGCGCAGCAATTGATACATCGAACGCATCATATGCAACATGATGACATTGTGGCTGGCTTCGATGATCGACAAATGAAAGTCCGCATCCAATTGCGCTTCGTCGTCTGGATTGCGTTTGGAGTGGGCGGCTTCCATCTTGTTAAAGATCGCTTGAACCACCTTAAGATCCGTGTCTGAAGCCAAGCGTGCCGCGCGTTCTGCGGCCAGGCCTTCCATGTCACGCCGAAACGAGATGTAGTCGAACACCGCTTCTTCGTGACCGGCAAACAGTGTCACCAAAGAATCCGAAAAGGCAGATCCCAACACATCTGCGACATAGATCCCTGATCCGGCACGGCTGGCCAGCAAACCACGGCTTTGCAGGTCGGAAATGGCTTCGCGAAGTGACGGGCGGGAGACGCCCAGCCGGTCGGCCAACTCGCGCTCAGCAGGAAGCCGTTCGCCAGGGCGCAGGATGCCACGCAAGATCAGCAATTCGATCTGGCGCGTGACCGCCGTTGAAAGTTTTTCGGGTTCGACTTTTTGAAACGGCATCAGGATCCATCCACAGAATTGGTCAATTTATATGACCGCACCCTCAAAAGGGCAAGCCAGAGCCACCCATATTCACCCACCCCGAAGGTTTCTGTTGGATATGTCGCAGGGCGAATGCCCTAGGATCGCCGCGATTTTAGCAACACAAAACCCGCCAGCAGACAGATCAACACTTCGTTGAGAAAGGTCCAATGGGTCAGAAACGAAAGGATCCAGTGATCATGGGTTGCGGGCACGTGGACCATCGTTGTGGTGGCCTCAGAAAGCGGCCAGCCCCAAGCGATTGCGCCGGCAATACTGTCCAACACCATGTGGATCAGCCCGCCCAAGCCTAGCATGGCGACTGGTGCCCCCAGACGTGGCAAACTGGGCCTCACCAACAAGCCTATTAGAAAAACCAACGCCCAGAGGATAGGGCGATGGGTCAAATATTCATGATGATGAAAGGCTTTGGCGTCCCAAAAGTAGAACAGCAGCAGATCAACATCAGGCAGCACACTGCCCAGCAAACCAGCGGCGAATGCAATACGGGAGAGCCGGTTTTGAAAGGGCTTTACCAGTAAATAGGCCGCTGGCAGATGGGCAATGAACATCAGAACTCAACGCCGATTTGCGCCTTGATGCCCGAGCGGAACGGGTGTTTGACCAGTTCCATTTCCGTCACCAGATCCGCGATTTCGATCAGCTCCTCTTTGGCGTTGCGCCCGGTCATCACCACATGGGTCATTGGTGGCTTTTCTTCGGTCAGAAAGGTGACCACTTCGTTGACGTCGATATAATCGTACCGCAGAGCGATGTTAATTTCGTCCAGCAAGACCATGCGGTGGCTGTCGTCCCGGATCAACTCTTTGGCTTTCTCCCAAGCGGCTTGTGCCATTTCGATGTCGCGATCGCGATCTTGCGTTTCCCAAGTAAAACCTTCGCCCATCGTATAGAAAGAACAGCTGTCCTCGAATTTTGAGAGGATCAAATCCCGTTCGCCCGTGCTCATCCCGCCTTTGATGAACTGAACCACCGCGCATTTCAGATTATGTGCAATGCAGCGAAAAATCATGCCAAACGCCGCGGAGCTTTTGCCTTTACCTTTGCCGGTATGAATGATGATCAGGCCTTTTTCGTCGGTCTTGGTGGCCATGATTTTGTCACGGGCGACCTTTTTCTTGGCCATTTTCATTGCGTGGCGTTCGCTGTCTACGCTCATTCGGTTTCCTTCCGTATGCGGTGTGTCTGTCAGACTATGATGTCGCGTTGCATTCGCCTAGGGGGATGCGCGGCTTGGGGCCATTTGAGAGGTGACGCGCTTAGGCATCTGTTAACTTTGGTGACGTATCCCTTGAGGATGCATCGGTTGATCGTTCTTTGTGGTGCCGCTCTGCTTGCAGGGTGTGACATGCCAAGTCCTGAGTTTTCGGGGCTGGCGCCCACGCGAATTGAGGTTGAAGGCAGTCTCTTTGATGTGCGTGTGAAAGACGCCAAAGCCGAAGCCATCCGTTTGAACCCAGAGTATGCGCCCCGATTGGGGAAAATTGGGCTTCGCGCGGGGGTGGCCATCGAGGCGGTCAGCGGCTGCACAGTGACGCGCATCGACGGCGATGCTGCTATGGTGCGCGCCAAAATGCGATGTGGCTCGGGTCGGGATCGCTCCGTTGTACCGGATCAGTTGACTTATGACTGCGACATTGACGACGGCACGCGGGACCGCTCTGGCGGCAATTACACCGATATGACCTGCTATTTGTCCTCCTGATGGTGAACGCCAGAGGTTGGGGCCTGTGGCATCAACGTCCCAATCAGCGCCCGGGCTGAGTTCGATTTGGGCTGCCAAAGACCGCGGCTGATGGCTTCGTTCAAACGCTCTGCAATCTCGCGCAGCGCCGCCGGGTTGTGTTCCGCAAGAAACGCACGGGTGTCTTCATCCTCAAGAAAGGCGCTGTGAACCATATCAAAGTGGTGGTTCTTGACCGCGCCCGTGGTTGCCGAAAAGGCGAACAGATAATCGACAGTTGCGGCAATTTCAAAGGCCCCTTTATAGCCATGGCGTTTGACGCCATCGATCCATTTGGGGTTCACAACGCGTGATCGCATGACCCGGCCAATCTCGTCCTCGAGCGTGCGGATCACGGGGCGTTCAGGGCGGGAATGATCGTTGTGATAGATCGGTCGGTCTTGGCCTTGCAATGTATTGACCGCTGCGGCGGCGCCGCCTTCGAACTGATAGTAATCGTCGCTGTCCAGCACATCATGCTCGCGGTTGTCCTGATTTTGAACGATGGCTTCGGTCTGGCGCAATCGCTGTTCAAAGCCCGTGCGGTCGGCAATGCCTTCCCCACCGGATCCATAGGCATAGCTGCCCCATGTCAGATAGGCGTCTGCGAAATCAGCCTTGCTGGTCCAAAGCCGCTCATCAATCAACGCCTGTAAACCGGCGCCATAGGCCCCGGGTTTCGAACCATAAACACGCGCGCGATCCTCGCCTTGTCGCGCACGGGCCGCCGCAGGGTTCTGATCGGCGCTTTCTTCCAGCGCCATGACGGCACGTGCAGCGCTGTCGACCAAGGCGATCAACTGTGGAAACGCATCACGGAAAAACCCCGAGATGCGCAGCGTCACGTCCACACGTGGGCGCCCCAAGGTGCCCTCGGGCAAGATATCAAACCCGGTGACCCGTCGATTGGCGCTGTCCCATCTGGGTTTGACCCCCATCAACGCCAGCGCTTGGGCAATATCGTCGCCCCCTGTGCGCATATTGGCCGTGCCCCAAGCCGTCAACAACATGGTGCGCGGCCAATCGCCATGGGTTTGCAGATGCTTTTCGATCAGCAAGTTGGCCGACTTCCATCCCAAGGCCCAGGCGGTGGGGGTGGGCACCGCGCGACTGTCGACACTGTAAAAGTTGCGGCCGGTGGGTAGCACGTCCAAGCGCCCCCGTGTGGGCGCGCCGGAGGGGCCCGGGGCGACGAAGTGCCCTTTCAGGGCGGTGAGGAGCCCCGTTTCTTCGGCCGGTCCGCAACGCGCAACCGTGGGGGCGATATCTGCGCGGATATGATCAAGGACGGTCTGGCTCTGAGCGCCGGGGGCAAGCTGGCGCTCTTCAAGCAGTGCAATCGCCAGAAGCTCAAGCCGCTCAACCGTGTCGCCCGCTGTACGCCAGACCTCTTGGCTGAGGTCCGCCAACAGCGCTGGGCGTGGCCCGGACCAAGGGCTGGCCATGTCGCAATCCAACGGATCAAACCCAAGGTCGAGATCCGCAGCGCAGGCCCGGATCAGCGACGCATTCGCTCCGGTGCCATCACCGCGCGGCACCCGTGCCAATGCAATAGTCAGATCCCGCGCCTGTACCCCGGTGGGGGACTGGCCAAAAACATGCAGCCCGTCCCGGATTTGCGCTTCTTTCAAATCGCATAAATAGGCGTCCAATTTGGCCAGATCACTGTCTTCATCCTCACCCTGCATCCCAGCATCGGCATCCAGACCCGTTGTGGCCGTCAGCGAAAGGATTTCGCCACGCAGATGTTGCGTGCGACGCGGATCGATCCCGGCGGCTTCGTAGTATTCATCCACCAGCGCTTCGAGATCTTTGAGCGGGCCATAGGTTTCTGCGCGCGTCAGGGGCGGGGTTAAGTGATCCAAAATCACAGCATGGGTGCGTCGCTTGGCTTGTGTGCCTTCGCCGGGATCATTGACGATGAAGGGATAGAGGTGAGGTGTGGCGCCAAACACCACTTCGGGCCAGCAGGTGCTGGACAGGGCCAATGCCTTGCCGGGCAACCATTCCAGATTGCCATGTTTGCCCATATGCACAATCGCATCTGCCCCATAGCTGTGACGCAGCCAGAAATAGAAGGCCAGATAGTTATGCGGCGGCACCAAGTCGGGTGAATGATAGGTGTCGGTGGGATCAATATTATACCCCCGTGCCGGTTGGACCCCAACCACAGCATTGCCATAGGTCAGGATAGACAGGGCAAAGCCGGGGCCTGTGGTGCCGTCGGACGAGAGTATTTGGGGCAAGATGAATGGGTCATCTTCGGGTTTGCCCCAGCGGGTTTCCATTTGTTCACGGACCGACCAAGGCAGGGTCTCATAGTGGGTTTTATACTCGGCGAGCGGCATATGAACGCCGCCGTCGCGTTGCGCCCGATCGGTGAGCCAATTTGTGGGGCCAGAGAGAATTTGTTGCATCAACGCGTCGCTGTCAGCGGGCAGGTCGTGGAGTGTGGCGCCCTCTTTTGCCAGCGCTTTCAGCGCGTGCACCGTGGCAGCGGGGGTGTCGAGGCCCACCCCATTGGCAAGGCGGCCGTCTTTGTTGGGGTAATTTGCCAAGATCAGGGCGGTCTTGCGCTTGGCCGCCGAGGTGGCGCGCAGTTTGGCCCAGTTGGCGGCCAGCTGCGCAGTGAATTCGATCCGATCGCCCTGCGCGTGATAGCTGGCGATGGGGGATTGTGTGGCCTCGTCAAAGTAGGCGGCGTCTTTGAAGCTGATCGCCCGGGTCAGGATGCGGCCATCAACCTCGGGCAGGGCGACATTCATTGCGATATCGCGGCCCGAGAGGCCCGCGAGCCCGTCGGACCAAGCCTGTTCGTTGGAGGCGGCGAGAACCACTTGGAAGACCGGGGCGGCGTTGGCGCTGGGCATGGTCAGCGGATTTTGTTTGCTTTGATCTTCGGTGTGGGGGCTTGCGACGGCAAAGGCGGTTGCGTTCAAGATGACGGCGGGTTTGCTGGCATCAAACAGCCTGTCGAGCGTGGCCACGGACACGGGATCTTTGAGCGAGGCCACAAAGACGGGCAGCGGATTGAGCCCGTGCCGCAGCAGGGATTTGACCAGACGGTTGATCGGGTTGAGCCCGGCGCCTTGGACCAAAGCGCGATAAAAGGTGATGGGCACAACGGGCGCACCGTCGTGCCAATGGGTCTGCGCGGTCGCGAGGTCAGAGACCCCGGCGCCGGGCCAATACACACCGGCGCGCAGCAGGGGCTTGGCCGCTTCGGGGGGCGATTGATCCGAATTTGAGAGCATCCATTGGGCGTAGCTGAGCAGGTTGACGCTGTTTTCGGGGCCGCCTTCGACGAGGTAAGACCACAGGGCGTCATACTCTTCATCCGACACTGTTGAAAGCGCTCTGAGCTCTGCGTCGGGCTTATCATCACCGGGTAGGGCGACGAAGGGAACGCCAGCCTCGTGCAGGCAGGCGGCGTATTGTTCAAAGCCGTATTTCCAATATCCCGCGCCGCCGAGGATGCGCGCAATCACCAGTTTGGATTTGGTGGCGCAGGTCTCTAGGTGCAGGTCGACGGACATCGGGTGCTGCAGGTGGGTCAGATTGGCGAGGCGCAAATCGGGGGGCGTCGCCATTTCTGCACGGGCCTGAGACAGGGCCGCCAATTCCGTATCCGCAGCCGAGATAAACACCACATCGGCAGGGGTTTGCCCCAGATCGACGGGTTCTTTGCCATCATCGATGGCTCCGGGGGTGGCGGCAAGAAGGTGCATCAGGGGGCCTTTGCTTGTATATCTGGGCTGGGTAAGGCATGAGCCGGGACGCGACCAGAAAAGGGTAGAGCATGGACTACAGTAGAATGGGTGGCGTTAAAGCCAACTATGGTAAGGTGAAGACGCGCAACAAAGGGGCGCAGGCCGCTCAGGACGCCGGGCAGGAAAAACACAAAGCGGACCTGTTGGCGCGGATGAAAAAGGCTGCACAAGCGGGCAAATCCGACAGCAAGGCGACTGAAGGATAACAGCGTGGTCGGGCTCATAGGGTTTTTTCCAAAAACAGGCTGGCGGGGTGTTCGACATAGTCGCCAAACGGCCCGCAGATGGAAAAACCTAGGGCTTTGTACATTTTGACGGCGGCAACCAACTTGTCGCCGGTCTCCAGTTTGATGCTGGTGTGTTTGCGCGCCGCGACAGTTTCGAGATGTTCCATCAGGGCTTGGGCCACGCCTTTGCCGCGCGCCGCCGGCGCGACAAACATGCGTTTGACCTCGCCGTAGGGGCCGTAATCGACCAAAGCCACACAGCCCAACGCGATGCCATCCTGACGGGCGACCAGAAAGGTGATTTCGGGTTTGTCCAGATCCTTGGCAGAGAAAATGAAACACTCATCTTCGGCATAGACGGCGCGCAGGGCCGCTTCGGAACCGTCAAGGAGCACATGCGCCTCTGCGGTCAGTGGGCTTTCCTGCGCGATTGATACCGTCATGCTTGCAAGGCTTTTTCGATTTCAGCGCGGTTCAGGCCAGATTGCCCAATCACCACCAGTTTGGTTTCGCGCAGGGCTGTGCCAAATGGTTGATCGAAATAGGTGTCGATGCGGGGACCCACGGCTTGCATCGTCAGGCGCATTGGCTTGCCTGCCACGGCGATGAAACCTTTAAGGCGTAGGATGTCGTGATCTTGGATCACTTTGGCGACCAATGCTTCAAAGGCCTTGGGATCGGCAACTTCGGGGCGGGTGAGCACAAAACTTTCGAAATCATCGTGATCGTGGTCATGATGGTGATGGTGATCACCGTCGCCATGATCCCCCTCATGATCATCGTCGTGATGGTGGTGGTGATGATGGATTTCATGTCGGGCGGACATGTCTGCTTCGGATCCTGCCCCCTGTCCCAACAGCACGTCCACGGGCAGGGCCCCCATTGAGGATTTCACAACTTGCACACCGTCGCGGCTTTCGTCGCGCAGTTTGCTGGTCAAACCATCAGCCTCATCCGCGCTCAGCAGGTCAGATTTGTTGACCACAATCATATCCGCGCAAGCGATCTGATCTTCGAACAGCTCAGACAGCGGGGTTTCGTGGTCCAAGTTTTCGTCCAATTTGCGCTGAGCGTCCACAGCGGCAACGTTATGGGCAAAGCGGCCTTCGGTGACAGCTTTGCCATCCACCACAGTGACCACGCCGTCGACGGTGACGCGTGTGCTGATTTCTGGCCAGTTGAAAGCACGCACCAAAGGCTGAGGCAAAGCCAAGCCAGATGTTTCGATCACGATGTGATCCGGCGCTTCGTCCCGGTCCAACAGTTTTTCCAGCGTTGGGATGAAGTCTTCGGCCACTGTGCAGCAGATGCAGCCGTTGGACAGCTCCATGATATCATCTTCGGTGCAGGTTTCATCGCCGCACCCCTTCAGGATATCGCCGTCCACGCCGAGATCTCCGAATTCGTTGATGATCAGGGCAATGCGCTTGCCTTGGGCGTTTTGCAGCATGTGGCGGATCAATGTGGTTTTTCCGGCACCCAGAAAGCCGGTGACAACTGTGGCAGGTATCTTGGCAGGCATATCGAACTCCGTTATCTCATCTCAAACTTTGGCGCGGTCGCGCTCGAAAGGAAAGAGCATGTCGTTGACACTCTCGGTTTGTATGTCTTGCGCAGGCGGCCGCGATCTTGCAGATGCTTTGGATCAAGAGCTGCCGGCGCCTTATCAGGTGAACCGAGTCTCGTGCATGAATGTGTGCACAAGACCCGCTAGCGTTTCATTGCGTCAAACCGGTAAACACGCCTATCTGTTTGGTGACGTGACCCCGGCCATGGCCGAGAATGTGGCCACATTGGTGACACTGTTTGACGCGGAGGAGACGGGCGCGATTGCAGACGCCCGTCCTTTGGGGCCTCTCAGGTTTTGCCTGATCGGCAGGATCCCGATCTAGGCCTGATCATCCGTCCAGAAATGCCCCAGCAGAAAGCCGAGAACACTCCAGCTGGCGGCGGCGGCCCCCAGGCTGAGCATGGCAAATTCTGCGGATAGCTCTGGCGGTGCAACACCCCAATACGTGTCCGTATGTGGTGCGCCAATCAGATGCGGCATTGCCATCAAAGCAACGCCAATCAACCCAATGGGGCCTTTGGTGAACACGATCATCCACAGCCCGACACCAGAGGCGATGATGGTGCCCAACCACCAAGTTTGGCGTGGGGCCAACTCAGCACCGATTGTGCCGGGAAGTTCGGGGGGCAAACCAATCGCTGGGGCAAGCTGCACCACGATAAAGCCGCATAGGCCCCACAACAGCCCCTGTTTGGCTGTGATCTGCACCAATTGACGTTGTTCGGCGAACCCCATCAATGCGGCAAGGATCAGACCGAACCCAAAGTAGGTGATCATGTTAAAGCCAACGGTCATCAAATGGCGGCTCCACTCACCTCCGAGGGAGGGCGCGCCACGGTCAGACATAGGGGTGCCATCAGTGCCAAAATGCAGGCGCTGACCAGATTCATATAATTCGCCTTCCAGCAATGGCGGGATGACGAATTGAAATTGAAGCAAGGCGGCAATCAGCCCTGCACCAAAGCCAGCGAACACAGCGCTGGTTAGCAATTTACGATACATGTGAGCGGTGGCGCGTCAGTGGCAGGGGAAAGCCATGGCGTGGCGCTGGTCATGCGCTGCGTCATGCAAAACAGTTGCCTGTGCCATGCCGGAAACGGCCAAAAGGGCAACGCCCAAGACAACAGCAAAAGCAAATGGCAATGCGCCAGTGGATGTGTGCGCGATCGTGCGAGTAGTCATATCAATTTCTCCTCCCGTCATCCCCGACGGGTCATGGTTTCGCTTTGCAAAGGCAGGTCTCCTGGCTTGCGGGTCGTGGCCATTCCGTCACCTTCCCAAGGCATACACCTCAGTGGTCATTGACGGGCAGCTCACCGCTTACAGTCGCGGGGGCGGCTGTGGCATTGCACCCCGAATTGGGTCGCGCGCACCACATTCCCATTTTTCCCCAAAACGCTTGGCGTCAGATAGGGGAACCTTAGCGAGACCAATGTGCTGATCGGGGGCCAGAGGGTCAAGCAAATTCATGCCGCAGCTGCGAAATTCCTGCGCCTCCGTAGCGGTATCCCGCAATATTTTGTGGATAACTGGGCCGCAGCCGCCAAATACAGGGTGTTTTGATTGACTCACGGGGGCGTGAAGTTTCAGGATCAACCACACTCTAGGAATCACCACGGGCGGACCACTTGTTTTTTAACCGACTCAGACTGACAGGCTTCAAAAGCTTTGTTGATCCCACGGACCTCCTGATCAAGGACGGGCTAACCGGGGTGGTCGGTCCCAATGGGTGTGGCAAGTCGAACCTGTTGGAAGCGCTGCGTTGGGTGATGGGGGAAAACCGCCCCAAGGCGATGCGCGGTGGTGGCATGGAGGATGTGATCTTTGCCGGGGCGTCGACCCGCCCGGCGCGCAACTTTGCCGAAGTCAGCTTGCACATCGATAACTCACAGCGTTTGGCCCCCGCGGGGTTTAATGAGGATGACCAGCTTGAAATTGTGCGTCGCATCACGCGGGACGTTGGCAGCGCCTATAAGGTGAACGCCAAGGACGTGCGGGCGCGCGATGTTCAGATGTTGTTTGCTGATGCCTCTACTGGAGCGCATTCACCAGCTCTTGTGCGTCAGGGGCAGATTGCTGAACTGATCAACGCCAAGCCCAAAAACCGCCGCCGCATCCTTGAAGAGGCGGCCGGGATTTCGGGGCTGTATCAGCGCCGCCATGAGGCTGAGTTAAAGCTGAAAGGTGCCGAACAGAATTTGGCGCGTGTTGATGATGTCGTCGAACAGCTTGCCGCCCAACTGGCGCAACTTGAGCGACAAGCGCGTCAGGCGGCACGCTATCGCGCGATTGGAGAAGAGCTGCGCAAATCAGAAGGCATGCTGTTTTATCGTCGTTGGCGTGAAGCCGACGAAGCGCGCCTTTTGGCGGAAAAAGAACTGCGCGATCGCCTGACCTTGGCGGCCAAGGCGGAAACGGCGGCGCAACAGGCGGCCAAAGCCCGCCAAGTGCACGACGAAAACCTGCCGCCCTTGCGCGAAGAAGAAGCCATCGCTGCGGCGGTTTTGCAACGACTTCAGGTCCAGCGCGATTCGCTAAAAGACCAAGAAAGCCAAGCGCTACAACGGATCCAAACCCTACGCGGGCGTATCCAACAGCTGGGCAATGATATCGAGCGCGAAGCGGGGTTGAATCGCGATGCAGGTGAAACCATTGACCGGCTGGATTGGGAGCAACGCGAGCTGAAAAAAGCGAGCGGCGGGCACGACGATAAGCTCGAGATTGCCACCGAAATGGCGCAAGAAGCAGCTTCGGTGTTGCAAGAGCGCGAAGCCGAGCTGTCGCAGCAAACCGAAGATGTGGCCCGCTTGGCTGCGCGCCATCAATCGGCACAACGTCTGTTGGATGATACGCGCAAAACTTTGGCCCGGTCCGAGGCCGAAGCCATGAAGGCGCGCCAAGCGGTCGAGCAGGCGGGCGCCGCTGTGGCGCAGGCTGATGAGGCCTATGAACTTGCGCAAGAGCAAGAAGAACAAGCCATCGCCACCGCCGAAAACGCCGAAGATACCTTGATGGCCGCTGAAACGGCGCGTGCGGAAACCCAAAATCGCGAGGCGGATGTGCGGGCAGAGCGCTCTGAGGCGGAGGGCGAGTTGAATGCGTTGCGCGCCGAAGTCACAGCTTTGGCCAAATTGCTGGAACGTGACACGGCTGAAGGGGGACAAATTCTGGATCGACTGCAAGTCGAAATGGGATTTGAAAAAGCATTGGGGGCGGCTTTGGCTGATGACCTCCGTGCCCCTCAGGTTGACGAAGATGGACCATCTGGCTGGACCGAACTGCCCGATTACCTAGATCGTTTGACCCTGCCAGTGGGCGTGCCGCCCTTGTCCAACCATGTGTCTGTACCTGATGTTTTGGCGCGGCGCATGGCGCAGATTGGCCTGATCGACCCCGAAGATGCGCCGCGGTTGCAACCGTTGCTGCAACCCGGACAACGTCTGGTGTCAGTCGAGGGCGACCTGTGGCGCTGGGACGGGTTTCGGGCCTGGGCAGAGGATGCGCCATCTGCGGCCGCGCTGCGGTTGCAGCAGCTCAACCGGTTGGAAGGGCTGAAACAGCAAAACGAGCACGCCACTGTGCGTGCAGATGCCGCGCGTCAGGCCCACGAAGCATTGACTGCTCGGCTGGCTGATCTGACCCAAGCAGACCAAGCCGCCCGTCAGGCGCGCCGGGATGCGGACCGGTTGGTCAATGATGCTGCGCGCAAAGTGTCGCGCGCGGAGGCCGACAAAAATCTGGCCGAGTCAAAACTAGAATCCCTTGGGTTGGCCGTCACACGGCACGAAGATGATGCGCTAGAAGGGCGCGAACGTGTGATCGAAGCTGAGCAAGTCATCGCGGATTTGGATGATCTGGAACAGGCCCGTGGTGCTGTGGACGACATCAAGCTGACGGTCGAAGCGGCGCGGGTCACAATGATGACCAAACGCTCGGCGCATGATGAAATTCGCCGAGAAGGGGAAGCCCGTCTGCGCCGCTCACAAGAGGTCACCAAAGAGCTGAGCGGCTGGAAACATCGTCTTGAAACTGCCGAAAAACGCAGTGCCGAATTGGCCGAGCGTAAGGCGGAGGCCGAAGAAGAATTGGACGCCGCCACCGAGGTGCCCGAGGAAATCCGTATCAAAGGTGAAGAGCTGGCAGAGGCGATCGAAGATGCCGAGCTGCGGCGCCAAGCCGCCGCCGATGCTTTGGCGCAAGAGGACACATTGCAACGCGCAGCCGTTGCCACAGAACGTGACGCTGAACGGCTGGCCAGCGAAGCGCGCGAAAGCCGCGCAGGATCGGAAGCGCGTGCTGAGGCGGCGCGTGATCATGTGCGCCAAGCCGCAGAACGGATCCGCGAAGAGCAGCAGACAACGCCAGCCAAATTGCTTGAATCTTTGGAGATGGATCTGGACGCGATACCGGGGTCAGAACAGGTCGAAGCGGATGTGAACCGGCTAAAGCGTCAGCGTGATGCTTTGGGGGCTGTTAATCTGCGGGCTGAAGAAGATGCCGAAGAGGTGCGCACCGAACATGGTGCTTTGATTGGTGAGAAAGCCGATCTGGAAGAAGCGATCAAGGCGCTGCGCTCGGGGATTTCAAGCCTGAACCGCGAAGGGCGCGAACGTTTGTTGACGGCCTTTGAACAGGTGAACAGCAATTTCTCGCTTTTGTTCACACATCTCTTTGGGGGCGGTGAAGCGAATTTGGTTTTGGTTGAAAGCGATGATCCGTTGGAAGCGGGTTTGGAGATCATGTGCCAACCTCCGGGCAAGAAGCTGTCGACCCTGTCCTTGTTGTCGGGCGGCGAGCAGACCTTGACCGCAATGGCGTTGATCTTTGCGGTGTTCTTGGCCAACCCGGCCCCGATCTGCGTGCTGGATGAGGTGGACGCGCCGTTGGATGACGCCAACGTGACGCGGTTCTGTGATCTTTTGGATGAGATGTGTCGGCGCACGGACACTCGGTTTTTGATCATCACCCACCATGCGGTGACGATGGCGCGGATGGACCGTTTGTTTGGGGTGACCATGCAGGAGCAGGGCGTGAGCCAATTGGTGAGCGTCGATCTGAAAAAGGCCGAGGCAATGGTTGCCTGATCCCTTGGGTTAAGAAGGGGATGAGGGTTGGGACGGGGACGACGCTGGTTGTCGCTGCACGACAACGTCGCCCCGCCCACCTTCCCTTAAAGTTTAGAGCTTATTGAGCAAACCAGTTGTGGGCCAAGCATCTGCGGGCAAACCAAGGCGCTTTTGTTCGGCTTGAACCGCAGCCCGGGTGCCAGCCCCCAAGATGCCATCAATCTTGCCCACATCATGTCCCCGTTTGGACAGTTTGCTTTGCAGTTGCTTCATCTGCGCCCCTGACAGCGCGGGATCTGGCGATCCTGCATCAAAAACAGCGCCGCCCATCAGACGGGTGCCAAAATAGGCCGCAGTCAACACATAGGTGAAGCTTTGGTTCCACTCGAAGTACACATCAAAGTTGGGGTAGGCGATAAAGGCAGGCCCTTTGCGTCCCTGTGGCAGGATGAGCTTGCCGTCAAGATGCGAGGCCAGCCAAGCACCGTTGCGCGGTTTCACCCCCATTTGTTGCCATTTTTTGATGGGTTGGGCTGATTTTGTACCGCTTAGCGACCAATCCATTGATTGGGGCACTGTGACCTCTTGGAGCCAAGGCTCTCCGGCGCGCCAGCCAAGGTGTTGCAGCATTTTGCCACCAGACATCAACGCATCTGGCGCAGAGGTTTTGAGAGAAACTTTGCCATCCCCATCTCCGTCGACACCATTTTGCAAGATATCGGCGGGCAGCATTTGCACCATGCCAATTTCGCCGGCCCAAGCGCCTGTGGTTGTGGTCGGTGAGAAGTCACCCTGTGCATAAAGATCAAGTGCGGCAAAAATTTGAGGACGGAACAGATGTGGGCGGCGGCAGTCATGCGCCAGCGTCACCAGTGAATTGAGGGTGTTAAAGTCACCTTGGAACCCGCCATAGTCGGTTTCAAAAGCCCAAAACGCCAGCAACACACCGCGCGAGACACCGTAGTGTTGTTCGACCTGATCAAAGACATGCGCGTATTGTTTGGCCTTGGCCACGCCCGTGTTGATCCGGCCTTGCGAAATCAGGCGGCGAGAAAAGCTGGTAAAGTCCATCTGGAACACGCCTTGGCGGCGATCGGCGTCCAGAACTTTCTGATTTTTCTGCACATTGGCAAAGAACTGATCAACGGTGCCGGCGGCATGGCCGTTGGCGCGGGCTTCTTTCTTGAGGCCGTTAACAAAGCCGGAAAACGAGCCGCCACATTGGTTTTGAGCCATAGCAGGCGTGGCCAAAAGGGCCGTCAGAGCGAGTGTAGAGAAAAAACGACGCATGAAATCCTCGGTCAAATGGTTTTGAGCAACCTATCAGCAATCTGCCATCCTGCAACGGTTAGAACAGGGCAAGCCCCGCCAAAAGCGCAAGGCTGAGGCCCCAGACCCGCCACAATGCGGTGACGGATTGATCGACGTGATGGGGGCCAACCGAGGCCGGAGCCGTTGCATTCACATAGGGAAAATCCCGCATTTCCCCGTCATAGGCGCGGGGACCAGACAAAGCGACATTTAGGGCACGCGCCAGCGCAGCCTCGGGCCAACCAGCATTAGGAGAGCGGTGTTGACGGGCGTCCCGTGCGATTTCGGGCCAGTCGCGCCAGACCCCAAATGCCAACGTGAAGAGCAGGGCAGTCAGGCGGGCAGGCACCCAGTTTAACAAATCATCAAACCGAGCGGCTGCTTTGCCGAACGCTTCGTATTTTTCAGTGCGATAGCCGATCATGCTGTCGGCGGTGTTGGTCACTTTGTAAAGCAGCAGACCCGGCAATCCCAAAAGGGCGAACCAGAACAACGGCGCGATGACCCCGTCGGAAAAATTCTCTGCAGCACTTTCGATGGCGGCGCGCGCAACGGCGGGCTGATCCATCTCGCGGGTGTCGCGCCCCACAATGCGCGCCACCATCACACGCCCGTCCTCAACCGAAAGCCGCAGGGCGTTGCCCACGGCTTGGACATGATCCACCAAAGAGCGCTGCGCGAGCAACACGGCGCCAACCAAGATTTCGACGAGGCCGCCCAGCGATGCCAACGCCGCCCCCAAAAGGACTGCTCCCAGCGCTAAGCCTGCCATGACCAATGCGCCATTGCGCAGTCGATCGCCTGTGTTGAAACGACGGTCTGCCCAGTCGATGATTTGACCCATCAAAACCGCCGGGTGAGTAAGGCGGGACCATAGCCACTTGGGCTCTCCGAAGGCCGCATCCAGCAGCATGGCAAGCAGGATCGTCATAGCGCGGCCTCAACTTGGGTCCATTGATCGGGCGCAGGAAGGCCAAGGCGCAAAAAGCGGTCCGAGTAGGGGAAAATGCGGCTCCAGATGTGGGCTTGTGCCAAGCGATCTTGCCAAGCGGCGGCGTTCTCAACCTCATAGAGGCGAAACAGCGAGGTGCCACCACACAGCGCAGCACCAGAGGCTGTCATTGTGCGGTCCAAACGTGCCGCGCCCCGAACCAAATCCGCACGGGTCTGGGTGGCCCAGGCTGGGTCGTTTAATGCGCGTGTGGCGATGCTCAGCGCCGGACCAGCTACGGGCCAAGGCCCCAGCATATCAGCAAGTGTTGAAATAAGGTCAGGATCGCCGATCGCAAATCCAAGCCGCAGACCGGCCAACCCCCAAAACTTACCAAAGCTTTTGAGGACAATTGTTCCGGGGCGGGTGGTCAGCGCAATATGGGATTGTGCGGGCGCGACATCGCAAAAGCTTTCATCGATGATTTGCAGCGCAACTCCCTGAGCTGGGGATGGGTGAAATTGACCTGTGGGGTTGTTGGGGTGAACCAAAACCTGTGCGGTCGCCTTTGGGGACGACGGGTGAACTTGCCAGCCTGCCGTTGCAAAAGCGGCCGCATGTTCGTTGTAGGTGGGGACAGGGATATGCACCCGGCCCGTTTGTGCCAGTGCCGGAATGCGCGCGATCAATGAAGACGCCCCGGGGGCCGCCAATATCGCAGCCGCGTCGGGCACATTCCAAAAGCGACGCGCGGCCTGCAGCAGCGCATCTTGGGCCGCTTGATCCGGCAACGTTGCCCAGCTGCGCTGGGAGATGTCGCCAATGGGATAGGGCACAGGATTGATGCCGGTCGACAAATCAACCCATTGATCTCGGTGGCCGCCATAGTTCGCAACCGCGGCATCGACGCCGCCACCATGATCGCGACCGTTCATTTATTCGTCCTTAGGAAGCGGCGCGTGACGTGTCACAAAATGCCCCTTCACCCCTTGTGGCCACTGTCGATAGGGGACCTGTCCGGTCTCACTCTCGGCATGCAAACTGGCATAGGTCAAAATGGCATCGGCGGACACGTCATCAGGTTCAAACCGTCCCAAGGTATAGGCCAACTTGTCCTGAGACTGAATCGCGACATTGCATCCATGTGCGCAGCCCATCATGCACGACACCCGACGGGTGCGTACGTCGGGAAATTTCTCAGCCTGCTCTTCGATTTTGCGCGCCAAGATTTCGCCGTCGGTCTGCGAGGCGGTTTCTGCATCCCAGCCTTCGCGTTTGCATGTGTCACAGATTGTGATCCAAGTTTTCATTTTCGCACTCCATTTGGGCAAACTGAAAGCGGATAATTGCCAAAAGCACAAGTTCTCTTCGCACCGAATGTGACATTTACGATTTGTTAAGCATTTGCGCGGAAGAGAGGCGCTGTGCGACGCCGGGGATGGGCGTGCGGAGGGTATGATGTCGGTTTTGATCGTGGAAACTCAGGAAAATCTGGGGCAATTGTGGTGCCAAAGTTTGCGGCAACATGGTGTGGCCGTGGGCCTATGTCAGACACAAGAGGCTGCCATCGCCTATCTGCGCAGTGCGCGTGTTGACGTGATTGTGTTGAACTTGATGTTGGGGCGGGGCAACTCGTTGGCGATTGCTGATTATGCCAGCTATCGCCAGCCGTCAGCAAAGGTGATGTTCGTCACCAACGCGCCAGTTTTTTCGGATGGGTCGATCTTTGAGCACAGCCCCAACGCCTGTGCGTTTTTGCCTGCGGGTATTCCGCCCGAGGATCTGGCCGCAATGGTGATGCATCACGGCCAGATCGAAAAAGTATCATCCTACGCTTAACGCGTCCCGGCCATGAGGCTGCGCGTAATCCAGCACCGGGTTGATTGGGATGATGCGGTGCGGGTTCACGGTCTCGTGGCTATAATGGTAATGGCGCACGATGTGATCCATGTTGATTGTCTCGGCAACGCCAGGCCATTGATAAAGCTCGCGGGTGTAGGCCCAGAGGTTTGGATAGTCGACAATCCGCTTGCGGTTACACTTGAAGTGCAGGTGATAGACCGGATCAAAACGGATCAAGGTTGTGAACAAGCGCCAGTCAGCTTCGGTCACTTTGTCTCCCATCAGATAGCGGTTTTCTGACAGTCGTTCTTCCAGCCATTCCAAGCTGTCAAAGAGGGGGCCCACGGCGGCGTCATAGGCGGCTTGCGACGTGGCAAACCCAGCTTTGTAGACACCATTGTTGATCGTGTCATAGATCCGCGCATTCACGACCTCGATATCATCACGCAGTTCTTCGGGCCACAGATCCAGCGTGTTGCCAGTGAGGCCATCAAATGCCGAATTAAACATGCGAATGATTTCGGCGCTTTCGTTGGATACGATGCTGTTGGTCTGTTTGTCCCACAGGATCGGAACGGTGACGCGGCCACTCATGTCAGGCAAAGCCCGGGTATAAACGTCGCGCAGGTATTTGACCTGATGCAGCTTGTCACCAGTGGCGCCCTCATAGCTGTCGTCAAAGTGCCAGCCATCGCTCAGCATATCGGGGTGCACAACGGAGACATCAATCAGATCTTCCAGCCCTTTGAGCGCGCGAAAAATTAAGGTTCGATGCGCCCATGGGCAGGCATAAGACACGTAAAGATGATAGCGTCCAGCCTCGGCCTTATAGCCACCCACGCCGGATGGGCCTGCGCTGCCGTCTGCGGTAATCCAGTTGCGAAAGGCTGCGTCGGGGCGCTTAAACGCACCGCCATTTGATTTTGTGTTGTGCCAGACGTCATGCCAGACGCCGTCAATCAATTGTCCCATGTCAGGATTCCATGTCTGTTGTTCCCACCCAATGTAGTCAGACGTGGGTCTGTGCGAAACTGGCGTCAGAGCGCAAGTTTTCTGCAAAATCGCACAGAGAGAGGCGCCTTCGGCAAGGATGCGACACGTCGTCAATTGGGCGGTCCTGCGCGCATATCTATTTGCGCCGGTAAATCACCGCTCGTATAGTGCCGCCCGACGACGCCCCATGCGGGGCCAGAGAGGTGTAGCACCCACGGTCGACCCAATCAGGGGACCAAAGGTGCTGATCGTCCATAGTCACATGTGTGGCTCTCTGGAAGTGTGCGTTACTTGGAGGGAGAACCCATGAAACAGACATTTATCCTGATTTTTTCGCTTATTGCTGGCACAGCACAGGCCCATACCGGTCATCTGACTGATGTGGCTGGCCATGACCATTGGGTGGCTGGCGCCGCTCTTGGCGCGGCCATTGCCATTGCGCTTTGGGCTGGGCTGAAAAGCAAAAACAAAGCCAAATCCGATTCGGATGACCAAGCTGAGGACGCCGATCAGGTGGACGAAGACGAGCTTCAGGAAGCTTGAGCATGTCAAAAATTGGTGTGATGATTTGCGGCCATGGCTCTCGCAGCCAGGCGGCTGTGGATGAGTTCAGCGTCTTGGCTGAAAAACTGCCGGCCTATTTGCCCGCTGATTGGGAAATGGAATACGGTTATTTGGAATTTGCCAATCCGGTTATTCGCGACGGTCTGGACCGGTTGCGCGAAAGCGGATGTGACAAGATTTTGGCCGTGCCCGGCATGTTGTTTGCGGCCATGCATTCTAAGAATGACATCCCCACGGTGTTGAACACCTATGCGGCCAAACATGGCATTGATGTCAGCTATGGCCGTGAACTTGGGGTCGACCCCAAGATGGTGGCCGCCGCCGGTGCACGCGTGCGCGAAGCCGTGGACAAGGCCAATGCCGATCTGGGCGAGGTCGCTTTGCATGACACCTGTTTGGTGGTCATCGGGCGCGGCGCGTCGGACCCAGACGCCAATGCCAACGTGTCAAAGATTGCGCGCTTGCTGCAAGAGGGCATGGGGTTTGGCTGGTGCGAAGTGGGCTATTCTGGGGTGACCTTCCCCTTGGTCGAACCCTGCCTGACCCATGTTGTGAAACTGGGATACAAGCGTGTGATTGTGTTCCCGTATTTCTTGTTCACTGGGATTTTGATCGATCGTATTTATGGGTTCACGGACAAGGTGGCCGCGGCCAATCCGGATCTGCAATTTGTCAAAGCTGGATACCTGAACGATCACCCGCAGGTTCTGGCAACCTTTGCGGAACGGATCACCGAACAAGTGGGGGCGGTGCCCCCGCCCAACTGTGGCACCTGTGCGTATCGCACCCAGGTTTTGGCTTTGGACGGGGAAACGCCTGTGACCGTCTCAGCTGAGACGCGTATCGCCGAAGCCGCAGCAAGTGACAGCCATCCGGCCCTGTCTTCCGTGCCGCCGCCAACCTGTGTGATGTGCAAATACCGCACACAGGTGCTTGGGTTTGAAGCAGAGGTTGGGGCCGTGCAGGAAAGTCACCACCACCATGTTGAAGGGCAGGGAGCATCGGCGCCCGGCTCGAATGTGGCGGACTGTGCGTTGTGTGACACGTTCTGTACAGGTGAATGCCGTCTGAACATGCCGCATGATCACACCCATAGCCATGGGCACACGCATGATCACGATCATGATCATGACCACGGGCCGTCCCACAGTCATGCCCATGCACATAGCCACGCGCATGACCACCACCATCATGATCACGTGCATGCAGAGTATCCGCATGCAGATCATCCGCTGGGCCCTGAAAGCGCCCGTCAGAACCGAGGGTGATCCCATTGTAAAGCCGATCTCGGCTTTGCAGGCTGCATCAGCCCCCATCCTGACCTTCCCCCGATCCGGGGGAAGGACGCAAACGGAGAACCTGTCTCATGCGTCCATACGAAAAAGTGCCTTCGGCCATCTATGCGCAGTCTTTTGCGACGGTGCGCCAAGAAGCAAAACTGGAGCGGTTTGATCCCGGGATGCAGGCTCTGGCCATCCGGGTGATCCATGCCTGCGGCATGGTCGAAGTCGCGGATCGGCTGGCGTTCTCGGCGCAGGCTTATGACGCGGGGCATCACGCTTTGAAGGCGGGAGCGCCCATTCTGTGTGATTGCGAAATGGTCGGGGCGGGCATTATTCGCCGGTACTTGCCCGCAGAAAACGACGTGCGCGTGACGTTGAATGATCCGCAAGTTCCCGGACTGGCGGCTGAGATTGGCAATACGCGCTCGGCTGCGGCGGTGGAGCTTTGGGCCGACCATCTTGACGGCGCTGTTGTGGCCATTGGCAATGCGCCGACGGCGTTGTTCCATTTGCTGGAGTTGTTGGATCAGGGCGCGCCAAAACCGGCGGTGATCCTTGGGTTCCCTGTGGGATTTGTCGGCGCTGCGGAAAGCAAAGCTGAATTGGCGGCCAATGCCAGAGGGTGTGAATTTGTGGCGCTGCGCGGGCGACGCGGGGGCTCTGCGATTGCCTCGGCGGCGGTGAACGCTTTGGCGGCAGGGTTGCCGGAGGATAAGACATGATCGCGGCATGGCTGCATATCGTTGGCATGGGCGAGGACGGGCTGGACGGGTTGTTGCCAGCCACGCGCGCCGTTGTTGAAGCGGCGGAGGTGATCATTGGCGGCGAGCGCCATCACAACCTGTCCGCTGAGATCGGGGCAGAGCGTATTGCTTGGCCCTCTCCTTTTGATGCGTTGATCGATATCTTGGAGGGGCTGCGCGGGCGTCGTGTTGTGGTCTTGGCCACGGGCGATCCCTTGTGGTTTTCGGTTGGGGCGCGGATTGGGCGCTCTATGGATCCTTCGCAGATTGTTTATCATCCGCAATTGTCAGCGTTTCAATTGGCCTCCGCCCGGATGGGCTGGAGCATGGCGGATGTGGAAACGTTGACCGTTCATGGGCGCCCGGTTGAACAGATGATCGCCTTTATTCAACCGGATGCCCGGTTGCTGGTCCTGACCACTGGGGCGCAAACCCCCGGACAGATTGCAGCGTTTTTGACCGAGCGCGGATTTGGGCGCTCAAAGATGACGGTTCTGGCCAATATGGGGGGCAAGGCAGAAGCCCGGTTTGAGGGTCTGGCTGAAAGCTGGGATCATGAGGTGCCACCGTTCAACACGCTGGCCGTGGAATGTGTGGCGGCGCCGGGCGCGGCCTTGTTGCCACGGGTGCCGGGTCTGGCGGATGAATTGTTTGAGCACGACGGCACGATGACCAAGCAAGAGGTGCGCGCAGCGACATTGGCCAAGCTGATGCCGATGCGTGGCGCCTTGCTGTGGGATATTGGCACCGGATGTGGATCGGTTGCGGTGGAGTGGATGCGCGGTGCGCGTTATGCGCGTGCGGTCGGCATTGAGCCCCGTGCGGATCGCCGTGCTATGGCAGCGGCCAACGCATTGGCGCTTGGGGTGCCCAAGTTGCAATTGATTGACGGACGGGTGCCACAGGCCTTGCAGGGGCTGGAGGCGCCAGACGCTGTCTTTATCGGCGGAGGGCTGAGCCGGGAAGTGTTTGAAGCCGCGTGGCACGCCTTGCGGCCTTTGGGGCGGTTGGTGGCCAATGCGGTGACCTTGGAAAGCGAGGCGGTGCTGGTGGCGTTGCATCGCACCCATGGTGGCCAATTGGTGAAAATCATGGTGCAGCGTGCCGAGCCCATTGGCCCGCACACTGGCTGGCGTCCGTTGATGCCCGTGACCCAGTGGAGCTTGATCAAGCGATGAAACGGGACGTGAGAGGGCAGGCCAGCGCCTGCGGCGCGGTGAGTATTTGGGGCAAGATGAAACACAAGAGGCAGGCGCATGGCGGGTAAGCTTTATGGGGTTGGTCTTGGACCGGGAGACCCCGAACTGATGACCCTGCGGGCGCATCGATTGATCAGGGACGCGGCGGTTGTCGCCTATCCCGCCTTGGCCGGGGGAGACAGTTTGGCGCGTTCGATTGCGGCGGATGTGATCCCTGTTGGGGCGCAGGAGATTGTGATGGATGTGCCGATGACAGTGGAGCGTGCCCCAGCGCAGGCGGCCTATGACAGAGGGGCGGCGGCGATTTCGGCGGCGCTTGAGGCGGGGCAGGACGTTGTTTGCTTATGTGAGGGCGATCCGTTCTTTTATGGCTCGTTCATGTATCTTTTCGCCCGGCTATCGACCCGGTTTGAGGTTGAGGTGGTGCCGGGTGTGACCAGTGTCACCGCCTGTGCGGCGCGGGCCGGTCTGCCGTTGGCGGCGCGCAACGAGCGTCTGACTGTGTTGCCGGGGCCTTTGCCGGAGGCAGAGCTGCGCGCGCGCATCGAGGGTGCGGAAAGCGTGGCGATAATGAAAGTGGGGCGCCATCTGTCCAAAATCCGCAAGGTGATTGCGGCGTTGGGATTGACCGCCAAAGCGGTGTACGTGGAGCGCGCAAGCTTGGCGCAAGAGGTGGTCTGCCCGTTGGCAGATGCGCCAGAAAATGCGCCGTATTTTTCGATGATCTTATTGGTGAAGGGGGGCGACCCATGGCTATAGACCCTGTTGTTGTGGCGCTGAATGCGTCTGGTGAAACTGTGGCGCATAAAATTGCGACCGCCCTTGGCGTGCAGTTGCATGGGCGTCAGGATCGGGTGTCTAAGGCGGATGCGTTTTTCGGCAATGCCCTTGAGCATGTGCGGGATCTCTTCGCGGCGGGCGTGCCGGTGATCGGCGTCTGTGCCAGTGGCATTTTGATCCGGGCGGTGGCCCCATTGTTGAGCGACAAACGGCGTGAACCGCCGGTGATTTCGGTCTCTGATGATGGTGCGGTGGTGGTGCCCTTGTTGGGCGGGCATCGCGGGGCAAACCGTTTGTCGGCAGAGATCGCCTCCCAGGTATCAGGGGTTGCTGCGGTGACCACGGCCGGAGATGTTGCGATGGGTGTGGCGCTTGATGTGCCCCCGGCGGGATATCGTCTGGCCAACCCAGAGGATGCCAAAGGCGCGATGGCGGCCTTGTTGTCGGGCGCAGGTCTGCGGGTCAGTGGGGACAACATCTTTGGCGTTGAGGATGACGGGGGCGCCGTGGAGCTGGCGGTGACCGAGGGGCCTTTGGAGGGCAGTGAAACCCGGTTGGTGTATCACCCGCAACGCTATGCGCTGGGCCTTGGGTGCGCGCGAAATGCAGATCCTGAAGAGATGTGGGCCTTGGTGTGCAAAACCTTGGCAGAGGCGGAGATTGCGCGGGGGGCTGTGGCCTGTGTTGGGTCAATCGATCTGAAAGCGGATGAGCCGGCGATGATCGAAGTGGCTCGCCGTTTGGGGGTGCCGATGCGGCTGTTCACTGCGGCAGAGTTGGACGCGCAGCCGGTGGCCAATCCGTCGGATGTGGTCTTTGCGGAGGTCGGGTGCCACGGGGTCAGCGAAGGGGCGGCGATGGCTTTGGCGGGCGAATTGGTTGTGCCCAAGGTTAAGACGGCCAATTGCACCTGTGCCATCGCAGGCACAGAGCAAACCCTGACCGAGATGAATGGGCGCGCTCGTGGGCGGTTGAGTGTCGTGGGAATTGGCCCGGGACAGGCGAGCTGGCGCACGCCCGAAGTTTCAAAGCTGGTTGCAGAAGCGGAAGAGCTGGTTGGATACGGGCTCTATATCGATTTGCTGGGCCCCTTGGCGGCTGGAAAACAGAGATCTGATTTTCCGCTGGGCGGAGAAGAGGCGCGCTGTCGCTATGCGTTGGAACAAGCCGCCTTGGGCAAAAATGTTGCGCTGGTGTGCTCTGGGGATGCAGGCATCTATGCCATGGGGGCCTTGGTGTTTGAACTGTTGGACCGCGGTACCGATGAACACGGCGTCAGTGATGCCGCACACCGTGTCGAGGTTGTGTGTTCGCCGGGTGTTTCTGCGCTTCAGGGCGCAGCGGCGCGGGCTGGTGCCCCCCTTGGTCATGATTTCTGCACCATATCGCTGAGCGATTTGCTGACCCCGCGCGATGACATTCTGCGCCGGTTGAAAGCCGCCGCGGAAGGGGACTTTGTGATCGCCTTTTACAACCCGGTGTCCAAAACCCGCCGAACCTTGTTGGCGCAGGCGCGCGATATCTTGTTAGAGCATCGCCCGGCGGACACGCCGGTGATGTTGGCAAGCTCGCTGGGGCGCCCAGAGGAGCACGTGCGCTATCGTCGATTGGATCAGTTGGAAGTGGATGAGGTGGACATGTTGACGGTTGTCTTGATCGGTTCGTCCAATTCGCGTCTGGCGCAGCTTGGCGAGGGGCCACGGATGTTCACGCCGCGTGGCTATGCGCGCAAAATCGACGGTGATCTGGCCCAGAACGGTTGACCTAAATGCATCGGCCTTCGGGCCGATCCACGCCGCCTCTGCCCCCTCCCTGACCCTCCCCCGTGACCGGTGGAGGGAGGCCTGTGGGGCGCGGCCGAGATGAATGTAAGGAATGGCAAAATGACAGTGTATTTTATCGGTGCGGGTCCTGGCGATCCGGAACTGTTGACCAAGAAGGCAGAGCGTCTGATCGGGGCTTGCCCGGTGTGTCTATACGCCGGGTCTTTGGTGCCGGCAGAGGTTGTGGGCTGTGCGCCAGAGGGCGCGCGGGTCATGGACACAGCACCGATGACACTGGATGATACCCATGCCGAGATTGCCGCCGCTCATGCGCGCGGCGAGGACGTGGCGCGGGTGCATTCTGGCGATCCCTCGCTGTATGGTGCGATTGCCGAGCAAATTCGGCGTTTGCGCGCCGACAGCATTCCCTATGAGATCATTCCCGGCGTGCCGGCTTATGCCGCCGCCGCAGCGGCTTTGGGGCAGGAATTGACAGTGCCAGAGGTGGCGCAATCGATCGTTCTGACACGTGTGTCGATGAAATCGACTTCGATGCCGTCAGGGGAAACGCTGGAAAATTTTGCCCGCACTGGCGCAACGCTGGCGATCCATCTGGGGGTGCGCAACTTGCGGGAAATCGAACGCCAGTTGAGCCCACATTATGGCAGCGACTGCCCCGTGGTGGTGGCCTATCGCGTCGGCTGGCCGGATCAACTGTTCATCCGCGGCACGCTGAGCGACATTCAGGCCAAGGTTCGGGCTGAAAAAATCACCCGCACGGCGTTGATCTTGGTGGGGCCTGTTTTGGGGGATGTGCGCGATTTTCGCGACTCGGCGTTGTACGATCCGGCGATGCCACATGTGTTGCGTCCCAAGGTCAAAACGGGCGATCTTTAAAAAATGTTCACTTGACGCTAACTCTGTGCTGCGCATGATCAATCGCAAGGAGGCCCGCTATGTCAACATTTTTGCCCAAAGAGGTGCAGGACGGTTTGAATGCCGCCCGTCGGCGTGACCAGCGTCGTAAAAGCCGTATGATGGTTGAGGGCAACGGCCAAACCTATCGTATTCTGAAATTCTGGGATGGTGGGTTTTCGGTTGAGCGGGCGCAGGCGGACCAACTGCGAGGTTTTGTCGATATCTATGACCGCGGGCATCATCTGTATCAGGCGCTGATTGTGGCCGCCTACGAAGAAGATGGCCTGATGCTGTATGACTTTAAGCGCATGTCCAAAGTTTCGGACCAGCCGCCGCGTGACTTTGCTGAGGTCCCGGTCGAAATCAAAGGTCTGCTTGGACATCGTGCCGCCCGCTAGGGGCGACACGATATTGGGGGCTTATTGCAGATCTGAAAAAGCGTGCTGCATCCGTTTGATCGCTTCCTCAACCAAGGGGCGCGGCGTGGCGAGGTTGAACCGCAAATAGCTTTCACCACCTTGGCCAAACGTTGGGCCATGGTTCACGGCGATCTTGGCGGTTTTCTGTACGCGATCGGTGAACTCTGCGCGTTCCATCCCGGTGCCAGAGAAATCGACCCAAGCCAGATAGGTGGCCTCCATAGGCATAGACGCGAGGCCGGGAATGGCGTTGATGGCTGCATCAAAGAGCTTTCTGTTGCCATCGATATACGCAACCAATTCGTCGACCCATGCCGCGCCTGCGGGGCTATAAGCCGCTTCGGCCATGTTCAATCCAAAGGAATTTGCGGAGATCCCCAAAGCGGCCATTTTGCCTGCAAATTTTGCCCGTAAGGCTGCGTCGGGAATGATGACGTTTCCAGAGTGTGAGCCGGCGATGTTGAAGGTCTTAGTGGTGGCGGTCATCATGACCAAACGATCTTCGATGCCCTCGATCAAGGCCATTGCGGTGTGTTTTGCTCCGGGAAACACCAGATCGTGGTGGATTTCATCCGAGACCAAAATCAAATCATGGCGGATGGCAAAGGCGGCGATTTCTTTAAGCTCGTCCTGTGTCCAAACACGTCCGCCCGGATTGTGCGGCGAACAAAGGATCATCATGGTCTCGCTGCCATCCAACTGGCTGTCCCACGCAGCCGTATCCAGAACATAGCGCCCGTCGCTGGTGCTCATTTCGCATTCGACGACCCGACGGTCGTTGGCGCGGATCACCTTGGCAAAGGCGTGATATACCGGGGTCATCAACACCACACCGTCGCCGGGTTTGGTATAGGTGTCGACGCAGAGCGCGGTGCCGTTGACCAACCCGTGGGTGGTGAAAATCATCTCTGGGGTGATGGCCCACCCGTGGCGGTTTTCCATCCACCAGCAGATGGCGTTGCGGTAGTTGGATTCGTCGCCGTAATAGCCGTAAATGCCATGCGCATGCATGTCCTTAACCGCATCCTGCACGCAGGGCGGGGCTGGGAAGTCCATATCCGCGACCCACATGGCGATGCCATCAGCGGCAGGGACGCCATAAATGCTTTCCATCATGTCCCACTTTACTGAGTGGGTGCCAAAACGATTGATGGTCTTGTCGAAATCCATGTGGTGCTCCTTTGGGTGACGGTCGGAGACTGCCGTGACGCCCCGGAAGGTGCAAGACGTGAGCAGACAGATTGTCCCTGTGGTCTCTAAATTTTTTGTCATGCTCTGGGGTGGGGATGGTCAAAGCGCCGCCCAAGACCGGATCAAAGCCCTAAACGTGGGTTTTCGAGGCGAAATTGACGGCCCAACAGGGGGAGTTGGCGCCAATCCCCATTGCGCGAACCGAGCCCATAACCTAAATCGAGAGGATGAAACGCTCGATCCTGATCCACCCCGACCCGCGCCTGAAAAAGCTCTGTGCACCGATTGACGATGTCTCGGATGCGCTGCGCACGCTGGCTGATGATATGCTTGAAACCATGTATGACGCGCCCGGTATCGGTCTGGCGGCGCCGCAGATTGGTATCCTCGAGCGGGTGATTGTGCTGGATTGTGTCAAAGAAGAGGGGGAGGCTGCTCGCCCTCTGGCCATGTTTAATCCCGAAGTGATCGCGGCCTCGGACGACAAAAGCACCTACGAAGAGGGCTGCCTGTCGATTCCGGATCAGTTTGCCGATGTTGAGCGCCCGGCCGAAGTGACAGTGCGCTGGATGGATCTTAACGGGGGTGAGCAAGAAGAGACCTTTGCGGGGCTTTGGGCGACCTGCGTGCAGCACGAGATCGATCATCTGAATGGCAAGCTGTTCATCGATTATCTTAAGCCGTTAAAGCGCCAGATGATCACGCGGAAAATGCAGAAATTGAAACGCGAGCTGGCCCGGTCGTGAGCTTGCTGAAACTGCGCTATTGGCCGGATCCTTGCCTTAGCCAGACCTGTGAGCGGGTGGCGGAGGCAGAGGATGTGTCGGCCTTGGCGCAGGATATGCTGGACACAATGTATGATGCGCCGGGACGCGGTTTGGCGGCGCCTCAGGTGGGGATCATGAAACGGCTGTTTGTGATGGATTGCACTTGGAAAGAGGGCACCGGCACACCACTGGTGTGCATCAACCCCGAAATCATCGAGACCTCGGTTGAACAAAACACCGGACAGGAAGGCTGCCTGTCTATTCCCGAACTGCCCGTGGATGTGACCCGCCCGGCTGAGGTCACCTTGCGGTGGCGCGATTTGTCAGGTCAGACACAAGAACAACACCTGTCGGGCTTTGAGGCGAAATGTGCGCAGCATGAACTCGACCATCTGAACGGCGTGGTGCTGTTTGACCATATGTCCGCTGCGGTGCGGGCAGAGCTAGAACCCACATATTTGGAGCGCCTGACATGAGTGTAAGACCCTGCCTGCCATGGCCTGACAAACGCCTGCGCACCGCGGTTGCCCCGGTGGAGCAAGTGACCGATGAGATGCGCCAAGTCTGGCGTGACCTGACCGATACAATGGAAGCCATGCCCGGTGTTGGCATGGCCGCTGTTCAGATCGGCGTCATGCAACGCTTGGCCATTGTGGATGCAAGCGAAGCGCGGGGTCAGGTGGTCTGCATGGCCAACCCGGAAATCCTGCACGCGTCAGTGCAACTGCGAGAGCACCAAGAGGCCAGCCCGAACTTGCCCGGTGTGCATGCGGTGATCAGCCGTCCCAGAGCGGTGACCGTGCGGTTTCTCAATGGCGACAACGTGCTGGAAGAACGCGATTTCGTTGGCCTTTGGGCCACCAGCGTGCAGCACCAAATCGATCATTTGAACGGCAAGATGTATTTTGACCATCTCAGCCGAATGAAGCGCGATATGTTGATCAAGAAGGCGCGAAAGCTCCGCTAGGCGGGCTCATTTTTTGACAAAAAATGGATCGGAAAATTTCATTTTCCGCGCGCGGATGGAGAGAAGGGTGAGTTGAAATGCGGATCATTTTTATGGGAACGCCGGTGTTTTCGGTGCCTGTGCTGGAGGCCTTGGTGGCTGACGGGCATGAGGTTGCCGCCGTCTATTGCCAGCCTCCGCGCCCCGCCGGACGTGGCAAAAAGGACCGGCCGAGCCCTGTTCATGCCCGTGCCTTAGAGTTGGGCTTGGAGGTGCGTCATCCTGTGTCGCTGAAAGGGGCAGAGGCGCAGGCCGAATTCGCAGCGCTTGAGGCGGATATTGCTGTGGTTGTTGCCTATGGTCTGATTTTGCCACAAGCGGTATTGGATGCGCCGCGTCATGGGTGCTTGAACATTCATGCCTCTTTGCTGCCGCGCTGGCGCGGAGCAGCGCCGATCCACCGCGCCATCATGTCAGGGGATTGCGAGACGGGGGTTTGCATCATGCAGATGGAGGCGGGGTTGGACACCGGCCCGGTTTTGCTGCGTCAGGCGACCGATATTTTGCCAACAGAAACAACCGCCGGCTTGCATGATCGGTTGTCACAGATGGGGGCGGCCCTGATTGTAGAGGCCCTGTCGAGCTTGCCTGATCTTGTGGCCCAAGAGCAGCCCGAAGAGGGCGTGACCTATGCGCAAAAGATCGACAAGGCAGAGGCTGCGGTTGATTGGACCTGTTCTGCGGTCGAGGTGGATCGCAAAATCCGCGCATTGTCACCGTTTCCCGGCGCCTATGTCGAATTTGACGGACAACGACTTAAGTTGTTGGCGTCTGAGGTGGGGCAGGGTGAGGGCACACCGGGTATGGTTCTGGATGATGACTTGACGGTGGCCTGTGGCACTGGGGCCGTTAAGGTGTTGCGATTGCAACGCGCAGGTAAGGCGGCCCAAGATGCAGAGGTCTTTGTTCTGGGGCAGCCTTTGCCCAAAGGCACCCAGTTGTAACAAGGGAGAATTGCGATGTTTCCGGTATTGATTGGTACCGTCGTTGTGGCCGGTATTGTTGGCTATTTGACGGAAAAGTTTGGGTTCACCCACAACGGCTATTTGCCTTCGATCATCATCTGTGTGGGCGGGGCGTTTCTGTTCTATTTTGTGCGGATCATGTTTGGCATCAGCTTTGGGCCACCGGGTGTGGACGCGGGGCTTGCGGCGATTGGGGCATTGGTGATTGTGCCGACGCACTGGCGCAAATAGCGCTCTCTGTCGGTCAGACGCAGCCTGTCTTCAGCGGCTCTTGGCCGATCAATGTGCAGAAAGCCACTGGGGCTGGTCAGTGGCGTTGGGATCAGGCAAGGTGACTTTATGTCAGGTATTCTATTTTTGATCATTGTCGGGGCTGCGGCGGGGCTGATTGCCACGCGGGCCATGAACATCCAAGCGAACCTACCGATGACCATTGGTATCGGGGTGGCGGGGGCGCTGATTGGCGGTCTGATCCTGCGGTTCATGCTGTACATAACCGGGGTATTTGCCGGCCTTATCGGTGCCATTCTTGGCGCGGTTTTGTTGATCTGGATTTGGCAAAAGTTTCAGCAGAAATAACCTGCCCTTGCGGACACCGACCTTGTTTCAGACTTTGGGAGGGCGGCTTTTGTAGGTTGGTAAGCTCCAACCGAAGACCATTGAGCCTGCCCGCAACGCCCATGTGCCCAATGCACCAGCCCCAGCGATGATTGCCCCGTCACCGGTCAGATGCGCTGCGATCACAGCAGTAGCAGCGCCACAAAAGGCGGCCGTCACATAGAGCTCGCCCTTTTTCAGCACCAGCGGCACCTCGTTGCACACCACATCCCGCATCAAGCCGCCAAAGGTCCCGGTCACGGTTCCCATGATCAAAACCACCGGCCACGGCTGATCCAACCCAATGGCCACACCTGCGCCGGCTGGAACGGCAATGGCCAGGGCAAAACTGTCGATCCACAACAGCGTGCGGTATCGGCTTTCCAACAGGTGTGAGGTGAAAAAGACCAGCAAGGCGGCGGCCGCAGCGATACCAACAAAGCTGGGTTGGGCAATCCAGAAGATCGGATTGCGATCCAGTAGGACGTCGCGCAAGGTGCCCCCGCCAAGCGCGGTGAGGCTGGCGATAAAGACAAAACCAACCAAATCAAGTTGTGCCCGTGACGCCGCCAAAGCACCGGTCAGGGCAAAGACCAAAACCGAAGCGTAATCAAGCGCGATGGCCGGGCTCATGATTTGCCTTTGAAGGGGGCCATGCCGGCGCGGGCCAGTTCGTCCGCTTTTTCGTTCTCGGGGTGGCCAGCGTGGCCTTTGACCCATTCCCACGTCACTTGGTGACGGGTCTGGGCGGCGTCCAGACGCTGCCAAAGCTCAACGTTTTTGACGGGTTTCTTGCTGGCGGTTTTCCAGCCGTTCCGCTTCCAGCCAAAAATCCAGCCGGTGACGCCGTTTTTGACATAGGCGCTATCGGTGACGACGGTTACTGCGCTGGGACGTTCGAGCGTTTCCAGCGCCATAATCGCGGCCATCATTTCCATCTGGTTGTTGGTCGTCAGCTTCTCGCCGCCTTGCAGCGTGCGCTCTTTCAGGACGGTCTCGCCGTCCATGGCGCGCAGCAGAACGCCCCACCCCCCTGGACCAGGATTTCCAGAACATGCGCCGTCGGTATATGCATAAAGATTACTCATAGGAGGTCACCGATATCCAATTCGCCATGGCCCCGTCCAGCCCTTTCCCGCGACCAGTTGCAATTTTTGCGACTTTGAAACCAGCGGCCCCTAGCAAAGCCGTCAGCTCTTCTTGGGTGTAATAGCTATAGTACCGCCCCAAGTCGTCGCGTCGCTCCCCGGTTCCGGCTTTGACTGCCATGGTGAAGCGACCCTCTGGCTTGAGAGCGGCGTGAATCGCGTTGAGATGGGTCGGCAAGTCGTCACGGCGGGCATGTAACAAGCTGAAGTTGGCCCAAATGCCATCATAAACGCTTTGATCGGTTAGGTCGTTGAACGTGGCTTGCCATGCCTGAACGCCGGGGTGCTGGCGGGCTAGGGCCACCATGCTGGCAGAGGCGTCAACCGCGTCGACGTTCAGGCCTGCTTTGGCCATATGCGCAGCCCCATGTCCGGGGCCGCAGCCTAGATCAAGAACACGTCCGCCCGGTGAAATTGCCTCGATAAAGGCGGTGAGCAACGCATCGTCATCTTTGGCCACGGCCTTGCGATAGTCCTGCGCGCGCGTGTCATATAGCCGGATCGTTTGATCATCCATGTCGGGCTCCTGTTGGGGGCCGTGTCTTGATCGCTCCGCTCTGAACGCTTTGTCGTGCGATGCTTTTGGGCGGTGCCAAAGGCAGCACAAGCATCCGCAGGTCAGATTTAGACACTTTGGGTTAGGCGGGAACGCGCAATACGCGCGGCACTTTGAATTCCACGTTTTCTTTGGCGGTTTCAATTTCAGTCATCGACACCTCAAAGCGGTCTTTCAATGCATCAATCACTTCGTTCACCAGAACCTCCGGAGCAGAGGCCCCAGCGGTGATCCCAATCGATGTGATGCCCTCAAGGGCGCGCCAGTCAATCTCAGAGGCGCGCTGAACCAATTGCGCATAGGGGCATCCTGCACGCGAGCCGACCTCGACCAAACGGCGGGAGTTTGAAGAATTTGGCGCGCCGACAACCAGCATCGCATCGATTTTGGGTGCCATCGCTTTGACGGATTCCTGCCGGTTGGTGGTGGCGTAGCAGATGTCTTCTTTGTGGGGGCCTTGGATCGCTGGAAAGCGGTCGTGCAGCGCGGCGACGATGTCCTTGGTGTCATCCACCGACAATGTGGTCTGGGTCACAAAGGCCAGCTTTTGCGGATCACGCACATCCACCGTCGCCACATCGGCCACGGTTTCGACCAAGAGGACTTCGCCGTCGGGCAGCTGGCCCATGGTGCCGATGGTTTCGGGGTGACCTGCGTGGCCAATCATGATGATTTGCAAACCGGCCTCAGAGTGACGTTCGGCCTCGATGTGCACTTTGCTGACCAGCGGGCAGGTGGCATCGACAAAGATCATGTTGCGCGCCTGCGCAGCAGCGGGCACCGATTTGGCCACACCATGCGCGGAAAAGATCACCGGCCGATCATCGGGGCAGTCATCCAATTCTTCGACAAAAATGGCCCCTTGGTCCTTGAGGCTGTCCACAACAAATTTGTTGTGAACGATTTCGTGGCGCACATAGACCGGAGCGCCCCATTTTTGCAGTGCCATTTCAACAATCTTGATCGCGCGATCCACGCCGGCGCAAAATCCGCGTGGGGCGGCCAAGTACAAGGTCAGTGGCGATTTGGTCATGGTCTGCTGTCTCCTGCTTGGCTCAGAGGTAAGCCGGAAGCACCGCTCCGTAAAGGCTCGGATGTCGGAAATAGCCGCCCAAGTTCAATTTTTGGGGAAAGTGGCAGGGAATGCCAAAATGACCTTGGCCGCAATTGGTGCTGAGTGGGGCACCCGGTTTTGCGGCAAAGGTTTGGGCAAAGGGGCCATCCAAGGCCCTTTTGCAGATCCGGATCTACAGAGTTAAGACTCTGGATAGACCGTTTCGCGTTCCAGCGGAGTTTCCCGCGGTGGGCGCCCAATCACGTCCTTCAACTCACCCAGTTCGATGAAGTTGTCAGCTTGGCGGCGCAATTCGTCAGCGATCATCGGAGGCTGGCTGCGGATCGTGGACACCACGGACACGCGCACGCCTTGACGCTGCAAGCTTTCGATCAGCGGACGGAAATCGCCGTCGCCCGAAAACAGCACAACGTGATCAATCCGAGGGGCAAGTTCCATCGCATCAACGGCCAATTCAATGTCCATGTTGCCTTTGACTTTGCGCCGGCCTTGGCTGTCGGTGTATTCTTTCGCTGGTTTCGTCACCATCGTGAAGCCGTTGTAATGCAGCCAGTCTACGAGGGGACGGATAGGCGAATATTCATCATTTTCGAGCAATGCAGTGTAATAAAACGCCCGCAACAACTTGCCGCGACGCATAAATTCTTGTCGAAGTAATTTGTAGTCGATGTCGAAATCCAACGCTTTCGCTGCGGCGTACAGGTTCGATCCATCGATGAACAGCGCCAGCCGTTCGTCTTTGTAAAACATTAAATATCCTTCCGATTAGTCAGCGAACGGCCTGTCCGTGAGTGTGAAATGTGTCGGCCAGAAAGCTGCTATAAAAAAATAAAACTATACGTTACCTGAAGCAAGTCGATAACTTGGTTCATTAGGATAGGTGTAGGATGGCCGTCAAACAAGACGTCTTGGTCGCATTGGGTGCCAATATACCACTAAACGGAGAGTTACCCAAGGTAACTTTGTCCCTGGCGGTTGATCAACTTCAGGCTGCGGGCTTGGAATTGCAGGTTTGTAGCCCGTTTTATAACACACCGTGTTTCCCGGCGGGTGCAGGGCCAGACTATGTGAATGCGGCGGCCCGGTTTCGCACAGAACATGATGTCGAGACCGTGTTGCAGATCTTGCACGAAGTTGAAGGCCGCTTCGGCCGTGAGCGGATCACGCGGTGGGCGGGGCGCACGTTGGATTTGGATCTGCTGGCGGCGGGTGACATGGTCCTGCCGGATGCTGAAACAGTTCAAAGCTGGATCGACCTGCCGCTTGATCAGCAGATGCAAAAAGCGCCGGACAAATTGATTCTGCCGCATCCGCGACTGCAAGAGCGGGCCTTTGTGCTGATTCCCCTTTGTGATGTCGCGCCGGACTGGTATCATCCCATTTTAGGGAGCACGGTCGCGGAACTGTGCGCAAAATTGCCTATTGCTGCACGGCAAGAGGTGGTTTTGGCTTGATTGCGTCTTGTCAATGGCAGACTTCCGGCCTAAATACTCCCTCTCTACTACCTGTACCCCTGATCGGAGTGTCCTGCATGGCCCGTGTTACCGTTGAAGATTGCGTAGACAAGGTTCCTAACCGGTTCGAACTGGTGATGCTTGCATCCCATCGTGCGCGTGAGATCGCTTCTGGGGCGTCGATGACCGTGGATCGTGACAACGACAAAAACCCTGTTGTTGCCCTGCGTGAAATCGCCGAAGAGACACAGTCTGCTGATGAGCTGCGCGAGCGTCTGATCGAAAACAACCAGACACAGATCGAAGTTGACGAGCCTGAAGAAGACTCAATGGCTCTGTTGATGGGCGGCGGCGGCGAAGCTGCTGACAAACCTGCCGAAGACGACATGTCCGAAGAGATGTTGCTGCGCCAGTTGATGGAAGCACAGAGCCAAGGCTGATCGCCTCGGCTTGTGGGATAGGAAGCGGACATAATGATCGCGGTTGATGACCTGATCGCCTTGGTCCGGAACTATAACCCTAAGACCAATGAAAAACTGATCCGCGAGGCCTATGATTTTGGCCTCGAGATGCATGATGGCCAATATCGCCATTCCGGGGAGCCGTATTTTTCGCATCCCGTTGCCGTGGCTGCGATCCTGACAGAGCAGCGACTGGATGATGCCACGCTGATCACCGCGCTGCTGCACGACACCATCGAAGATACCAAAGCCTCTTATTCCGAAGTTGAGAAACGGTTCGGAATCGAAGTGGCTGATCTGGTTGATGGTGTTACCAAGCTGACCAACCTTCAGCTCAGCAGCTCTGAAACCAAACAGGCAGAAAACTTTCGCAAACTGTTTATGGCCATGTCCAAGGACCTGCGGGTTATCTTGGTCAAACTGGCTGACCGGTTGCACAACATGCGCACCATCAAGGCGATGCGCGTTGAAAAGCAGGCCCAGAAAGCCCGCGAAACCATGGATATCTTTGCCCCCCTCGCTGGGCGCATGGGGATGCAGTGGATGCGCGAAGAGCTTGAGGACTTGGCCTTTAAGGTGCTCAATCCAGATGCGCGCGCCTCGATTATGCGCCGCTTTGTGATGCTGCAAAAAGAGACCGGCGACGTCATTCATCGGATCACGGGCGACATGCGCCAAGAGCTGGAAAATGCGCGGATTGAAGCGCAAGTTTTTGGCCGCGCTAAAAAACCTTATTCAATTTGGCGTAAGATGTCAGAGAAGGACGTGGGTTTTTCACGTCTGTCTGATATTTACGGGTTTCGCGTGGTTACTGATACAGAAGATGATTGCTACCGGGCGCTGGGTGTTATTCACCAGCGGTGGCGCGCTGTACCTGGCCGCTTCAAAGACTACATCAGTCAACCCAAATCAAACGGCTATCGCTCGATCCACACCACGGTGTCGGGGCGTGATGGCAAACGTGTCGAAGTGCAAATCCGCACCCGCCAGATGCATGATGTCGCGGAAACAGGTGTTGCCGCGCATTGGTCGTATCGTGATGGCGTGCGTTCTATGAACCCCTTTGCGGTTGATCCGGCCAAGTGGCTGGCCAGCCTGACCGAACAGTTTGATGCCGAAGAGGATCACGACGCCTTCCTCGAAGCGGTCAAGCTGGAAATGTATTCGGACAAAGTGTTTTGCTTTACGCCCAAAGGCGAAGTGGTCAAATTGCCCAAGGGCGCAACGCCCATTGATTTTGCCTATGCCATTCACACGCGGATCGGCAACGCCTGTGTCGGGGCCAAAATTGACGGCATGCGAGTCCCCTTGTGGACACGGGTTAAAAACGGTCAGTCGATCACCATCATCACCGCCGAAGGTCAGACGCCTCAGGCGACTTGGTTGGAAATTGCCACAACGGGTAAAGCCCGGTCTGCAATCCGTCGGGCCCTGCGCGAAGTGGACCGCGAACGGTTCATGAAGCTTGGGTGGGAATTGGCGCGGGCGTCGTTCACTCATATTGGCAAAAAGCTGACCGATAAGGTGCTGGAAACCGCCGCGCGCAATCTGCGCATCGAAGATGTCGATACGATGTTGGCGCGTCTGGGCAGTGCGGAATTGGCGGCGCGCGATGTGATCCACTCGGTCTATCCCGAACTGCGCGATACCGAAACGGACAACATTGAGCCGCGGCGCGCGGTTATTGGCCTGTCGTCTGATCAAAGCTTTCACATCGCCAAATGCTGTCAGCCTTTGCCCGGCGAGCGCATTGTTGGGATCTCTCAACGTGGTCAGGGCGTCGAAGTGCACGCGATTGATTGTGAGACTTTAGAAGAATTCGAAGACCAGCTGGATCGCTGGATGGACTTGCATTGGCACGCGGGCAAACACCCGGCCATCCATCACGCCAGTCTGGAAATGACCATCGGCAATGATGCGGGGGTACTGGGGCGAATTTGCACATTGATCGGCGAACAAAAGGCCAATATCTCGGACTTGAATTTCACCGATCAGAACTCAGATTTCTATCGATTGCTGATTGATATCGAATTGCGTGATGCAGAGCATTTGCACTCTGTCATGTCAGCACTCGAAGCCGAAAGCGATGTCGCTGCTGTTCAGCGATTCCGCGACCCCGCGCGGGCAAACCGCACCTAATAGGCCTGACAGGAGGGCCCCAACTTGGTATTCAAACGCCGCGACCGTCGACCGATCTGGCAGATCGTGTTCGAATTTTTCTGGCCGCGCGGCGGCTGGGGACGGGCTGCGCGTTATGTCAAACATCGGTTGCATCGGCTGCCTGATTCTCCGGAAAAAATTGCACGCGGGATTTTTGCAGGTGTCTTCACCACCTTTACCCCGTTTTATGGCATGCACTTTGTTGTGGCGGGTTCGCTGGCTTTCATCATGCGCGGCAATATTCTGGCGGCGCTGCTTGGCACCTTTCTGGGCAATCCACTGACCTATTTTCTGATCGGCGCAATGTCGATGAAAACTGGGTACTTTTTGCTTGGGCGTCATTTGCACCGCCACCCCGAAGTGGATCGCAATCTGTTTGGCAAATTCATGGACGCTGGCGCGGACCTGAAAAGCAATTTTATGGCGATGTTCACGGGGCGTCATGTGGATTGGCACCGCCTAGGCATCTTCTATGACGAAGTGTTTTTTCCCTACATGATTGGTGGCCTTGTGCCGGGCATCGTCTGCGGCACCATCGCCTACTACATTTCAGTGCCCGTGATCCGCGCGTATCAGCACCGCCGCAAAGGCGCGTTGAAGGCAAAATTTGAAGCTTTGAAGAAAAAAGCACATCGCGGTGCTGACGATCGGCAAAAACCTGACTAGGTTGCTGTGAACGGGGAAGAATTCAATCCAAGGAGAAGGCGATGCAGCCTTTGGGAAACCTGCGCCTGGGCGTAAATATTGATCATGTGGCAACGGTGCGAAATGCACGCGGCGGTGCCTACCCTGACCCTTTGCGGGCGGCAAAACTGGCAGAATCCGCTGGAGCGGATGGGATCACGGCGCATCTGCGCGAAGATCGCCGTCATATTTCGGATGCTGATATCGAAGGCTTGATGGACGTTTTGACTGTGCCTTTGAACTTTGAGATGGCGGCCACCGACGAGATGCAGGCCATTGCCTTGCGTCACAAGCCACACGCTGTGTGCATTGTCCCCGAGAAACGCGAAGAGCGGACCACCGAAGGCGGGCTTGAAGTGGCCCGCGAAGAAAACCGGTTGGCGCATTTCATTGCTCCGCTGCGCGACGCGGGGTGCCGGGTGTCGATCTTTATCGCTGCAGACGTCAAGCAGATCGAAGCCGCCGCCCGGATCGGGGCACAGGTGATCGAACTGCACACCGGCGCCTATTGCGATGCCTTTGCGGAGGGGCACCACGACGTAGTTGAAAAAGAGCTCAAAGCCCTGCGCGACATGTCCGCATTGGCGCATTCTCTGGGGCTTGAGGTGCACGCCGGTCATGGGCTGACCTATGAGACGGTTAAGCCCGTTGCGGCCTTTCCAGAGGTGATGGAACTTAACATTGGGCACTTCATCATTGGCGAGTCGATCTTTCGTGGCCTTGAGCCGTCGATTGCAGAGATGCGCCGCCTGATGGATGAGGCGCGATCAGAATGATCGAAGGGTTGGCCTTTATCCTGTTTGCTTGGGCGGTGGCGGGCGGCTCTCCGGGGCCGGCCACATTGGCTATATCGGGCACATCGTTGGCCCATGGTCGCCGGGCTGGGTTGATCATCGCTGCTGGGGTTGTCTGTGGCTCGGCCACTTGGGGCGTTGCCGCAGGGCTGGGCCTGAGCGCTGTTATGCTGGCAAATGTGTGGATGTTCGACGTGCTGCGCTACGTTGGTGCCGCCTATTTGGGATATTTGGCGCTGAGGTCATTGCGTTCTGCTTGGCGCGGCAATTCCGTGCTTGCCGGGCCTACCGCTGTGGCAAACCATCTGTTTTTGCGCGGTCTGGCGCTGCATATCACCAACCCCAAAGCGATTTTGTCATGGGGATCGGTCTATGCGATTGCCTTGCCAGGCGAGGCGGGCGCAGGTCAGATTTGGATCCTGTTTTCGGCGTTGATTTCAACCTCAGTTGTGGTGTTCCTGGGTTATGCTTTGATGTTTAGCCAGCCACATATCGCGCGGGGATATGCGCGTGCAAAACGCGGGTTCGAAGTGCTGTTTGGTCTGTTGTTTGGCGCAGCAGCTGTCAAGATTTTCACCACACGTTTGGAGGTCTGAAATGAAACGCTTATTGGCATGTGCTTTGATGATGCTGGCATCCGGGGCTTCGGCCCAATCGGTGCTGGATTGTGGATGGGAAAGCCACGCGCGCAACATCATCGAACCCTATGAGGCTCACAGCCGGACCTTTGCAAATGGTGATGTGCGCATCACTGCAATGGACACGGTCGAACCGGCTGCCGGGGCCTATTTCCTGATGGTCTTGTCGCCCCCTTTTTCCGAGTTGGGCGACCGGCAATGCCGCGTCATCGGGATGGATCCGGGTATTGGCTTTGCAGGGTTGGATTTCCAATCCCTTCAGGCCGCCTATGACCCTTCGGTGGGGTTGTTGTTTTCCGCCAATGTGCAGCGTTACAATCCCGACCGGGGGGATTTTTCAGGGGCGATTTTGCGGTTCACATTGAACCAAGCCACTGGCGACATCGGAAGCTGGCTGGAATGATCCTTGGGATTGGCACTGATTTGGCAAATATAGATCGGATCGCTGGCACGCTAGAGCGTTTTGGCGACCGGTTTCGCAATCGCGTCTTCACCGACATCGAGCAACGCAAAGCAGAGCGCCGCAAAGATGTTGTGGGCACCTATGCCAAACGATGGGCCGCCAAAGAGGCCTGCTCTAAGGCCTTGGGCACCGGATTGCGGATGGGAATCAGTTGGAAAGACATGGCTGTCAGCAACCTGCGCAGCGGGCAACCTGTGATGGAGGTCACTGGATGGGCGAAAGAACGCCTAGACAGCATGACCCCGGCCGGCCACGAGGCCATCATTCACGTGACTTTGACCGACGATCATCCATGGGCGCAAGCATTTGTGGTGATCGAGGCACGACCATTGGGTTGACAGACCGGGCACATCCGCTCATCAACCCGGTGCAACTTTTGAGATCAGGAGAAAGATCCAATGGCCACTGAAGGCAAGAAAGACAACGCAATTGTCGAGACTATTAAAACGGTGGTCTGGGCGCTTGTGATCGCCGGTGTGTTCCGCACTGTCTTTTTTCAGCCATTCTGGATCCCGTCAGGATCCATGAAGGACACATTGTTGATCGGTGATTTCCTGTTCGTCAACAAAATGGCCTATGGGTATTCCTATGCCTCTTGCCCCTCTATTCGTCGTCTGAACATCGATGCCAAAGGCATTTGCGGTTTCATGGATGGGGACAACACCCGCATCATGGGCAGTGAACCAGAACGCGGCGACGTCATTGTGTTTCGCCACCCCGTTACCGGGCAGGACTATATCAAGCGCTTGATCGGTCTTCCGGGTGACACAGTGCAGCTCAAAGATGGCTTGGTCTATTTGAATGGTGTTGCCGCCAAAATCGAAGAGGCCGGCAAATTTGAAGAGGTCTATGAAAGCCAAGGCGGTGCCCGCAACAAACCGGGCTGTGAAAACGGAATTTTGGGCGAAGGCGCGACCTGTCTGAAAAGCCGGTATATGGAAACATTCCCGGGCGGAGAGCCGCATGCGATTTTGAATATCGCCGACATCCGCACGGATAACACAGCGGTGTTTACAGTGCCTGCAGGGCAGTATTTCTTTATGGGCGACAACCGCGACAACTCGCTTGATAGCCGTGTGGCGCAGCAAGCCGGTGGCGTTGGATTTGTGCCTTATGAAAACTTGATTGGCCGTGCGGATCGGATTGTCTTCTCGTTCGCGGGTCGGTCTGCTTTGGCCTTCTGGACATGGCGTTCGGATCGTTATTTCAAGGCGGTGAATTGAAGATTTCAGCAGAATTAGCGGCTTTTCAGGGCCGGATTGGGCACCAATTTTCCAAGCCCGAACTGTTGGTGCGTTCGGTGACACATTCTTCGATGTCGTCGCCAACGCGCGATGACAACCAACGGCTTGAATTTCTTGGGGACCGGGTGCTTGGGTTGGTGATGTCTCAGGCGTTGCTCGAACTGGACAAGTCTGCCTCTGAGGGGCAGCTTGCCCCGCGCTTCAACGCGCTGGTACGCAAAGAGACCTGCGCCGAAGTGGCGGTGGATATTGATCTTGGCAGCGTCCTTAAATTGGGGCGCTCTGAAATGATGTCGGGCGGTCGGCGCAAGCTGGCTTTGCTTGGGGATGCGATGGAGGCGGTGATTGCGGCCGTCTATCTGGATGCCGGGTTTGATGCAGCACAGGCGATGATCCTACGTCTGTGGGGCGATCGTGTGACAAGTGTCAAAGCGGATGCACGCGACGCCAAAACCTCGCTACAGGAATGGGCGCAGGCCCGGGGACAAACACCCCCTAAGTACACCCAGATCGCGCGCAGCGGTCCTGACCACGCGCCGGTGTTCACAATCGAGGTCACCCTGGCCTCTGGTCAAAGCGATCAGGCGACGGCAGGGTCCAAACGGACGGCGGAACAGATGGCTGCCAAATCTCTGCTCGAGACCCTTTCAAAATCATGATCGACGCGAATTCACGCGGAGCAATTGCCATGGCCTTGGCGATGCTGGGGTTTGCGATCGAAGATGTCTTGTTGAAATCGGCAACAGCAACCTATGGGGTTGGCCCTTTGATGGTTCAGTTCGGTCTGGTTGGCATGTTGATATTTGCGTCGATGTCGTTGTGGCAAAAAGAGCGGATCGTTCATCCAGCCATCACGTCACGCCCTTTGATCATTCGCAGTCTATGTGAGCTTGGCGGACGGATGTTCTTTACGTTGGCTTTGGCCTTTGCGCCTCTGGCCAGCCTGTCATCAATCCTGCAGGCGACGCCATTGTTTGTGACCTTTGGCGCGGCCGTCATCTTTGGTGAAAAAGTTGGCTGGCGTCGGTGGTTGGCGATGGGCATTGGGTTTTGTGGCGTTTTGTTGATCCTCAAACCCGCGCCGGGCAGTTTTGAGCTGGGCTCGTTGTTTGCCTTTCTAGGCATGTTGGGATTTGCCGGACGTGATTTGGCCACCCGCGCCAGCCCGGCCTCGATGTCGATGGCGCAATTGGGAAGCGTTGGATTTGCCGTCATTATTGTGGCCGGTGTCATTGTCGCCGTAGCGCAGGGCGATCCATGGGCGTTGCCCGATCTGCGGGCGGGCGTGTCCGTACTGGCCGCATCGGTATTTGGTGTCATGGCCTATGGCGCGTTGACCGTGGCAATGCGATCAGGAGAAGTTTCGCTGGTTGCGCCGTTTCGCTATACCCGTCTGGTGTTTGCCCTTGCGCTTGCGGTTTTGATCTTTGGCGAACGTCCGGATTTCTTGACGCTTTTGGGCGGTGGCGTGATTGTACTGAGTGGGATGTACTCCTTGCTCAGAGAGCGTCGTTGACGGCTCTGGCGGAGCGGGAAACTTTGCTATACACCGCATAACTTGACCAAGGAGATATGCTGATGACCTCGCGCGCGGGCTTTGTTGCCCTGATCGGAGAACCCAATGCGGGTAAATCGACCCTGACCAATTTGATGGTGGGGGCGAAGGTCTCGATTGTGACCCATAAGGTGCAAACCACGCGGGCCCGCATTCGTGGCGTGGCCATCGAAGGGGAAAGCCAACTGGTCTTTGTTGACACACCCGGCCTGTTCAAACCACGCCGCCGTCTGGATCGCGCGATGGTTGCTGCGGCCTGGGGGGGCGCTGCGGATGCAGATGTCATCGTTTTGATGATCGAGGCGCATCGTGGCGTGACCGAAGGCGTGGAGAAGATCCTCGAAGCTTTGGGCGACATCTCTGAGGGGCGCACCGTGGCTTTGGCGATCAACAAAATCGACCGGGTCAAAGCAGAGGTTCTGCTGGCGCTGTCCAAAGATTTGAATGACCGCTTTGAGTTCACCAATACGTTCATGATCTCTGCTGAAAAAGGCCATGGCGTCGATGCTATGCGCAGCTGGCTGGCCCAAGAGTTGCCCGAAGGCCCGTGGCTGTATCCCGAAGATCAAATCGCTGATTTACCGATGCGCATGATTGCGGCGGAAATGACGCGTGAAAAATTGACCCTGCGTTTGCATCAGGAACTTCCGTATCAGTTGACGGTTGAGACCGAAAAATGGGAAGAGCGCAAAGATGGCTCTGCGCGGATCGATCAGCTGATCTACGTGAGCCGCGATGGTCACAAGGGCATTATTTTGGGCCATAAGGGCGAGACAATCAAAGCGATTGGCAAAGCCGCCCGCGAAGAAATGGAAGAGTTTCTGGGCCGCAAAGTGCATCTGTTCCTACAGGTCAAAGTGCGCACCGGATGGCAGGACGAAGCCGAGCGCTACTCGGAAATTGGCCTTAACTTTAAAGACGGAAATTAAAGGGCCATGCGCCTGACGGCCCGAATTTGGGTGGATGCCTATCTGACGCGGTTGCGGCTGGTGGATATCCCGGCGTTTGTGGTGTCCCATGGGGATGACACGGCGGGCGCGGTGTTGATCAAGCTGAACACATTGGATGGCCAGGCGGTGGGCTTTCAGCGCTCGTTTGACCTGATGACAGGTGCGCGCACCTGGATGGAGCTGTCGTCGGGCGCAGAGCGCGACGTCGACGCCACAATTGCCAAGCAACGCAGTTTTGATCCGGATCTTTGGGTGATTGAGGTTGAAGACCGTCAGGGGCGCCATTTGTTGGACGAGCCGGGTCTGGCCGAATAAGCCTGCGATCAAGGCTTGCACCTTTGTGATGGGCGGGGAATGCTTGCATATGGATTGGCGTGATCAAGGCACATTGCTAGCAGTACGGCGGCACGGGGAAACCTCGGCCATCCTTGAGGTGTTCACCCCAGAGCATGGGCGTCATGCCGGCGTTCTAAGGGGGGCCACCAGCCGCAAAATTGCGCCGATCTTGCAACCCGGCGCGCAGCTGGATGTCAGTTGGCGCGCCCGTTTGGAAAGCCACATCGGCAGCTACACCGTTGAACCCGTCCGCAGCCGGGCGGCGGTTGTGATGGGGGATCGGCAGGCCTTGGCGGGGTTAAACGCGGTCACAGCCCTGTTGGTGCATTGTCTGCCCGAACGCGAGCCGCATCTGGCGCTCTACACACGCACACAGGCCTTGCTTGATATCTTGGATGAAACCGAAGTGTGGCCGCTGGCTTATCTGCGTTGGGAACTCGCCCTGCTCGAAGATCTGGGGTACGGCCTTGATCTTGACCGGTGTGCCGTCACCGACAGCACCGAAGATCTGATCTATGTTTCGCCCAAAACCGGTCGGGCGGTTTCGGCCAAGGGCGCAGGCGAATGGCAGGATCGGATGCTGCCGTTGCCCGCATGTCTGCGGGGCGAAAACAGCACCGATATTGGGCAGCTTGAAGAGGGGCTGCGCACCACGGGCTACTTCTTGCAAAAGTCGCTAAGCGAAGGCGCGCAGGGGCGCCCATTGCCGCAGGCGCGCCATCGGTTCATTGATTACCTCACCCGCCGTTCAGCGCAGCGCCAGCACCAGATCGACAAGTGATTCCATCGGAGAGCTGTTTTCGTTGGCTGGTAGCTCCTTGAGCCCAACGGATGACCCCAAGATCACCAACGCCCAATCCGGGTTGGAAATGCCATTTTCCTTGAGCAATGCCGTCAACAGTTGAAGACGCAAGGCGTCAACCTTGTCGATCCGCGCCGCGGCGCTGGGATCGCTTTTGGCCCACGCCCTGATCGCGCGTTCAGGGTTGGTGTTGGCCAGCGTGTCGCTGGTGTAGGTGGTGATCTCTTGGCCTAAACGGCGAAGCTTTGCGCCGGAATTGGTTTCTTCATCCAAGATCTGGCTAAGGGCTGACAGGGCTTCTGCCTCCCAGATGTCCAGCATGGCCGCCTGAAAGGCTGGGACATCATCAAAGTGCCAGTAGAACGATCCCTTGGTGGTCTTAAGGCGGCGCGCCAAAGGTTCGGCCTTAAGGGCGGCTGGGCCATCCTGCGCGAGGGCAGAAAATCCAGCCTGCAACCAATCGGTTTTTGAAAGACGGGCTTTTTGGCTCATTGAGAGACCCTCCGAATATCTGCCAAAATCCTATGCCTTTCAAAATCATTTCGCAACTGCAGAAAAATCCCACAGCGATTTTGTCACACGGTCCAAAGCGTCTTTGCTCAGGTCTATTGGCTAGATGTCAATTTCGACAATACCTTCTGGTTGTGCGGCGCGTGATTGACACAGGATGATGGTTTTCTCGCGTTGTGCGTTGGATAGAACAAAGTCACGGTGCTCGACTTCGCCTGATATTAGGCCGCATTTGCAGACTCCGCAGATCCCATCACTGCATTTTACGTCAATTGGGATGCCATTGTCATTCAGCACATCTGCGGCATCTCTGTCGGCCGGAACGGTCAGTTCTCGCCCATCTTTCAATTTTAGGGTGAATGGGTGGTTTTCGTATTCGGGGGCTTCTGGCGCCGAGAAATACTCGAGGTGGCGGGCGTCTTCGGGGAAGTTTTGCCGCGTTGCAGCATCAATTACCCCCGACATGTAGCGATCGGGCCCGCAGGTGTAGACATGCCACCCCGCTTGATAGCCCGATAGAATCACATCGAGATCGGCGCGGCTGCCTTCGTCACTGAAGTGGAAGTGGACTTTGTCTGCCCAAGGCGTTTTGGCAAGATCTTCCAGATAGCCCGCCGTGTCGCGGGAGCTGCAGGAGTAGTGCAGTGCAAAATCTTTGCCCAAGGCATGGAGGCGATGGGCAAAGGCGATCATCGGCGTGATACCGATGCCGCCGCCCATCAAGAATGTCTTGGTGGCCTCTTCGGCCAGTGGGAAGTGGTTGATCGGCTTGGAAATGAACACCTTGCGGCCTTCGTCAAAGATCCGGTGCATCAATGCTGATCCGCCACGGCCTTCATCTTCGCGCAGCACCCCGATTTGGTAGGTGTCGGTGTTTTCGGGATTCCCCGACATCGAATATTGGCGCAGGAATTCAGGCGCGACCAGAACGTCTAGATGCGCCCCCGCGCTCCAGTCTGGTAGGGGCGTGCCATCAAGGGTGGCAAATTCATACTTGGTGACGTCCGACGTCATTTTTTCTGCGGTTTTGATTTCGACGCGGATGACGGGGGGATCACTTGGAGGGGTGAAGCTGTGCACCACCGAGCGGTCGCCCTTTTGCAATCGCTGCTTATATTCACTGGCCGAAATCATGGCATCATAGGCCTGAATGCCGGCTTCACGATCCATTGGGAACGGATAGGGCCAAGGCGGCGGGGCTAGAGGTGCAGGGTAAACAGCAAGCGTTTGGTCTTCGTATTTGAGGTCTAAATCCCGTTGCAGGTCGCGCCGGTTGAGCGGGTGTTTGCTGGGATGATAGCCGCCGTCCTCACTAAGCTCGATGTCCCACCACCACTTTTTGACGTCATTCAGGCCGCCGCGCCCCAATTTGTCGTCCAGCTTGGCCAAAACCGGCGCCGCAGCGGGCACATTCGATGCAACCCAACGAAACGGCGCCTCGGCAAACAGACCTTCCAAATTCCAAGGGCACGTTTTCATACAGCGCCCACACATCGCGCCGCCTTCGGTTGTGATGCGGTAGGTCGCGCATTTTTGGCTGTCGGATTTCCAGATTTCATAGCCGTTGAACATCAGCTTGGGTCCGGCGGTGATGGCTCCAGACGGGCATTCGCGCGCGCATTTATTGCAGGAGTCACAAAAGGCCTGCAATCCAAAGTCGATTGGCTTGTCGTGCGACATGGGCATATCGGTTGTCACCACACCGGATTTTAGGCGTGGCCCAAGGAACGGGTTCAAGATGACTTCGCCGATGCGGCTGACCTCGCCCAATCCACTGAGCAACAGCAGGGGTGGCTGCAGGACTTCGCCGTCCATCACGGTATGTGCTTTGGCGTTATATCCAAGATTGCGGATATGTTTTGCGATCACACCACCCAGCAGCGAGAACCGCAGATAGGCGCGCATCGATTGCGCCACGCTGATCCAGTCATCACCAGAGGCGCCTTCCATAGTTTCAAAGCCTTGGTCGATGATCATGCTGATCGCATTGTCATGTTCTGGAACAATTGGATCGCCGGCCGCGTCATGTGAATACCACGTCCAATCCGGGCAGGCGCTGATCCCGACGGCATCCACACCAAGGAAATAGGCCGCAGCTTTGACGCTGAGCGCATTGTCACTTTCGTTGGTGGGGCGCAGACCTGTTGGGTTCGGGTCACCATTCTGGATGACCACAAAGGCCCCAAGCGCACGCCGCTGGGCAAAGCTGGTCGCTGCTTTGCGCGCGTAATAGCCGCCCTTGGCCGTGTCTTGCATTTTCTTGCCCATGTCGCCGAATTGCGCCCGCGCAAACATATCGGCGCGTTTGGGAACCCGAGCCACATTTGGCGCATCGATATAGGTGGTCGGATCGTCGACCCGCTTAAGCGTCTCAAAGGGCAGAGGGCCTTCGGAAAAACGCCGTTTGGCAAAGGGATCCCGGTTCAACCCTGATTTGACCGTGTCTTTGCCAAGCCACCACGCCGGCCCTTTGGTTTGGTTCCACGATTGCTCTTTCATTGGGGTCAGAGGTTTGTCGGCGATTAGTCCCAAATCACAGGTGATGGCCGCCAGTCCAAACCGAGGGCCAATCCAGGGGGCGTGGATCTCTCCGTTTTCAAGCGTGGCAAGCCCTGCAGCTACCGCAAGGTGATTGAGGTCGACATCCGAAGAGGTTCCCGAGTGGGCTTTGGCTTGCCAGCCAAGTAGGCGGATATAATTCGCAAGAACGGCGGCTGTTTCGTTGGCACGCAGGCTGGCGCGTTGTGATTGCGCATCGGTAATCCATGTTGTGCCGGGCTCGTAATCATCCGGGTCGCGAGGGAATTCATAAAGGAACACCAGCGCATAGCGGTGATCGTCGATGCCTGTTGGTGGCGCAGACATGGCGTCTTTGAGTTCGGCCATAATCACATCAATGCCCGAAGCCAGAGTTTTGGTCTGGCGGGTGCGCAATTCTTCGGCCAGGTGATCGATGTCAGGATTTCGAACAGGCGTTTTCAATCGCGCCGCGTCAGGCAGTTTGCAGATCCCAACCATGCTGGCGTCTGAAAAATAGCCAAAGGATTTGAGATGTTCTGAGCGTTCCAGCGGGTCTGCTGGAATGGTCGAGCGGGTTCTGTTGACCATGCCGTCGCGAATAGCGTCCAGCATCGCTTGGTATTCGCCCATCGCATTGACGAGGCTTTCTGGGGCGTCGGGGCGCCGAAACGAGACCGGCGACCAAGGGGGCAATGTGCTTAGATCCGGCAGGTCGCGCTGACGCTTCAATCGTTCCAGAGGGAAGGGGCCCAAGTGCACGGGCCGATCTTTGGTCGAAAAAATACGCAAACCTACAACTCCTATTTTGGTGGATTGGCTCAGTCAGAACAGCCCAAGACGCCAGTTTCAAGCAGATATGCCAAAATTTCAGGCAGTCGGCGGGAAAAGTAAAAGAATTTCGCCAGTTCAATTTTTACCAGTTGATAAAAAAATCATTCCGATCATACTAAACAAAAAATACCAAGCTCAGTGGAGGTACCCATGACTTCTAATACGCTGACGCCAGGCATTGTTGCAGGGCGGCTTTCAGCATCGGATCTATCTGATAACTTTTCGGATCTGCATCCCGCGCTGGACAGCCACGAAGCACTTGTTGCGGCGGACCGTTGTTATTTCTGCCATGATGCACCCTGCATCACGGCTTGCCCATCCGACATCGACATCCCCATGTTCATTCGTCAGATCGCGACCGGCACGCCCACGGCGGCGGCCAAAACGATTCTGGAGCAGAATATTCTTGGCGGCATGTGCGCGCGGGTCTGCCCAACAGAAACCCTGTGCGAGCAGGTCTGTGTACGCGAAACCGCCGAAGGCAAGCCGGTCACCATTGGTCAGTTGCAGCGTTTTGCCACTGATACGTTGATGGCCACAGGCGAGCATCCGTTTGAGCGCGCCGCACCGTCTGGCAAAACGGTTGCCGTGGTTGGCGCCGGTCCGGCTGGTCTGTCCTGTGCCCACCGTTTGGCGATGAAAGGCCATGAGGTGACCGTTTATGATGCCCGCGCCAAAGCCGGTGGTCTGAACGAATTTGGTATCGCCAGCTATAAATCCGTGGATGACTTTGCTGCCAAAGAGGTGGATTGGTTGCTGAAAATTGGTGGCATTACCATCGAAACGGGCCGCTCACTTGGCGCAGGCCTGACCCTTGAGGGCCTCAAGGGGTCTTTTGATGCTGTTTTCCTTGGCATTGGCTTGACCGGCGTGAATGCGCTTCGGGTTGAGGGCGAAGACAAAGACGGTGTGATCGACGCGGTCGACTTTATTTCTGATCTGCGTCAAGCGTCGGATCTGACGTCGGTAGAAATTGGCCGTGACGTTGTGGTGATCGGTGGCGGTATGACCGCGGTGGATGCCGCTGTTCAGGCCAAGCTTTTGGGCGCATTGAACGTGTCTTTGGTCTATCGTCGGGGCCGTGATCGGATGAACGCCAGCCCGTTTGAACAAGATCTGGCGGCCTCGAAAGGTGTGCGCATCATCACCAACGCCTCGCCCAAAGCGGTGATTGGCAATGGCGCTGTGCGTGAGATCGAGTTTGAATATACCGATGATGCGCTGACGCCAACCGGTCAGACCATTCGTTTGGCAGCCGATCAGGTGTTCAAGGCCATTGGTCAAACGCTGGGTGGCAGCGATTTGCCGGATCTTGAGGGCAGCAAAATTGCCATTCAAGGGGCAGGGCGCACCAGTGTCCAAGGTGTCTGGGCCGGGGGCGATTGTGCTTCGGGTGGAGATGATCTGACCGTTACTGCGGTTGCCGAAGGGCGCGACGCCGCCGAAGATATTCACGCTCAACTGATGGGCTGAGGTGGCATCCGCCACCCAAGAGAGGAGATAAGCACATGGCCAATCTCGTAAGCAATTTCATTGGGATCAAATCCCCAAACCCGTTTTGGTTGGCCTCTGCGCCACCCACTGACAAAGAGTACAACGTGCGCCGCGCCTTCGAAGCGGGCTGGGGCGGGGTTGTCTGGAAAACTCTGGGCTCAGAAGGTCCACCTGTGGTCAACGTCAACGGGCCACGCTATGGCGCGATCCATGGCGCTGACCGGCGGTTGCTGGGTCTGAACAACATCGAATTGATCACAGACCGTCCGCTGGAAACCAACCTGCGCGAAATCAAATCGGTGAAACGGGACTATAAAGACCGCGCTTTGATCATCTCGCTGATGGTGCCGTGCGACGAAGACAGCTGGATCGACATTCTCAAGCGCATCGAAGACACCGAAGCGGATGGAGTCGAGCTGAACTTTGGCTGTCCGCATGGGATGGCAGAGCGCGGTATGGGCTCGGCCGTAGGTCAGGTGCCAGAGTATATCGAAATGGTGACCCGCTGGGTCAAAACCCATTCGCGGATGCCCTGCATTGTGAAGCTGACCCCCAATATCACCGATGTGCGCAAACCGGCAGAAGCGGCCAAGCGCGGCGGCGCTGATGCGGTCAGCTTGATCAACACGATCAACTCTATCACCAATGTGAACTTGGATGATTTTGCCCCTGAGCCGATGATCGATGGCAAAGGCACCCATGGCGGGTACTGTGGCCCTGCGGTGAAGCCAATTGCGCTGAATATGGTGGCAGAAATTGCCCGCAACCCCGAAACAGCCGGTTTGCCGATTTCAGGGATTGGGGGCGTGACAACATGGCGTGACGCAGCAGAGTTTATGACCCTTGGGGCTGGCAACGTGCAGGTTTGTACCGCCGCGATGACCTATGGGTTCAAAGTGGTTGAGGAAATGATCTCGGGCCTTAGCGACTATATGGATCGCAAAGGCTTTACCTCGACCGAAGAGCTTGTTGGGCGTGCGGTGCCAAATGTGACCGATTGGCAGTACCTGAACCTGAACTATGTGGCCAAAGCCAAAATTGATCAGGATGCGTGTATCAGCTGTGGCCGGTGCTTTGCGGCGTGCGAAGACACCAGCCATCAGGCGATTGAAATGTCAGAGGATCGGGTCTTCACGGTTAAGGACGACGAATGTGTCGCCTGTAACCTCTGCGTCAATGTCTGCCCTGTAGACAACTGTATCACGATGGAAAAAGTGGATGCAGGCCAATTGGATGAGCGCACGGGCGAAACCGTGACAGATACATACGGCAATTGGACGGAGCACCCCAACAATCCGTCAAACTTTGAGCCGGCTGAATAAACCAAAGCCCCTCGCCAATGTCTGGCGGGGGGCTTTCACATTGCGCGCCTAGCGGCGCATCAGGATATCTCGTCGGCAGCCTTTGGCTTTCTCCTCGGGTGTTGCCCCTGTTGAAGCGTTTTCATGATGCCAATGCGGTTGTGCATCTGGTTGTCGGATGCACAGGCGCCCACTGCCCGAAGGGCACATCCTGTGCGCGTGAAACGCGCTCCGCTGGATCACATGGATCTTTGCGGGAGATTACGGGGTCAGAAGTTTTCGAAACATAAGGTCAAGAAAGCTATCTGCACCTTCGATTGGGCGGGCTTCATCTGGGCTGAGCACTGCGATTTGGACTTCGAAGTCTGCGTAGTGTTGTGTGGTGGCCCAAACAGAATACAGCAGGTGGAACGGATCCAGATCCGTCAATCGTCCATCTTTCATCCAGCGACGCATCAGCGCAGTCTTTTCATCGACCAGAGGTTTCAGGCTGCTTTCCAAATGTGGTTTCATGCGGGGTGCGCCTTGGAGGATCTCATTGGCAAACAGGCGGCTTTCGCGCGGAAAATCGCGACTCATTTGAAGTTTGCGGTGGATATAGGACATGATCTCTTCGAGAGGGTCCCCGTTCGGATCCATGTCTTGCAGCGGGTCGAGCCAGTTTTCCATCAATTGGTTTAACAGGCTGATATGTATAGCTTCTTTGCCGTCAAAATAGTAAAGTATGTTGGGTTTGGACAGGCCAGAGGTTTCCGCAATTTGGTCCAGGGTGGCGCCACGATATCCATGGTTGGAAAAAACATCCAAAGCAGCGTCCAAAATCAGTTTGCGATTGCGCAGCTGAATGCGGCTTGGCTTTTTGGCAGTTGGCGTCTGGGGTGCGGTCATTTGAAACCCTTTTTCGAAGTGCTGCGAAATTCATCACAGGGGGGATAGTATCCTCGTTAGCGGCTGAAGGCGCAAGACGCGCCTTGACAGGATGCCAATCCTTGGCAATCGTACTTTACCAATTGGTAAAAAACCAGCAAGGGGGCACCGCTCTCCAGCCATAGTGCGGAAGACTCTCTGATGAACATTTGAACAGGGGGTTCTTTTATGAGCGCACCAGGCGAAAATCTGAAGATCAACGCGGACCGTCTTTGGGACAGTCTGATGGATATGGCCAAGATTGGCCCCGGCATCGCAGGCGGCAACAACCGGCAAACTTTGACAGACGAAGATGCCGAAGGGCGCGCCTTGTTCCAATCGTGGTGCGAGGCGGCGGGCTGCACAATGGGTGTAGACACGATGGGCAATATGTTTGCGACCCGTCCGGGCGAAGACCCAGAAGCTTTGCCTGTCTATATGGGGTCGCATTTGGACACGCAGCCGACGGGCGGCAAATATGATGGTGTGCTTGGGGTTCTTGGCGGATTGGAAGCGATCCGCACCATGAATGATCTTGGGCTGAAAACCAAACACCCCATTGTGGTGACCAACTGGACCAACGAAGAGGGCACGCGGTATGCGCCAGCGATGCTGGCCTCTGGTGTGTTTGCTGGCAAACATACGCAGGATTGGGCCTATGCGAAGGTGGATGCCGAGGGCAAATCCTTTGGCGATGAGTTAAAACGCATTGGCTGGGTTGGTGATGAAGAGGTTGGCGCGCGCAAGATGCACGCAATGTTCGAGCTGCACATCGAGCAGGGACCTATTCTTGAGGCCGAAAACAAAGATATTGGCGTTGTGACCCATGGACAGGGGCTGCGTTGGATCGAATGTACGGTGACGGGCAAAGAAAGCCACACAGGGTCTACCCCGATGCCAATGCGCAAAAACGCGGGACGTGGATTGGCGCGCATCACGGAATTGGTGCATGAAATTGCCATGAAGCATCAGCCCAATGCGGTGGGCGCCATCGGCCATGTGGATGTTTATCCAAATTCGCGTAACATCATCCCCGGGAAAGTGGTGTTCACCATCGATTTCCGGTCGCATCTGCAGGAGGTGATCGATGCGATGCTGGAGGAGTTTTACACCCGTGCGCCCAAGCTGTGCGACGAGATTGAGGTGAGCCTTGAGACCGAAGTGGTCGGGCAATTCAATCCGCCAGCTTTTGACGAGGCCTGTGTGGCTGCGGTGCGCTCAGCCGCCGAGCGTTTGGGATATTCGCATATGGATATCGTTTCTGGGGCTGGGCATGATGCCTGTTGGATCAATGATGTCGCACCAACGGCGATGATCATGTGTCCTTGTGTGGACGGTTTGAGCCACAATGAAGCTGAGGATATTTCCAAGGAGTGGGCTGCCGCGGGCTCGGATGTGCTGTTGCATGCTGTATTGGAAACAGCGCAGGTTGTAACCTAAGCGCGGGTTTAATGAATAGCGCCGGGGGCTCTGCCCCCGGACCCCCGGAGTATTTGCAGCAAGATGAATATCCGGGTTTTTCAGGGAGAATGAAAATGACAACCAAAGTGATCAAGGGCGGGACCGTCTGTACCGCCGACCGCAGTTGGAAAGCCGATGTTCTGATTGAAGGGGAAACCATCAAGCAGATTGGCGAAAATCTAGTGGGCGACGAGTATATCGATGCCGAAGGCGCCTATGTGATCCCCGGTGGGATTGATCCACACACCCATTTGGAAATGCCATTTATGGGCACCACGGCGGCGGAAACCTTTGAAAGCGGGACATGGGCTGCGGCCACCGGGGGCACCACGATGGTGGTGGATTTCTGTTTGCCGGGTGAAGATGGCTCGATCAAGAACGCCATCAATGAGTGGCACCGTAAATCTGCGCCGCAGATCTGTTCGGATGTGGGCTATCACATGGCGATCACCGGCTGGAATGAGCAGGTGTTCAACGAGATGAAAGACGCGGTGGACATGGGGGTGAACTCGTTCAAGCACTTCATGGCCTATAAAGGCGCGTTGATGGTGGAAGATGACGAGATGTTTGCCTCGTTTAAGCGCTGTCGCGAGCTGGGGGCCCTGCCCATGGTGCACGCCGAAAATGGGGATCTGGTGGCGGATATGCAGGCTGAGATGCTGGCCAAGGGCATCACAGGGCCTGAGGGGCACGCCTATTCGCGCCCGCCAGAGTTTGAGGGGGAGGCGGCCAACCGGGCGATCACCATTGCGGATGCGGCTGGGGTGCCTTTGTATATCGTGCATGTCAGTTGTGAGCAGGCGCATGAGGCCATCCGCCGTGCGCGCCAGAAGGGGATGCGGGTTTATGGCGAGCCGTTGATCCAATTCCTGACATTGGATGAAAGCGAATACTTTAAGGGCGACTGGATGCATTCAGCGCGCCGGGTCATGTCCCCACCGTTCCGGGACAAGTCGCATCAAGATAGCCTGTGGGCGGGATTGCAGTCTGGTTCGTTGCAGGTGGTGGCCACGGATCATGCGGCCTTTACCTCTGAGCAGAAGCTTATGGGCAAAGACAACTTCTGCCTGATCCCCAACGGGTCTAACGGTTTGGAAGAACGGTTGGCGGTGTTGTGGACCAATGGCGTGGAAACCGGCCGTTTGACCCCCAATGAGTTTGTGGCAGCGACCTCAACCAATGTGGCGAAGATCCTCAACATCTATCCCAAGAAAGGGGCGATTGTGGAAGGCGCCGACGCGGACATCGTGGTTTGGGATCCAAAGATCAGCAAAACCATCAGTCAGGCGAACCACCATTCGGTGCTGGATTACAACGTGTTTGAAGGTTTTGATGTCACGGCACAGGCACGTTTTACCCTGTCACGGGGTGAGGTGATCTGGGCGTGGGGGCAGAACAGTCAGCCTCAACCAGGGCGGGGCCGCTTTGTGCCGCGTCCAGCGTTCAACTCGGCCTCGGTCGCGCTGTCCAAGTGGAAAGAGCTGACCAGTCCGAAGATGATCCAGCGCGATCCGATGAACATCCCGGCTGGGATCTAAGCGGATTATTGGGGAACAAGGGCATCCAGATGCGGCAACAGGACAACACTTTCCTGCTCATGTGGGTCGGTTCGGGCAATCACAGCCTGAGCCGGGACTTCGCCCAAGTTAAGCGGCAGATGGGGCACATCTGCGGGGATATAAATCAAATCCCCCGGATTGGTTTCCATAAAGTGCTCCAACTGTTCCCCCCAATACATCACGGCGTTGCCCGCGAGTATGTAGATCGCCGTTTCATGGGTGGCATGTTTATGCGCTTTGGCGCGTCCACCCGGGGGCACGGTCAGCAAATGCATACAGATGGCTTGGGCGCCGACAGTTTCCGAGGCGATGCCCTCAAAATAGTTGAAACCTTGTTTGCCTGCAAAGGTCTGACCGGGTTTCAGTTTTACACACGTCTTAGTGGGACTATCCATTCACGGCCTCGCTAGGATGATTGCGCCAGTTGGCGCGAAGGAGAATAAGAATATTATGGTGGCTGCTCAGGCAAACGATACCACAACAGCGCCTGCCGGGCCTGTTATTTCTGCGCAAAACCTGTCGCTGACCTTTGAGACCAACGACGGTCCGGTGCATGCGCTGAAGGACGTTGATCTGGATATCAATAAGGGCGACTTTGTGAGCTTTATTGGTCCATCTGGCTGTGGGAAAACCACTTTGTTGCGCTGTATGGCGGACTTGGAACACCCCACAGCAGGCTCGATTATGGTCAATGGCGTATCCGCCGCTCAGGCGCGCGAAGCCCGGGCCTATGGCTATGTGTTCCAGCACGCGGGGCTTTATCCTTGGCGCACCATTGGTGGCAATATCAGCCTGCCATTGGAAATCATGGGCTATTCCAAAGAGGATCAGAAAGAGCGCATCAAGCGGGTGCTGGAATTGGTTGAGCTGGAGGGGTTTGACAAGAAGTTCCCGTGGCAACTGTCCGGTGGGATGCAGCAACGGGCGTCAATCGCGCGGGCCTTGGCCTTTGATGCAGATATTTTGTTGATGGACGAACCGTTTGGCGCCTTGGATGAGATCGTGCGCGATCACTTGAACGAGCAATTGCTGAAGCTTTGGGCACGCACCAACAAGACCATCGGTTTTGTCACCCACTCGATCCCCGAGGCGGTGTATTTGTCGACCAAGATTGTGGTGATGTCCCCGCGTCCGGGGCGGATTACGGATGTGATCGAGAGCACTTTGCCAGCAGAGCGGCCTTTGGACATTCGCGATTCTCCGGAGTTTTTGGAAATTGCGCATCGGGTGCGTGAAGGACTGCGTGCAGGGCATGCTTATGACTGAGGTCAGACGCGCCAAACGCGAGGACGTGCCACGCTGCGCCAAAGTGCTGAACGATTGGATCGACAGCACGGAATGGATGCCGCGTCTGCACAGCGTCGACGAGATCGAAGCGATGATTGATGGTGCCTTTGATAAGCGCGAAATCTGGGTCGCGGGCGACCCGGTTGACGCCTATCTTTCATTTGACCCTGAAACCCAAAAGGTGGGGGGGCTTTATTGCCAGCGCACAGGACAGGGGGTTGGCAAAGCCCTGTTGGATCAAGTGCGCGCCGGGCGTGACTATGTCTGGCTGACGGCGGATGAACCCAATGACCAAGCGCAGAAGTTCTATGCGCGCGAAGGCTTTGTTGAGGTTTCAAGATATATGCCAGAGCCCCCAGAAATGGTGCGGCACGTAGAGCTGGAGTGGCGGGCATGAGATCACTATTTCCGATTATCACCGTGGTCGTGGCCCTGTTTTTGATTTGGTATGGGGCAGCGGTTGCATTGAACGCCCCTTGGGCCAAGGATCAGGCAACACGGGCTGGTGTCGAATTGAGCTTTAATGAGCTGGTGGCGGACACTTGGTCACAGAAAAAGCCCAAACTGCCGGCACCACATCAAGTGGTGGCCGAGATTTGGAAAACCACTGGTGAAATGGTGGCCAAGGGCAAAGCCTTTTCCAAACGCTCGTTGATTTATCATTCTTGGGTCACGCTCAGTGCAACGGGGCTTGGTTTCCTGATGGGCACAAGCTTTGGTATCTTGTTGGCAATTGGCATCGTCTACAACCGGGTCATGGATATGAGCGTGATGCCTTGGGTGATTGCCAGTCAAACCATCCCAATTTTGGCCATCGCGCCAATGATCATTGTGGTTTTGAACGCCATTGGGATTTCAGGTTTGCTGCCCAAAGCAATGATATCGATGTACCTGTCGTTCTTCCCAGTTGTTGTGGGCATGGTCAAAGGTCTGCGCAGTCCGGACGGCATGCAACTTGATCAAATGCGCACGTGGAACGCCACGCGCGGTCAAGAATTCCTGCGATTGCGGATGCCATCGTCGATGCCCTATCTCTTTGCGTCACTCAAAGTGGCCATGGCGGCCTCTTTGGTTGGGGCCATTGTGGGCGAATTGCCAACCGGAGCGGTGGCGGGGCTTGGCGCCCGACTGCTGGCTGGCAGCTACTATGGTCAGACCATTCAAATTTGGAGTGCATTGATCATGGCCGCAGCTTTGGCGGCCACATTGGTGGCGTTGATCGGTGTTATTCAACGCACCGTGCTTAAACGGATGGGAATGGCATAATGGGTTGGATTGTTCTTGGACTCATCGGTTGGCTTGTGGGCTGGCGCGCAAATGTTTGGCTGGCAAGTCGGACACCTTCACGCACCACGGCTTTGGCGATCCCGGTCATCTTTGGTTTGACGCTATTGCTGCTATGGGAGGCGGCGGTGCACGGCTTTGAGATTTCGGCCGTGTTGTTGCCGGCGCCCTCCGCTGTTGCCGTACGGTTTGCCGCCTCGACCAGCATCCTTTGGCAGGACTTTGTGCAGACTGTGCTGAAAGGGGCTTTGTCGGGGTATATTCTGGGTTGCGGAAGCGCGTTTCTGATTGCGGTTGTGATTGATCGCTTCCCGTTCTTGCAGCGTGGATTGCTGCCGGTGGGCAACTTTGTTGCTGCGTTGCCGATCATCGGCATGGCCCCGATTTTGGTGATGTGGTTCGGCTTTGATTGGCAATCCAAAGCCGCCGTGGTCGTGGTCATGGTGTTCTTTCCCATGTTGGTGAACACTGTTGAGGGGCTGCAAGCCACGGATAAAATGCAGCGTGACCTGATGCGCACCTATGCGGCGGGCTATGGCAACACGCTGCTTAAGCTGCGCTTGCCCGCAGCGATGCCGTTCATCTTTAACGGTTTGAAAATCACGACAACACTGGCCCTGATTGGGGCGATTGTTGCAGAATTCTTTGGATCCCCGATCAAAGGCATGGGGTTCCGGATATCAACCAGCGTCGGTCAATTGGCGATGGATTTGGTCTGGGCTGAGATTGTGGTTGCCGCAATTGTAGGCTCGGCGTTTTATGGTGGGGTCACATTGCTGGAAAAAGCGATAACCTTCTGGCACCCGTCACAACGAAGCTAGATAAAAAATAAAAAGTTCAACAAGGAGACTACAAAATGAAAACGATTGTAAAATCATTGGGCGTTGCAGCGCTTGGTGCATGGGCCGGAATGGCGCAAGCGGCGGATGATGTCACATTGCAACTGAAATGGGTCACCCAAGCACAGTTTGCTGGCTACTATGTCGCCTTGGACAAAGGCTTTTACGCCGAAGAAGATCTTGACGTGACCATCAAGCCAGGCGGCCCTGATATTGCGCCTGCTCAGGTCATCGCAGGTGGCGGCGCAGATGTTGTTCTGGATTGGATGCCATCCGCTTTGGCGTCGCGTGAAAAAGGCCTGAACTTGGTCAATATCGCTCAGCCGTTCAAAAGCTCTGGCATGATGCTGACCTGCCGCAAAGACGCAGGCATTTCTTCACCAGAAGATTTTGCGGGCAAAACTTTGGGTGTTTGGTTCTTTGGCAACGAATACCCCTTCCTGAGCTGGATGAGCAAATTGGGCCTGAGCACCGACGGTGGTGACGCGGGTGTGACCGTTCTTAAGCAAGGCTTTAACGTTGATCCAATTCTGCAAGGTCAGGCGGCGTGTGTGTCGACAATGACCTATAACGAGTATTGGCAGATCATCGATGCGGGCCTGTCCCCTGACGATCTGGTTGTCTTTAAGTACGAAGACCAAGGCGTCGCCACACTGGAAGACGGCATGTATGTGCTGGAAGACAACCTGAGCGACCCAGCCTTCGAAGACAAAATGGTGCGCTTCGTGCGCGCTTCGATGAAAGGTTGGAAATGGGCTGAAGAGAACGCAGAAGATGCGGCAATGATCGTCTTGGATAATGATGCGTCGGGTGCACAAACCGAAGAGCACCAGACCCGCATGATGAACGAAATTGCCAAATTGACTGCTGGTTCGAACGGCGCATTGGATGTGGCCGATTATGAGCGCACCGTAAGCTCACTGATGTCCGGTGGGTCCGATCCTGTGATCACCAAAAAGCCAGAAGGTGCATGGACACACGCCATCACGGACAAAGCGCTGAACTAAGCGCGCCTTAAGCATGTGAATTGGGGCCGGTCGTTTGATCGGCCCTTTTTCTATCTCCACAGAGTTGAGTCGGTGGCGCTTGTGTTCTGACAGCCGCGTGTGGCGATAAGGCGGGATTGCACACAATCGAGAGTCGAAGCCTGATACAAAACTTCCGGTCTAAATTAGAGTTTCTGTAAATAATTGTTTGATTTCCGTGTGTTTGCGTCAAATTGCACACAAAATGTTGCACGCAATGTCCCTTTGGCCAATGATAGGACCACTCCGGAACTATGGCGCAACAGGCGCGTGCGACACAACAGCGTCGCATAGCACCCACCAACCATCGCCAACAACCCGGCCACATAGATTGATCCAACGCCGGGATGATTTTGGCGGGGATCTCTCGCAGAAGGGGACAGTATGAAAGAGCGCGGCACACACCCTCCTTTGACAAAAATGTCAGGCAAGGCAGAGTTTAGTCTCGACCGCTCTTTGCGCAGCTTCATGGGATACCGATTGCGCCGCGCCACAGGCACCACCCAATTGGCCACCATAGAACTGCTCGAAAAGTTTGATTTGCGTATCAAAGGCTATTCGGTGTTGACCGTGGTCTGTGACAATCCCGGTGTGACCCAATCCCAAATCGCCACCAGCCTGCACTTGGATCATGACGATATTGATGCCGAAGCGACCAAACTCAAAGAGGCGGGCTTTGTTCTGCGTTCCAAAGATCCAAACACAAAAAACGCGATCAACCTGACCGCCACTGAAATTGGACGCACTGTTTGCGGCAGCGCCACCAAGGCCATCAAAGACCTTGAGCAAAAGTTCCTTAAGGATTTTTCATCCGATGAATTGGATCTGCTGAACGAGCTGTTGCTGCGCCTTCAACGCGGTCCCATGTGATCTGCTGAACTGCGCCGCATCCCATTCGTAACCTATCACACGCCCTCACGTCGCGCCCCACATCGCAATGTCGTGTGGTCGGGGAAATTCGGTTGACCCTAATCAAGGTGCTGCGGCAAGTAATATGCATGAGTTAAGATGCGAACTCTGGTTTCGCATCAAGGTCATGAAAGGGCCACAGATCAATGACAGACGCATCAGATACCCCACGTGGCAGCCGGCTTGAACATTTCCCGGTCACGTTTTTTGCGATGATCATGGGCATGGCAGGGGTGACGCTGGCCTTGGCTGCTGGCGAGAACGTTTACGGCTTGGGCTCACAGCTGTCCGGCGTGGTCTTTGGGATCACCGTTTTTTTGTTTTTGCTGATGGGCATGGGCTATGTTGCCAAAGCGCTGCAACATCCAAAATCGGTGCTCGAAGAATGGCGCCACCCGGTCCGGATGGCCTTCTTTCCCGCAATTTCTATCTCTTTGCTGCTGCTCGCCGCCGCCACTCTGACCCGTGATCGCCAGATTGCCGAGTTTCTCTGGCTTGTTGGGGCTGTCACCCAAGCGCTGCTGACGATCGCCGTGATCTCTGGCTGGATTGGCGCGCGCGCCTTTCAAACCGGACATCTCAGCCCGGCTTGGTTTATCCCAGCGGTTGGCAATGTGATCGCCCCGATAGCGGGTGTGCCCTTGGGCTATTTTGAACTCAGCTGGTACTTCATGTCGGTTGGTTTGATTTTCTGGATCGTGTTGATGACGTTGGTGATCAACCGGCTGATCTTTCACGACCCGCTGCCCGGACGGCTGCAACCCACATTGGTGATCCTCATCGCCCCCCCCGCCGTGGCCTTTGTCGCATGGGTGCGCCTTTACGGAGAGGTCGATGCATTCGCGCGGATTTTGCTCAACGGCGCCTATTTCTTTGTGTTGATCGTGGCTGTTCAGCTGCCGCGCATCCTGCGACTGCCCTTTGCCCTCAGTTTCTGGGCGCTCAGCTTTCCCTTTGCGGCCGTTACCATCGCCAGCTTTACCTTTGCTGCCAATGCCGACAGCGCACCGCACAAGGTGATTGGCACCGTGCTTTTGGCAATCTTGGTGGTGATCATCCTAGGCTTGCTGTTTCGCACCTTCAAAGCGTTGCGCCGGGACGAAATCTTTCACCCTGAATAGTCTTTTTCTTGGCCCAAATACCGCCGCCGGAGGCTTGTCCGGGGCGTAGGCCCGGACAAAAAAGATGCGACCTCTTGAGGGCCGCACCAGGTGGAAGAGATGAGGTTGTCAGGTCAGTTCAGCAACCGGCGCGCGATCACCTGCGCTTGAATTTCGGCAGCCCCCTCAAAGATATTCAATATGCGCGCGTCGCATAGGATGCGGCTGATTTGATACTCAAGCGCAAAGCCATTGCCGCCATGGATTTGCAGCGCATTGTCTGCACAGGCCCAGGCCACCCGGGCCCCCAATAGTTTCGCCATCCCTGCTTCCAGATCGCAGCGCTGGTCGTGATCCTTTTCCCAGGCGGAAAAATAGGTGAGTTGGCGGGCGACCATGATTTCAACGGCCATCATCGCCAGCTTGCCAGCCACCCGCGGGAACGCGACCAAAGCGCTGCCAAATTGCTTGCGCTCTTCGCCATATTGTAGTCCCACCTCTAGGGCGTTTTGCGCCACACCGATGGCGCGTGCAGCGGTTTGGATGCGGGCTGCTTCAAAGGTTTTCATCAGCTGTTTAAAGCCTTGGCCCTCGACGCCGCCCAAAAGGTTTTCGCTTTTGACCTTAAACCCGTCAAACCCCAGTTCGTATTCCTTCATGCCGCGATAGCCCAGCACTTCGATCTCGCTGCCGGTCATCCCTTCGGTGGGAAAGGGTGCGTCGACATCTCCGGGGGTCTTTTCGGCAAGAAACATGGACAGACCTTTGTGGTCATCACTGGTTGGGTCGGTGCGCGCCAGCAATGTCATCATATGGGTGCGCGCTGCGTGGGTGATCCATGTTTTGTTGCCCGTCACCTCATAGGTGTCGCCGTTCTTGGTGGCGCGTGTGCGCAGGCTGCCCAGATCTGATCCGGTGTTGGGTTCGGTGAAGACCGCAGTGGGCAGGGTTTCACCGCTGGCCAATTTGGGCAACCATTGTTCTTTTTGGCTCTGTGTCCCACCGGCAAGGATCAACTCGGCGGCGATCTCTGATCGGGTGCCCAATGAGCCAACACCGATATAGCCCCGAGACAACTCCTCTGAGACCACAACCATCGAGGCTTTGGACAGACCAAGACCGCCAAACTCTTCGGGGATGGTCAGGCCAAATACGCCCATTTCGGCCAGCTCTTCGATGATCTCCATCGGGATCAAATCATCATTGAGGTGCCAGTCATGGGCCTGAGGGGCGACACGTTCGTCCGCATAGCGGCGGAACTGATCCCGGATCATTTCCAGCTCTTCATCAAGGCCTGTGGCGCCAAAGGTGGCAAATCCCGCGTTCGCGCGCATCAACTCGACCAGACGCATCCTCACGGCTTGTGTGTTGCCTTGATCGCAAAGCGTCATGACCGCCGGGATCATCAACCCGCGCATGTCCTCTTGGCTCAGCCCGATGTCCTGCAAACGGACAATTTCGTTCTGGCTCATCGGGATGCCGCCGTAGATCTGCCAGAGGTATTCGCCAAAGGCGATCTGATGAATGAGTTGCTCCAACTCGCCGAATTTACCATCGGCGTCCAAGCGTTCTGCCCATGCCTGCATCTGGGTCAAAGACTGAGCATAGGTCGCAAGCCACGCCAGCCCGTGGGCGGCGGTTTGATGGGCCTCCAGCAGCGTAGCTGAGACACGCCCGTCACTTGAGACGCGCGCCCGCAGTGTTTCGGTAGCCGTGTCCAGCAGGGCGGAAACGGGCGCAACAGCTGCCGCCGTTAATGACAGAAGTTCGGGCAGAATGAGGGCCTGTGGTGAAGGGGCCTGTCCATCATGTGGCATGCGTTGCGTCCTTTCAAATGCTGCACTGTGACATAATCTCTTTTGCAGCTGCAGCGCAACAAAAATTCACATGAATGATGAATTTCGTTCTTATATTTCGTGACCATTTTGTGGAGGCCAAGTGACCCCATGCGTGTTAAGAGGCGGTATGGACTTATTTTTCTCGCTCTTCACGCCACAGCTTTACCTCCTCGCGTTCCTCATCGCATTGGGGGCTGGGATCATCAAAGGCATGGTCGGTTTCGGTATGCCCATGATTTTGATCGCCGGGCTCAGTAACTTTCTAGAGCCGGAAATCGCTCTGGCGGGCCTGATTCTGCCGACCTTGGCGACGAACGGCTGGCAGGCCCTGCGCGAGGGGCCCGTTGCGGCGTGGCATTCGGTCAAACGGTTTCGGATGTTCCTGATCATAGGTGGCATTGCCATTGTGGCCAGTGCTCAGTTGGTGCGGATCTTGTCGCCGCAACTGTTGTTGATTTTGATCGGCGCACCGGTGGCGTTTTTTGCGATCATCCAATTGCTGGGCGTGCAGTTCCGCTTGCCCAACAAGGGCCGCGGTGCGGTTGAGGCGGGGATCGCCACCTTTGCGGGCTTTACGGGTGGTCTGTCGGGCGTTTGGGGCCCACCAACGGTTTTATATCTGACGGCATTGGACACCCCTAAATCTGAACAGCTGCGCATTCAGGGCGTGATCTATGGCCTTGGGGCCGTTGCCCTGTTTGGGGCGCATATTGGATCGGGTGTGGTGCGTCCGGACACGATGGTCTTTTCCGCCAGCCTGCTGGTGCCTGCCTTGATCGGGGCCAGCATCGGGTTTCGACTGCATGAAAAAATCGATCAAGCATCGTTTAAAAAGGCGACCTTGATCGTGTTGTTTGTCGCGGCGCTAAACTTGCTGCGCCGCGCACTGTTTTGGGCTGATTAAGCTGCCGGAGTGTCGGAAGCTGGTACATAGCCTGCAACCGCATCAATGAATGAGCGGATTTGAGATTTTAGACGTTCGTCCTGAATTTTGGAGAAAACAGCCGCGATGCGGGCGGTTTCTTCGTCAATCACAGGTGTCGAGTCGTCCGCACTTTGATCCAATCCATCAAAGAAATATGCGGGCGGCACGTTTAGGATGTTTGCGATTTCAAACAGCTTGCTGGCCGAGATCCGATTCCGGCCAAGTTCGTACTTTTGCACTTGCTGGAAAGAGATGTTGAGCCCCTTCGCAACGTCCGTTTGAGTCAGGCCGCGCAGAACGCGGAGATTTTTTAGCTTCTTTCCTACGTGTGTATCTACTGGGTGTGACATGTTGATTTCCATTTTGACTACTCTAAGAGGAAAGCATCGGGTCAGAATACAATCAATTGATTAGACGTTCCCGATATCGGTATATTTTTGAACCATTAAGGTATGATTTGTTTACCCGCAGCTAAATACCTGTAATAGTGAAGTTCTGGAGGATAAACTATCCAAAAGTGTAGGCGGTCACAACGATTCACGCGTATGTAAATGTAATAACTCTACCTATGGGGGCCATCCTTGTCGCAGACGAATCATCCATTGCTGTTTGAACTTTTGCGTTCCTTTACAACCCTTGCAGAGACTTTGAATTTGTCCCGTGCCGTGTCCAAGTTAGACACCACTCGCCAGACCGTGCGACGTCACATAAACATCCTCGAAGAGATCAAAGGTGAACGGCTTTTCATCGTGGATGATCGTCAATATCACCTTACAGACTCGGGGCGGCGCTATTACCGCGAGGCCTTGGACATTCAAGCCCGGGGCTTGGCGTGGATGAACAATGAAACCCGCCATGTTGGCGGGCTGTTTCACATCTCAAAAGAAGAGACAAATGGCTGGGGGTTTTACCTGCAGCAGCATCCCATCAGCGACATCTGGGAAGATCAATCTGATCTGATGCGGCGCGCTGTGGCGGCATGGGCAACAGCAAAAGGTGATGTCACCGAAGAGGCCTTTGACGACATTCGACCCGACATGATGGTGTTTCGCAAATCGGGTGAAGGATGGCTGTGTTCTGCCGTAGGCAGCAATTCGTCCTATGCAACCTGGTATGGTCGTCAATGGGAGCACAGTTCAATCGGGCGGGCTTTGCCTAGTCTGCCCGGTGGGCAGGCGCACGCTTCGCAGCTGTCTCAACCCTTTGAAGAGGTGCGTGCAACCCGAGGGTTACGTTACGACCACGTCCATACCAGCATGAATCGGCAAGATGATGCACCGCTTGAGCCGATCAGCTTTAAGAGATTGCTGCTTGGGGGACGCTATCCAGATGACAGTTTTGCGCTGATTTCTATCATTGTGCGCAGCTATGATTTGCGCATTTTGGGGGTGCCCAAGAAGATGATTTATTCCATGCCTGCCAAGTGGGTGATGGATGATTCTGCCTCCCTTGCGTCAGAAAGTGCAGAACAATCCTAAGACAAAATTAACTTGGCTGGTCATCCTGTTCTTGTTTCAACCACAGGAGCAAGACATGACAATCCAAGATGTATTTGACGGATCCCGCTATCTGAGCGAGACAATCAATGTATTGAAGAGCCATCACTTAGACGTAACTGTTGGTGACGATTTTGAAGAATATGCCCGGATCGTCGAAAAGGGGCGCCCAGAACAGCCCTTGGGGCCACCGTTCGACCCACAGCGACAATTTTTACCAAAAGCACGGGGTATTTGGGCCGTAGGGCGCAATCCCAAAGGCGAGGTGGTTCATACCCAAGCGATGCGCTTGCTGGACCTCTATGACCAGACCTTGGCGCGCTATATGTCCGCCCGCTTTGGCGAGTTTCCCCCCGGCGGCGTTGGGATCAATTTGGAGGATTCTTGGTTCCGTCCAGGGCCCGGTGCAAAGGAGATTACCGGGCGCGCCGTCTATCACGGAGAGATGTGGTTAAAGGATGATTCGGCCTATCGCGGGCGCGGATTGATCGATGTCCTGTCGCGATTTGCCTTTCTGACGTCAATGTTACATTGGCAACCTGACTATTTGTTTGGCTTTATGCTGCGCTCGATTGCCCGGCGTGGACTGGCGGATCGCGAGGGGTATATGCACACAGACCCCTATTGCCTGAGCTGGCAAATTGATGGGCGCAACGAGCCAATTGACTGCAATATGGTCTGGATGGCCGTCGAAGATTTGCGCCATGTCATGCATGTTCCATTGGATCATCGCGTCGCCGCCTAGGGCGTTAACCAACTTTCCCCTGAGGGTTGTGTTTTTGAATTGTTTTGAAATCGCAGCCGACTGAAGTGAGCTCTCAGACCGCCCGTGGGAGGGTAAAAAATTGCTCTACTTATGCGAGTATTTGCTTGTTTGAATGCGTTGACTGTCGCCGACCTGTGGAGCTCAGGCCATGGCGGTCAAAAAGATGCGGTCGAAACGGTAAATTGGTGACCGTCGGTTGCAGCGCAAAAAGGGTCAGACGTGACCGGTCAAACAAAAAGGGCCCCGCCGGAATGGCGGGGCCCTAAAAGATCTAGAGGTGTCTATCAGCCGATTGCAGCAGCTTTCACGTCTTCGTCAATGAACGGAACATATTGTTCAAAATTGTCCGCAAACATCTGAACAACTTTCTGCGCCTGCGCGTCGTAAGCCGATTGATCCGACCATGTGGCACGTGGGTCCAGCAAGGTGTTGTCAACGCCATCTACGCTTACAGGAACGTCAAACCCAAAGTGCGGGTCTTTGCGGAACTCTGCTGTGCTCAGCTGACCTTCAAGGGCGGCTGTCAACAAACCACGTGTGGCCTTGATCGGCATACGTGAACCGGTCCCAAAGGCACCGCCTGTCCAGCCGGTGTTCACCAGCCAGCATGTGGCGCCGTGGCTGGCGATTTTTTCGCGCAGCAGGTTGCCGTACTCTTCTGGGCGACGCGGCATGAAAGGCGCGCCAAAGCAGGTCGAGAACGTTGGCGTTGGTTCCAGAACACCACGTTCGGTGCCCGGTGTTTTGGAGGTGAAACCGGACAAGAAGTGATACATGGCCTGTGCAGGCGTCAGGCGTGCGATAGGGGGCAGCACGCCATAGGCATCACAGGTCAAAAGGATCACGTTCTTAGGGTGTCCGCCCAACGCCTGTTCTGACGAGTTCGAGATGTAATCCAGAGGGTAGGCGCAGCGCATATTCTGCGTCAGGCTTGAATCCTCAAAATCCAACTCCAGCGTTTCAGGATCAAACACCATGTTCTCGATCACAGTGCCGAACTTGCTGGTTGTGGCATAGATCTCAGGCTCAGCTTCGGGGTTGAGGCCGATGGTTTTGGCATAACAACCGCCTTCAAAGTTGAAAGTGCCGCGATCAGACCAGCCGTGTTCGTCATCTCCGATCAATGTGCGCGATGGATCCGCGGACAACGTGGTTTTGCCAGTGCCAGACAGACCAAAGAAAATTGCCGTATCAACCGGGTTGCCAATGGCGTGGTTGGCCGAGCAATGCATCGGCATGATGCCTTTTTCGGGCAACAGGTAGTTCAGCAAGGTGAAGACAGACTTTTTGTTCTCGCCCGCGTATTCTGTGCCACCAATCAGGATCAGCTTTTGGTCAAAGTTCATCGCAATCACTGTCTCGCTGCGACAGTTGTGGCGCGCGGGATCAGCTTTGAAGCTTGGGCAGTTGATCACTGTGAAATCAGAGGTGAAGGTATCCAACGCGGCCCGGTCCGGACGACGCAGCATGTGACGGATGAACAGGCCATGCCAAGCCAGCTCAGTGACCATACGAACATTAATCGAATGGGTTGGGTCAGCGCCGCCAATCAGATCCTGTACGTAATACTCTTTGCCTTCCATATGAGACAGCATGTCGGCGTGCAGTGTATCGAACCCTTCGGGTGACATGGCGGCATTGTTTTTCCACCAGATCTGATCGACAACACTGTCGGTTTTCACCACATGTTTGTCCTTTGGAGACCGTCCGGTGAATTTCCCTGTTGTGACAAGGAATGCACCGCCCTTACCGAGGGTGCCTTCGCCGTTTTTGAGCGCGGTCTCAACCAGCGCTGCTTCGGTCTGGTTGTAATAGACATTGCCCAGCCCTGTGATCCCTTGATCTTCGAGGCGGAATTGCGGGTTTACCCGTCCAAATGTCATTGTGCCAAGCTCCTGTAACCGCTGATGCGGCGTTGCTTTCGGACGAAAACTCCCCTTTCCGTCCGATTGGATTCTCACCCAATACAAGTGCTCTTAACATGACGTTTCTACATAGCAACAGGACGCTTCTACACCGTTAGCGGTACCATTCTGAGGTTAGCGCAACCACTGCTCGTTTGGTCTTACCAAGGGGGCTGTGGCGGCCAAGTATTGCGGCAGGTGTGAGACAAATTAGCCATTACTTGAGAGTTTTCCGGTGAAATCGACAGGTGATTCGCACCGATTCGCAGTTTCCGATTGATTGCCAAGAGTGAATTTGGGAAGAATAAGGCAAAAAACAGGCAATATGAGCAGTATAAGGAATTCGATCATGTCGAAGATCGCCCTCGTGGACGATGACAGGAATATCCTGACGTCGGTGGCCATCACCCTTGAGGCAGAAGGGTTTGAGGTTGAAACCTACAACGACGGACAGTCCGCACTAGACGCATTTAACAAAAAACTGCCGGATATGGCTGTGCTGGACATCAAGATGCCCCGCATGGACGGCATGGATTTGCTGCAGCGTCTGCGCCAGAAAACATCGATGCCGGTGATTTTCCTGACCTCAAAAGATGATGAAATTGACGAAGTTTTGGGTCTGCGCATGGGCGCGGATGACTACGTCAAAAAGCCGTTCTCGCAACGTCTTCTGGTCGAGCGTATCCGCGCTTTGCTGCGCCGCCAAGAGGTGGTCGACGGCGGAGAGGTTGAAGAAACCGAAGAGACCAAAGTGATCGAACGCGGTGAACTGCGGATGGATCCTCTGCGTCACGCAGTGACGTGGAAAGGCAAAGACGTCTCTCTGACTGTGACCGAGTTCTTGTTGCTGCAGGCGCTGGCCCAGCGTCCGGGCTTTGTGAAATCACGCGATCAGCTGATGGACGTTGCTTATGACGACCAAGTTTACGTAGATGACCGCACCATCGATAGCCACATCAAACGTCTGCGCAAAAAAATGCGGACCGTGGATGATGAGTTTTCCGCCATCGAGACCTTGTATGGCATTGGCTATCGGTACAACGAAGAATAATGGCGCTGGCGGAAAGGATCGATTTGCGGGATTCATCATCTAGTTTTGATGGCGATGTGGTGTTGGGGGACGATTTCGTCTCACCTGATAGCACGGTTGAAAAAGAGATGCGGGCGCGGCGCGACAAGCGTGGGTTCTTCTCGCTGAACAAGTCTCCTTTGACGCGCAAAATCATCACCTTCAATTTGATCGCCTTGATCATCTTGGTGTCTGGGGTTCTGATTTTGAACTCGTCGCGCAACTCTTTGGCTGTCGAACGGGCCAATGCTTTGATGGCGCAGGCCGAATTGGTGGCTGTGGTTTTGGCACCACGTCTGTCCGAAGATGGCGCGGCACAGGTCGATGTGCTGGATGGTGTGAACCTGCGCAATGGTGTTGTGGCCAATGTGTTTGACGCAGACCTTGCCACTGTTGCTCAGGTTGAGGGGCGGGGTCTGACGATTCCGTCTACCGTGCCTGAACCCGGTCCAACTGTCTTGATCGATTCTTTGTCTTGGGTCTGGAACATTCTGTCCAGCCCCTTCACACCCACATCCGCCTTACCAGCCTTGCCCAGCATCTCGGAGCGGGCAAAAACATTGGCACAACAATCGCTTACATCGGGAACGCAGGTCGAAACCGGCCAAGTGACCGAAGGGGGCACCGTGATTGCCGTGGCGACTCCGATCTTGCTGGACGGTGTGGCGATTGGCGCGGTCGCGCTTAGCAGTGCCGCTGGCGAAGTTGACGCTTTGGTGCGCAGCGAGCGTGAGCATGTCTTGCAGATGTTCTTGATTGCGACGCTGGTTTCAATCGGCCTGAGCCTCGTTTTGGCCTCAACAATCGCAAATCCATTGTCAGATCTGGCCACCGCCGCCGAGTTGGGCGGGGACCGCGACAAGCGGCAACAAGCGGGTGGGCGAATTCGCATTCCGGATCTCACCGCACGCCCTGATGAAATCGGACGTCTGTCTGGCGCGCTGCGTGGGATGGTGTCGGCCCTGTATGACCGCATCGACAGCAACGAACAGTTCGCAGCCGATGTGGCGCATGAAATCAAAAACCCATTGGCCAGCTTGCGGTCGGCCGTGGGGACCCTGCGTTTGGCTAAGCGGGATGACCAGCGGGAGCAATTGCTGGATGTGATTGACCATGATGTGCGTCGCCTTGATCGGTTGGTCAGCGACATTTCAAACGCCTCGCGTTTGGACAGTGAACTGGTCAAAGAAGAGCAAGAGTCGTTTGAGTTGATGAAGATGCTGGGCAACCTCAGCGAATATCTGGGTCAACAGGCGGGTGAACGTGGCATCGATTTCATCACGGATTTGCCCGCAATGCCGGTGCAGGTCATGGGGCTCGAAGGGCGTTTGGCGCAGGTGTTTGTCAATCTGATCACCAACGCCACCAGCTTTTGCGAAGAGGGTGACGCTGTGCGTGTCTGGGCGCGTCAACGTGAAAACCGGGTCTTGATCGTGGTCGAAGACACAGGGCCGGGCATCCCGGAACAAGCCTTGACCAAAGTGTTCAAGCGTTTCTACTCCGAGCGTCCTGCCGAACAGTTTGGCAACAACTCGGGGCTTGGCTTGGCCATTTCAAAGCAGATCGTCGAAGCGCATGGCGGCGTGATCTGGGCTGAAAACATCCGGCCTACGGATGCAGACCCAAGCTCTGAACCGTTGGGCGCCCGCTTCGTCGTTGGCCTTCCGGTCTAAGATGCATAGGCCGGACGATCGTGACTGCTTGGTGCAGCATGCGTCCTGCGTTTCGATCAATGGCATCGCCGCTTTAATCTTTGGACCGTCGGGGGCCGGAAAATCGGCCCTCGCATTGAATTTGATGGCGCTTGGCGCAGCGCTGGTTGCGGATGATAGCACCTGCCTGTGGCGCGAAACTGATCAGATTTGGGCGGATGCCCCGCAAGCGCTTCGCGGCAAGATCGAAGCCAGATATGTCGGACTGCTGCACGCGCAAGCGGCCGGTCCAAGCCAAGTTGTGATCGCAATTGATCTAGAAACCACCGAAACCGAGCGTTTGCCTGCGGAAAAATCGCTGCCGTTGCTGGGCCTTTCGGTTCCGTTGCTGCACAATGTGCATGCGCAGCATTTTCCAGCGGCGATTCTGCAATATCTGAAGTCAGGGCGGTGGGCTTAGGCGATGACACAGAAAACAGGCAAAGACGTTTTCCAGCGGTTGGTTCTGGTCACGGGGCCGTCGGGGGCAGGGCGGGGCACCGCCATTCGCACCATGGAGGATCTGGGGTTTGAGGCCATCGACAACCTGCCGCTAAGCCTGTTGCCGCGCCTGCTTGAGGGCCCGCCAATCGAGCGGGACTTGGTGTTGGGCCTTGATGTGCGCAACAGGGATTTTTCGGTCACCGCGTTGATTGCCTCGTTGGAGCATTTGCATGCGCTTCCGGATGTGCAGGCCGAGGTGCTGTATCTTGATTGCCGGCCCGACGTCTTGTTGCGCCGATACTCGGAAACACGCCGTCGCCATCCGTTGGCTCCGGCCGAAGCGGCGGATCAAGGGGTGCAGCGCGAGCTTGATTTGTTAGGGCCTATTCGCGAGCGCGCGGATATTCTGATCGACAGCTCTGATATGACCCCGCATGATTTGCGTGCCGAAGTTGAACGGCTGATCGTGCCGGAAACAGGCCCGCGCCTCGCGGTTTCGGTGAATTCGTTTTCCTACAAACGTGGCCTGCCGCGCGGGATGGACATGGTTCTGGATTGCCGGTTCTTGCGTAATCCCTATTGGGAACCTGCGCTGCGTGCCATGAACGGCACCAGCGAAGAGGTGGCAAGCTATGTGTCCCAAGATCCAAAGTTTGCGGACTTTTTCGACCGTGTGCTGGGGCTGGTTCAAATGCTGTTGCCCGCCTACTTAGAAGAAGGCAAATCGCATTTTGCCTTAGGGTTGGGTTGCACGGGCGGTCAGCACAGATCGGTTGCAATTGCAGAAAAACTAACACAAGCCCTTGCAGAGGAGGGCTGGCAGGTGTCAACTAGACACCGCGAGCTGGAACGTGGTCATAGATCTGCTTCAGCCGTGTCACCGACTTCGACAGCAAGCAAGGTATAAGGAATGCAAGCGTGATCGGTATTGTCATCGTCGCGCATGGCGGATTGGCCCAGGAATATCTGGCTGCGATTGAACATGTCGTGGGGCGCCAAACGGGTGTGCGAGCCATCGCAATTGAACCCGACCATGATCGCTCAAAAAAACAGACTGATATCTGTGTTGCCGCAGATGAGGTCGATCAAGGAGAAGGCGTGGTTGTGGTCACGGATATGTTTGGGGGCTCGCCTTCAAATCTGTCCTTGTTGGCCTGTCAGCCGGAAAACCGCCGAATTCTCTATGGGGCCAACCTCCCTATGTTGATTAAATTGGCGAAATCGCGCCACAAAGGTGTTGCCGAGGCTGTGCGCGCCGCAATGGACGCCGGCCGTAAATATATAGACAGTCAGATTGTCCAAAAAGATAAGTGATTATGACCGAAACCACATTACGCCAACTGAAAATTGTAAACGTCAAAGGGCTGCATGCCCGCGCCTCAGCCAAGCTTGTCGAGGTTGTCGAAGGTTTTGACGCTACGGCAGAAGTGTCACGTGACGGAATGTCTGCCTCTGGCGACAGTATCATGGGGCTTTTGATGTTGGCAGCGTCCAAAGGAAGCACTATTGAGGTCCAGACTTCGGGATCAGACGCAGAAGCCCTTGCAGATGCTGTAGAGGCGCTGGTGGCTGACCGGTTTGGTGAAGATATGTAAAACGCGCAGGCGTTTCAGAAAAATGGATGTGGACCGCGCGGTGGAGAGTGCAACGAAGGATCAGGTAACCGGACGCGAGTCCGAAGGGGTGAGCTTTACGACGTATGACCGTCGCAGCCTGACCTATGCCAGCACCTTCGACAGTGGCTTTCAAACTCTGGCGATCAAATCTCTGGAATGGATGACCGGCAAGATTTCGATTTTGCGGATGATCCGTGAATTTGAACGCCGTGGTGCGCCCGAAGGGCAAGCCTTTTGGCGCGCGGCTTTGGATGTCATGGGGATCCCGCTGGAAACCCCGCAAGAACAAATCAACCGCATTCCCGAAAGTGGTCCTGTGGTGATTGTCGCCAACCATCCGCATGGCATGGTGGATGGGATGATCTTGGCGGATCTGATTGGGCGTCGCCGGGATGATTTCCGCATTTTGACCCGCTCGTTGCTGACTGGCATCGACGAAGTGGCCTCCTCTTATCTTATTCCTGTGCCGTTCCCCCACGAAGAGGACGCGCAGCGCAAAAGCGTGGAAATGCGGGCCGCTGCGATGGACCATCTTAAGCAAGGTGGCGTGGTCAGCGTCTTTCCATCCGGTGTGGTGGCAACGTCAGAAACGATGTTTGGCCCTGTGATCGAGGCCGAATGGAATGTGTTTACAGCTCAGATGATCCGGCGCTCCGGCGCTCAAGTTGTGCCAATCCGGTTTCCCGGCGCCAATTCGCGCTGGTACCACATGGCCAACCAAATCTCGCCGACCCTGCGTCAGGGCTTGTTGCTGCATGAGATTGTGCACAGCTGTCACAAGGCGCAAAAACCGCTGGTGGGTGACCCGCTGACGGACGCAGAGCTTGAACGCCTGTCTTCGGATCCGCGCGGTTTTATTTCTTGGCTGCGTGACCACACGTTGGCTTTGAAAGACTAACGCGCGCCACGTTGTCGGCGCACTGTTTCTGCACCACTGTGGAACCCTGCGCGGTTTTTCTCAAAGACGGCCCGAATTTTTTCAATTTCGCAGGTGAAGCGGTGCAAGCTATCGCGTTGGAACCGGTGTTTCACCGCGATAGTCATAAAAGCCGCGCCCTGCTTTGCGTCCCAACCATCCGGCTTCGACGTATTTCACAAGCAGCGGGCAGGGGCGGTACTTTGTATCCGCCAGACCTTCGTGCAGCACATTCATGATCGCCAAACAGGTGTCTAGACCGATGAAATCAGCCAGCTCCAGCGGTCCCATCGGATGGTTCGCACCAAGCTTCATGGCGCTGTCGATCGAGGCGACGTTTCCAACGCCTTCGTACAGCGTATAGCAGGCTTCGTTGATCATCGGGATCAGGATCCTGTTCACGATGAAGGCTGGGAAATCTTCGGCGCTGGCGGCGGTTTTGCCAAGTTTTTCAACGATTGCCAGACAGGCGTTATATGTTGGCTCGTCCGTGGCGATACCCCGGATCAGCTCCACAAGATTCATCAATGGCACCGGGTTCATAAAGTGAAAGCCCATGAACTTTTCAGGGCGATCTGTGCGGCTGGCCAGACGGGTGATGGAAATCGAAGAGGTGTTCGAGGTCAGGATCGTGTGGGGGGCCAAATGTGGGATCAGCGCGTCAAAAATTGCCTGCTTCACGGTCTCGCGTTCGGTGGCGGCTTCGATGATCAAGTCAGACTTACCAAGGGTTGGCAGATCCATCGTTGTCTTGATCCGCCCCATGGCCGCATCTTTGTCAGCCTGAGTGATCTTCTCGCGGCTCACTTGGCGATCAAGGTTGCGAGAGATCAGCGACACAGCCTTGTCCAAGGCGCCTTGGTCCACATCGTTCAGCAGCACATCATATCCTGCCAAGGCCATGACATGCGCAATCCCATTGCCCATTTGCCCGGCGCCAATGATGCCAATTGTCTGAATGTCCATACCGCTCACCTATCTCTTGTTGGGCGAACAATAGGCCCGCCTTGGGGGCGGCTGCAAGGCCCGGCGCGCGCAAATCGTTATCCCAAATTGTAGCTTTAGCAATTTCTCAACCCATTGCCTGCAAGCTCAGCGACGGGTGAGTAAAAAGGTGGGTGCTATGCAACTCAATGAAACCAGAGCAGAGGCTCTGGACTATATGCCGTGCCAATACGGTCGATCAAAATTGGAATTTCGCGGGCCTAAACGGGACATTCCGTCGGACTTTGTCTTATTCATCGGTGGCACAGAAACCTTTGGGAAGTTTGTGGCCCGCCCCTATCCGGCCCTGTTCGAAGATTTGACGGGTCAGCCCAGCATCAATCTTGCGGCCTGCAATGCGGGGCTCGACAGCTTTCGTCAGGATGCAACCGTCATCGCAATGGCCCGGCGGGCGCAGCTGGTTGTCATCCAAGCGATGGGGCCGCAATTTCTGTCAAACCGGTACTACTCCGTACATCCGCGTCGCAACGACCGGTTCGTCAAGGCGACGCTTTCGTTGCGCCGTGCTTACCCAACCATTGATTTCAGCGAAATTGCTTTTGTCGGGCATCTTCTGTCACAATTGGAAACCACGTCTCACCAGCATTTTCAGCAGGTCGTACAAGAATTTCAGCACACCTGGATTCAGCACATGCAGACCTTTTTGGGATTGGTGTCCCGGCCGTGTGTCGTGCTGTGGATCGACAGGCCCGAAACAGAAACCCTGCAATTCCTTGATCGCCGCCTGTTGGCGCAGGCCACGGTCGGGCGCGCGCCAGTGTTGACGGTGCCGGCAAGCACGCCTGCGCACTCAAGCAAAGGGGGGGGATTGGTGTTTGAACCTTCTCAATCGCAGGCCGCGGCGCTGGCGATCCCGCCAAATCTGCACAATCGCATCGCGCAAGATTTGGTCATGTTTACGTAAGGGCAAAGCCTAAGGTAGAGCGGACCATACGGTACCGTTTGAAAAAATCTAACAGTTTTCGACGTTTCTTGAGGATGTTGGTTTATACGTCGTATATATTAACAGATGAAAGTAATTGTTCTGGTTGTGGCCTTTGGGTCCGAGAGTGAAAATGGTTAGAAATTTTGTTGAGGCTGACGACACGTCAGTCGCGGCGCTGGTCGAGCGGGCCTATGGGCGTTCCTACGAAGCGTGGCTGATCCGCGCATTGCGAAAAAATAATGATATCGCAATTGAATACGTGCTGGAAAAAGAGGACCACATTATTGGTCACATTTCTTTCGCGGCCCATAAGTCCCCGTATGGTTGGTGGAGCTTGTGCACCGTTGCGGTCGCTGAAGAAGAGCGAAATCAGGGGTTTGGCAGTCAACTGGTCCGACAGGGGCTTGAGTTTGCGCGCCAATCAGAGGCCTGCGCAATCACGGTTCTGGGGTCGGCAGCGTTTTACCAACGCTTTGGATTCACCCGCAATGCGGCGCGCAATTTGGACACGCCCTTTTCGCTTGAGAACACCTTGCTGAACCCAATCAAGCCGCACGTGGCCGGGCGCAAAGCTGTGTTGGAATATCCGCGTGCGTTTTCTCGCCTATAGGGGCCCTTTTTTGTAGGCCGCCAAAGCCCTATCTTTGATCCATGCGTGTATTGATATTTCTTTTATGCTGTTTGCCTGCGATGGCGCGAGCTGACTGCGTGGTTCTGGTGCATGGGCTGGCGCGAACCTCTGCATCGTTCTTGCTGACAGAGCAGGTTTTGACCCATCACGGCTATGATGTTGTGCGCCCTGAGTATCCTTCGACGGACGCGCCGATTGCATCACTGGCGTATAGCACTTTGCCGGATGCGGTGGCGCAATGTGGCGATCAGACCGTGCATTTTGTCACCCATTCGATGGGGGGCATTTTGTTGCGCTATTGGTTGATCCGCAACGAGGTGCCGCGTTTGGGGCAGGTTGTTATGTTGTCCCCTCCGAATGGCGGATCCGAAATTGTGGATGTTTTCCGGGATCTTGAACCTTTTGAATGGATCAATGGGCCTGCGGGCATGCAACTTGGCAGTGGCCAAGACGACATCCCGGCTCAGCTGCCTGAGGTGGATTTTGCTTTGGGGGTGATTGCGGGCAATCAATCCCTGAACCCAATCTTCTCAGCTTTGATCAAAGGGGCAGACGACGGCAAAGTGTCCGTTGAATCCACACAGGTTGCAGGGATGGTCGACCACATCACCCTACCGGTGACCCACACATTTATGATGAACAACCCTTTGGTGATTGCACAAACACTGTCCTTCCTTAAAACCGGTGGCTTCAACCGGGATCTGGATTGGGCCGAAGCCTTGTCCATTTTGCCAGAAGGGGGCTGACATATGCTGGAATTAACGCTGACGGGTGCAGAAGTTCTGTTGCCTGACGGTCTGGCGGTGACGGAGCTTTCGATTTGCGGAGGCCAAATCGTTTCGCAATCGCAACCCAAGCAGGTGGATCTGCGCGGGTTTCAGGTGCTCCCCGGCATCATCGACATCCATGGTGATGGCTTTGAGCGTCATTTGGCGCCACGCCGCGGGGTCATGAAGGATCTGCGCGAAGGCTTGAGTTCGGCAGAAAATGAGCTTGCCGCAAATGGGATTACCACGGCCTATTTGGCCCAATTCTGGAGTTGGGAAGGCGGCATGCGTGGCCCTGACTTTGCCCGACGCTTTTTGCAGGCATTGCAAGAGTATGATGGGTTGGGCACGGATCTGCGGGCACAGTTGCGGTTTGAATACGCGATGATCGATGATTACGCAGAGGTTGAGGCGCTGATCGCGGCGCATGGCATCGACTATGTGGTGTTCAATGATCACTTGCCGCATGCCGCGCTGTCCAAAGGTAAAAAGCCGCCCCGATTGACCGGACAAGCGTTGAAAGGCGGGCGCAGCCCTGAAGCGCATCTTGCATTGATGCAGGTGCTATTTGCGCGCTTTGATGCGGCCAAAGACGCTGTGTCTGGCTTGTCGCAACGTTTGGCCAAGCAAGGACGCTATTTGGGCAGTCACGATGATGCCACGGGGGCGCAACGCGCGGCGTGGCGCGCACAGGGCGTTGAAATTTCAGAGTTTCCTGAAACGCGGGAGGCGGCTGAGGCAGCCTTTGACACCGGCGGATCGGTGGTGCTGGGGGCGCCGAATGTGGTGCGAGGTGGATCGCATTCGGGCAATATTTCAGCGGCGGAGCTGGTGGAGCAGGGACTGTGTTCTGCGCTGGCGTCTGATTATCACTATCCCGCGCCACGCCAAGCGGCGTTGGTCTTAGCCCAGTCCATCGGATTGCCCCAAGCTTGGGCCCTGTTGTCGTCGGGGCCCGCTGCGGTGTTGGGATTGCAGGATCGGGGCGAGGTGTCGCTAGGAAAACGCGCGGATCTGATCATTCTGGACGGGCAAGGGCGGCTGGGCTGCACGATGGCGGCAGGCCGCATCACCTATTTGAGTGGAGAGGTCGCCGCGCGGTTCCTCGCGGGCGCCCGTTGATTTTCGGGGGCGCTCCGCGGGGAGTATTTTTGGCAAGATGAAAGCTTAGGGCTGGACGCGGTTGACGTGGCCCATCTTGCGGCCGGGTTTGGCTTCGGCTTTGCCATAAAGATGCAGCGCGGAATGGGGCTCTTTGGCAATGTCGGCCACCCGATCCATATCTTGGCCCAGCAGGTTTTCCATCACCACATCGCTGTGGCGGGTGCCATTGCCTAGTGGCCAACCGGCGATGGCGCGGATGTGTTGTTCGAACTGATCAACGGCGCAGCCATTCTGTGTCCAATGGCCAGAATTGTGCACGCGCGGGGCAATTTCGTTCACGATCAAGCCCTGTGGCGTGACAAAAAGCTCAACCCCCATGGTGCCAACATATTCGAGCGCGTTGAGGATGTTGGCGGTCAGCAGAACCGCATCCATGCGTTGCCCTGCGGAGAGGTTTGCCGGCACAGTGGTGGTGTGTAAAATGCCATCGCGGTGGACATTCTCACCGGGATCAAAGCAGGCAACCTCGCCGCTGGTGCTGCGGGTGCCGATCACGGAAACCTCATGCGAGAAATCGATGAACCCTTCGAGAACGGCAGGCGCACCAGCCATATCTGCGATGGCTTGGGCCGCGTCATTTGCGGATTTCAGTCGCGATTGGCCCTTGCCGTCATAGCCAAAACGGCGGGTTTTCAAGATGGAGGGGGCGCCGATCGTGTCGAGGGCCTGTGCCAGGTCTTGAGCGGTATCAACCGCCGCAAAGGGGGCGGTTTTGAGGCCCAGCTCTTGCAGAAAGTTTTTTTCGCTCACGCGGTCTTGGCTGACGCCCAAGGCCCGGCGATTGGGCCGGATCGGGCGCAGTGTTTCCAGCAGGTCCAACGCAGATGTCGGAATGTTTTCAAATTCGTAGGTGATCACATCGACGGTTTGCGCAAAGGCGCGCAGCGCGGCCGCGTCGTCGTAGCTGGCGGTGGTGACCTGATGGGCAACATCTGCGGCGGGCGGGGTGGCACCGGGTTCAAAAATATGGGTCTTAAAGCCCAAACGTGAAGCGGCTACAGAGAGCATCCGCCCAAGTTGGCCACCGCCCAAAATGCCAATAACAGCGCCGGTTTGCAAAATCTCAGTCATCAGTGGGTTCATCCGGAATTGAGGCTGACAGGGCGTCGCGCCACGCATCGAGTTTCTGGGCGATTTCAGCGTCGGCATTGGCCAGAATGCCTGCGGCCATCAGCCCGGCGTTCTTTGCGCCTGCGGCACCAATCGCCATCGTCGCGACGGGAAAGCCGCGCGGCATTTGCAGGATGGAGTACAGGCTGTCGACGCCAGACAGCGCCTTGGTTTGCACGGGCACCCCAACAACCGGTACGCGGGTTTTGGAGGCCATCATGCCGGGCAGATGGGCTGCGCCACCGGCCCCGGCGATGATCACATGCAGGCCCCGATCAACGGCAGTTTTACCATAGTCCCAAAGGCGGTCCGGGGTGCGGTGCGCAGATACGATTTTGGTTTCATAGGCCACGCCCAATTCATCCAATACGTCAGCGGCCTCTTTCATGGTTGGCCAGTCCGATTGACTGCCCATGATAATACCCACTTTAATCTGCGTCATGTCATGCCTCATTGATCCAGAGCGCGCACTATAGCCACGCGCGCCGGTTAGGCAATAATATCGGGCGTTAAACGGTCCTCGATCAACGTGATCAGGTCCTTAAGTCGCAACTTTTTCTTTTTTAGACGCTGCAGGGTCAGCTGATCAGCGGTTCCGCGTTCAATTAGGGCATCAATCGCTTCGTCCAGATCCCGATGCTCGCGACGAAACACTTCGATTTCGACGCGCAGCACGTCTTCGGTTTTCATCGAGATGTCATTTCGAGCGTTCATAGGAGTGATTCCGTTCCTGCGGTTGTCGTCTTGTTAGGGTACCGGATAGCACAACTCCCGCAAAGACCTTGCGCATTTCGTTGCCCATGCCCATATTTCTATCAGGGTCGCCTGTACGGGGCCCATAAATACTGCTGTCGCTTGATCATAAGGACACGTCAATGACGAAACTCACACTTGCGTCCCACCCCTATTTGTTAGGGTTTGACCAATTGGAACGTTTGCTGGAACGCAATGCGAAATCCGGCAACGAAGGCTATCCCCCTTTCAATATCGAACAAACCTCTCAGAATTCTTACCGGATCACTTTGGCTGTGGCTGGATTTGGCGAAGATGATCTGGCGATCACCGTTGAGGACCAGCAATTGGTTATCCGGGGCCGTCAGGGCGATGACTCTGAGGGGCGTGTCTTTTTGCATCGCGGCATTGCGGCGCGGCAGTTTCAGCGCTCTTTTGTGTTGGCGGATGGTGTCGAAGTTGGCGAAGCCATTATGGAGAACGGGTTGCTTCATGTCGATTTGACCCGAATTCAGCCTGAGACGGTTGTGCAGACGATTAAGATTTCGAAAGGGTAACAGGATGGACGCTAAGTACGATTTTCACGCGGGTGAGGGTGCGGAGCGCCTTGTATATGTGCGCTCGATCAAAGTCTCTGAGTTGCCCCAAGATTTGCGCGACAAGGCTGAAGGACACGAGACGCTTTATGCGGTCTGTAATCCAGACGGCAAGCAGCTGGCCTTGGTCGAAGACCGTGAAACCGCATTCTTTTTGGCGCGCGAGCACGACTATGCGCCTGTAACGGTCCATTGATCGATTGACCAATTGCACCCCAGCGAGAGGTGCTCTACCGCTCGGGTAACATCTCACTGGGGTCATCGTGTTTATGTCTGAAGCTGCTTTTGCCATTTTGCCCTACGAAATCCGTCTGGGTAAAAGCTATGATCAGATCGCTTGCGCGGATCTCATTTGGCCCCAAGGCTGTCCTGACCGGTTGGTCGATGGGTGTCTGGCAGATATGGGCCCTGAGGACCATTTGTTGGTCTACCCGCGCAGTGAATACCACATTAAGCCGTTTCGCAGGCTTAAGGCTAAGCTGTCCTTGATGGTGCAAGAGCCGCGCTGTGTGCACCAAAAGCATCGCAGTTTGTTGCGCCTGTCTCATCGCAAATTTTTCCGCGTGCTCAGCCATGACAAAGCTTTGGTTGCAGGGCTACCAAATGGTGTTTTTGTCCCCTTTGGCACCACTTGGGTGCCGGATTGGCAAGAGCGGGACCTGAGTAAATCCAAAAGTTGCTCGCTCATCGCCTCGGCGAAGCGGTCCCAAGAAGGGCATCGCCTGCGCCACGAAATCGTCGAATGGGCACGGCAAGAGACGTTGGATATCACTGCGATGGGCGGCGGGTATCAGCCTTTTCAGGACAAGGCTGATGGTCTGGCGGCGTTTCGATACAGTGTGGTGATCGAAAATGGCCGTGAGCCAGACTATTTTTCTGAAAAACTGATTGATGCTTTGGTGTGCCTAACCGTACCGATTTATTGGGGAAGCCCCAACATTGACGCCTATATTCCAACTGATGCGATGATCCTGTGTGAAGCAAAGCAGGACATTCAGTCGGCGATGACCCAAGTGAGTGCACAAGACTATGCGGCCCGTGTGCCGGCGCTGCAGGAAGCACGTCAAGCGGCGTTGAAATACTTCGACCTGGAAGGGCGCAGTGTCGCTGCGCTGATCGCTTCGCTTTAGCCGCAACTGCGCCATCGATTTGACCCAGCCCAATAAAAAAGGCCTGCGATGACGCAGGCCTTTTTCGTGTTTGTGTTTAAGAGGCTTAGATCAGGCCCAAGCTTTCCAGCTTCAGCAGAACTTGGTGCGCACAGTTGTCGACTTCGACGTTTTCTGTTTCGACGCTCAGCTCTGGGTTTGCAGGAACGTCATAAGGGTCAGAGATCCCTGTGAATTCCTTGATCTTTCCTTCGCGGGCCAGTTTGTACAGACCTTTGCGATCGCGGCGCTCACACTCTTCGATGGTTGTGGCAACGTGCACTTCGACAAAGGCGCCGAACTGTTCAACGTCTTCACGAACCGCGCGGCGGGTGGTTGCATAAGGCGCAATTGGCGCACAGATGGCGATGCCGCCGTTTTTGGTGATCTCAGAGGCTACATAGCCGATGCGGCGGATGTTCAGATCGCGGTGCTCTTTCGAGAAGCCAAGCTCAGAGCTTAGGTTCTTACGAACGATGTCACCATCCAGCAAAGTCACAGGGCGGCCGCCCATTTCCATCAGTTTCACCATCAAGGCGTTGGCGATGGTGGATTTGCCCGAGCCGGAGAAGCCGGTGAAGAACACTGTGAAGCCTTGCTTGGCCCGTGGCGGCTTGGTGCGGCGCAGTTCTTTCACAACTTCAGGGAACGAGAACCACTCAGGGATCTCAAGGCCTTCGGCCAAACGGCGACGCAGTTCTGTACCTGAGATGTTCAGGATTGTGACGTCGTCCCGATCTGCAATCTCGTCGTTTGGCTCATACTGGGCGCGCTCTTGTACATAGACCATGTGTTTGAAATCGATCATTTCTGCGCCGATTTCGTCTTGGTGTTTTTTGTAGAGGTCTTGGGCGTCATAGGGGCCGTAGAAATCTTCACCAGCGGAGTTTTTACCGGGGCCAGCGTGGTCGCGGCCAACGATAAAGTGTGTACAGCCGTGGTTGGCGCGGATCAGGCCGTGCCATACTGCTTCGCGAGGGCCTGCCATACGCATCGCCAGTGGCAACAAAGACATGGTTGTGGTCGAAGCTGGATACTTGTCCAGAACCGCTTCGTAGCAGCGCACACGGGTAAAGTGATCAACATCACCCGGCTTGGTCATGCCCACAACTGGGTGGATCAACAGGTTGGCCTGAGCTTCACGCGCGGCGCGGAAAGTCAGCTCTTGGTGGGCGCGGTGCAGCGGGTTGCGGGTTTGGAACGCAACAACTTTGCGCCAGCCCATTTTACGGAAATAGGCCCGCAATTCATTTGGCGTGTCGCGGCGGGCGCGGAAGTCATAGTGAATTGGTGTCTGAATGCCGGTGATTGGGCCACCCAGATAGATCTTGCCAGCGGTGTTGTGCAGGTAGTTTACGGCAGGGTGCGCGATGTCATCGGCGCCGAACACTTTTTCCGCTTCGTTGGCTTTGTTTGGCACCCAGCTGTCGGTGACAGTCATTGTGGCCAAAATAACGCCTTCTTGGTCGCGCAGCGCGATGTCTTGGCCCGCTTCGAGTGAGGCGGCGAAATCTTCGGAGACATCCAAGTTGATTGGCATTGGCCACAGTTGGCCGTCTGCCAGGCGCATGTCTTCGACAACACCGTTGTAATCCGCTTCGGTCATGAAGCCTTTGAGCGGGTTAAACCCACCATTCATCAGCAATTCGAGGTCGCAGATCTGACGAGGTGTCAGGTCCCAGCTGACCAAATCAGCGGCTTCAACTTTAAGCTTCTGCGCGCTCTCATGCGAGACATATAGCTCGGGGATTGGGGCAAGGTTGTTGATCATAATTTTGGTCCTGTGTTTAAATGGTTCTAGGCCACTTGTCGTACCGGTGAGTTCGGCATGCAGAGCGTCATACTCAGCAAATTTCCGGGCGAGGAATTGGTCGGTGAGGCGATTTTTTTCCGCCCCTCCGCGCGAGGTGATCGCATAGGCAAAGCGTTGACGTTTGTCTGGTCCTGCCCGTTCGCTGATTTTGACGAATCCCGCCTCTGCCGCGGCACGCAATTGCGTGTTGAGGCGACCCAATGAAATGCCAAGCGCAGACGCCGTAACGCGCTGTGACGCGTTCGGGGATTTGTCCAGTTGGCTCAGCAGGCGAAAGAGCAGGTCTTCCTCTGCGAAGTTGGGTTTTGAAGCGGGCGATGTCATGGCTGCGACTCAATATGTGTTCACGGGTGAACGCATATAGGAAAAGTGTGTTCAGTCCAGAACAAACTTTTGACAGTCAGCGATTTTCGGCAAAAAAATTGGAAATCAGCGAGGCGCGGCAACAGAGTGCTGCTTGCTTGGGCAGTTAGGGCGCATCACCGCAGTGCGGCCTGCTATCGGCCAAGAGTAAAGCGCTGGATTCGCGCCAGCCAGTCTTGGCCAAAGTCTTGGGCTTTGGGGTGATCAGTCGGAAAAGCCCCAGCCATCCGGGCGAAACCCTTTGTCCAGCGCTGTGCGGCTGGCCAATTCTTCGATCATCCAGATCGACGAGGCCGAGATCGGTTGATCTGTGAGTGTGGCCACAAGGTAGCCGGGATTTTGGTCTTCGGCGTCAATCCAGTCACATTCAAAGCCGAGATCGGCCAAAGCAGCAGCCAAAAGGCGCCAATCGCGGCCATCGGCATCGCTGACAAAGAACAGGTCAAGATCCGCAGAATCTGGCAAAGCTTCTTTGGCATCCAGATCAGCGAAGGCCGAGAATGTCTCGGCCTTCTGTTGGTCAAAATCGTGCGCCACGATCAATCCTGTTCCGCAAGGAAACGTTCGGCATCCAAGGCGGCCATACAGCCCATGCCCGCCGAAGTGACCGCTTGACGGTACTTGTGGTCCGTCAAATCGCCCGCGGCAAAGATGCCCGGGATCGAGGTTTCGGTGGTGCCCGGTTTCACAGAAACATAGCCGCCATTGTGCAGCTCCAGCACATCCTTGACCAACTCATTGGCAGGCGCGTGGCCGATGGCGATGAAGACACCTTTACACGGGATCTCGCTCAGCTCGCCGGTTTGGACGTTCTTGACGCGCACCCCGGTGACACCTTTGGGATTGTCTTCGCCGAGAACTTCGTCCAGCTGATTGAACCAAAGTGTTTCGATCTTTTCGTTCTTCATCAGGCGATCTTGCAGGATCTTTTCTGCGCGCAATTCGTCCCGACGGTGGATCAGGGTCACTTTGCTGGCGAAGTTGGTCAAAAACAGCGCTTCTTCGACTGCGGTATTGCCGCCGCCGACAACCACAATTTCCTGACCGCGATAAAAGAACCCGTCACAGGTCGCGCAGGCTGAAACGCCAAAACCTTTGTAGGCGTCTTCGCTGTCCATGCCCAACCACTTGGCGCGTGCCCCGGTGGCCAAGATCACCGCATCTGCGGTGTAGGTGGTGCCGCTGTCGCCAGTGGCCACAAAGGGGCGCACCGATGTGTCGAGGTTGGTGATGATGTCACCGATGATTTCCGTGCCCATGGCTTGGGCATGTTCCTGCATCTTGATCATCAAGTCCGGTCCCTGCACTTCGGTAAAGCCGGGATAGTTTTCAACTTCGGTGGTGGTGGTCAGCTGTCCGCCCGGTTCGATGCCCTGAACCAGAATTGGGGACAGCATGGCGCGTGCTGCATAGACGCCCGCGGTGTAACCCGCAGGACCCGACCCGATGATCAAAACCTTGGTGTGACGTGTCTCGGCCATTTGGGGCCCCTTTTTCATATCTCTGTTGGCACTGCATATAGACGCGCTGAGAGGATGGGAAAAGGGGGGCTCTTATGCAGAGAGAACAAAGCCGGTAATCCACGCGATTGTGACAAGAATCTTGTGCAACCACGAAAGAATCTTGCGTCTGGGCGGCGCGATGCTATAGAAAACGTAACAAAGGAGTATGTACATGCCCGCCACTCGGTTGGACCCCATCGATAGGAAAATTCTGGCGGAATTGCAGGCTGATGGCCGCATGACCAATGTGGAATTGGCAAAACGAGTCGGCATTTCTGCTCCGCCCTGTCTGCGGCGTGTACGTACGTTAGAGGATGCAGGCTTTATCAAAGGCTATCACGCCGAAGTCGATGCGCGTGAGTTGGGCTTTGAAGTGCAGGTCTATGCAATGGTCGGTTTGCAAAGCCAGGCAGAATCAGATCTGAGCACCTTCGAAGAACGCTGCCGGGATTGGCCGCTGGTCCGTGAATGCAATATGCTGAACGGCGAAGTGGATTTTATCCTCAAGTGCGTCGCACCCGATCTGAGCACATTTCAAACTTTCTTGACCGGCGATCTTTTGACCGCCCCTAATGTGGCCTCGGTCAAAACCAGCCTTGTCATTCGCAGCGCCAAAGATGAACCCGGCGTTCCTTTTGACGTATTGGAAGAGCGGCTGAACCGCTCTGCCTAACGGTTAGGCAAAATCCAACTCATCCTCATAGCTTGGCGCCGGTTCTTTCGGCGGCGATAGCTGTGCGCCAAAGTCGGATACGGTGGTCGCCTGTGGAAACAGCGACATGAACAGCTTGAGCATATTGGGCCCAAGGGTTTGGGACAGCGTCAGACCGGGGTGAAAACTGGCGACGCCGATGCCATTGGCGCTGATGGTCGCCTGCATCGGCAGGCAGATGTGATAGACCTGAACGGGCGTTGGCGGGGTGGTGCGAACAATGCTTTCCCCATCGGCAAGCTCTGTGGCGTCAACCAGTCGAAGCTGACCGCTTGGCGCGCGCCGTGTCAGACGTGCTCCCGGTCCAAGCAGCAGGTCCGAGGCGGGGCGTCCGACGCCAAAGGTATCCGAAATCACCCGAGTCAGGCGTTGTGTTTCTGGATCAATTGCCGGGGCGTTGGGGATCAATGTCATGCCGCCGCGCCACGTGAGGGGCAAGTCACCAAATTCTTCGGTCAAAATATCCTCGCCGACCATCAGGTCTTCGACGGCGCAGGGCCCTGTGCTGGTTTTGATTACGGTGCCTCGGGCGAAAGCTGAGAAACCACATTCAAAAACTGGGGTGGCCGGTGCAACGATGTGACGGTGCTGGGCACTGCCATCGCTGTCCAGATGGGCGATATCATATCGGCGCATAGGGACCGGATTGGCCTCTGAGTGGCGGTGTGTTTGGGGGGTGGGATTTGACTTACGCACCAGCGCAAGCTGAGTCTGGGGGACGATACTATTCAAAACAGTCATACCTTTTATACGCGTCACATCCGCTTTGGACCCTCAGTGTTGTCTAGGTAGACATCTGTCGCTGTGGCGACCGGCACTGTTAACTTGGGGACAACGCGGAAGTTGTCAAAACAGGAACATTGGTCTTGGTGGTATCGGCAAGCAACGGGCTTACCGGTCGTTCTGAGCGCCAAGCAAAGGTTGCTCTGCAAGGCAGGGTCAAAGTGGGAAGGGGCCACCCCCAAGTGGGAGCGGCCCCTCAGCCAACTTGGAAAAATTACACTCGTTACGCATTCTTTTGATGCGGCCCGCGCATCACGCGGCGGCCCTTAGGCAGCGCGGCGGTTTGTTGGGGCAACTTTGGCTTTGCGAGCCCAAGGAAGGACGGGCAATTCAGATTTTGAGGTTTCGATTGCCGATTTCATCCAGCGCTTTTGACGTTTCATCTGAAAGGCTCCTTGTTACTGCTACTGTTGTCTCTGTTGAAGCTAATATGACAACGCATTGGGGCCATGATGGGGCAAAGATGGCTTGAATTGCGGCAATTCGGTGAAATCAGACGAAATTCGGCTTATTGTTGATCAAAAAATGTAAGCCGCTGATAAATATCAGTAAAATTCGAACACTTTTCTGTCATTCAGGCCGGAAATTGTGACGAATTGGGGCAGTATGCCCAAAGCGCACACGTGCTAGAAGATCACAACGAGACGCGCTACCTTTAGAGGCGAATGGCGGAGATCAATCGACCGTAATCCGCCTCACCTTCGTGAGTCGTGCGACGATAGGAATAGAATCGCGCGGGGTCCGAATAGGTACAGTGGCGCGTCCATTCCGATTTTCCAACGCCAGCTTGACGCAGGCGCTGCAATCCAAAGGCCGGCAGATCAAACAAGTAGCGATCGCCTTCCCCATTGATAAAGAAACGGGCGTTTTGCGGATCTTCGGCCAAGAAGTCATCGATGAATTCAGGTCCAACCTCATAAGCGCGTTGGCTGATGGTTGGCCCGATGATGGCGGTGATGTCGTGGCGTTCTGCGCCCAGCTCTTCCATTGCGTCGAGTGTGTTTTCCAATACGCCAGCCAAGGCCCCGCGCCATCCCGCATGGGCCGCGCCGATCACACCTGCCTGACGGTCGGCAAAGAGAACCGGCTGACAATCTGCTGTCAGGATCGTGAGCGCCAACCCCGGCGTTGCGGTCACAACAGCATCTGCTCGCGGTTTTTCATCTGTGGGCGCATCTACAACCACTACGTCTGCGGAATGCACTTGATGGACGCCAACCAAATGGCTGAGTGGCACATGCATCGCTTCGGCAACGCGGGTGCGATTGATGGTGACAATCTCTGCTTGGTCGGACGAGCCCTGACCACAATTCAAACCTTCAAATATCCCAGAGGAGGCGCCGCCCTTACGGGTGAAAAAACCATGCCGGGTGTCACCCAACGGGTCAGAAGTCAGAATTTCCAATGTCATGTATCAAGTCCGGGCGGGGGTGTTTGAGTGCTTGGGAACAGGCCGAGCACTTTGAAGAGCGTCCCCATTTCTGTGGGGTGCGTCAAGCGCCGATGTGCATCGATCACATCCTGTAACGCCTGATCGCTCTTGCGGGCGGCCAAAGCTTGGGCGCGCTGAGTGATGCCGAGACGTTCCAGAAAGACACCTTGGCCCACCAGTTTACTGTGGGCACAGGGGGCGGCAGAGGCGAGGGCTTCAAAGTCGACATGTGCGGTCAGATCACTGTCGCCGGGGGCGTCAAAGGGATCGATGTACCTGTGGGCCTTTAGGGCCTGCAACGTGTCCCCTTGCGAACGCCAATCACCATAATCGATGATCAAAGCGGCGCCGCCGTGGGTTTCGATCCGGCGTCCCACCTCGGCTGCGATGGTCTGACCGATGGGGCAGATTTCTACCAGATCACCGTCTTTGGTGTCTTCTAGGCGGTGGGCCAATGCCTGTTCCGGGGCCGCACCCCCAAGGGCAAAGCCAAGGGCATCTTCTTGCATTTGCACGCGACGCTCGCGCCACTCTTGCCCATCACGGACAAATTGACGGATCGGAAGGGCATCAAAAAACTCGTTTGCGACAAAGAACAGAGGATGTTCTGGCAGAGCGCTCAACTCGGATTGCCACGTCACTTCGAATCCGGCCAGGGCTTCGCGTTGCTTTTCCTGAAGAGCGGGGGAGGCTTCGATCAGATGTAGCCTCAGCGCGGCGTGAAATCCGGGCACAGCGGCAGTGGCCCGTAAAATATCGGCCATCAAGGTGCCGCGTCCCGGCCCGGCCTCAGCTAAGACAAAAGCGCTCGGGGCCCCTTGATCCAGCCAGCATTGCGCCAGGCTAAGGCCAATCAGTTCGCCAAACATTTGGCTGATCTCTGGGGCGGTGGTGAAATCACCCTGTGTGCCCAAAGGATCGCGCGTGGTGTAATAGCCCAATGTCGGATGCAGCAGGCAATCGGCCATGTAATCGGCCAAGGTCATTGGGCCGGACAGGGCGATCCGTCGTTGCAGGTGGTCCAACATCGCCGTCATGCGCGGCTCCGAGCCCAGCGAACGATGGCGATGCCCAACACCACCATCGGCAGCGACAACAGCTGCCCCATGGTGACACCGAAGGGGCCGGCCTGAACAATATATCCCATTGGGTTGTCGACGGTGATGAACTGGTCATCCGCTTGGCGAAAGAACTCGACAACGAAGCGCGCAAGCCCGTAGCCAGTGACAAAGATCCCCATCAGTTGGCCCGGTACTTTTAGGCTGTTGCTGCGGAACGCCAGCCATAGCAGCAGCACCCCCAGAACCAAGCCTTCCAAGGCAGCTTCGTAGAGTTGCGAAGGGTGGCGTGCACACAGGCCAATGATGCCTTCACACGTCTGCGCTGATGCGCCCGGGAAAATGACACCCCATGGCACGTCCGTTGGGCGCCCCCAAAGTTCGGCGTTGACGAAATTGGCCAGACGGCCCAGCAGCAAACCCACCGGAACAGACACCGCCAAAGCATCCCCAAGCGATAGCGGGGCGATCTTGTTGCGCCGTGAAAACAGCAGTGCGACGATCACTACGCCCAAGAAACCACCATGAAAGGACATGCCGCCCTCCCAGATTATTGGGATCTCACTTGGATTTCGCAAATAGTAGAGCGGCTGGTAAAACAGCACATAGCCTAACCGTCCGCCCAGAACGACGCCGATGATGATCCAGGTCAGCAGGTCTTCGACCTGTGGGGATGTCATTGGGGCATGGTCGTTTGGCCATAGTTTTGGCCGCTTAACCAGTTGCACAACGATGTACCACGCAATCAACAGGCCAAAAATATAGGCCAAAGCGTACCACCTCAGGGCAAACTCAAATCCAAAAATCGAAATTGCAAAAATTTCGGGTGAAACGTCGGGGAAAGGGATAACTGCGCGCATGTGCGTCTGTGTGCCTCTGCGTCCAAGGGGATGTCAACCTTGTGGCTGACGCCAATGCACCCCATATAGGGACTAATGTGTAACCGTGGAGAGCCTCATGCAATCGCGCAACAAAATTTTTGATGATATGTCCCAGCTGATGACCAACGCCATGGGTGTTGCGCAGGGCGCCAAAGACGAAGCTGAAAATGCGATGAAATCGGTTGTGGATCGCTGGTTGGCGGATCGCGACTTTGTCACGCGCGAAGAATTCGACGCGGTACGGGCGATGGCGCAAAAGGCCCGCGAAGAAAATACAGCGCTTTTGGCGCGGATCGAAGCGTTGGAAAACGCTAAGAAGTAAGACTTCGGCGAAAGATCGCCCACATTGCCAAAAGGTGCGACGCAGAAGCTTCGCGCCTTTTTTGTTGAGTCTTGTCTGAAGGTTGGACCCCATCATGATGGGGGTCGTTGGATTTCATCCACAACTTATCGCGGTTATCCCCAAAATATTGCTTTACAGGTCTAAAATGGACGCGCACCATATGTAGTAAGGTCGCGGGGACACGACCCAATTATATAGAGCAGCCGACTAGTGTTTGCGGTTCTGCTTGGCCTTTTGGCCAAACGAAATGAGGTGGTGCAATGACTCTGTCCGAGCAAATTATGCAAGATGATCTACATCCGATTGATATCGTCGAGTTTCTCGCCGAGCATCATCAATGGGATTTTGATCGGATTGGCGAAGATCAGATTGCGATGTCTGTCGCCGGACAATGGCGCACCTATACCTTGACGCTGGCGTGGTCAGAGCAGGACGAGACCCTGCGCATGATCTGCACCTTTGAGCTAGAGCCCCCCAAAGAGCGGCTGCCGGCGATCTATGAGACGTTGAATGCGATCAACGATCAGTGCTGGGCGGGCTCGTTTACATTCTGGGAACAGCAAAACCTGATGGTGTATCGCTATGGGTTGGTGTTGGCTGGGGGCCAAGAGGCCAGCGCCGAGCAGATCGATACGATGATCAACGCCGCTGTGGTCAGCGCCGAGCGCTATTATCCCGCGCTGCAATTGGTGGTCTGGGACAACCGTTCGACCGAAAGCGCGATGCAAGTCGCCATTGCAGAGGCCTACGGGCACGCGTAACACTCCTCTCCGGGAACATTGTAAGATGTCAGGGGGGACTATGACAAACGAGTCAATCGCGCAAAACGGGCTGGTTCTGTTGGGCTGTGGGAAAATGGGGTCTGCGATGTTGCAGGGCTGGTTGGACCAAGGTTTGCCCAATACATCGGTTTGGGTCTTGGATCCTTATCCGTCTGACTGGCTGAAGGCGACCGGCGTTCATATCAACACAGATCTACCAGACACGCCTGCCGTGGTGTTGGTGGCCGTTAAACCACAAATGATGGGGGATGCCCTGCCAACCTTGGCGGCCAAGGGCAATGGTGACACCTTGTTTGTCTCGGTTGCGGCGGGCACACCGATTGCACAATTTGAGGCCGCGCTGGGCGACAAAACCCCCATTGTGCGCGCCATGCCCAACACGCCTGCGGCTGTGGGTAAAGGCATCACAGCGATCATCGGCAATGCACATGCCTCTGAAGGGGCGCTGGACACGGCTGAGGCCCTATTGGCCGCTGTGGGTCAGGTTGTGCGTTTGGAAAATGAAGCGCAGATCGATGCTGTGACCGGCGTGTCCGGTTCTGGGCCTGCCTATGTCTTTCACATGATCGAAACGATGGCCGCCGCTGGCGAGGCACAGGGTCTGTCCCCTGAACTGTCGCTGCAATTGGCCAAAGCCACCGTCGCTGGGGCAGGGGTGCTGGCCGAAGAAGCTGATGACAGCCCCAGCCAGCTGCGGGTCAATGTGACCAGTCCCAATGGCACAACTCAGGCCGCGCTAGAGGTCTTGATGGATCAAGACAACGGCTTTCCGGCCCTGCTTAAGCGGGCGGTGTCTGCAGCGGTTGAACGGTCTAAGGAGCTGGGGCGTGGGTGATCTAAGTTTTGACGACTTTTTGAAGGTCGATATTCGGGCCGGTAAGGTTGTGCGTGCGGAACCCTACCCAGAGGCGCGCAAACCTGCCATTAAGATCTGGATCGATTTTGGACCTGAAATCGGAGAGAAGAAAACCTCGGCTCAGGTGACAGATCACTATGCCCCCGACACTTTGGTGGGCAAACAAGTCATGGCGGTGGTGAACTTTCCACCGCGCCAAATTGGGAAATTTATGTCCGAGGTTCTGGTCCTTGGGGTGTCTGACGCAAACGGCGGTGTCGTCTTGCTGAGCCCTGACCAAGAAGTCCCCCTCGGTGGGAGAATGCATTGATGGCACGTAATGGTACACCTCGGGTTCTGGTCGCACGCGCGTTTCCAGCCCCTGTGATTGAACGACTGGATAGTTTGTTTGATATCGAGATCCGCGACACGCGTGATGTGATGAGCGAAGCCGAAATGCGCTCGGCGTTGGCGCTGTATGACGGCGTCATGACGTCGCTGGGCGACACATTCAACGCGGATATCTTTTCAGAGTTTGGTCGCCCACGGTGCAAAATTCTTGCGAACTTTGGTGTGGGATATAACCACATCGACGTCAAAGCCGCCAACGAACATGGCGTGGTTGTGACCAACACGCCTGACACCGTTACCAACGCCACCGCGGACATCGGCCTGACACTGTTGTTGATGAGTGCGCGTCGCGCAGGAGAAGGTGAACGCCTTGTGCGCTCCAAACAATGGGAAGGCTGGCATCCCACGCAAAAAATGGGCCTGCATGTCACCGGCAAAACCGTTGGTATTGTTGGCATGGGGCGCATTGGCCAAGCGGTTGCCCGCCGGTGCCATTTTGGGTTTGAAATGGATGTGATCTATGCAAACCGCTCGGAAAAATCGATGGATTTCCCTGCCACACAAGTCAGCCTAAGCGAACTGGCAGAGCGGGCCGATTTTGTGGTCGCAACTGTGCCCGGTGGCGCGGAAACGCGGCACATGATCAACAAGGCTTTCTTTGACCAGATGCAGAACCACGCGCATTTCATCAATATTTCGCGCGGCGATGTGGTGGATGAAGCAGCTCTGATCGAGGCGTTGCAGGCCGAAACCATCGGCGGCGCCGGTCTGGATGTCTATGAAAACGAGCCCTTCGTTCCCGACGCGCTGATGAAGCTGGACAGCACTGTTTTGCTGCCTCACATCGGCACGGCCGCTTACGAAGTGCGCACCGCAATGGGCATGATGGCCGTTGATAATCTGGTGGCATTCTTTGACGGCAAGACCCCGCCCAACGCCGTGTAAAAACTAGGGTTCCCTTGGGGTAAGGCTTGACCCCAAGGGGATTTTGGGTCGATTTGACAGATAGCTTTGATCCGGGGGCCCAGATGTTCACACCAGCAATCACCGGGAGCGGGGTGTTCACCCCCTCTGACGTTATCACCAACGACGAACTTGTCGTGGCCTTCAACGCCTATGTTGATCTTTATAACGCCGACCATGCCGCTGAGATTGAGGCTGGCACTGTTGTGGCCAAAGAGTATTCCTCGAGCGCCTTTATCGAAAAAGCCTCGGGGATCAAACAGCGCTATGTCTTGGACAAAGATGGCGTGCTGGATCCAACCCGGATGTATCCCCGTTTTCGCCAACGAAGTGACGATGAACCCGGGATCATGACCGAAATCGCCCTGAAGGCCTGTGCTGTGGCTCTTGAACAGGCTGGACGCAGTGGCGAAGACATCGATCTGGTGATTTGCGCGGCTTCGAATATGGAGCGCGCCTATCCTGCGGTGGCCATCGAGATCCAGAAAGAATTGGGCGCGCAGGGTTTTGCCTTTGATATGAACGTGGCTTGCTCTTCGGCCACTTTTGGCATTCAGGCGGCCGCAGATATGATCCGTTCAGGATCTGTGCGCAGCGCGATCGTCGTCTGTCCCGAAATCACCAGTGGCCACCTTGAATGGCGAGATCGCGATTGCCACTTTATTTTTGGCGATGTGGCAACAGCTGTGGTTCTGGAACGAGATGAGGCCGCCAAAGGGGCGCATTGGCTGGTGAAATCCACACGCTGCGTCACCAAGTTTTCCAACAATATCCGCAACAACAATGGGTTCTTGCGCCGCTCGCGCCCCGATGGTGTGGCGGACCGACGCGACATGCAATTCATGCAGAACGGGCGCAAAGTGTTCAAAGAAGTGGTGCCGATGGTGTCGACCCACATTCTAGATCATATGAGCGCCGAAGGTGTCGATGCCAGTGACCTGAAGCGGATCTGGCTGCACCAAGCCAACAAAGGCATGAATGACTTCATTGGGCGCAAAGTTCTGGGGCGCACGCCCGAAGCCGCAGAGCAGCCCAATATCCTGCAAGATTACGCCAACACGTCATCGGCCGGGTCGATCATTGCCTTTGCGCAGTATTCCAAGGATATGCAGCCCGGTGACATCGGGCTGGTCTGCTCCTTTGGGGCTGGGTATTCCGTCGGCTCTGTTGTCTTGGAAAAAGTCTGAAGCCCCCGGCCTTCGCTGCGGAATCTGAAAGATTCCGGACCGTTTTCTGACAGAAAACGCGCCAACGGGTCGGGCAGAGCGCTATTCGAATTCTCTCAGAATTCGTTCCGTTTTCTCTTAGAAAACGTGGGCTACTGGCCGACGGCCTCGCGCCAATGGCGTCGGCACAAAGACACGTAGGTTTCATTGCCACCGATCTGCACCTGCGCGCCCTCTTTGAGCACGTCACCGTTGTCATCCAACCGCACAACCATCGTCGCCTTTTTCCCACACCGACAAATAGTGCGAACTTCGCGCATTTCATCAGCCAATGCCAAAAGCGCGGCAGAGCCCGGGAACAGTTCACCGCGAAAATCAACCCGCAGCCCATAGCACATGACCGGCACCTTCAGGTCATCGACCACCTTGGCCAATTGCCAGACCTGCTCTTTCTCCAGAAACTGTGCTTCATCGATAAAGATGCAGGTCACCTCATGGTCCGCCAAATGCGTTTGGATCTTGGCAAACAGATCTTCACCGGGGGCAAATGTGTCTGCCTCGCTGCTGATCCCAATCCGGGACGCCACCCGCCCTTCGCCGGCGCGTTTGTCGAATTGTGCGGTCAGAATATAGGTGTCCATCCCATGCTCACGGTAGTTGTGGGATGCTTGAAGCAACACGGTCGATTTGCCCGCGTTCATGGTGGAGAAGTGGAAATAAAGCTTGGCCATGGCCGCTTTTACCGGCGCTTTGTGCCGGAAATCAAGAGCCGTTCGAGGGGCCAGAAATGGCGGCAGGCTCAGGCTTCCGATTGCTTGGAAACTTGAACCTGCACTGACCACAACATCGGGGGGACCCCTGGGGATGACGTTGTGGCCGCCGAAACATTTACCCGTAATGACGCGCCCAAATGGGACGGATGATCGCGCCACCTCTCGTTAAAATCCGGTGTCGGGGGAAACCGCCCCGACGGAAACTTGATCCCACGCTGGACCGAACATCTTTATAAATGACAAAGGTGTAACAGTAAGTTAATGGGAAACAGGTGGTTCAATTCCCCTTCAACAGGCAGAGTGTTGGAGGAAATGGAGAGGGTAACGGATGCCGGTTGTTGCTGGATATTTGAAAAAACATACCGAAGCTTTGGTCAAAGACGTTGGGATCGAAGCCGCATGTCAACTGACAGGCAAATCCAAAGCCACCTTGGGGCGGTACTATTCTGATCACCCCGAACATGCGGATCGTTTCATGCCCATTGATGCGGTTGCGGCGCTTGAGGCGGCCTCGTCGTCGCCGCATGTGACCACCGCCTTGGCAGAGTTGAACGGCGTTATGCTGTCTCATGCGGAACGCCCGCGCAAAAACGATCAGAGTGGTGGCATCAATGCGGATGTCATCGCGCTAAGCCAACGGTTTGCGATGCTGATGGGCGAGTACCACCAGTCTATCGAGGATGGGGTGATCAGCATCAACGAAGCCAAACGGTTGCTGCGTGAAACTTTGGCGCTGCAACAGGTTTTGGTGGATATGAAGTTGCACCTCGAAGAGGAAGGCCTCTGAGTGATGGACGCACCAGCTGACAAAGCAAAACGCAGTTTGTTGGCCGCTGAAACCTATACGCCGGATCTTTTACATCTTTTTTTACGCGATTTGGAAACCTGCGACAGTTCGGTTGCAGTGTGGGACCGGCTGGTGCAGCTGAGTTGTGCCGTTGATCTGCCAAATGTCGATTTCATCACTGCCAGCATCTTGCCGCAGAAGCAGCGCACGATGTTTGTGCGCACTTCGTATGATTCACACTGGTTGAACGCCCAGAACCAGGATCCAGAGCAATCCAAGTGGTCCTATTTTCGCAGCCATGCCTTGCACCACCTGACACCGATCTTGGTGGGGATGGAATTTGTCGAGGACTACATGCATTTGCCCGAAAAGCGGGTCACCATTTTGCGCGAGGCTGCACAGCGCGGAATGCGGTCGGGCTTTTCGGTTCCCCTGCGCGGGCATGCCCCGCCGCAAGCGGGTATTATAACGTTTTCCGGCCCCCATGCCCGCCGCGATATGATCACCATCGCCAAAGCCCACGGTTGGACGTTGAATGTGGCCGCCCTGTCCGCGTACCAGCGGTTTAGCAGCCTCTATGCGCGGGAATTTCTGGACCGCAACGAGATCACAGAAAAGCAGCGTGAACTGTTGGAGCTGATCGGCACAGGGTTGCAAGACAAACACATTGCCGAGCGCCTTGAGATCTCGATCTCTGCCCTGCGCCAAAGATTGCGTCAGCTGATGGACAAGACCGCCTGTCAAAGCCGCGCAGAGATCGCGGCGCTTGCGATGTGTTCGGGATTGCTGCCGGATCCACAATTGGCGCTTGACCCACAGGCGCAGGATGTGCGGGTCCATATGGATGGCCTTGGGGCGCAGGCCTTAAACAGTGCACCACATCTGGCGTCAGGCAAAAAATAAGAGGCCCCTCAGATGAGGAGCCTCTAGACCGATTGAAAAGGTCTTTTTGAAAGTCTGCAAAACCAAAATGGCACTCTGTAAAACAATTCATCATGGGCTGGTGTTCCGTCAAAATAGACCGAAGATACTCATCAACCCTATTCCAAAGAGTAGGTTTTTTGACGTCTGCTGTCTGCTCCAAAATCGCAGGGTGACCCGGTAGGGACCTGCAATTTGCTATAGGTTGGGCATGCTGACCTGTAAATTCTTACAGGTTCGCCCAAACGCTGTGCAGCATGAAATTTTTGAATTGCTGCATTGCAGCAATCTGCGAGCGACTGAGAAAGGTCGCGGCGAATCGTGACAATGTTTTGACAGGCCCCGCCAGCGCAATGACAGGGCTAAGCGCAATGAAAAACGGCCCCCGCAAAAGCAGAGGCCGTTTTCAGATTTGGATGAGATTGCGGCGGGTCTTACCCTTGCAGGCTCATGACACCAAATTCATCTTCGTTGCGGGCTTGGATCGCCAAGGCGGCCGCGTGGGCGCCAGCAACGGTGGTGAAGTATGGGATCTTGTCATAAAGCGCGACCGAGCGGATCTCGCGGCTGTCTTCTACGGCTTGTGCGCCTTCGGTGGTGTTGATCAGCAGCGAAATTTCACCGTCTTTCAACGTGTCCACGATGTTTGGGCGTCCTTCATAGACTTTGTTCACGGTGTCACAGCTGACGCCATTTTCAGCCAACCACGCTGCGGTGCCGCGGGTTGCGATGATTTTGAACCCTTGAGCGGCCAAAATTTGACCGGCCTGCGCTGTGGCGGGTGTCTTGTCGGCATCTTTGATCGAGAAGAACACAGTGCCGCTTTCTGGTAGTTCAGTTCCCGCACCCATTTGCGCTTTCAAGAAGGCCAATGGGAAAGATACATCCCAGCCCATCACCTCGCCGGTTGAGCGCATTTCTGGCCCCAAGATCGTGTCGACGCCGGGGAAGCGGGCAAAGGGCAGCACAGCTTCTTTCACGCTGAACCAAGGCATGTTGGGGTCGGCCAAAGTCATTGGATCGGCCATCGGCAATGTGCCCGGCTTGGCGTTCTCAGGATATTCGCCGCGGAACGGGAAGTTCTCCATCGGTTCGCCAGCCATCAACCGCGCCGCAATCGACGCGATGGCGCTGTCCGTGGCTTTGGCCACAAATGGCACGGTGCGCGATGCACGTGGGTTCACCTCGATAAGGTAAATATCATCGCCTTTGACCGCAAATTGCACGTTCATCAAGCCAACCACACCCAAGGACAAAGCCAAGGCTTCGGTTTGGCGTTTGATTTCGGTGATGGTGTCCGCAGGCAGCGAATAGGGCGGCAAAGAACATGCGCTGTCGCCCGAATGGACGCCCGCTTCTTCGATGTGCTGCATGATGCCGGTGACATGGACAGTCTTGCCGTCAGACAAAGCGTCTACGTCACATTCGATGGCGCCAGACAGGTAGCTGTCAAGCAACACTGGGCTGTCGCCGGATACAACCACCGCTTCTTTGATGTATCGTTCGAGCTGTGGCATGTCGCGCACGATTTCCATCGCGCGGCCACCCAGAACATAAGAGGGGCGGATCACCAGCGGGAAGCCGATATCTTCGGCGATTTTCAACGCTTCGCCATCTGTCGAAGCGATGCCGTTGTGAGGCTGTTTCAGCTCAAGCTTGTTGACCAGCTGTTGGAAGCGCTCGCGGTCTTCGGCCAAATCAATGGCGTCTGGCGAGGTGCCCAAAATTGGAATGCCTTCTTCGAACAGGGCGTTGGCCAATTTCAGCGGCGTTTGACCACCGAATTGAACGATCACACCGTGCAGCGTGCCGTTTTCCTGCTCAACACGCAGAATTTCCATCACATGTTCAAAGGTCAGCGGCTCAAAGTACAAGCGATCCGAGGTGTCATAGTCTGTTGAAACCGTTTCGGGGTTACAATTGACCATGATGGTCTCATAGCCCGCTTCGGTCAGCGCGTAACAGGCGTGACAGCAGCAATAGTCAAACTCGATCCCTTGGCCGATCCGGTTGGGGCCACCGCCAAGAATGACAACTTTCTTTTTGTCGCTGGGGCGTGCTTCGCATTCGACGTCGCCCATCGCGGGGGCTTCGTAGGTCGAATACATATAAGGCGTCTGCGCTTCGAATTCTGCTGCACAGGTATCGATGCGCTTGAACACTGCGTTGACGCCCAAGTTCTGACGCGCGCGGCGAATGTTGGCTTCGGTGCGCCCTGTCAGGATCGCCAGACGTGCATCGGTAAAGCCCATCATCTTCAGATCTCGCAAACCGGTTTCTGTAACTGGCAGCCCGTCTTTGCGAATGTTCTCTTCGGCTTCAACGATTTCGCGGATCCGGTCCAAGAACCATGGGTCAAACATGGTGGTGGCGTGGATTTCGTCGTTGGTCAGGCCGTGACGCATCGCTTGGGCGATGGTGCGCATCCGGTCAGGGGTTTGTTTGCTGATCGCTTTGATCACGGCCACCTTGTCAGGTGCGCCTTCAATCTCAACTTCGTCAAAGCCGGTGAGACCCGATTCCATCGATGCCAAGGCTTTTTGCAGGCTTTCGTGGATGGTCCGGCCAATGGCCATGGTTTCACCAACCGACTTCATCGCCGTGGTCAAATAGGGTTCTGAGCCGGGGAATTTTTCGAACGCAAACTTAGGGATCTTGGTGACAACATAGTCGATGGTCGGCTCAAAGCTGGCCGGGGTCACCTTGGTGATGTCATTGTCCAACTCGTCCAGCGTATAGCCAACAGCCAGTTTCGCCGCGATCTTTGCGATCGGGAAACCTGTAGCCTTGGAGGCCAGTGCCGAAGACCGCGATACCCGAGGGTTCATTTCGATCACAACCATGCGGCCATCCGCTGGGTTCACCGCCCATTGCACGTTAGAGCCGCCAGTTTCGACGCCAATTTCGCGCAGAACCGCAATCGAGCCATTGCGCATGATTTGGTATTCTTTGTCGGTCAGCGTCAGCGCTGGCGCCACAGTGATACTGTCACCGGTGTGAACCCCCATCGGGTCGATGTTTTCAATGGCACATACGATGATGGCGTTGTCGGCTTTGTCGCGCACAACCTCCATCTCGAATTCTTTCCACCCCAGCAGGCTCTCATCAACCAGAATTTGGTTCACAGGGCTGGCGTCCATGCCGGTGCGGCAGAAGTGGATATAGTCTTCGCGGTTATAGGCCACGCCACCGCCGGTGCCGCCCATGGTAAAGGCGGGGCGAATGATGGCTGGCAAGCCGATGTCTTCCAGTTCGAGCAGCGCCAAGCGCACACCTTCTTCGAGGTTGGCTTTGCCGTCATCCAACTTAGGGGCGGTCACAATCGACGCGCGCGGGTTTTCGATGCCCAACCGGTCCATGGCTTCGCGGAACAACTTGCGATCTTCGGCCATTTCAATGGCGTTGCGGTCCGCGCCGATCATTTCGACGTTATACTTGTCCAGCACGCCCATTTCTTCGAGCGCCAGAGAGGTGTTCAAACCGGTCTGTCCACCCATCGTTGGCAGCAACGCATCGGGGCGTTCCTTTTCAATGATTTTGGCGACCACTTCTGGCGTGATGGGTTCGATATAGGTTGCGTCCGCCATGTTGGGATCGGTCATGATGGTCGCGGGGTTCGAGTTGACCAGGATGACGCGGTAGCCTTCTTCGCGAAGTGCTTTACAGGCCTGGGCGCCAGAGTAATCAAACTCGCAGGCCTGCCCAATGACAATGGGGCCCGCCCCAATGATCATGATCGAGGAGATATCGGTTCTTTTGGGCATGGTAGACCTCTTTTTTTGCGGGCAGCAGCATGCAGGGGAGTGACTCACCCCGCGCAAATTGTTGCGGGTTATAGACATCGCGCGCCAAGGCGCAAGAGGCTTCGCAGAACATCTGCAATCTGACCCTTTCTCCATCCTGCCATTCTGGTGTAGATCGCCGTTCGAAATTGCGCCCCGTCAGAGCGCTTGAGGCAGAAATGAAGCTACGATTTGATCATGGCCCAGAGGGAGCACCGGTTTGGTTCAATGGTGCCATCAAAGAGTTGGTGGCCTTTGACCCAAACGAAGTGGACGCAACCCTTGCGGGGCTGGACCAAGCCTTGGCCGATGGTCATTGGGTGGCAGGGTTTGCCAGCTATGAACTGGGCTATCTTTTGGAACCCCGGTTGCGCGCACGTTTGCCAAGGGAACGGCGGATGCCCTTGTTATGCTTTGGTCTTTACCAACGGCCTGAGACAGCCGCCCCATTGGAGGCTGCGGGCAAGCTGTCCAATCTGCGCCCCCGTTGGGATCAAGACCAATACGCCAAGGCCTTTGCCAAAGTGCATGAACTGATTGCGGCCGGAGACATCTATCAGGCGAATTTGACCTTTCCGATCGATGCAGATGCCCAAGGTTCTGTCGCAGGCATTTATGCCGCATTGGCGGCGCATCAGCCCGTCCAACACGGGGCTTTGATGATGCATCCCGAACTGCCCGATTTGCTGTCACGCTCGCCCGAATTGTTTTTTCGCACAAATTCCCAAGGAGAGATCGAAACCCGCCCAATGAAAGGCACGCAGCCGCGATCACAGCGTGCCAGCGAAGATGCCAAAGCGCGTGCCTTTCTTGAAAATGACCCAAAGAATCGGGCTGAAAACCTGATGATCGTCGATTTACTGCGCAATGATTTGAGCCGGGTCAGCGTTCCGGGCACGGTGAAGGTGCCCGAATTGTTCAAAGTTGAAACCTACGAAACGGTGCACCAAATGACATCGTTGATTCGCGCCCAGCTGCGACCAAAGACCGGTTTGTCTGATATCTTTCGGGCGCTGTTTCCCTGCGGTTCGATCACAGGGGCGCCCAAATTGCGGGCAATGGAAATTCTGTCGGACCTAGAGCCTTGGCCGAGGGACGCCTATTGCGGCACACTGGGCTGGGCCTCTCCGGATGGCAGCAGCGCGTTTAATGTTGCTATTCGCACGGTGATGGTTGAAGGCCGGGCCGCAATCCTAAATGTAGGGGGCGGGGTGGTCTGGGATAGCACGTCCCCATCCGAATACGAGGAGGCCTTATGGAAAGCACGTTTTGCGCAGAGCCCTGCGATGATTTCCGTCTGATCGAAACTTTTCGCTGGTCGCCTCAACAGGGGGCGGTGCGTTTGGACCTGCACCTTGCCCGTTTGGCGCAAAGCGCGGATGACTTGGGTTTTCCATTTCGGATGCAACGCGCGGTACAGGCGGTGTCTGCGCTGCGCGAACCAACGCCCCTGCGGTGTCGGTTGGAGTTGTTCCAGAATGGCGGGCTTGTGTTGACCACAGTTGAATTGACCCCTGATAAGCCCGAGTGGACGTTATCGGTGTCACCAGATCGATTGACGGCAACAGATAAATGGCTGCGCTACAAAACCACCCATCGCGCCTTATATGATCATACGCGGGCCACGCTGCCGCAGGGTGTGGATGAAGCTGTTTTCTTAAACACAGCAGGTGAGGTCTGTGAGGGAACGATTACAAATTTGTTTGCAACGATCGAAGATGGCGTGGTTCTAACCCCTGCTCTTGAATGCGGCGTCTTGCCGGGCGTTTTGCGCCAAGAGTTGATTGCTCAAGGCTACGTTAAGGAAGCCCGGCTAAGCCTGACGGATCTGCATGACGCACAGGCGTTGCAGATGGGAAATTCATTGCGTGGATTGATACCAGCCAAGCTGATCAATTCCTGAAATTGGGGGCCATATGGGCACAGTAATTGCGGCAAAACCCGCATCGGATATTCGTCTCAAACTTGAACTTTTTCTTTTCTATTTGGCTGCGCCAGTGGCCATTGCTGTGTTTTTACCTGCCAGCTCGATGTTTACGGCCTTGTTTGCGCTGAGCGCGGTTGGGCTTGTGTTGTTGCAATTCACTCATGGGTTCCAATGGCGGTCACTGCGCGCTAACATTGCGGAGGTGCGCGCCATAGAGACGGCAAAATTTGCGCTGATCATGCTGATTGTCTGCCTTGGCATCATTTACCTCACGGCGCCTGACTCGGCATTTGGGTTGCTGCGACGCAGCCCCCTGATGATGCTGGTGATTGCCATCGGCTATCCCATCTTGTCGGTCTTGCCGCAGGAATTGGTTTTTCGTCCGCTCTTCTTTCGCCGTTACGGTGGAATCCTGCCAGATGGGCGGGCTGCGATTTGGATCAATGCGGCGCTCTTTTCCTTGGCGCATCTGATGTATTGGAGCTGGATCGTCGCCGGAATGACCTTTGTTGGGGGGCTCCTTTTTGCTTGGGCCTACGAAACAAAGGGGAGTTTTGCGCTGGCGGTGGTGCTGCATTCGGTGGCCGGGGTGGTGATCTTTCTGACGGGAATGGGCCTCTATTTCTATTCTGGCAACGTTGTGCGGCCGTTTTAAGCGTTAAACCCGACGCTTTACTTGACATCTGGCCGCCAAAAAGGTGTACCGGCGCGGACGAATTCTGTGCGCCGCTGGCGCACCGCTGATGCCTGATGAAAGGTTATACCATGCACGCATATCGCAGCCATACTTGTGCCGAGCTGAACAAATCCAATGTTGGCGACACCGTTCGCCTTTCGGGCTGGGTCCATCGGGTCCGCGATCACGGCGGTTTGCTGTTCATCGATCTGCGCGACACATATGGCATCACTCAGGTCATGGCCGACCCCGACAGCCCTGTGTTTTCCCAGCTGGAAAAGGTGCGCAGCGAATGGTGCATCAAGATCGAAGGCAATGTGATGGCGCGGGACGAAAGTCTGGTGAACAAAGCGATCCCAACCGGTGAGATCGAAGTGTTCATCCGCGATCTCGAAGTTTTGGGCGCCTCTGAAGAATTGCCGTTGATGGTCTTTGGCGATCAGGAATACCCCGAAGAGACACGTCTGAAGTATCGCTTCTTGGACCTGCGCCGCGACGTGATGCAGAAGAACATGAAGCTGCGCTCAGACGTTGTGATGTCGATGCGCAAGCGTATGTGGGAAAAAGACTTCCGCGAGTATCAAACACCCATCATCACCGCCTCGAGCCCAGAAGGCGCGCGTGACTTCTTGGTGCCGTCTCGTCTGCACCCGGGTAAGTTCTATGCCCTGCCGCAGGCCCCGCAGCAGTTCAAGCAACTGATGATGGTCGCCGGCTATGACAAGTATTTCCAGATCGCGCCGTGTTTCCGTGACGAGGATCCACGCGCTGATCGCTCGCCAACAGATTTCTACCAGCTTGACCTCGAAATGAGCTTTGTCGAGCAACAGGACGTGTTTGATACCATTCAGCCAGTGATCCAAGGTGTGTTCGAAGAGTTCGGTGGTGGCCGCAAAGTCGACACTGAGTGGGAGCAAATTTCTTACAAAGATGCGGCGCTTTGGTATGGTTCGGACAAGCCGGACCTGCGCAACCCGATCAAAATGCAGATTGTGTCTGAGCATTTCCGCGGATCTGGCTTCGCGATTTTTGCCAGCCTGCTGGAAAACGAAGGCACTGAAATTCGTGCGATTCCTGCCCCCAAAGGCGGCAGCCGCAAATTCTGTGACCGGATGAACAAGTTTGCCCAAAGCGAAGGTCTGCCCGGCATGGGCTATATCTTCTGGCGCAAACAGTCGCCCGACTCGATTGCACAAGAGCAGGGCATCACCGTCAAAGAGGTGAACGCCAAAATCAAAGCGGGCGAGATTGTTCTGGGCAACGAAGCGGCTGGTCCATTGGCCAAAAATATCGGCCCCGAGCGCACCGAAGCGATCCGCCAGCAGCTGGGTCTGGATGTCGGTGATGCGGCCTTCTTCTTGGGCGGCAAGCCTAAAGCGTTTGAAGCTGTTGCCGGGCGCGCGCGCAATACCATCGGCGAAGAGCTGGGTCTGACCGACAAAGACCGGTTTGCCTTTGCTTGGGTTGTGGATTTCCCAATCTACGAAGCTGACGAAGAAACTGGCAAAATCGACTTCGAGCACAATCCTTTCTCAATGCCTCAGGGTGGGATGGAAGCGCTAGAAGGCAACCCGCTGGATGTTTTGGGCTATCAGTATGACTTGGCCTGTAACGGATATGAGCTGGTGTCTGGTGCGATCCGGAACCACAAGCCTGAAATCATGTTCAAAGCCTTTGAACTGGCGGGCTATGGCAAAGACGAAGTTGAAAAGCGTTTTGGTGCCTTGGCGAATGCCTTCAAATTCGGGGCTCCTCCACACGGGGGCTGCGCTGCGGGTGTTGATCGTATCGTGATGTTGCTGGCAGATCAGCAAAACATCCGCGAAGTGGTGATGTTCCCAATGAACCAACGCGCCGAAGATTTGATGATGAATGCGCCAAATGATCCACAAAGCGATCAATTGATGGAATTGGGTCTGCGGGTGATTCCTCAGGACTAAGACCGAGCCTTGTCTGGTTAAGCTATGTGTTGTCGGCGCTCTCATACTGGGGGCGCCGATGGCCTTTGCAGGGTCGGAACCGGCTGGGTTTAATGATGCACAGATTGTTTGGGTCGATTTGAATGCCGGCCTGGAAACCGCGCAAGCCACTGGCAAGCCGTTGTTTTAGCTGATTCACGCCTCGTCGTGTGGGCCGCGACTATAGGGGCGTCTTTTGCCATGACGATATCGTCGCGCCCAGCGATGCGTATGTGTTTGTTCTGCTTGATCAGGATGGCGAGCCTGCCGCCCGCAATCTCTAGGCACCAGATGGCGCCTATATCCCAAGATCGATGGGTCTGAGTGCACAGGAAAATTGCGTCGGCAGTTCAATTCTGAATCCGATGGGTACCGATGCTTTTGGGATCCATCCAATCATCGTCACCTTAGCAAGATCCTGCGTAAGGCGCTGCGATAGGCGAGTTTACCTATCGCCAACGGGTGTGTTTGCACTACATTCAACAGTGACGGAAACTTTGATGCGGTAGGCCTTGTGACCTTTGATCCCCTCCTTGCAGAGAAACGCTTTGGCTATGGTTTGTCGCCATTGATCGCGCCGCCCCAGTCGGTTTCTGAAATGTTGGGGCGACTGCAAGCCCCAGATGCCATTGCCGAGCAATTCCCCATCGAACCCTTTGCGCAGTTTCGCAACCGTATGATTGCGTCGCAAACCATTTGGAAAGAGCGGCGCAAAAACCGTGGCTCACCCCGTGCACAGGATCTTCGCAAAGAGTTGAACCTACTGAAAAAGGAAGCACGCGAGCAGCATCGCCGCTGGGTGTCGCTGACCATGTTGCGACGCACTTGGACAGCGGATGCCTTCCGCGAGCGATTGGCCGCGTTCTGGGCAGACCATTTCTTTGCGCAAGGCAAAGCCGGAATCCTAAAGCGCGGCACCTCGCCCTATATCGAAGAGGCCATTCGCCCGCATCTGAATGGCAGTTTTGCCACGTTGCTGACCGCTGTCATTACCAGCCCGCTAATGGTGCACTACCTTGACCAAGAAAACTCGATGGGGCCAGACAGCCCGAAATCTATCAAGCGTGGTTCTAAGGGGGGCTTGAATGAAAACCTTGCCCGTGAATTGCTGGAATTGCACACTCTTGGGGTTGGCGCGCCTTACACGCAAACAGACGTGAGAGAGTTGGCCAATCTGTTGGCGGGGCTGACGCAGACCGCAAATCAAGGTGGGGTCTTTCGCAAAGATTTTGCGCAGCCCGGTGCGGAAACCGTGCTGGGGCGGGACTATGGCGGGGACAAACCCCATATCCGTGACATCCATGCCGTCTTGAAAGATTTGGCGCAGCACCCAGCAACAGCGCAGCATCTGGCCCAAAAACTGGCGGTGCATTTTGTGTCTGATACGCCCCCGGCTGAACTGGTTGAGGCACTCGCGGCGGCCTATCGTGACAGTGGCGGTGATTTGGCTGTGGTGAACCAGACCTTGTTGGCGCATCCCGCCGCCTGGCAACCGAAACTTGAAAACCTCAAATTGCCGGATGAATATGTGGCCTCAGCTATGCGGGCCTTGGCTGTGGCGCCAGAGGTTTTCACCGGAATTCAAAGTGGGCGCACGCATGAAAAATTGGCCGAGCGTCTGTTCTTGCGACCGCTGGCGCGGATGGGTCAGCCATGGCAGGCCCCGCTGGGCCCCGATGGTTGGCCAGAGCAGGATGACAATTGGTTGACCCCACAGGGGCTGAGCGCCCGGATGGAATGGGCCCTGCTTGCACCGGCGGCGCTGCGGGATCCTTTGCCGGATCCGCGCGTCTTTGTGCACGAAGCGTTGGGCCCTAACGTGCCAGAACCAATCTTATTCGCGGCCAAGGGCGCTGCCAGCCGCCCCGAAGCCATCGCCTTGATCCTGTCCTCCCCAGCCTTTCAACGCAAATAGGTGCCAGATGAAATTTGAGACCCTGTCGCGCCGCGCCTTTATCACCCGCACTGCATTGCTGGGCTGTTCCGCAGCGGCCAGTCCACTGGTCACGCCCATCAGCATGGCCGCCGCCCCATGGGATCAACGCCTTGTGGTGATCATCCTACGCGGGGCCATGGACGGGTTGGATGTTGTGCAGCCACTTGGTGATCCTAATTTGGCGGGGCTGCGCAGCAATTTGGCCTTGGGTAAATTGGGCGATCCCCTGCCGTTGGATGGCTATTTTGCGATGCACCCGGCCTTGGCTGATCTCTACCCGATGTGGCAACGCAAAGAGCTGGGGTTTGTGCATGCGGTTTCAACGCCCTACCGCGACAAACGCAGCCATTTTGACGGGCAAGACTTGCTTGAGGCGGGCACCAGCAGTTTTGGTGACACGCCGGTGCGGGATGGCTGGCTGAACCGGATGTTGCAAACGGTGCCGGGTCTCGAAGCAGAAACGGCCTTTGCCATTGGCCATGACAACATGTTGCTGTTGAACGGCGATGCGGCGGTGTCCAATTGGTCGCCAGACAGCGGGTTGGCGTTCAGCCCGCAGGGACTGCGGCTGGCCGAACTGATCATGCATGATGATCCTGCGTTTCGCGACACCCTGGCCGAGGCGGCCGCACTCAGCGACGACGCCCCCCAAGAGATGATGACTGGGCCAAAAGATGCCCGCGTGATGTCGCGCAAAGTCGCCGGAATCGAAGCGATTGCCGAATTTACCGCCAAGCGCTTGCGCGGGCAGACCCGCATTGCGGCCTTTTCGATTGGCGGCTGGGACACGCACAAACAACAGGCCGGAGCAATGGGGCGCGCGCTGGGGGAATTGTCACTGGCCTTGACCACCCTACGCGAAGGTTTGGGCACACAATGGAAAAAGACAGCCGTCGTGGCCATGACCGAATTTGGCCGCACGGTGCGTGAAAATGGAACACGCGGCACGGACCACGGGACGGGGGGCGCGATGATCTTGGCTGGTGGCGCTGTGCGCGGTGGTCAGGTCTATGGCCAATGGCCCGGCCTCGCCGAAGCTGACCTTTATCAACGCCGCGACTTAATGCCCACAGGGGATGTACGCGCCTATGCTGCTTGGGCGATGCGGGGTTTGTTTGGATTGGACCGCGCGGTTCTGGAGGGGGCCGTATTTCCGGGCTTGGACATGGGGCCAGATCCGCGCATTTTGCGATAGATTTTCCGGTTTCCCTTGGGTGGCGTTCTCGGTACCGTTGCGGTGAATGTGAGGACGAAATGAGTGATATAAGATCATACGGCGCGACGTTGGACGGGTGGACACCTGCCTTGGCTCCTGAGGGGGCCCTCCTAGAGGGACGCTTTGCGCGTTTGGAAGCCTTGTCTGCGGATCAGCATGCAGCGCTGTTGTTTCGGGCCTTTGAAGAGCACGATATCGTTTGGGATTACCTGCCCTATGGGCCGTTTCATTCCGCCGCGCAATATCACCGATGGGTGCGGGATGTGGCTGCGAAGTCTGATCCGTTCTTCTATGCGATTCAGGACCGTGTGACGGGTCTTTTTGGCGGTGTTGCCAGCTATCTTAGAATAAGCCCTGAGATCGGCAGTATCGAAATCGGCCACATCAACATTTCGCCGGGTATGCAGAAAACGCCCGCCGCGACCGAAGCGTTTTTCTTGATGATGCAATGGGCATTTGAGTCTGGGTATCGACGCTTTGAGTGGAAATGCGACTCTTGCAACATGGGGTCTCGCCGGGCGGCTCAACGCCTTGGTCTGAGCTATGAGGGCGTATTTCGCCAGCATACGATTGTGAAAGGTCGTAACCGGGATACCGCTTGGTTTGCCGCGACGGATCAGGAATGGCCTGCGCTGAAAGAGGCGTTCAACGCTTGGCTTTCACCGCGCAATTTTGATGATCGTGGCCAGCAGAAAGAGAGTCTGAGCGATCTGACACGGTTGGTGCGGGTCAGTTCAGATCCGGCTTTGTAAGCTGCCCGCATCGTTCAGCCGATCCTGTAACAACCCAGCAAGCTGCGCAACTTGGCTGCGACAGGCTTGTTGTTGCATGCGGGCAATGGACAAAGCTTCGCTGGCAGAGACCAATGCCAGATCACCTGCGCAGCGGGCTGTGCCCGATAGAAACTGGGCGACATAGTCCAAGACCTTCTCTTCGGGTTCATCGCTCAGCAATTCGGCGGCGTGGCTCAGGTCTTCTTTATAGGCGTGGTCGCTGGGCCGGATCGTGTCGTTGTTGATCACCCGTGGTCCCATGGGTTGGCGATCTTGCGGCAGGCAGGACAGGATCAGCTCTTGGAAGGTTGCAAGATTGGCGACCGGTTTGCTGAGAAAGCCATCTGCCCCGGCGGAACGCACTGCGGCATCCGCGGCGTCATCGCCGCTGGTGCCCAAGATGATGTTGATGCGCGGCGCAGCACTGTTGAGATGGCGGATCAATTGCAGCCCATCCCCATCAGGCAATCCAAGGTCGATGATGATCACCGACGGGCGATAGACCACCAGATGACGTTCTGCGGCTGACAGGCTGTCGGCGCGCCGTATGCGCGCCCCGCTGCGAAGGCACATCAATCGCATGGCGTCCCCGGCAAAGCGGCTGTCTTCGACCACCAGAATGGTCAGCCCAAGCAATGGGCGCGTTGGCGTTGGAAACCGAGCGTTCTGGAATAGATCATGATCGTCCATTCTGACCTCCTTGGGCTGCACTTGGGGATCAGCATGGCAATCGAGACCCTAAAACCAAGTTAACGCAGCGCAAATCTTACTGCGTCCCTGTGGCACTTGCCTCGGGGTGTGATCGCCGCATATGAACATCCAACTGATGTCATCTTACGGAGCTGAGCCATGATCGGTCGCCTAAATCACGTTGCAATCGCTGTCCCGGATCTTGAGGCCGCCTGTGCGCAGTACAGCACAGCACTCGGTGCCACAGTGGGGGCGCCTCAGGACGAGCCGGACCACGGCGTGACCGTGGTTTTCATTGAGCTGCCCAACACTAAGATCGAATTGCTTTACCCGCTTGGTGAAGACAGCCCAATCAATGGTTTTCTAGAGAAAAACCCTGCTGGGGGTATCCACCATGTGTGCTACGAAGTAGACGACATCATCGCCGCCCGGGATCATCTGAAAACAACCGGCGCGCGGGTGCTGGGCACAGGCGAGCCCAAAATTGGGGCACATGGAAAGCCCGTTCTTTTTCTGCATCCCAAAGACTTTAATGGATGCCTCGTTGAGTTGGAGCAAGTTTGATGGGATTGACCTCTGGAATCGTTCTGTATGCGGTCGTTTGGTTCATGACGTTCTTTGTGGTGTTGCCCATCAAGATGGTCACACAGGGAGACGTTGGCAAAATTGAACCGGGTACTCATGCCGGGGCACCCCATGAACACCACCTTAAGAAAAAGGCGATCATCACCACGATTCTCGCCTTTGTCATTTGGGCCATACTGGCCAGCATCATTTTGACCGGCACCATCACGGTGCGTGACTTTGACTGGTTTAACCGCCTCGGCCCCGAGATCCAGTGACCCGGTGATAGATATGCGTGAACGTGGCGGCCCCTAGGATTGGGATCGCCAGGTTCAACAAGGGGATCGTCAGCGGCACAGCCATCAACGTGCCCCCGGCCCAGATGGTCCAAAGGTGTTTACGACGCAGCTCTTTGGCTTTGTCGCGCCCAACGCGGCGCATTGCGGCCAGCGTGAAATACTCCATGCCCAATAAAAATCCGTTCAGCCCCCAAAAGATGAACAGCGCCGCTGGGGCAAACATCACATAAAGCAAAATGGCGATAACGTTCGCAGCCACCAAGATTCCCAAAAAATTGACCGTGTCTTTGAGCGCCTCGCCCATACTGACCGAAGTGGCTTTGGGCAAATGCGGATAGTGGCGGTCCTCGACGGCTTGGGCCACGTCATCCAAAAAGAGCGAGGTGATGGCCGAGGCAACCGGGATCATCAGAAACACCGACAGGCCGATCATCACAAAAAAGCTGGACCAGGTGACAAGATCTTTCAGCCATGTCACCTCGCCGATCAAAGGCAAGGTCGCGCTTTCCCCCACTAGGGATTGCAGCACCCACATGAAGGCCGCAAAGGCCGCGACCAGCAAGGCAAAGCTTAGGACGATGCCCAAGAAGAAGACGCGCCGGAAGCGGCGGTCGCCAATTTGCGCCAGTGCTTTGAAAAAGGACGAGAAAATTATTCCGAGTGCCATGACACGATGGTCTCCAAATTGGGGCGCGGCCGTTCAGGTGGCGCAGAGCTTTCGGTGCCGATATGGATAAAGCCTGCCACGCGCTCATTCTCTGCCAATCCCAAGGCTTGGGTCAGAAAGGTGCGATCATGGCTGATCCATCCCGACAGCCAATTGGCCCCCCAGCCAGAAGCCAAAGCGGCGTTCAGCAGCGCCAAGCAGGCCCCCCCAGCAGAGTAAGTGATTTCGACAGCAGGCACTTTGGCGTTCGGCTTGATGATCTCGATCACGGCCACCGCCAGATTTGCGTTGCCAAATTGGTCTCTGGCTTTGGCGATTGTGACATCATCCAACTCCAAGGCGGTGCCTCGGGACTGCGCAATGTCCGCCAGACGGGTCAACGCACCTTTTTCCAGCACCATAAAGCGCCAAGGCTCCAGCTTGCCATGATCTGGCGTGCGGGCCGCCGCTTGGAGGATCGGCATCAAGGCATCGCGATCTGGCACAGGGGTGGTCAGCGTTTTGGCCGGTCGAGAGCGGCGGTTGAGCAAAAAATCGAGGGCAGCGGCGTTCAAAGCGGGCATGTGTTTCTTTCGTCAAGGTCGCGCCTTATGTCGGCACTGATGAGGGATCGGTCAAGCCGCTAACCCGTTTTTACAACAGCTTTTCGGCCATTTCGTCAATCAGCGTGCTGACAAAGGCAGTCATGCGTTCGTTTGGTTGGCGCCGCATTCCGGTGTCTTGCATCGGGTCATCTGCGCGCAGGGCACTGCCAGACATCTCTTCGAGCACGGCATGACCACAAAAGGGCACATAGGCCTCTGAGTATCCACCTTCGTGGACCATAACAAGTTTGCCACCGCATAGATCCTGCGCCGCCCGCATCACTTGGCGTGTCATCAATCTGTAAGTCTCGGAGGTGCACATCATCCGGGCCAATGGATCAAACAGGCAAGCATCAAAACCACAGGCAATGATGATGACATCGGGTTTGAACTGGCGCAAAGCGGGAAGAGTGATCTTCTCCATGGCCTCAAGATAGCTGTGATGCCCCGCGCCGGGGGGCAAGGGGACGTTCATATTGGTGCCCAACCCTGCGCCGGTGCCGCGATCTGCAACGTCACCTGTGTCCAGCGGGTAATTGCGCTCTTGGTGCAGCGAGATCGTTAGCACGTCATCACGATCGTAAAACACGGCCTCGGTGCCGTTGCCATGGTGCACATCCCAATCCACAACCGCAAAACGCTGGGCCAGACCGGCGGCGCGAGCAGCTTCGATGGCGATACCGATGTTGTTCAGCAGGCAAAACCCATTGGCCCAATCTGGCAGGCAATGATGCCCGGGAGGGCGTGAAAGCGCATAGGCATTGTCCATCTCGCCCTTTAGAACCGCTTGCAATGCCCCTTTGGCAAGCCCCGCAGACAGAGCGGCGATTTCATACCCACCTTTCAGAAAGGGGGTGCGCAGCCCAAGCTCTCCTCCTTCGGCATCTGACATTGTTTTGAACCGGGTCAGATAGCTTTCGGGATGAACCCGGCGCAAATCTTCTTGGGTTGCAGGGGCGGCCTGCATCATGCGCATTTCTTTGGCCAGACCGGTCACCTCGGTCAGGTTTTTGAGGCGCCGTTTGGTTTCAGGGTTTTCGGGCAATCCGCCAGCAGCGAGCGGTTGGACGTGATGGCCCAATGGCAGGGTCAACGCATAGTTTCCTCCGCCGTGCCAGAAACATGACTCATCCCAAAAAAATCCTGTGGTCATCTTGGTCTCCCAACCCGTTTGACGCTACCTAAGCGCAAGATGTGTTGGATTGTCCATGCCTAGGGAGCCCAAATGGCAAACCCAGATTTGTCACAGATGGCCCAAGCTGGCCAAGAGATTGCCGTGCGGGTGACGCCAAATGCGTCGCGCTCTAAGATTGTGGTCCAAGACGGGCAGATCCGCGTCTATGTCACCGTGAGCCCGCAGGACGGAAAGGCGAATGCCGCCGTTCAGAAGCTATTGGCCAAAGCCCTTGGGCTGGCCAAGTCCCGGCTTGAGTTGATCCGGGGGCAAACCGCACGCGACAAGGTGTTTCGCGTGCGATGATCACGCAGTTTTGGTGTCTTTCAACTTGTAGACACCTTCGGGCAAATCCAACGCCGCAGCCAATTCCTGTACTTGAGACAAGGACAGGGTGATGCATTGAACTTCGTCTAGGCGGGGATCGTATTGTTCGACTGTTATACAGTCTTCGAACGCGTTGATGGTGACATCTTCACGCAGGGGTTTTTCACCCTCATCCATCAAGGTGACAATCGTCGCGTCGAAATCGTGCTCAATTGTAAACATATAGAAAGGATACGCGATGTTGCGCTTTGTGCAAGCGCGTTTCAGACAACAGGCTGGCCAGCGCCGATCAGGGTGTTACATATGAGAGAAGCAAAAGGGAAAGTTATGCGCGCTGTTCTGCTTCTGATTGGGCTTGCTGTTTTGGCAGGCTGTAGTGCACCTCTGGTTACGTCTTCGGATTGGCCCAACAAGGCGGCAACGCCTTCGTTAGAAGCCGCGCGACAGTTTGCCTATGTCGTGTCTCGGGTTGAGCCCGTGGCCGAGGCTGAATGCCGTCGCCGTGCGGCGCATCTCAACTGTGATTTCTTGATCGCCGTGGACGATACTCCCGGTGTGCCCGCCAATGCGCATCAGTTTTTGACCGACAATGGCCGGCCCGTTTTGGCCTTTACCTATAGTTTGATCGAAACGGTGAAAAACGCCGATGAATTGGCATTTGTGATGGGGCATGAAGCGGCCCATCATATTGCGGGCCATCTGCAGCGCCAACAAGCCAGCGCGCAGCTTGGCGCTAAGATCTTGGCCCAAATCGTTGTTCAAGACGGCGGCAGCGCGCGGGACGTGCGTGAGGCCCAGAAACTGGGGGCTGTTTTGGGGGCGAGGCGCTATTCAAAAGAGTTTGAGCTTGAAGCGGATGCGCTGGGCACCATCGTGACCAAGCGCGCTGGTTTTGATGCGGTTCGCGGGGCGGCCTTCTTTACCCGCCTTCCGGATCCAGGCAACCAGCTGTTGGGCACGCATCCGCCCAATGCGCAGCGCTTGCAGACCGTTATTCGCACAGCGGCAAAGAACTGACCCCATGTTGCAGGTCGAAAACGTTGTCAGTGATCGCGGCTCTCGTTATGCGGCCTCTGGCGGTAGCGTGACCAATGATGCGGCTGTCAAAGCGTTTCTCAAGGATCTCAAGCGGTCCAAGAAATACGCCAAAGCCACCCACAACAGCTGGGCAGTGGTTTTTGCCGACGGCACCCTGCGCAAAGGCGATGACGGGGAAAGCGGCGCTGGCAATGTGATCTTGCGAATGCTTGAGCGCCAGAACCTCAAAGATCACATCATCGTGGTGACCCGGTGGTATGGCGGCAAGCACCTTGGCGGGGATCGGTTTCGCCATGTGCAAACCTGTGTGGATGCCTACGTTCAGGCTTTTTCAGAAAAATCCTAATCTAATTATACAACCGGTCGTTAAAGAGACATGCCCAGTATGGCTTTGAAGCAAGGGAACGTCTTATGCATTCAATCCAAGCCGATATCGCAGAGCAAACCAAACGCGTGCACCAAATGGCCGCAACCGTGGGTTTGAATCTCGAACAAGAAGTGCTGTGTCAGCGCATGCAACTGCATGGCATCGCCGAAGCGGTTGAGCGGTGTGGGGCCTGTCCAATTGCCCAAGGGTGCCGCGCGCGATCCAAACTGATTGGCGCTGGTGTGCCCGGTGTGTGCAAAAACAAGGCCTTCTTTCGCAAGCAACTCACGTTGAAGGGTCTGTGCTCGGCTTGATCCGTATCAAAGCCTAAGCCGTGACGGTCTTGTAGAGTGATGGTGTTCACACGATGCGCCATCAGGAGGATTGTCATGAAACCGCTCGGAGATATCAAAGATCATTATTGGCTGGCCAAACGGATGGCCAAAAGCTCAGGCGTAGATCTGGTGCAGGCCTTTAAAGACGGTGAAATCGTTCAGCAAGATTGGGCCGATATGGTGCAAACCTGTCGCAGTTGCACTTGGGTCGACGGCTGCGGACGTTGGCTTGAAGCCTCACATCGACGGGCTGAGACACCAAAGTCTTGCCTCAACTGTCACTCCTTCAATGCGCTGAAAGAGACATCGCCGTTGGCGCCATAACATGTCAAATGTTGTGCCCCTTGGCGATCCCCATCTTCATTTTTGGCTGACCCGGTCGATGGCCCGGTGCGCGCGCGTCAACCTGTCAGATGCGCTGCATGACGGCGCGCTTGATGCGTCTCAATATGCTGAAATGGTTACAAAATGTCGACAGTGCCCGCATGTCGCAGCCTGTCAGGCGTGGCTGGCGCAACCGTCACAAGAGATGCGCCATTTGCCCGATCTTTGTGTGAATCGGCCGGTACTCGAGAGCTTGCAGATGCGGTGAAATAGCTGCGGAGCGAGCGCTAATTTAGGGGAAAAGCACCCGCCCCGCTTGGTATCCCTTCTAAATGATACCAAGAGTAATACGTAAAGGAAGCTGACTTCTGTCGCAAGCTTCGACATTTTCTTCCAACTATTCTCTTGCTCGACGCATTTCTTATTCGCATGATCCTTCGTCGGAGGGCTCATGATCTACTTTCTAAAACGATTGAAGCTGCGTCTCATTTGGAGTTGGGCCGGTGTGCTGGACAGTTGGCGCACCGAACATTCCTTTCGCAGTTGGGTCTGGGCTAATTTGGCTGCAGCCATTTTTGCGTTTGTTCTGCCGCTTTCAGGGGCGGAACGCGGGCTGGTTCTTGGGCTTGGGGTTTTGGTTCTGGCGATGGAACTGATGAACTCTGCCATCGAACGCGCGGTGGATTACATCTCCAAAGACCAGCACATCCTAGCCAAACAGGCGAAGGATGCTGGATCTGCCGGCGTGGCCGTGGCGGCGATTGCGGCCGGTGTGGCTTGGGTCTGTGTGTTGGTCTGGTAGGGCAATCTGCGCGTGTGGGGCCGTTGCTGTGACTACACTGCGCGTTCCCACAAAAGCCGGGCGGTCACAGTCTTGCCGTCTATCATCGCGCCTGCCGCGCTAAGCTGCAATTGATCGCCCATAAATTGAACGTTGCGGTGTTGTTTGGTGCCAACCCAATTGGGGCATGACGCTTGGGTCACATGGTGCACAACTTTATCACCCAGAAAGTCGTAGCGCCCAGCATAGGTGATCTGCGACTTCATCGCCGCAGAGTCTTCGGCCAACGTGCCGCCAAACGGATCATTGATCGCATAGTCCCTGCGGGCGGCCGCCATGATATGTACAAACACAAACCCATCCGCGCTGTAGCTGATATAGCCGGTGGCGTCTTTGCCCAGCGTATAAGACAAAGCGCCATCTTCATCCTCACTGTGCCATTCAAGAAGAGACCACGTCCCAAGAAGGGGCGTGTCTTGGGCGATTTGATCAGACGAAGTGGCCATGTGGACTCCTATTTACGGCGAAAGCTTAGGGCCGCGCTGATCGCACGACAATGGCCGATCGGAAGAAACGGTGGTTTCCCTAAATAGCTATACTGTCAGAGTGTGTCCTGGCTGAAGTCGTTGTTCAAGCGCAACTTATAGGCGCTTGCCGTCCAGCCGCCGTTCTTTGTTATATGCGCGATGTGACTTTGCCTGATATTCTCGAGCTAGTCTCTTCGAAGACCGTGATCCATCGAAATCGGAAGCGATTTCAAGATCAATTGGCCCGCAGGGCGGGCGCCAGTTCGCGCAAAATCAAACAGTCCTAGATAGTTCCCCACAAATCATATTCTCCGGCCTCGTCAACCTCGACACGCACGATGTCTCCGACAGACAATTCATCTGTGCCTTCGTCGATAAACAGGTTGCCGTCAATTTCCGGGGCGTCCGCTTTGGTGCGGCATGTGGCGATGCCGTCATCGTCGATATCATCGACAATGACATCCATGGTTTGACCGACTTTGGCGGCAAGTTTGGCTTCGGAAATGGCCTGTGCCTTTTCCATGAACCGTTCCCAGCGTTCTTGTTTGACCTCGTCAGCGACGTGGTCAGGCAGGGCCGCCGAGCGGGCGCCAGCGACGTTTTCGTATTGAAAACAGCCAACCCGATCTAGTTGCGCTTCGTCCATCCAATCCAGAAGGGTTTGGAACTCTGCCTCGGTTTCACCGGGATAGCCGACGATAAAGGTCGAGCGCAGCGTGATGTCAGGACAGATGTCGCGCCATTCGGCAATGCGGTCCAGCGTGCGTTCTGCGGCGGCGGGGCGGGCCATGCGGCGCAGCGTATCTGTGTGGGCGTGCTGGAAGGGGATGTCCAAATAGGGCAACACCAATCCATCTGCCATCAATGGGATCAGGTCACGCACATGCGGATAGGGATAGATATAGTGCAGCCGCACCCAAGCCCCAAGCGACCCCAGATCGCGGGCCAGATCGGTGATGTGGGCCCGGTGACCCTTCTCAGAGCCGTGCTTGCGATCAATTCCGTAGGCTGACGTATCCTGAGAGATCACCAAAAGTTCTTTGACGCCGTTCTCGACCAGCTTTTCGGCTTCGCGCATGACGGCAAAGGCGGGTCGGCTGGCCAGTTTCCCGCGCATGTCCGGGATGATGCAGAACTTACACTTGTGATTACAGCCCTCGGAAATTTTCAGATAGCTGTAGTGGCGGGGGGTCAGGGACACACCTGCGGCGGGCATCAAGTCGATAAAAGGATCGGGGTCGGGCGGCACTGCGCCGTGCACGGCATCCAAAACCTGCTCATATTGATGCGGGCCGGTGACGGCCAAGACCTTTGGGTGCACGCCGGTGATGTAGTCCGGTTCGGCCCCAAGGCAGCCTGTCACAATCACTTTGCCGTTTTCGTTCAGCGCCTCACCGATGGCCTCTAGGCTTTCGGCTTTGGCGGAATCCAAGAAGCCACAGGTGTTCACAATCACCGCATCTGCCCCGGTGTAGTCAGGGGAAATGCCATAACCTTCGGCGCGCAGACGCGTCAAAATCCGTTCGCTATCCACCAAAGCCTTAGGACATCCCAAGGACACCATCCCAATGGTGGGCTGGCCGGGGCGCGGTGCATCGCTGATGCGGGCACGAGGGGCGAGGTCGGGGCGAAGTTCTGGCGGATTGCTGGTCATAGGGGCGTCATAGCCGTTGCGCGGCTCCGGGGGAAGTGGCTTGCACAGTTCAATGACATCGCCTGGCCCTGTGGCGCGGCGCGGGATGGCTGGATCTTGGGGGCAAGCGTTGGGCTACGCGGTGAAGTGTGCCTGATTTAGGGCCCTTTTCCCCTGATCGAGCCGCAAATGCACTGGCTGAGCCGGCTTTGGAGCAAAAAATGCATTAGGGGGAAGCTGCGCGGCGGGTTCCCATTGCTCTGCGGCTCTGGCGCGTTATCTTTGAGCAAAAGAATTGGGGAGAGTGGGATGCGTTGGATCTTTCGAATCGTGGCCGTCTTGGCACTATTACTTGTTGTGGTGGTGGGCGGTTTGCTCATGCTGCCGGGGGACAAGATCGCACAGGTGGCCGTGGATCAATTGCGGGCTCAAACCGGGCGCGACGTTGTCCTGAAAGGTGAGACCCGCATCAGCTATTACCCTGTGTTGGGGGTCGCGACTGGCGCGTTGGAAATCGCCAATGCTGACTGGTCTGACAACGGACCCTTGTTGCAAGCGGACGCGCTCAAAGTGGGTGTGGACTTTGGGGCATTGCTGAGTGGCGATATCAAAATCGTAGGCCTAGAAGCGGTGAACCCGGTCATCTTGCTGGAACGCTCGGCCGCAGGCCAAGCCAACTGGGAGCTGGGCGTCGAAGGCGTGTCCCCATCAGGACAGCCATCAGGGTCAAGCAACGCACTGGCCTTGTCGCTTGATCGCGCGCTGATCACCGGTGGGCAATTGCGCTATGTTGATCACAGCAGTGGGCAGGACCTTCAGGTTGAGGGGCTGGGTCTAGATCTGAAATGGCCCGCCTATCGTGGGCAGGCTGATTTTGCGATGCAAGGTCGGTTGCCGGACGCAGCCCCCCTCGAACTGACAGGCACCATTGGCGATCTGGCGGCGCTGATCGAAGGAGAGATCACAACGGTAAGTGTCGCGGCCTCCACCACGGGCGGCACGTTGTCCTTTGATGGGCGATTTGGCACGCCGGTGCAGGCGCAGGGCCATTTCAAAGCAGAGCTGCCTGACACCAGCGCATTCTTAGCGGCCCTTGGGCAGCCGGGCCTCGTTCTGCCTGCAGGGGGCGGACAATCGCTCAGCGCGCAAACTGATGTGACGCTGACCGCTGACATGCGCCTCAGCCTGCGCGAGCTTGTGGTCATGGCCGATCAAAACCATCTTGGCGGTGAACTGGATCTAGATTTGCGCCCCGACGTGCCGGTGCTCACCGCCAAACTGGTTACAAATGTGCTGGAATTACCGAGCTCAACCGGCGCAAGCTCCGCCGATGGGGCTGCAGTGGCGGGCTGGTCCAAAGCGGCCATTGATGCCAGCGCGCTGGGTTTGATGAATGCAGATGTGGCCGTGACGCTTGAGGGATTGCGCGTGGGCGGGCTGAGTTTTGGTCGCTCAAAGGTGCTGGCAACCATTGATCGCGCGCGCGCGGTGCTTGAACTTCAACAGCTTGCCGGCTATCAGGGCAATATCACCGGCCAGTTTGTGGTCAACAACCGCAATGGTCTGAGTGTTGGCGGCAATCTCTCGGTGCAACAGGTCGAGTTGCAAAATCTGCTCTCGGACCTGATCGGCGTGGATCGTTTTACCGGCCAAACCAATGGGTCAGTCAAGTTCTTAGGTGTGGGGCAGTCGGTCGATGCAATCATGCATTCACTCTCTGGTGACGGGCAAATTTCGATGGGCCGTGGCACCATTCAAGGCATCGATCTTGACAGTTTGATGCGCACGGGCCTGCCCACCGGCGGCACCACCGTTTTTGATGCCTTCAGCGCCAGTTTTGACATGCAGGATGGGGTTTTGACAAACAACGACCTGCTGTTGGAACTGCCTATCGTCTCGGCCAGTGGCCAAGGCCAAGTGGGGCTCGGGGCGCAAACGATAGACTATCTTTTCACTCCCAAAACGGGCGCCGCGTCCTCAACCGGTGGCGTGGCCATTCCCGTGCGCATCCAAGGACCTTGGGCCGCGCCAAAGGTGCGACCCGATCTGGAAAAGGCCATTGATCTCAATCTTCAGGCAGAAAAGCAGGCCGCCAAAAGCGAGCTAGAAGAGAAGGTCAAAGCCAAGCTGGGGATCGAGCAGGGCGAGGATGAAAGCCTAGAAGATGCGGCCAAACGCACCCTCGAAAACGAGGTGCTCAAAGGCCTTGGAAAGATCTTTCAGTGATCAGCTGCGCAACCCCGTTTCCACCAAAAGGCCGCGCCGCTTGGCCTCGTAATAATACCCACGGGCGTACCACATAACGGCCGTTTGCTCGTCACCATCGGAGACCAGCCAAGCGCCGCGCAGATATTTGACGGCATATGTCAGGTTGGTTTCCGCGTCCAATAAGGCCTGCGGAGCTCCCCGAAACCCCATGGTGTGCGCGGTCTCTGGCAAGATTTGCATCAGACCATAATAGGGTCCATTGCGCGCGCCCGGTCGATAAGAGCTTTCGCGTTGCACCACGCGGTGCACCAATGAGCGCGGCACCTCATATCGATCAGCATAGGTGTTGATCAATTGGCGCAACTGCGGCGTCTCATTGGGATAAAGCGCGGGCTCTGCTGGGGCGGTTGCGGCGTTGCGTCCCCCCCCGCACCCGGCCACAGACATCATAGCAAATAGGAAAAAACGTCTCTGCATGGTGATCTCCGTTGGCTCAAACCACGATCACCCTAGCAACTGACCACGGGTGTTTCCATCAACAGACCTGCGCCAAGCAGAACTTCGCTTAGGCTGTTTTCCTTGGCAAACGACCTTCGGGGGGATCCTTGCCCCCGACAGGGGGCAAGGATGTTTGGGGGGCAGACAGCCCCCCTGTTGATTTCACCGCGTTGGCTTAGACGCCAAGGCACCAGCGCATCACCGCTTTTTGGGCATGCAAACGGTTTTCAGCCTCATCAAAGATCACGGATTGGGGGCCATCCATCACTGTGCTGGTGGCCTCATCATCGCGATGGGCCGGCAAACAGTGCATGAACAGCGCGTCCGAATTGGCATGCGACATCAGCTCTTCGTTCACTTGGTAAGCGCGCAGCTGATTGTGACGCCGCTCGCGGGCAGACTGTGGATCGTGCATGCTAACCCATGTGTCCGTGACCACCAGATCCGCGCCTTGAACCGCCGCAACCGGGTCGCGCACGATCTCCACTTTTGACCCTTTGGCCCGGGCCTCTTCGATAAAGACCATTTCAGGATCCAGCGGTGGCGGCCCGGTAAATGTCAGGTCAAATCCAAATTGTCCCGCCGCATGCGCAAACGAAGCAAAGACGTTGTTGCCGTCCCCAGCCCAAACAACCTTTTTGCCTTTGATCGGGCCATTGTGTTCCTCAAAGGTTTGGATGTCGGCCATGATCTGGCAGGGGTGGGTGCGGTTGGTCAGGCCGTTGATCACCGGAACCGAGGCATATTCAGCCATTTCCAAGAGGGTTTGTTCTTCAAAGGTGCGGATCATGATCAGATCCACATACCGCGACAGAACCCGTGCTGTATCGGCGATGGTTTCGCCGTGGCCCAGCTGCATATCAGCGCCTGACAGGACCATGGTTTGACCACCCAGCTGGCGCACACCCACATCAAACGACACACGGGTGCGCGTTGATGGTTTTTCAAAAATCAACGCCACCATATGCCCGGCCAAGGGCTGGTCCACATCTGGGGTGCCTTTGGGCAGTCCCTGGCGCGCCTGTTTCATCGATTTGGCAGACTCGATCATCCCACGAAGGTCTTCGGGGCTGGTCGTATGGATATCTAGAAAATGGTTCATTCAGTCTCTTTCTGCAATCCGTGGGGGGCCGCTCTGTCGATGCAGTCCGGCCCCTCCTTCGGGTGAGCGACGTTAGGAAAAGCTTTGAGCCGCTGCGTCGAGCCGGGTCACGGCCTCTTCGATTTCAGCGTCTGTCAGGTTGAGTGCGGGCAATAGGCGCACAGTGTTGTCGGCGGCAGGAATGGTGATGACCTCAGCGTCATAGCCGGCAGCGACCATATCGATGTTGGAGACCTTACATTTTAGCCCCAGCATCAGACCCGATCCGCGCACTTCTTCGAAGACGTCGGGATTGTTCGCGACAAGCCCTTCCAGTTTCTGGCGCAGATGCCCGCTTTTGGCGCGCACATTGTCCAGAAACGCAGGGTCGGTGACATGGGCCATCACGGCATTCCCAACGGCGCAGGCCAAAGGATTGCCACCATAGGTCGACCCATGGGTGCCAAAGGTCATGCCTGCTGCGGCCTCTTCGGTGGCCATAACCGCGCCCAATGGAAAGCCGCCGCCAATGCCTTTGGCGACCATCATGATGTCGGGGGTCACACCGGCCCATTCATGAGCAAACAATTTGCCTGTTCGCCCCATGCCGCATTGCACTTCGTCAAGGATCAATAGGATGTCCTTTTCGTCACACAACGCTCGCAGGGCTTTCAGGTCAGCGTCTGAAACGGGGCGAATGCCGCCTTCGCCTTGAATGGGTTCCAACAAAAGTGCGCCGACAGTGTCGCCGATCGCCGCTTCAACCGCCTCAATGTCGCCAAAGGGCAAGTGAATGAACCCGGGCAGGACCGGACCAAATCCGCCGACCATCTTTTCGGTCCCGGCGGCGGCGATGCCCGCTGAGGACCGGCCATGGAAAGACCCGTCAAAGGTGATGATGTCGGTCTTTTGGGGCTGCCCCTTCTCGAACCAATACTTGCGCGCCATCTTGATGGCCAATTCACAGGCCTCTGTGCCTGAATTGGTGAAAAAGACGGTGTCAGCAAAGCTGTGCTCGACCAATGAATCGGCCAACTGCTGCTGTTGGGGAATGTTATAGAGGTTGGAAACGTGCCACAGATTTTCGGCCTGCGATGACAGCGCTTTGACCAAATCCGGATGGGCGTGCCCCAAGAGGGTTACCGCAATGCCCGCCCCCATATCCAGAAATCGTCGACCGTCTTCCTCGATCAACCAAGAGCCTTCACCTTTGACAAAGGTAAGGGGGGCACGCGCATAGGTCGGCAGGACAGACGGGATCATTAGGATATCCTTGTTCCAGAACAAGCCCTGAGGTTGCATCACAGGGCAGGAGTGTCAACATTTTAGGGTGGGTTGCCACAATTGTGGCGGTTCAAAAGCAGAAGCGGACGTCAGTTGGAGCTGCGTCGGCGTCGGATCAGAGTGATATTTGGGCGTTTGAACATGGCAGGGGCATAGCGTGGATTACGAGGGTTGCAAAGTGGTTTTTGCCTACCGCGCGGCAATTTGAGCGCAACAGCGTCATCATAGCCGCGCGGATTTTGACACAATCCGATCCGGAAAATGTACATTTTCCGCGCCCCTGACGCGGTCAGTTTTTCAGGCGGTAGCCAGTTTTGAACATCAGCCATGCCAGCGCGCTGATGGCGACAGTGGTTAGGCCGCTGATGATCAATGCGGTGGTTGGGGCGGTGTCTGAAACCCCAAGCAAGCCATAGCGGGTGCCATCGATCAGGTAGAAGATCGGATTGAAGTGTGTCAGCTCGCGGATCACCGGGGGCAGGGCCTCTACCGAATAGAAAGTGCCGGACAGAAAGGCCAACGGCGTGACGATGAAATTGGTGATCGCCGCCATTTGGTCAAACTTTGCCGCATAGATCCCAGCCACAATCCCAATGGCTCCGAGCAATGTCGCACCGACAACCACAAAGGTCAGCGTCCAAACCACCGAATATGGCATGATGCCGCGAAACACAGCCAGTCCGATACACAGCAGCACCGCGATGCAGATTCCGCGCGCCACGCCGCCAGTCAAAAAACCAACCACCAATTCAAGCGGAGACAGCGGTGGCATCAACGTATCGACGATATTGCCTTGCACCTTTGAAATCACAATCGATGACGAGGTATTGGCAAAGGCATTTTGAATAACCGTCATCATGACGATGCCCGGCGCGATGAATGTTGCAAAAGGAACACCCATCACTTCGCCACGGTTTGGGCCAATGGCGAGTGTGAAAATCATCATGAACAAAGCGGCTGTTGTCAGGGGGGCCAACAGAGTTTGTGTCCAGACAACTAGAAATCGTTGCACTTCGCGGCCAGACAGTGTGTATAGGCCCAACCAGTTGAAACGCCCAAATCTTCGTGTTCCCATCTGCATCGATGGCTCCTTTCGCTCCGCAATTGGCGGATGTGATTCGATGCCTTGTAACTCAGGCGATGATGGATAGAATAGGGGCTGTTCAAGAAATTCAAGGCGGCCCGCTTAGGGGGCCGCTTTTTAGCTAAGGAAACCGGCATGTCCTGGACCGACGATCGCGTCGAACTTCTGAAGAAAATGTGGGGCGAAGGTCAGTCGGCCAGCCAAATCGCCAAGGAATTGGGCGGTGTGACACGCAATGCCGTGATCGGTAAGGTTCACCGTTTGGGTCTGTCGAATCGATCCACTGGTGGTGCCAGCACGTCCAACACAGAGGCGACTGAAACCAAGGCCAAAGCGGCCCCCAAGAAAGAGGCCAAGGCCGAGCCAAAGCCACGTCCAGCCCCCGCGCCCGAGCCAATCGCCGCCCCGGCGCCAGTGCCACGGCCTGTTGTGACCGGGCGCAAAGCAATTATTCCTGCAGGGCAGCCATTGCCACCGCAACCTTCTGCGAATGAGATCAGCCCAGAAGCGCTGGCCAAAGTGAGCGAAGTTGAGAAGAAAGCGAAAAAGCTTGGGCTGCTTGAGCTGACCGAACGGACCTGCAAATGGCCTGTTGGGGACCCTGCGACGGATGACTTCTGGTTCTGTGGTCTACCGGTGCAAGCGGGCAAACCTTACTGCGAGGCCCATGTCGGCGTTGCGTTCCAGCCAATGTCTTCGCGTCGTGATCGTCGCCGCTGATTTCAGCGCGATAGAAAGAAATAGAGCCTCGGCACTTGCCGGGGCTTTTTTGTTGGTGGGCCGGTGTGCGGGAATCCATCTGCTTTGGGTCGCATGCTTTGCTCGGCCTCGGTCCGGTCCCGTTTAGCCCCTCATCTTTGGCAGGCCTGCGCGTTTTCGCACAAATCACGGGTTCGCCTGATTCGGAATGCCTGTGCGGCGACACAGATCACTCGCGGCCCATTCTTGTGGATCGCAGCAGCGAAAGCCCAAGCGGCTTGTCTCGTCCAGACCAGCCTAGCGTTAGCGGCGAGGGCGTCGTTTTGCCCGCAAAGTGGGATCCGCTTGGGTGGGATCTTCGGGCCAGGGGTGGCGGGGATATTGGCCGCGCATATCCTTGCGCACATCTTGATACGAACTGGCCCAGAAACCGGGAAGATCCGTGGTGGTTTGCACCGGGCGCTGCGCAGGCGAAAGCAAGGTGACACGCAGCGGTGTACGTCCCACCATGGGATGCGTGGTCTGTCCAAACATTTCTTGCAAACGCAGACTGATTTCCGGGGTGTCCCCGGAATAATCTATGGGAATGTCACGCCCCAGAGGTGTGGTGAAATGTGCAGGGGCCGCGCGGTCCAAGGCCTGCATTTCATTCCAATCCAGCCGGGCGCGGAGCGCGGGCAGCAGGTCGAATTTTTTCCAACCTTCTGCCGATTTTACCCCCGATAGATGCGGCAACAGCCAGTCTTCGATCGACGAAATCAGGGCCTCGGGCCCCATGTCAGGCAGATCGGGCTGGACGGCGCGCACCAATTCAACCCGTGCGACAAACCGTTTGCAGGCAGGGCTGAGGCTCAGGCCAAGGTCGCGCACACCATCCAGCATGGCGCGGGCGACCGCATCGGCGGGGGCGTCTTTCCAAATTTGGTCGTTCAAAACGATGGGGCCCAGACACTCTTGGCGGCGTGCCACGACGCGCCGCTCGCGCTTGGACCAATCACAGCGATTTTCCCACATGATCTGATCACCGAATTGGGCCCGGATTTCGGCTTCGGAAATTTCGATTGCTTGCCTGATTTTTGCTTCGCGTGGATTCCCATCCAGATCAGTGGCCACAATCAACCGCGCCGAGGCCATCGGATCATGATCAGCCATCACCGCACCCTTGCCGCCAGACAGGACAAAGCGTGGGGCATCGCCTTTGCGGCGCAGACCGATGCGGTCTGGATAGGCCAAAGCCGCCATTTCAGCATCGCTGAGCGTGGTGGAGGGCGCGCGCCGGGCCTGACGCGTCAGGCGTTTGGCTTCGCTTTTGATCCGCTCTACCGCGCCGCGATTGGCGGAATGAGGAGAGCGATCTGCGTATCCGCGTGGGTCACGAATGGCGTGCAGGCGCAGTGATAGGTCCACGGGCGCTGCGCGGTTCAACGGATCGCGATCCGACAAAAGTGCCGCAAGCGGGGCTGCATCAGGGCCTGCGGTGATCAGCATATGGGCCAATCGTGGGTGCAGTGGCAAAGCGGCGATGGCCTTGCCATGTGGGGTCAATCGGTTTGAACGATCCAAGGCCCCGAGCAATCGCAACAAGGTCTGCGCTTCGGCATAGGTGCCAGCGTTTGGCGGCGTCAAAAAGGCCAGATCACCGGGCTGCGCGCCCCAAAGTGCCATTTCAAGTGCCAGATCGGTTAGATCAGCGGTCTCGATTTCAGCGGGCGGGAACGGACGCATGCCGCCTTCTTCGCCTTTGGTCCATAACCGATAACAGGTGCCTTCGGCGACACGGCCCGCCCGCCCGGTGCGCTGGGTTGCTTCGGCGCGGGTCACCCGTTCGGTGATCAACCGTGACATGCCGGATCCGGGATCGAACCGGGCGCGGCGGGCCCGCCCTGCATCGACCACCACTCGGACATCTTGGATCGTCAAAGAGGTTTCCGCGATGGATGTGGCCAGCACAATTTTGCGCCCAGATTTGGCAGGTTCAATCGCCGCCCGCTGTTTTGAAAAATCCATTGCCCCAAACAGCGTATGAAGGGTGCAATCTTGGGGAAGCGCGCGCTGCAAGAGCGCCTCGACACGGCGAATCTCTCCTTCGCCGGGCAGAAAGACCAAGAGGCTGCCAGATGTTTCCGCCAAGGCTTGCTGCACCAACGCAGCGGTTGCGTCTTCGATGCGGGTTTTGGCCGGCAACGGTCGTTCCAACCACTGGATTGAAACCGGATAGGCCCGCCCTTGCGAGGTGACCACAGGTACATTGCCCATCAATTCGGCCACCGGTTCCGCGTCGAGCGTGGCGGACATCGCCACCAACAACAGATCATCGCGTAGCGCGTCGGTGATTTCCAAACATAAGGCAAGACCAAGGTCTGCGGTCAAAGAGCGTTCGTGAAATTCGTCAAAAATGATCGCGCCAATGCCCGAGAGTTCGGGATCTGATTGGATCATCCGGGTCAAAATACCTTCGGTGACCACTTCGATGCGCGTCGATTTGCCGGTCTTGGCTTCGCCGCGAATGCGATAGCCAACCGTGTCGCCCACAGCTTCGCCGCGGGTCTGTGCCATGCGTTCCGCGGCGGCGCGGGCGGCGAGGCGTCTGGGCTCTAGCATCAAAATGCGGCCTTCTGTCAGACCTGCATCCAGCATCGCCAATGGAACAACAGTGGTTTTCCCAGCCCCCGGAGGCGCCTGTAAAACTGCGCGCCCTCGTTGGCGCAACGCGTCGATCAATTCCGGCAATGCGGCGTGGATGGGTAAAGTCTGCATGCGCTCTTATCGGCAATCCGCCGCATGGGGACAAGGGAGCGCCACCCTATGATCCGCAATCCTCCATTCCGATGGCAACGCCGCAACCCTAGACCAAGGGGCAGAGGTCTCCCCCGGTTCGGTTTCCACAATGCCCTTGGCGCGGCATCTTTTCCAGATCGCGTGGAACGACTGGACAATCTCTGCTTGGGCAAGGCAAAACAACACGGGCGGAGGGCAGATCCATGGATATCGCAAAGCTGAGTGACAAAATCGTGGCGCAGGATCGCCGTGCGTTGGCGCGGGCGATCACGTTGGTTGAGAGCAGCCGCGCGGACCACCGAGAAATGGCCGCTGAGCTGATCGAGACCCTTGGCCACAAGGCGACAAACCAAGCCATCCGCGTTGGCCTGTCTGGCACGCCGGGTGTGGGCAAATCCACCTTTATTGAAAGCTTTGGCTTGATGCTGACCGCCCAGGGCCTGCGCGTGGCGGTTTTGGCGGTGGATCCCAGTTCTGCGCGCACCGGCGGCTCTATTTTGGGGGATAAAACCCGCATGGAGCAGCTAAGCCGCGATCCGAATGCGTTTATTCGTCCCTCGCCCAGCCAGACCCATCTGGGTGGTGTGGCGCGGCGCACCCGCGAGGCGGTCTCGCTGTGTGAAGCGGCAGGATTTGATGTGATTCTGATTGAAACCGTCGGGGTGGGGCAATCCGAAACCGTCGTGGCTGAGATGGCGGATCTGTTTTTGCTGCTGTTGGCCCCCGCTGGCGGTGATGAGTTGCAAGGCGTCAAGCGCGGGATCATGGAGATGGCGGATATCATCTTGGTGAACAAGGCAGATGGGGATCTAAAGTCCGCAGCAATGCGCACCTGCGCTGATTATGCAGGCGCGCTTAGGTTGTTGCGCAAGCGGCCGCAGGACCCAGATGGATTCCCCAAGGCGATGACGGTTTCTGCCTTAGAAGACAGCGGCTTGCCAGATGCGTGGCAAGAGATGTCAACCTTGGTGCACTGGCGCCGCGAGCAAGGGCATTTCGACGGGCGACGGTCGCAGCAAGCACAATTCTGGTTCGAAGAAGAGGTCAAGCAGGCGCTGTTGGCTCAATTGCAAACAAGTGCCGCCAAACAGGCGATGCAACGCCTTGGGGCGCAGGTCGCCGCCGGGCAAGCCAGCCCCTCAATTGCCGCATCACAACTGTTACGAGAACTTCATCAAGCAGGTGGGTGACAAACGGTTCGTTCTCAGGTAACGATATCGCAGCCGAACAACGGAGGGCGCAAGATGTACCACAGGATCTCAGACACCTTTTCGTAAGGTAATCGATCTTGTGTGGTCGGTTGCCGAAACAACCGCCCCGTATCTCTGCCCCCAAAATTCCCACAAATTTTGCACCTTTGGTGACCGCTATGTATCGCTTTTTCGAAAACCTTGTGAATCCGTTTGCCCCATTTGATGAGGCCACACCGCCCAAAACTCTTTGGGCCTATTTAAAAACGCAATTTGGCCCGTTCCGAAAATGGATGGCTGTGATGGCGCTGAGCGGCATCATCGTCGCACTGATGGAAACAGGTCTGATCTTCTACTCAGGTCGTCTGATTGATCTGCTGAGCAACACCACACCGGGAACGTTGATCGAAACCCATGGCACCGAGTTGCTGTTGGTGGGTGTCTTTGTATTAACGTTGCGCCCCTTTCTGATCATGGTTCAGCACTTGTTTTTAGAACAAATGTTGGCGGGCAACATGACTGACCAAGTGCGTTGGCGCGCGCACAAGCACCTGTTGGGGCAATCGTCTAGCTATTTTCAGAATGACTTTGCCGGTCGGCTGACCAATCGTGTGATGCAAATGGGCGGCGCGGTCGAAGACGCAACCTATATGATGTTTGAAGGCATCTGGTATTCGCTGACCTATGTGATCGGTGCGGCACTGATCCTGTCTGGCGTGCATCCGCTGTTGGCGCTGCCCTTGTTGGGCTGGGTTGTGATCTATGTGGTCTATGTCCGCTATATTGCGCGCCGGGTCGCTGTGGCGTCTGAAAAGTGGTCGGACGCGCGTTCGATGGTGACGGCGCGTGTGGTGGATGCCTATTCGAACATCGAAACCGTCAAACTGTTTTCCGATGAGAAAACCGAAGAAGGCTATGTGCGGTCGGCGATGAAACGTCACCGGCTGCGGTTCCAGCGCTTCTTGCGGCTGATGACCGAGCTGAGTTTTGGCTTGAACGTTGTGAACGGGATTTTGCTGTTGGGCATGATGACCCCGGCGATTTATCTTTGGTCCAAGGGCATCGTGTCTGTGGGGGAGGTGGCCGCGGCGTCGGCTTTGACCATTCGCCTGAATGGCATGTCGGGGTGGATCATGTGGATCACGGTTCGCCTGTTCGAACATGCGGGTGTCATTCGTGAGGGGCTGCAATCCGTTGCGGTGCCACACGAAGTGGTGGATCAGCCTGCCGCACCCAAACTGAACGTTAGGGCGGCTCAGATCCAATACCGCGATGTGAGCCACCACTATGGCAAAGGCAACGGCGGTCTGGATCATGTGAACCTGTCGATCGACTCTGGTCAGAAGGTGGGGCTTGTCGGGCGCTCGGGGGCCGGGAAATCCAGTTTGGTCAACCTCTTGTTGCGGTTCAGAGATGCCGAGGCCGGGCAAATCTTGATTGATGGTCAAGATATCTCGCAGGTCACACAGGTGTCGCTGCGCCAATCAATTGGCATGGTTAGTCAGGACAACTCGTTGCTGCACCGCTCGATCCGGGGCAACATTTTGTATGGTAGAACCGAGGCCAGCGAAGCGCAGATGATTGCTGCGGCTGAGCGGGCCGAAGCCCATGCCTTTATTCAGGACCTTGTCGATCCCAAGGGGCGCAAGGGCTACAATGCGCAAGTCGGCGAGCGTGGGGTCAAATTGTCCGGCGGTCAGCGGCAGCGAATCGCAATTGCCCGGGTGATCTTGAAAGATGCGCCGATTCTCGTGCTGGACGAGGCCACAAGCGCCTTGGACAGCGAGGTTGAGGCAGCCATTCAAGAGACGTTATTTGGCTTGATGGAAGGCAAAACGGTGATTGCGATTGCGCACCGCCTGTCGACCATCGCCCAGATGGACCGAATTGTGGTGATGGATCAGGGGCGGATCATCGAGGATGGCACCCATGAGGCGCTTTTGGCTAAATCTGGGGTCTATGCCGGGCTTTGGGCGCGTCAGTCTGGGGGATTCATCGGAGAAACCGAGGAAGCGTCGGATGAATCGGCGATCACCCTTGACCTCCCTACTGATTCCGCCTAATGACGCCCAACGGAATTCTGGGTGCTGCCGTTAGGCGCATCCTTTTATGTTGAAGGGGCACGCTAGCCCCGATGATGAGATGAGGATAATGCCATGTCGCGTGTCTGCGAATTGACCGGTAAAGGCCCGATGTCTGGCAACAATGTCAGCCACGCCAAAAACAGAACCCGTCGTCGGTTTCTGCCAAACCTGAATGATGTGACCCTGCAGTCGCAGACCCTGGATCGGAGCTTCAAGCTGCGCATCTCGGCCGCTGCTCTGCGTACGGTTGATCACCGTGGTGGTTTGGACGCGTTCCTGGCGAAAGCCAAAGACACTGAGCTGTCTTCCAACGCTTTGAAAATCAAAAAAGACGTTGCCAAGGCGCAAGCTTCGGCCTGAACCTCTTTGACGGTTTGAAAATTTGAACAGCCCTGCCAATTTATTTTGGCGGGGCTGTTTCTTTTTGTCGCTTTGCAATCCTCGTTTCATCGGGCTAAAGCTTGGGCATGACCCTGCTTCGCACATATCTGGCCCTTGGGTTGGCTTTGATCTTGGTGATGACCGCCCAGACGATGGCGGTTGCGCGCGGCGCTCCGGCGGCTGTTGGCCAGATGGAGCTTTGCTCTGGCAGCAGCGCGATTGTGGTGCTGGTTGACGCCAACGGCGTGCCGGTTGAGCCGGCCCATCTGTGCCCAGACTGTGCGCTTTCGTTCTTTGACAGTCTTGATGTCCCTGCGGCGGAATTGATTGTGCCTACCAGCGCATCGATGCTGCGTTGGGATCGAACCACGGTTGGACAAGATCCACTCAGTTTGTTGGACACAAGTGCGCGCAGCCCCCCTGTGTTGGGCTGACCGGTACTTTCCCCTACAATCCCAAATACTTGAGTTTCAGGAGACGATTCATGTCGTTCAAATCCACCGTACTTGCGGCTGTTGCCGCATCGCTTTTCGCTGTGCCTGCCTTGGCCGAAGGAATCATGGTTAAAGATCCCTATGCGCGGGCTTCAACTGCCAAGTCGACCTCTGGCGCCGCCTTCATGACCATCATGAACCATTCCGGTCAGGACGATCGCTTGATCGCAGCGACAACCTCAGCCGCCAAACGCGCCGAGCTGCACACCCACAAAGAAGACGCCAACGGCGTGATGCAGATGCTGCACATCGAAGAAGGGTTTACTGTGGCTGACGGTGAAATGCTGGAGCTGAAGCGCGGCGGCAAACACGTCATGTTGATGGGGCTGACCGCACCGTTTGAGCAAGACAAGATGCTGTCGCTGACCTTGAGCTTTGAGCATGCTGGAGATGTTGTGGTTGAGCTGCCTGTGGATCTGGCCCGTAAGCCTGGCAAAGATGCGCATGGCGCCCATGGCGATCACGCCGGACATGGTGAAATGAAGCATTAACCCTACTGGGGACGTGTCTCCTCGGGCGGCGGTGCCGCCGTCGTCCCCCCGTCAGCCGGCCCTTTTGGGGCGCGGCTGTGGCGCGCTGATCAGGCGGTGCACAGGCTGGCGGCCCAGTTGGGAACCACTTGGGTGGCCGGTCCAAAATGCGTTTCCGAAAAGTCAGACACTGTGGCGGAGGGGGCAAGGTTCAGCTCCACCGTATGTACGCCCGCGCGCTGCGCGTCCTGACCAAAGGCCGCCGCCGGGTACACCTGCCCGGAGGTGCCAATCGCGGCAAAGATGTCGGCCGTGCGGATTTGATCCCAGATCTGGTCCATGTGGTAGGGCATTTCCCCAAACCAGACGACGTCAGGGCGGGTGGCCGCCGCGCTGCAGGCGGGGCAGGGATCTTGGGACTGCATCTCCTCTGGCGCGGCCCAACGGTGGCCACAGGCGCCGCAAAGGGCTTGGTCGAGCTGGCCATGCATGTGCCACACCTGCTGCGCGCCCGCAGCTTCGTGCAAGGTGTCGACGTTTTGCGTCACGATGAGCAGGTCAACCGAAGGATCGCGTTCAAGCTGGGCAAGGGCGATATGCGCTGCATTTGGCTGCGCTACGGCGGCTTGTCGGCGGCGTTCGTTGTAAAAGTGGTGCACAAGCTGCGGATTGCGGTCAAACCCTTCGGGCGTGGCCACATCTTCGATCCGATGCTTGGCCCATAGGCCGTCTTCGTCGCGAAATGTGCCCAGCCCGCTTTCCGCAGATATGCCTGCACCTGTCAAAATAACGATCTTTGTCATTTGGGCCTCCTTGCGATACCTAGCGTGTCAAAAGGAGATCGTTGTGGCCACTGATATCTTGTTCGTCTGCCTTGGAAATATATGTCGATCTCCTTCGGCTGAGGCGGCGATGCGCAAAATTGCCCCTGCGTTGCAGTTGGACAGCGCTGGCACTTCGGGATGGCATATCGGCGACCCGCCCTATGGCCCTATGCAAAAGGCGGCGCGCCGCCGGGGTATTGATTTGTCCGATCTGAGCGCGCGTCAGTTCGTCGGTGCGGATTTTGAGCGGTTTGATCTGATCGTGGCGATGGATCGCGACAATCAACGCGACATCGAGGCGCTGCGACCTCAGGGGAACGAGACACCGGTGGTGTTGTTTGCTCCCTATGGTGATCCCGGCCTAAGCGACGTGCCTGATCCCTATTACACGCGGGACTTTGAGGGGGTGTTGGACCTGATTGAGCAGGCCGCAGCGGCGTTGCTTGCCCAACTTGAGGACAGCGGCCGCGCCTGAAGCACGCATGAAAAAGGGGCGCAGGTCCCAGACCCAGCGCCCCTTGGAAATCGTGTGGTTGCGCGCCTTAGCTGCGGATCATTCCGACCACGTCATAGGCTTTTGCCAGAATGGGGGAGGCAATTTCGCGTGCGCGATCCGCTCCGCGTCCCAGAACACGGTCAATTTCAGCAGGGTCTTTCATCAAACGCGACATCTCACCCGAAATCGGCGCCAACTTGGCAACGGCCAGATCTGATAGGATCGGTTTGAATTCCGAGAACTGCTTGCCGCCCATCTCTGCGAGAACTTGATCGACGCTCTGATCGGCCAAGCCAGCGTAAATGTTCACCAAGTTACGCGCTTCGGGGCGATCCTTGAGGCCGTCCGCCTCTGAGGGCAATGCCTCGGGGTCGGTTTTCGCCTTACGGATCTTCTTGGCCAAAGTGTCGGCGTCATCCGTCATGTTGATGCGGCTGGCATCAGATGGGTCTGACTTTGACATCTTTTTGGAGCCGTCGCGCAGGGACATCACGCGCGTTGCCGCCCCTTCGATCACCGGTTCAGGGATCGGAAAGAAATCAACACCAAAATCGTGATTGAACTTGGTGGCGATATCGCGTGTCAGTTCAACATGCTGTTTTTGATCTTCGCCGACCGGCACGTGAGTGGCGTGGTAAACCAAGATGTCCGCAGCCATCAAAGCGGGATAGGCAAACAGACCCAAAGAGGCGTTCTGCGAGTTTTTGCCGGCCTTGTCTTTCCACTGGGTCATGCGCTGCATCCAGCCCATGCGGGCGACACAATTGAACAACCATCCCAACTGGGCGTGCTCGGCGACTTGGGACTGGTTGAACAGGATCGACTTTTCAGGATCGATGCCGCTTGCCAAATAGCCGGCGGTCAGTTCGCGCGTTTGGCGGCGCAACGCCTCGGGATCTTGCCAGACGGTGATGGCGTGCTGATCCACAACGCAATAAATGGTTTCCTGACCGGCGTCTTGCGTGGTCACGAACCGTTTGATCGCGCCCAAGTAATTGCCAAGTGTCAGCCCACCTGAGGGCTGGATTCCCGAAAACACCCGCGGTGAAAAAGCGGCGTTTGGGGTGGATTGCGTTTGGACCGCATCCGACATGGGGATATCTCCGTCTGGATTTCTGTGCCCTGCTGGCTTACCCATGGGCCGATGCCTCGTCAAGGAGACCACAATGGATCAAGAGACCGAAAGCCCCGTGAACCCTGTGCCAGCCATCTTGGTTGTGCTGGTGGTGGCCATTATGGCGGTCGAAGTTGCGTTTTACCTCGGGGCAAACGGAATTGTCGGTGGCCCATCTGCGGTCGGATGGCGTTTGGCCGCGATCCAGAGCTATGGGTTTTCTGATGAAGTGTTTGATTGGATGCTCACCAACGGACAGTGGCCCCGCGAACATCTTTTGCGGGTGATCAGCTATGCCTTTTTGCACGCCAGTTTTGTTCATGCGCTTTTTGCCTGCGTTATTTTGCTGGCCTTGGGCAAAATGGTTGGTGAAGTTGTGGGTCAAATTGCCTTGCTGGCGATCTTTGTGATCTCAAGCGTGTTTGGCGCCGTTTTCATCAGCCTTGTGCATGATTTTCAACTGCCCTTGATCGGGGCTTATCCCGGTGCCTACGGCATGATTGGGGCGTATACCTATCTGCTGTGGTTGCGCCTTGGCATCATGGGAGAGCGTCAGGTGCGGGCCTTTTCATTGATCGGGATGCTGATGGGCATCCAACTGTTGTTTGGCGCCTTGTTCGGGAGCAGCCCAGACTGGGTGGCCGATGTTGGCGGCTTTGCAGCTGGGGCTTTGGTGATGATCTTTGCCTTGCCGGGCGGATTGCGTCGGATGCGGGATCGTCTGCGCCATCGCTAGGGGCTAGCCGCGGCGCATCGATTGTTTGAATTCAGACAGGCGGAACGCGCCGAACCATTGGCCAATGACAAAGTAGCTGCCCATGCCGACGCTGACCAAAACAAGGAGCGCCAGATACCGCCATCCGGCCATGCCCAAGAAGGGGGACAACAATACCATCATGCCCCACAGCACCGCACCCATTGCGACGGACGCCGCAATGATACGCCAGATGCGTTGACGAAACCGGTTGTCCAGCCGTGCAACATCGCCAAACTGACGGGCACTGCGTGACAAGAGCACCACCATGACCCAACCGGCAACAATTGCGGCAAAGGCACAAGCCAGCCAGCCGATCAGCGGCGCCAGCCCGATGGCAACAATTGCATTCACCGCCATGCCGATCAGGGCAAAGCGGAACGGGGTTTTGGTGTCTTCGCGGGCAAAGAACACCGGTTGCAGGATTTTTTGCATCACAAAAGAGGGCAGGCCCAACCCATAGATCGCGACCGCCAATGCGATCGACGCTGAATCGTCAGAGGTCAATGCTCCGCGCTCAAACAGAACCGACACCAACGGAAAGGGAATGACGATCAACGCCACCGCCGCGGGGATGGTCAGGGCCAAAGAGATCTCGGCGGCGCGGCTGAGCGCGTCGCGTGCGCCAGTGTCGTCCTGCGCCTTTAGGCGGCGTGACAGGTCTGGCAAAAGCACGACCCCAATGGCAATGCCAACCACGCCTAACGGCAGTTGGTACAGACGATCTGCTGCATAAAGCCAGCCCACAGCGTGGTCAAAATAGCTGGCGACCTGTTGGCCAACCAGCAGATTGATTTGCACCACCCCACCGGCCATCGCCGCAGGAACAGCCACTCGCACCAGATGGCGCATCTCGGGTGACCAGCGTGGGCGCGTGAACGTCAGCTGCAATCCGGCCCGGCGGGCCGCAATCCAGACCAACAGCATCTGCGCGATCCCCGCAAAGGGAATGGTCCACACCAATGCAGTGGCCACTTCAAAGCCAAACAGGATGGCCAGCGTCATGGCTGTTACCAAAAAGATGTTTAACAGCAATGGTGCCGCAGCCGCTGCCGCAAAGCGCCCATGTGCGTTCAACACACCGGACAACAGCGCGGCCAATGAGATGAACAGAATATAGGGAAAACCGATGCGGCCAAACACAACCGACAGGTCATATTGTTCCTGACCCGCAAAGCCAGAGGCCAGAATATAGATCAACCACGGCATGGTCAGCTGGGCCAGCAGCGTCAGGACGACCAACACCGTGGCCAGCCCCGAAAACGCCTGACTGGCAAAACCGTCGGGATCTTCACCGCCCTCCAATCGTTTGGAGTATTGCGGCACAAAGGCCATGTTAAAGGCCCCTTCGGCGAAGAACCGGCGGAACATGTTGGGCAGCCGAAAGGCCACCACAAAGGCTTCGTAGGCGGGCCCTGTGCCAAGATACGCCAAGATCATAGCATCGCGGACAAAGCCCAAAATGCGGCTGGCCATGGTCCACATACCGACGGTGAGGAAGCCAGAAACCAACCGGATGGGCTTCATGAACGGGCCCTCTCGGCGCCTTTCTCGATGGCTTTGCGCAGTTTCTTCTCTAGCGATTTTTGCTTTTGAGCAGAGTGGAACTTTAGCCCGAACATGTCTTTGACATAAAAGCTGTCGACCACTTGTTCGCCATAGGTCACGATCATCGCGCTGGCGATATAGACGTTGCTGCCGGCCAGTGTGCGGGTCAGATCAAAGAGCAAGCCGGGGCGATCGCGGGTGTCGACCTCGATGATGGTATAGATCTCGGACCCTTCGTTGTCGAAGGTGATCGACGTAGGCACTTTGAACGCGCGCTCGCGTTTTTTGATCTTATCGCGCGACAGCATGGCTTCGGAGGTTTTGACTTCACCTAGCAAGGTCTTGTGGATCATTTGCGTCAGGCGCGGCAGGCGGCTCACCTCATAGGGGTGACCATCAGAATCCTGAATCCAGAACACAGCCGTGACGTAGCCGTCTTTGGTGGTGTAACTGCGCGCGTCAACCACGTTGGCCCCAACCAGCGCCAAAGCGCCGGACAGGCGCGAAAAGATGCCGGGGTGATCAATCATCGCAAAACAGGCGCGTGTCGCGTCGCGATTGTCATCAGGGTGCACATCGATGCGCACTTCGTCATCAGGAATGTCACGCAATTGCTTGGCAAAGATGGCCTGCGTTGCGGTGTCCAGACCCTGCCAATAAGGCGGATAGTGACGGCCCGTCTCGCGGCGGATCGCGGCGGCATCCCAACCGTCCAACGCCTTGCGCAGTTTGTTGCGGGCTTCAACGCCGCGATGCTCGCGGTTCAGCTCTTCCATGCCGGTGTCAAGCGCTTGGGCGGTGTCGCGATGCAACTGGCGCAGCAGAACGGCTTTCCAGTTGTTCCAGGTGCCCGGGCCAACGCCGCGAATGTCGCAAACGGTCAAAACGGTCAGCAAGTCCAAGCGCTTGCGGGTCTTTACCGCTTTGGCAAAGGCGCGCACGGTTCGAGGATCCGAGATATCGCGCTTCTGCGCCATATCTGACATCAGCAGATGATAGCGCACCAGCCACTCAACGGTTTCACTGTCCGCTTTGTTCAGCCCCAAACGCGGCGCCACTTTGCGCGCAATTTTTGCACCCAAAATCGAGTGGTCTTCGTCGCGGCCTTTGCCGATGTCATGCAACAACAGGGCGACATAGATGACCTTGCGATCAACACCGTCTTTTAGAATTTGACTGGCCAATGGCAGGCTTTCAACCAGATCACCATGTTCGATTTCCGACAGGTTGCGGATACATTGGATCGTATGCTCATCCACGGTGTAGTGGTGATACATGTTGAACTGCATCATCGCGACAATCACTTCAAACTCGGGGATAAAAGCCGACAAGACCCCAAGTTCGTTCATGCGGCGCAGGGCGCGTTCGGGGTTGCCGTGCTTCAGCATCAGATCCAGAAAGATCCGGCGCGCCTCTTTGTTGTTGCGCATGTCGTCGTCAATCAGATCAAGATTGGCCACCACCAGACGCATCGCGTCCGGGTGGATCAACATGCCTGTACGCAGCGCTTCTTCGAAGATGTGCAGCAGATTCAGCTTGTCCGACAGGAAACGGGTTTCGTCATCAACCGCGAGGCGGTTGTGAATGACCTTGTAACCCTTTTTGACACGGCGATTACGGCGGAAAATGCGTTCCAGCAGCGGTTCACTTTTGACATGCATCGCTTCAAGCTTGGTCAAAAAGATCCGCGTCAGGTCACCCGTTGCCGTGGCGTGGCGGAAATAGACCTGCATAAAGTGTTCTACAGCCCGCCGACCCCCTTTGTCCGTGTAGCCCATGCGTTCCGCCACTTCGACCTGTAGATCAAAGGTCAGCTGATCCGAGGCACGGTTGGTCACCAAGTGCAGGTGGCAGCGCACCGCCCACAAAAAGGCCTCAGCCTTTTCGAACGTGTCATACTCTTCGGGTTCAAAAACGTTCAGATCCACAAGCTCTGCGGTGTATTGAACGTTGTGGACATATTTGGCGATCCAATACAGGGATTGTAGGTCGCGCAGGCCGCCTTTGCCTTCTTTCACGTTCGGCTCAACCACATAACGCTGTCCACCTTGGCGCGTGTGACGGGCTTCGCGTTCATTCAACTTGGCTTCGATGAACTCGGCGGCGGTGTTTGTGAACAGATCGGAGGTTAGTTTCTCTGCCAACTCTTCGGCCAAGGGTTCATCCCCCACCAAAAAGCGATGTTCCAGCAGAGCGGTTCGGATGGTGAAATCTTCGCGCCCCAGTTTGATACAGTCGCGAATGGTCCGCGAGGCGTGGCCGACTTTCAGCCGCAGATCCCATAGGATGTACAGCATGCTCTCAATAACTTTTTCGGCCCAAGGTGTGATCTTGGAATGCGTAAGAAACAGCAAATCCACATCGGAATGCGGCGCCATTTCGCCCCGCCCATAGCCGCCCACAGCCACAAGGCTAAGCCGGTTGTCTGTGCGTGACTTGGGTTGTGGGTTCATCAACGTTGTGGCGATGTCCAGCGCCGACATCACGATGCAGTCGGTCAACCAAGTATAGGCGCGCGTCGTGGGCGCTGCGGCAAAGGGATTGTCGGTAAACGCCTGCGCAATCTGCGCCATGCCGTTTTTGCGGGCTTCCATTAGGACCCCAACAACAGCCGAGCGAATTTCACCTTCGTCTGATAACCCTTTGGTTTCGGCGCTCAGCCGATCACGAATGGCGGTTTCGTCGAATATCGAAGAGGCCGGACAGATCAAACTGTCCGGCGCTTTGGGGAATGTCAGCATTGTGAGGTCTTTTGGTTAGATTAAAAGCCAGGACCGGCAAAACTACGCGGGGCGGCATCAATAACCACAACGCGCTTTTCTTGAACTTGAGCCACGGCCAAACCGCGTTCGTTGGTGCCATTGCTCAGCAAACGGAAGATCCCACCGACGCCTTGGAACCCGGCGCCCTGCGTCAGGGCCCCTGCGGTTAACGCATCGCGGTTGCCTGCTTTGACCAAGGCGCCGATCGCCGCGATCCCATCATAGGACAGGCCGCCAATCGGATGCGGTGAGGTGCCATAAGCGGCGGAATAGCGGCTGCTGAAGCGTTGGGTCAACACCGGGTCAGGCATCGCAAACCATCCGCCTTGGACGCCGGGCAATTCCAGCGTTTGTGGCGGGATGTCCCAGCGGGTCAAGCCAATGTATTGGGTTTCTGCTGGGTTGACGCCGGCTTCGGACAGCAATTGGGTCATCAGCGGAATAACGTCTTCTGTTTGGCCCGTCAAAAAGACCGAATCCGCGCCAGAGCCCACCGCCGAGCGAATATCAGGAATGGCGGTGATCACACCTTGTTGCGACAGGTCATAGCTGACAACCGCAGTTTCGCTGGCGCCAACGTTTTTGCGGATTGCAGCGCGGGCGGCTTCTCCGCCCAGCTGACCTGCAATGCCGTTGTCATGCGCAATGGCGATACGGCCTTTGCCGGTTGCGGCGGCGTAGCTGATCAAACGATCGGCTGTGTTGTGAAACGTTGGCCCAAGAATAAACAGGTTTCCGCCAGCGATCGTAGAGTTGTTCGAGAAGGACAGAACATTCACACCGCGCGGGGCCACTGCAACGGCAACCGCATTGGCCGAAGCGGCATAAACTGGGCCGAGGATGATTTTGGCACCATCTCCGACAGCACTAACCGCTTGGGCCTGTGCCGTGCCGGGGTCACCGGCGGTGTCATAGACCCGCAGATCGATGTTCACACCTTCCAGATCGGCAATCGCCAAACGGGCCGCGTTTTCGAGGCTCTGAGCCAAAAGGTCGTCCCCGGCATTGCCGCCCCCGCGTGGAACCAGTAAAGCAACCGGAACCGGTGCGCTGGTGTTGATGGATGGGCCTCCGCCAACTGTGACGGTTTGGCAAGCTGCGACAAGCGCAAGCGCGCTGAGGCCTGCAATCTGTGCGATTGCCTTGCGGGCTTTCTTGAAAACGGCGAACATGGGCTGAATAACTCCTCCGCGACCGGCGTTAGTGCGGTCTTTGGTCAATGGGGCAATAATAAACACAGTGAGAGACGGGTCCAGTGCTGAATCTTCAACAGAAAAAACTCATGCCGGGTCTATACCTTTTGGCCACACCTATCGGAACCGCGCGTGACATCACACTTCGGGCATTGGACATTTTGGCAAGTGCGGATGTGTTGGTGGCCGAAGACACCCGCAGCTTGAAAAAGCTGATGGAGATCCACGGTGTGCCCTTGGGGGAGCGTCATGTGCTGTCTTATCACGATCACAACGGGGGCCAGATGCGCCCGCGCTTGATGGGGCTTTTGGCCGAGGGCAAAACGATGGCTTACGCCTCGGAGGCGGGGACGCCCATGGTTGCTGATCCAGGGTTTGATCTGGCGCGTGCCGCGCGCGAAGAAGGACATCTGGTGGTCAGTGCGCCCGGGCCCTCGGCGGTCATCACGGCATTGACGCTGGGCGGGTTGCCAACGGATCGGTTCTTCTTTGCTGGGTTCTTGCCCAATGCCAAAGGCGCTCGCAAGTCTGCGCTCAAAGAGCTGAGCGCGGTGCCCGGCACGCTGGCCTTCTACGAATCGCCCAAACGGGTTGGGGCCATGCTGAAAGACGCAGCAGAGGTTTTGGGCGCTGAGCGACAGGCCGTTGTGTGCCGCGAGATCACCAAAAAATTTGAAGAAACCCTGCGGGGGTCGTTGGCGGAGTTGGCTCAAACCTGTGCTGAGCGCAGTTTGAAAGGTGAAATCGTCGTACTGATTGATCGTCCGCGTTTACCAATCATTCAGGAATCGGATCTAGAAACAGAGCTGCAAGAGTTGTTGACGTCGATGTCCGTGCGCGATGCTGCCGATACCCTGTCGGAAAAAACCGGGTTCGCGCGGCGCAAAATTTACCAGATGGCGCTGAAACTATCGGATGCTGACAACGACGCTTAACCCTGAAAAGAGGTCAGCGAGTTGGAACAGGCGATATCACGATTTTCGAAAAACCCTGCAGGGTACGTGGCTGCAAACCGCGGGCGCATTGCCCATCTATCGGGCCTCGCGGCCGAGGATCAAGTTGTGCGGCTGTATCAGTCTCAAGGGTTAACACTTGTGGACAAGCGATGGCGCGGGGCCTGCGGCGAAATTGATTTGGTGTTTCAAAACGGGGCACAGCTGATTTTTGTTGAAGTCAAAAAGTCTCGTAGCATGGATGCCGCGGCGTTGAAAATTTCCCGTCGTCAAATTGATCGCATCATGGCCGCGGGAACAGAATACGTTGCACACCAAGGGTTTAGCCAGTCTGTCGACATGCGTTTTGATGCGGCGCTGGTGGATCAGATGGGGGCAATCAGCATTCTTGAAGGGGCGCTCTCTGAATTCTGATTTGCCTCTGGCCCATGCATGCGCCATGTAAATGGTGTCATATTTTGGGGAACACCGATGAAAATCGCATTTCAGATGGATCCTATTGGATCGGTCGATATTCACGCTGACAGCACTTTCCGCATCGCATGGGAAGCACAGGAACGTGGCCACGAGCTGTTTTATTACACAGCCGACAAACTGTCGTTTCAAAACGGAAAAATCGTGGCTCGCGGCTGGCCAATTGAACTGCGCCGAGTGGTCGGGGATCACGTCACCTATGGTGAGGAACAAGAGGTCGACCTGTCGACCTATGACGTGGTTTGGCTGCGTCAGGACCCACCATTTGATATGTTCTATATCACCACAACCCATCTCTTGGATCGGATTCACCCTGACACGCTGGTTGTGAATGATCCGTTCTGGGTGCGCAATTACCCGGAAAAACTGTTGGTTCTGGATTTTCCAGACCTGACGCCGCCGACCACCATCGCACGCGATCTGCAAACCATTCGCGACTTTAAGGACGTGCATGGCGATGTGATTCTGAAGCCACTCTATGGCAACGGCGGTGCGGGCGTGTTTCGCCTCACCAAGGAGGATCGGAACCTGTCGTCGTTGCACGAGCTATTCACCGGCTTTAGCCGAGAGCCATTGATTGTGCAGAAGTTCCTGCCTGATGTCAGCAAGGGGGACAAACGCGTCATTTTGGTTGACGGAGAGCCCGTGGGCGCGATCAACCGCGTGCCTCAAGCCGGGGAAACCCGTTCCAACATGCATGTTGGCGGTCGCCCCGAAAAGATTGGTCTTAGTGAACGCGATCTTGAAATCTGCGCCAAAATTGGCCCGTTGTTGAAGGAAAAAGGCCAGGTCTTTGTTGGGATCGACGTGATCGGTGACTATTTGACTGAAATCAACGTGACCTCCCCAACTGGCATCCAGGAACTGGAACGGTTCGATGGCACCAATACCGCGCAAAAGCTTTGGGAAGTGATCGAAGCCAAACGCGCGTGAGTGTGCGAATGCAACTGATGGGCGCAGCGATGCGCCCAGTGGTGCGTTTTGCAATGCGCCGGGCGTCGGATCCGAAGGCGATGCGACGCCATTTTGCAATTTCAGCCAAGCTATGGTTCCGCCATGTGCCTTTTTCGCTGTTTTTGCCCACCACATTTGGGCCCCGCAAGGCTGAAGCGCTGTGGGTGTCGGCTGAGCCCACCTCTCACTCCAAGGTGCTGCTCTATTTTCATGGTGGCGGGTACCTTGCCGGCAGTCCACACACGCATAAAATGGTGGTGGCGCGGTTGTCCCGGATGGCGGGGCTGCGCGCCTTTGTGCCCTCCTATCGATTGGCACCCGAGCACCCGTTGAGCGCCGCTTGTGAGGATGCAGACCTTGCGTTTGAGCACCTGTTGTCTAAGGGGTATCGCGCTCAGGATATCGTTTTGGGAGGTGACAGCGCCGGGGGTGGCATCGCGCTGGGCCTGTTGGCGCGCCTGTGTCAGCGCGGGCAACCGCCAGCTGGGTGTTTTGCTTGGTCCCCGTTTTGTGATCAAAGTTTCTCAGGGGACTCGATCCAAGAAAACGGCGACAAGGATCACTTTTTCCCCGGCGACCGGGTTGAGGATCTGGCCGAACGGATTTTGGGCGGCGCAGATCCCAAGGATCCAAAGATCTCCCCCCTGTTCGCCGCATACCCCAACTGCCCGCCGGTGTTTTTGCAGGTGTCAGACAGCGAAATTTTGCGGGATGATTCCGTGCGCATGGATCAAAAACTGCGCGCCGAAGGGGCGCAATGCCAGCTCGAAGTTTACTCCGCGGCCCCGCATGTGTGGCATCTGTTTGATGGCTGGTTTCCCGAGGCGCGAGCAGCCATTCGCAAAACCGCTGCGTTTGTTAACTCTCTGCCACCGTTGTCAGACGATAGCTGATAGCCTCGGCTATATGGGGGCGTCGCACCGATTGAGATCCGTCCAGATCCGCGATGGTGCGGGCCACGCGTAACACCCGATGATAGCCGCGTGCGGATAGACCAAAGCGTTCTGCGATACGGATCAATAGATCACGTGCTTCGGTGTCCGGGGCGGCAATTTCTTCTAAGATACCGCCTTCGGCGTCGCTGTTCAGATGTATCTGGGGGTGTTCCGCAAAACGCTTTTGTTGGATTTGGCGCGCTGTCACGACGCGCTGCGCCACTTGCGCAGAACTGTCCCCCGTCGCAGGCAGATCCAGATCGCTAAACGCGACGGGTGGAATTTCCAATCGCAGATCAAAGCGATCCAACAGCGGTCCGCTGATGCGCCCGAAATAGTCGTCGCCACAGTTGGGGGCCCGCCCGCAGGCGCGCGATGGATCGGTCAAATGCCCGCATCGGCAGGGGTTTGCAGCCGCAACAAGCAGAAAACGGCAGGGGTATTGCACATGCGCATTGGCGCGAGACACAGTGACATATCCGGTTTCGATCGGTTGGCGCAGCGTTTCTAACACCGAGCGTTGGTATTCTGGGAATTCGTCCATGAATAAGACGCCGTTGTGAGCCAATGACATTTCGCCGGGCTTTGCGCGTCGTCCGCCACCCACAATCGCCGCCATCGAGGCGGTGTGGTGCGGTTCACGAAAGGGGCGCGACCGGGAAATACCCCCTTCGTCGAGCAACCCACACACCGAATGGATCATAGATGTTTCCAAGGCCTCTTGCGCGGATAGATCGGGCAAAAGCGTCGGTAAGCGCTTGGCCAACATCGATTTTCCAGATCCGGGTGGACCCGTCAACAACAGGTGGTGACGCCCCGCAGCGGCAATTTCGAGGGCCCGTTTGCCCCGTTCTTGGCCTTTGATATCTCGCAAACACCGACCCGCAGTATCCGTGAACACCTCGCCGGGCAACGCTGGTGGCAATGGTGATTGTCCGGTGAAGTGGCGTACAACATCGGCTAGGCCTGCAGCGGCGATCACCTGACAGCCCCCCACCCAAGCGGCTTCGGCCCCCGATGCTTTGGGGCACAGCAATGCGCGGTCTTCTTCGGCGGCGGCCACGGCGGCAGGCAGTGCGCCAACACAGGGGACCAAGTTTCCATCCAGCGACAACTCACCAAGCGAGGTGGTGGTTTCAATCGCGTCAGGCGGCAAAATTTCGAGAGCAACAAGCAGCGCAAGCGCGATGGGCAAGTCAAAGTGGCTGCCCTCTTTGGGCAGATCAGCGGGGGAGAGGTTGATGGTGATCCGTTTGGACGGCAGGGCAATCGCCAAGCTGTGCAGGGCGCTGCGGATGCGGTCACGTGCTTCTGAAACCGCTTTGTCTGGCAGCCCAACAATGGCGAAAGCGGGCAAGCCCGCAGTGACCGCGCATTGCACCTCGACCTGACGGGCGGCAACGCCGTCAAAGGCAACTGAATAAGACCGAGCAACCATAAAACCCCCAAGGATCAATAGGGCAATGATTAATCCTTGGGGGTTTCATATTGGTTAACGAAAGATTTAGCTCTGCATCAAAGACACAAACGCTGGCCAAGCTTCGGGGTCATTCACGGTTTTGTCCCGGCACTGAGGATTGCAGAACCCATAGACGATGCCACCGATTTCAAGGAAATCCGTTACGGGATCGCCAGAATAGGGACAGGTCGCGTTGACCGAGGGGCCTTCGCAGGGGCGTGCGGCCAAAGGGGTAGGTCCGGGCCAGGTCTGGGTTTCCAAGTCCATCGCATAGGGGATTGTCTCGTAATTTTGGGTCAATCCCAAAGCGCGCCACTGGCGGAACGAAAGATCGTTGAGCGTGGTGGTTACGTAGTCTTGCAACAGGTCGCTGACAGGCAGATCGTGGCCTGCAATCCGTGCTGCAATTGGGGCAAAGAACGCATCTGCAATGCTATAGGCCCCAAAGAGCCAAGGGCCTGCAGCGCCAAATTCGCGACGCGCTTTCCCCAGCAGGGTTTCGAGACGATCTAGGTCACGTTGGACGTCGTCGGAAACCGCGAAATCCTTGTATTGAAACAGCAATTGCATTGGGCATTCGCTGCGCAGCGGAACGAAACCGGCGTGCATTTCCGCAGAAATCCAGCGGGCATAGGCCCGGGCTGCCGGATCTGCTGGCCACATCTGTGCATCGGGGTGGCGGCTGTTCAACTCTTCTGCGATCGCCATCGTCTCGCCGATGATCGTACCCTCTGGTGTTTTGAGCGTGGGCAGCAAGCGGGCCGGGGCCAATGTCGCAAGGTCCTGCTTATAGGATCCGTCAAAGAGCGAGCTCAAATGGGTGCGAAACGGCAGATCAAATTTTTCCAACATCAGCCAGCCACGCAAAGACCAGCTGGAAAAACTGCGATCACCGATGTACAAGTCGTAGGACACTGAAATATTCTCCTGTTTTGCGCAGGGTAGCTCAGTTCTTTCATAACGAAAAATAAATAAGTGATGTGCGATACATCACAAATTTTGATTGATCGAGGCCGCGCGCCAACGTTGGTCTTGCCAGTGCAATTCGGTCACGGACAGGTTGTCGATCTTATGTGCGAACGCGGCATAGGGGTCAATTTGCAGCGCTTTTTGGACCTGCGACAAGATCGCCCCAAAATGTGCAACAGCCACGATATCGCGCCCGGGGTGTTGTGACATCAATCGGTTTGCCACCGCATCTACGCGTGTGCTCAGCGCGTTCCAGCTTTCACCTTGTGGGGGGGCAACATCGCCCGGTGTGTCCCAAAAGGCCCGGATATGATTGGTATCTTTGACCTCATCAAACGTTTGCATTTCCCAATCCCCGAAATGAATTTCGCGCAGGCCCGCATCATGGGGCAGGCGCTCTCGGTCGCCGGTAATGGCATCCGCGGTTGCCACAGCCCGCTGCAAATCTGAAGAAATAACCAGCGCCTCAGCGGGCAGGTGGTCGTGGACACGCGACAGCAAAGCGGTGTCCGACAAATCTGCGGGCAGATCTGTCCAGCCAACCATGGCCTTGGCGTGGGTTGGCCCATGGCGGACCCAGAAAAAGCGGCTCATGGCAACTGCCCTTTTAGAGCAAGCGGCAGGCCGGCCATTACCGTCACAACCAGATCGGCCTGTGCGGCGAGCTTTTGGTTCAATCGCCCCTGTGCATTTTGAAACCGACGCGCCAGAGCATTGTCAGGCACCACGCAGAGGCCCACTTCGTTGGAAACAACCACAATCGGGGCTTGGCATTTGTCAATGGCATCAAACAGCTGGTTTTCCACCTCTGCAAGATCAGAGTCCGCGAGCAGATGATTGCTGAGCCACATCGTGGCGCAATCAAGCAAAACGACCTGTGTCGATGTCGCTGAGCCGAGAACCGTTGCCGGATTGAGCGGTTCTTCGTGGGTGATCCACTGGCTGCCGCGCTGTTCACGATGTTGCAATACTTTTGTGCGCATCTCGTCGTCCCACGCCTGCGCGGTCGCAAGGTAAATCTTCTCGTAACCCGTTTGTACAACTAGGTTTTCGGCGAAGCTCGACTTGCCCGAGCTTGCGCCACCCAGCACCAAGGTCAACGATTTGAGCATCCAAATTACACCTTATTGTGATCCACTACGCCTTGTGGTGCGTAACATTCCTGACTGTAATGAAACAAGGCGTGACACTTCAATCATGCCGATGAATCGCGGGGGTTAAGGTATGCCACTTGATGCACCAAACAATATGTCCCTGTCTCGCAAGGCCATGAAGGCCGAGCTATTGGATGCAGAGACCGAACGTCAATTGGCCTATGCATGGCGGGACGAACGAGACGAAGAAGCACTACATCGGTTGATCACAGCCTACATGCGGTTGGCGATTTCGATGGCAGCCAAGTTTAAGCGCTATGGCGCGCCCATGAATGACCTTGTCCAAGAGGCGGGGCTTGGGTTGATGAAGGCGGCGGACAAATTTGACCCCGATCGCGGCGTACGGTTTTCCACCTACGCTGTTTGGTGGATCAAAGCCTCGATCCAAGACTATGTGATGCGCAACTGGTCGATGGTGCGCACCGGGTCGACGTCGTCGCAAAAGTCGCTGTTTTTTAACATGCGACGTGTGCAGGCTCAGCTTGAGCGCGAGGCGCAGTCGCGGGGCGAAACCTTGGACGCAGCACAGATGCGTCAGGCGATTTCGATGGAAATCGGCGTGCCGCTGCACGATGTCGAGATGATGGAAGGCCGCCTGTCTGGATCTGACTTCTCGCTCAATGCGACTCAAAGCAGTGAAGATGAAGGGCGCGAATGGATCGACACCCTAGAGGACGAAGGCGATCAGGCCGCCGAAATCGTCGAGGATCAGCAAGACCGCCTGTCCTTGCGCGCATGGTTGGTTGATGCGGTGTCTCACTTGAACGAGCGTGAGCAGTTTATCATTCGTGAGCGAAAGCTGCGCGAACCCGCTCGCACGTTAGAGTCATTGGGCAAAGAATTGGGTCTGAGCAAAGAGCGGGTGCGCCAGCTTGAGGCCGCCGCGTTGAAAAAGATGCGCAAACGGCTGGAAGATGAAAGCAAGGACGTGCAAGACTTCTTGCTATGAGCTTTCGACGACTTCTTATGGGGGCAGGGCTTTGTGCGCTGCCCCTTTTTGCGCAGGCTGAACCTGTGCCGCAGGCTGCTCTAAGCGCGCAAATTGTTGTCTTGGGGGAAACCCACGACAACCCCGGCCATCATCAGATACAGGCACAATGGATTTCGGCGCTGCGACCGACAGCCATTGTTTTTGAGATGCTGAGCGTTGATCAAGCCAAGGCCGTGACATCCTCTATCCGTGGCGACGCCGCAGCGCTGGACGCGGCGCTGGGCTGGTCAGACACGGGTTGGCCCGATTTCGCGATGTACTTTCCAGTGTTCAACGCTGCGCCAGATGCCACTATCTACGGGGCCGCTGTGCCACGAGATCGCGCGCAGCAAGCAATGGCTGACGGCATCATCGCCAGCTTTGGCAGCCAAGCCGCGCGGTATGGTTTGAGCGAAGAGCTGCCCGAGGCGCAGTTGAACGCGCGACTGGCACTTCAAGCTGAGGCCCATTGTGGCGCGCTGCCCGAAACCCTGTTGCCCGCCATGGTGCAATTCCAACGATTGCGCGACGCCACATTGGCGCAAACGGCGGTGCAGGCCTTGCAGGCCACACAGGGGCCAGTGGTGGTGATCACGGGTAATGGCCACGCAAGAGCGGATTGGGCGGTTCCCTACTATATCGGCCGCGCGGATGCGCAGATCTCGGTCTTTGCACTTGGTCAGGGCGAAGGCGACATTGAGCCCGGGGGCCGATTTGATCTTGTTAGGTTTTCGCCGTCGGTTGAGCGGGACGATCCCTGTGATGTGTTCAACTAGCTGGACTTGTCTCTTGCGGGGCGCGGGCCTAGTGTCATGACCGAAATATTTGGGGGCCGTATGTTACAGGGTAAGCGCATTCTTTTGGTGATCGGTGGCGGTATCGCTGCCATCAAATGTCCGGATCTTATTCGCCGTCTTCGCGAAAGAGGCGCCGCTGTGACCCCGGTGCTGACCAAAGCCGCCCAAGAGTTTGTGACCCCGCTGAGCATTGCCTCTTTGGCTGGCGAGAAAGCCTATACGGATCTGTTTGATCTGACCGATGAGGCCGATATGGGGCATATTCAGCTGTCCCGGGTGGCGGATTTGATCCTTGTGGCCCCCGCAACCGCTGATTTGATGGCCAAAATGGTCAATGGGCTGGCCAATGATCTGGCCTCGACCCTGTTGTTGGCCACCGACACGCCGGTGATGATTGCACCGGCCATGAATGTGCGGATGTGGACCCACCCGGCCACGCAGCGCAATGTGGAACAACTGCGCGCTGATGGTGTTTCAATCTTGGGCCCCAATGACGGGGATATGGCCTGTGGCGAATATGGTCCGGGGCGCATGGTGGAGCCACTGGACATTGTGGCGGCTGCGCAAGCTGCGCTGAGTGATGGCCCATTGAAAGGGCAACGCGTCTTGGTGACCTCTGGGCCGACCCATGAACCTATCGATCCTGTTCGATATATCGCCAACCGATCTTCGGGCGCACAGGGCACGGCCATTGCTGGGGCGCTGCGCGATCTTGGGGCTGAGGTCGTGTTTGTCACCGGTCCCGCAGATGTGCCCCCCCCCGAAGGGGTTGAGGTGGTGCGCGTGCAGACCGCAGATCAGATGCTGGAGGCGGTGCAGAGGGCGCTTCCGGTGCGTGCGGCGGTCTTTGCTGCAGCGGTGGCGGATTGGAAGATGGCGCAGGCCTCTGGGTCAAAGATCAAAAAAGAAAAAACGGGCCTGCCTGTTTTGGAATTCGCTGAGAACCCTGACATTCTGGCTTATGTCAGTCAGCTGACACGTCACCGCCCAGCTTTGGTGGTGGGGTTCGCTGCGGAAACGGATGATGTGGTGGCCAATGCAACGGCCAAACGTCTGCGCAAAACCTGCGACTGGATTGTGGCCAATGACGTGAGCCCAGAGACCGGGATCATGGGGGGGCAAGAGAACGCGGTTGTGTTGATTTCTGAATCCGGGGCTGAGAGCTGGCCGCGGATGGACAAACGCGCGGTGGCCACGCAGCTTGCCGCCCGAATTTCCGCGGCTTTGGGGGACCTTTAGGTCGCCTCCGGCGGGAGTATTTTGAGCAAGATGAATAAGGATTAGGCTGTGGTTGATATCGCGCTGAATTGGACGGAGGAGGCGGATCGCACGGTGGCGTTGCCGCGCTATGAAACGCAAGGCGCCGCTGGGGCAGATGTGCGGGCAAATTTTCCGCCAGATCTGCGCGCGACAGGGGTGGTTTTGGCGCCAGGGCAGCGTCAATTGGTGCCCACGGGGCTGCGGATGGAAATACCCGCGGGCTATGAGGTGCAGGTGCGGCCGAGATCAGGGCTGGCGTTGAAACATGGCATCACCTTGCCCAACACGCCGGGAACCATCGACAGCGACTATCGTGGGCCGTTGGGGGTGATTGTGATGAACGCCGGGCAAGAGCCATTTCAGATCCAGCATGGCGAGCGCATTGCGCAGTTGATTGTTGCGCCGGTTTTGCAGGCACGTTTTCAGATCGGTGACCCGTTGAGCGCGACAAAGCGCGGAGACGGCGGGTTTGGCTCTACGGGGCGTGGGTGATGGGCAGTTTGATTATTCTGGCCGCGGCGCTTTGGGGCGCGGGGCTTTATTTTGGCTGGTCGCTGGCAAAGCGCGCCAGCCTTGTTGTGGGTGTTTTAGGGAGTTTGACCGGGACGCAGGTGATGTTGAGCCTGGAGCATCCGTTGCGCTTTCTATCCGATGATGCCTTGAAATTCTGGCTGCTGCTCTGCGGGTTTGGCGCTTTGGCTTTGGTCTATGCGCTGGGGCTGCGGTGGCTGAAGGCGCGTGTGGTCAGCGATGATGCCGAGGGCGCAACGCCAAAACAAGCTGGCACCTTTGGTGAGAGTGAGCTGGCCCGCTACATGCGTCACATTGTATTGCGTGAAATTGGCGGGCCGGGGCAGAAAAAGCTGAAGCAGTCCAAGGTCTTGGTGATTGGGGCTGGTGGGCTTGGATCGCCGGCGTTGATGTATTTGGCGGCCTCGGGCGTGGGCACAATTGGGATCATTGACGATGATGTTGTCGACAATTCCAATCTGCAGCGACAGGTCATCCACACGGATGCCCGCATTGGCATGCACAAGGTGTTTTCAGCGCAAATGGCGCTGGAGGCGCAAAACCCCTATTTGGAGGTGCGGCCGTACCAACGCCGCTTAGAGGCGGCGCAGGCTGAAGCTTTGTTTGCTGACTATGATCTAATTTTGGATGGCACTGACAATTTTGAGACGCGCTATTTGTCTAACCGAGTGGCAGCCAAGCTGGGCAAGCCGTTGATTTCAGGGGCGCTGTCGCAATGGGAAGGGCAATTGAGCGTGTTTGACACCAAACAGGGCTCGCCGTGTTATCAGTGTATTTTCCCCGAGGCCCCCGCCGCTGGATTGGCGCCGTCATGCGCCGAGGCTGGGGTGATCAGCCCTCTGCCGGGGGTTGTCGGCTCGATGATGGCGGTCGAGGCGCTGAAGGTGCTATGTGATGTTGGGGCGCCGCTGCGCGGAGAGATGCTGATCTATGATGCGCTCTGGAGTGAGACCCGCAAAATCAAATTGAAAAAACGCGAGACATGCCCTGTTTGTGGCGATCAATAAGAGCTGGAACACAGCGCTAATCCCGCTACCATTTGCCCAAAGGAGAACCCAATGACCAACCCTCTGTTGTCCCCGTGGCAAACCCCGTTTGAGATCGCGCCCTTCGACAAAATTCAGGATGCGGATTTTGCGCCGGCCTTTGAGACCGCGCTGGCCCAACATCGAGACGAAATCGATGCGATTGCCCAAAACAGCGAGGCGCCTAGCTTTGCCAATACGGTCGAAGCGATGGAAGCCGCTGGAGAGGCGATGGAGAAGGTCCTGTCGGTGTTTTACACCGTTGCCGGGGCGGACAGCAACGAAACCCGCGAGGCGTTGCAAAGAGAGTTTTCCCCTAAATTGGCCGAGCATTTTGCGGCGATTTCGTCAAACAAGACCCTGTTCGCCCGCATGGCCACGTTGTGGGCACAGCGTGATGATCTGGGCCTGTCTGACGAACAAGCGCGGGTTCTGATGTTGACGCACCGCGGGTTCGTGCGTGCTGGCGCAGCCCTAGAGGGTGCGCAAGACAGCCGGATGGCAGAGATTAAAGGCCGATTGGCCACGTTGGGCACCGAGTTCACCCAGAACCTTTTGTCGGATGAGCGCAGCTGGTTTTTGGAACTCACCGAGGCGGATCTTGAAGGCCTGCCTGAGTTCGTTTGCGAAGCGATGCGCGCTGCTGGGGCGGAAAAGGGTGTCACTGGGCCGGTTGTGACTACGTCACGATCGATAATCACACCTTTCTTGCAGTTTTCTACGCGCCGGGATCTGCGCGAAATTGCATATAAGGCTTTTGTCTCTCGTGGGGCCAATGGGGGGGACACGGACAACCGGGCCATCGCAGGGGAAACACTTGCGCTGCGGGAAGAACGGGCCAACCTTCTGGGCTATGACAGCTTTGCCGCCTACAAATTGGAAACGGAAATGGCCAAGACACCAGAGCGCGTCGAAGAGCTATTGTTGGCCGTATGGGCCCCGGCCAAAGCCCAGGCCGAAGCGGATGCCAAAGTGCTTGAAACGATGATGCATGCCGAAGGGATCAACGGTGATCTTGAAGCATGGGATTGGCATCATTATGCGGCCAAGCGGCGCAAACAAGAGCATGATTTAGATGAGGCCGCGCTGAAGCCATACCTGCAATTGGATCGGATGATCGAAGCTTCATTTGCCTGTGCAACACGTCTGTTCAATCTGGAATTTAAGCCCTTGGATGTGCCTCTGTATCATGCGGATTGCCGCGCATGGGAGGTGACGCGCGACGGCAAACATGTGGCCGTTTTCATCGGTGACTACTTTGCACGTGGTTCCAAACGGTCCGGCGCGTGGTGTTCTGCGATGCGCTCACAGGCCAAGCACCCCAAAGAACAGGCGCCGATTGTGATCAACGTCTGCAACTTTGCCAAAGGGGAACCGGCGCTGTTGTCCTATGACGACGCGCGCACTTTGTTCCATGAATTTGGCCATGCGTTGCACCAGATGCTGTCGAACGTGACCTATCAAAGCATCTCTGGCACTTCGGTGGCGCGAGATTTTGTTGAACTGCCAAGCCAGCTTTATGAACATTGGCTTGAGGTGCCCGAGGTGCTTGCTGAATTTGCCACCCATGCGGAAACTAGTGAGCCTATGCCGCAGGATATGCTGGACAAGGTGCTGGGGGCAGCGAATTTCGACCAAGGGTTCCAGACCGTGGAATATGTGGCCTCAGCTTTGGTGGATCTGGAGTTCCACAAAGGGGCGGCCCCCGCAGATCCGATGGCCTCGCAGACGGCCTTGTTGGATCGCCTGGGCATGCCCAAGCAGATCGCAATGCGTCACGCGACCCCGCAGTTTGCGCATGTGTTCTCTGGCGACGGTTATAGTTCGGGGTACTACAGCTATATGTGGTCCGAGGTGATGGATGCGGATGCCTTTGAAGCCTTTGAGGAGGTGGGCGACGCCTTTGATCCTGCTTTGGCCAAATCGCTCGAGGCCAATATCCTGTCAACGGGTGGCTCGAAAGACGCGCAAGAGCTGTATACGGCCTTCCGTGGGCGCATGCCGGGTGTCGAAGCGTTGCTAAAGGGGCGCGGCCTTGCGGGCTGATTTGCCCAAGGCTTGACGAAATCAACTCTGCAGGCCACCAACGGTGGCAGGCAGTGGAGCATATACATGAGTTTAGTGAAACAGGTTCAAGATTGGGACAGCCGTCGCAAGCAGAAGGTCGCAGAGCGATTGCTGGCAGATGGGCTTTCGGATCGCAAAGCCGCACGCAAATTTATCCGCTGGTTCGATCATGGCGTTTTTCGTGGACTGTGGACCAACTTTCACCAAGTGGCCCCCGGTGTGTTCCGCTCTAACTACCCGTCTGAAATGCGGTTTTCAGGGTTGGTCAAGCGTGGGATCAAGACAATCATCACCCTGCGTGGTGCGGATAATAGCGTTCAGTATCAATTCGAAAAGAAGCTGTGTTCGGAAAATGGCATTGGCCTTTTGGCGGTGAATTTGAATGCGCGGCGTGCCCCATCTTCGGACAATTTGTTGCAGTTGATTGCGTTGATGCGCTTGGCACAGCAGCCGGTGTTGATCCATTGCAAGTCGGGTGCGGATCGGGCGGGCTTGGCCAGCGCGATTTACCTGATGGTCTTTGAAAATACCGCACCGCGAGAAGCCAGCAAGATGTTGTCACGCAAGTATCTGCATTTCAAAAGTTCCAAAACCGGGGTGCTGGATTTGTTGCTGGAAAGCTATGCAGAACAGCACGACGAAGCCGGTCAAAGTTTCGAAGACTGGCTGCGCAACTCATATGATCCTGACGCGCTGCAGCACGCGTTTGATGCCGGGCGCTGATCGCCGCGTTCACCAATGTTGGAATTGAAAAAGGCAGGCCCAATAGGACCTGCCTTTGTTCTTTTTGATGATCGAAGCGGTCTTGGCTTTAGACCTTTTGGTCGTATTCACCGACAGCAGATTCCGTTTGAATGACCGCATCCAGCTCTGCAAAGATGGCGCGCATTTCCTCTTCGCTTTCGCTGCTTTCACATACAACAACCAAGTTAGGTGTGTTTGAAGACGCGCGAACCAAGCCCCAAGATCCGTTTTCAAGGATCACACGGGCGCCGTTGACGGTCACAACTTCTTTGACGGCTTTGCCAGCGATAGTGTCACCTGCTTCAACCTTGGCCACCAATTTGGCAACAATGCTGTCCAGCACGCCGTATTTCTCTACGTCAGAGCAATAGGGTGACATTGTTGGGGTCGACCACGTTTTGGGCAGCGCCTTGCGCAGGTCTGACATGGATTTGTCTGGGTTGCGATCCATCAATTTGCAGATCTCAACCGCGACGCGCATACCGTCGTCATAGCCACGGCCAATTGGTTCGGCCAAGAAATAGTGGCCCGATTTTTCAAAACCAGCCAAGGCTTTCAACTCGTGCACGCGCCGTTTCATGTGGCTGTGCCCAGTTTTCCAATAGTCTGCCTTGATATCGTGTTTTTTCAGCTCGGGATCCGACGCAAACAGGCCGGTGGATTTCACATCTGCAACAAAGGTTGAACCGGGGTAAAGCTTGGCCAGATCGCGGGCCATGATCACTCCAACTTTGTCAGCAAAGATCTCTTCGCCTTCGTCGTCGACAACGCCACAGCGATCGCCGTCACCATCAAAACCCAATGCAAAATCAGCGCCAGAGGCTTTGACGCTGTCGGACATGTCATGCAACATTTCCATCGCTTCTGGGTTCGGGTTGTAGTTCGGGAAAGTGTAATCCAGCGTGTTGTGGCTATCGACCATTTCAACACCCAGACGTTCAAACACCGCTGGGCCAAAGGCCGCTGCGGTGCCGTTGCCCGAGGCACAGACAACCTTCAACTTACGGGTCATTTTGAAGTCGCCAATCAAATCGTCCAGATAGGCATCCATCACGCCATCAACGGTTTCATAAGACCCCCCTGCCGCAGGCTGGCCTTTCCCATTGAGCACAATGTCTTTCAGTTCTGACATCTCGGCAGGGCCGTGGGTCAGTGGGCGTTGAAAGCCCATCTTCACACCAGTCCAGCCATTGGGGTTGTGCGAGGCTGTGACCATCGCAACCGCCGGCGCGTTGAGGTGAAACTGGCTGAAATAGGCCATCGGGGTGATACACGGACCAATGTCTTTGACCTGAATACCGGCCTGCATCAATCCAACCACCAGCGCGTTTTTGATCGCCAACGAATAGTCGCGATAGTCATTGCCGACAGCAATCACCGGCTCCAGACCATGCAGGCGCATTTGCGTGCCGATCCCCAGACCCAAAGCCGTCATGCCCGGCAGGTTGATCTCGTCTGGATACTTCCAGCGTGCGTCGTATTCGCGAAACCCGGTTGGTGTAATCATCGGGTCGCGGAGAAATTCCCAAGTGTTAGGGCTAACAGTCGAAATTGGTTTGGTCACGGGATAGCTCGCTTCGTGAATAATAATGGGTATGGGTCTTCTATGACGTTCAGATTGCAGAATTACAACAAACAGCTGCGGTAATTTGACCACTGCCACCGCGTGACGCCCGCATATTGGGCGAGGGTCACGCGGTGCAGAGTGATCTTGATCAGTTTGAGACTTGTTCTCTGAGGATCGACGAGGTCAGAGAAATCATCAGATAGACGCCAGACAGGATCAAGAAGGCCAAGATCGTGTTTTCAAAGGCGCGCGGGTAAGTCGCCGCATCGGGGGCAACGGGGCGTACTGACGTGGTCAGGTACCGCACCTGTCGACTGGCTTCGAGCGCGGTTTGCTTTTCATTCTGCAAAGCCGATTGGAAAATCAAATCTGCGGTGGCCAAATCGGCCTGCGCCATTTGGATCTGCGCAGTTTTTGACGCCAGCGACGTGCCGCCCGTGGTGGCGTCGTTCAAACGCGAATTCTGTTTGGCCAGATCGGTTTCCAGCAATCGAATTTCGGTTTCCAATGCTGCGACTTTTGAGCGGTTCGGTCGTGCGTTGGCAAGCTGCGTCTGCAGCTGGATTTGCTTGTTTTGCAACTGCATTTCAGCGTTGTTGATCAGCGCGCGGATCCCAGCAATTTCACCCTGAGGGTCAAGCAAAGTGCCTTCTTGCAGGGCCACAAGATTGGCTTGCGCCTGACGCCGTTCGTTTAGAACAGTTTCAAGGCTTTCGCGCGCGTCGCGCATTTGGTCTTCGCGTTTGCGGCGCGACAGCTCATCGACCCGCTCTTCAGCGTAAGAAATCAGATGCTCTGAGAAGGCCGCAGAGACTTCGGGGTCTGCCGCGATCACTTCCATGCGGATCACACCTTCGGTCGGATCATAGCCGATCTTGATGTTGCGCTTATAGATCTTGAAGGCGGCTTCGTCTGTGGCGTTTTCGGACAGGCGCTTGATCGGATCGATGTGTTCTTGGCTAAAGTGAGATTTAAAACCAAGCTGTGCGTCGAGCCGCAACATCGCATCCCGCGATGTCAGATAGCTTTGCACCGCAATCGAATCCTGATTTGACGCAAGGCCTGTGCCGGTCAGCAAACTGCCCAATCCGGCCCCACCCGCAGATTCCGCCTGCAAGATCAGGAATTCGGATTTGGTGGCATAAAGCGGGGTGGCGATGAAGTGATAGTACCAACCCACCAGCAGCGTTGGCAGAAAGATAAAGAAGCTCAGTCGGGACATCAGCAACAGCAGCTTGCGGCTGCGGCGCTTGGCGATGTCGCGCTGGATATCAGAGATCTCTTGCGTGCGCCGTTCAGACGGGCTCAATTCGGTGGAGGGCAGGGTCTCTTCTTTGGGCACTGTCTGCGGCAGCTGAGTGCGCGCAGGTTCCGCAGGGGTGGGAGGTTGGGCTTGCTCTCCTTCTTGGGGCACCACCAATTCGAGCATGGTTGAGCGGCGGAAGGGATCAATGCCTTGTTCACGCAGCAGACGTACCGCATCAAAATCTGAAGTCGGAGCAAGACCGTTCTTTTGCGCCACACGGCGGGCCATGCGCAGCTGACGACCTGTCAAACCCTCTTGGCGAATGGCGTCAATTTGTTGATCCACGCTCATCTCTTGCGCCGAGGATACCATGCCCTGCATCGGCATATTGCTGGCCGCGTCAACATGTGGCTCTGCGGGGGACTGTGGCGTTTGTGTTTGGGCGGCGGCGTTGGCCTGCCCACGCACTTGGGACAAATAGGCTCGGGTTGGCTGTCCCGGCGCAGCGGGGCGCTGGCGGGTGGGTTGCGGTGCTGACGGCTGGGCACTTGTCTGGCGCGGCGCGGCTGCCCGTGGTTGACGGGCGGCTGCACGCTCCGCAGCGGGCGGCTGCGCTGCCGCTTGCGGTGCCTGACGACGTTGTGGCGCGGCGCTTTGCGGTGCTGGTTGCGGCGCAGGTTGTTGGGCTTGGGCCGGGCGACGCACAGGTGCTTGGCCGGCGGCCGGCTGTGCGTCTGGCGCCGGGGCCTGTTGCTCAGGCACGGCTCCACCTTCTCCATCCCCGATCGGAGATGTGCGGCGAATTCTAAACTTCTTAGCCTTGGGTTTCGTAGTCATAGAGCTGTTTCGCTTCTTCCAAGGTGTCAAACATATGCAGCTTACCATTCATCAGAACGGCGGCTGAACGGGCAAATTTTTCCAACGTTGCGGGTTGGTGCGAGACAATGATCACAGTCGTTGTCCGCAGACGGTCGCGCAAAATGTCACCGGCCTTTTTGTTGAACTCAACATCGGTCGAGCCGGGCATCCCCTCATCAATGAGGTATATATCAAAATCTAGGGCGAGCAGCAGAGAAAACGAGAATCTCGACTTCATACCCGAGCTATATGTGCCAAGGGGCTGATCAAAATATTCCCCCAAGCCACACAGCCAGCGACAAAACGCTTCGACATAGTCAGGATCAAGACCATAGAGGCGCGCGATATAGCGGCTGTTTTCCACCGCGGTGTGCTTGTTGATCACGCCACCCATAAAACCCAGTGGAAAAGAGACACGGCATCCACGTCGGATCACGCCCTCGTCCGGTTTTTCCAGCCCGGCCATCATGTTAATCAATGTCGTCTTGCCGGTGCCATTGGGGGCCAAAATGCCAAGCGACTGGCCGAGTTCAACCCGAAAGGAACCCTTTTCAAGGATCACTTTGCGTTGTGTCCCTGTCCAATAGGACTTGCTGACATTTTCAAACTCGAGCATTCGGGGCTCCGGCTCTCCTCAGGCTACCACCTATCAGGTCAGTGTTAAGGCGACCTAACTTTAGTCCTAACGACCAAATGGGGCATTTGCTTAGATATGACACAAAATTCGAGGCAAAAATAAGGCCAAATGTCGAAAAACCGACACCAATAGGTGCCGGTTTCCCAGAATTGTTTCCAAATCGAAGCCGGTATGGCTCAGAGGTTGTGTTTTTCAACCTTGCAAAGCTTGCCGGCAAGGAAGGACAAAGCCGCCGCTCCAAAGCTGAACAGGGCCCCCATTTTGGCAGCATCCTGCACCGGTCCGGGATCAAAGGCGACCGAGGCCACAAACAGTGAAACGGTAAAGCCAATCGCCGAGACAAAGCCGATCACCAGCAAGTCAATGGTGCGCATGCCTTGCGGCAAGCCCAGCTTCAGCAAATGCGCGCCGACGACGCCAAACAGCAGAACCCCAATCGGTTTACCAACGACCAGACCCGCCAGAACCAGCCAAGTCGGTTCGGAAATGGCCGAGAATTCAACACCAGCATTGAGCAGTCCAAAGAAGAACAAGATGATCTCAACAGGGTGTTTCAGAATATGTTCGATGTGGTTCAACAGATCCGACAGATATTGCTCTGCTTCGCTAAAGAAGCCAAACGCACGGTCCGCATGCGGAATTGTTGGCACGATCGGCAACAGACCCAAAGCAGGGTGGATGCCAGCCTCTTGGAAACCGTACCAGCTGGCGCAAGCGGCAAGCAGGTATGGCCAGAAACCAAGTTTTTGACGTGCCCAAGTCGAATTAGGACGATCTTGGTTGCCACGATCCAAGTGGCGCGGCAGCCAGTTGGCCAGTAGGTAAACGGCAACCGCGGCACCAACGGACAACATCAGCCACTCAGGGGCCAATTCACCCGATGGGTAGAAGATCGCCAGAATGATCAGGCCAGCGGCGTCATCTGCAATCGCCAGCAACAGCAAGAAGCGAACCGCCGGGTGGCCTGCACCAAAGACCAAACGACCCACAAGATAGGAAAACGCGATGTCAGTGGCGGTTGGGATCGCCCAGCCGTTTTTCACCGCATCATAGGTTTCAGACCCCATGAAGAACGCCAGACCCAGATACACGGCAATTGGCCCGATCATGCCGCCAACTGTGGCGAACAAGGGGGTGGCGGCTTTCTTACCGCGCAACGAGCCGTTCTTGAGGATGATGGCTTCCCAAACTTCTTTGGCCGCAATGGCAAAGAAGAAGGCCATCAAAATGTCGTTGACCAGATAGTGCAGCGTCAGCGTTCTGTGACCGTCATGATAATGACCGATAGGTGCATGATCCCACAGCTTGAATTCTACAAATTCATGATAGCTATGAGCATCCACATTTGCCCAAACAAGAGCGATCAAGGCCCCCAAAATAAGCAGGATTGAGTAGTTGGTGACGAAGTTCCAGACGCGATACATCTTTTCGGGTCCCTTACCTAGGAATTTTGCAGACAGTTAGGGTATTTACACATTTTGGGCAACCTTTCGCGCAGCAAATCTTACTAATTTTGGCAGGTGACGCGGCATTCCGGGCTCAACAAGGCTACGTCCGCACGGCTAAGTTGTTTAGATTTGTCGCGAAAACCGACTGATTTAGCGGCTATTGGCGCAGCGCAGCCACGCATTGACGTAATTCTGGCAGTAGCTCTTGGGCAAACCAAGGGTGTTTCTTGATCCAGCCTGTGTTGCGCCAAGATGGATGCGGTAGGACAAAGGTCTTAGGCGCAAAGTGACGCCAGTTGCGCACCGTTTCGGTCACATTGCTCTGCACCCCCAACAGGTTCTTATGCGCATAGCCCCCGATCACGATCCGCAGCTCAATATGGGGCAGAGCGTCTTGCACCGGCGCCTGCCAAGTTTGCGCACAGATCTTGGGGGGCGGTAAATCGGCACCAGAGCTGCTGTATCCCGGAAAACAAAACGCAGCTGGAACCACCGCTACGTGATCGCGGTCGTAAAATTGCGCGGGGCTCATCCCCAACCAATCGCGCAGCCTCTCACCAGAGCGATCATCAAACGGCTTGCCGGATTGATGCACCCGCATGCCGGGGGCTTGACCTGCGATCAGGATCCGGGCCGAGGCGCGAAACCAAGGCACGGGGCGCGGCGCATGGGCGGTTTTGGTTTTGGCAAATCTGTCGGCACATAAACGACAGGCTGAAATCTGATCTTGAAGGGACAAAGCGCCCTCCTATGTGCTTTGGGCTTGCCCTAGTCTGAGGGGCGCAGTACCGCTGGGCAACCAAAAAGAAGGGTCCGACACATGAGCGACGCAACCGCCTTGGATATTGCCCACGCGGCGATGACTGCTGACGAAGCCGATGACACATTGCGCATGCGGTTTTACGAACGTCTGGCTGACAGCGAGTTGTTCCTTCTGCTCAGCGCCGAACCCACCGATGAAAATGTCTCTCCCGAAGTGTTCGAGCTGTCAGACCAGAGTTTTGTGCTGGTGTTTGACCGCGAAGACCGGCTGGCACAATTTGTTGGCGGCCCAGCCCCCTACGCCGCCCTCTCGGGCCGCGTCATCGCCGGGTTACTGGCAGATCAAAACATTGGCCTTGGCCTTAATCTCGAAGTGGCGCCATCCTCGATCCTGATCCCACCACAGGCGGTCATCTGGCTGGCCGAAACCCTGGGCCATGCCCCCAAAGAGGCCGAAGCCCGGCTCATCGAAGTGGCCCCTCCTGCGGATTTGCCCGAATGCTTGCTCGCCGCATTGGATACCAAATTGGCCACGGCTGTTGGATTGGCGCAGGCGGCCTACCTGGTGGCGGCCACCTATGAGGGGGACAGCCGCAACCACCTTCTGGCCTTTGTTGAACCTTTGCCGGGCGCCGAAGAGGCCCTTGCCAAAGCTGTGGCCGAAGCACTGACTTTCTCGGGCATCGAAGCAGGCGCATTGGATGTCAGCTTTATGCGTGCCAGCGATCCCATAGCGGCAAAGCTGGCGCGCTGGGGCTTGCGATTTGATCTGCCCCAACCCGATGCGCCGCAACAGGTGACACGGGTTGCGCCGGGCTCAGATCCAGAAAAACCGCCCGTCTTGCGCTGATTGCGCATTCATCTTGCCAAAAATACATCCGTTGAGCGGTTCTTCAGAAGCGCTACGCCAGAGAGTTGGGGGCCAATCGCGCCATATGCGCCTCAATGATCTGCGCGCAATCCTCGGGGTGGCTTCCGATCAGAAAATGATCGGCGCCCGACACAACATCGGCGTGCACATTGGGCAAGTGCTGCTGTAGGACCTCGCTGATGCCGCACATGGCGGCATTGGCCAGCCCGCCGCGCACCAATGTCACGGGAATATCGAGCGTGGCAAAGCGGCTGACATCGGGGCAAAACCCTGCGGCGGTGGTCCAATCGCGCCGGTTGGTGGCCGCATAGGCCGCACAAAAGGCCTGAAACTTGGCGGGCATTTTGTCAAATGTGCCTTCTTGCCCCCAATAATCGATCACATGGCGTGGTGATGTTGGATCCTCAGCGGCCAATGCGGCGTCAAAATCGACCAGCATCTCACGGGTGTCGCGCAGCCAAGGAAAAGGGCGTCCGGCCTGCTGTGCATAGATGGCAATGGCTTCAAAGGTGATCAGCGACGCGGGACGGTGCGCGCCCAATAGGGCCGTCGCCAAAGAGGACATCGCCCCATAAGAATGTCCGATCAGATGGACAGGTTGATCGATCGACGCAATCACCGACCCCAGAAAGTCTACGATCGTTGCGGTATGGGATTGCGCTGTCTCTGGGGCGTCAAGCGCGGTGGTCTGGCGGATTTCGGGGGTGGCCCCATAGCCGGGCATGCTGAGTGAAATCAGGCGATATTGCCCGCTCAAGGCGGCCTGAACACCGGCCCATGCCTGCAAGGTGCTGTAAGAACCGGGCACAAACAGCAAAGCGGGCCCTGTGCCGGTGTCTTGCAGTTCGACCTCCACGCTTAATAACCCAAGGTTCGATCAACAAGGTGCAACAGCGGTTCATTGGCTTCGCCGCGACGGATGTTTTCAGCAATGACTTCGGCGGCGGTTTCCACACGGGTGTCCGCCGCGATATGCGGCGTAACGGTCACGTTTGGATGGGCCCAATACGGATCTTCGACCGGCAGAGGCTCGACGCGGAACACATCCAATGTGGCATGAGCGATCTGGCCACTGTCCAAGGCGGCCAGCAGGGCCGTGTCATCAATCAAAGGCCCCCGCCCGGGATTGATGATATGCGCCCCTTTGGGCATGCGCGCCAAGCTGTCTGCATTGAGAACATTTTGCGTCGCAGGGGTCAGTGGTAACAACAGGACCAAAATCTCGGCGCGCGCCAAAGCTTGGCGCAGCCCGTCCTCGCCAGATAGGCAGGTCAGCCCTTCAACCTCTTTGGGGCTGCGGCTCCAGCCCGTCACCGGAAAGTTCAGTCCAGCGATGGCCTTGGCACAGGCCTGACCCAAAGCGCCCAGGCCCAAAACGGTGACGGGACGATTGCGCGCCAGCGGCGGGATATGCCGGGTCCAGCTGCCGTCCTGATGGGCCAGTGCAAAGTCGATATTCAAATGATGGCGCAGCACTTGGCCCGTGACCCATTCGACCATGCCTTGGGTGAGGCCAAAATCCACCATGCGGGTTAGCGGGATTTTGAGGGTGTCATTGTTGGCGATGCCTTCAACCCCAGCCCAAAGGTTCAGAACCGCTTTGGCCCGTGTGTAGGGCGTAAAGTCCTTCAGCGGGCTGGAAGGGGCATAGACAATATAGTCGACCTCTTCGGGGGCAAAGTCGCGTGACAGGTTGGCGGCGACGTCGCAATCTTGCAAAGCTTTTTCCAAAGGGGCTTGGTACAAGGCCCAATTGGCTTCGTTGTGCGCAAACAGTACGTTCAAGGACATCAGTTACCTCGGCTTATGGATGTGGGCGCTTTGGACCAGCCCAAATGCCGCCAATAGCACCAACATGGCAGAGCCACCATAGCTGACCAAAGGCAAGGGCACCCCAACCACAGGGGCCAATCCCATGACCATGGACATGTTGACGGCGAAGAACAAAAAGAACGTCACGGCAATGCCAAGCACCAGCAAAGACGAGAACCGATCTTTGATCGACAGTGCCGTTGCGATGCAAAAGACGATGATCAACACATAGAGCGACAACAGGGAAATCGCGCCCAAAAACCCAAACTCTTCGGCCAAGGTCGTAAAGATAAAGTCGGTGTGTTTTTCAGGCAGGAAGTTCAGCCGTGATTGGGTGCCCTGCATATATCCGCGCCCGGTCCAGCCACCCGAACCAAGCGCGATCTTTGATTGGGTGATGTGGTAGCCTGCGCCCAACGGGTCACTGGCGGGATCCAAAAACGTATCAATACGGCGGTATTGGTAATCCTTCAGCAATTGCCAGCTTTGGCCGCGGGATTGAAACACAGCGCTGACCAACCCAACGCCCATAGAGATCACAATCGCGAAATAGCCCCAGTGGACACCGGCGAAAAACATCATCGCCGCACCCGCAAAGACCAACAACAGCGAGGTTCCCAAATCAGGTTGCATCAGAACAAAGGTGGTGGGCAGCAAGATCAAGAACACCGGCACCAGCACCCAGAACGGGCGGGACACTTTTTTGACCGGCAACCAGTCGTAATACGCGGCCAGCAGCATAACGAGGGCGATTTTGGCCACCTCAGAGGGTTGTAGCCGCATAAACCCAAGATCGATCCAGCGCTGAGCGCCCATGCCAACGGCCCCAAAGAATTCAACAAACAACAGCAGGACCAACGCCCCGAGATAGGCCACACCCGCGACGTTGCGCCAAAACCAAATCGGGACAATGCCGACGATGATCATCACGGTCATGCCCATGGCAAAGCGCTTCATTTGCGCCCCCGCCCAAGGGTCAAACGAACCTCCGGCCACGGAATAGAGCATCAAGAACCCGACGCTGGCCGTTGCCGTCAGCAACAAGGCCAGTGGCCAATTCAGATAGAGCAGTTTGCGCAGCCCAGAGGGGACCGTCTTGACGGTATATTCAAGATAACTCATGCGCGCTCGCTTTGGGCTCTCTGAGCCGCGCGGCGTTCACGACGCAGGCGATCTTGTTGCGCTTTGATGCTTGAGCGATCCGCTGTGGGATAGGCCTCAAGTGGCGGATCCCCATCATAGAGAGCTTGGAGCGTCACATCGCGGGCGATGGGGGCCGCGGCAACCGAGCCGCCGCCGCCATGTTCAACCACAACCGACACCGCATATTTCGGATCATCAAACGGCGCAAAATTCACGAACAAAGCGTGGTCGCGTCGTTTCCACGGCAGGTCTTCGTTTCGCGTGACGCCACGGGCGCGCTCTTCGGTTGTGATGTTGCGGACCTGACTGGTGCCGGTTTTGCCCGCCATTCGGAATGCATCTTCGATGATGCGGTTGCGATAGGCCGTGCCGCGCCGGTTGTTTGATACCTCATACATGGCGCGCTGCACTTGGCGCAGATGCGTCGGATCGATGTCCAGCGCTTCGCCGCCCAAGGTGGGCTGTTCAATCCCATTGGCGGATTTGACCAAGCGCGGCGTCACGGCTCGGCCGGTCGCCAGACGCGCACTCATCACAGCCAATTGCAACGGCGAAGCCAAAACAAATCCCTGACCAATCGAAGAGTTGGCCGTATCACCAACGACCCAATCTTGGTCATAGGTGGCCTTTTTCCAAGCTTTGGTCGGTGCGCGCCCCCGCGCCACAGCCGACATCGGTAAATCAAACCGCTGCCCAAGGCCCAGTTTTTGCGCCATTTCTGAAATCTTTTCGATGCCGACACGCAGGGCAAGATCGTAATAATACACGTCGCAGCTTTCGCGCAGCGACCCGGCCAGATCGACATGACCGTGCCCGACCCGCTTCCAGCAGTGGAATTTGCGGTTCGAAATTTCCAGATGGCCCGGGCAATAGACGGTTTCCTCGGGGGTGATCAGCCCTGCCTCTAGACCGGCCAAGGCCGTCACCATCTTGAAGGTCGAGCCGGGCGGATAGAGGCCTTGAACGGTCTTATTGGCCAACGGTCGGTATTCGTTTTCGGTGAGGGCGCGGTAGTCAGCAACGGAAATGCCGCGCACAAAGAGATTGGGGTCATACGAGGGCGAGGAAGCACAGGCGAGAATGTCCCCCGTCTGACAATCCACCACCACAGCTGCGGCGCTTTCGTTGCCAAGCCGGGCTTGGACATAGTTTTGCAAGGCGTGGTCAATGGTCAACTGAAGGGTTTCGCCCTGTTGGCCCTCGCGGCGATCCAACTCGCGCATGACCCGGCCAACGGCGTTCACTTCGACCCGTTTTGCCCCCGCTTTACCGCGCAGCTGCTCTTCCATTTTGGCCTCTAGGCCAACTTTGCCGATCTGAAACCGAGGGATGCGCAGCAATTGGTCTGGGTCTTCGATTTTGGACAGGTCGTAATCCGAAACAGGCCCCACATAGCCCGCGACATGGGCGAAATCCACGCCCAGCGGGTAATTGCGAGACAATCCCACTTCGGGGGTTAAACCGGGCAGAGCAGGGGCGTTAACGGCCACTTTGCTGATGTCTTCCCAACTGACACGGTCGGCAATCGTGATCGGTAGAAACGGCGCGCTGCGCTTCATCTCGATCATCGCGCGGGTCAGCTCGTCTTCGTCCAGTTCCACCAATGCAGAGAGCCGCGCAATCACCAAATCGACGTCACCCGCGTCTTCTTGCACCATCGTGATGCGATAGGCCGGTTCGTTCTTGGCAATGACCGCGCCGTTGCGGTCAAACAATTCGCCGCGTGCGGGGGGGATGAGGCGGAATTTGATGCGGTTCTCTTCGGCCAACAGGCGAAACTTATCCGCTTCTTCGACCTGCATATAACGCATGCGCAGCGCCAGAAGGCCGGCAAAGCCAACCTGAGCGCCGCCCAGTATTAGGCCACGCCGCGTAATTCTGCGCGCACTTTCCGCTGTGTCGCGACCCGACCGTTTCATCGAAGGTGCCCCATCGCATTCGTTTCACCAGGAGAGACCTTGCGCACGCCAAAAACAAATTGGGTCGCAAGCACCACCAGTGGATATGATATCACGGACATTATCAGCTGGATCAAGGTTAATCCCATCGGCGCCTGTGGCACGATCAAAAGAGCAAGAATCAGCCGATATCCCAGCATGACCAAAACCAAGGTGCCGGTGATTGTCAGCCACTCAACCGGGAAGCCTTGGTCGCGCAAGGTGCGAGATCGGCGTTTCACGGCTTCGGTCGCGACCACCATCAACGCCGCCATCAACCCCGGTGGGCGCTGAAACAGCAGATCCCCCAAAAGCATAATGCCAGCAATCAAAAACGCAGGCACATATTCCGGTCGTCGAGTGGCCCAGGCAAAGGCAAAGAGCACCATCAGATCCGGGCCGGTGAACCGGCGCGGCGTGGTTTCAAGCGGCAAAAGTTGGAAAAAGATGATGCCCAACGAAAGGCACAAGAACACCAACCACATCAACCACAAGCGGGACCCGGCGGCATCACTCATCGGTGGCCTCCGGCGTTTCGGCAGCGCGGATGAGCGCGCCATGATCGGTGATTGCTTCGGTGCCGGGGTTGCGCAGGACCCGCAGGAATTCCAACCGCTCATAATCCGCAGACAGGCGCACCCGCAACCGCCCGCCGGGATCTTCGGCCACTTGGCCAATCAGCAGGCCAGATGGAAACACGCCGCCATCCCCCGACGAGACAACGCGGTCGCCCGCCCGCACCAATTCGGGGTTTTCCAAGAACGTCACCAAAGGTGCAGAGGTGTTATCACCCACCACAATCGCCTGCTGGCCCGAAGCCGGAAGCGTGACAGGGATACGGCTGCTGGTGTCGGTCAGCATGACCACCCGTGCCGTGTTGTCCCCAACACCCGAAATACGCCCGACAAGGCCGATGCCATCCATCGTGGCCCAACCGTCAATGATGCCGTCGCGCGCACCAATGTTGAGCAGCACCGACTGTCGAAACGGCGAGCCGCTGTCGGCGAGCACCACACCGGTCACAAATGTCAGGCGGGGATCAAGCCGCACGTTGTTGAGGTCCAACAGTCGCGCGTTTTCCTGTTCAAGCTGAACGGCCGCTTCTTTCCACGATTTCATCTGCTGCAATTCGCGGCGTAACTCTTTGTTTTGCTCAACGACTTGCTGGTAGGATTGAAAATCCCGCACCAGATTGACCATCCCGGTGACCGGGGCCATCATCCAGTCAAAATTTGGCACAACCTGATCGATGACTTGGGCGCGGAACCGTTCAACGCGTGGGCTATCGATGCGCCAAACGATGAAGATACCAATCAACAATAGAACAACCAGCCCCGTCAGCAATCGCTTGAGGGGTGCTAGATAGTCTTCGCTTTGTGATCGATCTTTGGCCAAACCTCCCCCTTTTCAGCAAAAGGTGGGCTTATCAGCTGTCGTAGTCAATCGCGTGGCGCAATTGCTTTTCAAATTCCAAGGCTTTGCCGGTGCCCAAGGCCACACAGTTCAAGCTTTCGTCGGCAATGGAAACCGACAGGCCGGTTTGCTCGCGCAGCGCCAAATCCAGATCGCCCAACAACGCACCGCCACCGGTCAGCATCACACCACGGTCCACAATATCTGCGGCCAGATCGGGTGGGGTTGCTTCCAAAGCGGTCATCACAGCTTCGCAAATCTGTTGGACAGGTTCGGCCAATGCTTCGGCGACCTGAGCTTGGCTGATTTCGGTTTCTTTTGGCACGCCGTTCAACAGGTCGCGGCCGCGAATCTGCATGCTGGCACCACGGCCATCATCGGGCATCCGCGCGGTGCCAATGGTTGTTTTGATGCGCTCTGCGGTGCTTTCCCCGACCAGAAGGTTCTGGTTGCGGCGCAGATAGTTGATCACCGCTTCGTCCATGCGGTCACCCCCAACGCGGACCGAGCGCGCGTAAACAATGTCTCCCAAAGACAGAACCGCCACTTCGGTGGTCCCGCCGCCGATATCGACAACCATGTTGCCGGTTGGATCCGTGATGGGCATGCCCGCACCGATCGCCGCAGCAATTGGTTCTGCAATCAAGCCCGCGCGACGCGCCCCAGCTGAGAGAACCGATTGACGGATGGCGCGTTTTTCAACGGGTGTGGCCCCATGGGGGACACAAACGATGATTTTGGGCTTGGAAAAGGTCGAGCGTTTGTGAACCTTGCGGATGAAGTGCTTGATCATCTCTTCGGCCACATCAAAGTCCGCGATCACCCCATCGCGCATTGGGCGAATGGCCTCGATCGAGCCGGGGGTCCGGCCCAACATCAGCTTGGCATCTTCACCAACGGCCAGAACTTTCTTGATGCCGTCTTTGACGTGATAAGCGACAACCGAAGGCTCGCTCAAGATCACGCCACGTCCTTTGACGTAAACAAGGGTGTTCGCTGTGCCCAGATCGATCGCCATGTCTGACGAAAAGAGGCCCGGCAGTTTGTCGAAAATTCCCATGCAGAAAGTGCCCTTTGGTGGTGTTTGCCCGGTGTGCATGCCGACTCTGCGGACGGCAAGCAGAAGTTCTTATAGGGCGACGTTGGGGCTGGGGAAAGGGCCGATGCCATGCAAATCAGCGCGTTTTCGCCGGGTTTGCCTAATTTCAGCCCATAGGGTGATTGCCTTGCCCCCAACACAGGCCCTATCAGCAGGCAAACGAAAGGTCATCGCATGCTGTCATACCAACATATTTACCACGCCGGGAATCTCGCGGATGTGCACAAACATGCGCTTTTGTGTCAGATGCTGCGTTACCTGACGGTTAAGGAAAAACCACTCAGCTATTTTGAAACCCATTCGGGACGCGGCCTTTATGCGTTGGATGCGGATGAGGCTCTAAAAACAGGCGAGGCGGCGGCTGGTATCGATCGGGTTGAGGCGGCAAAATGGTTCGCAGCGGATCATCCCTATGCTGCGGCCTTGGCTGAGGTGCGGGCGCATGAAGGCGCCCAAAGCTATCCCGGATCGCCATTGTTGGCAGCCAAGCTGCTGCGCGATCAGGATAAGATGACCTTGGCAGAACTCCATCCCGGTGAGTTTGAAGCGTTGCGCCTGAACATGATGGGAACCGGGGCACGCTGCCAAGAGCAGGACGGCTATGAAATGGTGATGGCGCAGACACCTCCGACACCGCGCCGTGGGATGTTGCTGATTGATCCCGCCTATGAAGTGAAATCCGAGTACGAAACGATTCCGGGCTTCATCGCCAATTTGAACCGCAAATGGAACGTCGGCGTGATTGCGCTTTGGTATCCCATTTTGACCGGTCGCCCTCATATCCCGATGCTGAATTCGCTTAAGGCCTTGGATCTGCCGAAAGTGCTGCATCACGAGGTGTCCTTTGCCCCCGCCCGTCAGGGTCACCGCATGATCGGGTCTGGTATGTTCATTGTGAACACCCCCTATGGCACCGAGGACGAAGCCAAACGGCTCACGGGTGTGTTCAACGCTTTGTAGTTCTGGGGATCATTGGGGGACATTGGCCGCGGGATTACCCCGCCGCCAATGCATCCAATTTCATCAAGATCGCTTGGATTCTTGCGTCCAAAATGATCCGTGACTGATCAACCACCGCTACATATGAGGTCAAGACTGGCTCGGCTGCGGGGACTTGTGCGCTGATTTCAGGCGCAAAGATATACAGGCACCACAGCAACGCGGTCAGCAACAAAGCCAGCAGAAACCCACGGCGAAAGCCGCCACGTTTTGCGGGGGCTGCCACCGCTTGCGGGGCGGCCCCGGGCACAGCGTGATCGTCGGCCGCCGCAGGACGGCGATCGGTTGCAGAGCGCAAAGACGAATTGATTTCATCAATGTCGGGCAGCAAATCGCGCCGTGACGCAGAGCTTTCGCTGTGCTGTGCGTCTTGTGCTTCGGGGGCTGTTTCATCTAACCCGCGAACGCGAGCCATGCGTTCGCGCGCTTGTTTGGCGCGGCGCGCGGATTCACTTAGGGGCTGATCCAGGCCCAGGTCCGGCTGCGTTTCCAGCTTGGGGCTTTGTTCCGCAGCGCGTGCGCGCGCCTCATGTTCCGCTTCTTCGCGCAAAACATCGGATATTGAGGGATCAAGCTGTCGACGCACCGGCGCAGCGGTTGGGGCTGCGGGCACTTCGGGCTCGGGGTCTGGTGCGGGCTCTGGTTCAGGCTCTGGGATCGGCTCAAAGGCTGGGTCAAGATCATCCAAGCGGTCCAACTCTTCGGCAAGTTCTGGATCGTTGTCTGGGTGATGTTGGAACCAAGTGTCCCCACAATTGGAGCACTGAACGTCGCGCCCTGCATCCGGGATCACGTCGTCTGGCACTTCGTATTGTGCGCCGCAATTTGGGCATATAAGCCGCATCTCGCTGAATAACCCCCTGTGGACCAAGCGTGATTTGTTCTGCCGGACTATATGGCGGAACGTCGCGTTGGAAAAGTGCAAAGGTTGCCAAAGCTTTGTTGCATTGCATCTAGAGCGTGGGTCGTGCAGAAAAAGGTCAAAAGCAATGGGGGCTGCGGTGATCGAGCTTGAAAATGTCGCATATAGCTATGGCGGCGGAGAACTGCTGAGCGATATCTCATTGAAATTGTCGCCCGGATCGTTTCACTTTTTGACCGGTCCTTCGGGCGCGGGCAAGACCACGTTGATGAAGCTGTGCTATGGGGCTTTGTTGCCAACCAGTGGCCATGTGCGTCTGTTTGATCGCGATGTTCGGTTGATGAATCGGGACGAAGTGGCGCTCAACCGGCGGCGCATCGGCGTGGTGCACCAAGATTGTAAATTCCTTGATCACTTGCCCGTGGCTGAAAACGTGGCATTGCCGCTTGGCGTTGCTGGGCGCGACAATCTGGATGCGCTTGCCAATCTCAAAGAATTGATGACTTGGGTGGGGCTGCAAAATCGAGCGGATGCCTTGCCACCGGAATTGTCTGGTGGGGAACGTCAGCGCGCCGCCTTGGCGCGTGCGGTGATTATGTCACCCGATTTTGTCTTGGCGGATGAACCCACCGGGAATGTCGATTGGGAAATGTCCCAACGCTTGTTGCGTCTGTTGATTGAACTGAACAAAATGGGCAAAACCATTTTGATCGCCACCCACGATTTGAACCTGATCCGTACCGCGAAGGGCCAGGTACAGGCGCGGGTCTTGCGCATTGCAAATCGGCGGGTGCAATTGGCGGGGGCAGATCTATGAGCATTCGTTCCGGCATCGCGGGGCTTTTTGTCGGGGACCGCCAAGCGGATCGCATTGTGCCGCCCTCTGGCTTTACGGCGAACTTGACCACTTTCAGCGCTGCGGCAATGGGGTTCTTGGCAGTCTTTGCTTTGGCCCTGTCTTTGGCCTCGGGGCGATTGGCGGACCGATGGAGCAATGAGTTGGCGCGCAGCTCAACCCTGCGTATCTCTGCCCCAGTGGATCAGATGGACACGCAAATTGCGGCCGCGCTGCGCGTGTTGCAAACGACACCCGGAGTGGAAAGCGCTGGTGCCTTGGATGATGCGGCACAGCGGGCGCTGCTGGAGCCCTATTTCGGGCCTGACCTTCCGCTTGGGGATCTGCCAATCCCACAGCTGATTGAAATCAATGAGACCGAGCAGGGCTATGACGCGACAGGGTTGCGGCTGCGGCTTGCCGCAGAAGTGCCCGGCGCGGTCTTGGATGATCACACGCGCTGGCGCCGCCCGCTGGTCAAAGCGGCCTCGCGGCTGCGCTTGTTAGGTTGGACGGCGTTTTTGCTGATCGGGGGCGCGATGGCGGCAATGATCACCTTGGCTGCGCATGCCGCGCTTTCGGCCAACCTTCAGGTGATTTCGGTGTTGCGTCTGGTTGGTGCGCAGGATCGCTATATCGCGGGTGCCTTTGTGCGCCGCTTTACTCTGCGCGGCTTTGTTGGCGCGGGAATGGGAACTATTGCAGGTGTTGGGGCGGTTTGGTTGATGCCCGCCGCCCAGCAAGAAGGCGGATTTTTGACTGGGTTGGGGTTTGAAGGGGCCCACTGGTTGTGGCCGTTGGCGATCCCCGTGCTTGGAAGCGTTGTTGCCTTTCTTGCGACGCGCACTGCTGCAAATCGAAAACTAAAGGAGCTTACCTGATGGCAAAAGCCGGACGTTGGGTGCTGAGTCTGATCTTTGTGATCCAGATGTATGTGATGTTGTTGATCATGGGCGTGCTGTTCGTGCCATGGGCTGTGATCAGCCGCCGCGGGGCCTTTGTGGCCTGCAAAACCTATTGCGCTTGGGTCATCTGGACCGCGCGATGGATGGTTGGGCTAAGATCCGAAGTGCGCGGCGAGATCCCGCAAGGCGAAGTGATGGTGGCGGCCAAACATCAGAGTTTCTTTGACATCATTCTGATTTTCTATGCCCTGCCGGCGGGCAAATTCATCATGAAACGCGAACTTTTGTGGACACCCATCGTTGGGGTCTATGGGCTGCGCATCGGCTGTGTCCCGGTCAATCGCGGCAAGCGCGGTCAGGCGATCAAAAAGATGGTCAGTGATGTCGCCAAGGGCACCCAGCACCCCGGGCAGCTGGTGATCTATCCACAAGGAACACGTGTCGCAGCCGGGGCCAAGAAACCCTATAAGGTTGGCACTGCGGTTCTGTCCGAACAGCTTGGCCAAGACTGCGTGCCAACAGCAACCAACGTGGGTGTGTTCTGGCCACGCTCTGGCGTTTATCGGAAAGCCGGCCTTGCGGTGGTGGAGTTTTTGCCGCCTATCCCAACCGGGCTTGAGCGGACGGCGTTCTTGGAACGTCTTGAAACCGAAGTGGAAACCGCCTCAGACGCCTTGATGCGAGAAGCAGGATTTGACCCGGATGCAGTGGATTGACTCGATCGAGGCTTTAGAAAGCCATTACGGCACCCCCGGTGCAGCAGCGACAAAGAAAGTCGCAGGGCGTATGACCCCCGAGTATCGCCGTTGGATCATGGCGTCACGGTTTTGCGTGGTGTCCACGGTCGGGCCCGAAGGGGCCGACGGCAGCCCGCGCGGCGATGAAGGGCCTGTCGTAACCGAGCTGGATCCTCAAACCTTGGCGATGCCCGATTGGCGGGGCAACAACCGGATCGACACGCTGCGCAATATTGTGCGCGATCCCCGGATTGCCCTGATGTTCATGGTGCCGGGATCAACCAATGCTGTACGGGTCAACGGTGATGCCCGCGTCACAGTCGATGCCGATCTCTGTGCGAGGTTCGAGAAGAACGGCAAGCACCCGCGGTCGGTGATTGTGATCCGCATTCACGAAATCTATACCCAATGCGCCCGTGCCATTTTGCGCGCCGGTCTGTGGTCGGGTAAAGACGAAAGTGGCGATCTGCCAACGGTTGGTGAAATTCTCGCTGCGATGACCGAAGGGGACATCAACGCAGAAGACTATGACCGCGAGTGGCCCATTCGCGCCGCGACCAGCATGTGGTGACTTTGACCTAAAGCGTCCCGGCAATCCGATGCCAAAGAGGATTAGGGGCTCAAGGGGACGGGCGCGGTGCTTGCCCGCTATTTCTTTTGCAGCATTGGTATTTTTTGCCCGTCTGCAGCCGTGGCAATCAAAATGGCAAGACGGCGTAACCGTGTCTCTGGACGTTTTGCGCTCATCACCCACCAGATCGAGTCGCGTTTGTAGGAGGGGGCAAGCGCATCAAAGTAGGCCCAAGCAGCTGTGTTGGACCTTATTTCTGCTTCAAACTCCGGCGGTAAAGGCACATTTCGATCACTTGCGGAATAGCCCTCTTTGTCGGTTCTCGCATTGAACAGGCGGAGCCCTTGGTCCGTCATCTTACCAGTTTGAACAAGGTGCTCGGCCTTGGCGACATTGACCGCACTCCAGACACTGTCGATCTTTCGTGGCGTGAAACGGATCATGTAAGATTGCGCATCGATGGATTTTCGGATGCCGTCGATCCACCCAAAACTCAAAGCCGCATCAACGGATTGCGACCACGTCAGCCCTGCGCGTTTGGTGGATTTCTTGTAAAACCCCACCCAGACCTCTTGGGCGGTGGGATGCGCGTGCAACCAGTGCTCAAAGGTTTCTTGGGACTCAAAGAAAGTCACTTCGCTCATGAGGGTATTGTCCTTAAAGAGGGCCAGTGTGGCGCGGGCATCTATGCTGTGACGACCCGCCTTTGCTTGTGCGAAGCAAAGGCGGGACTGTCTTAGGGGCGCGCTGTTTTGTCGAGCCAAGCCAAGATCATCTGTGTGGTCTCTTCGGGTTTTTCCTGCTGGATGCAATGACCGCACTCCAAGCTTTGCTCTTCGACGTTGGGCACGAACTCTGACAGGTTCACGGCCTTAGGGATCAGGTCTTGTTCACCATAGATCATCAATGTTGGCTGATGAACGATCGGATCAACCGCACCCAATTGGTGCCAGTTTCGGTCAAGGTTGCGATACCAGTTGATGCTGCTTGTTATGCCTGTCGCCTGAAACGCAGAGACATAGACACCAAGATCTTCGTCGCTCATCAAGGGGTCCCCGAGGGCGGCAGTCGCCTTTGCGAGGTTGATCATCATCATGCCAGGCTCGGGCGGGCTAAGGGGGATGTTTTTGCGAAACAGATTGCGCAGGAATTGCTGTAGGTTCTGATCCAGCACAGCATCTGCCACACCGGGTTGGCGATTAAAGTGCACAAAATAGTGGTCGGGGCCCATGATTGCTTCGAGGAATTCGATCCAAGGCTGTTCGGTGCGCGCTTGGTAAGGCAACGCCAAATTGACGATCCTCTCGACCCGTTCATGGTGCAACATGGACATGCCCCATACGACGCTGGCCCCCCAGTCATGGCCAACAAATGTCGCGGACTGATAGCCAAAGTGATCAAGCAGCGCCGCAAGATCACCCGTAAGATGCGTGATGTCATAGGCATCTACGGCAACGGGGCGCGACGACTGACCGTACCCGCGTTGATTGGGGACAATGACATGATAGCCGGCTGCGGCAAGCGCGGGCATTTGATACCGCCACGAGTAGGCGTGCTCTGGCCAGCCATGACACAGCACAATTGGATTGCCTGCGTTTTCTTGGCCCGCTTCAAAGACCTCGAGGTCGATGCCATTCACATGGATCAGAGTTGGATGGGGGAAATTGGCGGGGGTGGGCATCGCATTGTCTCCTTGTTGAACTGCGTGGTTGCGGCTTAGGGTGAAATGGTGCCAAAAAATGGCACCATTATCGGCGAGACTGACAAAATGAACACGCGCCTGCGCAAAGATGCCATCGTCCGCAGCCTGCGCCGCAACGGATCGGCCACAATCGGTGCTTTGGCGCAGGATGTTGGTGCGTCGCGACGCACGGTATTGCGCGACATAGCGGCGCTTCGGGACGAAGGGTTTGTCATTCATTCCGAACCGGGGCGGGGCGGGGGGCTTTATCTCGATCCTCAGTCGCTTCAGACCACAGCGCGCCTGACGGTGCCCGAAGTTTTTGCATTGTTGATCAGTGTGGCCAGTATGCGGGCGGCAGGGAACTTGCCGTTTTCAGAGCTAGCAGACACGGGGTTGGCTAAGATTGAGCAAGCTCTGCCCAAGGACAAGATCAAAGACCTGCGCCGCTTTCTCGACTGTCTTTATGTCGGAACATTGGCCCCCCAGGTCGATATCTCTGACATGGGCGGAATGGATCCGGCGCTACTGCCTGCGTTTGAGCCGGCCTTTCTAAAGCAGCAAAAATTGCAGTTTCAGTATCGCGATGCCAAAGGTGCAGAAACTCACCGTGAAGTGGAGCCGCAGGCGATGCTGATCCTACCGCCGCTGTGGTATCTGGTGGCTTGGGATCCAGCGCGGCAGGATTTTCGACATTTCCGCATGGACCGAATTCGCGCTCCGAAATGCCTAGAGGGACCGGCCTTTCGTCGCCGCCATGTAACCTTTGACGATGGGGTGCGTCCCATGCAGGCCCCACACAAATGAGTGGGGGCTATGTCAGCGCAGCGTTGAGTGGGGATAGGGGCGCAGAGGGGGAGGCATCTGTCAGAGATGCGTCAATGTGATCGCGCCCTTGGATGGGGCAGCAATGGCCCTGATTGGGCCATTGCTTGGTCTGAGGGTCTGAACGGATCAGACGTGGATCGCGCCGTCACCACAAGCCAGCGCCGCTTCGCGCACAGCTTCGGAGAAGGTTGGGTGCGCGTGGCAGGTCAGAGCGATGTCTTCGGCTGAGGCGCCAAATTCCATGCCCACGCAGATCTCATGGATCAAATCACCCGCAGATGGCCCAATGATGTGACAGCCCAAAATTCGGTCGGTTTCTTTGTCGACCAAAAGCTTCACAAAACCTTCGGAGGCAAAGTTTGCCTTGGCGCGGCCGTTGCCCATGAAGGGGAATTTCCCAACCTTATACGCGCGGCCTTCTTCTTTCAGCTGCTCTTCGGTTTTCCCAACTGTGGCCACCTCGGGGGAGGTGTAGATCACACCGGGGATCACGTCATAGTTCACGTGGCCAGCTTTGCCTGCGATGCATTCCGCAGCGGCCATGCCTTCGTCTTCGGCTTTGTGCGCCAGCATCGGGCCATCGATCGCATCGCCAATGGCGTAGATGCCTTTGACGTTGGTTTGCCAGTGGGCGTCGGTTTTGATCTGACCGCGCGGTGACAGTTCTACGCCCAGAGCTTCGAGGCCCAGACCGTCGGTGTAGGGTTTGCGCCCGGTGGCTACCAAGACAACATCGGCATCCAATGTGGCTTCGCTGTCGTCTTTGCGCAGCTTATAGGTCACCTTGGCTTTGGTTTTTGTGGCATCAACCTTTTGAACAGCGGCGCCCATGACGAACTCTAGGCCTTGCTTTTTCAGCATGCGCTGGAAGTTCTTTTGGATTTCGCCGTCCATGCCGGGGGTCACTTGGTCGAGGAACTCAACCACGGTCACTTCGGAGCCGAGGCGTTTGTAAACCGAGCCCAGTTCCAGCCCGATTACGCCTGCACCAATCACCACCATCTTTTTCGGGATCTTGTTCAATTCCAAAGCACCGGTGGAGCTGACAACAACTTTTTCGTCAATCTCTACGCCGGGCAGTGAAGAGACTTCGGAGCCAGAGGCCACGATGATGTTCTTGGCGTCGTGAATTTCATCACCAACCTGAACTTTGCCCGCTGCGGGGATCGATCCCCAGCCTTTGAGCCAGTCAATTTTGTTCTTTTTGAACAGGAATTCGATGCCGCCGGTGTTGGAAGCGATCACGTCATCCTTGTAGGACAGCATCTGTTTCCAATCCACCGAAGGCGATTTGCCTTTGAGACCCATCTTGGCAAAGTTGTGCTCAGCTTCGTGCAGCGCGTGGCTGGCATGCAGCAAGGCTTTGGACGGAATACATCCGACATTCAAGCAGGTGCCGCCCAGGGTTTCGCGGCCTTCAACACAGGCGGTTTTCAGGCCCAGTTGGGCGCAGCGGATGGCTGCTACATAGCCGCCGGGGCCGGCGCCGATTACGATCACGTCATATTGTGCCATTTGAAGTCTCCGTCAGGTCTTTGTTCGTATGTCTGTCATGGGTGCGGGCGGGGCGGGGGCTGTCTGCCCCCCGGCCCGGATGGGCCGTCCCCCGAGAGTGTATTTGGCAAGATGAAATCATGACCCGCGCCCTTTGGTCCAGCGTTTCCGTTGTTCGGGGGTCAGGATCTGGCGGCGCCGTTGCTCAAACCAGTCTTGGCAATGCTGCTCAGCCTCGGCAATGGCCGGGATGTGGCGCAGGTCTTGGAGGCGGCGCTGCACCGCGGGCATGTGGCGCAAAATGGCGCGGTCTTCGACCGTATTGGTGTTGGCGGTGCGGTGCCAGCTGGAGCCGAGGAAATACTTGGGTTCGTCTGTTTTGCCCTGACCATCGCCGCGGTCATTTTTCATCAAAAACAGATCTTGGGATTTCACCGCATAGTGGTTGAGGCGCGCGTTTTGGGCGCGGCAGGCCACATCATGGGGGCGAAAACGGCTTGATTTGCGTTGTTTCAGGCTGGCGTTTGACAGCGGCTCTGCATCTGCGGACAGGACAATCGGGTTTGCGATCTGAGCATCGAGCGGATTGTGATCCGTCGCGCGGGCAAAGCGGTTCACACGGAAAAAGCATTTGGATTTGGTGGTGCCCGGGGTGGGGCCTGCCTCGGCTTTGGTGAACTGTTCCAGCACACAAGCGCCCGGTGTCCAGTCGCGCAGGCCGTTATCGCCGAAATTGCGCCAGTTGATCGGCACCACATCTGCCGCCTGAAGCGGTGGGAGCAGATCGTGAAGCATGCCGTCGCCGGTTTCGATCAATAGGAATTCGTCGCTGTCGATATGCAGACACCAGTTGGTGTTTTTTGCCCGGAGATGGGCGAGGGCCAGATCCATGCCTGCGTCTTGGGGTGAGGCGCCCGGTGCCAAGTCCTGTCGGATGTGGGTGACGCCGTGGTCCGCCAGAGCCTCAAGCAGAGTGTCGGAGCCATCGGTGCAGGCATTGGTCACGATCACGATGTCATCAAAGCCAATGGTTTGGTGATAGGCGACCCATTCGAGCACGAAGAGACCTTCGTTGCGCATGCAGGATACAAGGGCCGTGGAGTCATGTTGCATGGCAACGCGCTCCGCTTTGGGCGGCGACCAAACGGGCTGCCCGGACAGGGGGGATGCAGAACGCACATAAAACGCAGATACCGTCGGGCCGTTTCATTTGTGCGTTCTGCTTTCTTGAGTTCAGGACAGGGCCTGAATTACAGGTCCATCAACAGGCGACGAGGATCTTCGAGCGCTTCTTTGACGCGCACCAAGAAGGTCACAGCCCCTTTGCCGTCAACGATGCGGTGATCATAGGACAGCGCCAGATACATCATGGGACGGATCACAACTTCACCATTGATCGCCATGGGGCGGTCCTGGATCTTGTGCATGCCCAGAATACCGGATTGAGGCGGGTTCAAAATTGGCGAAGACATCAGCGAGCCGTAGACACCACCGTTTGAGATGGTGAAGGTGCCGCCCTGCATTTCAGCCATCGACAGCTTGCCGTCACGGGCGCGTTTGCCCTTTTCAGCAATGGCCTTTTCGATATCGGCAAAGGACATTTTGTCGGCGTCACGGATCACCGGAACAACCAGACCCTGAGGGGTGCCAGCTGCGATGCCCATGTGGACGAAGTTTTTGTACACAACGTCGGTGCCATCGATTTCAGCGTTGACCTCGGGCACTTCTTTCAAAGCGTGACAGCAGGCTTTGGTGAAGAAGGACATAAAGCCAAGACGGGCGCCGTGTTTCTTTTCAAAGAGCTCTTTATACTCTTTGCGCAGCGCCATTGTTTCGGTCATGTCCACCTCGTTGTAGGTGGTCAGCATGGCGGCTGTGTTTTGGCTTTCCTTCAAGCGGCGCGCGATGGTCTGGCGCAGCTTGGTCATTTTCACACGCTCTTCGCGCGCGGCGTCATCCGAAGTCACAGGGCCGCGAGGGATCGCAGGGGCCGCGGCAGGCGCTGCGGGGGCTGCAGAGGCCGCCGCAACAGCATTGGCCACGTCGGATTTCATCGCCCGACCGTCACGTCCCGTGCCGGTCACAGCGTCGCGGCTGATACCTGCTTCGGCCATGGCTTTCTTGGCGGAGGGGGCGTCTTCGACGTCCTTGCCACCTGCGGACGCTGCAGCAGCCGGCGCGGCGGCGGGGGCCGCAGCTGAGGCGGCGGCGGTTGCGCCACCCGAGATCACCGCCAGTTTGGCGGTGGCATCAACGGTTGCGCCTTCGGCAGCGATGATTTCAGCCAAGACACCAGCGGCAGGCGCAGGCACTTCGACGGACACTTTGTCAGTTTCCAATTCGCAGAGCATTTCGTCCTGCGCGACGGCATCGCCAACTTTCTTGAACCACGTCGAAACGGTGGCTTCGGAAACGGATTCACCAAGGGCAGGGACCATCACGTCGACGGCGCTGGCCGCTTCGGCAGCGGGTGCAGGGGCCGCTGCGGCTGGGGCCGGGGCAGATGCACCTTCGGAGATGTTGGCCAGCAAGGCATCTACGCCAACGGTCGCGCCTTCGGCGGCAACGATCTCGGCCAAGGTGCCAGCGGCGGGGCTTGGCACCTCGACGGTCACTTTGTCAGTTTCCAATTCGCAGAGCATTTCGTCTACGGCAACGGTATCGCCGGGTTTCTTGAACCAGGTGGCAACCGTGGCTTCAGTGACGGATTCGCCAAGGGTGGGGACACGTACTTCGGTCGACATCGATTAATTCCCTTCGATGGTCAGCGCATCATTCACGAGCGCCTTTTGTTGTGCTTTGTGCTGGCTGGCCAACCCTGTTGCAGGAGAGGCCGCGGCAGCGCGTCCGACGTAAGACGGACGGGTTTGTTTGGCGCCGATCCGAGTCAGAACCCATTCGATGTTGGGTTCGATAAAGGACCAGGCCCCTTGGTTCTTAGGCTCTTCTTGACACCAAACAACGTCGGCGTTTTTGAAGCGTCCCAATTCCTTGGTCAGTGTGATGGCTGGGAACGGATAGAACTGCTCCACACGCATCAGATAGATGTCATCGATGCCGCGGGCGTCACGCTCTTCGAGCAGGTCGAAGTAGACCTTGCCGGAACACATCACCACGCGTTTCACTTTGTCATCTGCCACCAGTTTGGTGTCCGAGTGACCCTTTTCAGCGTCATCCCAAAGCACGCGGTGGAACGATGATCCATCCAAAAAGTCTTCGGCATCTGACACACACAGCTTGTGACGCAGCAATGATTTTGGCGTCATCAAGATCAGCGGCTTACGGAAGGTCCGGTGCAGCTGACGGCGCAGAATGTGGAAGTAGTTGGCTGGGGTCGAGCAGTTTGCAACGATCCAGTTGTCGCCACCGCACATGGTCAAGAACCGTTCCAGACGGGCTGAGCTGTGCTCGGGGCCTTGGCCCTCATAGCCGTGTGGCAACAGGCATACCAGACCTGACATCCGCAGCCATTTGCTTTCGCCTGAGCTGATGAATTGGTCAAACATGATCTGCGCGCCGTTGGCAAAATCGCCAAATTGCGCTTCCCACAGGGTCAGGGCGTTTGGTTCGGCCAGCGAGTAGCCATATTCAAAGCCAAGCACCGCATATTCAGACAGCATCGAGTCGATGACTTCGTATTTTGCCTGACCTTCACGGACATGGTTCAGCGGGTAGAACCGCTCTTCGGTTTCTTGGTTGATCAGACCCGAGTGACGTTGGCTAAAGGTGCCGCGTGTCGAGTCTTGTCCGGCCAAACGCACCGGGTAGCCTTCGGTCAGCAAAGAGCCAAAGGCCATGGCTTCGCCGGTTGCCCAGTCGATGCCTTTACCGGCGTCAAACATTTTGCGCTTGGTGTCCAAAAGGCGCCCAACTGTCTTGTGCAGTGGGAAGTTTTCTGGAACGCGCGACAGGGCGTTGCCAAGCTGGGACATGGTTTCTTCTGAGATTGCCGTTTGACCGCGCTGGTACTTTTCTTCGTCCTGACGATCGAGGTGCGACCAGCGCCCATCCAGCCAGTCGGCCTTGTTGGGCTTATAGTCTTTGCCGGTCTCAAACTCGTTGTTCAGGTGCGACTGGAACGCCGCCTTCATGTCTTCGATTTCGCCTTCTGGGATCAAGCCATCGGCGACCAGACGATCGGTGTACAGCTGAAGCGTTGTTTTGTGCTTCTTGATGCGCTTGTACATCAACGGGTTGGTGAACATGGGCTCGTCGCCCTCGTTGTGACCAAACCGGCGGTAGCAGAAGATATCGATCACAACGTCTTTGTGGAACTTCTGACGGAATTCGGTCGCAACTTTGGCTGCGTGAACCACTGCTTCGGGGTCGTCACCGTTCACGTGGAAGATTGGCGATTCAACCACCAGCGCGTTATCCGTTGGATAAGGGGACGAACGCGAGAAGTGCGGCGCTGTGGTGAAACCAATTTGGTTGTTCACAACGATGTGGATTGTCCCACCTGTCTTGTGACCCCGCAGGCCAGACAGCGCAAAGCATTCGGCAACCACACCTTGGCCCGCAAATGCAGCGTCACCGTGCAGCAGGATTGGGATCACCGATTCACGATCAGGATCGTTGAATTGGTCAGATTTGGCGCGCGCTTTGCCCAAGACAACAGGGTTCACCGCCTCAAGGTGCGACGGGTTCGCAGTCAGCGACAAGTGCACGTTGTTGCCGTCAAATTCACGGTCCGAAGAGGCCCCAAGGTGATATTTCACATCGCCAGAACCATCAACGTCTTCGGGTTTGAACGAGCCGCCTTGGAATTCGTTAAAGATCGCGCGGTAAGGCTTGCCCATCACGTTGGCCAGCACCGACAAACGACCGCGGTGCGGCATGCCGATCACCACTTCTTTGGCGCCAAGGTTGCCGCCGCGTTTGATGATCTGTTCCATTGCAGGGATCAACGCTTCGCCACCGTCCAAGCCAAAACGCTTGGTGCCCATGTATTTCACGTGCAGGAACTTCTCAAAGCCTTCCGCCTCAACCAGCTTGTTGAGGATCGCTTTGCGGCCTTCACGGGTAAAGGTGATCTCTTTGTTAAAGCCTTCGATGCGCTCTTTCAGCCAGCCCGCTTGTTCGGGGTCTGAAATGTGCATGTATTGCAGCGCAAAGGTGCCACAGTAGGTGCGCTTTACGATGTCGAGAATCTGGCGCAGTGAGGCAACCTGAAGGCCCAGAACATTGTCGATAAAGATTGGGCGATCCATGTCAGATTCAGCAAAGCCATACGCCTTTGGATCAAGCTCTGGATGCGGTTCCCCCGAACGCATGCCCAGTGGATCCAAATCGGCGACCAAATGGCCACGGATGCGATAGGCGCGGATGATCATCAGCGCGCGGATCGAATCCAACACAGCGCGTTTGATCGCCTCTTCGCTGACCGCGACGCCCTTTTCGGCCGCTTTTTCGGCGATCTTTTTGCCGGCAGCTTTGCCTTCTTTGGTTGGCGCCGCTGGCCATTGACCATCGAGCGCGGCTGTCAGGTCGTCATTTGGCACTGGGGGCCAGTCATTGCGCGCCCAGCTGGGGCCGGTGGCTTCGGCTTTGACGTCCATTTCGGCGTCGCCAAGCTGGCGGAAAAATTCCTGCCACGCTTCGTCAACCGCTGCAGGGTCGTTGGCATAACGGGCATACATCTGTTCGAGGTATTCCGCATTATGCCCCTGCATGAAGGAGGAGGCGTGGAAAATATCGTTGGGGGACTGATCGTTCATTGTGTCACCTCTGTCGGCACGGGGCCAAACTTGTTTTGAACGGGTTGTGAGGAGAGCAGCGTTGAGCCGGCTGCGGACGGCAAGATGGTCAAAAATGACAGGGTGCAAAACAGAGCGCAAAGCCCCAGTACACCAGATGCGGGGACAAATGTCATAAGGGAAGAAAGGCCGGTGAGCCCGTCAGCACCATTTGTAATCGCATTGGAAACCGCACCGGAAGGCCGCATCAAAAGCAGCCCCCAACCCAGTGCAATTGCCAATGAGATCAAGGGTAGGATCATTTTAGATCCCATTTCGCCCACATTTTTGATCCGGCGAAATCCCAATTCAGACAAAGGCATCCTTGCAAGGCGTGTCACAATGATGATGCCCAAACTATGAAACCCAAGGAGAAGCGCCGCACCCAGTGTTGCGATGGGCAACACAACAGCCCTTGGCAAAGCGCCAAGATATTCAGACCTGATTGAACGGCCAGCCCAGCGGGTGGCGCGCAACAGTCCAAATTGTGTTGCTGAGGAGAGGGTCACGTCCAGAGTCCGTCTGTTGAGGAGGAACGGGCGGGCCGCGAAGCCCGCCCAAACGATTTAGCCCAGTTCGATGGCTTTTTGCACAGCTTCGCCCAAAGTGGCGGGGCTGTCGGCAACAACGATACCGGCCGATTTCATGGCTTCGATCTTGTCTTCTGCGCCACCTTTACCGCCAGCGACAATCGCGCCAGCGTGGCCCATACGACGGCCCGGAGGCGCTGTGCGACCAGCAATGAAGCCAGCCGTTGGCTTCCAACGGCCTTTCTTCTTTTGCTCGGCCAGGAATTCTGCGGCTTCTTCTTCCGCAGAACCACCGATTTCACCGATCATGATGATCGACTGTGTTTCGTCGTCGTCGAGGAACAGGTCCAGCACGTCAATGTGCTCAGTGCCTTTGATTGGGTCGCCGCCAATACCAACAGCTGTGGATTGGCCCAGACCGATATCCGCAGTTTGTTTCACCGCTTCGTAGGTCAATGTCCCGGAGCGCGACACAACACCAACCGAGCCACGCTTGTGGATGTGGCCAGGCATAATGCCGATTTTGCAGGCATCAGGTGTGATCACACCGGGGCAGTTTGGCCCGATCAGACGCGAGGTGCTGTCTTCCAGCGCGCGCTTAACCTTCATCATGTCCAGCACTGGAATGCCTTCGGTGATACAGATGATCAGTTCCATTTCGGCGTCGATCGCCTCAAGGATGGAATCGGCCGCGAAGGGCGGAGGCACATAGATCACAGAGGCATTGGCTTCGGTGACGTGCTTGGCTTCGTGAACTGAGTTGAAGACGGGCAGGCCGAGGTGATCAATGCCACCTTTGCCGGGGGTCACGCCGCCAACCATTTTGGTGCCATAAGCAATGGCTTGTTCAGAGTGGAATGTGCCCTGTGAGCCTGTAAAGCCCTGACAGATCACCTTGGTGTTTTCATCGACGAGGATTGCCATGTGGCATTCTCCTAGCTTTGTGTTTGAGCCCTCGCGGCGGGGTGCCTGCGACGACGTAATTGCGTGGAAGAAAGGTTAAGAAGACGTGCCGTAGACATTGTTCTGAACAGCGCCGTAGCCGCACAGATAGCGGTTCACACCAGAGCAATCTTGCTGGGTGTTGATGACGCTTCCGTCCAGATAGTGCTGGGTCTGAGGCCCATTTCGAACTTCAAGCTGCTCTGATCGGCCACCACAAGCAGCCAGTGTTGCCAAAGCGGCGATAAGTGCAAAAGTCCGAACGGTCATCTTCTTATCCTTTCAAAAATCTAAGCTCCGTTTTGCGGGGCTCAATCAATTCCATACTGCGTTGGCAGTATGCCAACAGGTGAAGCAAAAGATGGCGAAGGTGATGAGGCGCAAAATCCAAACCTGAATTTCCAGCACAACTGGGTGTTGCAGCATGCGCTCCCAATCCCCCCAACCAAATCGGTCGGCTATGTCACGTCGCCCTTGCATTAGGCTGCTTTCGTTTCTCGTTTTACGCGCTATTTCTGCGCCAAGCAGAATGAGCGTGAGAAAAACAAAACCAGCAAAACTAGTGCTCGCAATGGCGACGTGATTGACCTCCATTAACCTTTCACAGCTTTCACGATCTTCTCGGCACCGTCGCTGAGGTTGTCAGCTGCGATAACGTTCAGACCCGAAGTGTTGATGATCTCTTTGCCCGCTTCAACGTTGGTGCCCTCAAGGCGCACAACCAGCGGCACTTCCAGACCCACTTCTTTAACTGCGGAAACCACACCTTCTGCGATGACGTCGCAGCGCATGATGCCACCAAAGATGTTCACCAGAATGCCCTTAACGTTGGGATCCGAGGTGATGATCTTGAAGGCTTCGGTCACTTTCTCTTTGGTGGCGCCGCCGCCAACATCGAGGAAATTCGCAGGCTCAGCGCCGTAGAGTTTGATGATGTCCATTGTGGCCATCGCCAGACCCGCACCGTTCACCATGCAGCCAATTTCACCGTCCAGCGCGATATAGTTCAGGTCGAACTTTGACGCGGCCAGTTCTTTAGGATCTTCTTCGGTTTCGTCGCGCAGAGCTGCGATGTCGCCGTGGCGGTATACCGAGTTGCCGTCAAAGCCAACTTTGGCATCCAGAACCTTCAGATCGCCAGACCCTTCCAGAACGATCAGCGGGTTGATTTCCAGCATCTCCATGTCTTTCTCAACGAAAGCTTGGTACAGCTGGCCCATCAATTTAACGCATTGCTTAACCTGTGCGCCTTTGAGGCCCAGAGAAAAGGCGATGCGACGACCGTGATAGGCTTGGTAGCCCGTGGCCGGATCAACGCTGAAGCTCAGGATTTTTTCAGGGGTGCTTGCGGCAACCTCTTCAATGTCCATGCCGCCTTCGGTCGAGCAAACGAACGAAATGCGTGATGTCTGACGGTCAACCAGCAATGCGAGGTACAGTTCGTTTTCAATGTCCGAACCATCTTCGATGTAGATGCGGTTAACCTGTTTGCCGGCTGGGCCGGTCTGATGGGTGACCAAGGTGCGGCCCAACATCTTTTTGGCTTGTTCAGCGGCTTCTTCTACTGAGAAGGCCAGGCGAACGCCGCCCTTTTCACCAGCGTCGGCTTCTTTGAAGCTGCCTTTGCCGCGTCCACCTGCGTGGATTTGTGCTTTGACCACCCAAAGCGGGCCGTCAAGCTCACCGGCGGCGGTTTTGGCATCTTCGGCCTTCAGGACAACACGTCCTTCAGATACCGGAGCGCCGTATTCGCGAAGCAGTGCTTTCGCCTGATACTCATGAATGTTCATGAAACTGTCCCGTCTTGCTACGATTACGTCTGGTCTGTCATAGTGATCGGCAATGTTTAAACATTATTTTAGGGCAAGCAGTGATTTAGCCAGATTTTTTACATTTTGTGATCACAGTTTTCTGGGGTGTGATCACAAAAGTAAGTTTTTGCTAAAACTGTTAGCGCATAAACAGAATCGTGAGACCGGGAAATCAGATCGGACAGGTCTGTGCAAAGTCCAGTCTTAATGTGCCAAGAGCCGCACATCGCGGCCCAAGCCCTGCAAACAAAGACGAATTGGATCTTCACAAAAGAGCGAGCAGAGCAATCAGGCTGCTGAATCGTTGCGCTCGGGCAAAGCATGTTCTTCGCCCCATTTTGTCAAAGACGTTAAAATTGGCATCAAAGTTTCGCCTTTTTCCGTCAGATCATATTCCACTTTGGGCGGCACCTGCGCATAGACCGTGCGCTTGACCAGACCATCATGCTCAAGCTCGCGCAGTTGCTTGGTCAAAGTGCGCGGTGTGATGCGGCACAACAGACGATCCAACTCGTTGAACCGCTTGGTGCCCTCCCCCAGACGAAACAGGATCACACCTTTCCATTTGCCACCAATCAAATCCAGCGTGGCTTCCATGGGGCAGGCATCTGTGTCATCGATTTCGTGGCGTTGCTTTCGCATGGGACAGCTCCTTACTATACAATGTGACAGTATGTGCCCTATTTGTGCATACTTATGCAACGGGAAGCAAGTTGCTAAATGGACGGTGTAGACAAAACGGAGAGATTCTATGCTGACCTTAACACCTGAACTATATTGGCTTGTCCTGACCCTGATCTTCACTGGATTGCTGTGGGTGCCCTATATCATCCAGCTGATCATCCAGCAGGGCCCGATCATGGCGATTTGGGATCCAACTGGCGCACACCCTCATGATGCCTCTTGGGCGCTGCGGGCGCGCAAAGCGCATTACAACGCCATCGAAAACATGGCCGTCATGGCGCCACTTACCATTTTGGTTGCTGCAATGGGCATCGGAGATGAAGTCACAACCTTTGCAGCGGCGCTCTATTTCGCCGTGCGTGTGGCCCATTATGTGATTTACACTTTTGCAGTACCTGTGGTGCGCACAGTTGTGTTTCTGATCGGCTTTGGCTGTCAGATGGTCTTCGCCGGTCGTTTGTTGGGCTGGTGGTGATCGTTACCCCAAGGCACAAAAAAGGGGCGCGCCGCAGTGGCCCGCCCCTTAATTCTTAGATCCAAGTGTCTGGCTTATGCCAGCGAAGGATCAATTTCTTTACAAGCCGCAACCAAGCCTTTGACGGCGTCTACGGATTTGTCGAACATCACTTGCTCTTCTTTGTTCAGCGTGATGTCGATGACTTTTTCGATGCCGCCGGCGCCGATCACTGTTGGCACGCCAACATACATGTCTTTCACGCCAATCTGACCTTCACAATAAGCTGCACAAGGCAGAACGCGTTTTTGGTCTTTCAGATAGGCTTCGGCCATTTCGATGGCTGAGGTCGCAGGCGCGTAGAACGCAGAACCCGTTTTCAGCAAGCCAACGATTTCGGCACCGCCGTCTCGTGTCCGCTGAACGATCGCGTCCAGTTTCTCTTGTGTGGTCCAGCCCATCGCAACCATGTCAGGCAGTGGAATGCCGCCAACGGTCGAGTAACGCACCGAAGGAACCATTGTGTCGCCGTGGCCACCCAGAACGAACGCAGTGACGTCTTTCATGGAGACTTTGAATTCGTCTGCTAGGAAATGACGGAAGCGCGCGCTGTCCAGAATGCCAGCCATGCCGCAAACTTTGTTCGTAGGCAGGCCTGAGAATTGCTGCAACGCCCAAACCATCGCGTCCAGCGGGTTGGTGATGCAGATCACAAATGCGTCCGGAGCGTGGTCACGGATGCCTTCGCCGACAGACTTCATAACTTTCAGGTTGATACCCAGCAGGTCATCACGGCTCATGCCGGGCTTGCGTGGAACACCTGCGGTCACGATGCAAACATCGGCGCCGGCAATGTCTTCGTAAGACTGTGTGCCTGACAGATTTGCGTCAAAGCCTTCGGAAGGGCCTGATTCAGCGATGTCGAGCGCTTTGCCTTCAGGCGTGCCCTCTGCGATGTCGAACAGAACGACGTCGCCGAGTTCTTTCAGGGCTGCGAGGTGGGCAAGTGTGCCACCGATCTGTCCTGCGCCGATAAGCGCGATCTTAGGTCTGGCCATGGAATTCATCTCCGGTCCGATTAGAAATCGGGCTTGGGGTAGACCCAATTGGCGCGCCGTGCAAGCCCGCTGCAACGCGGCACACGGCATTTTGTGACTGTTGTGTGACGAAAAATGCAGATAAATCAGGGCTGATAACGCAAACAGAGGGGGTTTGCCAAAAATGGAACTAGATTGGGGATTGATTGCTTTTGCCGCACCAGCTGTGGTTTTTGCAGGCATTTCAAAGGGTGGATTTGGGTCTGGGGCGTCTTTTGCGGCCGCGGCGATTCTGGCCCTTGTGTTGGAACCGGGTCAGGCCATTGGCATTATGTTGCCCTTGCTGATGTTGATGGATGTCTCTGCACTTAAGCCTTTTTGGGGCAAGTGGAGCTGGCCAGAGGCCCGATTGTTGATTTTAGGATCTTTGCCGGGACTGCTGGTGGGCGGCTACTTCTACCACTCGGTGAATGCCGATGTGTTTCGCATCATGATCGGTGTAATCGCGATTGGCTTTGTTCTGTGGCAAGGGGCGCTTAAGCTGAATATGGGGCCAAATGCAGACAGGCCGATGCCGGTTTGGGCCGGTGCAATTGCTGGGGCGGTGGCTGGGTTCACCAGCTTTGTCAGCCACGCAGGTGGGCCGCCGGCTGCGGTGTATCTGCTGTCACGCGGATTGGCAAAAACGCCTTACCAAGCGACGACAGTGCTTGCGTTTTGGACCATCAACCTGCTCAAGTTTATCCCCTATTTCATGTTGGGGATCTTCACGGCGCAGACGTTTTTGATCGATCTGGTCTTGGCACCTTTTGCCGTCATCGGGGTCTGGATTGGGGTGCGCTTGCACTTTCGTATCCCAGAACGTCTGTTCTTTGTGCTGACTTATATTTTGCTGCTGATGACCGGTGCGAAGCTGATTTTTGACGGTCTGACGTGATTTCTGTCCGGCCATTGATCGCGTCGGACTTTGACGATCTTGCAACCTTGCTTGAGGGCTTTAACAGTCCTCAGGCGGTTCTTTCAGGGGATGAGGGCCGTCGAAGGTTCAACGAAATCCTGACGCACCCGGGCACAACAGTGTTTGGCGCAGATGACGCGGGTCGGGTTGTGTCCACCGCAACGCTGTATCTGATGCCCAGCCTGACAGAGGGTGGGCGGTCTTTTGGGCTTATTGAAAATGTGATCACCCTGCCAAGCCACCGCGGTCAAGGTCTGGGCCGCCAAGTGATGACAGTGGCGCATCAAACAGCTTGGGATGCAGGTGCCAGCGAGGTCATGCTGTTGACCGGTGTGGCGCTCGAGGCGCGTGGGTTCTATGAGAGTTTGGGCTATGACGGCACAGCGCGCCACGGCATGCTGTTGCGCTGTCCTTAGGTCTTTGATCCGTGGGCGGGCAATGCTTCGACCAAGGTTTCAAAGGCTTGTCCGCTGGCCACAAGGCACGTCAATCCATCCGGCGTGGTCATGGTGACCGTCCAGCTGCCCGACGCAAGCGAGGCGAACACTTCAAGCACCATATTGTTGGACCCAAGACCAATAGATTGGCGTGTTTCACCGTAGTCGGCGCTAAGGGCGGCAACCACCACGTCACGTGGCCCACATTTGGGTGCGGCTGACGCCAAGGTTGGTGCCGCAACAAGAAGGGCCGCAGACGTCGTGAATGTGATTAGAAGTTTCTTGGTCATGGTCTTTCCCTTTGCTGAAAGGGGCGACCGCCTGTCGGTGGCTTCCACGCCAGAGGTGGGCGGTACCGCTTTGGGTGATGGGCGGTCCTGTTTTCAGTGGGGCTGCAGGGCACGTCCGATGGATCCAAGATGCGTAAGTCTCCCTGAAATTGAGGTTAACGTGTCGTTCGCTAAATGCGTCGCATTGAAAATGTCCCAGAAAGTTTCTGCGCTGCGGCAAGTTTCTTCTTGAAGTATTATCTCAAAAATGCACATCTGTGCGCAACTTTGTTACAATGGAGACTCGCATGGACCTCTCGTCGCGCCCTTACCGCTCGGTACTCTATATCCCCGGATCAAAAGAACGGGCTTTGGACAAAGCGCGCAGCTTGGCCGTCGATGCGATCATTTTTGACCTCGAAGATGCAGTTGTCCCCGAAGCAAAAGTGGAGGCGCGCGCCACACTTAGGTCCGCTTTGGCTGACGGTGGTTACGGCGATCGGGTCAAAATTGTGCGTCTGAATGCATTGGACACCGAGTGGGGCGCTGGGGATGTTGAAGCGCTGCGTGAGGCGCAGGCAGATGCGTTTTTGCTGCCCAAGGTCAACAGTGCCGCAGATGTGCAGGCCCTCGCCGATCTGTTGGGCAATGACACGCCAATCTGGGCGATGATCGAAACTTCATTAGGCGTGCTGAACGCGTTGGAAATTGCGGCTCATCCCCAATTGGCAGGCTTTGTAGCTGGGACCAATGATTTGGCCAAAGAGCTGAACTCTCGTTACCGTGCAGATCGCTTGCCATTGCAAACGGCGTTGCAAACGATGCTGTTGGCTGGGCGCGCCCATGGGATCGTTGTTGTGGATGGCGTCTATAACAAATTCAAAGACGATGAAGGCTTGAAGCTCGAATGTGATCAAGGTCGTGATCTCGGATTTGACGGCAAAACGCTTATTCATCCGGCGCAGATCGCCGTTACAAACACAGCCTTTTCTCCATCAGAGGCAGAGATCGATTTGGCCAAACGACAGCTGGAAGCGTTTGCCGCTGTCGAAGATGCCGGGCAGGGCGTCGCCGTGGTTGACGGTAAGATTGTCGAAAATCTCCATGTTGTGACGGCAAAAAAGCTGTTGGCGATGGCAGAAGCCATTGCCGATCTCGTCGAATAACTGCAATGTGAACGAAGTTAACATATTTGGAGAGCTTCGATGCTATTGCTAATTTTGGGCGTTTTGTTGTGGACGGGGGCACATCTGTTTAAACGCGTTGCCCCAGAGGCGCGGGAAAAAATGGGTGAAAAGGGGCGTGGCCCCATCGCCTTGGCCTTGCTTGGGTCCATTGTGCTGATGGTGATCGGCTATCGCATGGCGGATGGAACGGTCTTGTGGGGGCGCACCCCCGCGCTGGCAGGGATCAACAACCTGTTGATGCTGTTTTCGATGTATCTGTTTGCCGCGGCAGGCATGAAAACACGGATCACCAAAGTCATTCGCCATCCGCAATTAACGGCCGTCAAAACCTGGGCGTTGGCGCATTTGCTGGTGAACGGCGACACGCCTTCATTTGTTCTGTTCGGCGGGATTATGGCGTGGGCGGTTATTTCGGTGATCATGCTGAACAAGGCGCAGCCAGAGTGGCAAAAACCGACGGAATTCCCGGTTGGCAAAGAAATTGGGGCTGTGGTTGGTGCAATCGTGGTTTACGGTGTGATCGCCATGATCCACATGTGGCTTGGCTATTCCCCATTTGGATGAGAGATCAATGAAACTTTATCGTTTGCTAACCGCTGATGACACTTCTGCCTTTTGTCACAAGGTGACCGAGGCACTTAACAAAGGGTGGGCGCTGCACGGCAGTCCTACATATGCGTTTGATTCCGCCAATGGGGTGATGCGCTGTGGGCAAGCTGTGACCAAAGAGGCGCTGGGCGAATACACCCCCGACACCAAACTAGGAGAGCAGTAAATGTCCAAGACCAATGCAGGGCGCTTTTTTGAAGATTACACGTTGGGCGATATCATCGTTCATGCGGTGCCACGCACTGTCGGTGAAGGGGAGCGTGCGTTGTATCATGCGCTCTATCCGGCTCGGCATGCGCTGTATTCTTCGGATGAATTTGCGCGCCTGTGTGGTCTGCCAGAAAGCCCGATGGACGATTTGGCGGCGTTCCACATGGTGTTTGGCAAAACAGTGCCAGATATCAGCCTGAACGCCGTCGCCAATCTGGGCTACGCCGAAGGGCGCTGGATCCAGCCTGTGTTTTCCGGCGACACCCTGCGGGCAATGTCCGAAGTGATCGGGCTTAAGCAAAACTCGAACGGTAAGTCGGGCGTGGTCTATGTGCGCACACGCGGGTTTAACCAGCTCGACGAAGTGGTTCTGGACTATGTGCGCTGGGTGATGGTGCGCAAACAGAACCTTGATGCTCCGGCTCCGGAAACGGTTATCCCCGAGCTTACAGATGCGCTGAGCCCCGAAGATTTGATGATCCCGCCGGGGCTCGATTTTACCCAATACGACTTTGCGCAATCAGGTGAAGCCCATCGCCTTGGTGATTATGAGGTGGGGGAGATCATTGACCATGTCGATGGGGTCACCATCGAAGATGCAGAGCATATGATGGCGACCCGCTTGTGGCAAAACACCGCCAAAGTGCACTTTGACGCGACTTTCCGGCCTGACGGGCAGCGCTTGATCTATGGCGGTCACGTTATCTCAATGGCGCGGGCCTTATCCTTTAACGGTTTGGCCAATGCGCAAATGATCGTGGGGCTGAACGGGGGCGCACATGCCAACCCTTGTTTCAGCGGCACCACCATCAAAGCGTGGTCCGAAGTTCTTGATAAAGCAGAGACCTCGGCCCCCGGCGTGGGCGCAATTCGATTGCGACTTGTGGCGACATCCGGCGGGGATGTTGGGGCGTTGAAAGACGACAATGGAAAGTATCAGCCCGAGGTGCTGCTTGACCTCGATTATTGGGCTCTGATGCCCAGCTAAGATCAGGGCAAAGCGAAGCTACTGTGAAAAGCGTTTTAGAGAGGCGTCGGGCAAAATGGATCCGTTTTGCTCGGCCGCGTTCTGCGTGAAAATACCCGATAAACCCGATTTTTGGCGCGAAACAGGCCCAATTGCAGCCATGAGAATCCTCAGTTTACCTGATTGTTTTAGTTTGTTTAATTTGTGATCACGCGATGTTGCGCTGTGATCACAAAGGAAAAAATTGCAATAATTCTGCCAAGTTTAGCGCTAAAGTCACGGCTCTGGTGCGTGACATATGCCAAAATTAGGGTAAGAAAGTATCCAAGTAAGGGAACCCTGAAAGGATCTGATATGGCTGATGTGAAACCGGTGGAACGTCCACTTTCTCCGCACATCCAAATCTATCGCCCCCAGCTGACCTCTATCACCTCTATTCTGACACGGATCACCGGCAACGCGCTGGCAGTGACAGCGATATTGATTGTGTGGTGGTTGCTGGCCGCGGCGACCAGTGCGGAATACTATGCAACTGCAAACGGTGTGCTGACCTCTTGGTTTGGCGATTTGGTGTTTACCCTGTCCGCGCTGGGCATGTGGTATCACTATCTGGCTGGCTTGCGTCACCTGTATTTCGACGCTGGCAACGGCATGGACATCCCAACCGCTGAAAAGCTGGGCTGGGCCTGTCTGATTGGGTCGGTCGTTCTGACGATCCTGACCGTCATTATTGTATAAGGGAGGCGACAGATGCGTTATCTAACCGCCCGAAAACGCGCCGAAGGTAAAGGCGCCGCTCATCACGGTACCGAACATCATTGGTACATGACCGTCAGCGCCGTTGGTTTGGCCTGTTTGGTGCCGGTCTTCATGTTTATCTTTGGCTCTGCGCTTGGGGGCACCCACGAAGAGGTCTTGGCAACATTCTCTCGTCCGTTCCCAGCTGTTCTGACAGCACTGGTTTTGGTGGTCGGCATGCGCCACTTCGCCAAAGGCGCGCAGATGATGATTGAAGACTACGCCCATGGTACAGCCCGTAAGCTGTCTGTGATGTTTGTATTTGGTCTGTCTTATGTGCTGACCGCATTCGGCCTGTTCGCACTGGCCAAGATCGCGCTGTAAGGAATTCCAAAATGGCTGCATATGAATATGAGACCCACGAATATGACGTGGTTGTCGTCGGTGCCGGTGGTGCGGGTTTGCGCGCAACACTTGGCATGGCCGAGCAAGGCCTGCGCACAGCGTGCGTGACCAAAGTTTTCCCAACCCGTTCGCACACTGTTGCGGCGCAGGGTGGGATTGCTGCGTCTTTGTCCAACATGGGCCCTGATAATTGGCAGTGGCACATGTATGACACCGTCAAAGGGTCTGACTGGCTGGGTGACACGGATGCGATGGAATACCTCGCCCGCGAAGCGCCCAAGGCCGTGTACGAATTGGAACACTACGGTGTGCCGTTCAGCCGGACCGAAGAAGGCAAGATCTATCAGCGTCCTTTCGGTGGTCACACCACTGAATTTGGCGAAGGCCCCGCGGTGCAGCGCACCTGTGCGGCGGCGGACCGGACAGGTCACGCGATCTTGCACACGCTGTACGGTCAGTCGCTCAAGAACAACGCTGAGTTCTACATCGAGTATTTTGCCATCGATCTGATCATGTCAGACGACGGACAATGTCAGGGTGTGGTCTGCTGGAAGCTTGATGACGGCACGATGCATGTGTTCAACGCCAAGATGGTTGTTTTGGCCACAGGTGGATATGGTCGTGCTTACTTCTCGGCAACATCGGCTCACACCTGTACCGGTGATGGTGGTGGCATGGTGGCCCGTGCGGGTCTGGCTTTGCAAGATATGGAGTTTGTTCAGTTCCACCCAACAGGGATCTATGGGTCTGGCTGTTTGATCACCGAGGGCGCACGCGGCGAAGGTGGGTATCTCACCAACTCCGAAGGTGAACGCTTTATGGAGCGCTATGCGCCCCAGTATAAAGACCTCGCCCCTCGCGACTATGTCTCGCGTTCGATGACGATGGAAATTCGTGAAGGCCGCGGTGTTGGCGAAGGCGGAGATCACATCCACCTGAACCTTAGTCACCTGCCTGCAGAAGCTTTGGCTGAACGTCTGCCGGGAATTTCGGAAAGCGCGCGCATCTTTGCAGGCGTTGACGTCACCAAAGAGCCAATTCCAGTGCTGCCGACAGTGCACTACAACATGGGCGGCATTCCAACCAACTATTGGGGCGAAGTGCTGAACCCAACCGCCGAAGATCCAACCGCTGTGGTTCCGGGTCTGATGGCTGCGGGTGAAGCAGGCTGTGCCTCGGTGCATGGCGCCAACCGTCTGGGCTCTAACTCTTTGATCGATCTGGTGGTCTTTGGCCGTGCAGCTTCGATCCGCGCGGGTCAGGTTGTCGACAAAGACGCCCCAAACCCAACATTGAACGAAGCGGCGATCACCGCGGCGTTTGATCGGTTTGATGGTCTGCGTCATGCCCAAGGCGGCGTGACAACTGCGGATCTGCGTCTGGAAATGCAGCGCACCATGCAGTCTGATGCTGCGGTGTTCCGCACCGACAAAACCTTGAAAGAGGGTGTCGACAAAATGACCGAGATCGCCAGCAAAATGGACGATCTGAAAGTCACTGACACCTCTTTGGTCTGGAACTCGGATCTGATGGAAACCTTGGAATTGGCGAACTTGATGCCAAACGCCTTGGCGACAATCGTGGGCGCAGAAGCGCGCAAAGAATCTCGTGGGGCACATGCGCACGAAGATTACAGCACGCGGGATGATGAAAACTGGCGGGTTCACACCGTCAGCCGTGTGGATGGCAACAAAGTTGATTTGTCCTTCCGTCCGGTCATTGTCGATCCTCTGACCACCGAAGAAGAGGGTGGCATCAGCCTGAAGAAGATCGCACCGAAAGCCCGGACGTTCTGATGCGGTTGCTGCGGCTCCTTTGTCTATGTGCCCCTATTGGTCTCTCGGCGTGTGCAAACACGTCGGGCACCACAGTGGGGCACAGTTCAAAGGCTCAGCAGGCAGCGATTCATCAATGCAAGAACGAGCTGGGCGTTCCGGGGGCGTACGCGACCGGGACAACTCTGTTTGGTACCCGCTCGGTTCAGGTCAAAATTTTGCCGCGTTATCAGGTCTCCAGAGATGATGCGCGGAACATCAATGCCTGTGCGCTGGCGAAATTGGCGGATCCAAACACCGATACCTCCGGTTTGTTGGCAGGGTCCTCTCAGATTCAGCCCACCACAATCGGGCGCGACGCCGCGTATGCCGTGTCTGCCGGTTGCGGGGCAAAAACATCAGTTCTGTACGGCGGCGCGTCGTACTGCGTGAAATAGAAACGAAGCTTAATCCCGATGACTCCGCATCAGCAAACGCAACTACGCTTGGCTTACAAAGCCGCCGGCCCTCGGGTTCGGCGTTACCTTCAGGATCTGCTGCCGCAGACTGAAGTGCGTTTTGCCGGGGTTGAGCTGTTGGTGAACCCACAAGACAACTTCACCGAACAGTGTATTTGGATGACTGGCGCCCCTCCGGAGGTGCAATCCTTGGCGAAGCTGACAGAGATTGTACAAGACAAGCGGGTTTTGGTTCTGGATATCGGCGGCAACTGCGGGGCCTTTACGGTGCCGTTGGCGTTTGCTGCGGGGGAAGGATCGCGCGTTATTGCATTTGAGCCCAACCCAGTGATGATGGGCCGGTTAGGTGAAAACGTTCGGCGCAACGATCTGGGCCACGTGGTACGGATCGAAGGGTGTGCCTTGGGGGCAAAAGAAGGTGAAGCAACACTTTTGCTGCGCGCTGGCAACTATGGTCAAGCGTCGCTCAAAGGTGTGACAAGCGGGCGCCAAGAAGGATCGGTCTGTGTGCCGGTTCGGACATTGGCACCTTATCTGAAAGGCGCGGATGCCTTTGACGTCTGCCTGATAAAAATTGATGTCGAAGGGTTTGAGGAATCGGTGTTGTTGCCTTGGTTGGACCAAGCTGGTGACGTCGATATGCCGGACGCAATTCTGATCGAAACTGAACATGCCGCCGATTGGGACGTTGACCTGATTGGGCGTATCGAAGCGGCGGGCTATAGCCGCCGGTTCGAGGGCGAAGGAAATACGTTGTTTGTCCGCGTTGCGGGCAAATTAAATGACAAAATCGCGGCCTAGCCGCACCAAGATCACCTGATTTAGGGCATCGCCCGGATCAATTAAGCAGGAGAAGCGAAAATGGTTCAGCTAACGCTCCCCAAGAATTCCCGCATGAAAACCGGGAAGACATGGCCAAAGCCAGAAGGCGCCACAAATGTGCGCAAGTTCCAGATCTATCGTTGGAACCCAGATGACGGCAAAAATCCTCAGGTCGACACCTATTTCTTGGATATGGACAAATGTGGTCCGATGATCTTGGACGCGCTGATCAAGATCAAGAACGAGATTGATCCCACGTTGACCTTCCGCCGGTCCTGCCGGGAAGGGATCTGTGGATCCTGTGCGATGAACATCGACGGCATCAACACGCTGGCCTGTATCTATGGCATGGACGAAGTCAAAAACGACGTCGTCAAAATCTACCCATTGCCGCACATGGAAGTGATCAAGGATCTTATCCCTGATCTGACCCATTTCTATGCACAGCACGCCAGCATCATGCCGTGGTTGGAAACCAAAACCAACCGCCCAGCCAAAGAGTGGAAGCAGTCGATCGAAGACCGCAAAAAGCTCGACGGTCTGTATGAATGTGTGATGTGTGCCAGCTGCTCAACATCCTGCCCGAGCTACTGGTGGAATGGTGACAAATATCTTGGGCCAGCCGCGCTTTTGCATGCGTATCGCTGGATCATCGACAGCCGCGACGAAGCCACAGGCGAGCGTCTGGACGAATTGGAAGATCCGTTCAAACTCTACCGCTGTCACACCATCATGAACTGCGCCAAAACCTGCCCTAAAGGGTTGAACCCGGCGCAAGCAATCACCGAAATCAAGCGGATGATGGTTAATCGCACGGTCTAAGTGCACGGTTTAAGCGAACCGGCGCATTCAGCGTAATACCGCACAAAATGAACCTCGCCTTAGGGCGGGGTTTTTTTGTGGTCACACATGGCGCTAGAGTCTCACCCAAGCGCAAAGGGGTCAGGAAATGTTTCGATCGGTGGGGTTTAAGTACGTCGTGGTCATTTTACTGACCTTGTTGATGTTTATTCCGATGCTCTTTGTCAGCGAGGTTGTCGACAGCAGAAAGACGTTGGCGCGCGACGTCACCGCCAGTCTTGGTCAAGAGTGGGGTGGCCCTCAGGTTTTGGTCGGTCCGGTCTTGCGGATCCCCGTCCAAGCCACGGTTGATGTTGTCGAGCAAGTGGCGATCTTGGATCCCACCACCGGGCGCGCACACCTTGATGTCGACGGAAATGCACGCACACGCGCGGTCACCAAACGTGTCAAACAAAACAGAGAGCCATTGTGGGTTTTGCCCGAAGATCTGGTGATGTCAGGTCAACTGGAAACACAAGTCCGATACCGCGGGATCTATCAAGTGCCGGTCTATCAAAGTGATTTGAAGCTGGCGTTCAACTACGACTTTGCCAAGGCCCATTCAGGGGTGGAAGAGGACGAAACGATCCTGTGGGATCGCGCGCTTGTGGTGCTTTCGGTGTCCAGCAACGCGGCCCTACGTGGCGCCACCACGTTAGCGGTGGACGGCGTTGCGCGCGCTGTTGATCCGGCCATTGTTTTGGACACCAACGGAGGGATACAGGCCGAAGTCGGAGATCCTCGGAACAATACTGAATATGCGTTGAACCTTGGCATGAATGGCGCGGCAAGTTTCAAAACCACCCCGGTTGGGCGCAATACCAGCGTCAAATTGCACTCGGATTGGCCCCACCCCAGTTTTGTGGGGCGCTATCTGCCGGATGCTTCTGAGGTGTCAGAGGAGGGGTTCTCCGCCTCTTGGACCATTCCCCATCTTGCGCGGACATTTCCGCAAACGTCGCGGGATATGACGCTTGCCGAACTGGCGCGACGGGCCTCTTTTGGAGTTGCGATCTTCCAGCCGAATGATTTCTATCAAAAAGCGTATCGTGCCTCTCGCTATGCGATCTTGTTTATCGCGCTGACGTTTCTGACGATTTTGCTGTTGGACCAGACCCAAAAGCGTCCGACCCATCCGATCCAGTATCTGCTTGTTGGCTTGGCGCAGGCGACCTTTGTATTGCTCATGGTGGCTTATGCCGAGCAGATCGGATTCCTTTACGCCTATGTCTTATCGTCAAGCGCGATCACCTTGTTGTTGACGATGTTTGGCTGGGCGGGATTGGGCTTGGGGCGGCGCACGCTCGTTTTGAGTGCATCATTGGTGGTCACATATGCGGCGCTCTACTTCATCCTTGTATCGGTTGATTACGCGCTGCTGGCTGGGGCAACGCTGGCTTTCGTTGCGATCGCTGCCGCCATGTTTGGCACCCGCAACGAAGATTGGTATGCGCGTTCCAACGCGCTGGCAGCCGCTGTTGTCGAGGCCAAGCCGCCAAGTGATGGCAAAGTCAGCCTCGATGTGGTGGCGTCATTGGGGGATGAAAAAGCGCCGGACCAATAGCCACTGCATAGACGCAGATGTCTTGATCAAGTGCCAAAGAAAACAAGCACTAACCGCAAGGCCCAAAATCAACGCGCGAAATCGATGAGGGGAGGGCCAAACCTTCTCAGGGGTTTACTTCGCACGGTATTCGCCCAAAGCTCGTCGATGACCTATCTTGCACCCTTTGGAAAGAACACCGATGCAGCACCCTGTTGATGCGAAAGAGCGCCGGGCGATTAAGCCTGTCATTTGTTATCCCAATGACACGCTGCCCAAACCAGACCTTGCCCTATATGCCAAGGCCAGAGCCGGGGCAGAAAAGGTCGACGAAGTGATTGTGCCTGCACGCGATGCGGCGACGTTCACCGCCAAAGCGGGGCAATTTTTTCGGATCAGTTCCATTGAAGGCTCTCAGGTTGGGGATCTTAATCTGTGGAACGCGCAGGATCTGACAGAGCGGTTCTATTCGGGGAAAAGCCGGGCGCTGCATGGCACGCATTTGACGACAGGGGATCGGATGTGGTCGAGTTTTTCAACGCTTCGACCGATGGCAACGATCACACACGACAGTCTGGCGTGGTACGGGATGGATGAGTTTGGCGGCTCGGTTCATGATGTTATCGGCACGCGTTGCGATCCTTATACGCATAACCTGTTGTCAGGTGGGCAGTATCACCAGTGTTGTCATTCCAACCTGACACGCGCGTTGGCGGATGCCACCGGCTTGAGCTTGAGTGCGGCAGAGCCATTGGTGCACGATGTGTTGAACGTGTTCATGTGCACGGGCTTTACCCGTGACACCGGGCAATATTTCATGAAAGCCAGCCCGGTTCGGCCCGGTGACTATCTTGAGTTCTTTGCTGAAATTGACCTGTTGGGGGCTTTGTCTGCCTGTCCCGGTGGCGATTGTTCCGCCGAGCATTCCAGCGATGTTGCGCAATGCTATCCGCTAAAAATTGAGGTGTTCGCCCCGCAGGAAGGCGGGTTGAACGGATGGCGTCGCCCCGAGACAAATGGCTATGATCGCAGCCACGGTCGGTGAGGAAGAGCCGGGGCGTTGCCCCGGACCCCAGAGTATTTCAGGCAAGATGAAGGCGCATCAGCTGTGATGGATGTAATGCATCTTGTTGAAGGTTTGACGCCATTTGGTGGTTTCTGGCGCCAGTGTTTCAGGCGTTGTTGAGCGCAGTGAACTGGCAATGATTTGGGCCAGTTGCGGCATGTCCGCAGGGGTCATGCCCCAGCGCACCAGCTCGGGGGTGCCAAGGCGCAGCCCGTTGAGATCGCCCGATACCGGCGCAATGGGCAGGCCAATGCCACAGGCGAGCAAACCAGATTTGCGCAGATGATGCGCGGCAGTTTGGCCGCCGCCGTGGGCGCTGGCCTTAAGGGCAAATTGGTGAGATTGGGTCACGCCTTGGGTTTGTGCAAAAAGGGAGAGGCCTTCTTGTGAAAGAGCGGTGGCGAGCGCCAGGGCTGTGTCTTTCATTTGGGCAGCATAGGCGGGGCCATGATCGCGCCAATCGAGCATGCACAGGGCCAGGGCCGCAGATTTGGCGGCGTCAAAATTGGCGGTCATGCCGGGAAAGGCGATGGCATCCAAGGTTTCGGCGATATCGGTGTGATTGGTCAGGATTAAGCCAGACGGGGGGCCGCCAAGCGACTTATAGGTGCTCATGGTCATCACATGGGCCCCATGATCCAGCGGGTTTACCCAAGCCTTGCCTGCGATCATGCCGCATTGATGGGCGGCGTCAAACAGCAGGTAGGCGCCAACATCGTCGGCAATGGCGCGCACTTCGGACACGGGGTGTTCAAAGAGGTTGAGGCTGCCCCCAATCGAGATCAGCTTTGGTCTGAGCGATTTTGCCAAGGCCGCCAAGGCCTCCAGATCGACCGTGTAGCCATCCGCATTCACCGGGGCGGGATGGCTGTTGAGCCCATATAGACCCGCGCAGCCTGCGGCGTGATGGGTGACATGACCACCAATGGAGGCCGGTGGGGTGATGATCGTGTCGCCGGGTTTGGTCAGCGCCATAAAGGCATAGAGGTTTGCAATTGCACCTGAAGGCACGCGGATCTCTGCAAACTTGGCATCAAACACCTCGGCGCAGAGATCCGCCGCGATGACTTCGATTTCTTCCATCGCTTCGAGGCCCATTTCATATTTGTCACCGGGGTGTCCCAGAGAGGGGCGAGTGCCCAGCCCGGAGGAGAGCAGGGCCTCGGCGCGCGGGTTCATCACATTGGTGGCAGGGTTCAGATTGAAACACTCGATCTCATGGATGGTTTTATTCTGCGCCGCGAGCGTGTCAATCCGGTTGGCGATATGGGCAGAGGATTGCCCTTTTAGGGAGGTCGCAATTGATTGGGTACGGCTTTCGATCTGGTCGGCGATCCAAGGACGGGGGTGTAGGTGTGACATGGGAAGCTCCGTTGCAAGTGCAGTGAGGGTGCGAAGAAAAGGGTTTTTCTGCAAACCAGAAATCGGCTAGTCTAGGCCTAGAAAAACTGGGTCTTTTGATGTCCGTTCGTCCTCCGCGCCCAATTGGGCCACCTTTGACAGCTTTGCGCGCCTTCGAAGCGGCGGCCCGTTTGGGTGGATTTGCCGCGGCGGCTGAAGAATTGTCGGTTAGTGCGGGCGCAGTGGCGCAGCAAATCCGCAGTCTCGAAGACTGGGCCGGGGCACCGCTGTTTGAGCGCAAGCCACAGGGGGTTGAGCTGAATGCCAACGGGCAGCTTGTGCTGCCACAAGCGGTGGCGGCTTTTGATCAGCTGACGGCTTTGGTGCAGGCTATCCGCCAAGTGTCGCACCCTCATCAAGTGAGATTAGCGGCCCTTCCAGCCATTGCGCAGCTGTGGCTGTCACCGCGTTTGCCAAAGTTGCGCGCGGCTTTTCCTGAATTGGAGATTTCGTTGACGGCATTGGAGAGCGCCCCCAATCTGACGCGGGATCCGTATGACGCAACGCTGTTTTATCAGGGGGGTGATGGGGCGGACACTCTGGCACCCGATGAGATTTTCCCGGTCTGTGCACCATCGATTGCTGCGCGCCTAGATCAGGTGGCGGACCTTGGCGATGTGCCCTGTTTGCTGGACACAACATGGTCAGAGGATTGGACGTTGTGGTTGCGTCACGCCGCTCCGCTCAAGCCGCCTCGGATCAAGGGGCCATCGTTTTCGCTTTATGCTTTGGCGGTGCAAGAGGCGATCAATGGCGCGGGTGTCGTGATGGGGCACCGTAGTTTGATCGCAGCGGATTTAGAGGCTGGGCGGTTGGTTGCGCCCTTTTCCTGTCGGGTGGACACGGGGCAGGCTTTGGTGTGGCGGATGCGTCAGCCGCAAGACGAGCTGCTGACGCAAGTTGTTAGGTTTTTAAGCGAAAGCCGCCTCTAGGGCGATCTCCACCATATCGCCAAACGAACGTTCACGGTCCTCTGAGGGCAAGGCCTCTCCGGTCAGCAAATGATCCGAAACAGTCAGAACTGCCAGACCACGCACGCCATAGCGTGCCGCAAGGTTGTAGAGTTCCGCCGCTTCCATTTCGACACCAAGAATGCCGTGGCGCGTCATCTGTTCGTTGAGATCAGGGCGTTCGTCGTAAAACACATCAGCCGAATAAATGCCGCCCACATGTGTGGCGGTGCCTTTGGCTTCGGCGGCTGCTACGGCGGCCTTCAAAAGGGACCAATCCGCGCAAGGCGCAAAGTTCAGCTCTTTGAAAAAGCCCAGCGAAGGGGTCGAGAGAGATGAGGCCGTCATTGCCACGATCACATCACGCACTTTGACTTTTTCCTGCATGCCACCACAGGATCCGATGCGGATCAGGGTTTTTGCACCATAGTCTTTGATCAACTCATTCACGTAGATCGACAGCGACGGCATGCCCATGCCTGATCCGTGAATGGTGACACGGTTGCCCTTGTAGGTGCCGGTGAACCCCAACATGCCGCGCACTTCGTTCACAAGTACAGGATTGTCTAAGAAGGTTTCAGCAGCCCATTTGGCCCGATACGGGTCACCAGGGAGAAGAACGGTTTCGGCGATCTCGCCGGGTTTTGCACCAATATGAACGGTCATGAGAGATCCTAGCGTTTGTAAACGAGAAATGGGGACAGGTTTGCAATACGGTCATAGAGCTGACGCGCTGTTGCGTTGTTTTCTTGGGTGAGCCAATAGACCGAGGGGGTGCCATTGTCATCAGCGGCTTTGTAAACGGCTTCGATCAAGGCGCGGCCAACACCTTTGCCACGACTATCAGGGCTTGCGAATAGGTCTTGCAGATAACAGACCTGTTCCGTGCGCCAGTTGTGGGCGTGATAAATATAGTGAACCAGACCGACAGGCTGACCGTTGTCCAAAGCTATCAGCCCATTTTGGTCAGTCTTTGCAGGATCAACTAAGCGAGCGAATGTCGCTTCATACACGTCTTCAGAAACAGTGCTTTCATAGAACTCAAGATAGGCAGTCCAAAGCTTGCGCCATTCTGCCATGTCGGTGGCCTGCAAAGGGCGAATGTCCAAAGTCATCAATAGATCCTTACAATTCAGGAATTTAAGTTGGCGTAAGAATGCAGAAAAGCGAGGGTATGGCAATGTCTGCGCTGGGGGATAGGAGGGGAGCTGGGCGGCTATTGCAAGATTGTGAAGCCTGTTAAAGCAGAATTATGCACCTCAGGCCGTGATTGCACGTCCAAAACCGACGCAGCGCCGGGGCCTTCCCAGAGGTCACTCAGAAATTCCGCCACGGCATCCCGATCACCGTCCACCAAGACGCTGACGGATCCAGAGATCTCGTTGCAGACCCACCCACAGAGCCCAAGCTGGGCCGCGCGCGACTGCGCCCAAGCCCGGTAGGCCACACCTTGAACGCGCCCTGTAACTTTCGACTTCACTGCAATGTCGCGCATGTCTGCCCCCAATCGAGATCACAGCGTAGGGCGATTTATCCGAGTCGTGCAAGATAGGCCCGGTGCGGGCAAAGGCCCGCCCCTCCCCACAGGTGCGTTTTCTGACAGAAAACGGTCCGGAATTTGTCAAATTCCGCCAGCGCGGGTGTTGCGAAAACCGCCTTATTGGGCCGCCGCGCTTTGTGGATCGACCAGGGTCACGATGTCCATCATGATGGCGTTCAGCTCAAAGTCTTTGGGCGTGTAGACCCGGGCGACGCCCAGTTCACGCAACCGCGCCGCGTCAGGGTCTGGGATGATGCCGCCGACGATCACAGGAATATGGCTCAGGCCTGCCTTTTGAAGACGAGACATCATGTCTTCGACCAAAGGCAGGTGTGATCCCGACAGAATGGACAGGCCGATCACATGGGCGTCACCTTTTTGGGCTGCTTCGATCAAGTTCTCTGGGGTCAGGCGGATGCCATCGTATTCGATGTCCATCCCGCAATCGCGCGCACGAAATGCAATCTGTTCCGCGCCATTTGAGTGGCCATCAAGACCGGGTTTGCCGACAAGGAATTTCAGCCGGCGTCCAAGTTTGTCGCTGACCACATCAACGGCGGTGCGGATATGATCCAGACCTTCGGTTTTGTTTGAAACGGCCTTAGAGACACCGGTCGGCCCGCGGTACTCACCATAGACCGCGCGCATCTGAGCGGCCCATTCACCTGTTGTGGCCCCTGCTTTGGCCGCCTCAATCGAGGCCGGCATGATGTTTTCGCCGTTTTGTGCGGCGGCGCGCAGGGTGGCAAGTGCGCGTTCAACACGCCCTTGATCACGGGTGTCTTTCCACGCGCGCAACCGTTCAATCTGTTCGCCTTCGGTTGCTGGATCGACAACCATGATGCCGCCATCACCGCTGACCAGTGGCGAGGCTTCGCCATCGGCCCATTTGTTCACCCCAACAACCACGGTCTCATTGCGTTCAATCCGGTTCAAACGCTCGGCATTGCTGTCAACCAGACGTCCCTTCATATAGTCGATCGCTTCAACGGCCCCGCCCATACTGTCCAGATTGGCCAATTCGCGGCGCGCCCCGTCTTTTAGGGCCTTGACCTTGGCGTCAACGGCCGGGTTCCCATCAAACAGGTCTTCGTATTCCAGAAGGTCGGTCTCAAAGGCCATGATCTGTTGCATGCGCAGCGACCACTGCTGATCCCAAGGGCGCGGCAGGCCCAAAGCCTCGTTCCAAGCCGGCAGCTGTACCGCACGGGCGCGGGCCTTTTTTGACAGGGTCACAGCCAGCATTTCGATCAGAATGCGATAAACGTTGTTTTCTGGCTGCTGCTCGGTCAGGCCAAGCGAGTTAACCTGTACACCATAGCGGAACCGGCGGAATTTGGGATTTTCGACGCCGTAACGGGTCTGGCAAATCTCGTCCCATAGATCGACAAACGCGCGCATCTTGCACATCTCGGTGACAAAGCGAATGCCAGCATTCACAAAGAAACTGATCCGTCCGACCATAGCCGGGAAATCGGCCGCTGGGACCCGGGGTTGCAATTCATCCAGCACCGCTTGCGCTGTGGCCAATGCGAAGGCCAGCTCTTGCTCTGGTGTCGCACCCGCTTCTTGCAGATGATACGAGCACACGTTCATCGGGTTCCATTTGGGCACGTTTGAATAGCAATAATCGGCCACATCGGCGATCATTTTCAGCGAAGGGCGCGGGGGACAGATGTAGGTGCCGCGGCTGAGATACTCTTTGACCAAATCGTTTTGGACCGTCCCCTGCAGCTGCTTTACATCTGCACCCTGTTCTTGCGCGGTGGCGATGTAGAGCGCCAGCAACCACGGGGCTGTCGCATTGATCGTCATCGAGGTGTTCATCTGCTCAAGCGGGATCTGGTCAAAAAGCGCCCGCATATCGCCAAGGTGACACACAGGAACGCCAACTTTACCAACCTCACCCCGTGCAAGGACATGGTCACTGTCATAGCCCGTCTGGGTGGGCAGATCGAAGGCGACGGACAGCCCGGTTTGGCCCTTGGACAGGTTGGACCGGTACAATGCATTGGATGCTTTTGCAGTCGAATGGCCCGCATATGTGCGAAAGAGCCAAGGGCGGTTTTTTGTCGTTTCCGTCATCGCAACCTCGTGAATCGATCAGGTAATAAAATTACCCATTAGCTCTGGTATATGGAATTTTAAACCTTTGTCAATTCGCTGCGTTGCGGCATGGCTCATTTTTGTGAGGATCGATAGGAAAGCGCATCGTTGTGCTGCTTTGGTACTTGAACACCATGCTGAGCAGGCCTAGGTCGGTCTGCTTTCCCGGGACGAACCCCTGGCGTTCATAGAGGGCTTTGGCGCGTGGGTTGGTGTTGATCACATCCAGACGCACTTCGTTTAAGCCTTCGCGGGTGGCGTGATCTTTGATTGCGGTCAACAGGGCACTTCCGATGCCCATGCCGCGTGCCGCAGGGGCGACAAAGATCCCATCCATCAGCAAAGACCCCGGTTCTGGGTCGCGTTCCAAAACACTGAGCAGCGGCGCGCGCCAAAACAGGCTCCCCCAGCCAAAATGCCGGGCCAAATCACGGAGAGATCCGCCCACCAGCGCCCCCTTTGTGGTTTTGAAGCCTGCCACGCCCAGAAGTGCCCCGCTGGGGGACAGGGCAGAAATCGCAAACTTAGGATCCAGTGTTTCTGCAACAAAACTCAACGCTTTGTCGGCTGGCCCCATGACCAGCCCAAGCTTTTCTCCGAAGGCCGCCCAAAACAAATTCGCGACCTCTGAGCGGTGGATTTCGCTAAAACCCGGCCGAGTTGAATATTCTGACATTTGAACCCCTTTGCTATGCAGAACAGATATTTGCACTCGGCGCTGTTCGTGCAAGTGTTGGCCATGACTTCGACTGTTGAAATCCCGCTTTGGTTCTTTGTGTTGATCGTGTTGTTTGGCGCGGTGACCTTTGCCTCTCATTTTCTGTTTCCCTCCGTTCGCTGGTTCTTTCGCAAGCGGATGGAACGGGTGGTTGCGCGGCTGAATACCCGGCTGACCCGCCCGATCGAGCCATTCAAATTGGCGCGTCGCTATGACATGATCCAGCGGCTGATTTACGATCCGGATGTGGGGCGTGCGATTGCCAAACATGCCGCCGAAGAGGGCATTCCCGAAAACGTTGCGTTTGAATTGGCCCAACGGTATGCGCGTGAAATTGTGCCCGCCTTCAGTGTCTGGACCTATTTCAGCGTCGCAGCGCGGATTGCTCAGTGGCTGAGCAGGGCGATTTATCGCGTGCGCGTGGTGAATTTTGATGATGCGGAAATCGCCGGGCTTGATGCGGATGCGACCGTGGTTCTGGTGATGAACCACCGCAGCAACATGGACTACGTGTTGTTGACCTATCTTGCGGCACCGCGCGGCGCTCTTAGTTTTGCGGTGGGTGAATGGGCCAGCGGCTGGCCTTTGGGTCGAATTGTGCGCGCAATGGGGGCCTATTTCATTCGCCGCACAAACGGCAATGACCTCTATCGAGAGGTGCTGGCGAAATACGTTCATCTGGCGACGCGCGCCGGGGTGACGCAGGCGGTGTTCCCCGAAGGCGGCCTGAGCTTGAATGGCAAATTGGCGCGCCCCCGACTGGGGATTTTGAAATACATCGTTGATGCATGGGAAAAAGACGGTCGGGACGTGAACTTTGTAACCGTTTCGGTGAATTACGACCGGATTATGGAGGATCGGGTTCTGATTTCGGCCGATGAGGCGCAAGAACGTAAATTTCGCACCAAACCGTCGCGCGTTCTGCGCGGCATGTTGCGGATGATCGGCTATGGTCAGGCGGGACGCAAAGAACGCTATGGCTATGCCGCGCTCAGCTTTGGTCAGCCCTTGGCCTTGTCTGACTTTGACGGCAACCTGCGCAAGCTGACCCGTGAAATGATGCGCAATATTCGCACCGATACTCCGGTGCTGCCGGTGCCCTTGGTGGCGCGCCACATGCTCGAGGCCGAAGCGCCTTTGACGCGAGCGCAATTGTCAGAGCGTTTGCACGCAGATTTACCGCTGCTCGAAGATGCCAATCTCTATCTGCCCAACGATGATGTGACGGACGCGATTGAACATGCGTTGACCGTTTTGCTCGATCAGGAAGCTGTAAATGAAACAGAGGACGGCTTTGTTTTGGAAGAGACTGCGCGCCCTGTCTTGCGCTTCTATGCTGCTTCAATTGAACACTTATTTCGCAAGCGCAGCGTGATCGCGCAGGAAGTTTCTGCATCCGCTGGGTTATAAAATTACTTAAATCTAATAATTTGGGTTGCTTTGTTTCGCGGCCATCCGTATTCCTCTAGGGGCACGTAGCGATTCTGCGCTGCGGCAAAAGCTATATGAGGCAGAGGAGGCTGGGATGGCTTTAGATATCGACGCGGGCATCGCCCCTTACAACGCACCGCAAAAAGACCTGTATGAAATTGGTGAAATGCCCCCGTTGGGACATGTTCCATCGCAGATGTACGCTTGGGCAATTCGGCGCGAACGGCATGGTGAGCCGGACAAGTCTTTCGCATTGGAAGTGGTCGACACGCCCAAGCTGGACAGTCACGAAGTTTTGGTGCTCGTGATGGCTGCGGGCGTTAATTATAACGGTATCTGGGCTGGATTGGGCGTTCCGATTTCACCGTTTGATGGTCACAAAGCCGATTACCATGTTGCGGGATCTGACGCCTCTGGCATCGTTTGGGCGGTGGGCGACAAGGTGCGCACATGGAAAGTGGGCGACGAGGTTGTTATTCATTGCAACCAAGATGACGGTGACGACGAAGAGTGCAACGGTGGCGATCCAATGTATTCGCCAACCCAGCGGATCTGGGGTTATGAAACGCCGGATGGGTCATTTGCACAGTTCACACGTGTGCAAGCGCAGCAATTGCTGCGCCGCCCCAAGCACCTGACCTGGGAAGAGAGCGCGTGTTACACGCTGACTTTGGCCACGGCTTACCGGATGTTGTTTGGTCATCACCCCCACGAGTTGAAGCCCGGCCAGAATGTATTGATCTGGGGCGCTTCTGGGGGCTTGGGGTCTTTTGCGATCCAATTGGCCAATGCGGCAGGCGCCAATGCCATCGGTGTGATTTCGGACGAAGACAAGCGCGAGTTCGTGATGGGCTTGGGCGCCAAAGGTGTCATCAACCGCAAAGATTTTGACTGTTGGGGACAGCTGCCAACCGTAAACACGCCGGAATATGACAAATGGTTCAAAGAGGCGCGCAAATTCGGCAAGGCCATCTGGGAGTTCACGGGCAAGGGCAACAACGTTGATATCGTGTTCGAACATCCCGGCGAGGCGACTTTCCCGGTTTCGAGCTTTGTGTGCAAAAAGGGTGGCATGGTTGTGATTTGCGCTGGCACCAGCGGTTTCAACTGTACCTTTGACGTGCGCTATATCTGGATGCATCAAAAACGTTTGCAGGGGTCACATTTTGCGCACCTCAAGCAGGCCTCATCCGCAAACAAGCTGATGATTGAGCGTCGGATCGATCCTTGCATGTCTGAGGTGCTGTCATGGGATGAAATCCCTGAGGCGCATATGAAAATGCTGCGCAACCAGCACAAGCCGGGCAATATGTCCGTGTTGGTTCAATCCCCCAAGCCGGGATTGCGCACGCTCGAAGACGTGTTGCACGCAAAACCAAGCTAAGCGGCTTACACGCGCCAAGGTATAAACCCGCAGTTGTCTCAGGGCCGCTGCGGGTTTTGTGTTTTCAAAAGGGGCGGTGTAACGGGATCAAGACCTTAGAAATCCACCCCTCCCTGTTTCTGGGGAGTTGAATAGAGCGAGTTTTTGCGATCTTTGATGCCTGCTATGGTTGTTTTTCTGTGAGATCACTCTAGAGTTTGTGAGGATACTATGGCTAATGAATGGATCTTGGACGTCTTATCGGACCTAAAAACATTCGCGCATAAGAACGGGTACCACGAGCTTCGGGCTCAATTGGATATCGCGCGACGCACGGCCCAGGCCGAGATCCCGCACTCGCATGAAGGAACGGCTGTTGCGCTACACGCCGATGACGCCCAGAGTCGAACAGATCTTGGAAGAGTTGGAGGCCGCCTCTGAACTTGACCATCTGCAAACGGCATTAGAGCATCTTAGGGATCACTACGGAGTGGACCATGCGGTCTATCATTGGGTGTCTTCGTCGGGGCAACAGTACGGTTTTGGCACCTATGAGCGCGCTTGGGCGGATCGCTATGAGCAAAAAGGATACTTAAGGGTTGATCCGGTGATCCAAGGGTGCCTGCAGCGGTTTCATCCTGTTGATTGGAAAACACTGGATTGGAGCGGCAAAGCAGCGCGGTCCTTCTTGGCCGAAGCACTGGCGCACGGTGTTGGAAATCAGGGATTTTCTGTGCCTATTCGTGGCCCTAACGGTCAATTTGCCCTGTTTACGGTCAGTCACAACTGTGACGATGACAGCTGGGCCCGCTTTACCGAAGTGAATCGTCGCAGCCTGATTTTGGTGGCACATTACTGCAATCAAAAAGCGCTTGAGTTTGAGCCAGACCGCAGCCCGCAGGCCGGTCAGCCCCTGTCACCGCGAGAGGTGGACGCGATCACATTGTTGGCGCTTGGCCATTCCAGAGCACAGGTGGCCGACGCGTTGTCCATCTCAGAGCATACGCTTCGCGTTTATATCGAAAGCGCTCGATATAAGTTGGGTGCCACAAATACGCTGCATGCGGTGGCACGCGCGCTCAGCCGGGGTTTGATTGTACTCTAGTCGTTAATGACCTCTTTGGGGGACGCACGTTCAAATCGGCAATTGTTTACATCCCTTTCCTAGCGTCCTTTGAGCAATCAAAGGGGCGGGCAATGCTCAAGTATCTCTATGCTGACCAACTGCATCATTATCCCTATCTACGTGACACGATGTTTCAGGACCGGGCGTTCCAATTCAAAACGCGGTTAGGCTGGGACGTGTGTGTTGACCAGCATGGGCGCGAACGCGACTGCTATGATGATGTGAACCCTCTCTACGTCATTTGGCAAGATTGGGAGGGCCGCCACGGCGGTTCGATGCGGTTTTTACCCACAACGGGGCGCTGCATGGTGAATGAACACTTTGCAACTTTGATCGAAGGTGGGCGCATTTCAGCGCCGACAATCTGGGAATGTACGCGGTTCTGTCTGTCTCAAGCGCCAAGGCCGTCGGTTGCAGCCGCGTTGATGCTGGGAGGGGCGGAAGTTATGGAACAGTTTGGGCTGCGCCAATTGGTAGGGGTTTTCGATGCGCGTATGCAGCGGATCTATGCCCGCGTCGGTGCCCGTCCAAAGGTACTGGGCAGCGCGGGCAGCGGGCGCAGTCAGATCAATCTGGGTCTTTGGGAGTTTCAACCGGACGTCAAAGCAGCGATTGCCATCCAAGCAAAGCTCAGCGCTGCGCAATCCAAGATGTGGGCCACACGTGCATTTGCACAAATGTCGCCAAGCGAGCACCAGATGACCGGCTGAGCACTGGCTCTTCCTGTGGCCCCGATATAGTGTCGCGCCATGACTGTCCCCGCCTTAAAACTATCCGACGATCAGGCTGATGCCTTTGACAAAATCTCTGACGTGCTGCGCGCGGCGGGGGTCAATCTTGATGACAGTCTCTTGATGCCGCCTCAGGATGGGAAATCGCGTGTTTTGGCGATCACCGGCAAAGCAGGCTCGGGGAAGACACTGCTTCTGGCAGAGCTGTACAAAGCGCTTGAAGGCGCGGGCGTAGATGTCATTTCGGGAGACTATGAGGGTCGAAAAGGCAAAGATCGCAGAACCTTGGCCATCTTGGCCCCAACCAACAAAGCGGCCAGCGTGCTGCGCAACCGCGGGGTGCCAGCAACCACGATCCACCGCATTCTGTACACGCCAGTTTATGATCCCGAATACGAAAAAATCGCCGAATGGCTGGCCAACAACGGTGAAAAACCCGAAATCGAGGACCTTACCGAAGAGGCTTTGACACGGGCGTTTGAATTCTATCAATCCAACAAATCGATCCCCGGCGCACTGGCAGCGGCTGGGTTGCGCGGGTCTGACTTTATCACCGGATGGAAACGCCGCGAAAACGGGTTGGATATTGGGTTCATCGATGAATCCTCGATGCTGGATGAGCGGCAGTTTGAGGACCTGAAAGAGATTTTCCCAACGCTGTTTCTGTTTGGAGACCCCGCTCAGCTGGCGCCAGTTGGCCAGTCGGGCAAGATGGTGTTTGAAACCCTGCCAAAACAAACGGTTCTGTCGCTAAGTCGTGTGCATCGCCAAGACGCAGATAATCCGATTTTGGATCTCGCGCATGCTCTGGCGGACCCAGAATTGGGGTTCGAGGATTTTGAACGCATGATCGAGCAGGCGGCGCAAAAGGATGACCGTGTCACCTGGGCGCAGCGGGTCGAAGTTGATCTGATGGCGCGCTCGCCAGTTTTGGTTTGGCGCAATGCAACGCGGATCCGGTTGATCAATGCATTTCGCAATGTCTATGACGCCCCCTCTGATCAGCTGCTTTCGGGGGAGCCGCTGATTTGTGACGGCATTGAATTGCCGCTGAAACATCGCAAAAAACGTCTCGATCTTGAGGCGCGTGGCCTGATCAAAGGCGCGCAGGTCGTGTTTTTGGGCAAGGGACGCAAGCCCGGGTTTTCGCGATTGCATGTGATGGGCGCAGAGGACCCGCAGGTTTCAGCAGCCTCGATCGTTAAGATCGAAATGCCAGACGAAGAAGAACCGTTTATTCCCTTTGCAGCGCGTATGGGCGCGGTGTTTTTGCACGGTGCCGCAGTGACCATCCACAAGGCGCAGGGATCGCAATGGAAAGACGTTCAGGTCTTTGCCCCCGATCTTTACGCGGCTGCGCGGATGGGACGTGTTGAAGCGGGTCAACCCTTGTGGAAGCGGCTGGCCTATGTGGCGATCACACGCGCCGAAGAGCGGCTCCACTGGGTTGTGCGCGCCCGGCTGTCTAAACCAAGTTCAGAGCTGCGGGTTGATGATCTGCGGGCTGCGGCTGCGCCATTGGCGTTGAAATTGGAAACAGAACCCGAAGCGGAAGAAGACGCCTCTGATTGAGGCATGTGTTTTGCGCACCATTGGGCTGACGTGCATCGGCACCCCGCTGGGGCGCCTAGGGCGCAGATCACGGCGTTTAGCGGTCGCGCACCAACCTAAAGAGCGCAGAAGCGCCCCAGCCAGCAAAGACGGCCATCAGAATGGAGAGGATGCCATAGATGGGGGCCTGCTCTTGCGCGAGTTTGTACAAAAAGCGCTCAAGGCCAACTTTGCGCACATCAATGCTGGTTTCAAAGCGTGACACCACCTTGCCGTCACGGGTCAAAAAGATCCGCGCGCGATAATCGCCTTCGGTCAAGTTTGATGGCAGGGCGATTGAGGTGCGAAACAGGGTTTGTTGGTCAACCTCAACAGCATTTTCCAGCAACAGATAGCTGCCATTGTTTTCCTGAATGCGGATCACAGCATCGGTAAAGGCCTGAACATCCTTGATTTCAGCCGGGGCCCCAACATTGCGGATGGCCCGTTCAACGGTAATCTTGTGCCGTTGGTTTTCGATGCTTTTGAGAACCTGCGTTAGCGGGCCACTGGTCGCAACGGCATAAAAGGATGGGGCGCGATCCACTTCGAGTTCGGTTGCATTGATCCAGATCCCATACCGGCGTTCTTTGAGGCGAACTTTGACAGGGCCAGAGGGGCCTTCGATCGCAACGATAACTTCCAGATTGCCCTCGGGGATGGTTGTTTCTCGTTTGACGGCGCCAAAAAGAAAGATGTCAGAACCGTCAAACCGGGCAGTGATCGCAACGCGGTTTTGTGACAGGCCCAGCACGATTTCTTCTTCGTCGGCCATGGAAAACGTGGGCAACAGCGCCAGTATCAGAACCAAAATCAGCCGCATTATTCATTGCCCCCAATAGGAACAATCGAAAACAGTTCGGAAGGTTCGAGTAGCAGTTCCAGCGCAATTTTGCCGCAGACCGACAACACAAGAATGGCCAGCAACACCCGAAGCATTTCTGCCTTAAGCCGCATGCCAATCCCGGTGCCAAACTGCGCACCAAAGACGCCCCCCACCAGTAGGAACAACGCCAAAGGCAGGTCAACGGTGTGGTTGGTGATGGCGTGCAAAAGCGTGGTAAAGCCGGCAACAAATATGATCTGAAACAGAGATGTTCCCACAACCACTTTGGTGGGCATACCCAAAATATAGATCATGGCCGGGACCATGATAAAGCCCCCTCCCACACCCATAATGGCCGCCAATAGCCCAACAGAGCCGCCCACCAACAGGGGCGGAATAGCCGAGATATAGAGACCTGACACGCGGAAGCGCATCTTAAAGGGCAGGGCGTGCACCCAGTTGCGTTGCTTGCGCTTTTTGGGCAAGACGCCACCTGCGCGGCGCGCCCGTTGGATGGCGCGGATGCTTTCTACAAACATCAACCCGCCGATCACTCCAAGAAAGACGACATAGCAAAGCCGCACCAGCAAATCGACTTGGCCCAGAGCCTTGAGGTAGTTGAAGACAACAATGCCAACGCCCGAGCCGATCAGCCCGCCGACCAACAGGACCATGCCCATTTTCAGATCAACGGTTTTGCGCTTGAGATGCGCCAAAAGACCAGAGACAGACGAGGCCACAATCTGATTGGCTGAGGTCGCCACCGCAACGGCCGGTGGGATGCCAATGAAGAACAACAGGGGCGTGATGAGAAAGCCTCCGCCAACGCCAAAGATGCCCGACAGAAGGCCCACGACACCACCCAATCCAAGCAGGAGGAAGGCGTTAACCGAAATCTCGGCTATGGGCAGATAGATGTGCATGCACTGTTCCTAACTTGTTGCAGTGCAGCAATGCAAGCTTGGTGCCGGATCGAAAAAAGAAAATCGCTCAGAATGCTGATTTGCACGCTGAGCGATTTGGTTTTGTTTCAGATAGTGGAACGCTTACCGTTCTTTGACGTAGGGTTCCCCCCCTGCACGTGGCGGCACCGCTTTGCCAACAACGCCGGCCAAGATCACCACTGTAAGGATATAGGGCAGGGCATCCATCAACTGGACCGGAATGGCAACTTCGCCGATCTGAATGTTCTGGAAGCGCAATGCCACAGCCTGCAGCAAGCCAAACAGCAATGTTGCAAACAGCGCATACCACGGGCGCCACTTGGCAAAGATCAGCGCCGCTAGAGCGATAAAGCCACGTCCCGCGGTCATTTCTTTGACAAAGCCTGCCTGCAATGCAGTTGCCAGATAGGCCCCAGCAATACCGCAAAGCACGCCACAGATCAGAACAGCCGAAAAGCGCAGACCGACCACGGAAACACCGGCGGTGTCAACGGCTGCGGGGTTTTCCCCAACGGCGCGCAGGCGCAGACCAAACCGGGTGCGATACAGCACCCACCAAGTCGCCGGTACACACGCAAAGGCCAGGTAAACCAAGATGGTGTGGCCAGAAATCAGGTCATGATACAGCGGACCCAAAAGCGGTACACCTTGCAAAGCCTCGGCAAAGGGCAGGGTCAAAGGTTCAAACCGGGCGCCGCCAACCAGAGATGGGGTGCGTCCGCCTTGGCTGAACCAGCTTTGCGCCACAAGCACGGTCATGCCTGCCGCAATGAAGTTGATCGCCACACCAGAAATCAGCTGGTTGCCGCGGAAGGTGATCGAAGCCACGCCGTGCAACAAAGCCAAGGCCATCGAGCTGGCAATCCCAGCCAAGAGGCCAAGCCATACCGAGCCGGTGACATAGGCGACAGCTGCGGAAAAGAAGGCTGCGATGAGCATTTTGCCTTCGAGACCGATGTCGAAGATACCGGCTCGTTCACTGAACAGGCCCGCCAAACAGGCCAACAACAAAGGAATGGCCAAGCGAATTGAGCTGTCCAGCACTTGGAGAAGTGTCAAATAATCCATCGAATTACGCCCCCTTTCGCATGGCAAGGAACAGGCGTTCCAGTGGCATACGCACCATATTGTCCAATGCGCCAGTAAACAGGATCACCAGACCTTGGATCACCACAATCAGTTCACGCGGGATATTGGCCCAAAGCGCCAGTTCTGCGCCACCTTGGTACAAGAACCCAAACAACAGCGCCGCAAGAAACACACCAAAGGGATGGTTGCGTCCCATCAGGGACACCGCGATGCCGATAAAGCCAGCGCCTTCGACAGCGCTCAGAACAAGGCGTTCTGCCTCGCCCATCACGTTGTTGATGGCCATCATCCCTGACAGACCACCTGAGATAAGCATCGCCAACATGGTGATCTTAAGTGGTGAAATCCCGGCATAGCGTGCACCGCTTTCGGATTTGCCAAACGAGCGGATTTCATAGCCCAAACGGGTCCGCCAGATCAGCGCCCAGACGCCAAAACAGGCCGCAACGGCGATCAAAAGACTGATGTTGGCGGGGGCATTCTTAGAGAATTCGATGCCCACCACGGCCAGAATGTCATGCAGACTTGGCAAGTGGGTTGCTGCAGGGAAGCTGGCGGTGGCCGGATCCATCGCGCCTTGCGGGCGCAACACGTTCACCAACACATAGTTCAGCAAGGCAAAAGCGATGAAGTTGAACATGATCGTTGTGATCACGATGTGGCTGCCGCGTTTGGCTTGCAGATAAGCGGGAATGGCGGCCCAAGCTGCCCCAAACACCGCCGAAGCCATCGCGGCCCCCAAGATGGCCAAAGACCAATGAGGCCATGGCACAAACAAACACATAAGCGCGACGCCAAGACCGCCCAATGTGGCCTGACCTTCGCCGCCGATGTTGAACAGGCTGGCGTGGAATGCGACCGAAACCGCAAGGCCAGTGAACATAAAGTTTGTGGCGTAATAGAGCGTATAGCCCCAGCCATAGGAGGACCCCAACGCGCCAGTGACCATCAGGTTCAGCGCTTCTAGGGGGTCTTTCCCAATTCCCAAGATAACCAGCGCCGAAATGATGGCAGCCAGCAAAAGAGAAATCAGTGGAATCAGGACCACATCGGCCCACTTTGGCATCACATCCATCAGGCGGCCGCTCCTTTTCCATTAATGCCGGCCATCAGCAGGCCAAGTTCTTGGGCATCTGTTTCGGTTGGCAGGCGTTCGCCCATGATCTGGCCGTCAAACATAACGGCGATCCTGTCTGAAAGGCTCATGATTTCGTCCAGTTCAACGCTGACCAACAGGATGGCCTTGCCTTGATCCCGTAGCGCGATGATTTGTTTGTGAATGTATTCGATGGCCCCGATATCGACGCCGCGTGTGGGTTGACCAATCAGCAGAAGGTCAGGGTTGCGTTCGATCTCGCGCGCCACGACGATTTTTTGCTGGTTGCCGCCACTGAAGTTCTTTGCTGCAAGCCATGGATCTGGCGGGCGCACGTCGAACTTCTCCATCTTACGGGCGGTGTCTTCGCGCAGGGCTGTGTTGTCCATGAACAGGCGGTTCTTTTGGAACATCGGGTCATGGTGATACCCAAAGGCCACGTTTTCCCAAGCGTGGAAATCCATGATCAGGCCTTCACTCTGGCGATCTTCGGGCACATGCGCGATGCCGCGATTGCGTCGGGATTGCCCGTCAGAATTCTTGCCCGTCAGGTCAATCTCTTCGCCGTTCATTTGAATGCGTCCCGTGCCGGGGATCATGCCGCCCAGCACTTCGAGCAATTCTGATTGACCATTGCCAGCCACGCCGGCGATGCCCAGAATTTCACCCGCTTTGACGTTCAAAGAAACGCTTTTCAGGCGCTCAACGCCTTTGTCATCAATGACTTGCAGGTTCTCAACTTCGAGAACGGTTTTGCCCGGGGTGGCGGCGACTTTTTCGACTTGCAACAGGACTTTGCGCCCGACCATCAGCTCGGCCAATTGTTCTGGGCTGGTTTCTGCGGTTTTCACCGTGGCGGTCATCTCGCCACGACGCATCACACTGACCGTGTCGGTGATGTCCATGATCTCTCGCAGCTTGTGGGTGATCAGGACGATGGTTTTACCTTCAGCGCGCAAGCGATCCAAAATGCGGAACAGTTGATCCGCTTCGGAGGGTGTCAGAACCCCGGTGGGTTCATCGAGGATCAGAATTTCAGCTTTGCGATACAGCGCCTTAAGGATCTCCACCCGTTGCTGGTGCCCAACGCTCAGGTTTTGGATCAGCGCATCAGGCTGAACGTTCAGCTCATATTCGTCGGCCAAATGCTTCAGCTCTTTGCGGGCTTTGGCCAAGGAAGGTCGCAAAAGGGCGCCGTCTTCGGCACCCAAAATGATGTTTTCCAAAACCGAAAAGTTTTCGACCAGCTTAAAGTGCTGGAACACCATACCGATACCAGCCGAAATGGCGGCTTGGCTGTCAGGGATGGATGTCAGGTTGCCCTTGATAAAGATTTCGCCTTTGTCGGCTTTGTAAAAGCCATACAAGATCGACATCAGGGTCGATTTACCGGCGCCGTTTTCACCGATGATCCCGTGAATGGTGCCCGGTTGGACCGAGATTGAGATGTCTTTGTTGGCTTGAACCGGGCCAAAGGCTTTGGATATGCCTTTGAGTTCAATCGCTGGTGCTGTCATTCGGGTTCTCCCAATCCCACAAACCCAACCAAACGTTGGACACGTGATTGATCGTCTAGTTCAGCAAAATATTGTCCGAACTGCTTTTTCCCATCGCTCATCAGGAATTCGACCGTGGCGCGATAGGCGCCTTGGGTTTCACTGAGGGCCACCGTTTTGGCCGTCGCGCCGGGGGCATACTGGGTGTACATCGCCACATACTCAATCAGGGCCGAGACCTCGGTGATTGGGGCCGGTGTGCGGGGGTCCACATAGTGAGGGGCAGGGGCCAAACAGTCGCTGAGCATCTGCGCGCGCGTTTGTGCGTCCGGCTCACCCCAAGCGGCGAAGAAGGTGTCTATCGCATGTCCCATGAGAATATCTCCAATTGGTAAGGGCCGCACCGGAAAGGCACGGCCCTTGATCATTTTCGAATAAGTGCTCTGGGGCGGCTTATTCTACTGGGCAGGCGTTGTCGGACATGTAGTCATGCACAACCAGCTCACCGCTGGCGATTTTCGCCAATGCGCCGTCTACAGCTGCTTTCATGTCGTCAGAAACCAGAGCTGCGTTGTGCTCGTCCAGCGCGTAGCTGATACCACCGTTTGCAACACCCATGATGTTGAAACCGGTTTCCAGATCTGCACCAGCAGTCATCGCGTCATAAACGGCGTTGTCCACGCGCTTCATCATCGATGTCAGAACTTTGCCCGAGTGCAGGTAGTTTTGGTTGCTGTCCACACCGATCGACAGGATGTTTTCATCCGCGGCGGTTTGCAGAACGCCAACACCGGTACCACCAGCCGCTGCGTATACAACGTCAGCGCCTTGGCTGATCTGAGCTTTGGTCAGCTCGGAGCCTTTTACCGGGTCATTCCATGCGGCAGGTGTTGTGCCGGTCATGTTCTGGATCACAGTTGCGTCTGCGTTGACCGCTTTAACACCCTGAGCGTAGCCACAAGCGAACTTGCGGATCAGAGGGATGTCCATGCCGCCGATGAAGCCAACAGTGTTGGACTCAGACGCCATCGCCGCCATCATACCAACAAGGTAAGAGCCTTCGTGCTCGTTGAAGACAACCGAACGTACGTTTGGTGAATCTACAACCATGTCGATGATTGCGAATTTGGTGTCAGGATAGTCACCCGCAACTTCACCCAGCGCGTTGCCAAAGGCAAAGCCGGCCATGATGATTGGGTTTGCACCAGCTTCAGCAAAGCGACGCAGCGCTTGCTCACGCTGTGCGTCAGACTGAAGTTCGATCTCACGGAAGGACCCACCGGTTTCTTCGGCCCAACGTGTCGCGCCATTGAATGCGGCTTCGTTGAACGATTTGTCGAACTTGCCACCCAGATCAAAGATCAGGGCAGGATCGGCGGCCGCGGCGCCTGCGCTCAAAGCGACTGCGGCGGCTGCACCAAGGAATTTTTGCATCAGAGTCATTTGTACTCTCCCGGTTGATTATTATGGGACCACTCACGCGGTCTTCGTCATTATGAGTCAGTCAACAACTGACCTCCACGAGATTTAGGCCGCAGCCAGCGCCGGGGGTCAACAGTGAATCGTTGGAAAATCTTTGACTCAGAGGTCAAATTTAGCGTGACCGGGGGTAATTGAGCAAGACATAGCCACCGCAGCGACCATTTTTCCATCTATAAGGCGGTAGTAGTCCGCCCGTCGGCCTGTTTGCTGGTAGCCCAAGGAATCGTACAGGTGCCGTGCAGAGAGATTGGTCTCGGCAACTTCTAGGAAGCTGCTGCAAGCGCCTTTGGTGGCCGCCACAGCGTGATACTGGGCCATGGCGCGACGCCCTAGCCCTTGACCCTGATAAGAGGGGGCAACAGCAAGTGTCAGCAATTCCGCTTCGTCTGCGATCACACGTCCCAATGCAAAGCCATTGGACACGGGCGCAAGAAATACAAATTTTGAACTTAGCAGGCTCGCAAACTCATCCGCGCTCCAGGGGCGTTGCGTTGTGAAGGCCGCAGCGTGCAGCGTCGCCAGCGCGTCAGGTGTCATCGCTTAAGATCACTGGGGCTGCGTCGCGGGCCGGCGCGGCATCTGCGGCTTTGATATAAAGCGGCGCGGGGCGCGGCGCAGGCATGGTGTGTTTGGCGAGGGCAACCAAAGCAATAGAGGTCGCCAAGGTGTCGGGTGGCGGCGGTGCCACCAAGGTCTGACACAAAGCTTCGGCTTCGGATCGTTGCATGAGCTTTCCAGCCTGACCGTCAAGTTGGGCATAAAGTTGATCACGCGGCGCTGTAACGGTGGGCACCGTGCCAACAGGGGCGGTGATCTGGGTGGCCTCGAAGGTTGAAACGCCGATGGCGGGAATGTTCAGCGCCAAAGACAGACCGCGCGCAGCAGACACCGAAATTCGAATGCCGGTGAAATTGCCCGGCCCCACGCCAACACCAATGGCCGAAAGGTCCGCCCAAGCGTATCCTGCGTCTTTCAAAATTTCCTCGAGCAGAGGCATCAGACGTTCAACTTGCCCACGCCCCCCTTCGGCATGCCGGGCGGCCAAAACGGTCTCACCAGACAGCAAAGCGGCCGCGCAATGCGCGGCCGATGTGTCAAAGCCAAGAATCAGTGGAGGCTTGGTCATAGATCTTAGGCGTTTACAGGACGCACTTCGGTCACTTCGGGGATGTAGTGACGCAGCAAGTTTTCTATGCCCATTTTCAATGTCAGGGTTGACGATGGGCATCCCGCGCAGGCGCCCTGCATATGCAGGTAAACGATGCCGCGATCAAATCCATGGAACGTGATATCGCCGCCATCCTGTGCCACAGCTGGGCGCACCCGTGTGTCCAACAGTTCTTTGATTTGGCCGACAACTTCGCCATCTTCACCGGTGTGTTCTGCGTGACCCGAGCTAACGGCAGCTTCGGCTCCCATGACGGGTTGGCCCGATTGGAAATGCTCCATGATAGCGCCCAGCAAGCCGGGTTTCAGATGATCCCATTCGACATCATCAGATTTGGTGACGGTGACAAAGTCAGCACCAAAGAACACGGCCGCGACACCCGTCACAGCAAAAATACGTTGAGCAAGTGGCGATCCCGCCGCCGCATCAGACGTTGGGAAATCAGCCGTGCCTGCACCCAAAACTGCCTGACCAGGCAAAAATTTCAGTGTGGCTGGGTTCGGAGTGGATTCAGTTTGAATGAACATGGCGACAGACCCTTATATGGTTGCCTATGGATATGCGCCTGCGACCCGGAACTGTCAAGGTTTAGAATGATTCTAATTGGTGGGGCGTCGGGCGCCATACGCGCTTAAGTGATAGCCTCGAGGCGATCTTTGCTCAGCGTTCCCGGCACAATCGTGATGGGAACCGGCAAGGATCCTGCGGTGCGGCTGAGTTGTGTGACCAAGGGGCCGGGCCCTTTTTTGTCTTCGCCAGCCCCCAAAACCAGCACACCAATTTCTGGGTCGTCTTGGATCTGGGACAAAATGGCGCTGACGGATTCGCCTTCTGTGATAACCAACTCGGGGTCAATGCCCTGACGGTCACGCATCCACTTGGCAAATACCTCATAGTGCACTTCGATCCGCTCGCGGGCCTCTTCGCGCATGATGTCACCGACACCAATCCAATGATTGAACTCTTCGGCTTCGATCACAGAGAGGATTTTCACACCGCCCCCCGTTTTTGCAGCCCGCATCGCAGCAAAACGCATCGCATTCAGACACTCGCGGCTGTCGTCCAGAATAACTAGAAATTTCCGCATTTCACTCTCTCCCGTTCCGGGTGATCATGACGTAACCCGTGTGCGCAGGCAACTCTTAGGTGCAAATTGCAGCGGCGGTTGATCCGAACGCTTTATAGCGAAGCCAAAACCGTTCGCTGGCAGGATTATCCGATTGGCGGGTGTCTTGCGCCAACTGAGGGTCGCGGAAAAATTTCGCAGCGCGCCTTTGATCCGAACGGCTGAGCGTGTCATTGGCTGCGCGTTGGATACAGCGGCACAGTGTCCAGCTTTTTTGATCCCGAGGGGACAGCATGCAGGCACGATCAATCGGCCCCGCAATCACCGGAGCTGCGATAGGGGTCAGGAATGCGGCGATCAACGCAGCGCTCAAAAAAGGTTTCATTTTTTAGCCTCATGTCAGGACGGTGGGATTTTTCCCTTTGGGTCGTCCGTGTTTTGCTCTGCGCCCAGTATGCCTGCGGTCCGCGCAAAGTTCAATTCTGAGTTCGTATGCTCACAGAGATGTGCCCGCGCGTCGGCCAAAGATGGCCCAAACACGCCCAACAAAGGGATCGGGCAGGATGCGGGTGGCGCGCGGGCAGACCCACCCCATGATGTCAGATCAATGGATCATAAGACCATTGCAACAAGGCTTGGCGCTGACGAGGGCGGCAAAAGATATCACCGGGATGACAATTGGCTTTGATTTGTCCCGCATGACGTGAAAACGCGCGCCAGCGCTTGATTTGCAGGTCGTCTACCTCGGGCAAACGCCGTCCCATGTAGTAGCGGCAATACCATTGAAACCAACCGCGCGGATCAGGGCCAAAGATCCAGCCCTTTTGTTGCCAGACGCTTAGGGGTTGGCGGCTTTTGATGCCGAAGTAGTTCATCTCAACATCAGGCTTGTCACTGATTTTTGCGTTCTCAAACCAATCCGTCGGCAATTCTTCGGTGCAATCGTTGCAATATTTGCCCTCAAAGACCCCCATCTCCAACATTTGTTTGGGGGTGTAAAACGGCGAGAACCCCGGATCGAACTCTGCGCCCATCGGGGCCACCAACTGATAATGATAGTCGGATTGGAAACGATCGTTGACAATCACGTCCAGGGGCTGTGCCAACATGGATGGCTTCTTTTCTACAGAGTCCAAAGGTTAGCGGCCGCGCCGTTTCACGTTTCCACCGCGTTGCCCGGATCGACCAGCGGTGGAGCGACCGCGCGACTTTGAGACGGATTCGACTGCCGCGTCTACCGCGGACTGACGTGCCAGTGGATCGTCTGACACCACCAGATCGACCGCTTCCAGACGTTTGACTTCGTCGCGCAGGCGCGCGGCTTCTTCAAACTCAAGGTTTTCAGCCGCTTTACGCATTTCGGTGCGCAGTCCTGCCAGATGCGCTTCGAGATTGGCGCCGTGCATCGGTTTGTCGATCGTCGCGGTGACGCGGGATTGATCGGTGTCGCCTTTGTAGAGACCGGCCAGAATATCTTCGACGTTCTTTTTGACCGTCATCGGCGTGATGTTGTGGGCCTCGTTGTAGGCCTGTTGTTTGGCGCGACGGCGTTCGGTTTCGCCCATCGCGCGCTCCATCGAGCCGGTGATGCGGTCGGCATACATGATCACGCGGCCTTCGACGTTTCGCGCCGCACGGCCAATCGTTTGCACCAAAGAGGTCTCGGACCGCAGGAAGCCTTCTTTATCGGCATCAAGGATCGCCACCAACCCACACTCGGGAATATCTAGACCCTCCCGCAGAAGGTTGATGCCGATCAGCACGTCAAAGGCCCCCAAACGCAGATCACGCAGGATTTCGATCCGTTCAATCGTGTCGATATCCGAGTGCATGTAGCGCACCTTAATGCCCTGTTCGTGCATATATTCGGTCAGATCTTCGGCCATGCGCTTGGTCAAAGTGGTGACCAATGTGCGAAACCCCTCGTTGGTCACTTTGCGCACTTCGTCCAACAGATCGTCAACCTGCATTTCAACGGGGCGGATCTCAATCTCTGGGTCCAGCAAGCCGGTTGGGCGGATCACCTGTTCGGTAAAGACACCGCCGGTCTGTTCGATTTCCCATTTGGCCGGGGTGGCGGAGACAAACACGGATTGTGGGCGCATTGCGTCCCACTCTTCAAACTTCAATGGGCGGTTGTCCATGCAAGAAGGCAAACGGAACCCATGTTCGGATAGCGTGAACTTGCGCCGATAGTCGCCTTTGTACATGCCACCAATCTGAGGCACGCTGACGTGGCTTTCGTCGGCAAAGACCACAGCGTTGTCAGGGATAAATTCAAATAGGGTGGGCGGCGGTTCACCCGGTGCGCGGCCCGTCAGGTACCGCGAATAGTTCTCGATCCCGTTGCACACGCCTGTGGCTTCGAGCATCTCAAGATCAAAATTGCTGCGTTGTTCCAAACGTTGCGCTTCCAGCAGTTTGCCTTCTTCGACCAGCTGGTCCAGCCGCTGACGCAGCTCTTTTTTGATGCCAATGATTGCCTGCTGCATTGTTGGCTTGGGCGTCACATAGTGCGAATTCGCATAGATCCGGATTTGTTCAAAGGTGTCTGTGCGCTCGCCGGTCAGTGGATCAAATTCGGTGATTTGTTCCAGCTCTTCGCCAAAGAATGACAGTTTCCAGGCGCGGTCTTCTAGGTGGGCGGGCCACACCTCAAGAACGTCGCCGCGCACCCGAAACGTGCCCCGCTGAAAGGCGGCGTCATTGCGGCGGTATTGCTGCGCGACCAAATCCGCGATCACCGCGCGCTGGTCATATTCTTCGCCGGCTTTCAGATCCTGCGTCATCGCACCGTAGGTTTCGACTGAACCGATCCCATAGATGCACGAGACCGAGGCCACGATGATCACATCGTCGCGTTCCAATAGGGCGCGGGTCGCCGAGTGGCGCATCCGGTCGATCTGTTCGTTGATCTGCGATTCTTTTTCAATGTAGGTGTCCGAGCGCGCGACATAGGCTTCGGGCTGATAGTAGTCATAAAACGACACAAAATATTCGACGGAATTGTCAGGAAAGAAGCCTTTGAACTCTCCGTAAAGCTGCGCGGCCAATGTCTTGTTGGGAGCCAGAATGATCGCAGGGCGCTGGGTCTGTTCAATCACCTTTGCCATTGTAAAGGTTTTGCCGGTTCCGGTGGCCCCAAGCAGCACCTGATCGCGTTCACCGCTCAGCACACCTTGGCTAAGCTCTTCAATTGCTGTGGGCTGATCCCCCGCCGGTTCAAACTCTGTGGCCATGACAAAGGCTTTGCCGCCTTCAAGTTTGGGGCGGTTTTTGATGTCTGGCGCTGCAGCCTGCAGAATCGGCTCTGAGGTGTCAGTGTGGATATGAGGCATGAGATTCTCCGGCGGTTGCCTAAGATTTGATCACTTTTTGTTCCGCTTCAAGCCCTGTTGCCGACTTCCCTCAAGAATCGCAACAAAATTTTGGTGTCAAAAATATACACACTAAACATATCTTTTTATTTGAATTTTCAATTCCTTACTCAAAGCGGGGTGTGTTTTGAAATTTTATTTCCCAAAAGGTCAAAAAGATCGTATGATTTTTAGGCAAGTGGCAGGCTTGGCTGCTGGGTGGATCGCTTTTCACCCACCCCTCGCTCCCTGTGATCTAGCTGGCAGCCAACGCCGTTTGCAAGTTCGTGTCTTCGCTTACGCCACGCGGTGAAAGATTACCCGATGCTGATGGAAACCTCGGTGTGATGCATCGTGACTGTGCCCGGATGAATGGCGGTCAAAAATGGACCGATGTCGGGCGCATTGCCCAACGCAGCCGCAGCAGCCGACGCGTCAGCCATTGTTTCCCATTCGATATGCTCCACCCAATTGCCGTCTTTGTCCGAGGACAGACGCCGTGCAATGAATCCCTTGCAGCCTTTGACATAGTCGCTAGAGGCTTCGGCAAAGCTTAGAAAGTCGTCTTTTTGCACATGAGGGCTGAGCTTGAACATGATGGTTTCGATGATGTGGTTTTGCATTTGATTCTCCTAGAATTCGCGATTGTGAGCGTTCCCTAGCAGGGGTCTACTGACAGCATTCTGTCAGCAGCGTTCAAACGCTTGCAAAAGGGGGCAGATTTCTGGATAACAGGCCAAACAAAAGGAGTCTGGGATGCGTGTACGTATCTATCAACCCGCTCGCAATGCAATGCAGTCGGGCATGGCCAAGACCAAGAATTGGGTCCTGGATTATGAACCCGCCGAAGCGCGTGATGTTGACCCGTTGATGGGGTGGACCTCAAGCAGCGACACACAAAGCCAAGTGCGCTTGCGCTTTGACAGCAAAGAAGCTGCTTTGGAGTATGCCAGTGAGCATGGTCTTGAGGCGGTGGTCACCGAAGCCAAAACCCGCAAGCCAAATGTGCGCGCTGGTGGCTATGGTGAAAACTTTGCCACGAATCGTCGGGCCGTCTGGACCCACTAAGGGTGTTGGCCGCTTGCCTGTGGCCCTCCCGTACTTTCTAGCTGAATGGGCTGAAGCAACCGACAGTGTGTTGGATGCAGACCCCAAGATTTGGCTTTGAAACATAGGCGCTTAGCAAGTACCAAATAGTGCGATCTCTTTGGATCGTTTTCAGCGGCTCCGTAGCTCAACTGGATAGAGCAAGGACCTTCTAAGTCCGAGGTTGAGGGTTCAAGTCCTTCCGGGGCCGCCAAAATCTTAGCGCACGACCCACATCAAAAACTGATTGCTGACAAAAGCGGATCTGGATGAGATTTCTAGGTCCCAAGCCACGTTGTCTTGGGCGTTGGTTCCTTTGGGCCAGCCCAAGAGGAATCTTATGATGCATGCGCCCCGACCAGAGGGGTCACAGATGGCATGTTGTTTCCAATGGACTCGCGCACAACAGGCGCCTACCACCGCTTGACCTCTGCGGGCATGGCCAAGGAACCCATACAGGAATGTGGATTTTCAGAGCGGTGCGTTGAGCGGTGAGTGGCAGAGTCAATCTGCTATAACCAACTGTAATAACTTGAATAAACTTCCCGTCTCTGCGATTTGAGGGCCCCCTCAAATCACGGCAACAAAGTAGAATCCGCTGACGGCATCACAGGCCGGGATTTTTAAAAAATCGATTTTTTGTAGAATTTTGCTGTAAAGTAGGTACTGTGCCTCCATCACCAAGGGAGGAATCAATGAAAAATTCTATTCGTATGGTCGCCAGCGTGCTTGGCTTAGCGGCAATCACAACAGCGGCAACCGCCGAGGAGCTGCGCATCGGGACGGCATCACTCGGGGGTGCATTCTACCCAATGGGGCAGAGCATTTCTAACGTCGTAAATGAACACGCCGGTGGCGACATCTCGATGGTTCCCATCGTGACTGGCGGATCGGTTCAAAACCCCAATCTGATCGCCAGTGGCGAAGTTGAAATCGCCATCACCAACAACAACCTCGCGGTTTTGGCAACCAAGGGCGTGGGCCCCTATAAGGCGACGGGTAAAATTGACATTGGCGCTGTCGCCGCGCTGCACCCGTCGGTTTTGCATATGGTTGTGCTGGCTGACAGTGACATCCAAACCATCGAAGACCTACGGGGCAAAAGCGTTGCCGTTGGTCCCGCAGGCGGTGGCACGTTGGGTTTTGTGAACTTCTTGTTCCCACTTCATGACATGGCGGTCGAGGACATCACCCCAAGCTTTGTGTCTTATTCTGACGGCTTCAGCCAGCTGACCGACGGCACAGTCGACGCGGCTCTGGCTCTGTCTGGGTTTCCAGCTGGGGCTGTGATGCAGGCCTCTGCAGGTGCAGATTTGCGCTTCATCAGTTTTTCTGACGGCAAGCTTGAGGCTGCCATTGCGAAAAACCCTGCCTTTGTGCCTGTTGAGGTGCCCGCCGATGTTTACGGGATGGACCAAGGCGGTACGCTTATTGGTGTGAACAACATGCTGGTCGCTCCGAACAGCTTGGATGCCGCGACGGTGCAGGCTGTGACAGCCGCGATTTTTGACAATCTTGCACAGTTGCAGGAAGAAAACGCCAACGCACGCCAGATCGATCCGGCGATGTCACTGGATCTTGCGATTCCGTTGCATGCAGGAGCGAAAGCCTACTTCGACGCACAAAAGTAAACGCACACTGAAAGACAGATCAGGGCGCTCTAGGTGCCCTGATTGTACTTGCGGAGGGGTCCCATGACAGCGCTGACACGTCATCTCACGATTCAGAATGCAATTTTTCTGGCGGGTTTCGCTCTTGGGGGATACCACCTGATGGTGGTGTCAGGCGTTTTTGCGATCTCGACAATGCCAATGCGTGTCACCCATGTCATGCTGGCCCTGTCGCTTTTGTTTGTCATCAAACCCGCCAGCGAAAAACTCGCTGGCACCAAGCTCAATGCGCTGATCTCCTTGATCCTTGTCACCGTGACAGTGGTGGCGAGCTTGTGGATGCTGAGCCGTTGGAAGCCTATCGCCTTTTCCGGCGGTATCACCTCGGATACAGATTTCTACGCGGGCGTTGTCCTGATCATCATCGTGTTTGAGGCTGCCCGGCGTGGCATTGGCAACATTCTCGCCTGCATCACACTTGTCTTCTTTCTCTACCCGTTCCTCGCCCCGTATTTGCCCGGCGTGCTAGAAGGACGCGGGTCTACACTGAACCGTATTATCGTTGTTCTGACGACAGACACTCAGGGCATATACGGTATTCCTGTGGGGGTGGCTGCGACATATATCATTGTCTTCACCATTTTTGGATCGCTGCTGTCAAATTTTGGCGCCGGGGACTTTTTCTTCGAACTTTCAGTGCGTTGCACCCGCGGATTGCGGGCGGCCTCGGCCAAATCAGCCGTGTTGTTTTCCACACTCATCGGCATGGTCAGCGGGTCAGCAGCAGGCAATGTTGCGGTGACCGGCACCGTGACGATCCCAATTATGAAGCGAGAGGGATACCAACCTCACCAAGCGGCCGCGATCGAGGCCGTGGCCTCCACCGGGGGGCAAATCATGCCGCCGGTCATGGGGGCTGCGGCGTTTATCATGGCTGAAATCGTAGGGGTGCCCTACACCGCCGTGATGGCCGCTGCGATCTTGCCGGCGCTATTGTTCTTTGGCTCGGCCTTCATGGTTGTTCACCTTCAGGCAACGAAATCGGGCATCGCACCGAATTCGGGTGCCCAAGTCAGTGACGAACCATTGAGCAAGGTTCTGATCAAAGGGGGGCCGTTTATCGCGGCCTTTGCGACGCTGATATCCATGATGCTCATCGGGTATTCGCCCTTTATGTCCTCACTTTGGGCGATGGTCGTTTTGCTGGTAGGCGATGTGATTTGGGCGCGCAAACTTGACGCGGCCTTTCTCGAAAAACTTGTGCGATCCATTTCGGAGGGCGCGCGCTCGGTGGTGACCATCTCAGCCGCTTGTGCTGCGGCGGGCATCATTGCGGGTGTCTTGGGGGTCACGGGGCTTGGTTCCAAGATCGCCACGCTTATCGATGTCGCCTCCGGCGGATATTTGTTCCTTGCGCTGTTTTTCACAATGCTAACATCGATCATCCTTGGGATGGGGCTGCCGACGACAGCAGCGTATCTGATCCTTGCCACCGTGGTCGCACCTGCATTGGTCAAACTGGGGGTTCCCACTCTCACGGCGCATTTCTTTGTCTTCTATTATGGCTGTATCTCGACCATCACACCGCCTGTCGCGCTGGCCTCCTATGTGGCGGGGGGCATCGCAGGGGCCAACGTCAATAAGGTCGGATGGACGGCCGCGTCTTATGCCGCCACCTCTTTTGTGCTGCCATTTGCGATTGTTTACGGCCCTGGCCTGCTGATGGGAGGCACGTGGCTCGACAACCTTACTGCGGTGGTAACCGCCGCAGCCGGCACATTTGCCATTGCGGTGGCCATCATCGGCTGCCTGTCAGGTAAGCTGTCGATTTTTCTACGCCTCATTGCTGCAGGGGCTGGGCTGTTATTGGTGTTCCAAGGGCTTACCTCTGGGGTCATCGGCGCAGCCCTGTTCGCGGGTGTGGTGTTTTTTGACCGATCTTCCAATTCCTCATCTAAGCAAAAAGGCTCATCATGAAGCACAAGAACTATCGGCGCGTTGTCACTGGCCACGATGCAAACGGCACCGCGATCATCGAAAGCGATCAAATTGCGACCCAAATGCTGCAACGTCCCAACAGGCCCGGTGTCCGATTGACGAACTTTTGGCTGACGCATGAAACGCCTGCGCAATACGATGGGCCAACAGAGACCTGTGAAGGCGACTTTATTCTTCACCCACCCATAAACGGAACTGTTTTCCGCTGTGTTGAATTCTTGCCCGAAGATCCCGAAGTCATGGCCAAATTGTCATCCGAAGATGGGGCGGCCGCCTTTGCCGAAATGGGGGCTGGGGCCAATGTCGTCCAAGGTGGACGGCACCCATGGATGCACCGTACGGACAGCGTTGACTATGGCATCGTGATGAACGGAGAAATCTGGATGGTCATGGACAACGAAGAGGATGATGTCTTGCTCAAGGCGGGGGATGTCGTCGTTCAGCGAGGCACCAACCACGCATGGGCCAACCGTGGCACCGAACCATGCACAATCATGTTTGTGCTGATCGACGGGGTGACCGAAACGGGTAAAGGTAAGGGCATACCCGCGCGCTAAGCCTCTAGCAAAATGAACAGGGCGACCAAAAGCGCATAGCAGGTCGCCCCATATTTTAAATTCCATGCCCAAGTGAGCGTCGTTGGGGCCAGTTTTGTTGATGCTGAAATCAACAGCGTCGCAGTGGCGTTGGGGGAGGCGAACATCGACAGGGCCCAACTGGCACTCAGCGCAAATACAATATTTGTGGGATCTGCAGGCAGCACAGGCAGGGCATGTATGACCTGCCCAATAAACACGACCAAGATAATCGGGCTGAGCGCCACCTGACCGCCCAAGGTCACCAGTACTGGCAGGGCCGCCAGAAACGCCCACCCCGGGACATCTGTTAGATTGACGACCTCTGTTATGCTCTCAATTGGTATGACGCCCGCCAAAATCCGCCCAATGAACCCAGACAATCCCAAAGCAATGGCGGAGCGCGCAAGGCTTGGGGCGCTGTCCGTCAGTGCTGGCCAAAATGTGGAGAGTTGCGTTTTCAGCTTTGTGTCCTGAGGCCGTTGGGCCATGTACCAAACAAGCGTTATTGAGGGGGCGACAAACATCAACGCCAAGGCGGTGGTATAGCCCAAGCTGATTTGCAAGGCCGCTGTCGCCAAGATCAAGGTGCCGCAGACCAAGGACAACCGCCCAAATTCAGCCTTAGGAAACTTGGGCGCAGCGACAGTGTCAGCTTGCATCTTTCGCCATTCAAAGCGGTCAAACAGCAAGCCGACGAGCATCATAAACAGGGATGTCGCCATTCCCAACCCAATGACCTTTCCATAAGAAATGTCCGTGAACAATGTAAGCAGCACGGTCTGTGTCAGGGTCGTTGGGGCCCACAATAAGATCCAGGCAAACCCACGCAAAAGAGCAGAAATCTGGCGCCGTTCAAGATCGGTATTCACGATGCCATCTGCACCTTTGGCGGCGTTTTGGATCAGCGGGGCCATGAGGCTTATTGCACCGAAATTCAGAAAAACGCCCAGGAAATGCCCACCCGTTGCTGTTGCTATATAGCGGCCCGACGCTGGCTGCCGGATGAGGTAGCGGCCGACGGATAAGACAGAGTTTGATCTCTCGGCCGCGATCTTCAGGGCAGTCAACAAGAGGATGAAAGCCGCAAAAAACGATGCTATGTCAACGGCTTCCCAAAAGATCTGCTGGTCGCCGCGCCGCCAAAAAAAGATCCCCGTCAGGACGATACTGGTGATCAGCAAGAGGAGTTCGCGGATGGTACTGCTGCGCAGTCCAAGGATGCAAAGCGTGAAAAACCCGAGGCCTGCGCCTGCTTCAAATGCAACACCTCCAAAGGTCCGCGCGCCCAGAACAAACAGCGAAAGAGCAATCAAGGTTATGGCGAGCGCAGCGGGTTTCATGTAAACTGAGACCATGAAATTACGGGGGGTGTGGGGTGTTTCTGAGTGTATTGAACGCGAGCCTTGAAGGCGCTGATCTGAGTGCTGGTTGGCGCCATTGTGGGGCGCAAGATGCGGACGCGCCGTTGGGAACAGCAGGGATCGGTGAACAAGGTGCGGATTTGATTTTTGCGCTTACCGATCAGGCGCAAACGGGCGTGACGGTTCTTGGCTGCCATGAAATCACAGAGCTGGCGCCCCCGCGCGCGTTGCGGGTCGATGAGGTCGCTTTTCCGGTGGGGGCAATTGCCCACAGACACACCCATGCAGGCAGCGGTTGGCGCCATTTGGTCAGTGGATCTTTGCGGATTGAAACCAATCACGGCAGCCAGATCATTAAGCCCGGAACGAGCTGGTTTGAGCCAGCAAATAGCCCGGTGCGCGCGGTCGCGTTGCAGACAGAAGGTGTGACGCGCTTTGTGCGGTGTATGGTGATCCCAGAAGGCTATGTGGGCCGGTCGACGTTTCAATTGGAAGATCCCAAAGATGCCGATTTGCCGCGTTTGCAAGTGACCCATCGACATTTCGATCACGTCTTTCAGCTCGACGCAGGATAGTGATCAGACAAGGACGATGTGCGCCAGTCAGGATTGGGTTCCGCAGGTTCGGGGGCATATCCTGCCGATTTGATCGCCTCAATCGCGCAGTATTCGTCTTTGTCGGATGTGTCGCCTGAAATTCCAACTGCTCCAAGCGTGATTCCTTCGGTGGTTTCGACCAGCACACCGCCCGGAACAGGGATGAACCGCCCATCCGAAGCCGCAGCGATTGCGTTTTGGAACGCCGGCCGTTCAGACAAGCGGTCGCGGATCAATCGGCTTGATATGCCCATGCCAAGCGCGCCATACGCCTTGCCATAGGCGATATCAAAGCGTGTTAGGCCTGATCCGTCTTCACTTTGGGTCGCGACGAGTTTGCCCCCGGCATCGAGCACAACCACGGTCAGCGGCAGCAAGGATGCCTTGCGCCCTAGAGCCAGTGCTTCGAGGACAATGGCATTGGCACTGATCAGCGGCAGGGATGTTTGTAAACGCATGTCGGCTCCTTAGTTAGAGACGGCCCAGAGCCCGTCCCACCATGCTGCAAAATCAAAGTTGGGCAGCCATGTCACGATCTCAGGGAACATCAACAAAGCGGCGATGGTGATCACATCCGCGATAAAGAACAAGGCGACCCCGCGAAAGACAGTGCCCAGTGGAATGTCTGGTCGAACACCGTTCACGACAAAACAGTTCAGACCAATTGGCGGGGTGATCAGACAGACTTCGGCCATTTTAACGGCGATGATGCCGAACCAGATGGGATCAAACCCCAGTGCTATCACAGCAGGATAAACCACCGGTAAAGTCAGCAGAAGCATTCCGATAGCATCCATAAACATGCCCAACACCGCATAGGCCAGAAGGATGCAGATCATGATGGTCATCGGCGCAACATCAAGGCCAACAACCCACTCCGTGAAAGTGCCGGGAATGCCTGAGAAGCCCAAAAAGCGCACAAAGATCAGCACCCCCCAGATCAGAGAGAAGATCATCACCGTGAGTTTGGCGGATTCCATCAGAGAATCTTTGATCGACTTCAACGGGGTGCCGCGCGCAATCGCGAGGATAAAGACGACGAAAGCTCCAAGTGCGCCGGCTTCTGTTGGGGTGGCCCACCCGCCATAGATCGCGGTCATGATGATGACGACCACCAAAATGATCGGCGAAATGCCGGGCAGGGTGCGCGCCCTCTCTCCCCATGTGAAACCTTTCACGGATGGGGCAGAACCTGGCTTAAGCATCGCCCAGACGACGATAATGCCCGCATATACGAAGGCCGAAAAGATACCCGGCAAGAACCCAGCCAACAGCAGTTTGCCGACTGATTGTTCAACAATGATCGCATAGATAACAAGGATCGCCGAAGGTGGGATCAACGTGGCAAGCGTGCCAGCAGAGGCCACAACACCTGCGGCCATGCGCCGGTCATAACCGTATTTCAGCATCTCAGGGATCGCCACACGGCTGAACACCGCTGCGGTTGCTGTAGACGCCCCGGAAACGGCGGCAAAACCAGCGGTCGCGAAAACGGTTGCCACAGCCAATCCACCGGGCATCCAGCCGAGCCATTTGCGGGCTGCGTCAAAAAGCTGTTGGGTCATGCCTGCGTGAAAGGCCAAAAAGCCGATAAAGATGAACATCGGCAAGACCGACAGCGCATAGGTCGAGGATTTTGAATGCGGGATCGTGCCGATGATGCCCGCTGCAGGGCCCCAGCCGCGCAGCTCAACCAAGCCCAATAGACCGACAACAGCGGCGGCAAAGACAACGCGCACCCCAAGAACGATGAGAAGCAAAAGCAAGCCAAGCGTGATGACGCCGACCAAAAACGGGTCGGACATTCCGATACCTAGGATCATTATTTGCCCTCCGGCTCGGGGAGATGTGCATCGTCACCCATAACTTCATGAATTTCGTCCTGTGCTTGTTCGGCGACGTCTTTCATGACGACAACACCCACAGGCTCTTTGGATGGGTCCAACACAAGGCGGATCGCACCGAACAATTGCAGGGCAAGTCGGCACCACCAGATCGAGAAGGCGATAGGAACAAGCAGTTTGGAAGGCCACGTCACATACTCAGCGTCGATCGTGGTGTCGCCAAGGGTGTAGGCCCGGAGAAAGTGGCCAAAGCTATAATAAATCAGGACCCCAATGATAAACATGGCGATCGCCGCGCCAAAGGCTTCTACCAGCCAAAGCGCGCGCCCTGACAGGCGGCCCATCAACAGTTCCATCCGGATATGGCTGCCCATTCGTTGGGTATAGGCGGCGCCAAGAAAGGCCATGCTGGCCATCGATAGCTCAACAAGATCAATGTAGCCGTTGATGGGCGTATTAAACACAGTGCGCAAAAGGATTTGCAGCACGCCCAACATCATCAACGCCATGATCGCTGCAGCAGCGAGCAAATTGGCAAGATCCTCGATGGGGATCAGCTTCTTGTTAAGTCGGCCAAGAATACCACCTGTCGTCTGTTGCTGCGTCAACATTGTTGATCCTTTGAAAAATCGATCTATGCCGCGGACGAATTTTCATCGTCCGCGCCAATTTCATTTGCCCTGAAGCTTATTTGCTTTCGGCTTCTTTGGCGTATTCAAAGATCGCGTCAAAAACGCCCTGAGCGTCAAATGAGTCAGAGTTTGCAGCGATCCACGCATCCCATACTGGCTGGCCAGCAATTTCGCGGAATTCTGCAAGTTGCTCATCCGAATAGACGATTTCGGTCATTGTTTCGCGGAACACAGGCAGGTTGATCTTGTCCTGTTCGGCGTAAGCCGCTTGCTCAACGTCCATTCCCATGCCGCGCAGATCCATCAAAAGAGTTTGATACTGCTCGGGCAGGCTGTCGTAAGCGCTTTTGTTCAGAACCCAGCCACATTCCGAGGTGCCCGGCGCGAGGTTTGATGTGAACCAATCGGCCTCTTCCGCGATACCAAAGCTAACGTGGGCATAGGTATAAGGGAACGCCGCTGCATCAAGCGCGCCGCGCTGGAAGGCTGTTGAGGTTTCACCCGCAGGAAGCGTTTGCTTGGTCGCGCCCAAAGCCGCCATTGCGTCCCCGAGGCCACCACCGGCACGAACCCTCAGACCTTTCCAGTCGGACAAGTCTGTTGGGGCATCACCTTTGCCAAGCACCTCATATTGGGGCAGCAGGCCAGACAGGTAAGGCACGGCGTTCCATGCCGCCATATCAGCCACGATTGCAGGGTGCTCAAACATGCGAGACCGAACATGTTTGTCAACTTTAGGGTCACCAAGCGGCAGGAACGGGAGTGAGAACACCATCCACGCTGGGTTCTTACCGGGGTGGTAGAAGTTGCAAATCGCGGCCCCTTCGAAGGCGTTCAATTTCAGCCCATCAAGGTTTTCACGGCTGCTCGACAACTGGCCACCATAGAAGACTTTGATATTGAAATTGCCGCCGGTCTGTTCGCGAACTTCGTCAGCGATCGCTTCGATCCCAGCGGACAGCGCGCGCGGGTTACCCCACATCGACAAGCTCCAGTTCACTTCAGGGCCTTCGACTGTTTGCGCATGCGCCGCCGTCGATGCCAAGAGCAATGCTCCGCAAGCCAGTTTGTTCAAAAGTTTCATCTTTATCCTCCCAGATATGTGTGGCGTTTTGCCGGTCTTGGTTTGCAACTCACCTCACTCAGAAGGCGGGTCGACTGAAATCGTGCTCGATAGCCAGCGATTGCGCTGAGGTGGTTATGTCTCCAACTTTGGTCGTTCTTGCGTAAACGGTACCCTTGCCAGCGCCTTCATTTTTCGTGCGGCTGCTGTTTTTATGTGCAGGGCCGTTTTTATTTTTGCTGTGCGCTGCCCCCAGATCCTTTGGAAATGAACCAACGTCTCAGGTGAGGACGTGCGCGTGTTGGCCGAGCTGTTGCTTGATGTGTGAACGCCCCAAAGTGCCGTTCTTTTGTATTGGCGCACTCTGGAAATGGGCTGAACACCCGAAAATTCGGTGGTGAGGCGGAGTCTCGACGGGACTGAAGGACGCAGAAGGTCTTCAAAAACCCTCGATCGACCAAAGCCGTTTTTCAGATTTAGCATGATGCGACTCCCCTCGCGTTGGTTGATCTTAGCTACGAATTTCTCCAGCGCAAATAAAAAAATCGATTTTGTTGGACATTGACAAGAAAACACGACACTTTTAGGGCGAGAGTCTGGGAGGATTCGATGACAAACAGCGTACCAGTTGATGGCAAGCACTTCGCTGCTCTGGCGAACACGTGCGCCACACCTGTTCCATTGGGACAGGTTGGAACTGTGCGGAAGTTGAACAGTACATGGTCCTGGAATGCATGGGCGGCGTCGATACGCCTACTCGAACGCGTCCGTGACTCCAGAAATATTCACACCTTATCGAAAGGAAAATAGGATGCGTGAAACACACCTCGAAGATGGTAAATGGTGGGTTAGCCCTTATAATTTTGAACCCGAAGTCCGCGGCGGATTGAACCTACCTGAAAAAGTCGAAATCCACGATGCTACTTTGCGCGATGGCGAACAGACACCAGGCGTTGTGTTCTCCGTTGATGACAAAATTGAAATCGCGACCAAATTGAACGAGCTTGGTGTGGACCGGATCGAAGCCGGCATGCCCGCCGTTTCGGTTGATGACCAAACAGCGATCAAAGAAATTTCGAAATTGGGACTTGATTCCAAGATCTTCACATTCGCCCGCGCCATGCAGAAAGACATCGACCTGGCATTGGAATGCGGCGCCGATGGCGTGGTGATCGAGGTGCCAATTGGCTATCCAAAACTTGTCACTCAGTTTGGCTGGACTTGGGAAGATGTTGCCAAGAAAACAGCGCCAGTGATCAATTATGCCCGTGAAAACGGTCTGCATGCGCTGTTCTTTCCTTATGACACAACACGTGCGCGCAAGGACGACCTGACGAACCTGTGCAACTATATCATGGACAATTCGCCGCCTGACAGCATCGGTATTGTGGACACCATGGGCTGCGCCACACCTGAGGCGATCAAGCACATGGTCCGCTGGGTCAACGACATGACTGGGCTGCCGATTGAAATCCACACGCACAATGATTTTGGCATGGGCGTGGCGACAGAGCTTGCGGCTGTTACTGCGGGTGCTGTTTGTGTGCACAGCTGTGCAAACGGTCTGGGTGAGCGTACCGGTAACGCGGCCCTTGAAGAGCTGATGATGGGGCTGCACCTGCTCTATGGGTATGACACTCAGTATAAGCTCGACAAGATCCCCGAACTGGCAGAGATGATTGCGCAGAAGTCCAACATTCCAGTCGCACGCAACAAACCTGTTCTGGGCCACGGAAACTTCATTCGCGAAAGCGGCATCGGCATCAACTATGTCATGAACGATCCGCTCGTGATGTTCGCCACGCACCCCAGCTTGACTGGGAAAGAGGGCGAAGTTGTCCTTGGTAAGAAATCCGGCAAAGCCTCAATCATCTATAAGATGGGCGAGCTTGGCATGGGTGAACTGCCAGACGACAAAATTGCTGCCATTCTTGATGAGGTCAAAAAAGCAGGCATCGCAAAACGTGATGTTTTGACCATTGAAGAGTTCACAAACATTGTTGCGGCTGTGAAAGCCACCTAAATCAAACGCGTGCGCCGTTTCACTCTCGGCACTCGCAAGCACGCTGATTTGGCTCCCAATTTTGGGGGCCACCAATTTCAGAACAGGCGTTGATCGACGCCAATGCGTTGGTGAAAAGATCAATATCGATAGGGGGCGCACAGCATAAAGCTGGGCGCCTCTTTCACTTCGTGACAATGGACTTCGTCGTGGTGCTGGACCCCTCGGTCGATGTGATCCGCGCGGCTCTGTTTTCTTTGCTCAAAGGACCGGTACGGTGCGTTCAAAGAACTCAAAGATCTGCGCATAGGCGTGCAGACACAGCGCGTCGCAGTTGGCATTGCGACTTGAGCGTTGCGTCAGCGGCCACGCCTTAGGCAGATTGCTGCAGCGCGGTTTCAATGACCTCAAGCAGCTCGTTTCGGCGCACTGGTTTTGTCAGATGTTGTGATTGAAGGGTGCAAGGCGTAGCAGCCTCGCTTGGCAAATCGCTTGAATCGGCATAGCCCGACATAAAGATCACCGGCAAGTCCGGCTTTAGCTCGCAGACTTGGCGCGCCAATTCGGCCCCTTGGATTTCGCCGGGCATGACAAGATCTGTCAGAAGCAATGCAAAATCTGTTGTGTCATCCAGCAGGGCCCGTGCTTCGTCACCAGAATTTGCGGAGGTCACGTCATAACCGGCGCGTTTAAGCACCTTGGTGATGATGTCCAGAACATCCTGCTGATCTTCGACAACCAGAATTTTTGCACCCGTCGTTGTTTCGATCAAGCCCGTGGCCGCTTCGTTCTTGGGCTGGATGATCTGACCTGCACCTGCGTTAAAGTAGAGCGTAAAGGTTGTGCCCACATCCACCTCTGAGGTGACCCGTACAGCGCCGCCTGATTGCTGCATAAAACCTTGGATCATCGACAACCCAAGACCCGATCCTGCGCCAACCGCTTTGGTCGTAAAGAAAGGCTCAAAGATGTTGGACAGAATGTCTTCGGTAATGCCGTGGCCACTGTCGCTCACGGTGACCGTCACATAGTGCCCGGCCTGCAAAGACTCGCCCTGATCATCTTGAAGGGCGTCGTCAATTTTGACGTTGGCAGTTTCAATCGACAACCGACCGCCGTTCTGCATGGCGTCACGCGCGTTGACGATCAAATTTAGAATGGCGCTTTCGGCGGCACTGCGGTCAACTTCGACGCCCCAAACCTCAGGGGCCAAGGTGATGTCAAACGAGATGTTGTCTGGCAATGCCCGTTGCAGCCAGTTCTTGGTTTCGCGCACCAAAGTGTTCAAATCCGTCGTCTCAGGATCCAAGCGCGAGCGTCGCGCAAAGGCCAGCATGCTGCGCGTCAGATCCGCACCGCGCGACGTTGCGCCGATACTGGCGTCAATCAAGCTCAGCTGATCGGGATCGGTCAGCTCATCACGCAGCAGCTCTTGGTTGCCTAAGATCACCGCCAGCAAGTTGTTAAAGTCATGCGCCACACCGCCCGTCAGTTGGCCAACTGCTTCAAGACGTTGGGATTGTCTGAGCTTTTCTTCGGTCAAACGACGCTCTGTGATGTCGGATTGAACCGCAATTGCCAACGTGCCGTGAATTTGATGTTCATACGTCATCAAAGACGCTTCACTCCAAAACATCGATCCATCTTTGCGAACGTTTTGAACTTCTCCGGACCAACGGCCATTGACCCTTAGGGCGGTTCTGATTTCAGATTCAGTGGCCGCGTGGTCGGCCTCGGTGTCAGCGTTGAGCAGCCCGACATAACGCCCCAGCAGCTCGCCACGCTCATAGCCAAACAACTCGTCCAGCACGGCGTTTGTGTACATAATCACCCCATCCGACATCCGGGAGGCCTGAACGCCCTCGCCAATGCCTTCGATGATCTCGATCTGAAACGTGCGTTCCGCCTCGGCCATTTTGAAATCAGTGATATCCAAAATGCTGACGGGAATGCTGCGAAACCCGTCGAAGGTGTCGGGTATAGGCAAAGAGATGACACAGCTGAGCTCTTTGCCGTCCAGCGTGTACATCTTGGTTTCCACGCGGAAATTATGATGTTTTTCCCAAATTGCGATCAGGAATTTTCTGAACATCAAAATCGTGTGATCGCTAAAGATGTTCAATGCATTTTCGCGCAAATGGGCTTCGGAAGTGGCGCCAAACAGCTTAAGTGTAGCAGCGTTCACGCTGAGAATGCGCACCTTTCTGATCCAATCGACAACGGTTTTGGGATTGTCTCCAAGATAGCCATCGAGGTCGGAAACACCCTTGCGGCGCAGCACATTCAAGGTTTCTATGACTTTCGAATAGTCATTGTTCCACAAGGAAAATTCGCTGTTTTCGAACAAATGCTGAAAGCGCTTTTCTTCTCGCTCCAGCCGGCCAACTGCATCGTCGCGACCGCGGAACAGCTTGTTGTACTCTTCGACAATTGCGCCCAATTCGTCGTCTTTATGATCCGCAGAGACATTCAGTTCTTTAGAACCGCTGCGGATTTCTTGCGCCAGTTCTTTCAGCGGTCTGGACAGCATCCGGTGAAAGACCAACCCCAAAATAATCGCCAAAAAGACATTGCGCAAAATGCCAAACAGCAGAACCAAGCCAGAGCGTTGGAAAAAGGTTTTTGCGATGACATTGGTGTCGACTTTGATGCTAAGATCGCCTGCGTAGAACAACGTGTCTGGGCTGATCAAGCGCGTGGAATAAGACTGCGTTTCGCCAAACACACGTTTTGACAGCCACGAAATTGAATCATGTGTCCGGTCGCGTTTGCGGTGAAACATAGTGTCGCCGTAGTTGTCGATCACCGAAGCTTCGACAATGGCATCTTGCTGGAACAACCCGTTCACCACGGTTTCTGCCAGGGTCCGGTCCAATTCAAACGCGGCCTGAAATGCGGGTTCTTCAAAGGCAAGAAGTGACTGTTCAAATTTCTGATCAGTCTGGTCGATTTCGCGGCGCATATCGGCTGCGATTTGGATGGCACTAAAGATGATCCCAAGTGTGAAGCCAATAAAGACGGCTACGCGAGCTTGTCGGTAGGACAAGCTTTTTGTGACTCGATTTTCTTGCAGGCTATTGTTTTTGTTCACTTAATTAAACTCATCTGGGACGTATGCTCTGGTGATTTCTTCGAAAACCCCCTCCGAGCGCAGCTCGTCGATTGCCTGTCGCAGTTTGGCCAAGGTTTCTGGATCGACTTTACCACTGGTACAATGCAACCACATCGAAGCGCTGAAAAATGGGAAGATGGTGCCGACGTCACTGCGGCTGATGCCCTGATCTTTGAAGTAGTAGAAAATACTAAGCGCGGATCCCGCGATGGCATCGACCCGATCTGCTTTCAACAGTTGGACACTTTGCCCGTGTCCATTGGTGAGCAAGCGGTTGATTTCCGGATCTGAGCTGATGCGACGGTTGCGAAAGCTGCCGCGGGGAATGGCCAGCGTCAAACCATACAGATCTTCTAGCTTTGTCAGCGTCAGTCCGGGGTGGGTCACAATCACCCGGTCCAAATCTTCCATGACCAAGGCAACTGGTTCAAAGGTTTGTTCGTTTTTGGCAGAGCGGGCCAAGATGGCGCAGTCAGATACGCCGCGTTGTAGGTTTTTCACCAATCGAGTGATGGGGACAGTGGTGTCAACGATCTCGACCTGCGCGCGCTCGGCAATGGCTGCGTTGATTTCAACAATCATCCCCGGTTTCTCTGCACTCGGATCTTCCAAGGCATAGGGTACCAGCCCGATGGTTGCGAACTGAAGCGGTTCCGCAGATAGCTGACTGCCAAGGCTGGCAGCTGCTGCCAATACGACCGCCGCAGTAAAACGAGACAATATGCCTTTGCGTCGTTCCTTCTGTAAGCATATGGACGTCATTTGCTTTCCTCCAACAGATCTCCCGTTTTGCTAGGTTGTGGCCTTTTTCGTAATGACGCAAGTGTTTCCACCGCAATTGTACAAGGCATTGGAGACTCTTAGCCCGTGCTAGGAACTCTAATGCAAATATCTGGCCGTGTGCCGCATGTGGGGAATATTTTCCAAAATTTTACAAATTCACGCATTGAGAAAGGTCACACGCCGTTGGGGTTTGGTGCCGATATTGGTGTCACCAACGTCGTACTGTCGTGGTGAACCTCTCGGGATATTGCGCCCAAAAGCGGCTTTGGTCGATCTTCTGGCTTTCAATGTTGTGTTGATGTTAGTTGATGATTGAGTTCAAATTATTCTTAAAGGGTGGCAAATGGATATTGTGGACGGGTTACGGGCCTTTGTGGCCACAGCGCAAACTGGCTCTTTTACCGCCGGTGCGGACCGCATCGGCGTGTCCAACCGCCTAACCTCAAAATATGTTGCTGAGTTGGAGGCCAAGCTTGGTGTTCGTCTGTTTCAGCGCACAACGCGCAAAGTTGGCCTGACACCAGCAGGGCAAGATTTGCTTGCGCGCGCACCGGCTGTGCTGGATGAGCTTGACGATCTGTTGGGCAACGCGCGTCAGGACGCAATGGGCTTTACGGGTGTTATTCGGATGTCGGCCCCCGTGACCCTTGGTGAAATCTATCTGACAGGCATGTTGGCCCGGTTTGGTGCCAAACACCCCAATCTGACTTTGGATCTGCGACTGGATGATGGCTATGTCGATCTGGCCACCGATGGCATCGATGTTGCGTTTCGTATCGGGGCGACCCGAAATCTGTCTCTAAAGGTGCGTAAGCTGGGGCAGATCCATAACTGTGTCGCGGCCAGTCCGGACTATCTTGAGCGCAGGGGCGTGCCGCAGACACCGCAGGATCTGACGTCACACGATTGCATTATCGATACCAATCGGCGCAATCCCTATCGGTGGGTCTTTACTCATGAGGGCTGCGAGGATGTGGTCGGGGTCTCAGGGCGCCATCAAGTCAATTCGGCGCGTGGTGCGGCCGAACTGGCCCTTGCGGGATGTGGCATTGTCTATGCGCCGAAATTTGCCTTGGGAACGGGTTTGGAAACGGGCGCATTGACATCATTGATGCAGGGGCATGTGGGGGATCCGACACCCATCAACGCGGTCTACCTAGAAGGGCGTGTCTTGCCCAAAAAGTTGCGGGCGCTGATCGATTTTGCCCATGCCGATATTCGCCAAGCATCCATTTTCTGACGTCGTTCCGCCCTATGGCGGGCACCCGAACGTTGATCGGATGCCCTTTGAGTGTTTGATGCTTGGCCCTAGTCTTGGCTGGCCATCCAGGAAGTGACGGCTTTCGCAAAGGCGCTGGGATTGTCTTCGGCAAAGAAATGCCCGGCGTGGTCGATCGTCACAACGGTCAGATCCGCAAAGGTGGTGCGTGCGTATTCTACCGCAGGGGCGTTCACCATGTAGCCCGGATCGGCCTCTACCAAGAGGATCGGCACATCTAGCTCAGCCAGCAAAGACGCGTTTTCATGCGCCATCATGCCAAAATTGTTCAAACCGTCAGGGCCAAACACCGCGTTCAGAACCATGCGTTTTTCCATGTGATCGGGCGCGGGGTCGATATAGGGCGCGCGATAGTTGGCGAGCACCTCGTCGCTGAGCGTTGTGATCGAATTTGCCTGCATCGCCATATCAACCAAGGCGGGCTGATCCAGCGTGATTTGCTTTACAAACGCCGGGTCTTGGGCCGCCATGATGAACTCCATGTGTTCGGGGCGTAGTTGCGCCATAAACGCCTCTGGGGGCTGAAATACGGCTTCGGACAAGACAATGCCCTTGATCCTGTCGGCGTTGTGGACCGCATAATTCAGCCCCAAGACTGATCCCATGTCAGTCACCACCAGTGTGAAGGTCTCGGCCTCCAGCCCGTTTAGATATTCACTCAGCGACTCTACAGCGGCGGTCAGGCCGAAGTCGCCCGAGCGTGGCGCATCCGAATACCCATATCCCGGAAGATCAGGGGCAATGGCATGATGGCTGGCGCCCACTTCGCGCACCACCTCGCGCCACAGATAGGCAGAGGCTGGTAAACCATGCAGAAAGACAACCGTCTCGCCTGTGCCCGCTTGGATGCTGTGAATTTTTGATCCATCACCAAGCGTTGTAAATTCAGACCCCAGATCAAGGGCCGGCGTATAGACCGATGGATCGGCGAAAGCGGGTGCGCTCAGCATCACGGATGCAAGCACAGAAATAAGACTGCGTTTCATGTTGTGTCCTTTGAAGAGGGGGTTAGGCGAGGCGTTGTGCCATGCTGGCGGCCACGGCATCCATCATGTCAGACAGCGGAGCCGCCAGCGCATCTGGTTTGACATCAACCGTCCACGTTAGCTCGGCGGCGTGTTCTGTGGCGGATACAACCACGCTGGCGCAATGAAACTCGATCGGCATTGGGCCTTCGGTGATGGTGTAGACCAACCGCTTGGCGTCTGCGTCGACGGTGATGATCTTCTCTTTGATCGATTGCCCATCTTCCAAGGTGCAAATGCGTAGGTCATCATGCAGCTCGCAGGATTGGATCATGTCGACCAATTTGTCGACGGCACCAATGTTGGATACCATTTTCCATGCATTTTGAACGCCAGAGGCGGCGGGGATCGTCTTTGAAATCGTTGCCATGATGTGGGTCTCTCTTGATGTGATTGTCGTGGCTTGAGTATTTAGGTGGCTGCGAATACGCTCGATAGAACCAAGAATGTTTCGATGGGGATGCGAAAACGCACATGATCAAGCTGAACGGATGTGACTGGGAAGATCTGCATGTCTTTTTGTCGGTCGCGCGGGCAGGGTCGGCGCGCGCGGCCGCTGACACATTGGGGTGCCATTACACCCGTGTCATTCGACGCATCACCGCTTTTGAGGGGCAGTTGGGGGTCCGCCTGTTTGATCGCTCACCTAAAGGGTACGAATTGACCGAAGCGGGGGCGTCGGTCTTATCCCACACGGACCAAATGGAAAGTGAAGTGATCGCGCTGTTGCGCAAACTTCAAGGCGAAGATGAAAGCCTGTCGGGGGTTTTGCGGGTCTCGATGACCAGTACCGTGGCGTCCTTTTTGCTGGCTGAGGACCTGTCCGCATTTGCCGACGCCCATCCTGAGCTGACGCTGCAGTTTTCAACCAACACTCAGTTTGCAGACCTTGAACGCGGCGAGGCGCAGGTGATCATTCGGGTGTCCAACACCCCGGGGGATGATCTGGTTGGGCGCCAGTTTGGCCAATACTCCCAAGCGGTCTATGCGACACCCGCCTATTTGGCGCGGCATGATCTTTCTGCTGCTGATACCAAGGCGCGCTGGTTGCATTGGTTAAAGGATGACGCGTTTCAGGCTTATGTGGCCCAGTCCGAATTTCCCAACATCCTGACCCGTCAAACCATTGATGACGAGCTTTTGTTGTTGAACGCTGCGCGGGCTGGGATGGGAATTGCCACGTTGCCGTGTTTTTATGCCGACCCGGATCCAACACTTGTGCGGGTGGGTCATGCCCAGCCCGAGCCGTGCTATGGGATATGGTTGCTGACACACCCAGATTTACAGCGCAACGCCCGAACCCGCGCCTTCATGGACTATTTTGCCGAAGCGTTAGAGCGCAAGCGCCCACTGCTCGAAGGCCAACTGCCCGCAGTGCCGTAACCTTAGCGCAGTGTTCGGCCGCGCCGCAAAAGCCAAAGCGTGTGGGGAGGCGCTGGGCAAGGTGCCAAAATTTGATCAAATTTTGAGTTGCCCTCTTGAGCGCGGCCAAATTTCTGTCAATGTTCACCCACCCGACCGAATTCGGTGGGTTTCCCAATTTCAACCCGGTGACCTTGAGGATCGCAAATGACTGTTCAACCCAATTCAATTGAGGCCCGTGATGCGGCGTATCAGATGCATCCTTACTCCAACGCCCGCAAGATGGAGGCCGAAGGCTCTTTGGTGATCGACAGCGGTGAAGGGATCTATGTCACCGACAACACCGGCAAGACCTACATCGAAGGCATGGCGGGGCTTTGGTCTGTGGCGGTTGGTTTTGGCGAGGACCGTTTGGTCAAAGCGGCCACGCAGCAGCTTCAGCAATTGCCCTACTACCATAGCTTTGCACAGCGCTCACACTCGCCTGCGGTCGAGCTGTCAGAACAGCTGATCAAGATGGCGCCAGTGCCAATGTCCAAGGTGTTTTTCACCAACTCAGGGTCCGAAGCCAACGACACGGTGGTAAAGATGCTTTGGTATCGCTCCAACGCGCTGGGCAAGCCGGAAAAGAAAAAGATCATTAGCCGGATCAAGGGATATCATGGCGTCACCGTGGCCTCGGCCAGCATGACCGGGTTGCCGTATAACCATATGTCGTTTGATTTGCCGCTATCACAGTTTCTGCACACCGGCTGCCCGCACTATTCAGCCTTTGCACAAGACGGAGAAACCGAAGCGGATTTTGTCGCGCGCTTGGCGCAAGAATTGGATGATATGATCCAAGCTGAGGGGCCCGACACCATCGCTGCCTTTATCGGAGAGCCCGTGATGGGCGCCGGAGGGGTGATTGTGCCACCCGCGGGATATTGGGCCGCCATTCAGGCCGTGTTGAAAAAATACGACATCATCTTGATTGCAGATGAGGTGATTTGTGGGTTCGGTCGCACAGGCAAGATGTTTGGTTGTGAAACGATGGAGATCGAACCCGACATCATGGTGATGTCCAAACAACTTAGCTCCTCGTATATTCCGTTTTCTGCTGTGATGGTGAATGACCGAGTGTATCAGCCGCTGGCGGATGAATCCAATCGCATTGGCACCTTTGGTCACGGGTACACTGGCTCTGGGCACCCGGTGGGCGCGGCGGTTTCTCTTGAAAACTTGAAGATCATCCAAGAGCGCGATCTGGTCGGCAATGCGGCGCGTCAGGGGGCCGTGTTCCAAGCGCGTTTGCGTGATCTGGCGCAGGACCCACGGGCCAAAGAAGCGCGGGGTGTCGGCCTGATCGGCGCTTTGGAATTGAAAACGCGCAACGAAACCGTAGGCGTGGCTGGGGCCGCGTTGTCCGAGGCCTGTTTGGAGCGCGGGCTGATTGTGCGTGCGCTGGGCGACACCGTGGCGCTTTGCCCGCCTCTGATCATCTCCGAGACTCAGACAAACGCGTTGTTTGACATCATGGGGGATGCCCTAAACAGCTTGCCCAATGGCTAGGCCGGCAATCGCGCTTGGAAAGGGCAGGGCGGCCCTTTCAAGCGCTTTAGTGTGGCACGGTAAGGCGAGATTGCACCAATTGTGGCAACTCACTGTGGTCGGCAAAGGCTGCGACGTGTTGTAACTGGGACAGCGGGGCCTTGCGGTACCCTTGGGTGAACAGCAAAAACGGAACGCTGGCCCGCTTGGCGGTTTCGGCGTCCACTTCGCTGTCGCCCACAAACAGGCAAGGCCCATCGCCCAAGGCGTCAAAAGCCGCGTGCAGGGGCCTGGGGTCAGGTTTGCGCTGAGGAAGGCTGTCGCCGGCCCAAACCGTTTCAAAATAGGTGGCCAATCCAAGATGCTCGAGCACAGCCAACGCTGGAACCTTGGGTTTGTTGGTACACAGCCCCACGCGATGACCCTGTTTAACCAGCACTTCGAGGCATTCGACGGCGTTGGGATAGGGTTTGGTCAACTCATGATGCTGCGTGTAATAGGCTTTGAATGCTGACAAAAGCGCGTATTGTTCGCTGTCAGGAAGTCCTTTGTCCGCGCGCAGCTTTTCGATCAAAACGCCAGCGCCATTGCCAATAAAGCTGATGGTACGTTCGAGCGAAATGGGGGCCAGGTCGCGTTGCGCCAGCAGGTGATTCACCGCCGCACAGATATCAGGGGCACTGTCGATCAGCGTGCCATCAAGATCAAAAACGATGCGGGCCATTAGGTTGCTTTCCACTTGATCGAACAGCCCATCGACGGGATCTGAACGTTGGGGCCTTGCCCAGTTTCTGCGACCGTCAACATCGCGTCACGCAAGTCATGCTGTGTGGGTGCTTGCGTGCTTGGCCCCATGTGATTGTCCAGACGTCCGCGATACTGCAGCCCTAAATCGCGATCAAAGCCAAAGAAATCTGGCGTACATACGGCATCGTATGTTTTGGCGATTTGTTGCGACGCATCGTGCAAATAAGGAAAAGAAAAGTCATGCTGCTGAGCCAACCGCTGCATGTTCTCAAAACTATCGTCAGGGTAGGCCGTAGCGTCATTCGCATTGATCGCGGCAACGCCAATACCCGCAGATTGAAGCGATTGAACATCGTGTTTCAGGCGATCAAGACAGCGCAAAACATAGGGGCAATGGTTGCACATAAAGATGATCAGCGTGCCGTTGGGGCCGCGAATATCCGACAGCGCATAGTCTTTGCCATCTGTGCCCGGCAGCACAAAGTCCGGTGCGGACCATCCAAAATCACAAAGCGGCGGCATCGAATCCATGAGAAAGTCCTTTGGCTGAGAGGCAGTTGCCACCTTTCTTAGCGACAAAGCTGGGTCTGTCCACAGGCGAATGAATCTGGGGCCTTCAGGCGCCTTCGTTGACCCGGCGGCGGTACTGAGACGGGGATACGCCGACCCGCTTGCGAAACATTTTGGAAAAATAGGCTGGATCGTCAAACCCAAGATCAAAACCCACCTGTCGGATATCGATACGGGTATAGGCCAATTGACGGCAAGCTTCTTGAAACAAGATGGCCTCAAGAAAGGCCGTGGCAGAGGCGCCGGTTGACGCACGTACAACACGACCAAGGTGCGTGGGCGTCACCGCCAAAGCATCCGCATAGTCAGAAATGCGCCAGCGGCGTCGAAAGTTTTCCTGCACAAGATTTTGAAATGCCTGCATTATTTGTTCGTACCTTGTTGAGGCTTCTTTGTTCGGGGCCTCGGGCAGGGCGCGCGCGGTTTCGCATAGGATTTGGCAGGCCATGCCCCGCAGCATTAAGCTTCGGCCCGGCTTGCGGTCGTGATGCTCGGCCAGGATGTGGTTAAACATCTCGATCAATTGAGGGGCAGGTTTGGCGGCCGCCGCGTGATTAAGCCGCTCGCATAAAGCGTCAGAGCGGGCGAAAACTTCGGGGAGTTCGTCGCAGGGTGACGTGAAAACAAATCCATCTGCCCGTTCTGAAAATTGAAAGCCGTGCACGGTGCCGCGCGGCATATTGATCAGAACTGGCGCGTTGAGATGCATGTTGCGGCCCTCAACCTTCAGGGTGGCTTTGCCGGTGAGGATCAAAAACACTTGGTGAAGCTGCGCATGGCGATGCGCCGAAATGCGCCCGGCATTGGGGCCCGCACGGTCCTGAATGCGTTCGCAATGCAGCAAATCCGGTAACAGGTTTTGCTCGCCATAAAGCGCATAAGTTGGGATCTGAACCATGAAAACTCCGCCACGTGATGTTCGAATTCTACCATATGATGGCCAAATCAGCCATTCCAGAATTGAGGTGTTTTGCTAGGCTCAGACCTCACAAAAGCGAGGGATCTGTGCGCACACAAGTTTGCATCATTGGGGCCGGGCCGTCGGGGCTGTTGCTGTCACAGCTTTTGCACCTCAAAGGCATTGAAAGCATTGTGCTCGAGCGGCAAACCCAAGAGCATATTCTGGGACGTATCCGGGCAGGTGTCTTAGAACGTGGTTTTGTGTCTTTGATGCACGAAGCAGGCGCAGGTGCGCGCTTGGACAAAGAGGGGTTTGTCCACGACGGCACAATGATCGCATATGACAATCGCAGCTTTCGGATCGATTTTGCGAAACACGCCAAGTCCTCGGTCACGGTCTACGGGCAGACCGAGGTGACCAGAGATCTGTTCGCCGCGCGGGCCGCTGCGGGCGGGAAGATCCTATTCTCTGTCGAAGATGTCACAATCGAAGACGCAACAAGCGCAACACCCTCGGTTGCCTTTACGCAGGCAGGACAGGGGCAGCGGATCGATTGTGACTATGTGGTGGGGTGTGATGGGTTTCATGGTGTGTCGCGCCGGACCATCCCTGCTGAGGTCCGCACCGAATTTGAGAAAGTCTATCCATTTGGCTGGCTTGGTGTGCTGTCCCAAACGCCGCCGGTCAGCACCGAGTTGATCTATGCCAGTTCAGCGCGTGGGTTTGCGCTGTGCTCCATGCGCAACGAAAACCTCAGCCGCTATTATCTGCAGTGTCCGATTGATCAAAACCCGGATGATTGGACGGATGATGCGTTTTGGGACGAATTGAAACGCCGTATTCCTGAGGCCGCTTCTGATCAACTGATCACAGGGGCATCGATCGAAAAATCGATTGCGCCGCTGCGCTCGTTTGTGACCGAACCCATGCGTTGGGGCAATTTGTTCCTATGTGGCGATGCGGCCCATATTGTACCACCGACAGGGGCCAAGGGGCTAAACACCGCTGCATCTGACATCCATTATCTGTATCACGCGATGGTACAGTTTTATCACGATGGGGATGCCGGCGGGCTTGAGGCCTATTCGCAAAAAGCTTTGGCACGCGTGTGGAAAACGGAACGCTTTAGTTGGTGGATGACGTCGCTATTGCACCGTTTCCCCGACCAATCAGCATTCGATCATCGCATGCAGCAGGCAGAGCTGGCCTTTTTGGAAAGCAGCATCGGGGCGCAAAAAGTACTGGCCGAAAACTATGTCGGCCTGCCCTATTAAGCGGCGGTCAAGCTGGCCATGCGGCGCAGCGCCAATTGATAGCCTTCGACACCAAAACCAGCGATGACACCATCTGCGCGCAGCGAGACATAAGAATGGTGACGGAAGCTTTCGCGCTGGTGAACGTTTGAGATGTGGACCTCGATCATGGGACCATCAAAGGTCTTGAGGGCATCCAAAATCGCAACCGACGTATGGGTATAAGCGGCTGGGTTCATGATGATGCCAGCGGCGTTCTCGCGGGCCTCGTGAATCCAATCGATCAGTTGGCCTTCGTGGTTGGACTGGTGGAAAACAATCTTTAACCCCAGCTCTTGAGCCAGCGCTTCGCAGTGCGAATGCACATCGTCCAAGGTGTCATGCCCATAGATTTCTGGCTGCCGCTTGCCCAACAGATTTAGGTTTGGGCCGTTCAGGATATAGATTGTCTGGGTCATAAGGTGTCCGCCACTGTGTCTATGTGTTCTGGCACCGGGTCTGGGGCAATGCAAGAGCAGCGCGCGCAGTCTAGTCCAGATGTAACCTTGCTGCACCGATGTCAGCCTGTGCAACCGACACCGACTTCACGACCGCGAAGCAATCAGCGCCGGGACAAAGTCCGAGCGCTTTGGCCGACCTCTTGGTGACGCGCGACAGGATGTTTTCGGCGCCCACCGCCAATTGAACCAGCGCACCGGGACCGGCACCATCGCGGATCGACAGCACTCGTGCCTCTAGCACGTTTAGCGCTGAAATATGGCTGGGGCGTTGCGTTGAAATCATCACGTCGTTTGCTAGCATACGGATGCGTATGTTGTCGCCAATGGGGCGCGCGACCTTGGGCAGGAACAATGGCCCACCCGCGGTGCTCAGTTCCGTCAATCCGTCGTCGTGATGGCGTACGACGGTTCCTGTTAACACAGCACCCGCGTCCCTAAGGCCAAAGACCGGCGCCAATTTGGGATCGGCCAGAACGTGATCTGTAGGCCCAGACGTCAGGATCTTTCCTTGATCCATCACCACCACCGTGGTCGCCAAGCGTGCAGTTTCAGAGGCAGAGTGGCTGACATAGAGAATGGGGATCTCTGTTTCGTCGCGCAGCCGTTCCAGATAGGGCAAAATCTCTGCCTTGCGCGGCGCATCTAAGGCCGCCAAAGGTTCATCCATCAACAAGATCTGCGGGTCGCTCAACAGCGCCCGCCCAATGGCAACCCGTTGTTTTTCCCCACCCGACAGGCCATCGGGGCGGCGCGAAAGCAGTGCAGAGATGCCCAGCATGTCGATCAGATCGTCTTCACGACCCTTGTGACCTTTAGGCTTTGTGAACCATCGCCCATAGCGCAGATTTTGGTGAACGCTTAGGTGCGGAAACAGACGAGGTTCTTGAAAGACGTAGCCGACACGGCGTTTGTGCGGCGGCAGAAAATGCCCGGTTTCCGTGTCAAACAGAGGGGTGCCGTCGACGCGCGCTTGGCCAGAATCGGGCCGCAAAAGCCCGGCCACGGCGCGCACGATGCTGGTCTTGCCAGATCCTGAGCTGCCAAAGAGAACGGTGACACCCTTGGGGGCGTCAATGTCAGCATCAAGCGTGAAGTCATCTATACGATGGCGTATGGAAAGGGTGAGGCTCATTTTCCAGCCACCAGTTTTGTGGCGCGTCGGGCCAAAAGTTCAGACACCAACACCGCACCAAGGGCAATCACAACGGACACGATCACCAGCCGTAGTGCAGAGCTTTCACCGCCGGGAACCTGAAGGAAGGCGTAGATCGCAGAGGGCAGAGTTTGCGTTTTGCCGGGAATGTTGGACACAAAGGTGATGGTTGCGCCAAACTCTCCCATAGCTTTGGCAAATCCCAAAATCGCACCGGTGATCAGCCCCGGCAGGATCATTGGCAAAGTGACTGTCACAAACACCCACCCCCGCGAGGCACCAAGGGTGGCGGCGGCCTCTTCCAGCTTGGGATCAACCGCTTCGATGGCCAAGCGCACGGCGCGCACCATCAAAGGAAACCCCATCAGGCCCGCGGCTAAGGCTGCCCCTGTCCAGCGAAAGGCAAAGACCAATCCGAAGGTCTGTTCCAGCCAAGCACCAACAGGCGCACGACGCCCAAATGTCAGCAACAGCAGATAGCCGGTCACAACAGGGGGCAAAATCAGGGGCAGATGCACCAATCCATTAAGCAACCCGTGGACCCAAAATCGGCGGCGGGCCAAGATGTAGGCCACCCAAACCGCAAGCGGCATGGCCACCAGTGTCGCCCAAAACGACACGCGCAGCGACAGCGCAACCGCGGTCCATTCTTCGGGGCTTAGGAAAGGCATTGAGGCAAGGTCACTCAGCAGAATTCGGGTCGGTGAAACCGTGGCGCAGGAATATCTGCTTTGCAAGCGGTCCGGTTAGAAACTGGTGAAACTCTGACACGCTGGGGGCCGTCGATCCACCGATCTGAGCGATAGGGTAGGTGATTTTTGGGTGCGTGTTCCGTGGGAACTTTGCGATCACCGAAACACGCGGGTCGGCCAAGGCATCCGTTGCATAGACCACGCCCAGCGAAGCTTCGCCAAGTGCCACCAAAGCCAGTGCGGCGCGGACGTTGTCAACCTGAGCGACATTGGGTGCTACGCGCGGCCAAAGCCCCAGATGACTTAGCGCCGCTTTGCCATAAAGCCCGGCGGGAACCGCATTGACCAATCCCATTGCTAAGGGCGCGGTGGACAGATCGCTTTGCAGCGCGGCTTCAAGCGAGGCCTCTGGTGTTCCCGCAGCGGCGATCAACACCAGACTGTTGCCCAAAAGATCAACGCGGGTGTCTTCAACCAAAAGTCCCTCTGATTGGAGGTGGTCCATCCAGAGCTGATTGGCCGAAATAAAGACATCCGCTGGGGCGCCAATTTCGATCTGACGGGCAAGGGACGAGCTGCCGGCGTAGGACATCACAACGGGTGTGGCGTTGGTGCTGTGCCATGCGTCTACTACCTCATCCAAGGCTGTTCTTAGGCTGGCGGCGGCAAAGACAGTGATCTCTTGGGCCTGCGCAACAGCGGGCAGTAGGCAGGTGCTTAGCACCAGCATCAAACGTCGTATGAAATGCATCCCATGGTTCATCTGGGCAGAATTTAGCGTGGCGCGGGAATGTTCAAGAGCCGATTGCGCAAATGCGTGGATTGAGGCTGTAAATAACCAGCCCGAACAAGGTTTTGCGGATTGGCCACGCTGGCCCGTGCCTCTAAACGGATGGGCTATTCTGTCTCTGCAGCGGCATCAGTCGGCGCACAAAACAGTTTGTACAACAGCCCGATCACCTGGGATGTGTTGTCATCGGCCAAGGAGTAGTAGATCGCCTTGCCGTCCCGGCGCGGGGTCACCAGATTTTCTTCGCGCAACCGTGCCAACATCTGGCTGACCGCCGCTTGACGCATGTCCAGCAACTGCTCCAGTTCCCCCACCGATTTTTCGCCCGAGCCCAGGTGACACAAAATCATCAGCCGTCCTTCATGTGCCAATGTTTTAAGATAGGCAGCAGCGGCCTGTGCATTGGTGGCCATTTCAGAAGGAGGAGTTTGCATCGGTGCCAAAGCGGTCATTTAGGTGTGGTCTCGTCTCAAAGTCATGTTGGTTCAGGCGGATTATGTCATCCCCGCCACCCATTTCAAATGGGAGGTCTGGTATAAATCTACAAGAGTTTGCGGCAAAATGCACGCTTTGACGGCATTGTTGGGCGGTTCTGCGCCGCAAAGCCTTGGGGATTGCCCCTCAAATATCCTTGCAGCAGCAGGATTTGAAACGGGGTTCGACGGGCGAATTAGTCAGAGGAGTCGCGCCGATCTGCACCCGGTGTGATCATTCCAAACAGGATCAGGGCCGCAAGCATCATCACCGAGGCGGCCAAAAACGGAGCGCCGGGCAGATACAGCGCCGCATCACCGTGGGTGAAGGCGGCAAAGATCTGCGTCATGATCAGCGGACCGATAATCATCGCAACTGACGTCACACTGGTGAGCACCCCTTGCAGCTGTCCTTGCTGATCGTCGGGCACCGCGCGCGACAGAAATCCTTGGAGGGCGGGAATGCCAAGTGCACCCAAAGCGATCACAGGGATTAAGGCCAAGGTCCAAAAGGCAGAGGTGACAAAGGTCAGGATCAACAGTGAAATGAGCTCGATTGCGAGGCCCAAGATCACCGTGCGGCTGTCTCCCAGCCACTTGATGGCAGGCCCAACCAGCGCGCCTTGGACCACAGCCATACCAACGCCGTAAAGCGCCAAAGAAAGCCCGATCATCCCCGTGGACCAGCCAAACCGTTCGGTTGTGAAATAGGCCCAGATCACCGGGTACACGATTGAGGCCAATTGGTAGAGAAAGAACACCGCAACCAGCCCACGAATTGAGGGGAACTTGGCCAAGGCCTGAAAAGAAGACAGCGGGTTAGAGGCACGCCAGCTGAAGCGACGCTTGACCGAGGTGTCCACCGTTTCAGGCAGGATCAAAGCGCCAAACAGCGCGTTTGCGGCCGTCAAACCTGCCGCAAGAAGGAAGGGCGCTCGAGTGCCAAATTCGGCGAGCAAGCCCCCCAGAATAGGCCCGATGACAAAGCCCAATCCAAAGCCAGCACCGACCAAACCAAAGCGTTTGGCTTTTTCAGCCGGGGTAGAGATATCCGCCATATAAGCCATAGCGGTGGAATGGGTCGCGGCAGTGATTCCGCCGACAATGCGGCCAATCAAGAGCAACCAAATGGTGCCGGCCACCGACATCACCAGATAATCCGCCGCCATCACCACCAGAGAAATCAGCAACACCGGGCGTCGCCCAAAGACGTCCGACAGGCGCCCCAGCAAAGGACCAAAGAGAAATTGCATCACCGCAAAGGAGGTGGACAAAATCCCGCCCCAGATCGCGGCCTGCGCCAAAGAGCTGCCGCCCACTTCGCGGATAAGATCCGGCATCACCGGCATGATCAGACCGATGCCCATCGCATCGATGGCCACAGTGATCAGGATGAAGACAACGGGCAAATTGGGTTTCATGGCGGACCTAAGAATGGGGCTGTGTAAAACGATTTGGGAGTAGGTAAGCACGCAGGCGCAAAGAAAAAGCCCCGCGCGTCATTCGGGTCAGGAGCGATGCAAAAATGAAGCAGGGGGCGCTGCCCCCTCTGCGCGGGGCGCATTCACCCCTGAGGTATTTGCCCCAAGAAAAAGTCAAAGAGCGTTGACGCGTGCGGCAAACGCGCGAGCGTCTTGGGCGGCGGTGCCGATTTGGTGTTCTGGGTCAAAAATGGCATCCAGCGATGCCTCGGGGAATTGGGCCTGTGCCAGATCTTTGAGCGCGGTGTGCGTGTCGATTGCTTGGGCACAGAGGGTTTTCACGGCAGCCTGGGCGTCGGGGCGCGGCATATGGCGCGCCAGCTCAAAGCTGAGCGCTTCGGCGTGGATTTGTCCGTGCTGATCGGCCAAGGCCCGGGCCATGGCGATTGGATTTGGGCTGAGGCAGGGGATGAGCTGGGTGCTTGTTTCGAGCGTGGCCGCCGCGCAAAGGCAGAGCTGCGGCAGGCTGAGCCATTCTGTGAACCAAGCGGCTCCGTCGCGATCTTGGCGGTGCAGACCTGCGCCTTGGACAATGGCATTGACGCCGATGGTTTGGCGCGCAAGGGCGGCAATGGCGGCGGGCTGAACCGGGTTTTGTTTCTGCGGCATGGTGGAAGAGCCGCCAGAGGTGGCGAGCGTCAGTTCGTTGAGGTCGGTTTGGGTCATCAACAGCTGATCTTCGGCCATTTTCCCCAAAGCCGTTGCCAGTTGGGTGAGCCATGCGCAGAGGGTGAGAATTGGGCTGCGATCGCTGTGCCAGCTGCGTTTGGGATCGATGAGGCCCAAGGCCTGCGCGAGGGAGGCGCGCGTGGTGGCAGCTTGGGGGCCCAGAGCCGCGCTGGTGCCGGCCGCGCCGGAGAGTGAGACCCAGAGCACTCGGCTGCGCAGCCCTTCCATTCCGGCCAACAGGTCAAGCAGTGGCGCGCCCCAATGCGCGACGGTGGCGCCAAAGCTTGTTGGGGTGGCGTGTTGGCCATAGGTGCGCCCTGCCATAGGCAGCGCGGCGTGGCGTTCTGAGAGGTCGGCGAGCGCCGTCAGGAGGCTGCGCAGACCCGTTTCCATATGGTTCAGCATCTGGCGCAGTCGCAGCATCTGGGCAGTATCCATAATGTCTTGCGAGGTGGCCCCCCAATGGACGTATTGCGCATGCTCTGGGGCTTGCATTTCTTTGCGAAATGCGGCCACCAGAGCAGGAACCGGCACGCCGTTTTGACCGGTGGCTTTACTGAGGTTGCCGGGGTCGATCTGAACCTCCATGCAGGAGCGGTGGATATAAGCGGCAGAGTCTTGTGGGATCACCCCAAGCTCACCTTGGACCTTGGCCAAAGCGCCTTCGACCAACAGCATGGCCCGAACTTCAGCCGAGTCAGTGAACAGCTTGCCGATGTCCCCAACGGGAAACAGGCGGTGGTAAAGGTCTGAAGTGAATACCGACGCGGCCATGTCTTATCCTTTGGCGATGTGATCGAGGTGGTGCGCCAGCAGCTGTGGCGCAGAGAAAAACGGGGAGTGGTCGCACTCCATAGTGACTATTTGATCGCAGGGCCAGTCTTGGGTCATTTCGATCTGAAAGTCCGGCGGGATGGTTTGATCCAAAGAACACCGGATGTAGCTGCGCGCCACGTTGTCGTAGCGCGCGGTGGTGTGGACCGGCACCGCTGTGGGGGCAGTGCTTTGGATGGTCAGGCGTGGCCGGGCGTAATCCGCGGTGCCGGAGGGGCTGGTGTTGTAAAACAACGCGGTCAGTTTTGCCGGATCGGCAAACCAGCCTTTGCGATCTGCGCTGGGATGTATGGCAGCGAGCAGGGGCTGGGTTTTGGCCTCCATGCGGCGCTGCGACAAAGACAGGCCCGGCTTGGGCACATAGGCACAGAGGTAGACCAGATGTTGCACCAAATGGGGGTGTTGCTCAGCCACTTGGGTGATGGGATATCCGGCCATGGAATGCCCCACCAAAACAGGGGGTGTGTCAAAGGTGGCTAAGGCTGTGTGAAGTGCGGAGGCGTAAAGATCTAAGGTGACATCTTGATAGGGCGTGGTGTCAGCGCCGTGGCTGGGCAGATCGATGGCGTGCGCCTCATGGCCAAGGGCGCATAATTCGGGCAGCAGATCGCGCCAACACCAAGCGCCGTGGCAGGCGCCATGCACCAACAAAAACGCCGCCATTCAAAGATCCAGAAACACGGTTTCACCGTCGCCTTGCAAGCGGATGTCAAAGCGATACTGGGTGTCGCTGGTCTTGGTGGCAATCAAGGTCTCTACGCGTGGGCGATGTTCGATGCGGCTCAGCAGCGGGTCCGCACTGTTGTCTTCGTCCGAGAAATAGATCCGGGTTTGCAGCCCAGTGTTGATGCCACGCGCGACAATCCACAAGGATATATGGGGCGCCTGAAAGCCGCCGCCGCGGTGGGGTGTTTTTCCGGGTTTTACGGTGCGCAGGGTGAATTCTCCGGTGTCATTGTCCGCGGCAAAGCGGCAAAATCCGCTGACCTTTGGATCGGCAGAGGGGTGGCCGGGAAAATGACCCGCTGCATCCGGCTGCCAGCTCTCCAGCATCGCGTCTTTCAAGGTCCAGCCGGTTGCGTCTCGGACGGCGCCGGTGATGGTGATGATCTGGCCTTTCGCACCGTCGTTGATCGGGCTTACACCAAGGTCGTGTGGATAGACATTGGGCAGGCCTGCAAAGCTGGGAATGCAGCCGATATGCACATAGGGGCCGGCGGTTTGGGATGGGGTTTCGGTCAGATGTGTCAGGGTTTGGACCACAATTACATCCCCTCTGGTTTGTTTTCGAACATTGTCTGGCGGCGTCCACGCAAGACAATGTCAAACTTGTAGGCAAGAAAATCCAACGGTCGGGACTTTGAAAAATCCAGCGGAGCGACCAGTTGGTCCAACTGACTGCGATCTTTGACCGTGGCGGCAATTGGACAGTGGTTGATCAGAGGGTCGCCCTCAAAATACATCTGCGTGATCAGGCGCTGACCAAAACTGTGACCAAAGACCGAGATGTGGATATGCATCGGGCGCCAGTCGTTGGCGCGGTTGGGCCAGGGATAGGCCCCGGGTCGGATTGTTAGGAATTCATAATACCCGTTTTCATCCGTGATTGTGCGTCCACAGCCGCCGAAGTTTGGATCCAGCGGGGCGTGATAGCCGTCTTTGATATGGCGATAGCGCCCACCGGCGTTGGCTTGCCAGATCTCAACCAGCGTATGGGGTACTGGGCGCGCGGTTTCATCAAGAACCCGCCCATGCATCAAGATGCGTTCTCCGATCGCTGGTTGAGCGGGATCGCCCGAATAATTCAGGATCAAGTTGTTGTCCAAAGCGCCGATCTCAGAGTGACCAAACCGTGGGCCGGTCTCTTCGCTGAGCGTTGATTCCATCGACAAGAGTGGCAGATTAGGCGACCGCGTCACGCTGGTCTTATAGTCCACGTCATAGGCGACGGGATGTGCGGCGCGATTGCGTGGGATCAAGGGGCCAGAGGCGGTCGTCTTCTCACGCGGGCTCATGATGGCTCTGCCTCCATTTCGGCATAGGTGGCTTTGGCAATTTTCAGGGCCTGATTGGCGCGGGGCACGCCGGCATAGATGGCCACATGTTGAAATGCTTCAAGAACGTCAGTTTTTGAAGCACCGGTGTTGGCCGTGGCGCGAATATGCATCGCGATTTCGTCGTAGTTTCCGGTGGCGGCAAGCAGGGCCAAAGTGAGCATAGAACGCTCTCTGAGGCTGATACCATCAGACGCCCAGACCGTGCCCCATGCGCCTTCGGTGATCATCGACTGAAACGGGTCATCAAACGCAGTTTTTGCGGCTTCGGCCTGATCAACATGGGCGTCGCCCAGCACTTGGCGGCGTATCGCCATCCCAGCCTTTTTGCGTTCAGACATGCCCAACCTCGGTTAAGAACTCACTCAATACCGTAGCGTATTCTTCTGGTTTCTCAATGCAGGGAATGTGGCCGGCTTTGCGCATCAGGTGAAACTTGCTTCCGGGGATCAAATCCAGTGTTTCACGTACCAAATCGGGCGGTGTGGCGCCATCTTCGGACCCTGCGATCCCAAGGGTTGGCAAGCGCAGCCCACTGGTTGGGGTGTAAAAATCCGTGCCGGAAATGGCCTGACAACAGCCAATATAGCCTTCCAGTGGCTGACGTGTCAGCAGGTTGCGCCACGCCGTGAGTTCGTCACTTTGTTGGAAGTCTTTGGAAAACCAGCGTTCCATCGTGACATCCGCGATCGAGGCAATGCCGCCTTCTTTGATGGCTTCAATACGTGTGTTCCACATCTCTGGGGTTCCCACTTTCGCAGCGGTGTTGGACAGCACCATCGCGCGCACCAGATCAAGCCGTTTGACCGCAAGACCCTGTGCGATGATCCCACCGATGCTCAAGCCGACAAAAACACAGTCTTTCACATTCAGATGGTCCAACAGCCGCTCAGCGTCGCGCACCAGCGTGCCCATCGCATAGGGGGCAGGGGGGCAATCGCTAAGACCGTGTCCCCGTTTGTCATATCGGATCACCCGCAAACCAGCGGGTAGCAACGGCATAATCGCATCCCACATCCGCAGATCAGTGCCCAATGAGTTGGCAAAAACAATCGGAGCGCCGTTGGGGTCACCCTCTTCTTTGTAATGCAGATTGATGTCGCCAAGATTTGCAATTGTCATAGCGTGTCCTTGTGCATGGCACGGAAAGATGTGGGGCCGCAGGGCGATGCCCTTGGCGCGGGGTGTGCTGGGCTGTGACGTCGGTGGCCCAAGACTGTTGTACGCGATCACCCGTTGTTATGGGGGATTGCCTTTGCGTTGGGATCAGGTGGGTTTGCCCATCCGAATGTGCGCCATGATCTGCCCGTGGTCTGAAGCCAGCTTGTTATAGGGCGCCTCAGGGTGGGAACCGTCAGTGATATGATCGTTGAAACAGCTGAAATAGTCCATTTCGCCAATCCGCTTGTCATAGTCAGGGTGAAAATGCCGACTGAGAAAGATCTGATCGATCGATTCATAAACCCCACCAAAGGCCGCCGTATAGACCATGTCCCGCAAGGATTTGCGGATGAACAGCTTTTCTGCTGAATGCAGCCGCACGGCTTCGATGGATTCGGTGATCTGAGCGGCATCCGGTTTGGAATAGCGATCGCTGCCGGTTTCTGCATCGTGGCGCAACATCCAAGAATAGTTCTTAAAGGGCACCTCTCCCGAAATGATTTCGGTGCTGACGGAATGCTCACCGTCATTGTAGTCCCCAAGCGCCAGAACCGGTCGCCCTTGGTCTAGCTCCGCTACGATGGCGCGTCGCAAAACCCAAGCTTCGGCCATGCGGCGCAGGGCGCTGCGCAGGCTGCCCATCGCGCGCGCCACCGGATCATAGGCCGTCAGATCCGCCTCGGGCGGGAAGGGGGCACCACTTGGGGTGATGAACTCCCCGAGTTTGGATTTCAGATGGCAACAGAACACCGTGACCACTTGATCGCCGATGGGAATGCGGGCCTTTAGGATCGGGCGAGAGAGCCGAGAAATTGAATAGCTGCCGTTTTCATCTCCGGTCAAATCCCGCAATGGAATGTTGAGCGGCTCGTCAAGCTGTTGGATGACTTCGGGCTCTTCGACAAAGCCAAAGCGCGATAGGATCGCCACGCCGGGTCGGCGTTCGCCGGGGTTTCCGGTGTCATTGATGTTGCGGGCAACCGCCAGACCAGCATCGGTATAAGGCGTATAGCCAAGCTTTCGAAAAATGGCCTTCTTGTGATAGCGCTTAGAGCGATCGGGCACCACGGCCTCATTGGCGGCGATGCCACGGGTGTCGGCCTCCTCAATCACATCGCGCAGGGCGCTTTCTTCGAAAATCTCCTGAAAGCAGACGATATCAGCGTCTAAGGTCAACAGCTGGTCCGCAGTCCAATCCAACTTCCATGCATATTCTTCGGGGGTATAGGATTGAAACTTGTAATACTCTTGGTCCGCGCCAATCAGGTTCTTGACGTTGAAGCTGGCAATCGTGAAATTTTTCATCTGGCTCATGCCCCGTGCTTTTTCAGAATGTTGGCAAACATGTCAGGGTCGACGTTGCCACCTGATGCTGTTGCAATGACGCTTTCAGCCCCAATCTCATCTCCATGGAACAACGCCCCCGCCAATGCGGCCGCGCCACCGGGCTCGATCACAATTTTCAACCGCAAAAAGGCCAGAACCATCGCGCGTTCGCATTCCTCGTCCGTGACCACAATGCCTGATCCGCACAGGCGTTGCATGATGGGAAAGGTCAACTTGCCGGCAGATGGTGTTAGAATGGCATCGCAAATCGACCCCGTCATCGCCGCATTTGTTTCAATCTTACCGCTTTCCAGCGACCGGGCCACATCGTCAAACCCCCTGGGTTCAACCGTGCGCACTGTCATATCTGGGGCATATTTTTCCAGTGCCAGCGCGATCCCAGCGGTCAGACCTCCGCCACCACAACAGACCAAGACATCCGATCCGACGATGCCCCGGTTCTGGGCTTGTAGCGCGATTTCAAGACCTGCGGTGCCTTGACCTGCCACCACCAATGGTTCGTCAAATGGCTTGACCAATGTCAGGTCACGCTCGCTGGCAAGCCGGGCGCCAATCTCATCACGATCTTCGGTCGCGCGATCATACAGCACAACCTCAGCGCCAAGGCTGCGGGTGTTGTCGATCTTTAGCTGGGGCGCATCTGCGGGCATAACAATGACCGCCGCCACGCCATGGCGCTGGGCGGCATAGGCAATGCCCTGTGCATGGTTGCCGCTGGAAAAGGCAATCACACCTTTGGCCCGGACCTCGGGATCAAGACCGGACAAAGCCGACCAGCCGCCTCGAAATTTGAAACTGCCAGTGTGCTGTAAACACTCGGGTTTCACAAAAATGGGACGGCCAGCGATTTCATCCAGAAACGGAGATGACAAAAGCGGTGTCTGGCGAACTTGGCCTTGCAATCGTTTTGCAGCGGCTTCGATCATCTCGATATTCATGGCAATTCCTTACTCTTTCAATTGGCGTAACCACTTGGACAAAGCGCTCTGCGCTTCGGGTTCATCAAGGAAAGGAATATGCGCGCGGTTTGGCACATGCGCAACGATCAAGTCAGGATTTTTGCGCAACATTTCAGCCACGGTTTCGAAACTTAACAAGTCAGAGTTTTCGCCGTGAATGACCGCGCAGGGCAAGGGGGCAATGGCCTCAAAGAAAGGCCAGAGATCCGGGGCACCCGTTGTTCCGGCTTCTAGGACAGCGTCGCGCAATTTGGGGTCATAGTTCAATCGGATTCCATCGCCGGTCGCAACGTGGCTGTGGGTCACTTCTTTGCGCCAACGCGCCAGCGGTACATCCGGGTATGTGGCTTGCATCGCGGCTTTGCGCGCCGTTGCCATTGCGTCAAAATCTGTAAATGTGGGTTGAATGCCCAAATAGCCCATGATCGCGTCAAGACCTTTGGGATCAAGCACGGGGCCGATGTCATTCATCACCACCCCCAGCAGTCGATCTTTGACTGTCGCGGCAAGCCCCATCGCAATCAGGCCCCCCCGCGAGGTTCCCAAAATGGCGGCTTTTTCAATTCCCAAGTGATCCAACAACTCAAGCGCATCCTGCGCTTCGCGTGGGACGTTGTAACTCAGGTACTCTTTGGACCAGTCTGATTGCCCCCGGCCGCGATAATCCAGGCGGATCACCCGGTGGCCTTCTAGCTGTGGCGCAACAAAGTCAAAGTCGCGCGCATTGCGGGTCAAACCCGAAAGGCACAGTAGGGGCAGGCCGTCACCGTCGTCTTCGTAATACAGTGACAGGCCGTCAGAGGTGGTAAATCGTGGCATCAAAGGCTCGCTATCTCAGGAATTCGGGTCAAATCAGTCAAAACATGTGTGGGGCGGGCAGGCAGGCGATCCACAGGGTCCCCCGCGCGGTTGACCCATGCGGTGACAAAGCCATAGCCCGCGGCGGCCCCGGCGTCCCATCCGTTAGAAGACACAAACAACACCTCCTCGCGGGCGCAGCCAAAGCGCGCGCCAACAAGGTCATAGACCTTGGCCGAGGGCTTAAAAATACCGACAGATTCAACCGAAAGCACGTCATCCAGCAGGCCCCCGATGTCGGCGCTGTCCACGGCGCCGCTCAGCATCTTTGGCGATCCGTTGGACAATATGGCGGTGTTCAGGCCTGCGGCTTTCAGCTCTGCCAGCATGGTTGGCACTTCAGCATAGGCTTGCAGCTCCCAATAGAGCGCGAGCAGGCGTTCGCGCAGCGCCGTGTTGCCTGCCAGATCACAGGATTCCATGGCCCAATCCAACCCGTCTTGGGTGACTTGCCAAAAATCGGTGTACTCGCCGGTGACGGCGCGCAGCCAACTGTATTGCAACTGCTTTAGCCGCCAAGCTTCTGCCAAGGGCACCCAGCTTTCGGCCAATTCCGGGTGGTCTGGCTCTGTGGCGGCCTGTCGCGCCGCGGCGGCCACATCAAACAAAGTCCCATAGGCGTCAAAGATACAGGTGGTGATTGTCATGGTGGCTCCTTCAAGGGACAGGGTCGCACGTGTGGCGCGACGGGAAAAGTGCGGAAAATCACGTACAAAGCAGGTGGTTTGCATTGCACACAATGGCTGGGTAAACTGAACCATCAATTGAAGGCCAAGACCACCTGTTTGGCCGCGCTTTTCATCACACTCAAATGAGGTAGATCATCATGACCCAGGTTAACGCGGGCAATACCGTTCGCATTCACTACACTGGCACCTTCTCGGACGGCACGGTGTTTGACACCTCCGATGGGCGCGACCCGCTGGAATTCGAAGTGGGCAGTGGCCAAGTGATTCCGGGATTGGATGTGGCCTTGCCGGGCATGGTTGAGGGCGACAAGAAAGTGGTCGAAGTGCCCGCAGATCAAGCCTATGGCGCGATTGACCCGGCTGCGATCCAAGCGGTGCCGCGGGCGGAAATTCCCGCCGAGATCCCGCTCGAAGTGGGCCTGCAGTTGCAGGTTCAAACCCCAGACGGGCAGGTCATGCCGGTTGTGGTTGCGGATGTCGCCGAAGAGACCGTGACGTTGGATGCCAACCACCCGCTTGCCGGACGTGATCTGACCTTTGCCATCGAATTGGTCTCTATCGCATAAGCGCCTGTTGGCGTTTGCGACACTGCGTCACTGACCCGATCGCAAATCACCAAATCAAACTTCCAAAGGCGGGGCCAATAGGGCGCCGCCTTTTCAGAGTCTGCCCTCAGTTGGGTCGCTAAGACCCCAAAGGATTAGCGATCCGCCCGCCACAGGGCAGAAGGGGCTTTGCCCCTGACTGGCTTGGCACATCGTGCCAAGCGAAACCTGTGCGCCCCAAAGGGGCGCTCCGCTGGATCAATTGGGGGATTTGGGGACGCGGCGCAGCTTGATCACAACATCAACTGCGCTGATTTCCGACCCTTCTGGGGCTTTGGGCAGACGTAAAATTTCCAACTCTTCGCTTGGAGCGTCGGTCAATTCACCAGTGTCTTCCCAGAAGAAATGCGGATGATCATGGGTGTTGGTGTCAAAGTAGCTGCGCGATCCGTCCACGGTGACTTCTTGCATCAACCCAGCGCCGCAAAAAGCACGCAACGTGTTGTAGACGGTGGCCAAAGACACACGTTCACCTCGGTCACGCACCAAGGAAAACAGACTTTCCGCTGTGACATGGCGATCTTGACCATCGCCGACCAACAATGCCGCCAAAGCCACGCGCTGCCGCGTCGGTCGCAATCCTGCGCCCGCCAGCCATTCAGAGCCTTTTTGTGCTGCTTGCGTCGGTACCGTCATCGCCGCCATCCTTGTGTCTGGGCCTTATATACACGGTGGCTGAGGGAGAATTCAAATGAAAACAGCTCGCAACACCTTGGCTGGAACTCGCGACGCAGGCTTGCAGGACCATCTCGTGGGGTGCTAGAGGAAGCATGAATGTAACAGAATTATCTGAGGGGCCGGCCTGAATGGCACAATATCCAACAAGCTTTGACAAGGAAGACCTTCTGAAATGCGCTCGTGGCGAGTTGTTTGGCGAAGGCAACGCCCAGCTTCCAGCCCCGCCAATGTTGATGATGGATCGCATCGTGGACATCTCTGGTGACGGTGGCGCACATGGCAAAGGTCATGTTCTGGCCGAATTTGATATCACACCTGACCTTTGGTTCTTTGACTGTCACTTCCCGGGCAACCCAATCATGCCGGGCTGTTTGGGCTTGGATGGCCTGTGGCAATTGACCGGGTTTAACCTTGGCTGGCGTGGCTGGCTGGGGCGTGGATATGCTTTGGGTGTTGGCGAGGTCAAACTCAAAGGCATGGTGCGTCCGGACCGCAAGAAACTGACTTACAAAATTGACTTCACCAAAGCCATCCAAACCCGCCGCCTGACAATGGGTGTTGCGGATGGGATTGTCGAAGCTGACGGCGAAGTTATTTACGAAGTTAAGGAGATGAAGGTCGCGTTGTCAGAAAGCTGATCGACCTCTCAGACCTGTTGAATAAAGGAGTGCGCCAATGCGCCGTGTTGTGGTTACTGGTCTGGGCGTTGTCTCAGCCATCGGTGTGAATGCCGAAGAGGTTATCGCCTCGCTCAAAGCCGGAAAATCCGGCATCACTGCGAACGAAGCGATGACCGAACACGGGTTTCGCAGCCAGATCGCAGGTGCGGTTGATCTTGATCTGAAAGATCACATCGACAAGCGCACCCTGCGTTTCATGGGGCCAGGGGCCGGGTATGCCTATGTGGCCATGGGGCAAGCGATCAAAGACGCCGGTCTCAGCGATGACATCGTATCCAACGTTCGCACCGGTCTGGTTGCAGGCTCCGGTGGTCCTTCCACCAGCGCCATGTTGGCCGCGCATCAGACAGTTCTGAAAACCGGCGCCACCAAGCGTATTGGGCCATTTGCAGTGCCCAAAACCATGTGTTCAACCGTATCTGCCAACCTGTCGACAGCCTATAAAATCAAGGGGATCAACTATTCGATCACCTCGGCCTGCTCGACGTCATTGCACTGTATTGGCAACGCTGCTGAACAGATCATGATGGGCAAGCAAGACGTGATGTTTGCCGGTGGCGGTGAAGAGCTTGATTGGACGCTGAGCTGCCTGTTTGACGCGATGGGCGCGATGAGCAGCAAGTTCAATGACACGCCAGAACGCGCAAGCCGGGCATTTGATGCCAACCGGGATGGCTTTGTTATTGGCGGCGGCGGCGGCATTGTCGTGCTCGAAGATCTGGAACACGCTTTGGCGCGCGGCGCCAAGATCTATGCCGAAGTGACCGGCTTTGCCGCCACATCTGACGGACATGATATGGTGGCCCCATCTGGAGAAGGCGGCGAGCGCGCAATGCGTCTGGCCCTGTCCACTCTGCCCGAAGGTCGCAAAGTCAGCTACATCAATGCCCATGGCACCTCGACACCTGTTGGCGATGTTGGCGAAGTTGAATCTGTGCGCCGTATCTTTGGCGAGGGCAATGTGCCGCCGATCTCTTCGACCAAATCGATGACAGGCCACACCCAAGGGGCCGCTGGTGCCCTCGAAGCGATCTTCTGCCTGCTGGCCTTGGACAATGACTTCATCATTCCGTCGATTAACGTCGAAGAGCTGGACCCCGCCATCAACGAAGGCGAAGTGGCGACAGCTTTGGTTGAAAATGCAGGCCTGGATTCGGTGATGACCAACAGCTTTGGCTTTGGCGGCACCAACGGGTCGATGATCCTGTCAAAATATCAAGGGTAATTCAAATGAGCGGACTTCTGAGCGGTAAACGCGGTTTGATCATGGGGGTTGCCAATGAGCGCTCTATTGCTTGGGGCATCGCCAAGGCGATGGCCGAAGCGGGCGCGGAGTTGGCGTTTACCTATCAAGGTGAAGCTTTCGGAAAACGGCTAGAGCCACTGGCGGCGACCGTTGGGTCGGATTTCATGGTGGATGTCGATGTGACAGACGAGGCGTCGCTTGACGCCGCGTTTGATGCACTGGGGGCCCGCTGGCCCACGATTGATTTTGTGGTGCATGCGATTGCCTATTCCGACAAAAACGAGCTGACAGGACGCTTTATCAACACCAGCCGCGAGAATTTCAAAAACTCACTGGATATCTCGGCCTATTCGTTCATCGATGTGGCGCGCCGCGCCTATCCGATGATGAAAGAGACAGGCGGCACCTTGCTGACCCTGACCTATGGCGGCTCTAACCGCGTGACCCCGAATTACAATGTGATGGGGGTTGCCAAGGCCGCGCTGGAATCAGCAACGCGGTATCTGGCCAATGATCTGGGGCCAGATGGCATTCGGGTGAATGCGATTTCGCCGGGCCCGATGAAAACACTGGCGGGGGCCGCGATTGGCGGGGCGCGCAAAACCTATAAGCACACCGATCAAAACGCGCCGCTGCGCTCGAACGCCACGCTCGAAGCGGTGGGCGGCACAGCTGTGTATCTGGCATCGGATGCTGGCGCCTGCACAACAGGTGAGATCGTCCGGGTGGATGGCGGTTTTCATGTGTTGTCAATGCCGCAGCCTGAGCATCTGTAATCCATGAGACGTGCCCCTTTGGGGCGCGTCTTACCTGTCCAAATGGTGGGCGTATCTCACTCGCGCATAGCCTTGGGGCCAGCACCAGCCCGAGGCGAAATGCCAAAGGCATTTGGCCGAGATATCCTGTATGCGCACTGGCGCATGCCGCTTGACCAAGGCCTAGTTTAGAACCACTGACCGGGTTCCATCAGCCCCAAATCCAGCAACTGCCGAGAATGCCATTCAAACGGTGTCGAATTGTGCCATTTGAACGTTTGGATGTCATAGGTCGAGCCGGGGTTGCGCTTCAACGCTTTGGCGGTTCGAAATGAACAGACCGCGGCTGTGAGATTGTGGTGCCACGGGCAGGCATAGGTGTTGTATTCTTCATCGTTGAACGTGTTGTTCTCAAGCAGCACCAGATCGGCTTTGGCCTTAAACAGGGCGATGCGATCGATTTTGCGCCGCTTGGCCGGGATGTGCTCCTCATAGCGCCAACGCAGCCCGCCAAAAAAGTCCAGCTGCCGCTCTTTGGGGTAGTTGTGATTGGCCGTATCTGCCCGCGCCAAAGCATAATACCCTGATTTATCCAGATAGGCGCTGTCGAGGGAAACGGCGTTTGGATATTCTGCTAGGTTCTCGGCATAAAGATCGACCACATAGGTCAACATCGCATCTCGGCGTTCTTCTGTGTGAAAGGCCAGCATTTCGCTGACGGTGCGGGTCTCGCAGAAGGGGTAAAAGAGGTATTCAGCGTTATAGCAGTAATACATCCATTGCCCCGGCGCTGCGGCGATCACCGCATTGATCGCGTTTTGAACAGCCCCCGCTTCCAGCGGATTAAGTTGGATGCGAAACGCGGTTTCCTCTACGTCCTCGGCCAGCTCATATTCATCAGGCATAAAAGCCAGTACCGTGGTGAAACCGGCGTTTTGGTGGTGGCGAATTGTGGTGTCCAGCTCGGCTTCGTCTTCGGCAAAGATCATCGCGATGGGGCCTTTGGCCAGGGCATCACTGCGGCGCCCAAGGAAATCGTTCAAATCACTAAACTGCATTTTACCACCCTGCCTGTTTACTCTGCAAAATCAGTCAATTTGCTTTGCATTGCAAGTCACCCCAAACTTGGTATAGGACGGCGGCTTGAAAATAGCGACAGGATCCGCGCGATGAGCGATGCCAAAAAACTGTTTATCAAGACCTACGGTTGTCAAATGAACGTCTACGACAGCGAGCGCATGGCAGAAGCCTTGGGCACGTCTGGCTATGAGCAGACGGATCAGCCGGGGGATGCGGATATGATCCTGCTGAACACCTGTCACATCCGCGAAAAAGCTGCGGAAAAAGTCTATTCGGAATTGGGCCGCCTAAAGGTTCACAAGGTTGAAAACCCGGATGTAAAAATTGCCGTTGCGGGCTGTGTCGCGCAGGCCGAAGGTGACGAGATCATGCGCCGTCAGCCCATGGTCGATTTGGTGGTTGGTCCTCAAAGCTATCACCGCCTGCCCGAAATGGAAGCCAAGACCCAACAAGGCGAAAAAGCGCTCGATATTGATTTCCCCGAAGAAGACAAATTTGAAACGCTGAAGAACCGCCCGAAGGCCAAGCGCGCGCCGGCTGCGTTTTTGACCGTTCAAGAGGGCTGTGACAAATTCTGTGCCTTCTGTGTGGTGCCCTATACGCGCGGCGCCGAAGTCAGCCGCCCAGTGGATCGTGTTTTGAGCGAAGCGCGGGATCTGGTTGAGCGCGGCGTGCGAGAAATCACTTTGCTGGGCCAGAACGTCAACGCCTATCACGGCGAAGGCGGTGGCGGCACGTGGTCTTTGGCCAAGCTGATCTGGGCTTTGAATGATATTGATGGTCTTGAGCGTATTCGCTTTACCACCAGCCACCCCAACGACATGACCGATGACTTGATCGCGGCGCATGGAGAGTGCAGCAAGCTGATGCCCTATTTGCACCTCCCGGTGCAGTCGGGCAGCAATAAGATCCTCAAACGTATGAACCGCAGCCATACCGCCGAAAGCTATCTCAAGCTGGTCGAGCGCATTCGCAAAGCGCGGCCTGATATTTTGATTTCAGGGGATTTCATCGTTGGCTTCCCCGAAGAGACCGAACAGGATTTTCAGGACACCATGGATTTGGTGAAAGAGGTCAATTACGGTCAGGCATTCAGCTTTAAGTATTCAACACGTCCGGGGACGCCGGCGGCGGAACGTCCTTTGGTCGACGAAACGGCAGCCTCTGACCGCCTCCAGCGTTTGCAAGCCCTGATCACCCAGCAGCAACGCGCCATTCAAGACAGTATGGTCGGGCGCGATGTCTCGGTTCTGTTCGAAAAAGCGGGACGCTTTGAAGGGCAGATGATGGGGAAGTCGGACTATTTGCACGCGGTCCATGTGACCGGCGCAGATGTTAAGGTTGGTGAAATTGCCAAGGTTCGCATCATTGGCAGCCGGACAAATTCACTGGCGGGTGAAGTGCTGAAATAGGCGCCCGTTTGGCATTGCTTGGCCGCAAATTAAGCGGTCGACTGTTCTCAACTTAGCTTCATAGGCTACTATGCATGGGGATTGTTTCCCAAACAGCCTCAATATCTGGTTAATTTTCCTTTTATTACAGCGCAAAGCTGTTACACTTGGCTGCATAATTTCAGTCGGGGCCTGTGCAAGTTGCTGCTTATTTGACAGGTCCTTTGGGGGAAACACTAATGACAGGGCTGTGGTGAAAATGATTTCCAACGCATTTCGTAGCGCTATCGCGTGTGCTGTCGCGTCGGTGATTGGACTTGTTGGTCCTGCTCAGATGGCATCTGCACAAAATGCAACTCGTAGTGAACGGTATGAACCCGCGATCTGGGTGGACCCAGATGGGTGCCAACACTGGGTCATGGACGATGGGGCCGAGGGCTTTATGAGCCCGGTTCTGACACGTCAGGGCCTGCCAGTTTGCATGGATCTAAATCTGTGCGGCACGATCAACTCTGATCAGTTGTTTGCAACTGACAGTTACCGGATCAACGCAGCCGGACGTGCGCGTCTACAACAATTCTTTAGCTCTTCGGCCGCGCGCGCCTTTGTCATTGTGGGTCACACAGACAGCCGGGCTTCGGACGCATACAATATGAAGCTCAGCTACAACCGCGCCAATGCGGTGGCGAAAGTTGGGGCCTCAACTGGGGTCCAGATCGTGGATGTGCGCGGTTATGGTGAGCGTATGCCTAAAGCGTCAAACTCGACGGCCGCTGGGATGCAGCAGAACCGTCGCGTTGAAATCATGTGCTTCCAATAAGCAGGGGAAAGTCAAATGAGTATTGTCAAAGTAGTGACGGCCCTTGCTCTGGTAGGTTCTGTATCTGCCTGTGGTAACGGCCTGGGTGGCCATGGTGGCGTTGGCGCGGATAAAACCCGTGACCGTGGCACCGACAAAAAGCACCTCAGCCAGTTGGTTGCTGGCATTTGGGTTGATCCCAACGGCTGTGATCACTGGATCATCGATGACGGTGTGGAAGGGTACCTGGATGCGCGTCTGGACAAATACGGCAAGCCTGTATGTTCCAACGTTGCTCCGCCAAATACGGCGGTTGGGCCCTTCAAGAAAGGCACGTTCATCGTCGATCCGTTGTAAGCAACAGATTGCGTAAATATGGGCCGCCTTTCTCCGGAAAGGCGGCTTTTTTGTTCTGGACGCCTGACAATTTCCCACTACATCTTGCGTGTCGCCCCCGAAATTGGCACCATAACAAGACACACCTAGCAAGGAGGTCCTTTTGTCTAGCAGTGTTCTGACCCCGCCCACCGATCCCGAAAGCCTCAGCGAAGTTGTGGTCGAATTCCCTGACAATCGATTGTTGATTGTGCTCTGTGGGGAATATGACCGAAACCTCGCCGCCATAGAGCAAAACCTCGGGGTGCAAATCCTGCGGCGTGGGAATCAATTGTCGATCCACGGGGATAGCAACGGCGTTGAAGAATGCGAAACAGTGCTGCACGCGCTGTATGAGCGGCTGGAAAATGGCAAAGATGTCGAAAATGGCGATATTGACCGTGAATTGCGCATGGGCGCGCCGGATGCGGATGACGACGTTCTCGAGGGCGACCAGATGGAGATGTTCCGAGGTGGAGCCATCGAAATCAAAACCCGCAAGAAAACCGTCGAACCGCGCACCGACGCGCAAAAGGCCTATGTCAGCAGCCTCTTTAACAACGAATTGGCCTTTGGCATTGGTCCTGCGGGCACCGGCAAAACCTATCTTGCAGTGGCGGTTGGGGTGTCGATGTTCCTTGATGGGGCGGTGGACAAAATCATCCTCAGCCGACCGGCGGTCGAGGCGGGCGAAAAGCTTGGCTACCTGCCCGGCGATATGAAAGACAAAGTCGACCCCTATATGCAGCCGCTCTATGATGCGCTCAACGATTTCCTGCCTGGCAAACAAGTGGCCAAGCTGATCGAAGAAAAGCGCATCGAAATCGCCCCGCTGGCCTTCATGCGCGGACGCACTTTGGCCAATGCCTTTGTGGTGCTGGACGAGGCGCAGAACGCAACCTCGATGCAGATGAAGATGTTTTTGACCCGACTGGGCGAAGGCTCCCGCATGGTGATCACTGGGGATCGCACACAGATCGATCTGCCGCGCGGGGTTTCTTCGGGCCTGCGCGATGCGGAACGGCTGCTCAAAACCATTCCCAGCATCAGCTTTAATTATTTCACCTCCAAAGATGTGGTGCGTCACCCGCTTGTCGCCGCCATCATCGAAGCGTATGAGGCGGATGAAGCGTAATCCTATTCATCTTGCCACCAATACTCCGGGGGTGCGGGGGCTGGCCCCCGCGATGCACCATTGCCAATGCTAAGTGACACCATACTCGAAGACCCGCGCTGGCAAGACGCGGATCTGCCAGCGCTGGCAGAGCAGGCAGCGCTGGCCACGCTGATCCACCTCGGCCTAGAGGATGCGGGCTTTGAGGTCGCGGTTCTGGGCTGCGATGATACGCGCATCGCTGCGCTGAACACGGACTTTCGTGACAAACCTTCCCCCACCAATGTGCTCAGCTGGCCGTCCCAAGAACGTGGCGCAGAGATCGATGGTGCCACACCTGCTGCGCCAGATGGTTTTGACCCTGAATTGGGCGACATTGCCATTGCGTTTGAAACCTGTCAGCGCGAGGCAGAGGCGGCGGGTAAGCCAATGGCGCATCACATCTTACATTTGATGGTGCATGCGACCCTGCATTTGCTGGGCTATGACCATATCCGTGACAAGGATGCCACGCTTATGGAGGGTCTTGAGACCGAAATACTTGGCAATTTGGGTGTTCCTGACCCATATAATGCACATTAGGCCCCAGAATTGCGGCCATAGCACACTTGGAAAGGTAAAATGGGCGACACGACAGACGGTTCCTCTATGGCGGCGCAGAGCGCGCCACAGCAGAACAAGCCTCCTCATCCCGGATTTTTCCGGCGTATTCTGAATACATTTGGCACATCTGATGAGGATGAAATTGCTCCAGCCGAGTATGACGCCACCACTTCCAAAACGGGTGAAAGCGCGGGCAACCTGCATTTACTTGCACGGGTGCGGGTGCGTGACGTGGCCATCCCCAATGCAGATATCGTTTCAGCGCCGTCCACCGCCACAAAGGCAGAGCTGGTGGCGTTGTTTCGCGAAACTGGTCTGACCCGTTTGCCGGTCTATGACGGGACAATGGACACCCCGCTTGGCTTGGTTCACCTGAAAGACTTTGCCCTGCAACATGGGTTTAACGGCACGGATGAGGATGGGTTTGATCTCTCTGATCTGTTGCGGCCATTGCTTTATGTGCCGCCGTCGATGAGCTTGGGAGTTCTGCTGCAAAAGATGCAGTCTGAACGTCGCCATATGGCCCTCGTGATTGATGAATACGGGGGGGTCGACGGCTTGTTGACGATCGAGGATCTGGTGGAACAGGTTGTCGGTGAGATCGAAGATGAGCACGACGCCGAGGATGATCAGTTCTGGTTGGCGGAAAAACCGGGTCAGTATTTGGTGCTGTCCAAAACCCCACTTGCCGAGTTTGAAACCGAAATTGGCCTGTCTTTGACAGATCACGAAGACGTCGATGACGAAGAAATCGACACTTTGGGCGGGCTGGTCTTTGTTTTGTGTGGGCGCGTACCGGTGCGTGGCGAAGTGGTGCAACATCCCGCAGGGCATGAGATCGAAGTGATCGACGCAGACCCGCGTCGCATCAAGCGTCTGCGTGTCCGTCTCAAGATGCCTCAGGCCTAAATGTCGCTTTTGCGCTCCATCTGGTCATCGTCCGAGCTGGCCAAAACGCGTGCGCACGCCTCGGCTTTGCGCCTGCAAATGATGGCGGCCTTTCTGTGCGGCCTTGGTGTGGCCTTGGGGCAAGCGCCGTTTCATCTTTGGCCGATTGCCTTGCTGGGTTTAACGGGCTGCTTTGGATTGGTGTATCAAAGCCAACGATTGCGTGATGGTTTTTGGCTGGGTTGGGCTGGCGGTGTTGGGTTTTTTGCGCTGGCGCTGAATTGGATCGTCGAGCCGTTCTTGGTGGATGTGGCGCGCCATGGGTGGATGGCACCCTTTGCTTTGGTTTTGTTGGCCGCTGGGCTGGCGCTGTTCTGGGGATTGGCCGGGGGGCTCTGCGTGCGTCTGGGCAAACGTGGTTTGGCGTGGATCGCTGCGATGGCCGCGTTTGAGCTGGTGCGATCCTATATTTTTACGGGTTTCCCTTGGGCGCTGGTTGGCCAGATGTGGAGCCCATATGCTCCGGCGCAATGGGCGGCCTTTGTTGGCGTTCATGGGCTGAACTTGGCCAGCTTTGCGATCAGCGTCGGTTTGTATTTTGCTGTCGCGCGCCGCAATCTCAAAGCAGGAAGTGCCGCGCTGTTGTTTCTGGCGGCTCTGTGGTCCGGGGGGATCTATCTGCAAGGTCTGCCAGTGGCGGGCACCGTCTCTGACAAGATGGTGCGTCTGGTGCAACCAAATGCACCGCAGCATCAAAAGTGGGATCCCGCCCATTCAGCCAAGTTCTTTCAGCGTCAGATCGAGGCGACCAAAGCGGCACCCCGTCCGGATCTGATCATCTGGCCGGAAACTTCGGTGCCGATCTATTTTGAGGCAGACCATCCAGCGGTCGCAGCAATCTCTAAGGCGGCTGATGGGGTCCCTGTGGTGTTTGGTGTTCAGCGGTTCCAAGATCGTCGAGTGTTCAATTCGGCTGTGGTTTTGGATGAAGCAGGACACGTCGATCAGATCTATGACAAGCATCATCTGGTGCCCTTTGGGGAATATGTACCGTTGGGGGACTTCTTGGCGCGGTTTGGCATCTATGGTTTGGCGTCCCAAAATGGGGCAGGCTTCTCTGCGGGACCGGGGCCGGAGCTGTTGGACATCAAAGGGCTTGGCAAAGCACTGGTGCTGATCTGCTATGAGGCGGTTTTCCCTCAAGACATCCAAAAAGCGCCTGCGCGACCTGACTATCTGTTGCAGATCACAAATGATGCTTGGTTTGGTCAGGCCACCGGGCCGTACCAGCATTTCGAGCAGGCCCGTCTGCGCGCGATTGAACAGGGATTGCCGATGATCCGAGTGGCCAACACAGGCGTTTCTGCAGTGATCGACGCCAAAGGGCATACCGTCAAATCTCTGCCGCTCGGACGGTCGGGCTGGATTGATGCAATGATACCCGCACCGGATGCGCCGACAGTCTATTCACGTTTTGGCGATCTAATTTCCGGACTCGCTATTCTTTTGATGTTTTTGACCGTTATCGTGTCAGGTGCCATCAAAGGGCATAGAATTGCGGATTGACCAGGCACTCCCGCGCACGTAACGAGTAATCACCCCTGTCACAACGGCTTCCTGACGTGACGGGCAGACACTACTGGAGCACTTTCATGTCAAGACAGAACTATATTTTCACCTCCGAATCCGTTTCGGAAGGCCACCCCGATAAAGTGTGTGACCGGATTTCAGATGCCGTTTTGGATGCGTTTCTTGCAGAAGAACCCGAAGCACGTGTGGCCTGTGAAACCTTCGCCACCACCAATCGGGTGGTGATTGGCGGTGAGGTTGGTCTATCAGATCAGTCGGCGCTGACCGAATTCATGGGCAAAGTGGATCGCATCACGCGCGATTGCATCAAAGACATTGGCTATGAGCAGGACAAATTTCACCACGAAACCGTGAAGGTGACAAACCTGCTGCACGAACAATCCGCACATATTGCACAGGGTGTGGATGCCTCAAGCGACAAAGAAGAAGGCGCAGGCGACCAAGGGATCATGTTTGGCTATGCCACGGATGAAACCGAAGCCTATATGCCGGCGCCTATCCAATACAGCCACGCCATTTTGCGGCGTTTGGCTGAAGTGCGCAAATCTGGGCAGGAGCCAACGCTGCGCCCCGACGCCAAATCGCAAATCTCGGTGCGCTATGAAGGTGGCAAACCTGTGGGCGTGTCCTCGATTGTTTTGTCGACACAGCATGCAGACGAAAGCCAGACCAGCGATGACATCCGCGCGATTGTGGAGCCCTATATCTTGGAAACGCTGCCATCTGGCTGGGTGACTGAAGAGACCAAATGGTGGGTTAACCCAACAGGCACCTTTGTGATTGGTGGCCCTGATGGGGACGCCGGTCTGACCGGGCGCAAGATCATCGTGGACACCTATGGCGGCGCAGCCCCGCATGGCGGCGGTGCGTTTTCTGGCAAAGATCCAACCAAGGTGGATCGCTCAGCGGCCTATGCGGCGCGGTACTTGGCAAAGAACGTTGTGGCCGCTGGCTTGGCCAAACGGTGCACCATTCAGCTGAGCTATGCGATTGGCGTGTCTCATCCTCTGTCGATCTATGCTGATCTGCACGGCACAGGTGAGATTGACGCCGAAGCTATTGAATTGGCGATTCCCAAAGTGATGGATCTGACCCCGCGTGGGATCCGCACTCATCTGTCACTGAACCGGCCGATTTATTCGCGCACAGCGGCCTATGGCCACTTTGGACGTCAACCCGAAGCGGATGGTGGCTTTAGCTGGGAAGACACCAACTTGGTTGAGGCGCTGAAAGCCGCGCTTTGATCCCAAAACACAAACGCGGCGCATCCATATATTTGGGTGCGCCATGTTTCAAAGCCGCGTTTTCTGACAGAAAACGGTCCGGAAAATCGCATTTTCCGCCTCGCCTGAGAGACAGGTTTCACACAATCCTCTAGGCATCACGCTGTGGATGGGCTGAGTTTTTGCTTGACCCTTCAGCGCTGGTGCGCGACACGAGCGCGGCCTTTGAGGAAACCAAGCGATGTCTGACGAAGAACTGCCCCCTAAAAACCATCCCTCTGGCGCGCCGTGGCGCAATTTCTATGGCCGGTTCAAGGGCAAGTCGATGAATCAGGCTCAGAAAGACTATCTGGACGAAGATCTTGAGGCTTTGTCTCCGGGCGCGGTTGGTTGGGACGTCAATCCGGATCGAACCCCATTGGATCTTGCCGCGCGGTTTCATAGTAAGCCAGTTTGGTTGGAAGTCGGATTCGGCGGCGGTGAGCATTTGGTGCATATGGGTGAGTCCAATCCAGACGTAGAAATTATCGGCTGTGAACCTTTCATCAACGGTGTGGCCATGCTTTTGGGCAAGATCCGTCGCATGGGGACACCAAATATCGCGGTTCATCCCGGTGACGCGCGGGATCTGTTTGACGTGTTGCCAGACAATTCCATTGATCGGGCGTTTTTGCTCTATCCGGATCCCTGGCCCAAAAAGCGTCATCACCGTCGTCGTTTTGTCACCGAAGAGCATTTGCAGCCTTTGGCGCGGGTTCTGAAACCCGGCTCGATTTTCCGCGTGGCCACAGACATTCCCGACTACGTGCGCCAGACGCTAGAACAGGTGCCCAAGCAGGGGTTTGAATGGCTGGCCGAAAGTCCCGACGATTGGCGCCGCCCGTGGGGCGATTGGATTTCGACGCGCTACGAGCAAAAGGCGCTGCGCGAAGGCCGCGTGCCCTACTACCTGACCTTTCGCAAAACCTGAGCCATTTTCCCAAGCGGGTCATGCGCCAAAAGCGCCAATGGACGCCCCCTTGGGTTTGCGCTATCAGATGCGCAAGATTTGAGGAGAGCACCATGTCCGGCCACGGCACCCCCATCCCGATGACGTCCCGCAAATGCGGCCCCCTAACGGGTGAGGCCCATGTTCCGGGAGACAAATCCATCAGTCACCGTTCACTGATCCTTGGGGCTTTGGCGATCGGGGAAACCATCGTCACTGGCCTGCTCGAAGGTGAGGACGTTCTGGACACCGCCAAGGCGATGCGCGCCTTTGGGGCAGATGTGACTCGGGATGACGATGGCACATGGCATGTGCATGGGGTTGGGGTTGGTGGCTTTGCCGAGCCTGACAACGTGATTGATTGCGGGAACTCTGGCACTGGCGTGCGTCTGATCATGGGGGTGATGGCCTCGTCCCCGATCACGGCGACCTTCACAGGGGATGCCAGCTTGAACAAGCGTCCGATGGCGCGGGTAACAGATCCGCTGGCCCTGTTTGGCACCCAAGCCGTTGGGCGTTCGGGGGGCCGTTTGCCCATGACGCTTGTGGGCGCTTCGGACCCAGTGCCGGCACGTTACGAAGTGCCTGTGCCATCGGCTCAGGTGAAATCTGCAGTGTTGTTTGCGGGGCTGAATGCGCCCGGCAAAACTGTGGTGATCGAGAAAGAAGCCACCCGCGACCATACAGAGCGGATGTTGGCTGGCTTTGGTGCTGAAATCACCACCGAAGTGACCAACGAAGGCCGCGTGATCACCCTGACAGGGCAGCCCGAGTTGAAAGCGCAGACAATCGTGGTGCCGCGGGATCCGTCCTCGGCCGCGTTCCCGGTGTGTGCTGCGTTGATCGTCCCTGGCTCAGATGTCTTGGTGCCCAATATTGGCCTGAACCCAACCCGAGCGGGCTTGTTTGAGACCCTGCGCGAAATGGGGGCGGATCTGACCTATGAAAACAAGCGCGAAGAAGGTGGCGAGCCTGTTGCCGATTTGCGCGCTCGGTTCTCACCCGATTTGAAGGGCATCGAGGTGCCACCAGCGCGGGCGGCCAGCATGATTGATGAATACCCGGTTTTGTCCGTTGTGGCGGCCTTTGCCAAAGGTGACACCGTGATGCGCGGCGTCAAAGAACTGCGGGTGAAAGAAAGTGACCGTATCAGCGCGATGGCAGACGGCCTGCGCTTGAACGGTGTAGAGGTCGAAGATGGCCCTGATTGGTGGATCGTCAAAGGCCTGGGGCATGGCAATGTGCCGGGCGGGGCCACCTGTGTCAGCCATCTTGATCACCGCATCGCGATGAGCTTTATGATCTTGGGTATGGCGGCTGAAAATCCTGTCAGTGTTGATGATGGGGCGCCTATTGCAACCTCTTTCCCGATCTTTGAGACCCTGATGGGGGATCTGGGCGCATTGGTTGAGCGAGCAGCGTCGTAAATCCTGTTTCGCACTGGGCAGAACATTTTATTCACACGTTTTGAGGGACGGCATGGCGTTTACAATTGCAATTGACGGCCCCGCAGCTGCGGGCAAAGGCACAATTTCCAAGGCGGTTGCCGCGCATTACGGTTTTGCCCACTTGGACACTGGATTGTTGTATCGCGCCGTTGGTGCCAAGACCCTGAACGGGGCGGAGCCGATCGAAACCGCACTGGCCCTAACGCCTGAAGATTTGGACAATCCGAACCTCCGCACAGCTGCCGTGGCCCAAGCCGCCAGCAAGGTTGCCGTAATCCCCGAAGTGCGTGCTGCTTTGGTGGATTTCCAGAAGGCCTTTGCCCGCCGGGCCGGGGGCGCGGTGTTGGATGGGCGCGATATCGGCACAGCGATTTGCCCCAATGCCGAAGCCAAACTCTTTGTCACGGCCAGCGCCGATGTGCGCGCCAAGCGACGGTTCGACGAGTTGCAGGGCAAAGGGGACGAGACCACCTTTGAGCAGGTTCTGACAGACGTCAAAGAACGTGACCGACGTGACGCCGAACGTGCGGTGGCGCCAATGGTTGCCGCCGAAGATGCAACTTTGATCGACACCTCAGACCTGAGCATCGAAGACGCTATTGCGGCGGCGATTGCGGCAATCCAAAAGAATATGGACGGCTGATCTGTCTTGGCGGGGGTTTCTTTGAAATTCCGCTTGAACTGGGCCCTGCTTGGATCATCTATAGGCGTCAAAGCGCAATGATCGGGCGAGGTACATAGTATGGAAATACGACAACTTGGACAGTCTGGTCCTCAGGTTTCAGCCTTGGGCATTGGGGCCATGTCGTTTGGGGACTTTTACGGCCCCACAACCGACGAAAACTCGTTTGCGATCCTAGAGGCTGCGATGGCGGCAGGGGGCACTCATATTGATACCTCGAATGTCTATGGCGTTGGGCGATCTGAAACCGTGATCGGTGCCTTTCTAGCCAGCCGTGGCACAGAAGCGCGGGATCACTTCAAGATCGCGACCAAAGCGGGGATCACCCGAGATAGCGACAACAACCGGATTTTTGACAACTCTGCCCAGCATCTTGAGGCTGAGTTGGACAAGAGCCTGTTGCGCTTGGGGGTAGACTGTGTCGATCTGTTTTACGTTCATCGCCGCGAAGCAGCGCGCCCGATCGAAGAGGTGGCCGAAACCTTGGCGACGCTGGTCAAGAAAGGCAAAACCAAATCCATTGGCTTTTCTGAAATTGCGCCAAGTTCGCTGCGCCGTGCGTCAGCAATTCATCCCGTCGCTGCGGTGCAGTCGGAGTATTCGTTGTCGACACGCTTTGTCGAGCTGGGGTTGACGCAGACCTGTGCCGAACTGGGCACGGCGTTGGTGGCCTTCTCTCCGGTGGGGCGTTCACTGCTGACGGATACGCCTTTGTCGGCAGAGGTGATTCCGTCGCTGGCCTTTCTTAGCTCCAACCCGCGTTTCACCGGGGTGAACTACACTGCGAACATTGCGCAGACTGACAAGCTAAGGGCTTTGGCCGCAGAATTCGGGATGCCAACCGCCAGCTTGGCCATCGCTTGGACATTGGCGCAGGGCGCGCACGTTTTGCCCATTCCCGGAACGCGTTCGGTCGCGCATTTTCAAGAGTTGGTGCAAGGCGCGCAGGTAACGCTGAGTGCCAGTGATCTTGCCCAGATTGCAGAGGTCATGCCGTTGGGCTGGGCGCATGGTGACCGCTACAACGAGGCGCAGCTTATTGGCCCTGAGCGGTTCTGCTAGCGCGCTTCCCCTGACGGGCTTAGCGCTGCCTTGGGTGTCCAAAAGCGCTTGCTCATACGTCGATAGGGCCGGTCATATTTGAAAAAGACCGCGCCCTCTGGCTCAAACCCAAAACGTTGGTAAAGACCCATGGCTTCTTGGCGGGCATCAAGCCACATTTGCGCGTCACCGCGCTGCTGCGCCAATTCCAGAATTGCGGTTAACACCGCCGAACCAATCCCGCGGCCCTGATGCGTTGGCAGGGTGGCGAATTTACGCAACCGGGCGCCCTGAGCGGTGGAATAAAGCGATCCAACGCAGATCAATTCTTGCTGGTGGAACGCGCCGAGATGAACCGCATCGTCATCTTCGGGGATTCGGCAGAAATCGATGGGATGATCTGGCCAAAGCACCTGTTGGCGGATCGGTAGGGTCTCGTGGGGCGAAACTTGTTTGATACGCACTGTAAATCGCCTTAATTTATGGACCAACGGGCTTGGTCCTCTTGATATTTGCCAACAAAGCGAGTATCGAGCACCTCGTCAACAAGGCACTAAGCCATAGAACAATATTTGAGCAGGGTCGGACACTACCGGCCCTCTTTGTTTTCTGGTTGCTGAAAGACCAACCTAAGACCGGCGGAGACAACCGCTCGGCCAGTAAAAACGATACACAAAGGATTGAAACGCCAAATGGCTGATACCACCATGGAGGAATTCGAAGCCCTCCTTAATGAAAGCTTCGAAATGGACACACCGAACGAAGGTTCGGTTGTCAAAGGCAAAGTCATCGCAATTGAAGCGGGCCAAGCCATCATCGACGTCGGCTACAAAATGGAAGGCCGCGTTGAGCTTAAAGAATTCGCAAACCCTGGCGAAGCTCCTGAAATCGCTGTTGGCGACGAAGTCGAAGTCTTCCTGCGCGCGGCTGAAAACGCACGTGGCGAAGCTGTCATCTCTCGTGAGATGGCCCGTCGCGAAGAAGCATGGGATCGCCTGGAAAAAGCATACGCAGACGAGCTGCGCGTCGAAGGCGCCATCTTTGGTCGCGTCAAAGGTGGCTTCACTGTGGATCTGGGTGGCGCAGTTGCGTTCCTTCCTGGTTCGCAAGTTGACGTACGTCCCGTACGCGACGCTGGCCCTCTGATGGGTCTGAAGCAGCCGTTCCAGATTCTGAAAATGGACCGTCGTCGGGGCAACATCGTTGTTTCTCGTCGTGCAATCCTTGAAGAATCACGTGCCGAACAGCGCGCCGAAGTTATCGGCAAATTGGCTGAAGGCGACGCGGTTGACGGTGTTGTTAAGAACATCACTGAATACGGTGCATTCGTTGACCTGGGCGGCGTAGACGGCCTGCTGCACGTCACCGACATGGCATGGCGTCGTGTGAACCATCCTTCTGAGATCCTGACCATCGGTGAAACCGTTAAGGTTCAGGTGATCAAGATCAACAAAGACACACATCGTATCTCCTTGGGTATGAAGCAGCTGCAAGAAGATCCATGGGATCTGGTTGCCGCGAAATTCCCATTGGAATCGGTACACAAAGGTCGCGTGACCAACATCACCGATTACGGTGCATTTGTTGAGCTTGAGCCTGGTGTTGAAGGTCTGGTTCACGTGTCCGAAATGTCTTGGACCAAGAAAAACGTACACCCTGGAAAAATCGTTTCTACGAGCCAAGAAGTTGACGTTATGGTTCTGGAAATCGATGCCGGCAAGCGTCGCGTATCGCTTGGCCTGAAACAAACTCAGCGCAACCCATGGGAAGTGTTTGCAGAAACACACCCAGAGAACACACAAGTTGAAGGTGAAGTTAAGAATATCACCGAATTCGGTCTGTTCATCGGTCTGCCTGGCGAAATCGACGGCATGGTTCACCTGTCCGATCTGTCATGGGACGAACGTGGCGAAGAAGCGATCCAGAACTACCGCAAGGGCGATCTGGTTCAAGCCGTTGTCTCCGAAGTTGACGTCGAAAAAGAGCGTATCTCTCTGTCGATCAAAGCCTTGGGTGGTGACAAATTCGCTGATGCAGCGGGCGGCGTGAAGCGCGGTTCGATCATCACTGTTGAAGTGACAGCCATCGAAGATGGTGGTGTCGAAGTTGAGTATGAAGGCATGAAATCCTTCATCCGTCGCTCCGACCTGTCGCGTGACCGTGCAGAGCAGCGCCCTGAGCGTTTCTCGGTTGGCAACAAAATCGACGTTCGTGTCACTAACGTAGACATGAAATCACGTCGTTTGGGTCTGTCGATCAAAGCGCGCGAAATCGCAGAAGAAAAAGAAGCCGTAGAACAGTATGGTTCGTCGGACTCAGGTGCATCGCTGGGCGATATCCTGGGCGCCGCGCTGAAGGGCGACGAATAAGTCACTCTGATATGTCTTTGAGAAAGGCCCCGCAGTTTTGCGGGGCCTTTTTTGTGGCCAAGGCCGCCTTACTTGCCCGAATTCAGGATCATTACGGTTGAATTTTCGAGGTCAAAGATGCTGTTGCGCAGGGGAATATGCTGCGTGTAGGTCTCATCATTGAAAATGGCGCCCATCGTGGTTTCCGGATCGCTGACGGTCCAGACGTTCAGCAGGTTTTCAGACACATCCCCGCGCAGAACTTTCGCGATTTCCAGCTGCACCAGCGCGCGTTCCAAGCCGTGGGCCGCAACGATAGGCTCGATCAGCTCAAAATATGCGTCTGCATCAGCCGCGGTTTTGCCGTCATGCAGCGTTAGGATGTCGACCAGATAGAAACCGCTTTGTTCTGCGATGACCGGTGTCGTGGTGCTCAGCAAGGCTGCGGTGAATGGGAGGGCGAGCAAAGATTTCAATGTCATGTTTGATTTCCTTATGAGGATCTGTGCGGTGTTGCAGGCCCTAAATGGGGTGTGATAGCGTGTTGCGGAATATTCAACTTTGACCAAGGCCGTTGCACAGGTGAAACACTTAGCATGGAACGAATTGCAAAGTTTTCTGCTGGCGGCACGTGCCCCTAGTCTGCGCATCGCCGCCGCTGAGGCGCAGGTGAGCTATTCGACATTGTCGCGACGCATCGATGCGCTGGAAACGCAGCTGAACTGTCGTCTCTTTGATCGTCTGCCCACCGGCTTGTCGCTGACCCCTCAGGGGGAAGAGCTGATGGAAACCGCCATCGAGATGGAGCAGCTCAGCATCAAAACGCAGCGCCGTTTGATGGGCACTGCTTCTCAGCTACGCGGAACCGTGCGGCTTTCTCTGGTCGATGTTTTGGCGCTTCATCCGGTGATGCCAGTGCTGGCAAAGTTTGCAGAGCTCCATCCAGAGATCGAACCGGACATTGATATCAGCTATCGCGCATCGGACTTGGAACGCAACGAGGCGGATCTTGTGCTGCGGCTGTCGAGCGCGCCACCGGAGAACCTGATTGGGCGCAAGCTATGGAGTTGCGCAACCGCCGTTTACGGTGCCACCGACTATATCAATGACCTCGGGTTGACCGATGCCGCGCCTAAATCGGGGCGGGTGGTTGGCTTTGAATATCAGGGCAGGGTGCCCAAATGGCGCCAAGATACTGCGTTTTCGGAGTTTCCGCTATATGGTCAGATGCGCAGCATGGCGGTGCAGCACGCCGCCTGCAAGGCGGGCATGGGCCTGGCGCAATTGCCTTGTTTTATCGGTGCTCCAGACAAGAGTTTGACGCGACTTAGTCCGCCCAGCAGGGATCCGCGGTTTAACCTATGGCTGCTGCGCCATCCAGATCTGCGCAACACTGAACGGGTCTCGGCCCTTGCCAATTTTCTGGCAAAACAGTTACCAACCCAGATTGCTGCGCTTGAGGATTCATGAGACCCGGCGAGGCTGCTGTGACTGAACTCTGGCTTTCTACAGGATTGAAGCCCGCGAATCTGTTGCCGAATCAATGGCTTCTCTGCGCCGCGGCAGGCAGAGTTCGGTCGGTCTCAGCCGGGAAATTTGAGCGGACCTCTGCTTGATCCGGCGGATTCAGGCCGAAATTCCTCAGAATCGCATAAATTTGAGTGCCGAATTTGCTCTTTCACGCGAACTGGATGTTTCCGAAAGCCATCTTTCTCCATATAGTTCATGGAACGCGCTGATTGTGGCCAATGCATTTATCGGGGGGCGAAAACCGATGATCCGGTCGGAACTGATCCAGAAGATAGCAGACGAAAACCCGCACTTGTTTCAGCGGGACGTCGAAAAAATTGTGAACACCATTTTTGACGAGATCACCGACGCGATGTCGCGTGGCGATCGGGTTGAACTGCGCGGCTTTGGCGCGTTCTCGGTCAAAAAACGGGATGCTAGAGTGGGCCGAAACCCACGCACCGGCGACTCGGTTGAGGTTGAAGAAAAGCACGTGCCTTTCTTTAAAACCGGCAAGCTTTTGCGTGATCGTCTAAACGGAAAGTAACGTCCCCATGCGGTATATTCGCTATGCATTTATGGCCAGTCTGGCCATTGTTTTGGTGTCGATTGCTCTTGCCAATCGGGGGGCTGTCACTTTGGCACTGCTGCCCGAACCTTTGGCCGAGCTGACAGGCTTGTCCTATGCCATTGATCTGCCACTGTTCTTGGTGGTGTTTATTGGCATCATCGCGGGCATCGCCATTGGATTCCTGTGGGAATGGATGCGCGAACACAAGCACCGGGCCGATGCAGCACGCAAAGCGCGCGAAGTGCACACTTTGGAACGTGAGCTTAAGCGCGAAAAACGCCGCGCCAACACGGCAGAACAGAAAGACGAAGTTCTGGCTCTGCTAGACGAAGCGTCCTGAGATCCACAATGCCAAATGATGTTAAAGTAAAGATCTGCGGGCTGACCAAGCCCTCGGATGTGGAAGTGGTCGCAGAAGCAGGCGCAGCCTATGCTGGCTTTGTGTTCTTTGAAAAATCACCCCGTAATGTGAGTGTGGCGCAAGCGCGCGAACTGGCGTGGGCGGCCCCGATTGGCCTCGCCAAGGTGGCTTTGGTGTTCAACGCTGATGATGCGCTGTTGGATGATATCAACGCTAACGTGGCCATTGACATGATCCAACTGCACGGGAGCGAAAGCCCCGAGCGTGTGAGTGAGGTCAAACAGCGCTATGGGCTGCCGGTGATGAAGGCCATCGGCATAGCCGGTCCCGAAGACGTTGACGCGATTGATGTTTACTCTCAGGTGGCAGATCAACTGCTGATCGATGCCAAGGCGCCCAAAGGGGCTGATCGGCCGGGCGGCAACGGGTTGCCGTTTGACTGGACTTTGGTGAACCGCAAATACTGGACCAAGCCTTGGATGCTGGCGGGTGGATTGACGGTTGAAAACGTCGGTCGCGCTATCAATTTGACCGGGGCTCGTCAGGTCGATTTGAGTTCGGGTGTCGAAAGCGCACCGGGCGTGAAAGACCCAACCTTGATCCGAGAATTTGTCGCGGCGGCGTTGGCTTGAACCTGCGGTTTCGGATTGCAGAGCGCGCGGATGTGCCTGCGATTGTTGACCTATTGGCCGATGATGTTTTGGGGGTGGGGCGTGAAAGCGTGTCTGAGCTCACGCCTTACTTGGCCGCCTTTGACCAGATACAATCCGAAGACAGCAATCTGTTGATTGTCGGAGAGCTTGAGGGCGTCATTATTGCCACCTATCAGCTAACGGTCATGTCAGGCCTGTCGCTTCATGCAACACGTCGGGCCCATGTCGAAGGTGTTCGGGTGGCCTCGTCGCTTCGGGGGCAGGGCGTCGGCAAGAGGATGTTTGACGACGTTGAGGCCCGAGCACGCGCTCTTGGCTGTGGTTTGCTTCAGCTGGCGACCAACAAGTCGCGCGATGATGCGCAACGGTTTTATGGCCGTCTGGGCTATGTTGATAGCCATATCGGCTTTAAGAAAGCGCTGAAATAAGCAGAGTTCCCCGTCACCGCGGGATCGCTTAGCAATTCAGTTGTGTTCACGCCGCCATAACCGCATAACCAGAGCAACAAAGCGGCTGGTCAAATGCGCTGTGCCAGCCTATGCACATTCAACTTAGTACTCTGACGCGGGGGATCCCAATGTCCAACGACCTCTTCAACAGCTTCATGAACGGCCCAGACGAAAAAGGCCGGTTTGGCGAATTTGGCGGGCGGTTTGTTTCCGAAACTCTGATGCCGCTGATCCTGTCGTTGGAAGAAGAGTACGAAAAGGCCAAAACCGACCCAACCTTTTGGGCCGAAATGGAGTATCTGTGGAAACACTATGTGGGCCGGCCCTCGCCTTTGTATTTTGCCGAAGGCCTGACCAAGCACTTTGGCGGCGCAAAGATCTATCTGAAGCGCGACGAGCTGAACCACACAGGCGCCCATAAAATCAACAACGTTTTGGGGCAGATTCTGCTGGCCAAACGCATGGGCAAAACCCGGATCATTGCTGAAACCGGTGCAGGCCAACATGGGGTTGCCACGGCGACAGTCTGCGCCAAGTTTGGCTTGAAGTGTGTGATCTATATGGGGGCGCATGACGTTGAACGTCAGATGCCCAACGTGTTCCGGATGCGCTTGTTGGGGGCCGAAGTTGTTTCAGTGACCAGTGGCCGCGGAACGTTGAAAGATGCGATGAATGACGGTCTGCGGGATTGGGTTACCAATGTGCATGACACTTTCTACTGCATCGGTACGGTCGCAGGCCCACACCCCTATCCTGCCATGGTGCGCGATTTCCAAGCCATCATCGGCAAAGAGGTGCGCTGGCAGCTTGAAGAACACGAAGGGGAAGGCCGGTTGCCCGACACTTTGGTTGCAGCTATTGGCGGCGGTTCGAACGCGATGGGGCTGTTCTACCCCTTCTTGGACGACAAAGCGGTCAATATCATCGGCGTCGAAGCGGGTGGCAAAGGTGTCGACAAAGAGATGGAACATTGCGCCAGCTTGACCGGCGGCCGTCCCGGCGTTTTGCATGGCAACCGGACCTATCTGCTACAGGATGATGACGGTCAGATCCTCGAAGGTTTCTCGATTTCTGCGGGCTTGGATTATCCGGGCATCGGCCCTGAGCACAGCTGGCTGCACGATACGGGCCGCGCTGAATATGTGGCGATCACCGATGCCGAAGCTTTGGAGGCCTTCCAACTGAGTTGCTCGGCTGAGGGCATTATCCCGGCGTTGGAACCCTGCCACGCATTGGCGCATGTCGCCAAAATCGCGCCCGATCTGCCCAAAGACCATATCATTGTCATGAATATGTGTGGCCGAGGCGACAAAGATATCTTTACCGTGGCCCGCCATCTGGGTGTGGACATGGAAGGCGAAGAAGGCCGGTAAGGCCTGAATATCGCTAAACGTTTTGTGAAAGGCGCCTATTGGGGCGCCTTTTGCCGTTTAAGATCTTGATGTTGGGCAATCAGGTCTGCGCCGCCAGCTGTCTTGCGATTTCGGACAGGTGGCGCATGTCTGTTCCACAACACCCGCCCAGAACCGTGAGCTGTGGGTGAGCCTCCCGCAGCGCCACCAGCTGTTGACCCAATTCCGCTGGATCACCTGCGTCCAGTTCTGAGGCCGCATCCAATTCCGCATGGCTACAGCGCGAGGCATTGGCGACGATGCCCTTGACCCTTTGGGCCCATGGCTCTGCCGATAGCGAGCTGGTCAAATGATCCGGGTGCGCGCAGTTGATCATGAAATAGCTCGCATAAGCCTCGGTGGCTGCGTCCACTGTCTCTAGTGCCTCTTGCAACGTTTGCCCCGTAGGCAGCCGGCCATCCGTTTCAACGGTAAAGGCAATCACAACGCGCAGACCGCATTGGCGGGCGGCTTGGATGATGCCGATGGCCTCTGCTGGATAGGCGAGCGTGTATCCCGACACCACGTCGGTGGCTGTGTGTTGCAACGTCTTGATCTGCGCAAGGTGATAGGCCTGGGCCTCTGGCGCTGTCATTTGGCAGCTTGGGGCATAGGCGTCATCTTTGGGGCCGATGTTGGCGCTGAGCAATACGGGGGCTGTGCTGACGTGGTTGGACCGGATCGTGTCGATCAGTTCAAGCGCATCGCGATTGATCTGCTCCAATGCCTGCGTGTCATACCCCAAGGGTGCAGCGCGCGCGGCGTTGGCAACCCATGTCGGGGCCTCTAGGATCACGCCCAATCCGGCGTTTTGGCCCAAGGTGATTAGGTCTTCATAATACTGGTTAAGTAGTCGCCTGCCATCCGCACTGGCCAGCAATGGGAAAGATGCAAAACCCGGAAGCTCAATGCCTTGTGTAAAAATCAAATCGGTTTCCATCCCGGTGTAGGTCAGGAAAATCTGGTCATTCCGCAGGGGTAAGTCATTTTGGTACAGGGGCATTTCATGTTCCTTGGTGTGACAGATTTTCAGCGGGACAATTGGCGAATTGCCAAGACAAACGGGCAGGCGGCGGAGATGTCTTTCGGGCCTCTGGCCGCGTTAGTGGTGGTTTTGTACGATCAGACAGTGAATACTGACAAAAATTATTACGCAAGGATATCCCGCATGAGTTCAGCCTGGATCACTCTTCCGCTTGTCACTGCCTTTGCCAGTGCGGCGCCCGCGCAAGATCAGAGCGAAGGAATTTTCTTAGAAGCCAATATCTTGGGCATTTTCTATCACGAATTGGCCCACGCCATTGTCGACGTCGAAAGCGTTCCAATCTTTGGCCAAGAAGAAGACGCGGCGGATGTCTTTTCGATCTATATGATTCACTCTTTGTTCGAAGAAGAGGTGGCGCAAGAGTTGGCCTATGAGGCATCTTTTGGGTTTTGGGGAGAAGCGGTTCTGCGTGAAAACGGCAGCAACGACGTGGCGTGGTGGGATGTGCATGGCCCTGATGAGCAACGCTATTACAACACAGTGTGCATCTTTTACGGCGGTAATCCCGATGCGCGCGAAGAGTTTGCCGAAAGCTTGGAGCTGCCAGAGTATCGAGCCGAAAGTTGCCCGTTTGAGTTCGACCAAGCCGATAGCAGCTGGGGATTGGTTCTTGATGAGTTGGTAGAGCGCGGTGCAGGCCAAACACTGCGGTTCCACGAAAGCGACGATAGCTTTACCACGCAGATTTTGAAGGATGAGATCGCAGCCTTGAACGAGGAACTGAGCCTTTCGGATACGATTGATGTGCGGGTGGAAAGCTGTGGCGAGGCGAACGCGTTCTATGATCCCAATTCCCGAGAGATTGTGTTTTGCAGCGAATTTGAAGATCACTTGATCGAGCTGGAAAGCAAACTCTAACCCATCTTGGAAGGGGGGAGCTCAGTCTGTGGCGTTGCGTTGCAATACTTCAAGCGGAACCACCCGAAGCGCACTTTGATGGGTCGAAGCAAGCCGAACTTTGGGGGCGCAGCCCTCATCGTCGGCCTGCAAAAACCGCGCAGCGCATAGGCACCATGCGTCGCCGGGCTTTAGCCCTGGAAAGCCGAACTCAGCCACAGGTGAGCTGAGATCATTGCCAACATATTTCGAAAACGCCAAAAATTCGGCCGTCATGATGGCGCAGACCGTGTGGCTGCCGGCATCTTCAACACAGCTATTGCACGCGCCATCGCGGAAAAATCCGGTGACCGGGTCGATCGAGCATGACGCCAATGGGCCGCCCAAGACATTGATCGAAGGGAAGGGCGTGACCATTGGATACCTCGCTTTGATCTGATCTGCTGGACTGGGGCGCCCACGTTTATGGAGTCAACTGACGCCGTTGCCCAAGCTTAGCGTGTTAGCGAAATTTATTCAGCAGTTTATCCAAAGGGCTTTGCGCTTCGGCTTGGGGGGGCTCTTTGGGGGCAGACTGCGGCTGCGCGGCTGCTTTTGACTTGGGCTTGGCGGATTTGTCGCCGCCAGAGCTGCGCGGTGGGTTCACCCGCAGGGCGACAGCATTTTGGAACTTGCCGCCGTCTCCGTCTGCCAGATGGGCGCTGCCATCGCTGATGCCACGCAACAAGTCATCCAAGCCGTTCTGTTCTGCTTTGGCAAAATCAGCCAAGACATAGCCCGACACGCGGTCTTTGTGGCCGGGGTGACCGATGCCCAGCCGGATGCGACGGTATTCGGGTGTGATGTGCTGATGGATCGAGCGCAGCCCGTTGTGCCCCGCATGTCCACCGCCTTGTTTGACGCGACATTTTCCCGGAGCTAAGTCCAACTCGTCATGAAAAACAGTGACGTCTTCAACGCCCAGTTTATAAAACCGCATGGCCTCACCGACGGATTGGCCGCTCAGGTTCATGAAGGTTTCGGGCTTAAGCAGCAGCACCTTTTCGCGCCCCAAACGGCCTTCGCACATCTGGGCCTGAAATTTGGTGCGCCAAGGGGCAAAGTTGTGATCCTGCGCAATGCGGTCCAGCGCCATAAAGCCGATGTTGTGGCGATTGCCACTGTATTGTGCGCCCGGATTTCCCAGACCAACCCATAACTGCATCACGTATTCCTCGGTATGATCGGTGCCCGCAATCTAGCGATTGGCCCATAGGGTTTCAACGCCGGGCGGGGATTTGGATCAGCTTAATCACGACCGACCACAAAAAAACGCGGACCCAAATGGATCCGCGTTTCTTAATCACGCAAGGCAATGGCAGAGATTTACTCTTCTGCAGCTGCCTCGGTTGCTTCTTCATCACCAGCTTCGTCGTCAGCAGACCGCAGACCCGACGGTGCGGATACGTTGCCGATCACGAAATCGCGGTCGATGGTTGGCTTGGCGCCTTCTGGCAGGTCAACGTCGCTGATGTGCAGAACGTCGCCAATTTCAGTTTTCGCCAGGTCAACGATGATCTTTTCAGGGATATCACCGGCCAGAACGTCCAGCTCAACTTCGGGACGTACAACAGTCAGAACGCCGCCTTTTTTGATGCCTGGGCAATCTTCTTGGTTGATGAACTCAACGTTGATGAAGAGTTTGATCCGGCTGGTGCGACGCAGGCGCATCAGGTCCAGGTGTGTCGGAAGGTCTTTGACCACGTCACGCTGAACATCGCGGCAGATAACGCGAACGTCTTCTTGGCCTTCGATTTTCAGGTTGAACAGGGTCGACTTAAAACGACCGGCTTTCAAACGCTTCAGCAGCGCGTTGAAAGGGATGTTGATCGCGATGGGATCGGCTTCGCCGCCGAAAACCACACCCGGTACTTTGCCGTCCCGACGAGCCTGACGAGCGGCGCCCTTGCCTGTCCCCGTACGGATCTCAGCGTGAAGATCAGGAATTTCTCCAGCCATGTGTATTCTCCAATATGTCTATAAGGGCGGGTATCCTCCAAGGCTGTATACCCGCGTGAAGCCGCGCGTATAGCCGAGTCCCTCGGGTTTGAAAAGGCCTTTTATTTAAAGGCCTGCGCTGGGGTCAGGCATTGGGCTGTAAATGCCCGCCTGCCGCAAGAACCCGGTCATATAGGGCAAACTCTTCTGCCCGTGCCGCGCGCAGTTTTTGATCCATTTCGTCACTTAATGGTGCTTCAATATCCGGCGAGACATTCTTGAGCTTGGTCTCAAACTCTTTCTTCAATCTGCTGGTCAGGAATCGGCGCAGCAAAACCGGGCGTTCATATGCAAACAAGTGGTCCACGCCCAAGGCGCCGTCCTGCGTGCTCAGGAAGGCCAATTGGCTGCCGATCCGGGCGTATTGCGGTGGCGTGCTGTCGATCACGGCCTCAACAAAGCGGTCAAAGCTCATGCCTTCCAGCACACCGCGTTCCTGTTTCACGGTTGGGCGGCTGCGATATTTGTACCAGCTGCGGATCTGTTCCGTTGGATCGCGCATCACGGCCATCCGGTCAGGAACCAACCCATAAGCATTGTCCAAGAAGGGTGCAAAATGGCGTTCGTATTTGCGCACGGGCATGTGTTTATAGGCGGCTTTGCCGGACAGAACCACATCCGCCTTACCTTTAAGCGCTAAGTGGTACGCCGTAGAGCCGGTTTTCGGCACAGCAAACATCACAAGGTTGGCGTCTACAAAAACCAGCATCAAAAGCCCTTTACGTTCATCGCCGTCACACTGCCCGATGGTCCGGGCAGTGTCAAAAGCTTGGCGTCAGGGGCGGGCAACCTGCGTCAGGATTGCCACTCTTTTCCAAACCCTTTGGGCACCAACAGGCTTGAGCGATCCAGATCGACCACTTTGCGTTCTCCGCATAGCGCCATCGAGATGTCCAGTTCTTTGTGAATGATTTCAAGCGCTTTGGTCACGCCGGGTTCCCCCATAGCGCCCAAGCCATAGACAAAGGCGCGGCCGATATAGGTGCCCTTGGCCCCCATCGCCAGCGCTTTGAGCACATCTTGACCCGAGCGGATGCCGCTGTCCAAATGCACTTCAATCTGATCGCCCACCGCCTCCAGAATTTCGGGCAGTGCTTTGATCGAGCTGATGGCCCCATCCAGTTGGCGTCCGCCGTGGTTGGACACGATGATAGCGTCCGCCCCAACTTTCAACGCCATACGCGCGTCATCGGCATCCAGAATGCCCTTCAAAATCACCGGGCCGCCCCATTTCTCTTTGATCTCGGCCACCTTGTCCCAATCAAGGCGCGGGTCAAACTGCTCGGATGCCCAAGAGGCCAGATCCGACATATCCGACACGCCTTTGACGTGTCCCACGATATTGCCAAATTCACGCCGCTTTGCGCCCAGCATCCCCAGTCCCCAACGCCATTTGGTCGCCAGATTGGCGATCGATTTCGGCGTCAGCTTGGGCGGCACCGTCAAGCCATTCTTCAGATCTTTATGGCGTTGCCCCAAAATCTGCAGATCCAGGGTGATGACCAAAGCTGAACATTTGGCCGCCTTGGCGCGCGCAATCAAACGGTCGATGAAATCGGTGTCGCGCATGAAATAAAGCTGAAACCAGAACGGTTTGGTGGTGGCTTCCGCCACATCCTCAATCGAATTGACCGACATCGTGGACAGGGTGAAGGGCACGCCAAATTTTTCCGCCGCCCGCGCAGCTTTGATCTCTCCATCGGCACATTGCATCCCGGTCGACCCCACAGGCGCCAACGCAACAGGCATCGCCACGTCTTGACCAATCATCTGCGACGCCGTGCTGCGTCCTGTCATATCCACCGCAACGCGCTGGCGCAGCCGAATTTGGTCAAAGTCGCTGGTGTTCTCGCGAAAGGTTTGCTCGGTCCAGCTGCCGCTCTCTGCATAGTCATAAAACATGCGCGGTGTGCGTCGCTCATGTAGGCGCTTCAGGTCATCGATGCAGGTGATTACAGGCATTTCGGGGCTCACTTGGCTAATTTGGTTAGGTTTGTTTACCAATGAGCCGAGCGTGGGGCAACTAAAAATGAAACCAATCTAACCAATTGGGCCAATTGGACGCAGGTCTGGCGCGTCTGGCCCTTCATCTTGCCGAAAATACTCAAGGGGATGAATGGGCCATAGGCCCAGAAGGGAGCATCCCTTCACGCACCGCCCCACGGGCGCCGCAAAAACAGCGCGCCCCGAAAGGGGCGCACATCTAGATCACGTTTTGGACTTTTGAAGTTTTGAGCGGTTTAGGCGCGGTGCGCCCCGTCTGACAGCGATTTGACAAAGGCCGCAACCTCATCGGCGCTTTTGCCAGCACCGATTTCGCTCACAATGGCGGATCCGACGACACAGCCATCCGCGACGCTGGCGATGGCTTCGGCCTTTTCGGGCGTATTGATCCCAAAGCCCACGATCACAGGCAGATCCGTGCCAGCCTTAAGGCGCGCCACTTCGGGGCCAACATCGGTGGCCTGCGCTTCGGCAGAACCGGTGATCCCGGTGATCGAGACATAGTAGACAAAGCCTGAGGTGTTTTGCAGCACTTTTGGCAAGCGCTTGTCATCGGTTGTTGGGGTCGCCAGTCGGATGAAGTTCAGCCCCGCTTCTTGGGCGGGCAAGCACAGTTCTTCATCTTCTTCTGGTGGCAGATCAACAACGATCAACCCATCGATCCCGGCCGCCTTGGCTTCGGTCAAAAAGGCCTCAACCCCGTGGCTAAAAATCGGATTGTAATAACCCATAAGGACAATGGGGGTTGTGTCATCGTCTTTGCGAAATTCAGTCGCAAGCTCTAGCGTGCGGCGCAGCGTCATGCCCGCGCCCAAGGCGCGCTGGCCGGCCAGCTGAATGGTGGGGCCGTCCGCCATAGGATCTGTGAAGGGCAGTCCAAGCTCGATCACGTCCACGCCCGCAGCAGGCATCTTTTTCAATATCTCAAGCGAGGCGTCATAGTCCGGGTCGCCGGCCATCATATAGGCCACAAAGGCCTTCTTTCCGTCAGCCTTCAATTCGGCGAATTTGGCGTCGATGCGTGTCATGCGGCATACCCTTTGCGAAATAGTCTTACGGGATTTGCCTGTTTCGACAGGGAAAATCAATGGCGCGCGCGAGTGGCAATGCGTTAAGAGTGGAATAAATGGCGAATGTCGTGCTCTTGATCGGTTTTGTGAGCACCGGGGTGCCCAAATCAGCGCAGTGCCACGGTGAAATTGGCTGATCAGGTGGGCAAACTGCACTGGCCGCTTGCGTTGGCTATGTCCCTTGCCTAGAAGCAGCAACGAATTGTGACGGGAGGCCGTGATGGGCTTTAAGATGGGAATCGTGGGTTTGCCGAATGTCGGTAAGTCGACTCTGTTTAATGCGCTGACTAAAACGGCCGCCGCGCAGGCTGCGAATTTTCCGTTCTGCACGATCGAGCCCAACGTGGGCGAGGTCAACGTGCCAGACGCGCGGTTGGACAAGTTGGCCGGCATTGCGGGCTCCAAGCAGATCATCCCCGCGCGGATGACCTTTGTGGACATCGCGGGCTTGGTCAAAGGGGCGTCGCAGGGCGAAGGGCTGGGCAACCAATTTTTGGCCAATATTCGCGAAGTTGATTCCATTGCCCATGTGTTGCGGTGTTTCGAAGACAGCGATGTGACCCATGTCGAAGGTCGTGTTGATCCGGTAGCGGACGCCGATACCATCGAAACCGAATTGATGTTGGCCGATTTGGAAAGCATCGAAAAACGCCGGGCCAATCTGGTGCGCAAGCTGAAGGGCAACGATAAGGACGCCCAGCAGCAGGATCGGTTGTTGGCGCAAGCCCAAGCCGTATTGGAAGAGGGGCAGCCCGCCCGCGTGGTCGAGGTGGATGACGAAGACCTCAAGGCCTGGAAGCTGTTGCAGCTTTTGACAACTAAGCCAGTGCTTTACGTCTGTAATGTGGCCGAAGATGAATCGGCCACAGGCAATGCGCATTCCGAGAAAGTGGCCGCAATGGCCGCAGAGCAAGGCAACAGCCATGTGATCATTTCGGCGCAGATCGAAGAAGAGATCAGCCAGCTTGAAGATGACGAAGCAGAGATGTTCCTGGGTGAGATGGGGCTTGAAGAGCCGGGTTTGGATCGTTTGATCCGCGCAGGCTATGATTTGCTGCACTTGGAAACCTACTTCACAGTTGGCCCGAAAGAAGCGCGTGCTTGGACGATCAAACAAGGGTTCCTTGCGCCCCAAGCGGCGGGCGTTATTCACGGTGATTTTGAAAAAGGCTTCATTCGCGCCGAAACAATCGCCTATGAGGACTTTGTCGCCAACAACGGTGAGCAAGGGGCCAAAGAGGCCGGTAAAATGCGGGCTGAGGGCAAGGGCTATTTGGTGCAGGACGGCGACGTGATGCACTTCTTGTTTAACACGTAAATCTGTGGTTTGCGCCCGCTTAAAGGCTGGGCGCAAAGCTGGCTTCTTTGCTTGTCATATCAGACCCGATTTCTGCTCCGCTTGGAGGTGCTGCTCTGTTTGATTATGGGTTTCCTCCGATTGCGGTTCCCGTTTTGCAAACCTAACTGATTCCTATTTTCGGGCTTTGGCGATGCGATGGCGTCGATCATGTAAATGTGGCGGGATTTCCCGTGTTCTATCGTAGAAAATTTCGGTGTTTCTCGTTAAAAGAGTGTGCTTTAGCGCATGAAATTGAGGCAGTGGTGCAGAAACAGAGCAATCCTAGCTGTTTTGTGAATTTTGTGCGATTATGGGTGTTGACTGGGTTCACTTTTAAGTAGCTTTGTGCGAGTGTCACGGCGACGCGGAAGTATTCCAGTCGCAATATTCTAGATGTTGGAGACCATATTATGAAAAAGTTCACACTTGCTGCCGCAGCCGCTTTGGCACTGGCAACCACTGCACCTGCAACTGCTGAAACAACTGTTTCGGACGATCCATTTGCAACTACACAAGCTAGCTTGGCACTGCCTGGTTTGGCTGGCGCAGCTGCTATCGTTGGCACATTGGTGCTAGTTACTATCGTTGCAGCGACTGACACCTAAGTTTTTTTACTTAGCGTAGAATTTTGAAAGCCCGCACATTTGTGCGGGCTTTCTTTGTGTTTAGAGCCGTTACATCTGCAACGCAGTTTTCAAAAGGCTTTGCTTACAGGCGCAGTGGTTGCGTCTGAATGTATTCAATGCCCGGTCCTGCCCATTGGCGTGATCCCAACACACGTCCAGCCTTATCCACCAAATAGGTGTTGGTGAACGACCTATCTTCGTTTTTACAGGCTTCGGTGACAACAAGGGTCGTGCCGCTGACCTCACCTACATTGACCGCTTGCGTGGCACCAACGGAAACAGCACATGTGAACTGTAGGGAGGCTGTTTTGTCCGCCCCGTCCAAAAACCGCATGATCCGCGTCGCTTGACCTGCTTTGCGCTGCGCAATGAGCGCGCGCGACTGAGAGGCTGAGGTCGACATAAGGTCACTGCTCAAGCCTCGTGTGCTGGTCATAATGCCGTCACGAAACGAGATGGTCTGACGGGCGCTGGTAGAGAAGGTTTGGTAGGGGCCGTTCTCTGCGATCTGCAGCATTGCTGTTGAAGCCTTGTTTTTTTCAAGCACGACCAGTGTCAGCGGGACGTCAGTTGCGGCGAGAATGGCATCGACATTTACAGTAGCAGCGGGGGCATCTTTGGGCTTGGTAAAAAGACCCTTGGCAATTGCCTTAATATCAACCGCTGGCTTTGTGCTTCCGCAGCCTGCTAAAACTGCCAAGCCCAGCAGGGTCGCAATTGTTGAGCGTTTTAGAGTTACTGTCATAGTCATCGCCACACACGGCCCCATTCGTTGGTCAGATCGGGACGATGATAGTCACGCACGCGCCCATATAGACGATTATTAACATTTACACGTGCGCCACCGTCACGTGTAAGAGATTGGATTGTAACTGAATTTACTTTGCGCGTCGCTTTGCCCAGCATCCAATCTAGTGGAATGCTAAGCCGCAGACCTTTGTCAAACGAACCTTCGCCGAAGTCGTTAAACGGCACATCCGTCAGTGTGGCATAGGCCCCGATGCGCCAACCGTTGGCAAATTCGCGGTCCAATGCGAAGGTTGCTCCGTAGTCGCCCGCAAGATAGCGGCCGGCATCGACTTGGCCATGGAACCCATTGCCAAAGCTATAGTAGGCCGACACATGGCCTGTCATTACTTCATAGCTGCGCAGACCCAGCATCTGGTCAAAGTCGCGTTGCTGAACATAGTTCAGCTCGGCACCAAGCGCGAGACGACTGTCGACGGGTTTCCACAACAGTTCGCCAGAAACACCGGCATACATCTTTTCAAGATAGCCCACGGTCACGCGGCTATAGAGGTCTTGGCCGGGCCGTCCGAAATGCGACAGCGTTAGTGTTTCCAAAGCCGGGTCGCCTTGGCGGCTATAGCTGGCATAGTCTGTGCGCACGCGCGGCAAGGTTGTTGGAGTGGATCTGGTCACACTGTCGAGGTTGCCGGCAGCTTTTTTGGCAAGCGATCCCGAAATTTCCCAATTGGGCGTGATTTTATAGGTCCCGCTCAGGCGAACCCCAAGGTCAACGCGAACAGGATTGTCTGGATCAAAGACGCTGAGCGTCATAAATGGCCCGAAACTCCAGTCGAGCTTTGGATAAAGGCCCGATTCTGCTGCGGGGGCTTTGCCGCGTCCATCAACAATTTGAGTGCGCTTCAGCAGCTCTGAAGCTGGGGCATGCTCTAGTTGTTCCAGATCAGAGCGTTGGAATGTAACCGCCGCCAATTCCATGCCTTTGCTGACAGGGACAATTGTAAAGCTTTCAACCGAGCCCGGTAGAATACGGCTCATGGCGCGCGCAGCGCGGCCCAAGGCCTGGGGTTCGGAGTTGTAGGTGGCATTGCGCAAGCGCAGTGTGGCGGCATGGGCGCTCAGGTCTAGGCCTTCATAAACCAAGCTTTCTCGCTCAAGTGCAGCCTTCAAACGTGGCCGGACATCTGAGGTGACCGAGGCTTCGGTCCATCCCAGATCTTTAATCTCGGCAGGGGTGCGAACTTTGACCGGGGTTGGGGCCACGTCGATGCCGCCAGGTCTTGGGGCATACCGTGGGTTCGAGCCAAAGCTGAACATCGCGCCGATTTCTGAACCCGATTTTGAATAGACAGACAGCTGAGAGCCGCCTTTGAACCGGTAGTCTAAACCGACGTTCCATGGGGAATTGCGCGTGATGAACCCACTGGAAACCTCAAGCGGATAGGCATCCGATGAATATTCCGCCTTAAAGCTAAGACGATCCGTGGCAGCCCACTCAATGCCACCAAAAGGAGCGACATCACCGCGGAACCACTGGTTGACCGTTGGTTTGCCCCCTTGACCCACGTTGTTGGTCGGACGGGAGCCTGTTTGACCAATGACGCCATAGGTGCCCAAACGGCCCCATCCAAGACCACCCGTCACCTTGAGGCCGGGCAGGACCTCTTTGGTGGCGACGATATATTCGCCGCCATAAAGACCAGTTCCGATGAAGTCGCGCAGGCCGATTGAAACGGCTGGTCGCAGGTCGGTTTCGTCGAAGACTTGATAGCGAAGGTCAAAACTGCGGTCGTAATAGGTGATCGAGCCATCATAAATCGTTGAGCCGGGGAGCACTAAATCGTTGATGGCAGAGTAGCGAAAACTGCCGCTCAAACGCGGCAGCAGCTGAAAGCTCAGCGTGGTACGCGTTGTGCCCGCAGAATGAGAGATGCTTGTGGTTAGCTCCGCGTCAGGGGAAACCTCAGCGCTTGGCATGTCGATCAAGCCAACGTTGCCAAACGAGTTGACGCTTGGGCGATCAGGTATCGTGAACGCATCTTGCGAAGAAACTGTCGCTGGAAGGACCAGAAGTACAGCTGCACTGCCCAGCAAGAATTTGCGGGTCTTTTTGGCCGGGTGGCTTTGGCGTGAAAAGCTGCGGTTTTTCATCATGTGGTCCGCTCAATTAGTCTTGGTTGGTCTACGGGTTAGGCAATAGTACAACCTCTGTCCATGATTGCGAAAGATTTCACCGGAGTCTTCAATAAATCGTTGCTCTAGACCCACAAAAGTCTGGCCGAAATTTGCTTTTTCTATGTTTCCCGCGAAGAATTGGCGCTGTGGGTATTTGGTCTTGTATGTCCCAATCAGGACTGGAACTGTGCAGGGTGCTGCAAGGCGGGCTCTGGTGTCCCTCCCGGCTTCGCAATGGATTGTGCTCACCGCCCCAATAATTTGGGCGGCGCAGCGATATGAAGCCTACAAAAGGCCAGAGGTCAGCACCGCATAAACGATATAGGCGAGCGCCAAGTTTGCGACCAGAAATGCTGGAATACGCACAAAAGGAATGCCGGTGTAATACAGGCCTGCAAAGGCCACGCGACCCAACACAAAGATCAACGCGGCAGTTTGTGCCTGCGGTGAGTGCACCCCGACAAGGGCAGCGGCCGCCAATACGGGCACGGCATAGGCGTTGGCTTCGACTTGGTTTTGATAGGTGTTTTGAATGCGTTTTGCCAATTTTGACCGCTCGACCGGTGCGCGATTGGCGGAAAACCCATATCCGAAGCCCAATGTCGCGTAGGTAAACATCAGCTCAACAGCAAGCAGGGTCATGGTCAAAACGGTGAGAGAAATAAGCGCCATAACAAGTGTCATTTGGTGTCCTAACGTGTGTCTGTGGGCATCGAAGAGTTAGCCCGTTGTGAAAGCACAACGAAAAGTGATGAGCTGTTGAAAGCTTACTCTTGTAGCGGTGCGCCGAGTCGATGATTATATCCAAGTGGATTGAATGGATATCTATCCACTTGGATAGTCATTGCAAGAAGTGGATGCATGGATCATGTCGAGATCGCGAAAAGTTGAACCCGAAGCAGCCCTCGCGGCGGCGACGTCTGCGTTCTGGGCGCATGGGTTTCACAATCTGGGCACCCGACAGATCGAGGAAGAGACAGGCATCACGCGCTTTACGCTGCAGACCCAATATGGGGGCAAAAAGCAGCTGTTCCTTGCGGTGCTTGATTCCTACCTCGATCAGCTGGACGCAACAGGCTTTGGACATTCCGCCACCAACGGGCTTGAAGGGGTCGCGCAGTTCTTCGACCATCGCGGTGATGCTTCTGGGGCGGCAAGTGTCGCGGGGCGCGGGTGTCTTATGCTGAATGTCCTGGTTGAGTTTTCCAGCACTGATGTTGAAATCAACCAGCGTGGAGAACGCTATTTTGCCATGTTACATCAGGCGTTTAGCAAAGCGTTCACCATCAGCCAAAGCAGGGGCCATCTGCGCGACGACTTTGACGTGGACAATGCGGTGGAGGTTCTGTTGGCGGCAACGATGGGTCTAAGCGCCATATATCGGTCTAATCAAGACCGACAGGCCGGGGCCCGGATGTCGCGCGCGATTGCGGCGCTGCTGCGCAGTTGGGACACGCGCGATGCGCCGTGGGCCCTCTAGGGGCCAGACAAGGCCAAATAGGACCTGTCTGGCAAGGCGTTCACAAAGATCAACCCGCCGGTGGGGCTGTTAGCTCCATAGATGGGCGGTTCTCAAAGTCGGCAAACCAATTGGCCAGCGCTGGGTTGTCGCTGCGCCAGTCGATGTCGGGCAGGCGGAAATCCAAGTAGCCCAACGCAGCCGCCAACGCGATCTGGCCAAGGTCAATGGGACCTTCAAAATCGGTGATGATGGAGTTTGCATGCGCCGTAGCGCGTGCGATTCCGTCTTGCCAGCGGGCTTTCCACATCTCGGACTGTTCGGGGTCTGGGCGGCGGCGCTCCATTACGATGGCATAGGCGGAATCCAGAATGCCATCGGCCATGGCTTCTCGGGTCAATACGCCCCAGCGCGCGTCGCCGTCGGGAATCAATGTCGCTTTGTTGGACAGCGAGGCCAACCACGCGCAGATCACTGGCGAATCATAAATTGCGGTGCCTTGATCGGTGATCAGAGCAGGGACTTTGCCAAGAGGGTTGGCTGCGCGCAGGTCTTTGGCCTCTTCAAAAGGGTTGGAGAATACCTGCTCAACCTGATCTTGCAGGCCAAGTTCTTCGACGCAGATCCGTGCCTTGCGCGCATAAGGAGAGGTGTGGGCAAAATATAACTTCATGGACTTGTGATCTTTCGGTTTGATGAGGGTGGAAAGGCGTGCGGTGCACGCGTGTTGACGTTTAGGCGCTACAGATCGACTTTACGCCCTAAAAGGCGCGGCAAAGACTCGTCCTTGAGGACGAAGTGGTGCTGATACGCGCCATAGAGATGCAGGCCCAAGCCTGCGGAAAAAGCTGCTATTCCAAGGTGGTAAAGCCAGAAAATGACCGTGCTGCCGCCGGCACCTAGCCACAAAAGATGGCCATGGGAAGACATTGCAGAACACAGCCAAAGATACATCAAAGGCAAAACGAACCCAGCCAGTAACATTCCCAATGCCACGCCGCGCGCAACCAAAACGGTGACGGGTTTGGCATTGCCCAAGGGCAGAGGGTGATGATGGCTGAGACGCCAATACAATCGAAAGGCAAAGAGCAGACACACCGCCATGGCGAGTGGCGTCATTGGACTTGGATCAGAAACTTGCCAAAGATCTTGAATAGATCGCACGACAAATACAGGCATCAGAATGGCTCCGAGCCAATGAAAGAGAATCGTGATCCAGCCAAACCCCAGTCCTGTGTCTTTGAATGCCATGATATGTCACCTTGTTGCTGGCATTCAAAATAAACGAACGCAGAACTCAGGCATAGACAGTAAAAAGTGATGGTATCCATCGCCATTTGCGAAGGCAGGAAGCTGGGCGGCGGCTCAGCTGGCCAGCGCCGGTGCTTGCGGTGTGTGCAGCGCGCTCAGGAATTCTTCGATCAACCCGGCGGTGCCAGAGCTGTGCCGATGGATCGCATAGGTGTCTATAAACCGGTCAGCCCCATCAAGTTCATGCATGTAAAGCATGTTGCGGTGCACGCTGGCCTGTACCACGCTTTTGGGCAAGATAGAGACGCCAACCCCAGAGGCGACGCAGCCCAAAATGCCATCAAGAGTGCCCAATTCGACAATTTCGTTGGGCCCAAGCCCCTGTCGTTTGACCCAGGTTTCGGCATAGAACCGATACGAACATCCCGGTCTGAATACGATCAAGCGAGCTTGGATGGCATCTTCGATCCGTTGGGCATTTTGCGCCGAAATCAAGACCATTTCTTCATTAAAAACAGGAACAGCACGTAAATCGGGGTGGGCATAGGCCCCGCCTATCAGGGCCACATCAATGCGCCCATTCAGGGTCAGCGAAACCAGCTCTTCGGTGGGGCCAGATTGAAGGTCGATCCGCGCCGTTGGGTTTTGACCGCAAAACCTGCCGATGCAGGCCGGGAGTCGGGTGGCAAAAGTTGATTCCATCGACCCAATGCGCAGCAGCCCTCCGCCTGAGGTGTGGCTTGACAGAGCAATGCTGGCGTCACGTTCGGCGCGCAGAACTGTGCGAGCATGATCGCGCAAAACAGCCCCAGCCGAGGTCAGAGACATCCCGCTTCGAGAGCGGGTGAACAGGGTGACGCTCAGCTCTTCTTCGAGCGCCTTGATCCGCGAGGTGACGTTGGATTGCACGCAATTGAGGCGGCGGGAGGCTTCGACGATGGTGCCGACATCGGCCACCATCAAAAATGTGCGCAGGGTCCGAATCTCCATAATTCACCTCATTTTCAGAACGTATCATTCTAATAAATTCATTTTACTAGATGAATATATGGCGTCAAGCTTGGTCGACACAAGCTTTACCGGAGTCACCATGCCCACGCTTCTTGATCTTTGCGCCATCAGCGTTCCTGTGTTGCAGGCCCCAATGGCGGGCTTAGCTGGCCCCGAACTCGCCGCAGCTGTCAGTGCAGAAGGCGGGCTTGGCCATCTCGGAGCGTTGCGGGTGCCTCCTAAGACGTTGCGGACGTGGATCAAGGAAACGCGGGCTCTGACTTCGCGCCCTTTTGGGGTGAACCTTGTGCCGCAATATGGCGGCCCTGAGGTTTTTGAGGCCAGCCTGCGCGTGGTTCTAGAAGAGCGCCCAAAGGCAGTGTCATTGTTTTATGGCCGGTTTTCTCAGACCATTCCGCGGCTAAAGGCCGAAGGCATTGTGACCATTGTTCAAGTCGGATCGGTGAGGGAGGCTGTTCAGGCTGCCGAAGACGGGGCCAACATCATTGTGGCGCAGGGGATCGAGGCCGGTGGCCACATCCGGGGCCGCGTGAGCCTGATGGCGCTGGTCCCGGCGATCGTTGATGCCGTTGGCGACGCAATACCTGTGGTGGCCGCAGGGGCGATCCATGATGCCCGCGCGGTGCGCGCGGCGCGCGCGCTGGGGGCGCAGGGTGTTTGGTGTGGTACAGCGTTCCTTGCCTGCGCGGAATGCAACACCCATGATGCCTATAAGCACAAGCTGATCGCAGCAGGCACCGACGACACTCATTTCTTGACGGGCTATTCCTATGGTTGGAAATACGGCACGCCCCACCGCGCGATCCGTGGCAGGGGGGGATGGAACCTCCTGCGCTTTATGGGCGGTGGGTTGCGTCGGGTGGATGATGGCAAAATGGCGGATCGACTGAGCCTGTATGCGGGCCAAGGCGTTGGGCAATTGACCGCGCAAACACCCACCGCACAAGTGGTTCAAACCCTCGCTGCTGGGTTCATCGATGATGGGTTGAGACAGGCGTGAACGAGTTTTGATGGCTGGGGGCGTGGCTTAGGCCATACGCTCGCCGTGCTTCCACTTGCCCTTGTAAAGCCGCAGGTGAAAGACCGGAAATTTGACGATCTCGTCGAACATAACAAGGGCAAAGACCCAAACCACAGGCAGTTCAAGATAGAGCACAAACAAGAGTGTTAGGGGCACTTTCACCAGCCATTGCGAGCCTACAAAGATGTTCATCACATACACGGTGTCACCGCCCGCGCGCAGGGTCTGGCCGCAAATTGCATTCGACCCTTTGGGAAAGGGCAATATTAACAAGATGGGTAGAAAGCTGAATATGGCGGCCCGGGTTTCCGGCTCTAGGTCGCTGTAGATCCAATCGGAGGCGAGGCCGACAAACAGATACATCAGCGACACAATGGCCGAAGCCACAAAGGCCGAGCGCCATGCGCGTCCCAAGAAGGTATCAAGGTCGTCACTGGAGGTGCGCTTGCCCAAGAGTTGCGCCATCATGATCCCGGTGGATTGTGCCCATGACATTCCAAACGTGCCCGCGACATGGACCCAAGGCAATATGACTGTGATGGCCGCAAAGTCGTTCACGCTCATCTTTGCATAGATCAGGGCGCACAGGCTGCTGGAGGCTGTCATGCTGATGAAGGTCACGGCGATGGGCACCGAGAACTTAATGTGGCGCTTTAGCGAATTGGCAAAGGTGTCATGCAGCCAGCCTTTGACATGGGTAAAGCCCCCATTGGCGCGCAATAGGGCTGTGACCAAGATCACTGCCCGAGATGCCGAGCCAAGCGCACTGCCCAAAGCGGCGCCCATAACCCCCAGTTCCGGAAAGCCAAACAGGCCGTTGATGAACAAAATGCTGAACACAATGTTGATCGGAACGGCGATCAAATAGGTGAAAAACGTGACTTTCGTTTTGCCACAACCGTTGAAGAAACTCGACAAGGCCTGACAAATGGACTCTGCAAAGACAACAATCAGAAAGACGCTGAGGTAGCGCTGGGCTTGCTCTGCGATCCAAGGGGTGTGGGCAAAGGCGTTTAGGACCGAACTGCCAAAGGTGAACACAAAGATCACCCCGGCCAGAGCTGCGGTCAAATTGATGAAAAGCCCGGCATAAAGCCCCGTCTTAAGGGCCACGTCGCGCCCAGACCCAAAGGCCTGAGCGATCCGTATTTGTGTGGCGCTGGAAAACGCGAAAAGGATCCCAAGCATCAGTCCGCCAATCGCCGCAGCGAGGCCCATCGCGGCCAAGGCCACTTCTCCCAAGCCAGACACCAGATAGGCGTCAATCACCACGATGCCGTGCAGCATCATCGCTTTAAAGCAGAGGGGCCATGCCACTTGGAAAATGGCCCCTGTGGTGGGCACACGATCGGCGATCGGGGAGGCTGACATTCAGAATCCTTAGAACGGTGTCAAACGTTGTTTTGCAGGTCGTCCGGCAACAATGCTGCTGGAATGGACTGAAAACATACCGGACGCAAGAACCGACGGATCGACAATGTCCCCACTGATGTGGCGCCAAAGTTGGTGGACGCCGGGTAGGGGCCACCGTGAACCATCGTGTCGCTGACCTCGACCCCAGTTGGGAAGCCGTTGGCCAAAATCCGACCCGCTTTGCGCTCCAAGATCGGCATCAAGCTGCGACCCAATGCGATGTCGTCGTCCCCTTCAAGATGCACAGTGCAGGTCAGCTGACCTTGCAGAGACTGCGCAACGGCGCGCATCTCGTCGGCATCTTGGGCCACAACAATCATGCCCAAAGGTCCAAAGACCTCTTCGCTCAGCTCATCGTTGCCCAGCCATTGTTCGGCAGTGGTCGCATAAAGGTAAGGCGCAGCACCGCGCAGATCGCAGGTGGAGGTCACCAGTTCTTGCACGCCAGTGGCCGCCGCAATCCGGGCTTGGCCAGACTGATAAGCCTTGGCGATGCCCGAGGTCAGCATGGTTTGACCGTCCTGTGCCGCCATCGCTGTCTGAGCTGCAGCGATAAACGCCTGCGCTTCTGGACCGTCAATGACAACCGCCACACCGGGGTTGGTACAGAATTGACCCGCGCCCATGTTCAAAGACGCCGCCCAGCCAGAGGCCAAAGCTTCGCCACGGTCGGTCAACGCTTTGGGGCCCATGAACATTGGGTTTACCGAACCCAGTTCGCCAAAGAATGGAATTGGGTTGGGGCGTGAGGCACACAGATCAAACAGCGCACGACCGCCACCCAATGAACCGGTAAAGCCAACCGCTTGGATCAGCGGGTGCTGCACAACGGCTTGACCAACGGCGCGGTTGCCGCCCTGAATTTGGCTGAATACACCGGGGTGCAGGTCGCATTTTTTCACCGCAGCATCGATGGCTTGGGCAACAAGGTCAGCAACACCTGGGTGCGCTGAGTGGCCTTTGACAACAACCGGGCAACCCGCGGCCAATGCCGCAGCGGTGTCACCGCCCGCGGTGGAAAAGGCCAGAGGGAAGTTGGACGCGCCAAACACAGCCACCGGACCGATGGGACGCTGGATCATGCGCAGATCCGGGCGTGGCAGTGGCGCGCGATCTGGCAGCGCCTCGTCATAGCGGGCGTCCAGATAGTCACCGGATTCGATGTGGTCGGCAAACAGGTTCAACTGACCCGTTGTGCGGCCGCGCTCGCCGTTCAGGCGGGCTTCGGGCAGGCCCGTTTCTTTGGTGCCGATAGCGGTGATGTCGGCGCCACGCGCGTCGATCTCTTGAGCAATGGTGCGCAGGAACGCAGCGCGCTCAGCGCGGGTGGTGGCTGAATAGCTCCAGAAGGCGTCTTCGGCGGCTTTACACGCGCGATCCACCAATTCGACTGTGCCAACGGCAAAGGCATCAGCCTCGCCCGTTACTGGCTCGTTGGTGAAGGTTGAGTCACTGCCGATCCATTCGCCGGCAATTAGATGAGTTCCCTTAAGCATAATAGGGTCCTTTTGAGTGAGGAGGAGAGATGCTGACCAATCAAATGACCAAGCATCGGTAGAATTTGAATGTGCGACATGGTCGAAACGTGAAGCGGGGCCTGTCACAATTGACGGCATAAAAGCGGATTTTGTTTGCTGTCCCCACGTTTTGTTTGGGAGTCCAAAACGTGGGGGCAGCCTATGCAGGCCGGGAGGAGCCGGCCAAGCAATGCGGTAAAGGCGCTGTTTTGGCCGCACATCCGCCCGAAAGCATCCGCGCCGCCAAAAAGCGAACAGCGCTGCAGCCCAGGGAAGATGCCGCAACGCCGTTCAAGTGAACTTAGATGCCAGTTGCGGCCAATTTCTTCATGACGATTTTGAACGTGTTTTCATCGGCGTCAGTGAAATACAGATCACAGTCGTACCCTTGGTCATCCATAAAGTGGAACACCCGACGTGGGTCATCCTTGGGATAGGGCACCAGCAACGTCACAATCCGGTGGCGGTTGGATTTGGGGTAGCTGGCATTGAGGAATGTCCCAACAGGCAGCCCCTCGATCTCTGACATGTCCACACCCGGATAATCCGTGGTTTGGGTGATGTTTGGCGATCCGCCTTCGGACCAGATCACCTGCCCATAAAACCCAGCCTTTTCGCCGGTGTTGCGGAACGAATTTTCGCCCAGATCAAAGGTGTTGTTGGCATGCAGGCGCCAATCAACATCAACCGGCTCGGAGGAATCGATGCTATCAACGATGACAAAGTAGCTGTCGTTCACAAAGTAAACTTCGCGCTCAACACGTTCGACCTCTGGGGTCACCAACTTGTAGGCCGGGGTGGCGTCACCTTTGATATAGATGTGATCATCACGCTCTTCAGCGACCAGAATTTCGCCCGTTGACTGCATCTGCAACGACTTGTCACGACCCGCATACTGACCCTTGCCGTTGATCAGGATCGCGTTCTTGGACACGGTCTGTTTGCGCCACGCTTGGTGCATGGTGCTGTTGAACGCAACGTAGTAGCCAGACTGTACCGCGAGATCTTCGCCGTAAGCTGCCAGACAGAAGGCGTTCTGATCGCCGTGGCTGTGGCTGATCGAACCAAAAGACGAGGACTTCATCACAAATTGAATGTGCTTGTCTGGATCGTCCATACGGTGTTGGATCGCTGTCCAGCCAACGCCTTTGAAGTGACGCAGCTTGTCGATGTCTTTGGGCGGAACCGCTTCAACTTCGGGCCACAGCGACCGATAGACCAGCTCGTCAAAGTTCAGATCCCACCAACCGTAGTTGTAGAACATCATCTCTGTGCCAGCGTCGTTGCGCTTGATTTCTTCGTAATACCACTGATAGGCGCCGTTGCCGGTCACACCCGCGTATTGGCGCAGGTTATAGCCAATCTTCAGGCAGGGCAGATCCCCCATGGTCGAGTCATCGCCAAAGGTCGCACGACGGGTGTCTGGCGCTTTGGTATAAAGCGGCATGTCCCCGGTTTTCTGGAAGAACTGGCGCTCAAAGATGTTGATGCCTGTAAAGCCTTTCAGCAGGTTCCCTGCCTCAATCAAATAGGCCTGACCGGTCATCCAGTAGTGCGGGCCTTCTGCCCAGCCGCCGTCGCTGTCACCCCATGGGGTGTAAACGCAGTTCAGGAATTCAATCGAATAGTCTAGCCATTCGCGTGCTTCGTCTTCTTCGCCCAGCATCGCAATACATGCTGGCACAATCACCGAAGACACCGAGCGCACGGCGTGGCTGTCATATGGGAACAGATGGATGTTTGCGTGCAGGACTGCGTGATGTGCGATATCGCGCGTCCGTTCCAGCAACGCTTTGCGCACCGTGGTCCGCTCGTCCTCTGTCATTTCGTTATAGAGCCAGTCATAGCCCCACGTCAGGGCGTTGCATACGCGGTAGGCCCATTCGTCGGTGTAGCTGCGCGAGGTGGTGCCCATTGGATCCCATGTGGCGGTTTCCAGCAGCCATTCTTTCGCGCGCGCAACCATGTCAGCGTTGTCGGTGACGTGGCCCCCCATGGCGAGGTGGCGGATTGCGTAAAGCTGTTCTTGTGTGTCGATGTATGTCTGGCGCCAAACGGGGGCGACGCGCTTGTGGTTTGGATAGCCGACTGGCTCGCGCATGACGTCGCGGTCCATCCACGGCAACACGGATTTCTCATAGAACGTGGCCCAACCATTGTGGTTTGGGTCTTTCGCCAGCGCCGCTTTGAAGTCTGCAAGGCCTTTCGGGCCCATGACCAGACGCGGATGCGCCATGTCGGACTTGCTATAGCGGTCTGCACGGCTTGGCAGCGGCGATTGAATGATGTCAGCCCCAACGGCAAATGTGCGCGATTGGCTCCAATTGGTGGCGGCTGCGCCGGACTTGGCATCCCAAACAGCGTAGGACCAGTGATAGTCACCGGGCTCAAGCAGCTTGTCAGGGGTGAAGAAGTTCAGCGGAATGTCTGTATAGAAGACCGTATTTGACTCAGCGTATTCTGGGTCTTGGGAAATACGAATGATATAAGTGGCTTCTTCCTCTACAACAGGGAGCCACTTGAACCGAGGAGGGTTCTCTACAATCGCTTCGCCACCAGTCGGAGAATACTGAATGTTCAGCCGGCCAGCACGAGGCTCGTCCAGATAGGCAAGGCGGGGGTTCGTCGTCGAGACCATCGACAGAGTCCTTTTCGGTTTTTTCGTCGTCATCAAAAAAGTGCTCGGCGACCAAAGCCGCCGAGCATTGTCATTTCAGGTTGGATTAACCACCGTACTGGCGTTCGTATGCAGACTGCATAACTTCCAGAACTTCGCTCAGACCCAGCTTTTCAAGCTGCGCCATGTAGTCGTCCCACTCAGCAACAACGTCGCCGTTGCCCAGAATCCAGGCTTGCTGACGCTCTAGCATGTAGTCCCGTACGGAACCCCAGTGCTTGTCATAAACTTTCTGTTCGTCTGCGTTGAACGCAACACCCAGGAAGTCAGGGATCAGGTAATCGCCTTGGTCGTACAGTGCGATACCTTCAAGAGCGAACTCATTGGTCCACTGGATTTCGTAGTTATAGTCTTGGAAGTAACCACGACCCTGCAGCTGAGAACCAACCGCGTTCAAAGACCGGTTTACAGGACCGGCGTCCAGGAACGCTTGGGTAAAGATCGGCTTACCGTCAACCATTTCGTAGTGTTCGCCTTCAACACCGAAGTTGGCCAAACGACGACCTTCTTCAGAGAACCAGAAGTCAAAGTACTTGATGGTTTCAACAGCGTGCTCGTTGGTGTGACCAATGGCCCAACCATCAGGCTTAACCAGAATACGACGGTGCTCTTCGACGCGCTTGCCAGAAACAGACGCTGGTGGAGCCATCGCTTTCAGCTCAAAACCTTCGATGTCAGCGGACAAACGGTTGTAGCCGCCTGTAGACGCAAACCAGTCATGGGTAGACCCACCGAGGTTTTCAGAGAAGAGATAGTCACGTGAGGAGCTACCACGGGTAAAGACTTCAGAGTCGATCAGGCCTTCGTCATACCAGCGCGCGAGGTTCTTGATACCTTCGCGATAGCCTTCCCCAATGTAACCATGGGTGATTTTGCCTTCAGAGACGTGGAAGTCATGGTAGGTGTCAGAACCGTGTGCACGGCCATCCCACAGAGTTACCAGACGAATGAATTCAGGCCACTGACGTGCAAAGAAGGGAACTTCGTCCGCAACACCGTTGCCGTTTGGATCTTGTGTTTTGAAAGCACGCAGAACGTTTTCGTACTCTTCAACAGTCTGTGGAACTTCCAGACCCAGGTTGTTCAACCAGTCGGTGCGGATCCAGTAAGCCCGGCCATACTTGCCGTCTGGCAGATATGGAATGTAGTACATTTGACCATCTGCCGCTTTAACAGCCGCCGCGATGTCTGGACGCTCGTCATAGTAGGCTTTGATGTTTGGCGCGTGCTCGTCGATCAGATCGTTCAATGGAATGAACGCACCTTCTGGACCGTACTGGTTCACAAAGTCTTTGATACGGCTGGAGCCAACGATGTCTGGAATGTTGCCAGAGGCAAGCATCAAGTTCAGCGCTTCGGTACGACCAGAGTTTTCGGAGTCGGTACGCATGTTCGCACCAACAGTCACGTCAACCAAGTGCACGTTTGTCATTTCACGTGCTTTTTGCTCAACGGGCCAATTTTCGTCATAAACTGGATAGGCGCGGTGGTTCATCTGGATGCTCAGTTCCAGCGGTTCACCATCCACAATCTTGTGGCTGTGCCCGTCCGCAAACACGGGCGATGCCATCGCCGTAGTTGCCAGAATGGCCGTTATAAGGTTCAGTTTTTTCATGGTTTTCCTCCCTTTGAAAAGTCTAGAATTATTCACGGTTATTCTTTCACGCCGCCAAGCATGATCCCTTTCTCGAAGTACCTCTGAATGAAGGGGTAAACGATAAGCACTGGGATGATCGAACAGACGATAATTGCGCCCGTCACAGTTTCTGCGCTGTAAGTCGCATCGATCACATTCATGGCGAATTCGTCGGTGTCGGCGAGGTTCGCAATGGTGTGTCGAAGAAAGACCTGCAGCGGAATTTTTTCTTCGCTTTGCAGCAAAACCATCGCCCAAAAGAAGCCATTCCAGCGCGCAACAATACAGAACAACGTGATTGTTGCGATGGCGGGCTTGGACAATGGAACGAACACTTTCCACAAAACTTGGAAATCATTCGCCCCGTCCATCCGGGCTGCTTCCTCAAAGCTCTGAGGGATCGCCTCAAAGAAGTTGCGAAGCAAGATGATGTTGAAAGCATTGAGCGCAAAGCCAAGGACGATGCCGAACATGCTATCCAAAAGGCCCAGATCACGCATGTTCAAGAAGAACGGGATAAGGCCTGCGTTAAACCACATAGTAAACGCGATGAAGAGATTGAAGAACCGACGTCCCTTCAGTTGTGGACGCGAAAGCGCATAGGCCCCTGGAATAATGAACAGCAAGCTCATTATTGTACCGCCAATCGTGTACACGAATGTGTTGCGATACGAGATCCAGAACATTGGATCCGCCAGAATGTAGTTGTAGGCCTCTAGGGTGAACCCAATGGGCGCATAGACAACTTTACCTGCCGTTGCTGCGAAACCCGAACTGAAGGAAATCGCTGCAATGTAGATAAAGGGGTAGAGTGTCGCGACCGTAAACATCCCGATAAGAATTGATACGACGATGGCGAAAAACTTATCGCCGCGAGAATAAAGATCCCAATTCATCATTATTCTGATCCCCTTACCAAAGTGAAGTGCGCGAGAAGCGACGTGAAAGTGTGTTTGCAGTCATCACAAGTACGAAGGCGACCACAGCGTTGAAGAGACCCGCAGCAGCGGCAAGGTCGTACTGGCCGGATTGAATACCTTGACGGTAAACCCAAGTATTGACGACGTCCGCGGTTTCGTAAGTGGCTGGTTGATAAAGCAAAATGACCAACTCAAAGGACACTTCCATGATGTTACCGATCCGAATTATCAGCATGATCAAGATGGTTGGCAGAATGGAAGGAATGGTGATTTTCCACATCATCTGCCACCGGCTTGCACCGTCGACCATGGCGCTCTCATAGAGAGAGGGATTTACACCTGCGATTGCTGCAAGGAAGACAATCGAGCCAAAGCCTGCTTCTTGCCAAATCCCAGTCCCAACAAAGATGGGTCGGAACCATTCTGGTTGGGTGAGGAAGTAGACTGAATCCAACCCAAACCATCCCATAACCGCGTTGATGATACCGGCTTGTGGAGAGAAGGCTGTAATCACAATACCCGCAATAATCACCGAAGAGATGAAGTGTGGCAGGTAAACGATCGTCTGTGCGGTGCGCTTGTAGCTTGCGTTCAAAACTTCATTGAACATCAACGCAAGCAAGATTGGCGCAGGGAAACCAAACAACAGGTTCAGAGCACTGATCTGGATGGTGTTCTTAATGGCCCGCAAGAATTGGTCGTTTGTGAACAGGGTGATGAAGTGTTCGAAGCCAACCCATGGGCTGCCGGAGACGCCGCGGAAGATCGAATAATCTTTGAACGCGATCTGCAGGCCGTACATTGGTTTGTAGTTGAATACGACGAACCAGATGATAGTCGGCGCCAACATGGCATAGATTTGCCAGTCGCGGCGCAGATACCGCATGATCCTCTCGAGTTTACTCATGTTATCTTCTGACATCGATCAGGCTCCTTCTGCCCGACCAAGAACCTTACCGGTATCAACGTCGAATACCTTCACGAGGTCGGTCTGAATAAAGATCTCTTTTACGGAGTTCAGGTGATCGATTTCACCTTGAGTTTCCGCTTTGACCACAAACGGCTTGTTGGCAACGTTTGTGTGCAGCAAGGCTTCGGAGCCCAGTGTTTCCACCAATTCAAGCTCTACTGGGATGGCACTGAAGTTTGCTTCTTGCGTCAACGATACGTGTTCTGGGCGGATGCCCACGACAACGTTGCGTCCTTCTGCGTTCTTCAGGTCAGCCAATCCCGGCAGGGCCACTTTCGCACCATTCACCGTAACGGAAGGCCCGGCATCGGTGGTTTCAACGGTGGCTTCGAACTGGTTCATTGGCGGCGAGCCGATAAAGCCAGCGACAAAGGTGTTCACAGGGTTGTTGAACAACTCCATCGGGGTGCCGATTTGTTCGATGTTGCCGTCGTGCATAACAACGATACGGTCCGCAAGCGTCATCGCTTCGACCTGATCATGTGTCACATAGACGCTGGTCACGCCCAAACGCTTGTGAAGACGTTTGATCTCTGCGCGCATTTGCGTCCGCAGTTTGGCATCGAGGTTTGACAGGGGTTCGTCAAACAGGAAAACTTTGGGGTGGCGCACAATGGCACGCCCCATGGCGACCCGCTGACGCTGGCCACCAGACAGATCCGCCGGACGGCGATCAAGATATTCTGTCAGGCCCAGAATTTCGGCAACATCCGCAACTGATTTTTCGATTTCAGCTTTTGGCTCTTTGCGGATGCGCAGGCCGAACGCGATATTGTCAGCCACGTTCAAATGCGGATAAAGCGCATAGTTTTGGAACACCATGGCCACATCGCGATCTTTCGGGGCAACCCGGTTTACCGTGCGATCGTCGATTGTCAGGGTGCCGTCGCTGATTTCTTCCAGACCGGCGATCATGCGCAGCGTGGTCGATTTCCCGCAACCCGAAGGGCCAACCAGGACAACAAATTCTTTTTCTGCGACCTCAAGATCGATGCCATGGACAACTTCAATTGCCCCGTATCGCTTGGTAATGTTCGCCAGCTGAACTCCTGACATGTTTTCTCCTGTTGTCTGCGTTGAACCGGTTTGCGCTAGATGCTGTGCAGCTAGTGCTCGGATGGTTTGGTGTTGAACGTCTTGAGGTCTGCGGCGCTTGCGCGCGCAGGGCAGTGATCTTGGGCGGAGGCGACGGTGGCGTGATGCTGATCAAAGATCGCTGCAGCCACTGTTGGTGTCGCTACCGCGCGCTTGAAACACGTCGCACGATTTACAACTGAGGTATTGGCCTGCGTGCCGAGATCCCAACCCATCGTTGGGTTGGTCTGGGTGGTTGGAGTGCAGCCAGTATGTTGCGTGGGAAAATCTGGTTTTGATGCTGCGACATCAGCCTGCAAAATGGCACCAGGGGCACGTCCAAGTGCCTCGCCTCCACCATCAAGCTGCATTCCCGATTGCATCAAACCCTCCCAAGCTTGTTGGGAAATTTGTATCTCAGATGGTCAATCCGATCAATACAAATATTTACAAATAAATTACAACAAGAATCGGAAAGTTGAGGCAAATTTTTTGAAATATTATCCCTATTATCAATGAATTGACCATGCTGCCTTGGTGCGTATGCATTAACCTTAGTGGGGTCAAGTTGACGTAGGGTTGTTTGTTTTTGTGATTTTGGCGCTGATGATTTGCTCAAACGAGGCGGCGTAGAGAATCATAGCACGCCCCAGCAAAGCGCCTCAAACTTGTAAAATCGATGTGCTAGGGTGGGTGTGAGCGTCAGATAGGGGGTCGCGGCGCGTCGATTGCGAATGACGCCAAGGTCCTGCACCATAAGCAATAGCTGAGTTTTAAGCGTCGTCTTGGCCAAAGGCCACTCTCCAACCCCTGCGTCGCGATCCAAATCCTTCGCATGCGCCCAAGAACTCTTCGCGCAAGGCCGCTCCGGATCGCGCTGTGCGCAGCCATAGCGTGCATTGAGGTGCAGGTTTTTTACCCGATTGGTAAAAATATGTCTATTTGAACGCCTTGATTGGCGCGGGCGGGTCACACAGATCCTGCCGGCTGCTAGGCGGCGTTGACGGTGATCAATGCGCCTTTGGTGCCAACAACTTTGCCTGAACATTTCTGAGCTGCCGCAACTGCGCGTGCTGGATCCTGAGACTGTAGCCATTCAGCCAAAAAGGCACCGTTGAAAGAGTCCCCGGCAGCGGTGGTGTCCACAACGTCGGCAACCGGTGGCACTGGAATGCTTTGGCTTTGACCGTTTTGCGACACCAATGTCGGTGCGGCACCATCTTTGACGATCACCAATTGTCCCTGACCACCATAGCGCGCTGCGGTTTCAGCCGGGGTTTTGTCATCAAAAATTGTCTTCTCGTCATCAAAGCTGGGCAGGACAAGATCTGACACAGCGGCCATTGCGGTGATGCAGGCTTTCATGCGCACAGGATCCTGCCATAGGCGTGGACGAATATTGGGATCAAAGCACAGCCTGGCATCTGGCTTCATGTGGACGCGAACGCCGTCGATTAAGTCATCACAATCCTGATCTGGCAGAATGGCTAGCGTAATGCCTGTGACATAAACCAAGTCTGCGGCGGCGACGTTGCGCCAAAACAGGTCGCGATCCGCCATCATCAGCTTGGCGGCCGAAGTTTCGCGCCAATATGTAAAGCTGCGCTCTGCTCCGTTGAGATGGATCGAGTAAAGACCCGGCGCGCGGTCCGCGATGCGCGGCATGGTCTGACATTCAATATTGGCTGCACTGATAAACGCCAGCATGTCATCGGAAATTGAATCCACCCCCACCGCAGAGTGGAACTGAACCACCCAATCCAGGGTCAACTCTGCGCGTGCGTACCAAAGGGTGTTCAACACATCGCCCGCAAAACCCTGTTTCCATAAGTTTTCGCCAGCGGATGCCAGTTCAACCATGCATTCGCCAAGTCCAAGGAAAGTCTTCATTATTAACGCTCCGCCTGCGGGCCACTTTTGCCGGAGGAGGGGATGACTCTACTATAGAGTTGACTCACTTCCGTCGAGAAATTACAAATAATTACAAATGCAGATACTTGTCAATTACGAATACGGAAGGGCAGATTTTCATGATCGTGAACTCAGACGCAGCCTCAGAATGGATGGTTTCCGGACCAGGTGCTCAGCGCAGAATTTTGTGTGAAAACAAAGATCTGATGATGGTAGAATTCCGTTTCGACAAAGACGGCGAAGGCTTGCCACACAATCATCCCCACACCCAAACCACCTTTGTTGCCAGTGGCCGCTTTCGGTTCACAGTTGATGGCGAAACCAAAGTGTTGAACCCGGGTGATGGTCTTTTGATCCCATCCAACGCTGTACACTCTTGTGTCTGCGAAGAAGCTGGCAGCCTGTATGACGCCTTTACCCCGCGGCGCGACGATTTCCTCGAAGCGCACGGTTGGCCCAAAAGCTAGTATTGCTTAAAAATCAGAGATTACCCGTCAAACACACGTTTACGGGCATTCTCTACATGCTGGCGCATCGCAAGGCGGGCGTCTTCTTTGGCGCCAGCTTCAATCGCATCAAAAATCCGATAATGCTCATGCTGAACCAGTGTCAGGCGTTCCTGCGGTTTGGTCAGCGATAGATTCCGCGTCAAATTCATACCGGTGATGATGTTTGATTTCATCGATGTGCGCGCGGTGTGAAAATACTGATTGTCGGCGGCTGCGCAGACAGCGGCGTGAAAATCTTCATCCGCATCAACGCCAAGTTCGCCGTCGCGAATGCATCGATCCAATTCATCCAAAATTTCACGCATCCGCTTTAGGTCGGTTTCCGTGCGACGTTCGGCAGCCAAATAGGCAGCTTCACCTTCGACCGCAGCGCGGAATTCAAATGTACGTTGGATATCTGCGATTGACCCGATTGGGGCAAAGTCCAAAACGGCGCCTTCGGGGCGACGTTTGACAAAAGTGCCAGAGCCTTGGCGTGAAACAACCACATCATCTTCGCGCAGTTGCTTGAGGGCTTGACGTAAAACGGGACGGGAAACTTCTAACTCTTTGGACAGCGCATGTTCGGTGGGGAGTTTGCCACCGACGGGAATTTCGCCGTCCATAATCTTTGACAAAATTCGCTCGTAAACGCGGTCAGAGAGCGTTCGATCTCTGACCTGACGTTCCGATGCAGAAGTAGAAGTGTCGGTTACCTGCCGTTTTCCTGTCGCCACGTGTCAAACTTGTCCTTTGTTGACGGATCGGTGGGCGGATAAAGCCCAAATGTTGATGCGCCTTGTTGTACCATTTCCAGAACAAAATCTTCAAAGACTGTCATTTCGACCGCTTCATCGGCCACTTCGTCTGCCATATGTTGCGGGATGCACACAACGCCTTCGTTGTCGCCAACAATTACGTCGCCAGGAAAGACCGAAACGCCGCCACAGGCGATGGCGTCATTGACGGCAACCGCGTGGTGTTTGGTGAGGTTGGTTGGGGCGCTTGGGCGCGAGTGATACGAAGGCATATCCAGAGCAGCAATTTCCGGCGTGTCGCGGAAGCCGCCGTCGGTGACCAGGCCTACACAGCCACGCGATTGCAGGCGTGTGGCCAAGATGCAGCCCGCAGATGCTGCGGTTGCGTCGCCGCGGCTGTCGATGACAAATACCGCGCCTTCGGGGCACTCTTCAACACCTTTGCGCTGTGCGTTTTCACGGTCAGCAAAGGATTCAAGAACATCTAGGTCTTCGCGTGCTGGGATGTAACGCAGTGTATATGCGATCCCAACCATATTCTCACCCGCTCGCAGGCGCTGAGGTCCCTGAAAGAAGATATTACGAAATCCACGCTTAAACAGGGCGGTTGTCAGTGTGGCGGTGCTGACAGCCATCAATTTTTCGCGGGTTTTCTGGGACAATCCAGGCATGAACGGCGCTCCCTCGGTTGGGCTATTTTATAAGTGTTGTCGTTATGTGCAGATTATTGTGGTGCGGCTAATTTGTCAATTATTTGTAAACGCATCCAGCGGATTTGTTTGTTTCTCACGGCTTTTAGGGCAAATTTCACCTATGTTGTGTTAAGTTGTTTAAGTTGTGGGTCTGGGTGTTTGTTGGTTAACCGACTGTAATCGTAGTCTTTTTAGAAGTGTTTTCGTGATTTTTTGATTTACGCGTCGAGCAGCCAATGCCGGCCAGCGTAAGTTGAGAAGATTTGTTTGTGAACACGGATGGCGCTGACAATGAGGTCTGTCAGAGATGTGAATTGACCGATTTGTCATCAACGTTTCTTTGATTCGTGCTGCCCACTCTGGCGCGTTTGCGCGCAAAATATGAGCAATCCTGTCCAGAAAACCAGCGCAACATGCCCATTTTGCAGAATTGGCGCGCATCTGCTGAAAATCCCGTTTGGATTGGCCTAAAAATTGAGCCGAAACAATGGCCTCGCTGTTTCAGGAAGCTCGGTCCGGCACGGCTTCGATCAATTTTGTTTGACAATTTTTGTCAACGTTACTTCAAAATTAGTAATTATTTGTTATATGCAAGGGGCGCGGAGCCCCGTTTCCTAAGGGTTTGGCCGTGAAAATTGCTGACACCTGACGTGAGGCTGATCATGAAACGCATATTTGGACCCTATCTGGCCTGGCCTGTAAGCCTGACATTTGTTGGCCTTTTGTTGGCGGGGTGGATCGGCTGGATCACAACTCAAACGGTGGCCGGTGCGCTGTCGTTTCTGTTCATTGGCTCCATGTTGGCAGTGCTTGAAATTGCACTGTCCTTTGACAACGCCATCGTCAATGCCAACAAGCTGAAGACCATGTCGCCCATCTGGCAGCGCCGGTTTCTGACGTGGGGCATTCTGATCGCGGTTTTTGGGATGCGGATCGTTTTCCCGGTGGCCGTTGTTGCCGTTGCCGCGTGGATCAACCCATTTGAGGCCATCCGGTTGGCCATTTCAGAACCAACGGAATACGCCCACATCATCGAAGGGTCCCATGGATCGATCACTGCCTTTGGTGGCACGTTTCTGATGATGGTGGCGCTGAGCTACTTTATTGATCAGGACAAAGAGATCGACTGGCTCACCGGGCTAGAGTGCCAGCTAAGACGGTGCGGTTCAGTGCGCGGGTTGGAAATTGGCCTGTTGATGCTGATTGTCCTGTGTCTGTCAGCATTTGTGCCGGAGGATGAACAGGCCGGGTTCCTATTCGCCTCGATCTTGGGATTTTTGGTGTTCACCGCGGTGGATGTGCTTGGCCGCGTGTTTGACGAGGATAGCCAAGCAATCAAGGCGGGGGCAGCGCAGGGGGGCTTGGGGGCCTTTTTGTACCTAGAGGTCCTGGATGCGAGCTTTTCGTTTGACGGTGTGATTGGGGCGTTTGCCCTGTCGACCAATATTTTCCTGATAGCCATCGGCTTGGGCATTGGTGCTCTCTATGTGCGTTCAATGACGATTATGCTGCTAGAGACAGGCACGCTGATGCAGTTCCGGTATCTGGAGCACGGGGCGTTTTATTCGATCTTGTTCCTATCAGTTTTGATGCTTGTTCAGTCACTGGTTCATATTCCAGAGGCGGTGACTGGTCTGACGGGCGTCTTCATTGTGGGGCTTTCGCTCTTCTCGTCGATCCGCCACAACATTCGGCATCCAAAAGCGTCTTAGCTTTGCTGTGCACAAGGGCGATAGGCTAGGTCTGATGTGCGCTTGCCGCCCCACTTAGGGATAGTTTGCCCTGAGAGAGATAGTCCGGCAATTCAGGCGGTTGCAAAACAGACAATGTTTGCAGCCGCTTACATGTGCGTTCACAGGCTTCGGTCAGATGAACCCGCAAAAGATCAGCCGCTTTGTCGATTTCACCTTGATGTAGGGCTTGGTAAATCGCTTGATGTTCCGAGAGCAACCTATCGCTGGCGGGAACGCGCCCCAACACAAGGCGAAACATTTCGTTGATGGCCAATACCAACCGCGACTTCTGTAGGGTGTTGCGCAGATGGTGGTTTGGGCACCCGGCCAAAAGCTGGACGTGCAGCGACTCTTCGAGATGCGAAATCGTATCAGCCGCTGGCGGATGATCCTGCTGGGAAACCATCAAAAGCCGAGCCAGAGCATCCTCAATCGTTTTACAGGAAATCTGGGGCGCGGATTCTTTCAAGGCCACAGGCTCTAACAATATGCGCAGCTGATAGTGGTTGCGCACATCTTGGGCTGTGAGCACAGGAAGAACCCATTTCGCGCGCTCGTTCTTTTCGACAATACCCGAGCTGCGCAGCTGCGACAGCATATCACGCACCACGGAACGGCTGACGTCGTAACGCTCGATCAATTTGGCTTCGTTGATTTCAAGCGGGCCAAAGGGCAGGGCGCGGATCAGCTGTTCGCGCAGGGCTGGCAGGATCTGGTCCAGATTGGAAACAGCGCGCGGCGTGCCGCTGGTGGACGTGGGATCAAACAGCGCGTGCTCGATCGAGCCACGGTGTGGTTCAACGGCAGAATCAGGCCCAACAACAAAACCCCGTCCATCAAATCGAGAGATCATTTTTGCATCGTGAAGCGCGTTTAACGCCTTTCTGATGGTGGTGCGGCTGGTGTTGAAATGCCGGGCCAAGGGGTCTTCGGTCAAAACCAATCCCGGTGTCAGACGTCCATTTTCTATGGCGTCCCGAAGAGCCTGAGAAATGGATATGTATCTGGGAATGATGGACAATTTAGGATCTTTTTCTTTTCCAATGGCCCGGTTTTGGCCCGCTCTTACATAAGACGATCCGCGCCTGAAACGCCGTCAGTTCGTAACTTATGTCGTGAGGGTGGAAAATAAAAGGCTTTCAATTTTGAATAATGACTTTATGAATGCAAAAGATCATTTATGTATGGAGGGACAGAAATGGCACTATCAGATACAGCGGGTCCCCAGACGGAGACCGCAGAAAAATCAGCCCTGTTAGAAGCGTCCATTTTGCCAACTTGGCTTAATCAACGCTCGATTGGCGGGCTGGGATATGTATGGATTTGGATCGGAATGGCGGTGATCATCGCCACGTTCCAATTGGGCGCAGGCGGCGTGGCCGGCCTGCCGCTTGGCACAGTGATCGCAACGATCTTTCTCGCCAATTTGGCGCTGGGTCTTGTGATGGCTTTGACCGCAGACATCGGCACAGAACACGGCATCAGCTTTGCGGTCTATTTGCGGGCACCCTTTGGCACAGTGGGCACACATTTGCCGTCGGTTACCCGCGGGATTGTCGCCGCTGCGTGGTTTGGCATCCAAACCTATCTTGGCGCGTTGGCGCTGAACGGGATTGTGTCGTTCCTGACTGGCTTTGACAGTTGGGTGTTTTGGTACGTTGCGTTTGGCGTGATCCAAATTGTGAACACCGCTTTGGGGATCCGGGCTGTCCAGCTTTTGGCCAGCATTGCGGCCCCAGCGATCATCGCGATCTCAATCTGGATGTACTACACGCTGGAAGGTGTGGCCTCTGCAGGGGGACACAACATTTGGACCTTTGCCGGTGACGCCAAGATGAGCGTGATTGCCTTGTTCGTGGCGAATATGGCATTTTGGTCTGCTTTGGCGGTCGATATTCCCAACATCACCCGGTTCCTGAAAACGGATGGCGGCGAAAAGAGCTTCTTTAAACGCAACAAAAACATCTTTGTGGCTCAGTTCATCGCACTGCCAGTGGCCCAAAGCTGGATCGCCTTGATCGGTGCGGTGTCGTTCATCGCCACCGGAGATTGGAACCCGATCAACGTGATCCAAGAGCAAGGCACAGGCGTTACGTTGGTTGTGTTGCTGGCAATGATCATTTTGGCGCAATGGTCCACCAACACCAGTGCCAACCTGATCCCCGCGGCCCTGACATTTGTAAATGTGGGCGCTCCGCGTATCAGCTATGCCATGGGGATTGTGATTGCGGGCATCGTTGGAACGTTGACCATGCCTTGGCTGATCCTGAACCATCTGTTCACCTATTTGGGCATGTATGGGGCCATGTTGTCGGCTGTTGGCGGCATCATGGTGTGTGACTATTTCTTGATCCGTGGACGGCGCTTGAATGTGCCAGATCTGTATCGTGAAAACGGTCAATTCCGCTACTTTGGCGGCTGGAACCCTGCGGGTCTGATTGCGTGGATCGTTGGGGGGGGCTTGGCGCTCTACTTCATCCAATATGCCTATGTGGTTGGCTTCCCAACGGCGATGGTTGTGTATTTCATCTTGATGAAAGTCTGGGTGATGCCCGCACACGCACAGGCCGAGGTCACCGATCCGGATGATCAAAAATACCTCGCTACATCAGTCAATCTGAACTGGGTCTACACGCAGGGCAAAGGCATGGAGCGGGTCAAAACCGCAGATATCCCAGCCGACGCTATCGCACGCGAAGACCTGTAACTCCTCAACAGTGAATGGGGGCCCTCTGGCTCCCATTCTTTCCGAGGCTCCTATGCAAAACTTATTTTTTCGTCCACCACCCGCTGTCGTGCGGGTCCGCCAAAGGCTTGACGCGTTGCGCGACCCCAAGTGGGAGGCCGCTTGCACCGCGATCACTACGCAACGTGCGCTTGCGCTGGCAGAGAGAGCGGCACAGCACCGGTTTCAGAGCCCGCTGTCTGGGCGGCTTGTTGTTTGGAAAGATATCTTTGACCAACGGGGCGAAGTCACGACACTAGGTTCGGTCTTGCGCCGATCCGCACCACCGGCAAACAGAAATGCGACCACAGTCGATCAAATCGAAGCCGCAGGGGCCGTGTCTCTTGCTCGCACAGGCCTGTCAGAATTTGCCTTTTCGGGTCTGGGGATCAATCCCCATTTTGGGACCCCACCTTCGGCCTTGTCGACGGCCAAACCCCTGGTGCCCGGTGGATCAACTTCTGGGTCTGCGGTTCTGGTTGCTGCGGGGCTTGCCGATTTGGGCATGGGGACGGACACATCTGGCTCCGTCCGGATCCCGGCCGCATTGAATGGAATTTTTGGGTTTCGACCCAGCACGGCGCGATATGAGCGCAAAGGCGTCCACGTTCTGTCACCAACATTGGACACCGTGGGAACATTGGCGCGTTCGCTTGATGTGATCCTTGATGCCGATCGGGTGTTGGCACCTGACCAAGCGATGGCTGCGCCCCCGCCGACATGCGAGATTTTGGATCTGTCTCAGACGCTTGGGGTCGATTGGGATCCGCAGGTCGCCCAAGCCTATCATGATGCCTTGTCTTGGGCCGCAAAAGCTGGATGGCGGGTCCGGTCAGGATCAATTTCGGCTGTCCAAGAGCTTCGACGGCTTGTGCAAGACTTTGGTCCCTTGGTGGCAATCGAAGCGCGTCACCGGTATGCGGATCTATTGGCCAGCCATGATGCGAGTAAGGTTGATCCGATGATCCGGGCACGCTTGGCGCGCGCGCCGGTGCTCAGCGATCAACAATACCAAACTTATCTGCGCCAACGTGCGCAGCTTGTGGCCAAAGCACAGCAGGAAATCGGCAACCGCTTGGTCGCCTTTCCAACCGTGCCAGCGCTACGACATCCGCTGGCCACCTATCAAAACGACCCCGCAGCGGCGCAGGCACTGAATGCCCGACTTCTGGCCGCAACCATGGTGGGCAGCCTGTTGGATTTGCCCGGCGTTGCCATGCCTTTGCGCCGCGCTGACGGCTTTGTGCGGGGATCAATTCTTGTGTCGGCTGCGCAGGGCAACGACGCATTCCTTTTGGCACAGGCCAAGGCTTTGGCGCCAAAAATCACCCATCTCACCCCTGAACATTACGGAGAATAACATGGCAAAAGAAATTTTGGTCGCCTATGGCGTGGACGTCGATGCGGTTGCAGGATGGCTTGGCTCTTACGGAGGAGAAGACTCTCCTGACGACATCTCACGCGGGATGTTCGCTGGCGAAGTCGGCTCGCCCCGACTGCTCAAACTGTTTGAAAAATACGACATCACCACAACCTGGTTTATCCCAGGTCATTCGATGGAAACCTTTCCAGAAGAAATGGCCGCTGTCGCTGCGGCTGGCCACGAGATCGGGATCCACGGGTATTCGCATGAAAACCCCATTGCGATGACGCGTGAACAGGAAATGGCGATTTTGGACAAATCGATCGCGTTGGCGACCGAGCTAAGCGGAAAACGCCCCACTGGTTATGTGGCCCCGTGGTGGGAATTTTCGAATGTCACCAACGAGTTGCTTCTTGAGCGCGGCATCAAATATGACCACTCGTTGATGCACAATGATTTTCATCCCTATCGCGTGCGCGTCGGCGATAGCTGGACCAAAATCGACTATACGCAGCATCCCGATACATGGATGAAACCGCTGGAACGCGGTGAAGAAACCGACCTGATCGAGATCCCGGCGAACTGGTACTTGGACGACCTGCCGCCGATGATGTTCATCAAGAAATCGCCAAACAGCCATGGCTTTGTCAATCCGCGTGACATCGAACAAATGTGGAAAGACCAGTTTGATTATGTCTATCGCGAAAACGATTACGCGGTGTTCACAATGACCATTCACCCCGATGTTTCGGGGCGGCCTCAGGTCCTGATGATGCACGAGCGCTTGATCGAATACATCAATAGCCACGAAGGTGTCCGCTGGGTGACCTTTGATGAGATCGCCGAAGATTATAACGCACGCGCGCCGCGCAAATAAGTCAGGCAACAGGTGGGGCCTAGGTGGCCCCACCCTTATCGGAGGATCACGAGATGTGTGGCTTATGTGGGATTTTCGGAACCGATGATCATTGGAGCGCAGCAGGCCTTTCGCAGGGGGCTTCGGCTGATCCGGTTGCGCGCCGTCGCGACCGCGGCGCCCGGATTCAGGCGGTGAATTCTATGCTGCAAAAGCGTCGTATCCGGCTGGGGGATTGGCAGGGGCAAAGTTATGTCCTGAGCGGCCCAACCGGGCAGCAATCCATCGTTGCCAATGTCACAGAGGTTTGGGCCGCCCTTGAAGATGATTTTGGTGCTGGGTTTGACCCTTTGGATCCGGCTGGCTTTCCACTCAAAGAGGTGATGGCATGACCCGCAAATCTCCTATTCCGATCACTTTGTTAACGGGCTTTTTGGGGGCAGGAAAAACCACGTGGTTGTCCCAAGCGCTTGCGGATGAAACGGCCGGAGATACCGCCGTGTTGGTCAATGAGTTCGGCGAAGTGGGGATTGACCATTTGTTGGTGGGCACCATTGCGCCTGACACTGTGTTGCTCAACTCGGGCTGCGTGTGCTGCCAAATTCGCGGAGAGTTGAAAGACGCCATTCTGACATTGCTAAGCCAAGTCGAAGCCGGAGATGTCCCGCCGTTTGAAAAGATCGTTATCGAAACCACGGGCTTGGCCGATCCAGCCCAGATTTTGTCGACCTTGATGTTTGACCCAGTTTTGCACAATCAGGTACAGCTGCAAAACGTGGTGACAATTGCGGATGCGCAGAATGGCGCATCAGTGCACGCCGCTCAGCCCGAATGGGTGGCACAGGTGGCCGCGGCCAGTGTGATATTGATCTCGAAAACTGATTTGGTCCCCCCGGCGCGCCTGCAGGGGTTGCGCATGCGACTGTCCTTGGTGAACCCCACGGCCCTGCAACAAGACGTGCAAGACTGCCGTCGTTTCCAAGATATCCAAGCGCCGACCTCTTTGGTGCCAATGCAAAGCGGTGCGACCACGCATCGCGACGGAACGCAGGCCAATACATTGTGCCTGACCCAAGAAGGCGCGGTGGATTGGACGCGATTTGTTGTTTGGCTTTCGGCGCTGATCCATCGGCATGGCAACACATTGATGCGGGTTAAATGCTTGCTGAACACGCAGGATGCCGGGGTCGTTTTGATCGATGGCGTTGGGCACACGCTGCACCCGCCGCGTCACCTTGACAGTGAAATTGTTTCCGATGAAAAGTCTTATCTTGTGTTTATAGCCCGCGATCTCGACATGGCGCTGGTGCGGGCGTCGTTCGAAGCCTATGTGATCGACGCGGCGGCCTAGTGGCCAAAGGATTAAAATGTCAGAACCGTTGAGTGCCCCAGCCCCCCACACCAAATCAAACCGTTTGCGGGTTCTTGGGACGGATGTGACGCTGAATGAAACGTTGCGGCGCTCGGCGCAGGATGATCTTGGTCTCGAGTTAGAGTTCATCGTGCTGGACGGGATCGAGGCGCAGCGTCGTGGTGCTTTGGCGCCCGACAGCTTTGACATCTATGACCAATGGTTTCACGACTTGGACTTGGTGTGGCCGGCGCGCTCGTTAAAGCCGATCGAATGCCAGCGCATCGCTTGTTGGCCTGAGTTGATGGCGTGGTCGGTACTACATCCAGATCAGCCTGCAGGTGTTCTCAGCGGCACCCCACTGGATCGACTGTTTGTCCAACCCAGCGGAGAGTTGGACCGGGCGCAAAGCGATCAGATTTCGATGATGCCGACGGTCTATAACGCCGATAGTTTTGCAATCATGGGCGATGACACGGTGCCCATGCCCACCAGTTGGGCCGATCTTTTGTCGCCCAAATGGCATGGCAAGGTCGCCATCCAAGCGGACGCTGCCATTGGGGTGCCCGATTTGTTGATGGCGCTGCGTGCGGATGGGGCTTTCACGTCGTTGACCCCTGGCAATCTCAGCTTGGCTGAGATCAACACCTTCATTCGGTTGATCAAACAGTATCAGTTGACCGGGCACTTCACCGGGTTTTGGACCGACAACGCGCCGGTCAGCCAAAAGACCGCAACACTGTCGACGATGTGGTGGTCCAATTTCTTGGCCCACAAGGCCAAAGGGCGTGCGATCCGGATGTGCGCCCCGGTCGAAGGGTATCGTGGCTGGTGCGGTGGCATGGCATTGTCCCAAATGTTAGATCCGCGCCGCGAAGATTTGGCCTATGCCTATCTCAATTGGTGGCAATCAGGGCCTGCCGGGGCAATCATGGCCCGCAATGGTGCCTATATGGCCGCGCCAAGCAGCACCAAAGCGCATCTCAGCGCCAACGAATGGGGCTTTTGGTACGGCGGACAAGCGGCCAGTGACGCGATCCACGACCCGTTTGGCAACGTGGTTTATCACAAGGGTGAGCGGCGCGAAGGCGGCAGCTGCGCGACGCGCCAGAAGCAGATTGTTGTGTGGAACTCGGTGATGGACGAACACAACTTTCTTGTTCGGCTGTGGAATGTGATCACCCAAGAGGCACTGATCTAAGACCCCAGTTGTGCCACCAAGAAGAGGATGATCACCGGCACTGTGACAATCGACGCAATCGTGCCAAACATCACCCCATTGGCGGCGCTTTTGACATCGCGCCCAGCGCCGCGCGCCAGCACATAAACATTTGCCGCGGGCGGAAGAGCGGCCATCAAAACCGCAGTGCCCAGCCAAAGCGGCGCCTGATCGCGAAATTGCCAAAGGCAAAGCCCGACAATCAGCGGATGCACGATCAACTTGATGGCGATGCTTGTGCTCAGCCCCGGCGTTACTGGGGTGAACTCTTGCCGCGACAGGGTGATCCCCAATGAAAACAAAGCACAAGGGGCGGCTGCGTTCTGCAATCCGGTCAAGGTGGCGTCTAGCGGTGCATATAACGACACGCCAAAGCCAAGCGTCACAAAGGCGAGCAAAACCGTTAGAACAAAGGGATGGCGCACCGCTTGGAACACTGCCCCAGCGATGCCTCTGATCGAACGACCACCCCGCGTGGTCGTGGCCGACCAGAGGGTCAAAACCACAATGATCTCAGAGCAGAAGATCAATGCCGCAGGCAGACCCGCGCCAACCCCAAACAGCTGTACAGAAATGATAGGGCCCATATAGCCAATGTTGGAATAGGCCCCCAGCAGGCCAAACACTGCGGGTTCCTTGGCATCAAAACGCCATCGATTTACGCCTGCGGCCAAGACAAACATCGAGATCGTCACCGCCGAAGTGATCCCCAGTAGCAAAAATGCCCCGCCAGATGGCAGGCCTGCCCGCACGATTAGCTGAAACAATAGGGCGGGCATCGCCACATAGAAGACAAAGCTATCAAGCCATTCCTGGGCTTCTTCGGACTTGGGCAAAAGGCGATGCGCAGCAAAGCCTATCCCTATGTAGGCAAAGAAAGGAAACAGCAGACTGAGGCCCAGCGTCATAACGCCCCCCGAAAATTCGGGAAGCGTGAAAAGCGATAAGATGCCAAGTGGTTAGACATCGGCCAATAGGTAGTCATTTGCAGATTGTAGGTCTGCAAGGGGCGAGAACATTGCAAAATCAAACGCTTTCCGATCGTGGCCGTGTTTGATCCTATCTGCCCAATCCGGAGAGGCAAGCGCGTCTTTGCCAATCGCGGCAAAATCAAACTGACCTTGGGCAATCAAACGCTCAGTTTGTTCTGGATTCCCCAGAGATCCGTTGGCGATGATCGGCAGGTTTGTGGTTTCTTTTGCCAAAGCAGCGAGCGATTTTCCTGCGCCAAAGGCCGGGGCCGAGGCTTCAAATTCGGTGGTGTGGATGTAGTCCGCGCCACTGGCCTCAACCGCGCCAAAAATCACCTTGGCGTCGGCCTCTTTGCCTTGCCATTTGTGGTCAAAATCATTGACCTTGCCTTGAGAGATGCGCACGCCAACGGTGAACTCTTTGCCAACCGCTTCGCGAACGCGTTGGATCACCTCGCAGGTCAATTGGATCCGGCCTTGTACGCCCTTGCCATATTGGTCGCTGCGCTGGTTGGCGTAGTCGGTCAGGAATTGATCCAGCAAATAGCCGTTGGCACCGTGGACTTCGACACCGTCCGCACCGGCCTCTTGGGCGCGCACGGCAGACTGAACAAAGCCGTCGATGGCCGCTTCAATCTCGGCGGGTGTCATTTCCAAAGGTGTGGGATAGGCCCCAACACCGCGATAAAAGGTCATCTGGGTGCCCTTGGGTGCAATCGCTGACGGGCCGCGAGTATCGGAGGCAAAGCGATTGTATTGTGACAGAGCACCGGCGTGCATCAGCTGCATGATCACTTTGGCCCCTGTGGCTTTGACCGATGTGATCAAGCTGGCCCAGCTGTCAGCTTGCGCCGCGTCGGTGATGCCCGGCTGATACTGGTACCCTTGGCTAAAGTGCTGATCTGTATACACACCTTCGGTAATCACAGCGCCAAACCCACCTTGGCCAAAGGCCGTGTAATAAGCCGGCATCAATGGCCCCACTGTGCCATCTTGTTGCGCGCTGATCCGCGTCATGGGCGCGACAAGAGACCGGTTGCGCAGTTGGATTTTACCAAGAGCTGCGGGTTCTAGTAGGCGGGGGTAAGTCATCGGAACATCCTTTATTAGAGCTCCGCAAGGCTATACCTGATCTGAATTGCATGATAATTTGGCTAAATGTTCAATCATCTTTTCCAAATTGCTACATAATGAGCGGTGAGAACCTTTCCGATTTATTGCGTATCTTTCGAGCGGTTGTGGATGGCGAAAGCTTTTCCGCCGCTGGACGGCAACTCAACATGTCCCCCGCTTGGGTGGCCAAGCAGGTCACCCGCCTTGAGGCCCATCTTGATACGGCGCTGTTGATCCGCTCAACCCGATCGCTGCGCCTGACGGATGCAGGGCAGGAGTGTTACCGGACGGCGGGCAAGGTGGCGGACGAGCTTTCGGCACTGAAAAACAAGATGCACAGCGACGCGCGCCATGTGTCTGGTTCTGTGCGCATCAACGTGCCATCCATTGTTGCGATGCATATTTTGGCGCCACATCTGGCAGGGTTTCAGCGTTCTTATCCCAACGTGCATTTGGATGTGTCAGTGTCCGAAAGCTTTGTCGATGTGCAGAACGAAGACGTTGATATCGTATTTCGCGTGGTGAATGCGCTGGGCGACAGCTCTGCCATCGTTCAACAAGTGGCAGAGGTGCCTCGGGTGTTGTGTGCAGCGCAGTCCTATTGGGACGGTGCGCCCGCAACCAATCAGATTTCGGATCTGAAAGCGCATAACGCGTTGATGTTCAGTGGCTTGCAAAGTCCGATGCAATGGCTGTTACAGCACAACGCGCACCAGGAATGGGTTGCCCCAACTATCGCAATGCAAGCCAACAACAGTTTTATACTTAAGCAAGCGGCGTTGGATGGGGCGGGCTTGGCCTTTTTGCCCCGCATCATTGTCGAAGCAGAACTCGCCTCTGGTCAGCTTGTCCAGCTTGATCACATACGAGATGCGGCGCCATTTGGATTGTTTTTGTTACGCGCCCCGCAAAAACATGTTCCTGCGCGGGTTCAGGTGGCGTGGCGCTATTTTGCCAAGGTTTGTCGCCGGTTTCCGGCTTTGGATCTTGCACCTGAATAGGGCATGGATTGATTTGGACCTGCTTCAGCTCTATGGCTGAGGTCATCGATCAAAAAGGGGGCGCCAATGTCCGAATTTGTTATTCCAGTACCACCGATTGCGTCACTTCCGGTTAAAGGCGGCGGAGAGTTTCCATTGCGCCGGGTTTATTGCATCGGTCGGAACTATGCCGCGCACGCGGTTGAGATGGGGCACGACCCGGATCGCGAGCCGCCCTTCTTCTTTCAGAAGAACCCTAACAATTTGGATGCCAGCGGTGTTTTCCCTTATCCGGATCAGTCCGAGGATGTGCACCACGAGGTCGAATTGCTGGTGGCTTTGAAATCTGGCGGCACCGACATTCCCGTCGCATCGGCGTTGGATCATGTCTGGGGCTATGCGCCGTCTTTGGATATGACGCAGCGGGATCTGCAAGGCGTGGCCAAAAAAATGGGACGGCCTTGGGAAATTGGCAAAGCCTTTGAGCGCTCTGCCCCTGTTGGTCCCCTGCAATCTGTGGCGCAGGTGGGGCATTTGGATCAGGGCACGATTGAACTGCGGGTCAATGGCGCAGTCAAGCAAAGTGGTGACCTGAACCAGATGATTTGGAAAGTGCCCGAAATGATTGCCTACCTGTCGCGGTTCTTTGAGCTGGCAGCGGGGGATGTGATCCTGTCAGGCACCCCGTCCGGGGTGGGGCCTGTCGCGCGTGAAGACGTGATGGACGTCAAAATCACAGGCTTGGATGACTTAACGGTGAAAGTTGTCTAACTATCTACCCTAAAAAGGGAAAAGCCCGCCAAGTGACTGGCGGGCTTTTGTGTTTTAGCGCAGGTTTTCCGCGATCCAAGAGGCCACTACAGGCTCTCGGTGATTGTGCGGAGGGCAGTGACCCGGCATGTCAAACACCACACGATCTGCAGCCGTTGCGCGGGCCAAAAGCTCGTCCATTTCGTCAAGTGGTGCAGAGGGGTCGTCATTCAGGTTGAGCGCCAAGATTGGGGTGTCAATCATAGGCCCCTCAAACGCGCCGTGTTTGCCCAGCGCCAAGACACGGATTGCATCGGCAAAGTCTTTGAAGCTGGTGTCCAAAGACAGGCCCATGCGGGTTTTTACGCCATCAATTGTGAACTTTGGAAAGTCTTCATAGACGTGCGCAGGTGCAAGAAAGGCGCTGTGCAATGGGCCACATGTGTACACGATGCCGCCAAGGTCCAGGTCTTCGTGAAAGGCAAAGATCCGCGCCGCTGAATGGCCAGAGAAGCTGATCCCCTGCATAAAGACGTTCTGAGGATCAAGGCGTGCGTCGTTTTTGGCCCAGTTGATTGCCGCAACATGCAGTTTTTCGGTCCGCCCATCGGACATGTCATAGGCGCTGCTGCGTCCCATGCCCGGCACGTCCAATGTCAGGAACGCAATGCCCTTAGGCTGAAGGTGCTTTTCATAATAGCTCAGCGCGGCCACGCTGGACATGTCGGAACCGTTGGACATCACCAAGACTGGGAACGGCCCGTCGCCCTCTGGAATGTGCAGATGAACGGTAAAGGTTTCCCCTTCAAAGGCGACTTCGATTTCTTCGTAGTGACCAATGTCCTTCATGGCCATTTTGTAGGCATCGCGGGCCTTTTCCAGTGCAACGTTTTGTTCGTTCAACCCTGCGTGCGGGGCGGCAGCGGTATGGAAATAGTTGATGGCTGCGCCATAGTTTCCAGCCTTCAGAGCGGCCTCGCCAACCTGCGAGAACTCATACACCCAGTTGCCGGGACCATAAGCGGTGATGGTATCTGGCCAGTCGGCGTTGCTGCGCGCGCCTTTGGCATTTTCGATGCGTGACAATACACCGTAAACTTCGTTTTCGTCAGCGCCGTAATAGCTCCACTGTTCGGGTTCAACAGGGTGGTACCAAGAGCCTTCGTCCAGCGAGCGGAACTTGCTGCCGTCGATCTCTTGGGCCTGCATGGGGGACGCCGCAATGGCAATGGCCGAGGTGGCAATCAACATGGGTAGGATCTTCATTACAATTTCTCCGATTTGGGATTGGGAACGGCGGATCATTCCACCGCTTTGCTGGTTTCGTTGTTGGGTAAGGGGGACCGGCCAGCGCCGTGACCGGTCGACCGGATCAAGAGTTCGCGGCAGGTTGTTCCAAAGGAAGAACCCGCAAAGGCGGTGTTTCTTGGTAGTACTCGTGGTCCTGCATTAGGTAGAGCGCGCCATTGTCATAAGAAATTGCTGACAGATCCCGCAGCCCATCAATGCCCCAAACCCGCTCGATCTCTCCGGTGGTTGGGTTCGCCCAGATCAAGCTGCTGTGGCGATCACTGAGGATCACGAGGGTCTGATCCACAAAGGTCAGCCCCGAGACATTGGCGTTGGCCAACCGCTCTTTGGTTTCGGTCTGCGACATGTTTGGGGCCGTCAGCTCTAGCGCACGGATAAATTCACCGCTGAGGGAAAACTCGCTGACGCCAACGCCGGAATCGTCAAACCGTGAGTATCCAACAAATAGGCTGTCACTGGCTTTGTTATAGGCGAGGCCGACCACTTCGGGGGCTTGGCCCTCGCTGGAGGGGATCTGCAAGGTTGTAACAGATTCCGTTTTCAGGCCGGACTGGGTCACGGTGATCTGGTGCAGTTGGTTGCTGCCCCCCATTGCAAAGACAGTTTGCGGTGTTGGGCCGAGGGCCAGCGCCTCAAGATACCCTTGGCGCAATGCCAATGGGCGACGCAACAAGGTGCGTTCTGCCAATGGCGCCAGTGGTGCAGAGGCGTTGGTGCCCTGTTGGCCCCAATGAACAGATGCTTTGTCTGTGGCGATGGCAAAATAGCCGTTGGTGATGTCCAAGCCCGAAGATTGCTTGATATGCGCTGGAAGCGGTGTTTCCCCCCATTCGGACAGAGCGATGATGCGGTCCTGCTCCAGAGGGAAATCGCGCGGGGCATAAAATGAATCTGGATAGTCCCCAAAGCCAAAGGCAAAGTCGACGAAGCGTTCCGAGCTGAGCACCGCAAAGACGCCTGCAACACCGGCAAAAGTGAACAAAAAACGCCGGGCGAACGGGGGCAGGCGGGTGGTTTTTGATTTCAGAGGTGCCGTTACCATGAATAGACTACCCCCAGCGCTGCAGAGGATTGATCCTTTGACCCATGGGTTTTGACCAAGGGGCTTGCGGCGGCGTCTTTCAACAGGCGGCTAAAGCCAACATTGCCGACCAACGCTATGCGATCCCCAAGTTGGTAGGTCATGTTGACGCCAAGGCTGACATCTTTGAAGCCGGCGGCGGCACTATGCGTGGACAGGCCTGCAACTGACGCAGCTGATTGTGCCGCTGTGATGCCAAAGGTCGACGCCATATATTTGTCGTCCGCCCAAGTTGATCCGGCGCTCAACGTCACCGAGGTGCGTTGCGAAGCGATTGGCAGGCGATAGTCGACCCCAAGGCCGACGGTGGTACCTTTGCGGTTGCCGTTCAGTTCGGATTCAATGTCGAGAGCAAAGGCAAGCTCGCTCGGGCCATTTTGCATCAGCGCATAGCTCATCGAGGCGATGAACGTCGCCGAAGAATCAATGTTGCCCAAGCCGCCAAGCGCAACGTTGTCAGCGGTATCGCGCCCCATACTATAGCCCAGACCCACGTGACCTTCGAAGCCTTGCGATTCCAAGACTTGGGCGGTGGCTTCGATGCCGTTCAACGTTGAAAACCGGTACCGGTCGTTGACGGTGATATCGATCACGGGAACCGGCGAGGTTTCATAATCATCCGATCCTTCGTAGTCGGGCGAATACATCGCGCCCAAACCAACCGTGACGTCTGTGTTGCTGCTTTGCGCCAAGGCGTGCTGTGGCGCAACGCCAACTGCGGTTGCGCCAATGGTCATCATAAGCGCGGCTGTCGGCAGGGATTTTGGGAGGTGGTGTTTCAAAGTTTTACTCCTGAGTGTGTCTCGAGCTCAAGATGACCATTGATTCTGAAAGCAACCTGAGTGGGGCTTGGGGCAGGATTCAGCTTGCGTTAAGGTTCAAGCAGCAAGCGGTGCGGATCACTGTCCAGGAGCCAAAAATGCGAGTGTTATTGATCGAAGACGACGACATTATTTCTGATGCGGTCCAGGCGCATCTGCGTAAGGGCGGGATCGAAATTGATGTGCTGTCTGATTGTGTCGATCTGACCAAAGATGACGTCGAAGCTGACTTTGATGTTGTGGTGCTGGATCTCGGCTTGCCGGGGCGCAATGGATTGGATTTTCTGAAAACCGTTCGAAATGCGGGCGCTACGGTGCCGATATTGGTCTTTACGGCGCTATATGCGGTGACAGCCCGGGTTGAGGCCCTGAATTTGGGGGCCGATGATTACCTGACCAAGCCGTTTGATATGAACGAGCTTATGGCGCGCTGTAAGGCATTGGCGCGCCGGCGGGATGGGGTCAAACCTGCGGTGTTGCATCACCGCGATCTGACCTTGGAAACGGGAACCTGCCAAGCGCATCTGAAAGGACAGTTGGTAGATCTGACCCCCAAAGCGTTCCAGCTTTTGCGCTTGCTGGTGGAAAACAAAGGGCGTGTGTTGACCAAGTCGGTGATCGAAAACCGGCTTTATGGCTGGGATGCCGAAGCCGAAAGCAACACCGTTGAAGTGTTCATTTCTCAGATCCGCAAAAAGATTGGCCCTGACTACATCAAAACCCTGCGTGGATTGGGATATTTGATGCATGAGGACAGCCAATGAAGCCGATGTCCCAGATCATTTTTGGCCGGGTTGTGAAGGCCATATTGCTCTGCACCGCTTTGCTGTTTGTGGCGGTCTCTGTGCATGTGTCGACCGAGTTTCGCGAAGAGTTGGTGGCGCGCACTGAACACACTGCCAGTCTGATCCTCAGCGTTGCCTCCTCGATGCCGCAGTCCAATTGGCCCGAGCAAGCCAGCGGTTTATCCGTGCTCGAAAACGAAGAGCTAGACTATGTGGTTGCGTTGTTTCGGGATGACGAACTGCTGTATGCTTCTCCTCCCGGCTTTGATCCGGCGGCGGACCTTCAGACCATGTCCGAAATGGTCGTCGGGCATAAAACCTATCTGTTGACCCATGCCGCAGATGTCGAAAATGCCCTGCAGGTCACGGTTGGCTTGCTCAACATCGAGCCCTATTTTTCGTCCTTCGAAATTGTATTGCTGACAGTTGCGATCTTTCTTACGTCGACGATTTTGCTGTTGGCGATGACCCGCCAAAGCATCGTGACAGGGTTGAAGCCTCTTAAAACTTTGGCCAAGGATGTCTCGCTCAGGGCACCGGAAAAGATGACGCCACTGGCCACACAGGGGTTGCCGCCCGAATTGATCCCGATTGCCAGCGCCACCAATAGTTTGCTGGAACGGCTGGACGCCGCGATGGAGCGCGAACGCGCCTTTGTGGCCAATGCCGCCCATGAATTGCGCACGCCTCTGACCGGTATTCTGGCTCAGGCCGAAGCCATAGATGAAGCCGAGATCAGCCCCCAAGCGCAGGCGCGTCTGGATAAGATCAAACTGTCTGCGCGGCGTTCTTCGCGCCAGTTGTCACAGCTTTTGGATCACGCCTTTGCCCACAGTCAGGTGGATGCCGACGTCGAAGCGCCGATCAACCTGTCGGAAATAATTCAGAACCTGCTTGCGGATGCTGCCTTGCCCGCTTTGGCGTCTAACACGGATATTGAACTCTTTGATGATCGCGAATGCTGGGCGCATGTGAACGAGGTATTGATCACCATCGTGCTGAAAAACCTGATCGACAATGCGATCAAATATTGTGGCTCCCCCGGCAAGGTGCAGGTCAGTGTGCGCAATGGTCCAAAAGGCAATGTGATTGTCTCGATTTCGGACAATGGCTCCGGCATGAGCGAGGCTGCCTTTGCTCTGGCTTCGGGGCGGTTTCAACGGCTTGAGGGGGCGAATTCAGCGCTGGGCTATGGCTTGGGGCTGACCATCACCACCGAGCTATGCGACCGTTTGGGCGTGGTGCTGACGCGTAAAAAATCTGTGGCGCTTGGTGGATTGCAAATGGACATTGATATAGCGGCATCGCCAAACCGACTGACTAAATCCGCCTAGGCGGACAATCACAGATCAATCGCGCAGACCTTGATTGAGGCGCAGCTCGGTTGTGCCGATGTTTTGGCACGCATCAACGCTGGCGCCATCTATGCGCTTTAACAACAGATCGGCCAAATTGCGTCCGGCTTCAAGGCGGGAAAAATAGGAGGTGTTCACCGGCGCGCTGACATAGTCCCCTAGATTGGTACCTGAGCGCAGTGAAAAGCCGATGGTTTTTGCCTTTGGCCCCAGAACTTGATGAACGCCCGCGCGCGCACCCAGAAAAACAAGTTCATTCACGCAAACAATTGCATCCGCGCCACCATTAACCAATTCTGCCGCGGCGGTCTTGGCCACATTCGCCCTAAGGTCAATATGGCGCATCAAGGTGGGATCCGCGGCCAGACCAGCCTCGGAGAGGGCGCGGTGATATCCGATGACACGCTGCGACACAAAGCTATAGCGCGGATCGGCGTCGAGCATCGCGATGCGCCGATATCCCTGATCGATCAACGATTTTGTCCCCTGATAGGCCGTTTCTTCGTTGTCGATGTCAAAATAGGGATGCGCGGGGGACAACTCGGTCCGCCCAAACGTGATAAAAGGAATGTTCTGCTCTAACAGGTATTTCACGCGCGCGTCTTGCGGTTCGGTGTGGTCCAGTATGATCCCATCGGCGTTGCGGCCCGTCACCACTTGGCGCAGTTTGTCCAAACCAGTTTCGCCAAAGGTCACTGGGACTGCGCGTACCGCATAATCTGTGCCCGAAAAGCGCTGATGGATGCCGTTCAGCAATCCAACAGAGCCTGCATCGCCCACTTCTTCTTCGTTTGAGAAGCTGAGGAAGGCCATCACGACAAAGGTTTTCCCGGTGCGCAGTTTGACCCCATCCATATTGCGCACATAGCCCAGCTCATCCGCTGTTTTACGCACCTTTTGGATCATTTCAGGGCTGATTTTTTCGCCGTTCTTAAGCGCCCGCGCAACTGTTGTGACCGATACCCCCAAAGTGTCAGCAATTGTCTTGAGCGTGACCGGGGCTGAGCCGGGCGATTTTCTAGCCATCCGCCTATCCCTTTAGAAATTGTACACGTGGAACTGTGGCATCCAGATGTGAGGCGCGGTTGCGCTTGATATAGAGGAATTTGGGTGTGTCGGGCAGCAAGGTAAAGCAGTTATCTGAATAAACATCGTCGCCGCCATGGTCATAGGTCACAAACAGCGCCGGGCGATCGCTTGTCAGCTGAACAACGTCGCCTGTTGTGTCGACCTGAATGTCCGCAGGTTCAAAGGAATACTCTTTGGGGCGCTTGGGCAGATACTCGTTTTCCCCCTTGTGACGTCGCGCGGTGTCGGACCATGTGAAGTGCAAAAAGGCGGTGTCGGCCAAGGTTCCAGCCGGAAGGCGCGTCACTTCGATGGCGTTTTCGCAGGGGCATGTGATTGAAAAGGCACCAAGATCGGCCATGGGGCCGCTGACGTCGACGCTGTTGAGTTTGACGGTCAGGGACACTGGCGCTGGTGTGTCATTGATCGCCCAAATCACGATCTCGCCGGTTTTGTCATCTGGTTGTGCGGTAACCAACACGGGATCAAAGAAACGTCTTGCCAAATAGTGGGTCAGTTTCCAGCCACCGCCATATTCAAGGCTAGACCAGCTGGCGACCGGCCAGGTGTCGTTCAATTGCCAATAGAGCGTCCCCATACAGCGCGGCTTGTTCGCCCGCCAGAACTCGATCGAGGTTTTCATCGCCAATCCCTGCGACACTTGGCTAAGATAGGTCATGTCCTCAAAGGTTTCAGGAAAGCGGAAGTAGCGCGCCAGAGTCTCCACAATGCGGCTGTTGCCACCATCATTGCGCTGATGCACGTCCATCACCGGTGAAGACACATTGCGATCCTCTGGTGCCGTGAAGCTTTGGATCACCCGCGACGAGGGGAAGGACTGAAATCCAAACTCGGAACAAAAACGGGGACGTACGGTGCGGTAATGCTCAAAGTCCTTGGCTGAATGCCAAACGTCCCAGAAATGCATGTCCCCTGAGGTGTCATCATGCCAGCCGTCACCAAAGTTCAGCGGCCCAACAGAGGGCGAGCTTGGCCACCACGGCACATCCGGGGCATCCTCAAGCACAGCGTCTTCGAGGGTGCTGTTCAGACGATCATACATCGCAAGATAGCGGTCACGGTCTTTGCGGCTTTCTTCATACCACCCCAAGGCTCCAACAAGCTCGTTGTCGCCGCACCACAGTGCCAGACACGGATGGGCTGACAGACGTCGGATTTGTTGGTGTGCTTCGGTGCGAACAAGATCCAACCAGTTACGGTCTGATCCGGGATACAGGTGGCAAGAGAACATGAAATCTTGCCAGACGAGCAAGCCCAGTTCCGTGCATTTTTCATAGAACCAATCCGGCTCATACTGTCCGCCTCCCCAGACGCGGATCATATTCATATTGGCCTCGACCGCAGAGGTCAGCAAGTCGGTGACCGCCTCAGGCGTCGCGCGCGCTGGCAGCGCATCCCCAGGGATCCAATTGCTGCCACGCATAAAGATTTCGCGGCCATTCACTTTGAACGCAAAGCGGTTGCCGACCTCATCAGCGTCGTTGATCAAGGCAATCTCGCGCAGTCCAATGCGCATTCTGCGTGTTTGGTCACCCAGTTGGACGCGCGCTTCATAGGTGTCTTGCGCGCCGTGCCCCACGGGCCACCACAGGCGTGGTGCTTGGATCGGCGCTGATAGGGTGACAGTGTTTTCACCGGGATAGTGGGTGACCTCCGCCTCTATGGTTTGACCGTCGATCAAGACATACGCCTGCGTTTGGCCAGCCTCGGCGGCGTCAAAGTACAGAGCAAAATCCACAGTGACCTGATCGTTGGAGTGATGCTGACGCACCAAAACTTCGTCAAGGCGCGTGTGGGGCGTGTGGCGCAGGCTCACATCGCCATAAATCCCCAAAGGCGACAGGGCGATGTTCCAGTCCCATCCGGCGTGGCATTGGGTTTTGCGCAGGAAATTGTAGTGCGGAATACGGCAGTTCCACTGCAGGTGCGGCACCGGAAAGGGAAAGCTGTCCTGCTTTGCTTTGGCGATGGTTGAGTTTGATAAGAACCGCACTTCGAGACTGTTTTCGCCCTGTTGAATCGCCGACGTCACATCGAAATCGTAGCGTAAGAATTGGCTTTCACACATCCCGATCTGGGTGCCGTTCAAGAAAACTAGGGCGTGACAATCAACACTGTCAAACGTCAGCGTCATGCGCCCCGCGGGCACCTGTTCTATTGTAAATGCACGCGTCAAAACCCATTCGGATTCGTGTACCCAGTCAAGCGACACCTCAGTGTCACGCCAATAGGGATCCGAAATTTTCCCTGCTGCCAGCAACGCAGAATGCACATCCGAAGGCAGATCCACCGCAACCGTAAGATCGGCATTTGACTGAGACAAAACCCATCCGCTGTTCAGCAAGATTGGTGCGTGTGACGTGGTGGCAATATCAAGGCTCATTACGGGGTGTCCTCAAAAGGGGCAGCGCGAAAGCGCGGTATGTTTTGGGCTGGCCGGATCGAGCGGCCAAAGCGATTGGGTCGGTGCGATGCCCGCCGTTGCGCCTCAAGAATCGTGGCACACCGCAGCTGACATAATGGCACTGATTGGTATGGCGCAATCGATAAACCTGTCAAGGTTTATCGTTAATCCTGCAGGCAAACCCAATGCTGACGTCTTGGACGATGATTTTCCGGGGACCAGTTTTTCGGTCAAAAGCCAAGGAATTTTGAACTCAGATACAGCGCGTTGGTCCCGTGTCGACCTGTCCCAAAGGTCTCATTGCAGGCCAGAATATCTTGACCTTTGCTGTTTTGTTCACTTATGTACAAAACGTACGGCCTATCCCGTGCAATGGTGCAAACAGATTTGCGAGAGCACGCATGGGAAGACCATCACAATTTGACCGCGAAGCTGCGATTGAGACAGTGATGCACGATCTTTGGCGCGATGGTTTTGAGGCGAACTCTGTCAGTGCGATATCCGCCAAGCTTGGGATCACACGCTCCAGCTTTTACAATGCTTTTGGGACCAGGGAGGCGTTGTTCAAAGAGGCGCTGGCCTTGTATTTTTCTCGCGCACCTGACCGCGTTTTTTCTGGGCCGTTGCCTGACAGTTCGATCATCGCGTGGATCAGCGAAACCTTTCGCCAAATCTGCGCTGCGCGCGCTTCGGATCCTGAGGCGCGTGGCTGCTTGGCGGTGAATTCTTTGACCGAATTGAGCGGCGTCCATGACGAATTGGGCGCAATGACGCGCCAAGCCGTCCTGCACAGCAGTGCGCGGCTTGAAGAACTGTTGATCCTGGCCCAAGAGCGTGGAGAGTTGCCCACAGATACGCCAGTACATGCCAAAGCTCTGGCGCTACAAAACCTGCTGATTGGGGTCAACGTATTCGCAAAAACACTGACAGATGAAGATGAGCTGTGGTTGACGGTCAAAACCACGCTCGAAGGCTTGGGCCTTTATAAAGGAGCGCCGGATGCGGAATTTTGAAGACATTTTTGCCATTGCAGCGGATCGAAAAGGGGGCGCCAGCGCTTTGGAAGCCCTTTTGTTAGACCCTCTTAGCCCTGAGGCACTTGGCCAAACGACAAATGATCGTTGGCTCGAGACCATGGCCAAATGCTTGTTTCAGGCGGGCTTTAACTGGCGGGTGATCGACGCAAAGTGGCCGGGGATGGTTGAAGCCTTTGACGGGTTTGATCCCAGCCGCGTTGGGGCATATCACGATGAGGACATTGACCGATTGCTGTCAGACCAGCGGATTGTGCGGAATGGGGCCAAGGTGATGGCTGTGATTGAAAACGCCCATTTCGTGCAGGAGCTGGCGGCCGAAAGTGGCAGTGCGGGACAGTTCTTTGCCAATTGGCCCGCAGAGACCTATGTCGATCTTTTGGCGTTGATGACAAAACGGGGTGCGCGTCTGGGGGCTGTCACCGGGCAGCGCGTGCTGCGCAGTATGGGCAAAGACGGCTTCATTCTTTCGACCGATGTTGTGGCCCGATTGGTGGGGGAGGGTGTGGTTGATAAAACGCCAACCTCCAAACGTGATCTTGCAGCTGTACAGCAGGCGTTCAACAGCTGGTCAGAACAATCAGGGCGGGGGCTGACGCAGATCAGCCAAGTGCTGGCGTTCAGCGTTTAGCTGTTCGTAGAAGGTGGGGGGACCTTGTGCAGTGTTGCGAGGGAGGCCGTTGGTGCTCACCATAGCGTGATGAGAAATAGGTGAAATTTGGTCTTTACCTCAAGGTAGGTTGAGCTTGTATCCCAGTGGGCGAATAACACGATTCACATTTCGCAAACCACGATTGGTCCCAACATGAGAATTTCAAACCGTAAATACGCAATCACCGGTGCCAGCCGTGGTCTGGGGGCTGCGCTTGCAATCAAAATGGCGGATGCTGGCGCGCGATTGGTCCTTCTGGCCCGTACAAAAGAAGCTTTGGCAGAGACGCAAAAAGCCATTCTAGACCGCACTGGGCAGCGGGCGAAGACACTGGCCTGTGATCTGGCAGATCTGGAAAGCGTCGCGTCCGCAGGGTGCCATTTGGCAGCAGAGCACACAGATCTGGACGGCGTGATCCACAACGGAGCGATGTGGCTGCCCGGTTCACTGCGCGAGCTGTCTGATTTCGACATTCAAAATTGTGTCGCCTCTGCCGTCATTGGTGCGTTGGTTTTGACCCGTCATCTCTTGCCGGGGCTTGAGGCCCGCGAGGCCGCAGATATCCATACTGTGGTGTCAACCAGCGGCTTGCCGAACCCGCCCAAAGGTCGGCTTGGCTCTGTTGCCTTTGTGGCGGCCAAATCGGCCCAAACGGGTTTTGTGCATGGCCTGTCCAACGAGTTGGATGGAACCAATGTCAGAGTGACAGCGATCTATCCCGGCGATATCGACGATGTGTCCCCCTTGGACCAAGCATGGGCGCAGCCCGCTCCATCGCAACAGGTGCTCAGCAACCGTGAAGTTGTTGAGGCCATAATGTTCACTTTGAACATGCCTCCAAAAATTACGGTGAAGGCGTTGCAGCTGATGTGATCCCCTGTTTTGCGTCTGCACCTCCCCGTGTTTGCGACGCAACCGGTCAAAGTGCCTTTGCGGGCAGGGAACTACCTGCGCCGCACAGGGCGGGGGATCAACGCTTGGCCCACAGAAGGCCGCGTTGCAGGATCGTTTTCATTTCCGGCACTTCAAACTCCGAAGCAACGTGGCCGAGAGCGGAATAGAACACGCGGGCCTTGCCATATGTGCGCTTCCAGACCACAGGCATGCGGGTGCCTTCGATCCATGCGGCGTGTTCGCCACTGAAGGTGGTTTCCGCCAAAACTTCATTTGAGGGGTCAACATGCAGATAATATTGTTCCGAGCGATAGTCGAAATCTTGCAGCCCGGCCATAATCGGATCGTCTGATTTCGTGACGTTTATCCGGTAATCGATGATGTTTCCGGGATGGGCAACCCACTGACCCCCGACCATAAACTGATAGTCCACAGCACTGCGAAAACTGTCCCCCATGCCCCCGTGGAAGCCAGCAAAGCCAGTGCCAGCCGCAACGGCGGCAAGCAGGTTGTTCAGCGTGTCCTGTTTGATTTCGGATTGGGTGATGATGGGAACGATCAAATCATATCGCCCCAAATCAGGGGCCGCAAAAGCCTCTGACCCCTGTTCAACCCGGACGGTAAGGCCCTCTGCCTCAAGCATATCTCGAACAACTGCGGCGCATTGTTCAGGTTCGTGACCTTCCCAGCCTCCCCATGCGATCAATACGTCCGACATATGTAACTCCCTCTTCGTGCATCACTGCCATTCGATCATGACTGGTCGGCCCCCTGAACGGAAATTGCGCCGACCTCGCCGACAGTAGCTGCGGTTCGTGATATGGCAAGATGGAACCGACCCGCCAAATGCCAAGACTGTCAATTCATGGTTCAAGCGCGTTAAGGCGCTTTAGGCGTTGTTTGGGACGAAGGCAGAGACCGCATCAAGGTTACGTCGTTCATCTTGTTCGGCACGCTTGGCAAAAACTTCAAGCATCTTAATAGCTTCTTCAACGCGGCGTGGCGTAAATCTGCGGTCAGGTCGCACGATGTGAATGGATCCATCCGCATACCAATATGGGGTCAAAACGGGGATCAGCCGGCTTTCGGCAAAGCTGGATCCAAAGGCGTTGAACGCCATGTACGCAACCCCCAGTCCCTGTTCGCAGGCGTCAAGGATGGCGGGGCCAGAGTTGAGCGTCAGGCGGCCTTCGACCGCGATGTCCAATGGTTTGCCTTTGTCCGAAAAACGCCAGCTATTGGTGTGAATCAGAATGCATTGGTGGTGCTTTAAATCGCTGGGGTGCATCAGGTTCGGATGCTGCTCTAGATACGCCGGAGAGGCCGCGGCAGCCTTGGTTCGCGCCGCCAATGGGCGTGCGATCAAGCCGCTGCTTTGCAACGGGCCGGCCCGTACGGCAAAATCGTACCCTTCGCTCAGAATGTCGACCTGACGCGCGTTGAAGTCGATCGCAATTTCCAGATTTGGGTACCGCAGGGCCAGTTCGTTCATAGCCGGGCCGACAACTTGATCTGCGAAAGAGCCCGAGAGCGCGGCAATGCGCAACCGCCCTTCAAGATTTCGTTGGGCGCTGGCCACTTCTGAAAGGGCCGCTTCGAGATCATCGGCGATGCGCTCTGAATGGCGCAACAGCACTTCACCCGCCGCCGTTAGGTGGATCGAACGGGTGTTTCGTTGAAACAGCTTGGTGTCCAAACGCTCTTCTAGGCGGGCGACTTGGCGGCTGACATGCGCCACGGATACTTGCATCGTCTTTGCCGCTTTGGTGAAGGATCCGGCATGGGCAACCGCAAGAAATTCAGAAAGGCCATCGGTGTTCATTGTTGCTGCCGAGTAATAGTTATTTCTATCCGGGCAATATAAGGCCGCATTTCGGAAATGCTACGGCCTTGGTTTGCAGTAGCGGCGTCGGCAGGAGGGCGCAAAGCCCCGCTGTGCCGTGTTCAGACCATCAGCGATGATCAAAGTGAGGCGGCGGCCCGCGACGCTTGATCGTAGAGACCAGACAGGTTGCGCAACACTTTGGCCACATGGCTGACCTCGTCAAAGTCACGCCCCGCCGCCGCCGCTGTGTCCAACAGGCAGGCTTCGCGGATGCGGGCATATTCAGCACAAACCTGCTGACCTTGTTTGGTGGTGTGATAGAAAATCTCTTTGCCGGTTTTCTGACCGACCACCAACTCTGCCTTAACAAGTTTTTTCACCGCATAATTGACGGTGTGTGTGTCTTCGATGTTGAGCATAAAGGCGATGTCCGCCAGCCGCTTTTCTTTGCCGCGATGATTGATGTTGTGCAGGATCAGGATGTCCAGAGGGTTAAAATCTTTGTGGCCAGCCGTGGTCATGCAATGCGTCATCCAACGGGAAAAAGCGTTGTATGTCATCGTCATGGCGTACTCTAGCTCGCTCATCTGCCAGCCAACGGCGGTCTCTGCGAGATGGGAAGACGATACAATGGCCGTTTCGTTGGTTTTGGCTGGATTGTCACCTTGTGTCACGGGGCGCTCACTTTTGTTTGGGCTTTGGCTCACCCTATACGACCCTTGGTTCTTCCCGCAAGAAACGCCGCCATAACGTTTGCACTATGTCGGCGTTTCCTGTCAGAGGCGGCAGATTTCAGTCCGCTACATGTTGTTGGGCAGGTAGGTCACGATTTCGGGCACTGCCACGATCAAGCCTAGTGCGACAAGCATCAGCAGGAAAAACGGAAAAGCGGCACGGGCAATGACCAGAGTATTGCGCCCCGTCAGGGATTGCAGAACAAATAGGTTAAATCCGACAGGGGGCGTGATTTGCGACATCTCAACGACGATCACCACAAAGATACCAAACCAAAGAGGGTCAATTCCCACCTGCTGCACCATGGGCATGATGACAGATGTGGTCAGCACAACCACTGAAATCCCGTCAAGGAACATGCCCAGAATAACAAAGAACACCGTCAAAACCGCCAACAGCGCGTAAGTGGACAGGTTCATGCCGCCGATCCACTCGGCCAAAAGGCGTGGAATGCCGGTGAAACCCATCGCCACCGTTAGGAACGACGCGCCAGTTAAGATAAAGGCAATCATGCAAGACGTCTTGGTTGCCCCCATCAGCCCATCCACAAAACTTTGTTTGTTCAACGAGCCTGAGTTCCACGACAAGAGCAGCGCAAGGACGACACCAACAGCGGCAGCATCCGTGGGTGAGGCAATGCCTGCGTAGATCGAGCCGATTACGCCAACAATCAACACCATAACTGGCAGCAGGCGACGCGATCGGTGCAGCTTTTGCCTAAAGGAGAAGTCAAAGGCTTCGTTTGGCAATTGATCCCGGTTCAGAAGCGCCCAGATCACGACATATCCCACAAACAGCGCCACCAGCAAAAGTCCGGGCAGAACCCCGGCAACAAACAGCCGTGCAATGGATTGCTCTGTCGCCACTCCATAGACGATCAGGATGATCGACGGGGGGATCAAAAGCCCCAATGTGGCGGATCCTGCCAGAGTGCCAAGCACCAGCTTTTCTGGGTAGCCGCGCTGGGACAGCTCTGGGATCGAAAGCTTGCCTATGGTTGCCGCCGTTGCCGCAGACGAGCCAGACACCGCCGCAAAGATACCGCAGCCAAAGATGTTGACGTGCAGCAGCCGCCCCGGCAGCCGGTTCATCCAAGGTGAAAGCCCAGAGAACATGTCGTCAGACAATTTGGATCGAAACAGGATCTCTCCCATCCAGATGAACAGGGGTAAGGCCGCTAAGGCCCATGAATTGCTGTGCCCCCAAACGGTTGTTGCCAAGACAAGACCAAGAGGCGCGTTGGAAAACAACGCCATGGCAGCGATGCCAACCCCCATCAACGAAAAGGCGACCCAGATTCCGGCGCCAAGCATAAGGAACAATAGGCCCAATAAGAGGACGGACAGCATAGCGACTGACATAAAGCTCTCCTATTCGCTCAAAAGATTTTCGCCCTGACCTTGGTAGGTCGGCGCCTTGCCACGCAGGACAAGAATGAATTCGTCAAGGAGGGCGATTGTCAAAATGGCGAGACCAACCAGAACCGGCACTTGCGGGATCCAAATCGGAAGAGAGACCATCCCCGAAGTCATATCACCGTACTCAATGGACTCGGCCACGAGGCCTGCCATGTAGACCGTCGCATAGGCCGACATGCCAAACCCAATCAACAAAGCCAGGGCTTCGAACGCCCTTTGAGCTGAGGCTGGCAAGAGGCCGGTGACCAACGTGACCCGGATATGCCCACCACCGCGCAACGTGTAGGCCAGCGCCAAAAACGAAGCGGCGGCAAGGAAAAAGCCAGTGAAACTCGCATAGGAAGGAATTGTCAGCCCAAGCGCGCTGCCAAAGAGGGCGGCGTATATTTTGTCGGTCAAATTCAAGCACACCTGCGCAAAAACGATGATGACGATGGCGCTGATGAAGAGGGCAGCGGTTGCACCACTGTAAAGATAAAGCGCGTCCAAAAGGCGTCGCATGTTGGGTCCTCCCTTGGGGTCATGGTAGGGGCGCGCACGCCCCCACCGTTCTTTGTTTGGGGGTTACTGAGTGTAAGAATTCAGTAGTTTTTCGCCGGCTTCACCCGAAGACGCGGTCCATTCGTCCAGCATCTTGGCGCCGATGCTGCGCAGCCCGTCCATCAGGGCCTCAGAAGGTGCCAGCACCTCAATGCCGTTTTCAGCAAGAATGGCGGTTTGGGCCGCTGTTTCGGCGCGGCTCATTTCCCAACCACGTGTTTCCGCTGCCGAAGCTGCCTCAAGCACCGCGTGTTGCGTGTCCGCGTCCAGACGACGGAATGCCCGTTTGTTGACCACGACGATGTTCTTGGGGATCCACGCCTGAATGTCGGTGTAGTGAGACAGGAAATCCCAAGCCTGAGAGTTCACACCCGTCGAGGGAGAGGTGATCATGGCTTCGACGCGCCCTGTTGAGAAAGCCTGTGCAATATCAGGCACTTCGATTTGCGTCGGTGCGGCGCCGGCCATGGATGCAAACGTTTCAAGGGTCGAATTATAGGTCCGGAATTTAAGACCCGCGAGATCCTCAACCGAGTGGATAGGGGTTGTGGTGTAGAGGCCTTGCGGTGGCCAAGGCACCGCATAAAGCGCCATCAAGCCTTGTTCGTCCAAAAGCGCATCGACCACAGGGCGCTGGGCGGCCCAAAGACGTTCAGCATCTTCATAGTTCGTGGCCAAGAAGGGCAGTGAATCTACGCCGAACGCTGGGTTGTCGTTGTTCAGGAGCGACAGGAAAAATTCACCTGCGGGCACCTGACCGCTGCGAACGGCTTTGGAAATCTCTGGGTGCTTGAACAAAGACCCGGCCGTGTGGACGTTGATGTCCAATGCGCCATCCGTCGCTTTTGCCACATCGGCAGCAAATTGGCTGATGTTTTGTGTGTGGAACGTGGCGTCTGGATACGGGGTTGCCATGTCCCAGGTCTCTGCCTGCGCGCCTGCGAATGAAATGGAAAACGCGACAGCTGCGCCGTTTAAAAGCTTCAGAAAACTCATGTGGTTTCTCCCTAAGCGAGTTTGTGTCACTACGATGATGTTACGTTGACAATTTGTCAACGTTTTATTAGCGTTGGGAAATGGCACAGAATCTGGCGACCGATTTGACCAGAGCTCATGATCTCAAAAACCTGAGGAAGTTCCCGATGAACACGAATGATAACAATGCACTATGGCAATTTTGGGTGGACCGTGGTGGCACGTTTACCGATATCGTTGCGCGCAAATCGGACGGAACTCTACGCTCGCATAAACTGCTGTCGGAAAACCCCGAACGTTATAAGGATGCTGCGGTTCAAGGGATTCGCGACCTGCTTGGATTGGCGGAAGGGGGTCAAATTCCGGCCGGGACCATCAAGGCTGTGAAGATGGGCACAACGGTCGCAACCAATGCTTTGCTTGAACGCAAGGGCGACCGCACCTTGCTGTTGATCACCAAAGGCATGCGGGATCTGTTGCGCATCGGCTACCAAAACCGCCCCAAGCTTTTTGATCTGGAAATCGCGTTGCCAGAGCTGCTTTACGAAGACGTCATCGAAGTGGATGAGCGGCTGGATGCGCAGGGTCAAGTTGTCGAGCCATTGAATTTGGCGCAGGTGCGCAGCGCGCTCAGCACAGCCTATGGCAAGGGTTTTCGTTCGATTGCAGTGGCGTTAATGCATGGCTATCGCTTTCCCGATCACGAACAGAAAATTGGCGAAATGGCGGCCCAGCAAGGGTTCGAGCAAATCTCGCTCAGCCACAAGGTCAGCCCCTTGATCAAGCTGGTGTCGCGCGGGGACACAACGGTTGTTGATGCCTATCTGTCACCGATTTTACGCCGCTATGTCGGACAGGTCAGCGCAGCGCTTGGGGCTGATCAGGGCGGCAGTGAGGCGCTGATGTTTATGCAATCCAATGGCGGGCTGACAGATGCGTCACTTTTTCAAGGCAAAGACGCCATTCTGTCAGGACCAGCTGGCGGCGTCGTCGGCATGGTGCGTACGGCGCAAGAGGCTGGATTTGAAAAATTAATTGGCTTTGACATGGGCGGCACCTCGACGGATGTGTGCCACTATGCGGGGGAGTTTGAACGCTCGTTTGAAACCGAAGTGGCCGGTGTCCGGATGCGGGCCCCGATGATGAGCATTCACACCGTTGCCGCAGGCGGTGGTTCGGTGCTGAGCTTTCGGCAGGGGCGCATGCAGGTTGGCCCAGAAAGCGCTGGCGCCAATCCCGGCCCTGCCAGTTATCGGCGCGGTGGCCCCCTGACGGTCACAGATTGCAACGTTGTTTTGGGAAAAATCCAACCGGACCAATTTCCCAGTGTCTTTGGCCCTGAGGGAAATGACCCCCTAGATGTGGAAGCCGCGCAGGATAAATTTCGCGCGCTTGCGGCGCAAATTGCCCAAGAGACAGGGGAGTCGCCCAAATCGGCAGAAGAGCTTGCCGAAGGGTATCTGCGGATTGCGGTTGAGAATATGGCCAACGCAATCAGAAAGATTTCGGTTCAGCGCGGATATGACGTGACCAAATACACCATGAATTGCTTTGGCGGTGCCGGCGGCCAACATGCCTGTCAGGTCGCGGATGTTTTGGGCATGGAAAGCATCTACATTCATCCGTTTGCAGGTGTCTTATCTGCTTTTGGCATGGGGTTGGCAGACATCCGCGCCATCCGAGAGTATCAATTCGCAGGCTCGATCAACGACCAGAAAAAGGCGCAAGAGATCTTATCGCGTCTTGGGGCGGATGCCAGTGCTGAGGTCCTAGGTCAGGGGATTGATCCGGCGCAGATCACATGTGTGCAGACCGCCCATATTCGCACGCCCGGTTCTCATCAGACTTTGCCGGTTGCGTTTGGTTTACCCGAACAGATGACGGCCGGATTTGAGGAGGCGCACAAGCAACGCTTTGGCTTTGTTCCGAAATTTGATGATCTGATCATCGATTTGCTGACAGCAGAGGCTATTGGTGCAACTTGTGAAACGGTGACGTTTGACCAGCCCAGTGCGGTGATCTCCCACGCGCAAACGGCTCGAATGTTCACCAAAGGGGCATGGCGCGAGGTGCCATTGGTAGCACGTGACGGCCTTGCGCCGGGGCACAGCGTGACTGGCCCTGCGATTGTGGTTGAACCCACTGGAACCAATATTGTCGAGCCGGGCTGGGAAGCAGAAGCCATGGCAGGGGGCGGGTTGGTACTGCGCCGTGTTGAGGCCATCAGCCGCGACGAAGCTATTGGGACGCAGGTCGATCCCGTGATGTTAGAAGTTTTCAACAACCTCTTTATGTCGATCGCCGATCAAATGGGGGCCACTTTGGCTAACACCGCCTATTCGGTGAACATCAAGGAACGCTTTGATTTTTCCTGCGCGATTTTTGATGCGCATGGGGATCTGGTGGCCAATGCGCCCCATGTGCCGGTGCATCTTGGGTCGATGTCAGAAAGCGTGCGTACAATTTTGCGCCAAAACGCTGGGTCCATTCGTCAGGGGGACGTTTTCATGATGAACAACCCCTACAACGGGGGAACCCATCTGCCCGATGTGACGGTGATCACACCGGTGTTTGATGCTGCGGGGGAAGAGGTGATCTTCTTGACCGCCTCACGCGGGCATCACGCTGACATTGGTGGCAAAACACCGGGATCAGCACCACCCGACAGTCGCCACATCGATGAAGAAGGCGTTTTGATCGACAACTTTCTTTTGGTGGATCAAGGAACGCTGCGGGTGGAGGAAACGCGCGCCCTATTGGCTTCTGGGCGATACCCTTGTCGCAACATTGATGAAAACATGGCCGATCTCACCGCCCAAATTGCCGCCAATGCCACCGGCGCCGAGGAATTGGCCAAGATCACCCAACAGTTTGGCCTAGACGTTGTGCAGGCCTATATGGCCCATGTCCAAGACAACGCTGAGGAAAGCGTGCGCCGGGTGCTGGATGTGTTGAAGGACTGTGCATTCACTTACCCATTAGACAGCGGGGCGCAGATTGCGGTCACTGTTACCGTCGACAAAGACACACGTAGTGCCGTTGTCGATTTTGCAGGCACGTCGCCGCAGGATCAATTCAATTACAATGCGCCGTTTTCCATCTGTCGCGCAGTGGTGCTTTATGTTTTTCGCACGCTGGTTGGGGCTGATATCCCGATGAATGAGGGCTGCCTAAAGCCTATGGATATTCGTGCGCCCAAAGGGTCGATGATCAATCCAAACCACCCCGCCGCCGTTATCTCGGGCAATACCGAAGTCAGTCAGGCCATCGCTGACACCCTATATGGGGCCTTGGGGGTGATCGCTGGATCACAGGGAACTATGAACAACTTTGTCTACGGCAATGCGCGCCTGCAGAACTATGAAACCATTTGTGGCGGCACTGGTGCGGGCGACGGGTTTGCGGGTGCAAGCGCTGTGCACAGTCATATGACCAACACACGGATGACCGACCCCGAAGTGCTGGAAAGCCGATTTCCCGTTCAGGTCCAAGAGTTTTCGATCAGACAAGGGTCTGGTGGCGCAGGCCAATGGGGCGGCGGCAATGGCATCACCCGCAAGCTCCGGTTTCTTGAAGAGATGACCGCGACGGTTCTGTCATCTCACCGCCAAGTGCCCCCGCATGGTGCCGCGGGTGGCGAGACCGGAAAAATCGGTGAGAACTATGTTGAGCGCAAAGACGGGAGCTTGGTTGCATTGCAAGGCAACGATGAAGCGCTGATGGCCCCCGGGGATATCTTTGTCATGCACACGCCGGGTGGCGGTGGCTATGGTCGCAAAGACCGCAGGTCGTGAATACCGCGTGCTGACTCAAGAGGTCGCCCCCTAATGGGGGGCGATTTTCAGCGCCAGTGTGACAAGCTGAGGGGCCCATCTGCTTTGGGATTGACCCGTGTTCCGAGGTGACGCGCTGGAGGCTTCGGCCGGATGCCTTGGGGCAGTTACCCCGCAAAGGCTTTCAAATAGTCGGAAACATGGATGCCAAAGCGTCGTTGAAAGGCGCGCCGCATCCGTTGGACATCGCCAAAACCACTTTCGGCGGCGACCTGTTTTTGCGGCAGGTTATCTTCCAGCAGGCCGCGCGCATGATCCACCCGGATGTATTCAACAAATTGCGCGGGCGTTTGTTGCAAGTCTCGTTTGAAATGCCGTGACAAAGTGCGAGAGTTTAACCCGGATTCATCGGCCAATGTATCGAGTGTCCAAACCTTTTCGGGCTGTGACACCACCTTTTCGATCAGACGCGACAATGTATTGTCTCTGGTGAATTGTCCTGCCAAATGCATGGCATACTGGCTTTGCCCACCGGTTCGTCGCAGCTGAACCACAAGTTCCCGCGCCACCGACAGGGCTGTTGTTGGTCCGCAATCTTGGCGGATGATATCCAGCGCAAGGTCAATGCCCGTCGTCACCCCCGCCGAGGTGAACACACGCGCGTCAGACACGTTGATACGGTCGAGATCCCAATTCACCGCCGGAAAGCGGTCGATGTCCTCACAGCGTGACCAATGCGTTGTGGCAGAACGCCCGTCCAAGACGCCCGCTGCAGCCAGTGCCAAAGCCCCTGAGCAAATAGAGATCAGGCGCCCATCGCCAGACTGCGCGGCGCGGCCTTGCAAAATGGTCTGAAGGCTGGAATCTTTTGCAATTTCATCAATTCCGACACCGCCCGGGATCAGCAAGTCATCCGCGTCTGAATTTGCTTTTAGGGCGTCAACCGGCGTGAGCATCAACCCACAAGAGGCCCGCACAGGCGCCCCGTCAAGCGAGACAAAAACGACCTCATAGCGCGCGCGCCCGGTCAGCGTAGCGGCTTCGAAGGCTTGGACGGGGCCTGATACATCCAACAAATTGACGCCGTCAAAGAGCAAAACTTCAATACTTCTAGCTTTCATCGAATTGTCCATTTTTGACGTCAAATTGACATTTAAGACAAAAGTTTTGGCCACTACAAACACAGCTGTCAACCGTTCACACAAGGATTTTCTCATGTCGGCTACGGCTACCCCACGCAGCGGCACATTTGCGATGTTGCTGTCTGCAAACACTATTTTGAGCGCCGCAATGCCCATGTTGATCATCCTCGGCGGCCTTGCGGGACTGAGTTTGGCGCCATCCACGGCGCTTGCAACACTTCCAGCCTCTGTTCAAACCTTGGCTGGCTTGTTCGCTGCGGGCCCTTTTTCGCTGTTGATGGGACGGTATGGGCGCAAGACCGGTTTTATGGCCGGTGGGGCGCTGGCGATCCTTGGCGGGGCCATGGGCACCATGGCCTTGATGATCAACAGTTTCTGGCTGTTGTGCCTGGCGCATCTGGCAATGGGCGGAGCGTTGGCCTGTTACCAATACTTCCGCTTTGCGGCAGGCGAAGTTGTCGCCCCTAAGTGGCAGCCCGTTGCCATTTCTCTCATGTTAACTTCTGGTTTGGTTGCTGCGCTTCTGGGGCCGCAAATCTTCATTCTGGTGAAGGATGCACTCGCGCCTATTCCATTTGCCGGGGCTTATGCTGCGATCTCTGTGATTTCGGTCATTGGCTTGCTTCCCCTGATCTTTACCAGTTTACCCGCCGCGCCTGAGCGCAAGGTATCGCCAACCGACCGGCCATCAGATCGCTGGCGGGCTGGATTTGAGGTGCTAAAGCGCAAACAGGTGCGCACAGCCGTCGCCATCGGAGCGTTTTCGCAGGGTGTCATGGTGCTTTTGATGATCCCCACACCTTTGGCGATGATTGGCTGTGGGTTCTCTGAAAACACGGCTGGCGATGTTGTCCGTTGGCACGTGGTCGCAATGTTCGCGCCAAGCTTCATGACAGGGTTTCTGATCAAGCGCTTTGGCACAACCGTTGTATCGCTGACAGGTCTGTCTCTGCTTGCCCTGGCCGCGATCATTGCTGCGAACGGTATCAGCGCCCCTCACTTTTATGGCTCTTTGATTGTTCTGGGTGTGGGATGGAACTTCGGCTTCATCGGTGCAACCAGCATGTTGGCGCAGGCTGTCAGTGATCAGGAGAAAGCGCTCGTGCAAGGGGTCAACGACACAATTATCGCCTTGGTTTCAACGATTTGCGCCTTTTCCAGCGGCACGCTTCTGGCGCTGTTTGGCTGGACGGCTCTGTCCTATGTCGGTCTTGCGATTGTGTTCGTGATGATCACCACTTTGCTGGTTGGCAAAGTGCAAACAGTGAAAGCCTGAGTGAGCAGCCACATGCAAAATGCAAAACCAGATGGCTTGGCCATATTCCTTCTGATCCTCGTCTGCGCAAGCTGGGGCTTGCAGAACGTCACAATCAAAGTCGCGGCCGCTGAGGTGCCACTTGTGTTACAATCCGCCATTCGGTCCTTTGGGGCGACGCTCTTGGTGCTGGTGTGGACGCAAGTGCGCGGCCAGTCTGTGCTCAAAGCGGATGGTACCTTGCTGTGGGGCCTAGCTGCGGGGCTGTTGTTCGCGGGACAGTTTTTGATGGTCTACTGGGGGCTGACCTATACCAACGCCTCGCGGGCGGTCATCTTCCTCTATGTATCACCCTTTATCGTCGCAATCGGCAGCCACTTTGTCCTGAAGGGCGACGCTCTTAATCGGCAAAAAACCTTCGGTCTGTTGTGCGCGTTCGCCGGGATATTGGCTGCCTTCAGCGACACTTTGGTCTTTCCCTCTCAGGGCATGATCCTGGGCGACATGATGCTTGTTGTTGGGGCGCTATTTTGGGGGGCAACCACAGTTCTGATCAAAGCGAGCCCTTTGGCCAAAATACCATCAAGCAAAACTCTGCTCTATCAGCTCGGCGTTTCCGCCCCCGTCTTATTCCTTGGCTCTGTCTTGCTTGGAGAGCCCGCAATGAAATCCATGAGCCATGTGACAATCGCAGCCCTAATCTACCAGATTTTTTGGGTGGGCTGCGTCAGCTATTTGGTCTGGTTCTGGCTGGTCCAGCAGTATTCCGCGCCCAAACTCACCTCGTTTCACTTTCTGACGCCGCTGTTCGGTGTCATCGCCGGTGTCACGCTGCTGGACGAGCCGTTGACCCCCATGTTTGCGGTGGCGGCCGGGCTGGTGGCGATCGGAATCTACTTTGTGAACAGCACACCTAAACCCCCCCTTTCAACCACAGACAGAGGAGCTGAAAATGCTTGATCTAAGACCATCGTGCGAACACTGCGACAAAGACCTGCCACCAAATTCACATGAGGCATGCATCTGCACATTTGAGTGTACCTTTTGCGCGGATTGCGCCCATGGTGTTTTCGAAAATGTCTGCCCAAATTGTGGTGGAGGATTTGTCCCGCGTCCTGTACGTCCTTCTCAGGCGTGGAAAGCCCCTTGGTGGCTCGGTGAGAACCCAGCAAGTACCAAGCGGATCCACCGTCCCAAAGATGTTGAGGCGCATCGTGAATTCGCTCAGCAACTGAAAAAGATTGCACCGCATCATCGCTGAAACTTACTTGTGAAACAGAAAGATAGAACCATGTCATTCGATGTCATCGGGGGCGCTGTCGCCCTGCCAGACGGAACACCTGTGCCCTTGTCCAAAGGGCTGCGCGCCGGGGATTTCCTGTTCTTTTCGGGTCAACTGGCCTTTACGGACAGTGGTGCGCTTTTGGAGGGGGATATCACGGCGCAGACAGAGCAATGTCTTGAGAATACCAAGGCCCTTCTGGAAACGGCGGGTGCCTCGTTGGGCGATGTGGTAAAGGCCACAATCTGGCTGACGAATTCTGCTGATTTCAAGCCGTTCAACGAGGTCTATGGGCGCTACTTTGCGTCGACCCCGCCCACACGGTCTTGCGTCATCTCCGAGCTGGTAATCCCCGGAGCACTGGTCGAAATCGAAGTTATGGCCTATGCGCCGGTGGGCAGCTAAGCCCTCTGTTTCACCGATGCGCGTTCAGCTTTGTGTCAGCGTCCGCGTAGCACAAAGCTGCGCGAGACACGCTCAAAACGCGGCGGCCCTCAACTGTAGTTGGCAGGCTGCCGCGTTCCTGTTGCACAGCGTTTTTGAGTGGTAGCACTGTGGCGGTGCCGAGTGCCAATGGCGTCGTTGCGCTTGGGACATCTGGTCAAGTCCAAATGCCCCAAGTTATCAACTGTTATGCGCTGAGATACAGCATATCCAAAAGATATCCCGCCGTTCCGATCGTCAGGAACAGCACACAGCTGAGTGAAAGGGCAAATGGAAAGTAGCTTGGCATTTTGTCAGCCATTTTGCGGCGTTTTCCCCAAAGGTAGATCTCATAGGCGGCCAATGGGAGCACATAGAAAGACCAAGCATAAAGAAATGTTAAAAATTCCAGCGGGATTGTCATCGGGTTGCCGGAAATTTCACCCGCAGCAAACCCCCAAACGATCCAACCACGCATAATGCGCGCGATCCAAGACCCAACGGCCAGCATAAACAGGCGGATGGCCCATTCACGGTGAACGCGATAGTTTTTCTGCACCAAGGATTGGATGGATTTGTAGATGACATAATACATCACAACGCCATACATCGCCCCCGCCTGAAAGGTTGAATAGGTGTGGTGCGGTTTTCCTTCAAACACGCTGGTTTGGTACAAGGTAAAGTACAAAGATCCTGCCGTAGCGCCAAAAATGGCAATCAAGAGCACGGTGACACCAACCCAGCGGTGAAGCTTGCCCTTTGTTTTGTTTGAAACGCCCAAATGGATCTGCAGCGGCGCGAGGCAGTTCATGGAGGCCCCTAGGACCATGTGAGATGCCAACATCAGCAAAGCAAAATAGGGCAATGGCGAATTGAAAGGTGCAACACCCACATTGGAATCGAGAATGAAACTCATCCCATGTGTGTAGGCGTGGTACATGAATGGAAACGAAAGGATCCAAACGCACAGCAACAGGAAATTTTTCGCTGCCAGTGGGCGGTTGCGGGACTTGGTTGTTGTGGGTGATGTGGCGAATTGCATTGTGGAATCGGTCATATTTTCCTCCCAGAAATCACATGGATTGGGTTAAATGAGTGCTGGTTGAATATCGGATGTGGTGTAGCCGTATGTGCCCAGCAGGCAGAGAGACACCGCCGTGATCAGAAGCAAAGTGCTCCGCTTTGCACTTTTCGAGCCGAGGGTATCATTCATGTAGATCACCAACATTGGAGCCAGAAAGCTGCCAAATGTAATGATAAGCTGCTGCCAATATCCGGCGTCAAATTCGTGCCCGAGACCCACAAACCAAAGCCCGTAGCCAACTTGGAATAGCCACGGAGACAGGGCGACGACGATCAATTGCTTGGCGAACAGGTTACGGTAAACCGCATCACCTTTCTTAAGCGCCTCCAGATAGCGATAAGCCACGAAGATTGCGACAAATGCCAAGGTCGATCCGGCATGAATATTCATAGCGATTGATCCCAGTTGGGTGCCAGCGCCCCCGAAACCACCCAAGTAATACAGGTACGACAGCCCAAATACGGCGGCCGTTGCGCTGAGCCCTGCGGCGATCACCGCTTGGGCTGAACCAAATCGACCCAACGCGATCAGCGAGAGCAATGCTGGCGCCAGTATTGACCCCGTTGCAATGCTGAAAGTGATCAGACCCACAGATATATGACGCGTGACCTCTGAGCCAAAAGCGCCGTGGGCCTCGAGCTGTTGGGCGAATGCGGGATAGTCTGTTGAGTTGTTGAACCAATACCCAAGTGTTGTCTGAGCAAACGTGCTCCAGATGGGGTAGCTGGCCAGTAATAATACGGCTGCCAGAATGCCTGACAGAACCTTACCGATAAACGGTGACTCTCCGATATTTGGATCAGATGTTGCTATAGCCATTTTTGACGTCTCCTCCTAATTGACTGTATTTGAACACATGTGATCAAATACAGTCAATACTGGTAAATTGTGGATGAGATTAACCAACAAAGGATGAGGCTTAGACAGTCGGCCGGCTTCTTGTTCACGCAAACACGCAACACAGAATCACCTTGGCGTTGGTCCATCTTGCTCATCAAGAGGGCCACAGCTTCGGCCTTGCTCGTTTTTCGGGAACACCGAACTTTTCGTGTCGCGCGTGCTGATCGGGCAGGTGTTGGTTTTCGTCATTCTTTGTGTGTGGGCCTTCGTCCATGCCTGGGCGCGCAAGTCGTTGTTGTGGTCACTTTTGCTCCAAAAATACGAATTTCGTGAACGTTATTGTCCAATATTGGCCGCGCGCCTCAGAAAATTGGCGGTAAGCCAACGTGTTTTGGCGGCCAAAAACATGAACGCACCCGCTTAGAGCCAAAAAATGTTCATGAATACCATTGACAGAAAATGAACATAGATGTTTAAAAATGATCCATATTGTTTGGGGGGACAGGGAATCAGCACTGTGTTGGTTTCGCTCTGGTGAAGAAGGGAAACGGGCATCGATGCTGATGCTTTTGCCCCTCCAACACCGAGGCCTCTCGCAAATAAGAAGAGTGTGAGATGACTGAAACCGCATATATTTACGACGCCATTCGGACCCCGCGTTCCAAAGGGAAACCAAACAGCGCGCTTAACGAAGTGAAGCCAATCAATCTTGTGACGACGCTGCTCGAAGAAATGCAGCAGCGTCACGATCTGGACACCTCGCGCGTGGATGATTTGATGATGGGCTGTGTCAGCCCGGTGCGGGAACAGGGCGCGGTTTTGCCCAAGATCGCCCTACAAAAAGCTGGCTGGGATGACTCTGTCCCGGGTGTGCAGCTGAACCGTTTCTGTGCCTCAGGTCTTGATACGTTCAATGCCGCGGCATCGCGTGTTGCCTCTGGTTGGGAAGATATGGTGTGCGCTGGTGGCTACGAAAGCATGAGCCGCGTTCCCATGGGCGCCGACGGTGGGCCGTTTTCGGAAGACCCTGAAACGGTATTGGCCACCGGGTTTGTTCCACAAGGTATCGGGGCTGATTTGATCGCGACAATTGACGGATACACCCGCGAAGACGTGGACGCCTTGGCTGTGCGCAGTCAACAACTTGCTTCGGCGGCGCAGGCGGCGGGGTATTTTGACAAATCCGTGGTCCCCGTGAAGGACGAAAACGGGCTCATCATTCTTGAGCGTGACGATTTCATCAAACCCAAAACAGACATGCAGACGCTAGGAGCGCTGAAAGCGAGCTTTGCGAAGATGGGTCAATTTGGCTACGATGCTGTGGCTTTGGCCAAATACGCGGACGTCGAGCGGATTGATCACGTCCATACACCGGGCAACAGCTCGGGCATTGTGGACGGTGCCTCTTTGGTGATGGTTGGCAATGAAAAAGTCGGCAAAGACTTGGGGCTGACGCCGCGTGCGCGGGTCCTGTCGGTCGCGGTCACTGCAACCGAACCCACGATCATGCTCACCGGCCCAGGTCCAGCTGCCAAGAAAGCCTTGGCGAAAGCGGGGTTGACGGCGGACGACATCGACCTCGTGGAAATCAACGAAGCCTTCGCCTCCGTTGTGTTGCGGTTGCAAAACGATCTGAACGTTCCCGACGAAAAACTCAACGTTGTGGGCGGTGCCATTGCTATGGGCCATCCGTTGGGCGCGACGGGCTCTGCGCTTGTCTCAACCATGATTGACGAACTTGAACGCCGTAACTTGAAGCGCGCTTTGATCTGCATGTGTGTCGGCGGCGGCATGGGCATTGCATCGATCATCGAACGTGTTTGAGGACCATATAAATGACTGAATATACTTATGAAAAAGACGTCGATGGCATCGTAACTGTAACGTTCGACGCCTCTGGAAAATCTGCAAATACGATGACCAAAGCATGGCTGGAAGGGATGTTTGACCTTACCGACCGATTGGCGTCCGAAGAGGGGCTTACCGGTGTCGTTCTGACCTCTGCCAAGAAAACCTTCTTTGCGGGGGGCGATCTTGAGGATTTGTTGGCCAACAACATGCCGCCAGAAGAACTGATGGCCTATATCGAGCGCAACAAAGCTCCGTTCCGTTTGTTGGAACAACTGCCGGTGCCGGTGGTTGCAGCCATCAACGGTGCTGCATTGGGCGGCGGCTATGAGATGTGCCTTGCCTGCAATCACCGGGTCATTGTGAATACCCCAAAGGCCGTCGTTGGTTTGCCTGAGGTTCAGCTTGGCTTGCTGCCGGGGGCGGGCGGTGTGGTGCGTTTGACAGCAAAAATAGGGTTGGAAAAAGCCCTGCCTTTGTTGCTTGAGGGCAAACAAATGCGCCCCGATGCTGCCCTGAAGGCCGGTCTAGTGGAAGAGATGGTCGCAACCGTCGAAGAGCTTGTCCCGGCCGCAAAGACATGGATCAAGGCCAACCCCGGCGCGGGCACGCAACCATGGGATCAACGCGGGTTCACCTTCCCCGGTGGCAATGCCGATGCGGCAAACGTGCGCATGGCGGCAACGATGGCGCCGACCATGCTCTATGCAAAAACACGTGGCCTGATGCCGGCGCCAGAGAAAATCGTAGACATCGCCGTGAATTCAATGCGGATGGGTTTTGACAGTGCGCTACGAGCAGAAAGTCGCGGCATTGTTGCGCTGATCCCAACCCCAGAATGCAAGGCTGCGATCAAGACCTTTTTCTTTGGTATGCAAGCTTTGAAGTCTGGCAAGATCCGCCCCGAAGGCGCCCCAACCAGGTTTGGAAAAACCGCGGTATTGGGCGCTGGCATGATGGGGGCGGGTATCGCTTGGGCGCATGCCTCTAAGGGGATGAACACTATCCTAAAGGACGTCAGCCTTGAGAACGCTCAAAAGGGCAAGGGCTACACCCAAACGCTTGCGGATAAGCGCATTGCACGCAAACGAATGACAGAAGCGAAGAAGGAAGAGCTTCTGTCTTTGATCACCCCCTCTGCAGAGATTGGTGATTTGAACGGTGCGGAAATCATCATCGAAGCTGTCTTCGAAGACATTAATCTCAAAGAAAAGGTGATTGGCGAAACCTTCACTCAGCTTTCTGAAACTGGCATCTACGGGTCAAACACATCATCTTTGCCGATCTCTGTTTTGGCTGAGTTTTGCCCAGATCCAAGCCGTTTCATTGGTCTGCATTTTTTTAGCCCCGTCGACAAAATGAAGATCGTTGAGATCATTTGCGGTGCAAAGACAAGCACGGACACCCTGCGCAAAGCCTATGACTATGTTGCACAAATTGGCTACCTGCCAATTGTCGTCAATGACTCGCGCGGTTTCTTTACCAGCCGCGTGTTTGCCACATACCTCGATGAAGGTTTGCAGTTGATGCAAGACGGTGTTTCGCCGGTCACGATCGAACGTGCGGGGTGGAAAGTGGGCATGCCTGTTGGCCCGTTGGCGGTGCATGACGAAGTGTCTATGGAACTTACTCGCAAGGCGACCATCACCCATCAGGAACTGGACAAACGTCTGAACGAGGACGCCGCCTTTGGTAAGCACAACACCGCGACGCAAAACATTGGTACCAAAATGTGCGAATTGGGTCGTCGTGGGCGCAACTGGGACAAGGCGGGGTTCTACGAGTATCACGCTGACGGACGTAAAACGCTTTGGGATCAGTTGGACCAATTCGTGGTCAAAGACCTCGAAGTGCCGCTTCAAGACGCTATGGATCGATTGCTGTATCGCCAAGCCATCGAAACATTGCGCTGCTTGCACGAAGGCGTGTTGAACACTGAAGTTGAAGGCAACGTTGGCTCTATCTTTGCCATTGGTTTCCCTGCCCACACAGGCGGGGCACTGCAATACATCGAAGGCATTGGTCTTGAAACGTTCCAGATCCGAGCCAATGATCTTGCAGCAAAATATGGCGCCCGCTTTACCGTGACCGACGCGGAACTTGACCGTCTGCGCTCTGTTGTGGCGAAGGCGGCTTAAGATGTTGCAGCGTCCACTGTTTGACCAGGAACACGAGATGTTCCGCGACTCTGTCCGTAAATGGGCAGAAGCCGAAGTTGTCCCGCATTTCGAAGCATGGCAAAAGGCTGGTGTTGTCAGCCGCGAGGTTTGGAAGTCTGCGGGAGAGCAGGGCTTTCTGGCCATGTATGCCGAAGAGGAATACGGCGGTCTAGGTCTAGACGATTTCCGGTTTGACCAGATCCTGACGGAAGAGCTGACTTGGCGCGAAGCTGGCCTGTTTATTCCGCTTCATAACCGAGTTGTCGGCCCCTATTTCCGCAAATTTGCCAATGCAGAACAAAAGGCGCGTTTCTTCCCTGGTATCGTTGATGGTTCAAACATTTTGGCCATCGCGATCACGGAACCGGGAACCGGATCTGATGTTGCGGGCATGCGCAGCCGCGCCGAAGATAAGGGCGACCATTGGCTACTCAATGGGGCTAAGACCTACATCTCAAACGGTATTCTTGCGGACACAGTGATCGTGGCCGCGCGGACCGATCCAGATAACCCTTATGCCTTGGGGTTGTTCTTGATGGAACGGGACATGCCCGGTTTCAAACGGGGCCGAAAGCTCGCCAAACTTGGGTTGCATTCGCAAGACACCGCCGAACTGTTTTTCGAAGACGTCAAAATCCCCAAGGAAAATGTCTTGGGCGACCCGTTGCAAGGGTTCAAATCCATGATGGTGGGGCTGGCAGAAGAACGCCTGACCGGTGCGGTGTCTTATGTTGCGCGCGCAGAGCGGGCGTTTGAAATTACCTTGGACTACGTCAAAGACCGCAAGGCCTTTGGTCGGGCAATTGGGGCATTCCAGAACACCCGTTTCAAAATGGCGGAAATGCGTACCCAACTGGATGCGGCATGGGTGTTTGTCGACCACTGTACTTCACTCCATCTGTCCGGAAGCCTGTCCGCTGAATTGGCCGCACAGGCCAAGCTGATGACATCGGAAACTGAGGGCCGCGTCGTGGATGAATGCCTGCAGCTGCACGGCGGGGCTGGCTACATGGAGGAGTACGAAATTTCGCGTCACTACGCGGATGCTCGTATCAGCCGCATCTACGCGGGCACATCCGAAATCATGAAAGAGATCATTGGTCGGGGCCTCGGCCTTGATGAACGAGGCGTGAAATAGCGCCTGATTAGTCTTGGGAGGAGGCGACAATGAAAACGGTACTTAAGGGGGTGGCCATCGCAGCCACAGCACTGACAGCGGGACTGGCGCAGGCCGACATCAAAGGAACATGGCAGACCGAGCCAAGTGACGGGGTGTCGCTTGATGTTCAGATCGAGTCCTGTGGCAAGGCACTGTGTGGTCACGTTGTGGGGGTGAACGGGGGCGGTGACGCTGCGCTCATCGGCACACAGATCATCAAGGAAATGACCGGTTCGGCTGCGGATGGGTATGCGGGTGGCAAAATCTTCGCACCGGATACGGGCAAGTGGTACCGGTCCAAGATTTCCCACTCAGGGCGCAATATTTCTGTGTCCGGCTGCGTTGCAGGCGGTCTGATCTGCCGGTCACAGATTTGGACTGCGCGCTAAAACCTCAACTTATCAGGAGAAGACGTCGTGGAATTGAACAAGACAGTTGCGGTTGTCACAGGTGGGGCATCCGGTTTGGGTGAAGCCTGTGTCCGTGACATTCATGCCCGTGGTGGCAAGGTCGTGATTTTTGATCTGAACGCTGACAAAGGTGCAGCATTGGCTGATGAATTGGGGGACGCGGCCCGCTTCTGCAAGGTTGATGTCAGCGATGAAGAGAGCGTTTCTCAAGGACTAGATCTGGCGGAAACGGCTTTTGGATTTGTCTCGGCGGCTGTCAATTGCGCCGGGATTGCCATCGCGGTCAAAACTCTTGGTCGCGATGGACCACACCCGTTATCGCCCTATCGCAAGGTGATCGACATTAACCTTGTTGGCAGTTTCAATATCGCACGGCTTGCCTCAGAGCGGATGCAGAAAAACGCTTTGAACGAGGACGGTGAAGCAGGCGTCATCATCAATATGGCGTCGGTTGCGGCCTTTGATGGTCAAAAAGGGCAGGCGGCCTATGCGTCGTCTAAAGGCGGGATCGCGGCGATGACGTTACCGATGTCGCGCGATTTGGCCAGCTACGGCGTTCGCGTCAACACGGTTGCGCCGGGGCTGTTTCTGACACCGATGATGGCATCACTGCCAGAGGCCGCACAAGAAGCTTTGGGCCAACAACCCTTGCTGCCAAAGCGCTTGGGCAAGCCGTCTGAACTGGCCCATTTGGTTCGGTTCATGATTGAAAACCCCTATATCAACGGCGAAGTCGTTCGTCTTGATGGTGGGGTGCGTTTGCCATGAGCGGACCACTGAATGGCTTGACGGTTGTCGAGTTCACCGGACTGGGGCCTGCGCCTCTGGCGGGGCAACTGTTGGCTGATCTCGGGGCGGATGTGATTGCGGTCGATCGCAAGTCAGCTCGCGCCGATAAAACCGATATTAATCGACGTGGCAAACGCTCCATCGCAATTGATCTGAAATCCGGTGCAGGCATCGCGGCGGTGCGCAAAGTGATTGATGGTGCAGATGTCGTCATCGAAGGGTTTCGCCCCGGGGTTATGGAAAAGCTCGGCCTGGGTCCAGCCGATCTGCATGACCGATTGGTTTATGCGCGCATGACGGGCTGGGGCCAAACAGGGCCTTTGGCGCAGACAGCTGGGCATGACATTAACTATTTGTCTCTCACGGGTGCGCTGTCGATGATTGGTGCCCCCGATCAACCACCCGTTCCTCCGTTGAATCTTGTGGCTGATTTCGGCGGCGGGTCGATGTTCTTAGTCTTTGGGATTATGGCCGCGTTGTTTGAACGTCAAACCTCGGGCAAGGGGCAGGTTGTCGATGCAGCTATGGTGGATGGCGTGCCAGCGATGATGGGGCTGTTGCACATGTTGTTCGCGCGCGGACACTGGAACGAAACCCGCGGACAGAACCTGTTGGACGGTGGTGCTCCGTTTTATCGCAGCTACGAAACCGCTGACGGTAAATACATGTCGGTGGGCCCAATCGAACCTCAATTCTTTGCCGAATTGGTGCAGATTGCGGGGCTGCCAGAAGAGGATTGTTCGGCGCAGCATGATCCGACCCGTTGGGCCGATATGCACGCGCGTTATGAAGCGCTGTTCAAAACCCGCACGCGGGCGGAATGGACAACTGTTTTCGAGGGCACGGATGCGTGCGTGGCACCTGTTCTGACTCTCCGCGAAGCAGCAGAACATCCCCACAACACGGATCGCGGTATCTTCACAGACTTCGATGGGGTTCTTCAGTCAACCCCCGCGCCACGTTTCAGCCGCAGCCAAACCCCAACCGTTTCGGTCCCTCGTGCCCCGGGCGCGGACACAGACACGGTCCTGCGCGACGCGGGGCTCGACGACATCGAAATTGCCATCTTGCGCGATGCAGGCAGCTTGACCTGATTTGAGGATCCCTATGACTTTTGAAACCATCAACTACGACCTGAACGGGCCCATCGCGACCGTCACTCTGAATCGCCCAAAGGTGTATAATTCATTCGACAAAACCCTGCGATCAGAACTGTCAGAGGCTTTCGATTTGATCGAAGCTGCACAGGATGTTCGCGTTTGCATCATCAAAGGCGCAGGTAAGGGGTTTTCCGCTGGTGGGGATCTGACGGATTTTGGGTACGATCCGATTTCTGACCTGATCGTCGGCGAATTCCTTCCTTTGTTTGAGAAAGTCGACAAAGGCACAGTGATCTACATCGCGCAGATCCACGGATCCTGCGCCGGAATCGCGGCCGCCTTGGCCATGACCTGCGATTTCATCACGATGGCCGAGGACAGTGCCCTCTATATGGCCTTTGCTGCGATCGCACTTGCGCCTGATGGCGGCAACACGTTCCACCTGATGAACGCCATGGGCTATCGCCGCGCGTTGGAAGCCATCGTTGAAGGGCGCCACATTCCTGCGGCTGAGTGCAAAGACTTTGGGATCGCGAACCGGGTCTATTCTGCCGACGAGCTGGACGCAGAAACAGCCGCTTGGGCAGGCCGAATTGCCGCGACAGCGCCCCTGGCGACAACCGCCACAAAGCGGGTTTTGCGCAGCATGGTTGGACGCACTTGGGCTGACACGGTCAAGGCTGAAGCTGAAGAGCAAAACACACTCATCAAAACCAATGACTTTAAGCGCGGTGCAGCCGCATTTCGGGACAAATCATCACCTTGTTTTAAGGGGGACTGAGGACATCCATCATTCCTGAAGGGAGGAAACCATGATCAGGAAGTTAACACTAGCAGGGTCAACCTGTTTGGCGTTAAGCGTGGGAGGCGCTAACGCTGGCGGGTTGGACCTAAGCGGACAACCAATTCTGCCGTTGTTTGGGAAGGGCACAAGGGCGGAACTGTCGTTCGCACGCATCACCCCGGATGTCTCGGGGACAGATGTGACGACCCAGGCGACCGGTGACGTTGGTGCAGATTTTAATATGACATCGCTGTCTTATAAAACAGATCTAAATGACAAGTTTTCGGTTGCTGTGATCGTTGATCAACCGTTTTTCCGCCATACTGAATATACGGCTGGACTTTTTGCAGGCACCAACGCGCGCGTTGAATCAAAGGCGATGACATTCGCCGGACGATACAAATTTGATGACCGCTGGAGTGTTCATGGTGGCCTGCGCGTTCAGCAGATGGATGCAGAAGCGAACATTCCTTTGCGTGGATACACGTTGGGCACCAGCAAAGAAACGGACCTTGGGTTTGTTGTTGGCGCCGCCTATGAAATTCCCGAATATCACGTGCTTGTTGCATTGACCTATAACTCCAAAATCTCACATGCGTTTGAGGCAATGGAAAGCGGGACGGCGACGGGGTCGTTTGAATTTAGCACGCCCGAAGCTTTTAACCTCGATTTCCGTGCGCCAGTGAGCCGATCAACGTTGGTCTTTGGGAACATTCGATATGCTCTGTGGGACGGTGTTCATGTGAGCCCACCTGCCTATACCCTTGCCACCAGCGGCGCGCTTGTGAACTTTAATGATGACTCCATACGCTATCGTTTGGGCGTCGCGCAAAAGTTCACAGACAATTGGAGCGGCATGGTTCGGGTGACATACGAAGCCGAAAGAGGCGGCGCCCAAAACGTGTTCAACCCGACAGATGGAACTTTGGGAATTGGATTTGGCGCGATCTACACTGGCGACAATTTCGACGTAGCCGTTGGTGTAGATTATATGGAATTTGGTGGTACGACGGGCACCGTTGGAACATTCGACGGTGGTTCGGTCGTCGCGTTAGGGGTAAAAGTCGGTTACAAGTTTTAGGGCCAAACTCTGCATGGCCCGGCGGTTTCGTTGGGCCATGCTTTGGCAGCACAGATGCGATGTCACTCTTCTGCGGGTCGAACTGGACTTACGACACCGCTGACCATAAAAAGGGGTGAATGTTCAATTTTGGCTGGTTTTGATGAAAAGAGTTCAACAACGGTTACATGACGCAGCATTGAAGCTGTTTGTCGAAACAGGCAGTCAGCACTTGAATGTAAGTGACCTTGCCAAAGAGGCAGGTGTGGTGCGCGGGACCGTGTACAACAACCTTGAAGATCCCGAAAACCTTTTTGATCAAGTGACCCAGCACGTCGTCGAAGAGATGAACGAACGGATCAACAAGCGGCTGGCCGGGATCGAAGATCCAGCAGAACAATACAGCATCACATTGCGCGCGCCACTGCAGCGGGTCATGGACGAACCCGTTTGGGGGCGCTTCTTGGTTCAGTTTGCCATTGCAAATTCAACATTGAACGGGTTCTGGCGCGGCTATCCTGCGGCAGCGATTGCCAGAGGCATAGAAACGGATCGCTTCGAGCTAGAAGCGAACGAAGCCGAGGCCTTCTTAGCGCAAGGCGCTGGCGCCACGTTCGCACTGATGATCTTGGTTCTGAACGGCGAAAAAACGTGGCGTGCTGCTGGCGAAGAGCTGGTGTTTTGGCAATTGCGGGCTTTGGGGCTTGGGATCGAAGATGCCCGCGAAATCTCGCGTCGTAAGTTGCCAGGCTGTCGGTAACGATTCTCCAAAGGTTTTATGACGCCGCGTTGGTCTGCCTGAGTGGCTGAGGCTGATAACGTCGGCATGCGCGCCTGCCATTTCATTTCGATGTGTTGCGGGTGCATGCATTGGGCGGTCGTTCGATTTTCCTTAATAAAAATAGATGCATAGACTGGCTGAACGTATGGCGTTTCGGGGCGGTCCCGCTTTGTCGTTGCCCAAAGTGAGGCCGCTAGCTGGCCACAGGATCACATCTCATCTGAATATCATTGACGTCTAAAAGATGACGATATAGACAATTTATGAACATTGGTGTTCATAAATTGTCTAGAGTGGATGAAATGGCAAAGGTCGACCGAACCAAAGAGTTAATATTCAACGCTGCGATGAAGCTGTTTGGCGACACCGGTGCTGAGCAACTCAGTGTCAGCGACCTAGCAAACGCCGCTGGGGTGTCGCGGGGGACGATCTATAACAATCTCGATCATCCGGGCATTCGCTTTGATGACATTACACCGGCCCTGACGCGTGATCTGGAAGACATGATCACCCAAAGTTTCGAGGACGTAGACAGCCCCGGGGATCGTATCGCGATTGTCATTAAGACCGTCATCAAACGGGCGCACCGCGAACCCGTTTGGGCTGACTTTGTGAAACGTTACGTGCTGGTGGATGCTGAACTGCAAGGGTTTTGGGCAAATATTCCCGCCTGCGAAGTCCGTCGAGGTCAGGAGATGGGCCTGTTCGACTATAGCGTCGATAAGATCTCATCAATCACTTCTGTGATGGGCGGGTCGGCGTTGATTGGCATGCTGTATGTGCGCCAGGGCGTAAAGGGTTGGCGCGAATCTGGCGCGGAAATCGCGGAGCTGGTGCTCCGATCATTGGGCATGAGCAAAGACGAGGCGCACAAGCATGCGCAGATCGACTTGCCCGAAATTTCAGACAGGATTTTCTCTATGGCTGCATAGACGCCCGAAAGGGAGGAGCAAGCAAAATAGAGATCCAAGCGTGGGAGGACGCTTTGATGAATACGAAAAGAAACCCCTCGGTTCTTATTATCGGCGCAGGAGCGACGGGGATGCTCTCTGCGATCCGGCTGCGAGACGCTGGGGTTACAGACATTACCATTATTGAAAAAGCAGACCGCGTGGGGGGCACATGGCGTGAAAACACCTATCCCGGTGTAGCCTGCGATATTCCCTCCCACCATTATTGCTATTCGTTTGAACCAGCCGCATGGAGCCATCAATGCGCCGTTGGGCCCGAACTTCAGAACTATATGGAGCATGTCGGTCAAAAATACGGCGTAACCGAAACGGTGCGGTTCAACGAGGTCGTGACCTCTTGCGTGTATGATGATTTCGGCAAGTGGACGGTCACCACCGATCAAGGTGCGGTGTTTGTTGTGGATTTTGTGATCGCGGCCACAGGTATTTTGCACCACCCCAAATACCCCGATATTCCAGGGTTAGAGGAGTTCGCCGGGGACAGCTGGCATACCGCCAAATGGAACCACGATGTGGATTTGACTGGCAAGCGTGTCGGCGTGATTGGGACCGGGTCCACCTCTCATCAGGTTATCCCTGAGCTGGTGTCCGCAGGCCACGACGTGACGGTATTTCAGCGCACCCCACAATGGGTTTTTCCATTTCCAAATTTGAAATTCCCCGAGTGGATGCGCAACCGCTGGCGGACAAAGCCTTCGCGTACAAAACCATGGAAGTGGGCCTTCAAAACCTTCATTGAGCAGTTCTTTGTGAAGGCAACAGTTGGCGCCCCGATCCAGAACGCGATTTTGAAGTTTTCGGTGAAAACCTACTTGCGTTTGGGGGTTCGAAACAAAGAGCTGCGCACCAAGTTAACGCCAGATTACGGCGTCGGTTGTAAACGCCTGGTTGTAAACTTCACATTCTATTCCGCGATTCAAAAGCCGAATGTAGATCTGATCACTGATGGTATCGAAAGGATCGAAACAGAGGGCGTGCGTACCAAAGATGGCAAGCTGCACGACCTTGATGTGCTTGTTTTGGCCACAGGGTTCCACAATTTCAACTATATGCGCCCGATGAATGTTGTTGGACGCGCAGGCCACACCATCGAAGACAGTTGGGGCGAAGGCCGCTTTCGCACAAGCCATGCAATCTTGATGGAAAACTTCCCCAACTATTTCTTGATGTTGGGACCGGGGACCCCAATCGGCAACAACTCGGTCATCGGCATGGCCGAAGAACAGATCGGCTATGTGCTACAGCTGATCGACATTTGGCGCGATAAACGGGCCGATGAAATTGAACCAACGCCAGAGGCAGTTGCTGCGTTTGGCGACTATATCAAGGCCGGTCTTGAGGGGTCAGTTTGGGTTGGCGGCTGCCAAAGCTGGTATCAAGACGTCGACGGCATTCCCGCGGTCTTCCCCTATCCATGGAGCGATTTTGTGACGTCGATGGCCAATGTTGACACATCCGAATTGACCATGCGCAAAATTCAAAAAGAGGAGATCGCCCGTGCAGTATGATTATGTGATCGTTGGCGGTGGCTCTGCCGGGGCGACCCTTGCCGCGCGGCTCTCCGAAGATCCCGATGTCACGGTTTGTTTGCTCGAAGCAGGCGGAGATGGGAAAGATCTGTTTGTGCGCGTGCCCTCGGGCGCGGTGGCCATGATGCCCGGAAAACCGATCAAGATTAACAATTGGGCATTCGAAACCGTTCCACAAGCGGGGCTGAATGGGCGCAAAGGGTATCAACCTCGGGGCAAAGCACTGGGTGGATCATCTGCGATCAATGCTATGGTCTATACACGGGGCAACCGGCGAGACTATGACGCCTGGGCTGAACTTGGCTGTGATGGTTGGGCCTACGACGATGTCCTGCCGTATTTTCGGAAATCAGAAAGCAATGTGCGCGGCGCTGATCCATTTCATGGAGGGGACGGTCCGTTGCACGTGACTGACCCGGCATCTCCACGTCAGATCACACAGGATTGGATCAAGGCCGGGCAAGCCAATCAAATTCGCTACACCGATGATTTCAACGGAGAAACCCAAAGCGGCATTGGATATTATCAAACAACGCAGTTCCACAATTCCAAACGTGGAGAGAGGTGCTCTGCGGCTGCGGCGTTTCTGCATCCCGTTATGGATCGTCCGAACCTTTTGGTTCTTACTCACGCCCATGCCGAACGTGTGATTGTGGAGAGCGGCAGAGCAACGGGCGTTTCATTCACGCGCAATAAGGAAAGAAAGACGGTTTCCGCCTCAATAGAAGTGATCTTGGCGGCGGGCGCGTTTCAATCCCCTCAGTTGTTGATGTTGTCTGGCATCGGCCCTTCAGAACATCTGCGCGCGCATGGGATCGACGTGATCAAAGACCTGCCGGATGTTGGTGAAAACTTGCAAGATCATATCGATGTGGTTCTGTCGTATGGGGTAAATACCTCTGATGTGTTCGGTGTTGGCCTGATGGGGACGCTGCGCCTTTCCACTGCAATGCTACAATGGCGGCGCGATGGTCGGGGTTTGTTGTCGACAAATTTTGCCGAAGGTGGGGCCTTCTTTTCGGTGGGCGAGGACGGGGATGACTATCCTGACACGCAGCTTCATTTTGTTATCGCACGCGTTGAAGACCATGGCCGCCAGATCAAGCTTGGCTACGGCGTGTCCTGCCATGCCTGCATATTGCGCCCACACAGCCGTGGCACGGTAAAGCTGGCGTCCTCAAATGCGCAAGATGCACCATTGATCGATCCACAATTCTTAGCGGATGAACGTGACGCTGAACTGCTGTTGAAGAGCGTCAAAAAGACCATGGCGATTATGGACACGCCGCCAATGTCAGACCGGATCACCAAGAATTTTACAACTGAGGGTGTAAACTCTGATGCTGATCTGATGAAGATCATCCGCGATCGTGCGGACACTGTGTACCACCCGGTTGGCACCTGCCGCATGGGCAATGATGACGCCTCTGTCGTGGACACACGGCTTCGGGTGCGCGGGATCAACGGTTTGCGCGTGGTCGATGCCTCGATCATGCCCAAGCTTATCAGCGGCAACACAAATGCACCCACAATCATGATTGCCGAGAAAGCCGCAGACATGATCCGCGTGGACGCGAAGCACATCCAAACCAATGAAACTTGTGCCGTTCCAGCGGCCTCTATCGCAACGAAGGAAGTGACCATGCAGCCCACAACTTTAGACCAACTATTTGACTTTGTTGAGCGTTCTGATTCAGGGCAGCCTGCATTTCAAGACCTGGCGGGGCGTTCTGTTTCGGGGCCAGAATTCTCGATGAAAGCACGTCAAACCGCTGCTGGCTTGGTCAATCTAGGTGTTTCGCCCGGCGCTGGTGTTGCGATCTTGGGGCTCAACTCTGTTGAAACTTTTCAAACGTTATGCGCCTCGGGGCTGGCCGGTTTGGTGGCTGTGCCGTTGAACTTGCGCTGGGCGCCTGATGAATTGGTGTACGCAATCGAAGATGCCGGTGTGGAAATACTGGCGGTCGAAGCTCCGTTCTTGCCGCTGATTGCAGCCATCCGAGCCAAAACCAATGTTATCAAACACGTTATCCTGATGGGACCGGGTGAAGCGCCAGACGATGTCTTGCCGCTCGCCGAGGTGAATGGTGATGCATTGGCCTTGGATATGGCACGCGATCCGAATGACAAACTTCTTATCCTCTATACCGGTGGAACCACGGGCAAATCCAAAGGTGTTGTGCATACCCACACGACTTTGATGGCCGGTGCAGAAGTCCTAGTGCAGGCCAACTTCCCGGCTGCAGGGAAGTCCTATACGGGCTGTTTTCCGTTTTTCCATGTCGCTGGTGTTGCGCCAGCTTTGGCGCGGTTGATGCAGAAATCCACAAACTTTCTTGTGCCGATGTTCCGCCCCGACCTCATCATCGCGGCGGTTACCAAATTTGGTGTGGGCGAACTTGGGTTTGCTCCAACGATGATGCAGATGTTGATGGCGGATGACGCGTTTGATGCCAAAGATTTCCAAGATGTGAGCCGTGTCCTTTATGGGTCTTCACCAATTTCCGCTGGATTGATGACGCAGTTGCAAAAGAACTTTCCAAAGGCCGGATTTGTCCAAGCTTACGGCATGACCGAAGTGGGGATTTGCGTCTATCTTGGACCGCAATTCCACGTTGGTGATTTGGCACGTATCGACGCTGCGGGTCAGCCCGGCGCCCCCTGCGTTCGTGTTCGCATCGAGGACGACAAAGGCCACGAGGTACCGCAGGGTGAGAACGGAGAAATTGTGTTTTATAGCCCAAGCATCATGGCCGGGTATCAAAACAATCCTGCGGCGACATCAGAGGCAATGCGCAATGGTGGCTTACGCTCCGGCGACATCGGCTCTTTGGACGAAATGGGCGTCTTGTTCGTCAAAGATCGGATGAAAGACATGATCATCACGGGTGGTGAAAATGTGTATTCCGTCGAAGTTGAAAGCGCGGTGTCGACCCATCCAGATGTGGCCATGGTTGCTGTGATTGGCATTCCTGACGAAAAATGGGGGGAAACCGTTCACGCGGTCATCGTGCCCGCTGGTGACAAAGAGCCAACGTTGGACGACATCCAAACCCACGTAAAAGGCCAAATTGCTGGGTACAAAAGCCCGCGTTCGATGTCGGTGATGAAAGAGCTGCCGCTTTCGCCGATGAACAAGGTTTTGAAACATGAGCTCCGCAATCAGGTCACTGCTGTTTCTGAGCCTGCATAGGATAATTGGTGCAGGCTGTCTCGGCCTGCGCATTTCGTTCCCCGTCTAAGGAAAAACGGATGGTGTCCATTGCCCAGCGGATCGTAAATGCCCGCGTACGCTACCTCGAAAAGCCACTGATCGCCTGTGTAAGCAACCAGCCGCTGCTGCGGTTCGTCTCAGGAATGTATGGCCGTATCGCCTATAAAACACATTCTGATATGCGTTTTCTGGCCACGCGTTTGGCCCATAATACTGTTGGTGTTCCGGCGCTGTGGTGTGATCAGGGGCAATCTCATTTTGAGGGTGTTATCCTTTATCTGCATGGCGGGGCCTACACTGTGGGTGGGGCGGGGTCTCATAAACATTTGGCCGCCCGTTTGGCCGGTGTGTGCGGGGTGCGGGCGATTTTACCGCAATATCGTCTTGCGCCCGAAAACCCATTTCCCGCAGCGTTAGAAGATGCAGTGACCGCCTATCATGCGTTGCTGGCAAAAGGGTATGGCGGCGATCAAATTGTTTTGGCTGGCGACAGCGCTGGAGGGGGGCTGAGCTATGCGCTTTTATTGCATCTGTTGCAAAGTAAGCTGCCGCTTCCCCGCTGTGTCGTCGCCCTAAGCCCTTTGGTCGACATGGAACACAAGGGGGCATCATTTCTGGCCAACAAGCGTGCTGAAATGATGCTGCCGCATTCATGGTTGAAACGTGCGAAACGGATGTATTTGAACGGCCTTGACCCAGCGTCCCCCTCTGTGTCCCCGATCAACGGGAATTTCACCGGGGCCCCGCCCAGTTTGATCTTGGTCGGTGGTGAAGAAATTCTGCGTGATGATGCGCGCGGTATGGTTGCGCATCTTGAGGCATGTGGCGCAGAGGCCACGCTGATCGAACAGGCTGACGTCCCGCATATTTGGCCCATCCATTTTGGCCGTAGCCCCGAAGCCGACGCCGCAATCGATGACATTGCGCGCTTTGTGAGAACGCAATTCAACACGTCGAGCACGTGACAGGAGACTTAGATGACAGACTCGATCGCACCTATGCAGGACCGTTTGCAAGCGATGAAGCAGGCCCATCAGGCTGATCCAAACCCTGACTATGCCACGCGCAAGGATCGTTTGAACCGGCTTGAGGCCACGTTGCTGCGGTTTGCGGATCAATTGATGGTGGCGATGACACAGGATTTCAGCCATCGCAGCCCAAGCGAAGCAGGCACATTTGATGTGACAATCCCACTTGGGGATATTCGCATGAACCGCCGAAAACTGCGCGGTTGGATGCGTCCTCGGCGCTATCATATGCCAAAACACCTTTTACCAGCGTGGGGGCGAGTTTTGCCCCAGCCCAAAGGCGTTGTGGGGGTCATTGCGCCATGGAATTTCCCGGTCTATTTGGCAATTGGCCCTGTAGCGGCGGCATTGGCTGCGGGCAACCGCGTGATGGTAAAGCCATCCGAGCTGACCCCCCGGACCTCGGAGGTGATCAAGCAGATGATTGAAGAGGTCTTTGAGCCAAACGAGGTCGCCGTATTCACTGGTGGACCAGAGGTTGCTGGGGCGTTTTCTGAGCTGCCATTTGGGCACATTCTGTTCACCGGATCTACCCAGGTTGGGCGCCTTGTTGCGCAGGCCGCGGCGAAAAACCTAACGCCTGTGACCTTGGAACTGGGAGGCAAATCGCCTGCAATTGTTGGTGAGCATGCTGATCTGGCGTATGCGGCGAAACGGATCGCCTTTGGGAAAACAGCAAATGGTGGTCAGGTCTGTGTATCCCCTGACTATGCCTTGGTTCCACGAGCAAAAATGCATGAGTTCGCAACCGAGGTTGAACGCGTTCTGACATCTTTTTACCCCGACGTAGCCAAAACCGTTGACTACACTGCGATCGTGTCGGATCGGCATCAAAAGCGATTGCAGTGTATGATCAATGAAGCAGAAGATCGCGGCACAAAGGTTGTGCGCGTGGGGGATACGCGTCAGGCAAACACCCGCAAAGAGGCGCCCGCCCTTTTGATCGATCCACCGCTGGATATTCAGGCCATGCAAGAAGAAATCTTTGGCCCGATCCTGCCTATCATTCCCTATGACACGGTCGAAGAGGCGATGGCATTTGTTGCCGAGCGATCCGCGCCGTTGGCGCTCTACATCTTCACTGACAAACATGCAGAACGAGATGCATGGTTGACCAAATCACTGTCTGGTGGAGTTTGTGTGAACGAAACATCGTTTCATGTCGTCGCGGATACGTTGCCGTTTGGCGGTGTTGGCGACTCTGGCATGGGGTCGTACCATGGCAAAGCCGGGTTCGACACGTTCAGTCATCTCAAATCCGTTTTCTATCAACCTAAGCTGAACGCATCCTTTTTGTTCAATCCACCGGTGCGACACTATCAGCATCGCGTGGGTAAGATCCTGCGCAAGATCATCTGATCTAGCCATCACAAACAAAAGGCCCTCTTGTTCAATCCAAGAGGGCCTTTTGGTATCTGAGTATTAATTCGAGGCTAGGCGTTTGCGTTTCCACGGGCCGCGAGCCATGGCAGCACGCCGGAAAAATCGACGCCTTGGCCACCTTCGGTTACGAACTTCGTGTAAAGCTCATTGGCCAGTTGCCCCATTGGGGTGTCGGCGTCACAGGCGCTTGCAGCATCTTGCGACAGCCCGAGATCCTTAAGCATAAGTTCTGCTGCAAACCCCGGTTTGTAATCGTTGTCTGCTGGGCTCGCAGGGCCAACGCCGGGTGCGGGGCAATAGGCGTTCATCGTCCAGCTGTAACCGGACGACGTGGAAACAACATCATACATTGCTTGGCGATCCAGCCCCAGCTTATCGGCCATCGCAAAGGCTTCGCAGGTGCCCAACATGGTGACGCCCAGGATCATGTTGTTGCAAATTTTAGCGGCCTGTCCCGCACCTGCCGTACCGCAATACACAGCCTTTTGGCCCATGATGTCGAACAAACCCTTGGTCGTTTCCAATGCATCGGTGTCACCACCGATCATAAAGGTCAATGCGCCATCAGCCGCGCCTTTGATGCCACCTGAAACAGGAGCGTCTAGCATGCCAATGCCTGCGTCGGCGGCTTGTTTGGCCACTGCACGTGCGCTGTCGATATCAACGGTGGAGCAATCGATAAACACCGCGCCTGCGGGCAGCGCAGGGATCAGCTCTGCCGCAACCGCCTTTAGGATCGCACCGTTTGGGAGCATTGTTATGGCTACGTCAGCCTTGGCGCAGGCTTCTGTCGCAGAGGCCGCAATCGATATGCCCTCGGGGGTAGCAACAGGATCAACCCCAGCGATGTTATGCCCCGCCGCAGCAAGGTTTTGGGCCATTGGCCCCCCCATATTTCCTAGTCCGATAAATGCGATTCTCATTGGGTGTCTCCTGTTGAGGTCCAGTCTTGGGGGCCAAGATGGGCGAGCATGTCTGCAACTTCGTGCTGTGGGACGTTGAGGGATTCATGTCGCCAATTCGGGGTGAAATCCCGATCGATAATTTGCGCACGGATGCCTTCGATGAAATCACCTTGTTGTTGTGACCGATACGAAAAGCGGAATTCATGCTTCAGGGCATCCGCCAGCGTTCCATCCCGTGACACACGGATGATTTGCAAGGCACAGGCCAGCGCCAAGGGCGCACCTTTGGCGAGTTTCTTTCTGGCGGTTTGGGCGAATTCTGTTTCGTCTTCGACCAAGGATTGGTGGATGCATGGCAGCGACGCGCCCGAAAACAGGCAATCGATGGTGGGCTGTAATCCAGCCAAGGTGCCACCAGTGGGCCGGTGGACAGCGGCCGCGATTGTCGAAACATCCCCGTTTTGAAGGAGGTTCGATTTTAGATCATCCCATATGCGTTCGGGAACGTAGTGATCCGAAAAGCCGGCATAAATTGCGTCTTTTGCTCCCATCCGTGCCCCCGTCAAGCCAAGATAAACTCCCGTTTCGCCCGGCGCGCGTCCCAGCAGAAAGCTTCCGCCCACATCGGGGATCAAACCAATACCGCATTCAGGCATCGCAATTTGACTGCTGTCGCCAACGATCCGGTGCGATGCGTGTCCAGCAAGCCCAACGCCGCCGCCCATGGTGAAGCCCTGCATGAAGACAACAACCGGTTTGGGATAGGTCGCGATCTTTAGGTTCAGGCGATATTCTTGGCGCCAGAATTGGCGGCCAAACTCATATGCTCCGACACGGCCATTTTCGTAGAGTTTTGCGATGTCGCCGCCCGCACAGAACGCCCTAGACCCTTCGGCGTCCAAGATCACCAGAGTTACGGAATCGTCGCTGCGCCAAGCCTCCAAGGCGGTTTCGATTGCGATCGACATATCGGCGTTTAATGCATTCAACGCGTCAGGGCGGTTTAAGGTTACGTGCCCTGCACGACCAGATTTCCGAATAAGGACATCTTGTGTCATCGGCTTACCCTGCCGCCTCGGACTTAATATTTCGCGCGATAACAAGGCGTTGGATTTCGCTGGTGCCTTCATAGATTTGGCAGATGCGCGCATCACGATAGATGCGCTCGACGGGGTGATCGCTCAGGTAGCCATAGCCGCCCAAGATTTGGATGGCTTGCGTACAGACTTTCTCGACCATCTCCGAGGTGAACAACTTGGCCATCGAGGCTTCGCGTAAACAGGGGGCGCCTGCGTCCTTCAGGGCAGCTGCGTGCAGCACCATTTGGCGGCCGGCCTCAATCTGGGTGTCCATGTCGGCCAATGGAAAAGAGATGCCTTGTTGGTCGAAGATTGGTTTGCCAAAGGCCTGTCGATCAATCGCATAATCCCGGGCATATTCAAATGCGCTGCGGGCCATGCCGACAGCTTGCGCGGCGATGCCAATGCGGCCGCTTTCCAAATTGGCAAGCGCAATCTTGTAGCCTTGGCCTTCTTTGCCCAACAGATTTTCCACCGGAATACGCATGTCTTCAAACGCGATCTGGCAGGTGTCAGATGAATGAATGCCCAGTTTTTCTTCAACCCGAACAACCTCATATCCGGGCGTATCTGTTGCGACGATAAAGGCACTGATCCCGCGTTTCCCGGCAGATTTATCCGTGACCGCGAAAATGATCAGCATCTGACCGTTTTTACCAGAAGTGATGAACTGTTTGGAGCCGTTGATCACATAGTGATCCCCATCCCGGACAGCTGTCGTGCGCAAGTTGGAGGCATCTGATCCCGCCTGCGGTTCGGTCAGGGCAAAACCGCCGATCCATTCGCCCGTAGCCAGTTTTGGCAGGTACTTTTGTTTCTGGGCCTCTGTTCCGTAGTCACGGATCGGGCCGCAACCGACCGAGCTGTGAACGGACATGATTGTGGAGCACGCACCATCACCTGCTGCTATTTCTTCGATGGCACTGGCGTAGCTGACGAAATCCGCGTCAAAACCGCCGTAAGCTTCGGGGACTTGCATGCCAAGAAATCCCAGTTTTCCCATCGCTGCCAGTTCGGCTTTGGGAAAGCGCGCCTCGCGGTCACGCGCTTCTGCGCCGGGCCAAAGTTCAGCTTTGGCAAACTGGCGTGCCATATCGCGAATTGCGGTTTGGGTTTCGTCCAAAATCATGTCTGGTCCTTTGCAAAGTTGGGCCGGTTCCCTTAGATAGCACTCGCATATCGCCTCAGCATTGTCAGAAGGTGCGCAATAAGTGACACGAAATGATAGCCCCGTTAGGCGTCGCCCCGTCGCGCCAATTTTTGTCAAAGAAGCGCTTGAATGTGCTGCTGCGGGCGGGGCTGATCCGGATGGTATTCTGACCGCTGCACAGGTTTCGCCCGAGCATTTAAATCATCTGGACACGCAGGATTTTGGGCGCATCTGGTTGCAAATGTCTTACGCGATGCAGGACGAGTTTTTTGGCCTTGGGGCACGGCCAATGCGCCCCGGAAGCACCGCCTTGTTGGGGCATGCGATCAGAGGTGCGGCCACGCTTGATGTCGCCCTGAAACGAAGTTTGCGGTTCCTTAGGGTCGTGTTGGACGATCCCTACGGCACAGTTGCAATCGAAGGCCGTCACTGTGTCGTGTCGTTGCATGAGGAGACGCTCTCTTCGGATGCTTTTCGATATCGCGCCTTTTTTCTTATTTTGCATGGGTTTAATTGTTGGGCCGCGCGGGAGCGCATTCCGATCAAATCGGTTGAGTTTCCGTGCAAAGAGCCTCAGGCGCAGAATGACTATGGCGATTTTTTCGGGGTGCCCGTTGCCTTTGATGCGCCCGTTGCGCGACTGACGTTTGACAAGAAGTACTTGTCGCGCAAGACCGACCGTTCGGAGAAGGACCTGAAAGCGTTTTTGAGAAACCTGCCTGAGGCCTTCCTGCGCGGTTACAGAGAGACTGACGGGCTGAAACATGAGATCATCAAGAAATGCTTGAGCGGTCCAGCCCAAGATTGGCCTGGCGCAGACGAGGTTGCAGCGATGTTAGGGATGTCGCGATCCTCGTTGCATCGCATGCTTAAAAGCGCCGGACATTCGTTGACCCAACTAAAGGATGAACAACGTCGCAACAGAGCGACGGCGTTGTTGTCACGCACCGACAAGTCGATATCGCAGATTTCTGAGGCCGTCGGCTATGCCGAGGAAGCCGCGTTTTACCGCGCCTTCCATCGTTGGTATGGAACAACTCCGAACAGGATGCGGGAAACGTCCTAGAGTTTTTCAGTCAGTTCAGGCACGGCGGTGAACAGATCGGCCACCAGCCCAAAGTCGGCAACTTGAAAGATCGGGGCTTCTTCGTCTTTGTTGATGGCCACGATGACCTTGCTGTCTTTCATCCCGGCCAAGTGCTGGATCGCACCCGAGATGCCAACGGCAACATAAAGGTCAGGCGCAACAACTTTGCCGGTTTGACCAACTTGCCAATCGTTGGGCGCATAGCCTGAATCGACCGCCGCACGCGAGGCGCCAACCGCCGCGCCCAGCTTGTCTGCCAGGGCTGCGATAATGGCAAAGTCTTCTTCAGAGCCAACACCACGACCCCCGGACACAACGGTTTTTGCCGAGGTCAGTTCTGGACGGTCACTTTCTGCGACCTTGTCTTCGACCCAGG
>JAGDZD010000008.1:0-255599 GCA_049116315.1 Thalassovita sp.
CGAATCCTCCTCGGTCCGCCATTTCTCCATAGGAAATCTCAGATAGTTTTGAACCTGCGTTACAAATTGGCGCAATCACGTAGACCTGCCCTTAGATCGCTATGTAGAGAACGGCAACTGCGAGCCAACTAAGAAAAGGCCGCGCGGAGGGCAAATGGCTGCTCTTAGTTAGATGCGGCGATGTCTGACGCGAGTGTACTGTGTCGATGCCGCTTAAATTGCCAAACCAGCACGGCCACATGATCTCAGATCGGTTGCACCGATAGCTTGGGTGGTTGGGTCACTCCGCCGCGCTTGCCCGAGTAAGAGACCTCCACTTCAGTCCTGCGTTACGGCTTTACCAGCCCCGTCGATAGTCTGGCATGATCCCGGTCCTCGATCATGATCGGCCATCTCCATGAACGAGGCGGCCACGGATCCAGCATATCCCAGCATGGGCACACAAAGGGCGATCCAGACGGCTGTGCGGGCATATCGCCGTCCGACAATCACGAAGAGTGTTGCAGCCAACCCGATTTCAAATATCGCGAACACCCGTCCGTGATAATTCGGGTCCCAATAGGACACTGGGGATCTGAAAACCCAATCCGAAAACGGCAGCAGTTGGCGACGGGCGTCGTCATGGTGCAGCATAAAATCTATGGTGACATGGAGAAACGACGAAAGCGCGAAGGTGGCAACCAACGCGAAAAACAGCTTGTAAGTTTGTGATGCTACCAGCCTCGCGACCCAAGCGAACGCCAAAAGCCCTACATAAAGAGGAATGGCGTTGAGCGTTGATTGCAGGGTCGTCCATGGCGCCTGCCAATAGCGATAGTGGAACACTTCGCAGCCCGAAGCGCCGTTTAGGCGTTCGATAATGAACATGGCCCAGACATCCATGTCCGGAACCACAGCCCCCGCGAGCCCCGCCAATGCAAACGCCCCCTTTTGAGGGCGGGCGAACAAGGCTGCACCAATCAGAAGATGTGTCTGTGTGAACATGTTGAATCCCCTCATTGACAACATAGTTGTCAATGTGAGACATGACAACTATGTTGTCGAACTGGAGGCGCTAGAATGAAAACCCGTGACACTTTTCTCAACGTTCAGATCGACCTCGTCACGTGCCCGGCGCCCTCTGGCGGAGGGATGGCCTTTGGCTTGCTGGGAACCCGCGCTGAACGTCGCCAGTATGCCCTTGCGTGCACCGATCGAAGGCCACCTCACGGATCTGGTTTTGGTGCCGGTTTTCACACCGATCCGCAGCAAACAAAAACCGTAGATAGAATCAACACCTGAGCAAAAGGACGCACCATGGCCACAAAAGCCCAATCCATGACCCAGCTGATCCGGCAGGTGCGCACCTGCTTTAACCTGCTGCGCACACTTGCTGAAAACCTGGCGGCCGATCTGGATGTGAACCCATCCATGCGTGCCATCATCCAAAGCCTGTCGGAAAGCGGGCCAAGTACCGTCCCTGATCTGGCGCGGGAACGTGGCACCTCGCGTCAGCATGTCCAGACTGTGATCAACGCTTTGCTGGATCAAGGCCATGTCCAACGCAAAGACAACCCCGAGCACAAGCGCTCGCCGCTCTACTTGCTGAGCACACAAGGTGACGCGGTTTATTCCGAAATTCAACGGCGCGAAACAGACCCGATGAAGGACCTAACGGACGCGATGGAACAGGCTGACATCGCGGCTGCGAGTGAGGTTCTGGCGCGCCTAAATCTTGAGATTGAATGCATCATTAACAAAGGAGATCCAAATGATGGAATTTGAAAACAAAGGTCACGGACGCACAATTATGAAGTCGTTGCTCGTGATTATCGTCGGCGGCGTCGCGATCCTCTGGTCTTGGAATACCCTTGCTGTGGACTTGTTCGGCCTGCCGGAAATGGCATTCCGCCACGCGCTTGCGTCGGTCTTGCTGCTGGTCGCAATTGGATCGCTGATCGGCCTTCCAAGCTTGTTCAGTCGGTTCAAGGAAAGCTGAGACGATGTCACTCAAAACGGCAATAGTTCGACAATTCGGCAAGCCCTCTGGGCTTGTCGGCAGCTTGGCGGGTAATATCATGGCCCGCCGGTCCTCAAATCGTATTCGCAACAAAAAAACTGTGGACCTGATGCAGTTGCGGACGGACAGCCGTGTCTTGGAAGTTGGGTGCGGCCCCGGACTGGCCTTGGCGCAATGTGCCGAACACATCAGCGATGGCATAGTTGTGGGCTTGGACCACTCGCCCGTTATGATCAAACAAGCCCAAAGGCGGGTTCTCAGAGCCGAGCATGCGACGAAAGTGGCCCTTCATGTCGGTGGCATAGAAAAACTGCAAGACTGGCAATCAGCGTTCGACCGCATCTATTCCTTGAACGTCATCCAGTTCATTCCCAATAAGGCGGATTACTTTCACGCGGTGCTGGACGCATTGGACACCAATGGGACGTGCTTTACGACCTATCAGCCAAGATTGGACAATGACGACCCGAACGGCGCAGCGGCAATGGCTGATGAAATTGCAGCATTGATGCAATCCGTTGGATTTCAAAAAATTGACTGCACCGAGATCGCTGCAGGGCCAACACCGGCAATATGTGTATCCGGGGTCAAAGGGAGTGTGGAGCCATCTACTTAAACAGCCACTGGCGCAGCTGTAGTGAATTCGCACTCCGCCCCGCTTATGCGGCCCTGCAAAGCAGCACTTTGAACGTCTGATATCGGTCCGTGATTGCAACGGTATGGCTGCTTCAAACGGCATTCGGTCATTCGAAAGCGGGCATCAGCTGGCGGATGGCCCGGAATTTGATGGAGTGTTTTGAAACATGAGAAAGGTTGTTTTGACACCCTTTGGGCCTGCTGAGGTCGGGCGTTAGGTTTTCCGGTCACCAGTCGGCAACGCAACTCGTCATGCAAAAAGTGAAAATAGGTAGGGATATGCCTAACTTTTGTTGACGGTGTCCTCGGGCGCGTATACTTAGGGGTATGGCTAAGTATGATGCGACCCTTGATTTGTGCTTCTCTGCGCTTGGAGATCCTACGCGTCGCAAGATCCTTCAACGTCTTGCACGAGGAGAGGCGAGTGTCAGCGAATTGGCTGAACCGCACGATATGGCGCTGCCGTCTTTTCTGGAGCATCTGAAAAAACTGGAAGCAGCGGGTCTTGTCACCTCGACAAAACAAGGCCGGACGCGCACCTGCGCCCTCGCGCCCAATGCGTTTTCCCCAGCCAAAGATTGGCTGAGCACGCAGAGTGACATCTGGGAAGCGCGTCTTGATTGTCTGGACGCCTATGTCACCACTTTGAAGACGGAACAGTCCAAATGAAGCTCGACCCGCAAACCGATCTGACGTTCACCCGGACGCTCAATGCACCGCGCCTTTTGCTATGGGAGTGTTGGACCACGCCGCGACACATAGAGCAGTTTTTCGTTCCCAAACCAAATTCGGTTGATCGCTGCGAGATCGACCTGCGTGTTGGGGGAAAATTCAACACTGTGATGATCGTCGAGGGTGCCAAAGTGGACAATAAGGCGGTCTATCTTGAAATAGAACATGGTAAGCGGTTGGTGTTCACCGACACCTATGGCGAGGGCTGGAAGCCGGCAGCCGACCCCTTCATGACGGCGATCCTCACATTTGAAGATGATGGCAACGGTGGCACCACCTACACAGCGACGGCGCGGCATCGCTCTTCTCAGGACTGCAAATCCCACGCGGATAGGGGCTTTTTTGACGGATGGGGCACGGTTGCAATCCAGCTAGAGGAATACGCGCGCAGTCTGGGGTAACCTGATTGCCGCTGCCCTTACTGCGGGACAGCCTTGTTCTGAGGGCGACCCTTGGCGGGGGATGAGACAGGTATTTGGCTGGTTGCAGGTGACCGAAAGGTCGTCTTGGGTCACCAAACGGGTGCGAATGGAGCGGTTTCCGCTCATTTTTCCCGATCGTCGATTAAACTTTGAACGAAATTGGTGTTAACTCTGCCCTCGGGAGGAATGAGTTTGAACCTTGGTTTCAAATCTCTACAGTTGAACGTTGCTCGGCGGTATCTTTGGGGGGCGCTGGTGGCGGCTTTGATTCCGCTGATTGCGATTGCGGCGCTCTATGATCGCTATAGCGCAAACCTTCTGAACAACCTGATTTCAAATCGTGTGAATGCAAACCTTGAAGCCACAGCGGCAAGGATGAACAATTTTATGTCGGTTCAGGTCAATCGTTTGGAAAACATCGTTGATCTGACGGATACGGCTGCGTTCTTTCAAAGTGGACCTCAGGCAGAAGTCACTGAATTGCTTGAGGATATCCTGCGACTTGAGGCGGAAAGTTCTGATATCTACGCGATTGAACTGTCTGACATTGGCGGGACGGTCCTGAAAGTCTTTCCTGAAACGCGCGATATCGGCGCAATCGACGGCGAAGAGACGCTGCCGTGGATTCAACATGCAAACGCCGAGCTTCTGGGCCCAGTCATCCCGCAAAATGGGCGTCCGGGGTGGTTTCGCATTTCAATGCCTGTAGAGGTAAACCAACAAGCGGTTGGCAAGGTCTCGTTACGCATGCGCCTGTCCTCTTTGACCGAGCAGGCCGCGTCTTTGATCGAACCGGGGGTCTATTTCCCGCAGATAGTTGTGTTTGACCGCATTCATCTTACGGCTGCCGGGACACCCGCAGTGCCGGGGCAGGTCCTTGCCAAATCAAGGCAGTTCTTTCCCGGATGGCGCATTCATTTGGTCGAGGGGCACAACCGCTACCAAGAGCCAAAGACCTTTATCCGTTACCTGTTGCTGTTGGCGGCGGCGCTGTCGGTGCTGGGGCTGGTTTATATGTTTTTTCAGATGTCGCAAAAGCTGTCCGGTCATCTGCAACCCCTGAGCCACGGCGCGCGCGCCATTGCCAACGGCAATTTCAATGTGTCGGTTTCCGAAGATGCGCCGGGGGAATTGGGTGTTTTGGCCCGAAGTTACAACCGCATGCGGCTTCAACTGGGTAAACTCATCGACTCTCGGGTGGATGTGGAACGTCGGGCGGCACTTGGCAATATGGCCGCTGGGATTGCGCATGAAATCAGGAACCCCCTGACCACGGTGTCCAATACGGTGCATGGGCTAAAGTTGGCGGAGCAGGACAAAGATCGGGTTGAGATGCTTGAGGTGATTTCATCAGAGATCGACCGCGTGGACGCGACAATTTCCGAATTCTTGAACTATGCGCGTCCAAGTGTGCCGCAAAAAGAGCAACTGCTGGTGCGGGATCTGTTTAAATTTCTCAAAACACTCGTGGCGGCGACAGCGCATGAACGCGGGGTCAAAATTCATGTGTCCGGAGAGTCCAACTTGCGGGTTTTTGTCGACGAAACCCATTGCCGGCAAATCCTACTAAATCTCGCATTGAATGCCATCGAGGCCATGCCCAAGGGCGGTCATCTGACGTTACGCGCTTATCGCGAGCGTGACGAAGCCGTCATCGTCATTGCCGACGATGGCGTTGGCATGGACGCCGAATTGCAGGCAAAAATCATGCGCCCGTTTTTCACAACCCGTGCAAATGGCAACGGTCTTGGGCTTTCGGTTACGTATCAACTTGTTGAGGCGAACGCCGGTGTGTTGGAGATCGAAAGCGAATTGGGGGAGGGCACCACGGTATTGGTTCGCTTTCCGATGACGCAAAGACAAAAGGCCCAAGTGTCATGAAACAAACCACAGTTTTGATCATTGATGATGAGGTGAAGCTTACGCAGTCCTTGGCGTTTGCGTTGCGGCAAACTGGTATGGAATGCCTTGAGGCGCACAACGGTCATATGGGGTGTGAAATTGCCGAACGCCACCAGCCCGACGCAGTCTTGTTGGATATTCGGATGCCGGGGCAAAACGGGATCGAAACGCTGGGTTGGATGCGGGAAAATTTGCCTGATTTGCCAATTGTGATGATGTCGGCCTTTGATGACACGCAAGATGCGGTCACAGCGATCAAGATGGGGGCGATTGACTACCTGTCCAAACCCTTTGACGTCGAAGAGCTTATCCTGTTGATCCAAGACATCAGCAAACGTCGACAGTTGGAATCCGAAGTCGACTATCTGTGTGAAAAGCAGAGCGAAAACACTGATTTTATTGGAAACTCTCATCTGTCGCGGAACTTGAGGGCGCAAATTCGACGGATCGGCGAAAGCCAGACGCAGACGATTTTGCTGAGTGGTGAAACCGGTGTCGGCAAAGCCGTTGTCGCGCGCCAGATCCACATTCAAGGCTGCGACCCGGAAAAGCCTTTCGTCGAAATCAACTGCGCGACTTTGCCGGAACAACGGATCGAGGCGGAACTTTTTGGTGCAGAAAAAGGCGCACTGCCGGGGCTGCATTCCAGACGACGCGGATTGGTTGAAATTGCGGATGGTGGCTCATTGTTTTTGGATGAGGTGAGTGAAATGCCCCTTGCCGTGCAGTCCAAATTGCTGACCTTCCTCGAAACCCGCTCTTATCGCCCATTGGGCAGCGCGCGTGAAAAATTTGCCGATGTCAGGGTCATTGCTGCCACCAACAAAAACCTCGAGGAAGAAGTGGGCGCAGAGCGCTTTCGACAGGATCTGTTTTACCGTTTGAATATCATCCCGGTGGAAATCCCACCACTGCGCGAGCGCAAAGAGGATATTGAAACGCTGGCACTCTATTTTGCCCACCGCTTAGGTCAGGAAACCGCAATCAAGCCGGTGGTTTTTGCAAAATCCGCGATGTCGTTGATGGCGGCCTATGGTTGGCCGGGCAATGTAAGAGAGCTGAAGAACCTGATTGAACGATTGGCGATATTGCATCCCGGACAGTTGGTTGGCCCAGACGATTTGCCATTGGAAATCCGGGCAACAGAGGACGGCGGACCAGAGACAATCGAAGATTCAATGCGCGTGGTTGAACGGACAATGATACAAGAGGCCTTGCTAAAGTCAGGCGGCAAAAAGGGCGCCGCAGCGGATCGGTTGGGCATTTCGCGCCATGCTCTCAAACGCAAAATGCAGCGGCTTGGTTTCTGATGAACTCTGTCGCTCAATTCGCTGTCGCCGCTGTTTTTGCTGGTGCGATCACCGGGTCTGTTGGCTTTGTTGAGACCGTGAAAGTTGGGTGCTTGTTTCCCCTGACCGGACCGGGGGGGCAATATGGCAGGGACAGCGTCATCGCGGTGCAGATGGCCCAAGATCAGTTGAACGCTGGCGAACAGGGCGCAGAGTTTGAGCTGCAAATCCAGATCGAAGACACACGCTCCAAGGTGCTGCGGTCCGCACAGATTGCGCGGCAGTTGGTGGAACAAAGCGAGGTGGATTTTCTGTGTGGCGTCGTTAGCAGCAGCGTGGCGCGCGCGGTGTCAGCCGAAGCTGCCCTGCAAGAGACATTCTTCATTGGAACGGATCACGCTTCACCTTCTTTGATCACCGATGGGCAGCACCCCTATTATTTCAGGCTGAACAATGGGACCCGTCAGTCGATGCTCGCGGGGGCCAAGTACATCCGTGAACATTATGCGGATCGCAGCACGGCGTTGAAGATTGCCTTTATTGGCCCCGATTATGATTATGGGTATCAGGCATGGGATGACCTGCGGGCCTTTTTGCGCAAAGAAGGCGTCCCCTTTGAGGTTGTCGGAACCTATTGGCCCAAGCTTTTTGAAACCGATTATTCGGTTTACCTGCATGAGTTGCTGACAAATGAGATTGACGTCGTGGTCAGCGGCCACTGGGGGTTGGACCTTGTGACCTTTATCAAACAGGCGGGGCAGGCCGATCTGTTCGATCATAGCCAATTCATGAATTTTGATGCGGGGGGCAATTACGAGGTCTTTGCCGAGCTGGGCAATGATATGCCGCTTGGCTTGGTGCTGTCGGCGCGCCACCACGTGAATTGGCCAGATACCGCCGCCAACCGTTGGTTCGTAGAAGAGTTTCACACCCGCGCTGGCCGCTATCCAAGTTATGCGGCTCAAGGGGCCTATGCCGGCATTGTCGCCATTGCTGCGGCGGTGTCTGCGGCGGGGGGCACTCAGGATAAGGCTGCGTTAAAGACGGCCTTTGAAACGCTTTCACTGTCGCTGCCTGAGGATCCGGAAGGCTTCCGTTCGACGATGGATCCCAAAACGCATCAGATTTTACAGGTGCAGGCCATCGGGAAAACCGAATTTAACAACAGCTACGCGCCCGCAACGGTGCAGCTTGGGCAATGGTCCGTCTATTACCCGCCCGAGGCCTGGCCGGTTTTGGAAGCGGGCGACGCTGAATAGCATTTCAAATTGTGCGCTTTGAGCGCCTACCGCTCGCTCCTTTTCGCATCTGAGCGATCACCGCTCACGCCTTCGATGCGCCTAAATTGAGAACCCGATCCGCTTCATCCCTAATGAGCAGGCGTAGGCAAACTGCCTGCGTTGGGAGGATATCGTTCGGTTTTCATATGCTGTCACGGCAGCTGACCGCGCGACGTTCTGACCCTGACAGGGATAGAACCGGAGGAACACATGACAACACTTTCAAACAAGACTTCGCGCAAGTCTGTAATCCTGAAATACTCAACAAGCGCTATGGCGGCGGCGGCCTTTTCACTGGTGGGCACCTTTGCACAGACCAGTTCTGCCATGGCTCAAGATGCCTCCGTCAAGGTGGGCTTTGTAACCTTCTTGTCCGGCGGCGCAGCTGGCCCATTTGGTGTCCCTGCGCGCAACGCAGCAGAGCTGATGATCCAAGCGATCAACGCCGGTAATGTGCCTGCGCCTTATGATACCGCCGGTGTGGGTGGCGCCGCGATCGATCCGATCTTTGTGGATGAAAACTCCAAACAAAAGAACGCGGACTATCTGAAATTGGTCGAGAAAGATGGTGTTGATATGGTCATTGGCTATATCTCTTCGGGCAGCTGCAAAGCCATTGCACCAGAAGCTGAGAAAGCCAAAAAACTAACCATTCTGTTTGACTGTGGCACGCCGCAGATTTTTGAAGAGATCGTAACCGAGCCGCAATATACCTTCCGCACGGGGGGGCATGCCACCATGGATAACGTTGCAGCTGCGCGCTATCTGGAACAACAGGGCGTGTCGTTGAAAAGCATCGCTGGCATCAACCAAAACTATGCATGGGGTCAGGATTCTTGGCGCGATTTCTCGGAATCGGTTGCTCAAATCGACACCACTGCGGCCCGCGCAACCGAACAGTTCCCAAAGATCTATGCCGGTCAATACGGGTCAGAGATTTCGGCGCTTTTGACCTCTAAGCCGGATGTGGTTCATTCCAGCTTCTGGGGTGGCGATATGGAAGCCTTTATCATTCAAGGCTCTGCGCGGGGTGTGTTTGAACGCTCCAAAGTGGTCTTGACCACGGGCGAAACCGCCATGCACCGTTTGGGCGCGCAAATGCCAAACGGCACCGTTATTGGGGCGCGTGGCCCACATGGTGATCTGGCACCAGAATCCGCGCTGAACGATTGGTTCCGCAAGGCTTATTTTGACCGTTTTGGCACCATGCCAACGTACCCGTCCTACAAAATGGCGCAGGCCCTGTTGGGTGTGAAAGCGGCCGCTGACAAGGCGGGCAGTGCCGAGCAAGACGCTGTGATCGGCGCTTTGAAAGGTCTGGAATGGGACGGCCCAAGTGGCAAAGTTTCGATGGCGCTTGCGGGTGGTCACCAAGCCATTCAGGACACCGCCTATGGCACCTACCAATACGACAAAGACAGCGGCAAAGCTGTGCTTGTGGACGTGGTGCGGTTCAACGCGGAATGTGTGAACCCTCCGGCAGGGGTCAGTTCCATCGATTGGATCAAAGGCGGCTTTGAAGGCGCCAAGTGTAACTAACTGCACTCTCCCCAGAGGTCGCGCCATGCTTTGGTAAGGCGCGACTGTGGCAGGGACTACCCTCCCTGCCACTCCCCCCCCTCATTCGACTATTTGGAGAACACGATGCTTACCGCAGTCGCAATCGCGGTAGATGGCCTTGGCTTTGCAGCTTGGCTTTTTCTATCCTCAGTTGGGCTTACGCTGATCTACGGTGTGATGCGCATTCTGAACATCGCGCACGGAGGGTTCTATGCCCTAGGTGCCTATTCATCGGCCTGGGCCATCGGGCTATATACGACCACCGGCAATCCCATTGCCTTTACCTTTTTGCTGATCCCGCTTGCTGCGCTTTTGGCGGGGGGACTTGCGGGGTTCATCGTCGAAAGAGGCGTGCTGAAGTTCATGTACGGGCGCGACGAAGTCCTCATGGTTTTGGTGACTTACGCCATCTTCTTGATCCTCGAAGACGTGACCAAACTGATCTGGGGCACGGAATCTTATGTGGCGTGGCAACCGGCTTTCCACTTTGGCACCATTGATGTGTTTGGCATTCCCTACACGGTCTACAAATTCCTGATCATCGCCGTTGCGATCTTGGTCGGGGCGGCATTGTTCATGGTGCTCAACAAGACCCGCGCTGGCAAATTGCTTTTGGTGGTCATCGAAGATCGCGAAATCAGCAGTGCGCTTGGTATCAATGTGACGCTGTTTTTCACCATGACGTTTATCGCCGGGGCAGTTCTTGGCGCGTTGGGTGGCGCCATCACGGCCCCTGAAATCTCGGTCTCACCGGGGATCGGCGCGGACATCATCGTGCTGTCGTTTGCTGTGATCGTTATTGGCGGGATGGGATCTATCGGTGGCGCAATGATCGGGGCCCTGATTGTGGGATTTGCACGCGCAGCCTCTGTTCATCTCTATCCGCCAGCAGAACTCTTCTCAATTTATCTCGTCATGGCAGCCGTTTTGGCCGTGAAGCCTTATGGCCTCTTTGCCTTGGCAGAAAGCAGGAAAATCTGATGAAAACCTTTGATCGCACCGAAGTTGGGCTGCTGCTTGCTTTGCCCATTCTCATTCTCATCGCGTTTTTGATGCCAAAATGGATCGTGAACTACGTCCATGTTTCATTGGGCACAGGATTGGTCGCGCTGGGTGTCATGATCCAAATGCGGGCGGGGCTCGTCTCCTTTGGTCAGGGCTTGTACTTCTGCGTTGGTGGCTATGCTGCGGGCATGAGCGCCAAGTTCCTGGGTGTCACCGACCTGTTCGTTTTGCTGGCGATTGGCATTTTGACGACTGTTGTGTTGTCGGGCGCACTTGGGTTCTTGCTGCGGCGCTACCGCGAAATCTTCTTTGCCATGTTGTCTTTGGCGGTATCGATGATCCTTTTTGGGCTGCTGTCGAGCACCGAAGAATTGGGCAGCACGGATGGTTTCAACCTGCCGACCGCAACCTATTTGGGCTGGGCCCCAGAAGGTGAAGTGGCCCGGTTGATGCTCTATTCACTGACCTGCCTGTGCGCGATTGGCTGCGCGATTGGTTTGAACCGCTTCCTCAAAAGCCCGATCGGCTATGTGAACGAGGCGATCCGCGAAAACGAATTGCGGGTGGAATACCTTGGCACCTCTGCGCATGAGGCTGTGCACATCACCTATGTGGTTGCTGCAACGGTTTCGGCGATTGGCGGTGTTCTTTGGGCGCTGGCATTGGGACATATCGATCCCGAAATGACCAATTGGACAACCTCGGGGCAGTTTGTGTTTATCGCAATCCTGTCGGGCATCGGCAATGTCGCCGCCCCATTGGTCGGAACCTTTGTCCTTGAAATCATTCGCGTCTACGCCGTCGAAGTGTCGCCAAACACTTGGCAAATGATCCTGGGCACAGTGATGCTTTTGACCATCATCTTCCTTCCCAAAGGACTGTGGTCCCTGATCTCCAACCGTTCGAAGTCTGCAAAACCTGAGAAGGTCGCAGCTCCAGTCGCAGGAGAATAACATGCAGCAAATTCTAGAAACCCGAAACTTGGAAAAGCAATTTGGCGCAGTCTATGCGGCCAAAGACATCAACATCTCGATCCATGCAGGCGAGGTCATGGGGGTGATTGGATCAAACGGGGCGGGAAAGACCACCTTTGTGAACATGGTCACTGGCTACCTGACCCCCACCTCCGGCGAGATCCTTTATCGCGGCAAGAACATCACCGGCAAACCCACACGAGACATCACGCGTCTTGGTATTTGCCGCTCTTTTCAGATCCCGCAGCTTTTTCCTGAATTGCCAGTGATCGAAAACATTTTGATCGCCCTGACCATCGCCAAGCAGGCCAAACCTGTTTTGCTGCGTCCGGCGGTGGACCCGTCGCTTGAACGCGAAGCCATGGCGCTGCTGCGGCGGTTCAAAATCGATCACTATGCCGATCAAGAGATTTCGACACTGGCGCAGGGGGTGCGCAAGCTGGTCGATATCGCCATGGCCACCGTTGCCGATCCAGAGCTGCTGTTTTTGGATGAACCAACCAGTGGAGTCAGCGCGGATGAAAAGATGGAATTCATGCGGGTGCTGATTGAGGCGCTGAAATCGACCGATACGGCGGTGCTGTTCATTGAGCATGACATGGAAATCGTCGAAGCCTTCGCGCCCAGATGTGTGGCGTTTTATGAGGGCACCATTCTGGCAGACGGCCCAACCGCGGAGGTGTTGCAAAACGACAAAGTCCGCGAGTTTGTGATTGGCAGCGAGTTTCACCGCCAATCTGCCGATCTTTCATCCACCACTGCGATTGCTGAGGAGGCGTAACCATGTTGCACGTTGATAATATTAGCCTATCAATCCAACGGATTCCGATTTTGCGTGATGTTTCGCTAGAGATCGAAACCGGCACCAGCTGTGGTCTGATTGGGCGCAATGGTGCAGGCAAAACCACGTTGATGCGCGCCATCATGGGGGCTTTGCCGGTCGAGAAGGGTGCCATTCGTTTCGATGGTCATGATCTTCATGACGCCAAAGGGCACCACCGGGCTGCTTTGGGGGTGGGATACCTCCCAGAGGACCGTCGCTTGGTGCCCCATTTCACCGTCGAAGAGAACATCATGGTGTCTTTGTGGGCGACAAAATCAACCGATCAGTCCCGGCTGAAGTGGGTCTATGACATCATGCCCGAAATCGGTCGTTTTGCGGATCGCAAGGCCCTGACGCTAAGCGGGGGCCAGCAAAAACTGGTGGCCTTGGCGCGCTCTTTGGTGGCGGGATCCAACCTGCTTTTGTTGGATGAACCTTTTGAAGGGGTTGCCCCGGCTTTGGCGGCAAGACTGATGGAGGTGATCGGCGATCTAAAGTCCGAGAACCTGACCGTTCTTGTGTCTGAATCCGACTACACCCATTCGCAAAAAGTTGTCGATAAGGTCTATGCCATCGAACGCGGTCAGATCAGCCTCATGAGCACTGAGAAGGCGGCCTGAGATGGAGGATTTCATATTCAACACCACACCCTCCATTTTCCAGAAATGGGGGGGCGCCGCAGAGCTGGCGACGGTTGTGCGATCCATTCCCAGCCCGGCGCCGCTCAGCCGTCTTTTGTTCGTGACAGATCCCGGCATTTTGCAGCTTGGTTTGGCCGATAAGGCCATGGCAAGCCTTGCGGAGGCGGGGTTTGATGTCTGTGTGTTCAGCGAGATTGAACCCGATCCCAAGGCCCTAACCGTGGAAAATGCCGTCGACGTGGCACGGTCAGAACAGTGTGATTGTGTCGTTGGTTTTGGTGGTGGCAGCTCTATGGATGTGGCCAAGGTTGTCGCGTTGATGCTGGGCAGCGATCAGCCAATGTCTGCCATGTTTGGTGTCAACCAAGCCAAGGGTCTTCGCCTCCCTCTGGTCTTGGTTCCCACAACGGCCGGAACAGGGTCAGAGGTGACGCCGGTCTCAATCCTAACAACGGGAACAGAGGAAAAGAAGGGGATCGTTTCCCCGCTTATTCTGCCAGACGTTGCCGTGTTGGATGCCGAGTTAACCGTTGGATTGCCTCCTGCGATCACCGCAGCCACAGGTGTGGATGCGATGGTGCACGCGATCGAAGCGTTCACGTCAAAAAGTGCAAACAACAATCCGATCTCGCGCCACCTCGCGAAACAGGCTTTGCTGTTGCTCGGCGCAAACATTCAAACCGCTGTGCACTCTGGCACGGATCGCACCGCCAGAAGCAACATGTTGCTGGGATCTATGCTGGCAGGGCAGGCGTTTGCCAACTCTCCGGTGGCTGCGGTTCATGCGTTGGCCTATCCGATTGGCAGCTTGTTTCATGTCCCGCACGGTCTTTCGAACGCTTTGGTTCTGCGCGAAGTCATGCGTTTTAATGCGCCAAATGCGGGCCCTCTGTATGCCGAGCTTGCGCCATTGGTCTTTCCTGACATTCGCCAAGATCAGCCGCAAGACGCTCAAGTGGCAGAGTGTATCGAGAAGTTTGGCACCCTTACCCAGAGTTTGGGCCTGGAACCGGGGTTGCGTTCGGTTGGGATCAAAGAGAGCGACATCGCGCGCTTGGCCTCAGACGCCATGAACCAGACGCGTTTGCTGGTGAACAATCCAAGAGACATGACCGAGGCAGATGCCACGGCGATCTATTTGGCTGCGCTTTAGGCGCGGTCACGGGTCGAAAATTGGCGGTCATTTTCGACCCGCACATCCGACCGCGCATTCCAATGGGAGGAAAATGGAATGATTAAGACAAGCCTTTTGGCAGCAACACTTGGGGTCTTTGCGACAGGGACAATGGCCAGTGATTGGCATGCCTCAAAATGGGGTCCTGACGATGAAATCGGAGCGGCCAACCACATCACACCTGCCTCTGTGTTAGAGGCCTCAAAACTGATCAAAACCGGCAAAACCTACAGCCTTGGGATCGTTGTCGGGTCTGATACACCGGCCTTTTCCCCGCGATCCTTAAGCGTCACCATCTTGCAGCCAAACCAAATCGAAACAGATGGTTTGGGCACCAATGGCATGACCTACAATGACGATATCTTTATGGGATGGTTGGGCATTGGATCTCAGATTGATGGGTTGGGGCACATCGGAATTAAACATGAATATTATAACGGCCATCACGACACAGATTTTGCAAAAACCGATGGTCTGACAAAGCTTGGTGTCGAGAAAATCCCACCGCTGGTGACCCGCGGTGTCTTACTGGACATGGCCAAATTCTATGATCAAGAGATTGTCCAAGAGGGCACGCCTTATACAAAAGAAGACATTGTCGCGGCGGCCAATGCGCAGGGTGTTGAGCTGCGCGAAGGGGACACTGTCCTGTTTCATTCCGGTTGGCTTAATCTGCTGGATGGCAGCGAAGAAGACAAAAAGCGCTATGTTTCAGTTGAGCCCGGACTGGGCAATTCCGGGGCCGAGTATCTTGCCGAAATCGGTGTCGTCGCGGTTGGGGCTGATACGTGGGGGCTAGAGGTTGTGCCCTTTGAAAACGGTGCCGATGGCGTCTTTTCGGTGCATCAAACTCTGATCCCCGAAAATGGCATCTACATTTTGGAAAACATGGATACGCGAGAGCTCGTCGCTGATGGCGTCAATGAATTCATGTTTGTCCTTGGGGCGGCGCGTCTCGAAGGGGCAGTTCAGATGATCATCAACCCGGTCGCAATTCACTAAACACTCCTGTCGCGGCGCCCGTCGCGGCAGACCACTTTCGCCATCTCCGTTAGGAATTTCACAGTGAATGACTTCATTTCCCCGCTACTTGCGCGCCTCACCCGTAAGGACCTGCTTGAAACCCGTGCATTGATCGGTGGTCGCTGGATCCAATCCAGTGCGTCCGGCGCGACATTTGAGGTTAAAAACCCTTCAAACTTGAACAGCCTTGCAACCTTGCCGGACCTCGGGCGCGCAGAAACCGCACAAGCCATCGATGTTGCAAAGACAGCGCAGGCAGAATGGGCCAAGCAGAGCGGAAAAGACCGCAGCCGCGTGTTAAAGCGCTGGTATGATTTGATGGTTGAGCACGCGGATGATCTGGCGATACTCCTGACGGCAGAGATGGGAAAACCCTTGGCCGAGGCAAAGGGGGAAATCCTATACGGCGCCAGTTACATCGAGTGGTTCGCCGAAGAAGCCAAGCGCATCTATGGCGACTTGATCCCCGGCCATCAGCCGGACAAGCGAATAATGGTGCAAAAACAGCCCATTGGCGTCGTCGGTTCGATCACGCCTTGGAATTTTCCAAATGCCATGATTGCCAGAAAAGCAGCGCCTGCGCTTGCGGTGGGCTGTGCCTTTGTGGCGAAGCCCGCTGCGGAAACACCGCTGTCGGCTTTGGCGATGGCCAAACTTGCGTTGGAGGCTGGTTTGCCCAAGGGGTTGTTTTCGGTCGTGACCTCAACCCAGAGCGCCGAAATAGGCAAAGAATTCTGCGAAAACCCAACGGTGCGCAAGCTGACCTTTACCGGCTCTACCAATGTGGGGCGTATTTTGATGCGCCAATCGGCGGATCAGATCATGAAAACCTCGATGGAGCTTGGCGGCAATGCGCCTTTTATCGTCTTTGATGACGCTGATCTGGATGCGGCCGTCGAAGGGGCGATGATTTCCAAATTTCGCAACAATGGCCAGACCTGTGTCTGTGCCAATCGGATCTATGTACAAGCCAAGGTCTATGACGCTTTCACCGATAAGCTTGCGCAAGCGGTGGCAAACATGAAGGTGGGGGACGGCTTTGAAGAGGGGGTGTCGGCTGGCCCGCTGATCAGCGAAGCCGCCGTCAAGAAGGCGCAAGATCACATCGCAGACGCCACCGAAAAGGGTGCAAAAATTGTGACCGGTGGCAAGCCGCACGCGCTCGGGGGGACATATTTTGAACCCACCGTTTTGACCGGTGTGACCCGGAAGATGCGGGTCGCAAGTGACGAAACTTTCGGCCCGGTGGCGCCGTTGTTTAAGTTTGACACAGTGGACGAGGTGATCGAGCAAGCCAATGACACCATCTATGGCCTGGCCTCTTACTTTTATGCCAATGATCTAAACAACGTCTGGCGGGTGGCAGAGGCCCTTGAATACGGGATGGTTGGGGTCAACACCGGTCTCATCTCCACCGAAGTGGCGCCCTTTGGCGGCGTCAAACAATCGGGTCAAGGGCGGGAAGGCTCTAAATATGGCTGCGAGGATTACCTTGAGATGAAATATATTTGTTTTGGCGGGATCTAACGAGCGCTTGGCGCTCGAAACCAAGCCATTCTGAGCGCCCTCCGCTCTGGATGGCCCGGATCCCAGCTACTGCTGCGTGCAGCGGTCGCGTTCAATTGTGACAGGCATTGAACGCGACTTTGGGAGGATCTTTTATGCCCTATCTCGACTTAAAAACCGGTATCCGGATGCACTATCGTGATGGCGGCAGCGGCAAGCCGCTGCTGTTTATTCCCGGCTTGTCTGCCACGGTAGATACGTGGAATTATCAGGTGCTTGACCTGCACGAAAGCCACCGATGTATCTGTGTGGATTTGCGCGGTCATGGCGACAGCGATAAACCCACTTCAGACTACACCTACGCAGAAATGTGCGAGGACATCGCCGATGTCATTCATCAGCTCGAACTGGAGGACGTGACCCTTGTGGGGTGGTCTATGGGCGCGGGTGTCGCGCTGAAATACGCGACCGAATTCAATCATAACAACCGGGTCAGCCGGGTGGCGATGGCGGGCGCTGCGACGCCTCGGTTTACCCCCACCGCCGACGAACCGTTCGGAATGGATGCAGACACCGCGCAGGCCTCTCTCGAAGGGATTCGGATTGCCTTGCCCGAAACCATGAACGCCTTTGGTGGTGCGAATTTCCACCGGGAAGATATGGCGGCGACCACTCAATGGTTCCTGTCTATGTGGCTGAAAATGCCCGCATATGTTGGCTATAAATACTTCAAAACTCTGCTAGAGGAGGATCTGCGCGAAAACCTAAGCCGATTGGATTTGCCGTTGCTTTTGCTGCATGGACGTCATGACTTGGTCAGCGACCCACGGTGGGCAGACTACATGGCGGCGCGAAAATCGGATGCCAAATTGGTGTGGTTTGAAAACAGCGGGCACGCCTTGATGGTCGAAGAACCCGATAAGTTTTCGCGCGAACTTGCTGCCTTTGTTGCGGGGTGATGCGCTAGCGGAGGGCGCTGTGAACCAGCGCCTTCAATTCTGACCGAAGCGGGTGCGCACCAGATGGGATCAGCTGGGTGAAAAAGATGCAAGTCACCTGAGTGATCGGGTCGATCCAAAAATACGTGCCAGCCAAACCGCCCCAGCCGAAATCCCCAGCGCTGCCCGCCATGCCGCTGCGTTCTGGCGCCAAAACAACCGCACCACCCAAACCAAATCCCACACCCACCATAGGCATTTCCGCAAAAGAGGTGGGCCCCATGTCGGCGATGTCACACCCAAGGTGATTGCGCTTCATTGAGTGTAACAAAGGGGCGGGCAGGATCTCGACACCATCAACCGTGCCGTCCAACCGCAGCATTTCTGCAAAGCGAAAGTAATCATGTAAGGTCGAGACCAGACCACCGCCGCCCGCAAACATTCGATCTTGGCGCGGCCCAAAGATGCTGTGCGCCCCGGCATCAAACAGTTTCAGCGGCTCCTCTTCGCTGTAGACGTGGCAATCGGCCAACTCTGCCAGCCGGTCCTGAGGCACGGTGAAAAAGGTGTCTTTCATGCCCAATGGATCAAAAATACGGTCTTGGAAAACCTGATCCAAACTCTGCCCCGTGATGACCTCGATCACGGCCCCAAGGATGTCGATCCCGATTGAATACTCCCAGCGCGTCCCCGGACAAAACGCGAGGGGCTGCTGCGCGATGCGCTGCACCATGGCTTGCAGGGGACCGCTTTCGGGCTCAAAATTGAGGCCTTGGTCTTGGTAGTGATCCGGCAGCAAGCCTGAATTAAAGCCATAGGTCAGACCCGAAGTGTGCACCATCAACTGAAACAGGCTGGGGGGCGGCACGGGCTCGGTTTGCCCTATGTGATCCGCACCGTTGACCAGCGCACGACAGTGCGAGAACGCAGGCAAGAAGTCAGAGACCGGTTGTTCAAGCGACAATCGACCTTCGTTCATCAGCTGCATCACCACAACCGAGGTCACAGGTTTGGTCATCGAATAGATGCGCGTGAGCGTATCGATTTCATACGGAAGATCCTGTGCCAAAGACCGTTTTCCTTGGGCATGCAGCATCGCGATCTCGCCGTTTTGCGCCAAAAGAAGGGACGAGCCTGCAATGCGACCGCGCTCATGGTTGGACTGCATCCACTGCTTGATGGATGCGAATTTTTCTGTGTTCAAAGCCTGCATACCGCCCTCCGTTTTTGGCACACTACTCTTCAACGCGGCGCCGTCAAATCGCAACATTTGAGAGGATGAGCGCTTTGCGCACATCATATTTCCGGATTGAGCGCCTGCCGCTCACCCAACTCACCCAGCTCTTTTGACCTTTTTGCCCCGTCGCTTCGGAATGCCATCGCGGGAGGAGAACACCCGCTGGAGGAGAAAGTGATGAAAGCGAATTTGAAGTCTACTGCTATTCTTAGCGGTCTGCTGGCGAGCACAATGATGGCCACCCCTGTGGTTGCGCAAGATGTGGTCAAACTGGGTCTTGTGACCTTTCTGTCGGGGCCTGCTGCAGGGCCCGCCGGTGTGCCTGCGCGCAATGGCGCAGAGTTGATCATTGAGGCGATCAACGAAGGGCGCATGCCGCCACCCTATGATCAAGCGGGGATTGCTGGCCAAATGGTCGAGCCGGTCTTTATTGATGAAAACAGCAAACAAAAGGTTGCGGACTATAAAAAGCTGATCAGCAAGCAAGAGGTTGATGCGGTGATCGGCTATATCTCGTCAGGCAGTTGCAAAGCGATTGCGCCCGTTGCCGAAGAAGAGAAAGCGCTGACGATTTTTGTCAGTTGCGGCACGCCCCAGATTTTCGAAGAGATTGTCACTGATCCCAAGTACACGTTCCGGTCGACGGGCCACGCCACCAGCGGCGCGGTGGGCGCGGCGCGCTACATTCTGGATACCCAACCCGAATTGGAAACGATTTCGGGCTTGAACCAAAACTATGCGTGGGGCCATGACAGTTGGCGTGATTTTTCGCAGTCGGTGAGCCAGCTTAAGGCCAGCGTTGGCGTTGCGAACGAACAGTTCCCAAAGATTTTTGCCGGTCAATACGGGTCTGAAATCACATCGCTTTTGACCAACAAAACCGATGTTGTTCATTCCAGCCTGTGGGGCGGTGACCTTGAAGCCTTTATTATCCAAGCGTCAAGCCGTGGTGTATTTGACAAAAGCCGCGTGGCCCTGACCGCGGATGTGCCGATGGAGCTGTTGGGCAACCGCATTCCGGATGGAACGGTGATGGGGGCCCGTGGGCCGCACAATCCGTTCACTGCGGATACGACCCTGAACAAATGGTTTTTTGCTGAATATGTGGACCGCTTTGGGAGCGAGCCAATCGGCGCGTCTTATCAAATGGTTCAAGGCATTCTTGCGATGAAAAGTGCGGCAGATTCAGCCGGCTCGGTCGAGGCTGACAATGTGTCATCTGTGCTGGCTGGGCTGAGTTTCCCCTCCCCTGAGGGGGAGGTCAAAATGGCCTTGTCCAATGGTCACCAAGCGATCATCGATATCGCCTATGGCGAGTTCAAATGGGATGAAGACGCCGAACGTGGCACATTGATCAATGTGAAATCCTTCCCTGCTGAATGTGTAAACCCTTCGGTGGGTGAAACCAGCGTGGATTGGATCAAATCCGGTCTCAAATCAAACGGCTGCTAAGGCATCTCTGTGATCTCAAGGCTGGCGAAGATCTGTTCGCCAGTCTTTTGCCGGGCACAAGGCTCTGCTTAGACACAGTCACGACTGAGGCGCCATCGCGGGTGTTGGGCGCCTTAGGGGCCGGGTATTTCGTTGGCGCTTTACGTTTCTTAATCCCGTAGCATCAGCATCGCCAAATCGGATATTTCGTCGCGTGCCAGGACATTGTTTTTGGGAAATGGCAGCATCAAGCGACCGATGGCCGCCCAATATAACAGTTTGGCCCGCGCGTGCGCAGTAGGGTTGGGCACACCGCTGCTGAGCAGCAGTTTTTCAGCAACCATGATCCGTTCTTGATCAACTTGTTCAACCGCCTTTGCGACGCTTTCTGCGACGGTTGACCACGATCTCACGGCCCGCTCCAAAACTTCGCCAGAGCGCAGGGTCACCTGCAACAGGGTGTCCAAAGCATCCTGAGGGTTTGCGGTCTCTTGCGCCTGTTGTGCGATTTGTCCGCTGGTTTTGTTGGACCAATGGGCAATGATCGCGGTGTGAAACGCGTCGAGGCTGTCAAAATGATAGTAGAAACTGCCGCGCGTTACATTCAGCTTTTTGGCCAAGGGCTGGGCTTTCAATGCGCCATAGCCGTGGTCTCGCAGCTCGGTTAAGGCAAGGTTGAGCCAATCTTCGGGGGTGAGTGAGGGTGTCTCCATTCTATAGACATACACCAATGTATCCTGTAAGCAACATACACATATGTATGTTGGCATCTTGAGGAGACCAAAATGAACCGCGCTTTTGTAAACATCCTGACCGGTGACGTCGCTGCCACGGCGCAGTTTTATCAAGATCTGCTTGGGATGACGCGGGCGGGCGACTTTGGCTGGTTTGTCCTTTTGTCCCATGCGCAAATGCCCCAGCTAGAATTGGGCATTCTGGACCGCGATCATGATACGATCCCCGAAGGGATTACGGCACGTCCAGCAGGGATCATCGCCACGTTTGTTGTTGAGGACGTCGAGGTGATCCACGCAAAAGCCGTCGCGATGAACGCCGAGATCATCCAAGAGCCAACCGATCTGCCCTATGGGCAGCGGCGCTTGCTGCTGCGGGATCCGGCGGGCACAGTCGTCGATGTCAGCGCGCCCATTCGTTAGGTGGGCTGTTGCGACACGGATTTCCCCACTTCTCTGGGATCGCAGCCCGCCCATATTGCCAGACAAGTAAGGGTTTGGTGCCAGCTGGATATGCGGCTGGATCACGATGCCAACAGCAATCCGACATGTTCCAGAGGGTCGCATCGGCAGCGACTGTATTGAAGCCCCGTCCAGCCAGACCGGCATTGTCTTGCTGTGCTTGACGGGCTGGGGACGCGGGACCGTAAGATCACCTTGCCAGAGCGTTATGTGGTCAGGGCCGCGCCCCTCAGGTGACCTGTGCCAAGACTTGCCGGCCACAGCGTTCCACTCGATTCAAGCGCGGCATCTGCCACATTCCGAGACGCCCTTCGTTGATGCATTGCCAATGCGCCCTTAGTCTGTAGGGCGATTGAGGCTGAACACGTCACTCACGCGGGTGTAGTCGCGATAGCCCATGCGGGCGAGGGGCTGAAATTTTGTGACATCAAAAATTCCATCCTCCAGATAGGCGTCTTGCAAATGGATCCCGACAACCTCGCCAAAGACGGCGATATTGGCCGCGCCGGGCAGGTCCACAACCTTGACCAGTTTGCATTCCATACTGGCGGGCGCTGCGGTGACCCGGGAACAGGCGATCGCCGAGCATTCTGTCCGCTCCAGCCCTGCAAGGTCGAATTCGTCCACGTCACGCGGGCAGGGTTTTGAGGTGGCGTTCATCGCATCGCGCATTTCAAAACCCACCACATTGACGCAAAACACGCCGGTATCGATGATATTGCCAACTGTGTCTTTGCCGCGCGACCGGTCCGCTTTGCTGGCGGTTGACGCGACCATGACCTGAGGCGGATCATAGGAAACGCCATTGAAAAACGAATAGGGCGCTAGGTTTTCTTGACCGTCCAAGCCGCGGGTTGAGATCCAGCCAATCGGGCGCGGTGTGATCAGAGCGTTGAACGGGTTGTGCGACAGGCCGTGGCCGTCTTTGGGGACATAATACACAGTTCTATTCCTGTATTTGCTGACCTGCGCCACGTGGCAATGGCGCAGGTCAAAGAGGGTTATTGTGCCGCCACCAGATCCAGATCGCGGTTCATGCTGTACGTGCCGACATGTGTGGCCTTGGCGATCACGTGGCGCTCAAGTGCGGCCAGAGCGTCAGCGCCGGTAAAGGCCCCATCAAGGTCAACGTGATCTACATCCAGCGCATAGACGGTGAAGTGGTAGTGGTGAACAAGGCTGTCGTTCCACGGTGGGCAAGGGCCATCATAGCCGCCATAGTCGCCCCCCATATCGGCGTCGCCCGCAAACCAGTCGGTATAGCTGTTGATGCCGGTTTTACCGTAAGAGCGTTGGCCCGCTGTTTTGCCGCCCGGTGTGACGCCAAGGCTGTCGGCGCCTTCGGGAATGCTGCTGAGCGTCGCTGGAATATTCACCAAAACCCAATGGTAAAAGTCGACACGTGGCAAATCGGCAGGGACGGTTTTGCCTTCTTGGTTCACGTCCTCACCCGAAGAGGGCACATCGGGGTCATGCATAACGATAGCAAAGGAACGTGTGCCTTCGGGGGCCTCTGACCAGCTGACTGCCGGGTTGACGTTTTGCGAGAGCTCAAATCGGCCTTCGGCTGGGATTTTGCCAAATGCGAATTTTTCAGGGATAGGGGCGCCATCGGCCCAGTTTTTGATGGTGATTTTCATGGAATTGTCTTTCGTGAGTGGGGCCCTGACACCGATCAACAGCATCAACAGGGTCAGGGCAATGTGGGATCAGCGGGTGTAAACGGCTGTGATGGTCGAAGAGGCGATGCTGTTGGCATTGACCATGTAGCCGGCCAAAGCATTGCTGACCGAATTGTCGATCGCCAGCATGGTGCCCAAAGCGTGCACCGTGAACTCATAGCGGTGCACTTCACCGGGGGGCGGGCAGGCGCCGCCAAAGCCAGTGGCACCGTAGTCATTGGTCAACTGAACCGCCGGGACATCGTTTGAACCGCCAAGTGAGGTCACGTTTGCGGGAATGTTAAAGGCAAACCAGTGCCACCAACCGGAACCTGTAGGCGCATCTGGATCGTAGGCGGTGACAGCAAAGCTTTCGGTGCCTTCAGGCGCGCCATGCCATTCCAAAACTGGGGCAACATTGCCGCCTTCACAGCCAAAGCCTTGGAACACAAAGTCGTTGTTCAGCTTTTGGCCTTCGGCAATGTCTGGGCTTGTCAGGATAAAGCTGTCGGCCAGTGCGGGGGCAGACAGGGTAAAGCTCATCAGGGCTGCAAGGAGTGTGGTGCGGGTCATTGTGATACTTCTTTCTAGGATCGTTTGTTGTTGATGAGCCTAACTTACCCATCACAACGCAGCGCCGCTTCCGGCTCCCGGTCAAGAATTATCGGATTTCGATCAATGTGCCGCCAAACGGATATCTTTTGGTTTAATCCCGAACCTTTTGCGGAAAGCGTCCGAAAAATGAGAGGGGGTTTTGAACCCACAATCCAAGGCAATCTCCGAGACCTGCGCCTCGGTTGTCTGCAACAGGCTCAGCCCGTGTTCCAATCGGGTGTGCAGCAGTATTTTTGCAAAGCCCTGACCGGTTTTGGACAGCCAGCGGCGCATCGTGGCTTCGCTCATTGCAAAATGTTCGGCCACTTCATCCGCCATCCATGGATGGCTAAGGTCGCTCTCGATCAGGCTGCGCACTTGGCTGATAGGATCATCTTCTACCTGCGTGGGCAGTTGAAACCCTTGTTCGCGCAGCCACAACAGCGGCTCGATCAAACGGTGATCCCGGATGGTGTCTGGCAGGGTGTCATTGTCCAATGTGTCTTGGATCAGGCTTAGAATATCTGCAGGGTTATGCTCTGATGTGCGGACAATTTGAACGCCTTTGGATCGATCGGATTTGGGCAGGTCAGAAAATACGCTGTTGATCAGGTCATGCGTATAACAGACGCCCAATGCGCGATAATCTCCCTCCATGACGGGGCGATTTTCCATAGTAACCATTGATCCAGGAGGAAAAATCATCAAATCGCCTTCTTCCCCCAGCATCTCGCCCTGTTTTGGGCTGAGTACGTATTTGCTGCCGCGCTGGATAAAAAAGAAAAACGTGAGGCGAAAGTAAAGCTCGGTGAAGGTGGCCGTGGTGGCTTGGGTGATTGGAAATATTGATACTTTGCTGTCCACGGCATGTCCTTGGTCGTCTTGAGGCGCACCTTTGCGAGAGGTGTTTTGCCCTCTTTATCACAGACCTTTGCGCCTGCACAAAAATCTGTGGGCGCGATTATTTGCGACGGAAACGGCGAGAGGTCGCGTATACCCTTTAAAGGACACACAAAGGATCACGCCCATGCTACGCACGTTCACAACTCTGGCTTTGATGACGGCCACCACATCAGTTGCGGCTGATACGTTTTCCGCGGATGTCTGGGCAGACAATTGGTTTGAGATGCGGATCAACGGGGTGCAAGTGGCCGAGGACAGTGTGCCAATCACCACAGAGCGCTCGTTCAACGCAGAAAGCTTCTCCTTTGAGGCCGAACGCCCCTTTGTCATCGGGCTTGTCGCGAAGGATTTCAAAGAGGATGACACCGGGCTGGAATATATCGGCACCCGTCGTCAACAGATGGGGGATGGCGGTGTGATCGTTCAGATCCGCGATGCCGCTGGCCAAATTGTTGCCGTAACCAATGCGGATTGGCGCTGTTTTGTGACCCATACGGCACCGCTTGATAAATCCTGCGAAGCGGCGCGCACTCCCCAAGCGGGTGTCGGTGCCTGTGGCTTTGACACCGAAGAGGAACCTGCACAGTGGGACAGCGCATCGTTCGACGATACCGCTTGGCCCGCCGCAGATGTCTATACCAGCCGCGAGGTCAGCCCCAAAGACGGGTATGACAAGATCAACTGGGACAGCAGCGCCGATCTGATCTGGGGCCCTGATCTTGAACAGAGCAACACAGTGCTGTGCCGTATGACCGTCAAATAACCTGTGCGGTTTGCGCCGATATCCTCTGTTCCCCTTCCTCTTGAAAGGTCTGTTTCATGATCCGATTGTTGATAGTGCCCACATTGTTTTGCGGCCTGGCCGCGCCCGCTGTGGCGCATGAAGACCATTGTGATGCAGTGGTGGCATCGGTGCAGGAGGCGGGGTTCGGCGACAGCGTCAGCGTCACCTGTTCAGACAGCCACGCAACCCTGACCTCAGACACGTATCCCGACCATGAGATGATGACCGGGATCACAGGGACCAACGAACAGGTGCCGGTGCCAGCGCAATACGGTGCCCCTGTGGTGCTTTCGCCTGACTATAGCGGCACGCCGTTAACCCGCGACGCTGCGCTGGGCGTGGCGGTCAATGGTGTGCCGATCTATGACTACACTGGAGGCGGGGAAATGAGCCAAGCAGATCTGGCCCATCACCAAGCCCGCCACGACACATTGCAAACTGGTCAGCTGGATCACTGTGGTGGGCACGCGGGGCGGGGGGATGATTATCATTATCACGTCGCACCAATCTGCATGATTGCTCAAATGGCCAATGCTGGACCGGATGCCATTATTGGCTGGGCTTTTGATGGGTTTCCAATCTATGGCGACACCAATCCTGATGGCAGCCCGATCGCAACCGGGGTGCTGGATGTATGCAATGGGCAAGAGGACGCCCGGTTTGGCTATCGGTATCACACCTCGCAAGAGGCTCCCTATATCGTGCAATGCTTGATGGGCACGGTCGCAGATTTTGACCGTCTGCCGCGGGTGCGCCCGCTAAGCGCCGCCAGTGGCGGCGGAGCAGAGCCGGGGCGTCCGCCGCGCGGTGGTGTGCAAAACCTTGTCTTTACGCAAAACGCCGATGGCAGCCGCAGCATGGATTACGCCTATGAGGGGCAGGACTATTTCATTCGCTATGCGCCCTCTGACAGGCAGGGGTGTTATGACTATGCAACCCGGACCGTCACCAACGGCGGTGCGCTGGTCGAAGGGGAATACTGCCGCTAAGCGTTTTGGCCCCGCTGCAGCCTCTACTGCACCTCTGCCCCCAAACGCGTGGGCCCTTTGGGGGCCGTGTAGGGGGCAGGGCGCCCCTGCCGTCCAATTGGCCTGACAAGACAGCAACGGCGAACCTTTCGACAAGTTGGCCCTAAAGTGCCCCGCCTTAGTTGCCCAATTGACGGCCCCCGTTTTGATCACAGCGGCCAGTCAAAGCCCGTTTCCGCCTCTGAGCGGTCCCACAGTTTGACCATCACCGCTTTGTCATAGGCATGGGGCTCTAGGGTGCCCTGCCCAACAGGGCCGACCCATTCCATGCGACCAGTTGGACCATAAAGCGCACGTTGATCCAGACCGGTTTCTGTGGCGCACATCACCTCGGGATAGGCGCCCTTTTCTGCCGATTGAACCATGGGGGACAGGGACATCAGATAAAAGGCAATCCGTGTCGCCAGCCCACCACTGGTGCTGATCAAAGATGTGGCTGAGGAACCGGGATGGCACACATAGACCTGAACCTGTCCGTTTGCGGCCTTGATGCGATCCTGAAGCTCGTAGGCAAACATCATTTGCGCCAATTTACTTTGGCTATAGACAGGGTTGGCGCTGTAGTTCTTATCCCAGTTCATGTCATCAAACTGGATGGTCCTGATCCCCATTTTATAACCGAGGCTGGCCACAACAACGATCCGCCCCGCTGTTTGATCGATGCGCGGATAGAGCAAGCCACATAGGACAAAGTGACCATAGTGATTGGTGCCAAGCTGGCTTTCAAACCCATCGATGGTCAGTTGCTGAGTGGGCACTTGCGCAATCGCGGCGTTGCAAATCAATGCATCAATCCGAGGCACAGTTTGCAAAACCTCCGAGGCGGCCGCGCGCACGCTGGCAAGCTTTGCCAGATCCACATGGATAAACTGTACATCTGCCTCTGCGCCAAATTCCTGCTTCAGTTCGGCGAGGGCACTTTGCGATTTCTCAACGCTGCGGTTCAACATCACCACCTTGGCACCTTTGGACAGTAGCGTGCGTGCGGCTTGAAACCCGGCGCCTGCATTGGCACCGGTGATTAAGTAGGTCTTGCCAATCAAAGAGCCCAGCCGTTCTGGCAACCAGCCTTTTGGTCCAAATTGTGTGCGAGTCATCGTTGTGTTCCTTTTCCAGTATCTGCCAAGGCGCTGGGCTGTTGGCTTGTGATCTGGGATGTAGATATATCTCGATAGGACCCTCAGATAGACGATATAATCGCAAATACTTGCCCATTTGTATCAACTGTCTTGTTTGGGTGAGCCGTCAGTCCTAAAGTCACGGTATGGCGCAAGATCAGATCAAACAACTTATTGCTGACCAGTTGCACAGGGATGGCCTTGTTGAGACGGGTATTCCCGGGGTCAAACTGTTCCGGGCCACGCATGCGATGCCCTGCGTGCCGGCGGTCTATGAACCCAGCGTGATCGCCATTGCCAGCGGATCCAAAGAAGCGGTGGTGGACGGCGCGCGCTATGTCTACGACAACAGCCGCTATTTATGTTGTCCGATGTCGATGCCGGTGCATGCGGGCACGCCAGCGGCGTCGACGGAGAACCCATTGTTTGGCGTTTACATCACACTTAACCCCCGCGTGATGGCGGAGATGGCGCTTGAAATGGATCACGCCGGGGGGGCAAAGCCCGCTGAGAGTGCAGCCCTGTCAACCCAAGGGATCAAGCTGGCGCAATGGGATGACGCCTTTTCGGACGCGCTTTTGCGGCTTGTGCAATTGGGCAGAAATGAAACCGATAGGATTGTCCTTGGAGAGGCGCGCCTGAGAGAGCTCTACTATGCGATCCTTAAAGGGGAGGCAGGCCCGTTTGCCAGACAGGCCTTTGGCGCGGGCAATGGCATCGCGCGGTCCATCGCGCATGTGTCGGGCCATCTGAGCCAGCAGATCTCGATCGACGATTTGGCGTCGCGCGCAGGCATGAGCCGCGCGGTGTTTCATCGCAAATTCAAACAGGTCACAGCCCTGTCCCCGATCCAGTTTGTGAAAACGATGCGTCTGAATAACGCTGCCATGAGCATCGCCGAAGGAATGACGGTGATCGAGGCTGCCACACAGGTGGGCTATGTCAGCCCCTCTCAGTTTAGTCGCGACTTTAAACGCAGGTTTGGACAATCACCGCGCCAATGGAGCAACGCCCAACACGGCCCCTCTGGGCCACTGTGATCGACCGGTGGGCGCCGCAAAAGAGGATTTATTTGACCGCCCCAGCGGTGACGCCTGCAACAATGCGCCGTTGAAAGAAAATGAACAGGATCATCAATGGCAAAGAGCCAAGAACCGCAGCGGGGAACAGTTGATCCGGTTGGACATTGAGGTTGCCCAGAAAGCGATAGACGCTGATCATCACTGTGAATTTTTCCGGAGAGGTCAACAGCAGCAGGGGATAGGTGAAATCATTCCACACCATGAGGGCCACAAATAGCGACAGCGTGGCGGTGGCGGGCCCCAACAGCGGGCGGATCACATACCAATAGATCTGCCAGTCGTTGCAATTGTCCAGCCGCGCCGCCTCTTCCAGCTCTTTGGGGATTGCAGAAATAAAGCTGGTGTAAAAGAACACCGCCAGCGGCAGGTTCAAGGCGGTAAAGGCCAGCACAATCCCACCATAGCTGTCCAACAGTCCCAAGTTGCGGAAAATCACATAAATTGGGGTGATGGTGACAAAGGGTGGGGTTGCGAGCCCCAGCGCCACCACCATCAAAAACAACCGTGTGATCCCATTGGTGCGGCGGGCCAAGGGATAGCCCGCCATCGAGCCAAGCAACGCCACCAGCACCGTCACCAACAAGGTGATGCTGACCGAGTTAAAGACGCTGCGCAGATAGTTCATTTTGTCCAGTGCATTGGCGTAATTGCCCCAATACAACTCGGTCGGTAGGCCCAAGGGGGCTGCGACAATATCCGCCGAGGTGCGAAACGACATGGCAATCATATAAAACACAGGTGCCAGCATGAACAAAACGATGGCCACCATGCCAAACTGACACAGGCGAGAGACAAATTTGGACCAGGTCATACTTTGGCCTCCTGACGGCGCAAGTAGGTCATCTGGAACACCGACACCACCACGACGATGACCAACATGATGATCGACAATGACGAGGCGAAGCCAAATTTGTAGCTGCCAAAGAGGTTCTGAACAATTTCCAGACTAAGAGTGTTGGTCGCCCGGTCTGGCCCGCCCCGGGTCATGATAAAGGGCAGCTCAAAGGTTTTCAGCGTGCCCACAGTCGACAAAATGATGTTGACCGTAAAGCTGGGGGCCAGCAACGGCAGGTCCAGATATCTGAACCTTTGCCAACTGCTGGCGCCGTCCAGCCGGGCAGCCTCTTCGATGTCACGTGGGATATTGGCAAAGCCCACCAGAAAGATCGCGGTGGTATAGCCTACGAACATCCACACATGGGTAAAGGCAATCGCCAAAAGCGCGGTGTCTGGATCGCCGAGCCAACCGCGCGTCAGCCCCTCAAGGCCGAAGGCGGATAGCAGCGCGTTCAATCCACCCGAATAGGGCGAATAGATGAATTGCCAGACATAGCCCACGATGACAAAGGACATCATCGCTGGCGTGAATAGGGCCGCCCGGCAAAAGTTGCGGATGGCCGGCATGCGGTGCAGCAGGGCGGCAAAGGCCAGCCCCCATAGGGTCTGTACGGTAACAACGATGGCGGTGAACTTTAGCGTGGTCCAAACCGAATTCAGGTAGCGTGAGCGCGCCAGAAACCGTTCGTAATTGGCCCCGCCAACCCAATCGGCTGCGCCCACCCCTTTGAAGTTGGTGAAGCTCAGCTGAAAGGACAGTGCAATGGGATAAAGAAAAAAGCAGGCAATGACCAAAAATGCAGGCACGGCAAACAGGTAGATCTGGCGTGATTTGGTCATTGTCCTTGGCTTTCCTGTGTTGAAAAGGGGGCGCTCAGCCCCCCTTAGGGATCAAAGCGCGTCTTCGACGGCTTCGTCCCACCGTTCTAGAACCGCCTCATTGTCACGATCCACGTTTAGCAGAAATCCGGTCAAGCTGTCCCAGATTTCACCTTCCAAAGGCTTGGGCCAGTCCAAAACCGCAAAGGGATACATGATGACCCCACCGTCAACGCGCGACTGGTCATACGCCGCTGCAAGCGCGGGCATGCCACTGGCGCCACCCTGAAATGGGCTATAGGCGCTTTCGGCATCCAGCATCACCTGCAGGTTCGCCGGATCCGCAAAGAACTCGATAAACTTACGCGCTTCTTCGGGGTGGGCGCTTTGGGCAGAGATTGACCAGCCAATGCCAAACAGGTCCAGCGCCACGCCACTGTCGTTGCTGCTGGGAATGGGGGCAAAGGCGAAATCCAGACCTTCAACACTGGAAAAATCACCGATGTTCCACGCGCCTTGCGGCATCATGGCAAAGTTACCAGCTTTGAATTCGGTGAGCGCGGTGGACCACGGATCAAGACCGGCTTGCGCATCAGGATCAACACATTTGTTGTCGATCAGGCTGCGAATACTGTCGATGGCCCCGTTAAAGGCGGCGCTGTCGACAAAGGTCTGGTCGCCGTTGCCAAGTGCGGCGGCACCGTCGCTGGCCTCAAGCCCGTTGGCAATTGTAAACAGGGGGGCGGAAAACCCACCGGTGAACAAAAGCGGGTTGATGCCTGCGGCGTCCAACGCCTTACAGGCCGCATAAAGGTCGCTAAGGGTGCTTGGTGCGGCATCGATGCCCACTTGTTTGAGCAAACCCATGTTCACAAAGTTGCCCATGCCGATCACTTCGAGGGGCATGATATAGGCGGCCTCACCACTGCTGACCGATGGCACCAGTGCTGGTTCAAGTTTGCTGAACCAGTCCGATGACTGCCCCAGATCCGCCAAGAGGTTGGCTTCGGACCAGATGTTCACCAAGGGCATATCTGTCATCATGACGTCTGGCGCATTGTTGCCTTGCAGGCGAGGGGGCAGAACCACATCGGTATCAAGGCGACTGATATAGGACAGTTCAACATCGATATCGGGGTTGGCCTCTTCGAAGGCGGCAATGAGAGTGGGCAAGCCGGCGGGCTCCGCCTCGTTGCCTTTCCAAGCGGTCACATCAAGAACCACCGGATCTGCGTGGGCCGTTTGGGCAACCAGAATGGCGGCGCCGACAATCATCGGCAATGCAGGTTTTGACAAGGTCACGACAGAATCTCCCTTCATTTGATATATTATCTGAAAATTTAGTAATACATTTTAGAGTCTGTCAAGCATTGTTCTCCCTTCTATCCGGCTTTAAAATATTCTATCAATTGGTAATAGAATATTAAAAGCCGCAGCTTTGGGGCTGTGGCGCGCCTATGAGGTAGGAGATCGACTTTGGCTAAAACGTCCGGTGACAGTATTTCAGTCTATGAACGCCTGCTAGGAGACATCGGGTCTGGGGTGTTCCCCGGAGGGGCACGCCTAAAGGTGCAAGAGCTTGCGGATCGTTATGGCATTTCGATCATCCCTGTGCGCGAAGCGCTGCGCCTATTGCAGGGCGAGGGCATTGTGGAGATCGCGCAGAACAAAGGGGCGACGGTTTCAACGTTCGATGCCGACAGTCTGCGCGATATCTTCGAAGTGCTGCAACTGCTAGAGCCTTATTTTGTCGAGACTTTTGCCAAAAGCTGTACCTTGGAAGATCTGGATGAGCTGCAGGCCATTCAGGACGAATTGGAAAAAACACCGGTTACCAATAAGCCCAAGTTCACGGGGCTTGATCTTAAATTTCACGAAACGATTGCGCGCAAACATTACAACAGCCGGGCCTTTGGCATCTGGCAATTGCAGCGTCGTATCCTGAACGCCTTGGCGATGCAGGTGCCGATTTCGCGCGCGCGTCATGCCGAAATTCTGCGCGAACATCGCGAGCTGATCGACGCCTTTCGCAACAATGGGATTGATGATGCGGTGGCCTGTATCCAACAGCACGTGCGCGGCGCTGGGGATCAAATGTACCTGCAACTAAAGACCACGCGCACCTAAACGTGATGATTTTCTGGGCTGCGGCAGGCAATCCTTTCGGATTTTGCCGCCCTAGCGTGCTGAATGACGGTGGGAGCAGCCATTAAAAGCACAGCCCGCGTCACCAAAGTGCGCGGGCTGTGCGGTGTCGATTGTCTTTATCACCGGTCCCGTAGGGGGACGTTAGATGGTGCCAGCAAAGTGGCAGGCCACCTGAGCGTCGCCAATTTGGGCCAAGGGCGGGCGCTTGCTGCGGCACAGATCCTGCGCATGAGCACAGCGCGAGGCAAACTTACAGCCTTGCGTGGCCTGACTGCCATCGGTCAGGGACTGACGCTTTTTGGACTTATTGCGCGCACCGGGCACCGGAATTGGCACCGCCTCTAACAGCGCCCGCGTGTAGGGGTGTTTGGGGCTGGAAAACAGCGTGTCGCGATCGGCCATCTCGACGATTTGACCCAGATACATCACCGCAACCCGGTCGCAGAAATGTTCCACCACCGCCAGATCATGGGCGATAAAGATATAGGTCAAATCGAACTGATCCTGCAGATCCTGCATCAGGTTCAAGGTCTGCGCTTGGATCGAAACATCCAGAGCAGAGACCGCTTCGTCCGCGATCACAATTTCTGGCTTGGTGGCCAATGCGCGTGCAATGCCAAGCCGTTGACGTTGTCCGCCCGAAAACGCGTTGGGATATCGCATCAAAAAGGCGCGTTGCAGTCCAACCTGTTCCAACAGATCGCCAACCCGCTCTGCCAAGGCCGCACCGCTAAGACCTTCGGTGGCCTGCAAAGACTGGCCAATCAGGTCCAGCACGCGCAGACGCGGATTGAGCGAGCTTTGCGGGTCTTGGAACACCATGCGCATGTCTTGCCACACGGCGGTCAGATCGCTGCGCGACATGCCAACCAATTCGGTGGCGGCGCGCGATTTGCCCGACAGCTGCACGCTACCATTTGTGGGGTCAAGGATGCGCATGATGCAGCGCCCAAGCGTGGTTTTGCCGCTGCCGCTTTCGCCGACGATGCCAAAACTTTCCCCGCGATACACATCAAGGGACACACGATCGACGGCGCGTACCACATCGGTGGATTTGCTGAAGAACCCGCCGCCAATCGGGAAATGCATGTCCAGATCACGGACGCTTAGAATAGGTTCAGCCATGAGACACCTCGGTGTTTTGAGGGAGGTGGCAGGCCACTTTGGCCGCCCCTTGGCCGGTCAGGACCGGCTCGAGTTTGTCGCAAGTGCCCGCCATGAAATGATCACAACGGGTGCGAAACGTGCATCCTGAGGGGCGGGCCAACGGATGTGGCACCATTCCACGAATGGCGGGCAGGCGCCGGCGCCGCTCTGCACCAAGGCGGGGCACGGATTCAAGTAAGGCGCGGGTATAGGGGTGTTGAGGGCGCTCAAAGATGTCATGCACGGTGCCGGTTTCAACCACCTGACCCATATACATCACAGCCACGTCCTCGGCGACCTCGGCCACCACGCCCAGATCGTGGGTGATCAACATGACCCCCATGTTCAATTCGTCCTTCAACTCGGCGATCAGATCAAGGATCTGCGCTTGGGTGGTGACGTCCAAAGCCGTAGTTGGCTCATCCGCGATCAACAGGCGCGGCTCACAGCACAGCGCCATTGCAATCATTGCGCGTTGCCGCATGCCACCGGAAAGCTCAAATGGGTAAGCCTCAAACCGTTCCGCCGGTTTGGGAATGCCCACCTTGGCCAGCATCTCTATGGCAATCTCGCGGGCCTGGGCCTTGGTGATCTTGCGATGCAGCAGCAGTGTCTCGGTGATTTGTTTGCCGATCTTGGTGATTGGGCCCAGCGAGGACATCGGCTCTTGGAAAATCATCGCAATGTCTTGGCCGCGAATGCTGCGCAGCGCCGGGGAATTGGTGCGCGCTGTTGCAAGGTCGATACTGCGGCCATCCTCGGCGTTATAGGTGATCGAGCCTTCGACGATCCGACCCGGCGCATCCACGATCCTCAGGATCGAGCGGGCCATAATCGATTTGCCACAGCCGCTTTCCCCAAGAATGCACAGGGTGCGGTTGGGGTGCACGTCCAAGTCGACACCGTTCACCGCTTTGACCACACCATCATCGGTGAAGAAATGCGTGTTCAGGTCGCGGATCTCGACCAGGGGCCGATCAGAGGTTTGAGAAGCGTTAGTGGGCATGTGGGTCAGCGGCATCACGAAGGCCGTCTCCTAGAAAGTTAAGGGCCAACACAGCCATCACAATGGTGCTGCCGGGGCCAATCAAAAGCCAAGGTGCCTCGATGATGGTGCGGATGTTCTGGGCTTCTTTGAGCAGGGTGCCCCATGAAACGATGGGGGGCTGCAGGCCAATGCCAAGGAACGACAGCGATGTTTCAGCCAAGATCATCAACGGTACAGCCAAGGTCAGCGAAGCGATGATATGGCTCGAAAAGCTGGGCACCATGTGTTTGCGAATGATCTGCCAATCGCTCAGCCCATCCAGACGGGCGGCGATGATAAAGTCTTCACCGCGCAGCGACAGGAATTTCCCGCGCACTTCGCGTGCCAGTGAAGTCCAGCCGATCATCGACACAATAATGGTCACGACAAAGTAGGTGCGAAGTGGGGGCCAGCCCAAAGGGATGGCCGCAGCCAACCCCATCCACAAGGGGATCGTTGGGATCGAGCGCAGGAATTCAATCAGGCGCTGGATCACATTGTCGACCCATCCGCCATAATAGCCTGAAAACCCACCCAGCGAGACCCCGATCAGCAGAGATACCGCCACGCCCACCAGACCGATCGACATTGACACTTGTGTGCCCATGACGATGCGGCTCAGCGTGTCGCGCCCCAAGCGGTCAGAGCCTAGGAAATACACCACATCACGCGGATTCTTGGGTCCAAAGAAGTGACGGTTCACTTCGAACATGCCAGCCAAGGTGTAGCTGTGGCCTTTGACGAAAAACCCCAGCGGCACAATCTTGTCCTCAAGCGGCTCATAGCTGCGCCGCATGGTGGCTTGATCCACGATCATCTTCAGCTTTTTGGCATGAAGTTGAAAGTGCCGGTTGCCGTCTTGGTCTTTGTAAAACAGGTGGATGCCCTGAGGCGGGACATAGATGCCGCGCCGGTTGGTGTCGCGGTAATCCTCGGGGGCAAAGAAGTTGCCAAAGAGCGCAACGAGATAGATCAGAGCGACCAGCCACAGGCTGATCAGCGCCACCCGATGTCGGCGAAACTTGCGCCACATCAGCGCCCAGGGGCCAAGCAATTCTGGCATGGCCACATCATGCACGTCGTCGGGTTGGTCAATTTGCGTGTCCAGAGCGGTCATTGGTAACGAATCCTTGGGTCAATCCATGCAAGAAGCAGGTCAGAGATCAGTGTCCCCAGCACAGTCAACAGGCTCACAATCAGGATCAACGATCCCGCCAGGTACATGTCCTGCACCAGAAGTGCGCGCAAAAGCAGGGGGCCAGTGGTGGGCAGGTTCATGACAACAGCCACGATGATTTCGCCCGACACAAGCGCCGGTAAAATCCACCCGATTGTTGACACAAATGGGTTCAGAGCGACGCGCACCGGATAGCGCAGCAGCAGTTGAAATTCGCTCATGCCCTTGGCGCGCGCGGTCACAACATAGGGGCGATACAATTCGTCCAGAAGGTTGGCGCGCATGATGCGGATCAGCGCCGCCGCCCCTGAAGTGCCCACAACCACAATTGGCATCCAAATATGTTGAAGCAGGTCGACAAACTTGGCCCAGCTCCACGGGGCATCGAGATATTCGGGGCTGACCAGCCCGCCGACCGATTGGCCGAAGTACTTAAAGGCGACATACATCATCACCAAAGCCAGCATAAAATTCGGCACAGCTAGGCCGATAAAGCCAAGGAACGTTGCCAGGTAATCGCCGACGGAATACTTGCGCACCGCAGAGTAGATCCCAATTGGCAGCGCAATCGCCCAGATGAACAGCAGGGTCATCATCGAAATGGCAAAGGTCCATCCCAAACGATCCCAAATCAGGTCATTCACTGGCAGGTTTTTTTCAAAGCTGACGCCGAAATTGCCCTCAAGCAAGATGCCGCGCATCCATTTGAAATATTGGACATACATCGGCTGCCCAAGGCCATACTGCGCTTCGAGGGCCTGTTTGGTGCCTTCGTCCAGACCACCGCTGTCAGACAGTTCTGCCGCCAGCGTGTCGAGGTAATCCCCCGGGGGAAGTTGAATGATGGCAAATGTGACGATGGACACCAAAAAGACAGTTGGCACCATGTACATGAGACGGCGATAGAGAAAGAGCAGCATGATCGAATGTCATCCCTAGATTATGGTCAGACAGAAAGAAAAAGGGGCGCGATGCGGCCATGTTTTAAACCGCATCGCGCAGCACAAGAGGGTCTTGAGGCCCTCTCGTGCTCGGGAGCACCTATCAGGGCAAGTTTGCCCCGCCTTCAAAGAAGAACTGTGCGGTGTATGGCGCAGGGGTCCAAAGCTGACCTGCAATTGGCATCGGATCAGGATAGTTGCGCAGGTTGTTGCGCGCGATACCGTAGGCGCCGTCACTTTGAACCAAACCAACAGTCAACAGCTGGCTGGTGGCCTGTTCAATCAAGGCTTCCAAAGAGGCCAGTTGCTTGGCAGGGTCCGCCGTTGTGGTCACACCTTGATAGGTGTCAAACAACGCTTTGATGTGCTCTGGTGGCTCTTCGCCATTGGCACTTCCGGCGCCCCAAGCGGTCCATTTTGGTGCCCAGTGAACTGCGTTGCCCACAGGGACATAGCACAGCGGGTTGGTGTAGGCGTCAACCAGACCACCGCCACAGTTCCACATGTAAGCATCATGATCCCCACTGGAGGTGATTTCCTGCAAACGCGAGCGATCGGTGGCGCGCACTTGGAAATCAAGACCAACGTTGGCGGCATATTCTGACACCAATTCCATCACGTCTGGGTATTGCAGGCCGAACACATCCGCCACAAGGAAGACGAGGGTAAAGCGGTTGCCGTCAGGACCCAAGCGGTATCCGTCGCCATCGCGCTTGTCCAAACCCATGCCATCTAGCAGGGCGTTTGCCTTGTCTGGATCAAAATCAGTGAACTGCTTGGCCCATTTTTCTTGGTAGAACGGGGCGCTTTTGTGCGGTGCTGTTTGCGCCGCGGTGCCCACACCCAGATAGACCAGATCGATGATTTCCTGACGATCAACCGCGTGGCTTACAGCCTTGCGGAAATCGAGGTTGTTCACGATCTCATTTTTGATCGGATCGGCGTTGTTGAGGTTGAACATCAAGATCGAAGTGTTCGCAACAATGTCACCAACGCTATAGAAATCGTATTGACCGCGCTCTTTGTTGTCGCTCAGCGCTGCCAAGTTGTTCGGACGGCCAATGTGGCGTGCCATATAGTCGATTTCGCCGTTGAACGCCTTAAGCAGGATGGTTTCAACGTCTTCGACCTGATCCCAAGTCACGCGATCGATATAGGGCAGCTGGTTGCCGGCTTCGTCGACTTTCCAGTAATAGGGATTGCGTTCCGCTACCATACGGTCGGTTGAACCATACCCTTTGACGATGTGCCAAGGGTGCAGCGTTGGGCGGTCAGCATTCTGCCAGAACGCAGGGGTGTGCATTGGACCGGCTTTGAGGTTGAACAGGCTGACCCAGTCAGAGGCCGCAGGTTCCGCATCAACCAGCGCTTGGACATCAGCGTTATGATCGGCGTGGAATTGTGCCAGATAGTGGCGCGGATAGTTCACCACATAATAGCCAAAGCCATAGGCCAGGTTTTGCAGGAACAGGCCATTTGGTTCGCCGAATTTGAACTCAACGGTCATGTCGTCGATTTTGGTGACTTCAACCGGGCCATTGGCACCAACAAAGTTGCTGTGCTTGGTTGGGGTCAAACGCTCGTCGTTGAACACTTCATACCAGAACATGATGTCGTCAGCGGTGAAGGCTGCGCCATCTGACCACTTCATGCCCTCGCGCAGTTTAAACGTAAAGGTCGAGGCGTCTTCAGAGACCTCATAGCTTTCCGCGATGTTGGTCTTAACTTCGCTCCAGTCGGCATTCCAGCGCACGAGGTTTTCGTTGCTGATCAAGCGCACCATATTGTGCTGATCGCCACCGCCCAGAATGGCGCGGCGCAGCGATCCGCCATATTCGCCAATCTCGCCCAGCACTTCCATCACCATGGGGCTGTCGGGCAAACGCTCTTCGAGTGGGGGCAGGGTGCCAGCGGCCACTTTCGCCGCCAGATCTGGCGCTTCTTCAAACGCATGTGCAGGCAGCACACCGGTCAATGTCAGGCAGACGCCCGCAATTCCCGACTTGAGAATTGATTTATACTTGGTCGATTGAGTCATTCCATACTCCTCCTTATGGATTGAATAGCCATCACCAGTTGGTGACGGAGCCGTCTGGCCGCCGCAGATGCGGGGGCTCAACATGTTCGGGGCTGGCCCCGGCAATGAGGTCTTCGTTCACTTCGACACCCAGACCCGGCGCATCCGACAACAGATAGACGGGGCCTTCGAGTTTGGGTTGAACGGGGAAAATGGCGGGGTCGTGGAAGCCAAGATCTTGTTCCACAACGGATTGGCGGGTTTCGACCCAGCTGAAATTGGGGACAGCGGCGGACATATGCATGGTCGCGGCTGTGCAGACAGGGCCCAGCGGGTTGTGCGGCATCAGATCGACATAGTGACGTTCGCACCATCCCGCGACTTTCATCGCTTCGGTGAAGCCGCCGATATTGCAGATGTCCAAACGCATGTATTGGGTCATGCCTGCGTCCAGAAACCGTCCTGCTTCCCACTTCGACGCAAACTCTTCACCCACCGCAAAAGGGATGTCGGTCATGGTGCGTAGGGTTGCATAGGCGTCTGGGTTTTCAGCGCGGATCGGTTCTTCGATGAAATCCAGCGTGCCGCGTGGCATCATCGCACAGAAATTGGCGGTTTCTGTCACTGACAGGCGGTGATGCAGGTCGATCCCCAAGGTGATCGAGCGGCCAAATTCTTCGCGGATCGCGATCAGCTCTTCGGCGGTTTGGCGCAACGAGGCGCGCGGATCAAAGATGTCGTTTTCACCACTCACCGATGGGTAGGTGCGGATACAATCCCACCCGGCCGCCACCAAGATGCGGGCCTTTTCCAGCAACTCTTCGCCGGAACTGCCCATGCAGCTGGCAAAGCTGGGGATCACATCGCGCTGTTTGCCGCCCAAGAGTTGGTACACCGGCACGCCAAGGCGTTTTCCTAGGATGTCATACAGCGCAATGTCGATGGCTGACATCGCTGCCGTAAAGACGCGACCACCTTCGAAATACTGACTGCGATAGCTTTCTTGCCAGATGCGCCCAATTTGGCGGCTGTCTTGGCCAATCAAGAAATCCGCAAAGTGATCCACAGTCGAAGCGACGGAATTTTCACGTGAGGACAGGCCAGATTCACCCCAGCCATACAGGCCATCTTCGGTGGTGATTTTCACCAATAGTTGGTTGCGCTTGCCCACCCGCACCAGCACGGGGCGTATTTCAGCAATCCTCGCGTTTTGTGCGTCCTTCGAAGAGGCGAGCACTCCGGATCCATGTTTTGCAGTTTCAGCCATACAGACGCACCAAGTTTGTTTTCATATTGTTTGGTGGTTTTAATATAATATATCATTTGAGTAAAGTGATATTACTAAAATTCTAGATTTGCTGCCGTAACGCTGGGTTTTGGACGGACGGGCGTGATCGACGGCGCTGTAGTCTGTCAGCGATTGACCGGCGGTAGCCGATTGTAATCGCTTAAATATTTGCGCCATCTTATCGGCGATGTGGCGGCGCTCAGTCGGAGAGGGGCGCTAGGGTGTGGTTCGGAAAAATTCCCTTTTGCCCTGCTTAAGAAGTCACTGGTCTGTCCAAAATTGACGCTGCCTTGCCCGGTTAGGGGAATCAAACTCTGGTTCCGTGAGTATTCAGGCGTGGATGCGGTGCGCTCTGGCTGTGCCTGCATTTCGGTGCGCAACAGTAGGGGGAGCCAGCGAGGTGACTCGGCCTGTTTGATCCGATTGGCGCGAAGATTTGCACCGAATCTCTGGCAGTATGCTCAACCCTCCGAACGACATTTCACAAACTGTAATGAGCGTCATTACCTTAAGGCGGCTTGCTGTAATGAAGCTCATTACCTTGGGATTGCGTGCTGATCATTGGGTTTGCATCGAACCATCACGGGATCGAACAAAACGGTGGAAATTGGTGAATTTTTTGTCGCACAAAAGGTAACGAGTGTTCACGAACCCGTTATGAATTTCGCGTCAAAGCACCCCAAGGCGCGCTAAGGTGACCATAGGTAATGTTAAGTGAGGTTACGCAAGGTCCGAAATGCTGAGGGTGAAAGACACCGAATTTGCGTGAAAATGGTGCAAAGTAGGCGCGCGACTAGGACCTAAGTATAGGTAAGAAACTATGGAGGTTTCGAAATTTTGACGCTCTATGGTTGTGCGCAAAGCGACTTTGGATAGAATTTTGTCAAGGTTTTGTGACGTCTATTTGACGGGCGCCTCGCCTTAAGACGACCTAAGACCAATCAACCCTAGGGCGTTTCTATAAGGGACCGCTCCAAGTTTAAGGGGGGGTCGCGTTTCTGTCTCAAGGTCGCCTATGTTCCGCCACAATCCGCACCTCCATTAGGGGCCGAGGCCGCAAAGGTCTTGCCGCTCCCACAGACAACAGGACAACAGATGCCCACCGAACTTCAAGGTCACGATAACCCTACAATCGCGTTCAACCTGAATGGCGTTAGTGACTACTCAACACAGATGCCGTTCCTCGATATCATGCGAATGGCACGCCCATTCCAAGCCGAAGGTGACACCTATTCCGACCGGATGACCTATGAAGAATTGGTTGAGGGTGGATATCTGGATGAAAACGGCTACCCAACTTCCATCCCCGAAGACATGAACTTTGTCGGCACCATTTGGGATTGGGGCGCAAGCACCGACGGCAACACCGGTGTTCTGGACAGCCGCGCCGGCACCTATGTGGTGCAATGGGAAGGTGAAGGCACGCTGAACGTCGGCGGTGTGATCAACGTATTGTCTCAAGAAGACGGGCAAATCATTTTTGAAAACCCCACCGGGGCGGCGTTCTGGCTCTATATGGAAGAGACAGATCCAAACGGCACCGGTGACAACCTCACGAATATTTCCGTGGTGCGTGAAGATCACCTTGAGATGTGGGAAGCAGGGGCAATCTTTAACCCTGATTGGACCTCGCTGATCGATGACACCCGTCAGTTCCGCTTCATGGACTGGATGGACACCAACAACAGCCCGATCACCGATTTCGAACAGCTTAACACCATGGACAGTGCCACTTGGGTGGGTCACGGTATGGTGCCTGTCGAGGTGATGGTCCGGCTGGCCAATGAAACCGGCGTAGACCCGTGGTTTACACTGCCTTTGGGCGCAACTGATGATTTCGTGCGTCAGTTCGCAAGCTACGTGCAGGAAAACCTCGATGAAGGTTTGGTTGCGACGTATGAATTGTCCAACGAGCCTTGGAACTATCTGTTCCAGCAAACCCATACGCTTTATGCCCAAGCTGTCGAAGACTGGGGCCTGACAATGTATGGCTTTGGCGATCACTATTCGGCCTATGGTCGGGCTTCGGTCGAAATGGCTCTGTCGTTGCAAGAGGTCTATGGCACCGACAATGACACCTATCGCACCACATTGGGTGTACAGTCCGGCGGTGACTTCGAAGCCGTTGAACGCGTGATGACAGCGCCGTCTTGGCTTGAGGCGGATCCTGAGAACTATATTGCACCGCACACCCTGTTTGATTCCGTCTCTGCCACCACTTACTTTGGCGTTGGCGTTCTGACCGATGATACGCAACGCGCAGAACTTGCAGCGCGTTTGGCGGTGTCCTTCGAAGAGGCCGCAAGCTGGCTGGTTGAGCTGATGCAAGACCCAACCTACGACGGCTCGATCCCATCCACCTTGGCAAATGCGCGTTTGATCGACCAATGGGCCGATGTCTATGGTCTGGATCTCACCATCTATGAAGGTGGTCAGCACTTGCACCACTTGGCCGGTATTTCTGATGAGGCCCGCGCCTTTGCCGCCTTTATGGGTGAATTTGTCCGCACAGATGAAATGGCTGACCTTTATCAGCAACTCTGGGACGGCTGGGCTGAATTTGGGGATGGGCCTCAGATGCAGTTTGCCGATGTTTCCGGGTCCGGCGATTATGGCTCTTGGGGCGTTCTGACAGGTCTTTATGACGAAACTGCGCGCGCCACTTTGCTGGCCGAACTGAACGCCGCAAGCGAAGCCACGTGGGAAGATCGCGGCGGCGAGCATTTCCAACAAGGTGTGACATTGCTCGGGGACGATGGGGCGGACACGCTCGAAGGGTCGCAAGCCGAAGACTACCTGCTGGGCAGCGCCGGTGACGACGTTCTGACCGGCTATGGTGACGATGATGGCATTCACGGTGGCGAAGGCACAAACGACCGGGCGGTCTACACCGGTCAGGTCAGCGATTACAATGTCACCTACGAAGTGCGTAACGGCGTTGGCGGTGTGGTGGTCGAAGACACCCGCAGCGGCGACAACGACGGCACCGATTGGGTTGTTGCGGTCGAGCATCTGGATTTTGCCAATGGCACTGTCGATTTGCTCACCCTGTTCCCTGATCTGCTTGAGACAGCGCCAACACCGGTGGAAATCCCAGACGCACCAGTGGAATACGATCCGCCAATTGACGGCGAAGATCCTGAAACCCCAGAAATCCCGGTTTCGGTAACGCCGACCATTGGGGATGACCAGTTGGAACTGTTTGGCGGCGGCGGTGTGATTGATGCGCTTGCGGGCAACGACACCGTTTATGGCAGCAACGGCGCGGACGTTATCGTCGGTGGCGAAGGTGTTGACCTGCTGTTTGGTGCCGATGGGGCCGACACGTTTGAAGGTGGGGCCGGCAACGACATGATCTTTGGCACCAACGACGGTGGCCCAGAAGATGGCGATCAAGATGTTGCGCTTTATTCGGGATCTTTTGCCGACTTTAGCTTCTCGTTCCACGACTTTGGCGAAGGCCTGATCCTATCTGTGTCCAGCGAAGCCGAAGGTGATGACATGCTTTTTGGCATGGATTTGGTTCGGTTCGCGGATCTTCAGGCCAATGTCGATGACATCATTCAGGCCCTGCGCGATGGCACCTCGGTTGAAGAGGTCTTTGAAGCATTGCCGCCAGCAGTTAGCGATCTGATCGCAACCGATGGGGATGATCTGTTCGAACTGGGCAACACCGCAACCTATATCGACGGCCTTGGGGGTCACGATCTGATCTATGGCGGATCAGCGGGTGACCACCTGCGCGGTGGGGACGGCAATGACCAACTCTTTGGTGGTGATGGTGCAGACACGCTTGAAGGCGGTGCGGGCAACAACATCCTGTTTGGTGCCGGTCACGATGATCACGTTGATGGCGCGGAAGATGTGGCGCTGTTCTCGGGCAATGCGTTGAGCTTTGAGTTCAAAGTCATCGAGCTTGATAAAGGCCCAACCCTGATCGTGGATAGCGACACCGGCGGCACCTTCTTGTTTGGCATTGAAACTGTGCGCTTTGACGATGTCGAAGCCAGCGTTGCGGATCTGATCCAAACACTCATGGATGGCGGAACAGCCGCCGAAGCCTTTGGTCTGTCAGTGCCAGAGCCACAAGCCTCTTCAATCGCCAGTGTAGAGGCCACTGAATTGGCGGATACGCCTGCTGAAGACGATGAGTTTGTCTTTGCTGACTTACCTGCTGAACAAGAGGTTGAACCGCTTGTCGTGCCGGCACCTGTACCGTCAGAGTCGCTTCCGGCAGGCGGCGCGCCAATCGATGTCGATTTGGATGTCACAATCGACGGCGTGACAAATGTCGAAACATTCGATTTTGTCTAACGGCTAACACCACAGTCTGACCCAGCGATTGTCTGGGTCAGACATCCATCCAGATTGTGACCGGACCATCGTTGGTCAAGGACACTTTCATATCTGCGCCAAACTCTCCGGTTTGCACTGGGATGCCAAGCCCAGCCAGAGCTTGGGCAAAATACTCGTACAGTTCTTTTCCGACATCCGGGGCCGCTGCGGCTGAGAAGCCCGGGCGATTGCCACGCGAGGTGTCCGCCGCCAAGGTGAATTGCGAAATCACCAGCGCCGACCCGTTGATGTCCACAACAGAGCGGTTCATCTTGCCACTCTCATCTTTGAAGATCCGCAGTTTGGAAATTTTCAACGCCAGTTGGTCCGCCTGGGCCGTTGTATCCCCCTGCATTGCACAGATCAGAATGACCAATCCCGGTCCGGTTTCGCCTATGACGGTGCCATCGACACTGACCTTGCCGTCTGTGACTCGTTGCAAAACTGCGCGCATAATTGGGCCTTTCCAGATGTCCTGTGCCATATTGTTGGGTAATTTGGGGGTGATGCAACCGGATTTCCCCAAACCCACACTAGGGGTCGATCAGGTATAGGCTGAGAGATAGACCTGTGGCATTGCATCGAGACCCGTCTTGGCCCACGGGCAGGGAAGACGTGCATCAGTTTTGGCATGCCGAAGGGGCGGTGGGTTAGACCTGCCCCTCGCTCATCGCGACAACAAATCCGATCGCCCCAGCCACCAAGAGCCCAAGGATCACCGCAATTGCGATTTTCCATGCCGACCACGGGCGTTCGCCGCGCACACGTCCCGTCCGGCCATTGACCACAAAGCGATAGCTTTTGCCGCGGTACTTATATGCGGCCAGCCACACGGGCAGAAGGATGTGTTTAAAGGTCACGTCGCTGATCGCGGTGTCGATGTTGTGCACGCGCTGGCGGTCGCCCCCGATGTCAAACCGCACATCCCGTTCGATGGTGCGATCCATATGCATGCGGGCTTCGCCAAAGCCTTCGTCCAATTCGACAGTATAGGCCTCGGCGCGATACCCGGCCAAAAATTCGGGTTGATAAGGTTCCAGGGCCGACAAATCCCAAGGTTCCAAAGCATCGGTGAATTTCTTGGGCAAACTGCGCGAGGCCAACACCAAGACATCGTCAAAGAAGCGCGCGACCCGTCCCGAGGTGTTGCGCCAGCGAATTTTTTGCACCTGTTCTTCGTGCTGCTCCCCGTCACGGGTCACCGTGCGGGTTTCATAATAGACTGTGCCGCGTTCGCCGCGATAACTTGACTTGGTATCCGCATCAAAAGTCCAGAAAGGCACATAAATGCCGTCCAACTTGCGGCCCTTTCGGGCATATTCCTGAAGCCCATTGGGCGCAAACCACAGTTTGCCAAGCCATTCGGTCATGGCATCCCGCGCTTGCTTTTCGTCCATCGCAAAGGGCAACACGCCGCGCGGCTTGATGTGACGATGGGTGCCCGTTCCGGTCACCACAGGCGTTGCACAAAAGGAGCAATCGGCGGCGTGGGTGGCTTCGGACATTTCGACCTGCGCGCCACAATTGGTACAGACCGAGACTTTGGTCTCTTCGATATCTTGGCTGGGCAGCATCGCGTTGAGCGCGTCTTTATAGTCCAGCTCTTTCAGACCGCCGCTGGGTGGGGTGTTTTCGCGAAATGGGGTCGCATGCCCGCAATGATCACACCGCAGCATCCCGCCTTCGGGATCAAAGCGGTAATCCGCGCCACATTGGTCGCAGGGAAATCGGTGGTCTTGAGCGCTCATATCACGGGCCTCAGGTCTGAAGAATGGTCTGTCCCTTGGTGCCGCTATCTATGCGGTTAGTCCAGCTAAACTTTCAACGTGGACAGCGCAGACCGCACTGCCAAATTTGGGGCTGCGAAGGAGGATGACCCCGCATGTGTAGCTTTCATCGCGCTTTCAACCCTCACTGCAGCTGCGATTTCGGACCTATAAAATAGGGCTTTGGGCGGTGCGTGATACTTTTTTGTCATCCGCACATATTAAACCGTCGTTCTCGGGGCGCGCGCCTAAAGCCACCCCTCTGGGGGCCGTCTTTTTGCTTATAAGCCGCGCGAACCACAGTGTTTCAGAGTATAAAGAAGCACAGACCAGCGGGACGCGCTTCGTGTGTAATGCTCTGCCAAAGACATCTGTTGCGACCAAATTCAACAGACCGTCTGACCGCAGACAAGGAAGAAAGTCGTCAAGCGAGAGATGAGGACTATTTACCTAAGACGTTTTCTGTTTCGGTTATCAAGGCTGATCCGATGACCTCAGGTCCACCCTCTGACCAAGGATGGACCACCGGCTGAGACATCAGATCGATTTGTGCAGATGTTATTGACCTAGACGCCAGACAGAAACTGTCACATCCGCAAACTGTTTGTCCCCTCGAACAGGTTGCACCAAGCCCCATGCTGAGTTTCAGCGTGGGGCTTTTCTCATTTCAGCCCGAGATAAAGGACCACAGGTCAAGGTGACGCGGGTTGAGGGCTGGGGCTGTGATCAAAGATGTCAAAGCCTGAAAAGCCGCGATCAGGGCGGCAAAACCCCGGCTTGCGGGCGGAATTTTCTCAAAAGATATCGAAAAAAATCTGCGTTCGGGGCTGATTTTTATGGCGTTGCGCGCCAGTTGGCGTGGAAATTGCGTCAGAGGTGGCAAAGGGCTATCCGCGTAACCCCCTTATTTTTAAGGCTCTGAGGCAAAAGGCGGGTTCAGACCCATACTTTTGACAGGTCCTTAAAACTTTTTCGCTTAAATTTCTAAAATGTCGGGGGTTTGTGCCGTTTTGGTTATTGTACGCGGATCAATACATAAACTTTTGAGCAGAAAGATAACAAAATGAGCCAGCAAAAAACTCTGAACGCACGTGACATCGTAAACCAAGCACAGGTTTCTCACTTCACTCTGGGCCTGCAACTGCGCGCCGCAGCCTATGACGAGAACCAAGGCCTGAACCCACGTGTTTTCAAGCGCACAGACAACTGCGAGCTGGCCGCTCTTCTGCGTCACCTGAAAGCCAATGATGCGATGACCGATCGTGCCAAGCAGGTAGAAATGCTGCACATCGATCTGCACGAAGCTGCAAGCGCCATTGCCTCGCTGATCGTTGCTGGTCAGTTTGATGAAGCCATTGCCGAGCTGGCCACCGGATACTACTCCGATGCAGCGGCCGCTCTGTCCAAATCTCTGTGCTACTTCAAAGCCGAAGTGGCCTGAGCCGAATTTGAAGACCTGCTCATAAAAAACGGCACCGAGGGGGTGCCGTTTTTATCAAACATCGCCGAACACCTGTCCGAGCTCTGAGGGGTTAGACGCCAGGCGGGGGCGGCGGTGGCATCACAGTGAACAATTGGGCCAGCTCAGCCACGTCTTCGGCGGGTTTCCACCCGTCCTGACCGGCGGTCCAGACATAGGTTTCACGTGTCAGCTCATTTGCAGCGGCCATCCGGCCGAGTTGAGCTTTGGAAAACGGGCCCTTGGTTTGGCCATTCTCAGCAACGTGCCAGACATGTTCCACAGGCGGGGGCGGTGGCGCAGCAACTGGTGCCGTTGCCTGAGGGGCGGCCTGAGGCGCAGAGGCGCCCCAAGGCCCCGTTTGACCCGCCATCATCGCATTGCCCATCTGCATGCCAATGCCAGCGCCCATTCCCATGCCCATCGATTGATCCATCGCACCGCCAGCGCCCATCGCTTCGGCGGCTTTCCATTTCATATGGTCGTCCAGATCTCCGGCGATGCCACGAGAGGTGCGCGCATCCAGTGCTTTTTCGACCGCTGGGGGCAGCGAGATGTTTTCGATATAAAGTTCGGGGACCGACAGGCCGTAGCCTGCGATGGTGGCATCAATGGCCTTGGCGATCAATTTGCCGACTTCGCCGGTGTTGGCGGCCATGTCGAGGATTGGAATGCCCGACGCGGCAATAGCGCGTGAAAATTCCTGCACAATGATGTTGCGGATCTGAAAGCTGATCTCGTCCATGGTGAATTCACCATCGGTGCCGACAATCTCGGTCAGAAAGAGCGCGGGATCGGTGACCTTGATGGTATAGGTGCCAAATGCGCGGATGCGGGTTGGGCCAAATTCCGGGTCACGCAGCATAATGGGGTTTTTGGTACCCCACTTAAGATCGGTGAACCGATTGGTGTTCACAAAGTAGATCTCGGATTTGAACGGGGATTTAAAGCCGTGGTCCCAATGCTGCAGGGTGGTCATCACCGGCATGTTGTTGGTTTCAAGCATGTAAAGGCCGGGGGTAAAGACATCCGCCAGCTGGCCTTCGTGAACAAACACCCCGGCTTGACCTTCGCGCACAGTGAGCTTGGCGCCATACTTAATCTCATGGCCTTCACGCTCAAAACGCCAAACCATGGTGTCGCGGGTGTCATCAACCCAGTGAATGACGTCGATAAATTCGCCGCTTAAAAAATCAAATAGTCCCATCAGGTCAAACTCCCTCTGTTATGGCTTTGTTTAAAGCATAGTGGTGTCGAACAGACCACTGCTGAAAACCGGACACGCTTTGGTTTGCGCCGCAGGCGCGGCCAAAGGATCCATGGTGAATGTGGCGCATGTGGGGATGCGCTTGACCCGGGCCTGACTTGAGGCGTCGCAGGTCAGGTTTGGGCGCTGGGGGGGGCCTATCTGTGAAAGCGGCCACCGGTTGCAGACGTGTTGCAAAGATCCGTGCAGGATCTGAGGCAGGGTTAGCTGTTCCCACCGGTCAATTCCGCCGCCATCCGTTCAAACACGGGGCGGGCAATGCTGAGGGGCATGCCGAGGCGCAGGCGTGGATCATAAAGCATCTTCAGCAACATCTCGTCATGGGTGGTTAGAAAGGCAAACTCATCATCATCGTTAAAGATTGACGGGCGTGCGGTGGGGCTGTCATTGGCCAATCCCAACCCTTGCGAAAGCTCTTCGTGGATACAGGATTTTCGAATGATATCGGGGTGCTCTGAGCGAATGACAACAATGGCACGTCGGATGTCAGAGGGGTTGTCGCTGGCGGGATAGCCAAGCATCAAACAATGGGTCGAGCGCGACATGTTGGTTAGGATTCGCAAAGAGGTCGGGTTGGTGTTGGGCACAATGCGGCGCACATGGGCCAACAGTTCATCGGTGTCATCGGCGCCCATGAACAGCACATGGAAATTTGCCTTGTTTTCAGACAGGCTGATCGGGTGCTGCGTGACCCGGTTTAACCGCTGGGCAAACAAGCGCACATTGGTGCTGTCCAGTTGCTTTTGATCCTCAGGAACAGAGGCGCCAAATTGCACCGACATGCGCACCGGGCTGCCCCAGCGCCGCACTGCACCAGGGGTGGTGTCACGCTGTGCCAAGAGCGGGCCAATGGTGTATTCATTGAAAAACGCAATGGTTTCAAAGTTTTGGGCCAGAGTTGCCGCGCTGAATGCGGTGTCTGGTCCACCGCCATCAGTGCGCAACAAACCTTGGGCCAACAGGTCGGCCTGAAGGTTGGCATAGTATTTGGTTAAGGCTTTGGACGAGGCCGACACTTGGGGGGGCGTGCTCAAAGCTGGGGGGCGTTGTGTCTCCGGGGGCGATTGTGGTTGCGTGACAGGTACGCAGGCCGCCAGCAAGCTGGCGACCCCCGCAACCGAGATCAATGCGAAACGGCGACACGGTCCCATAGGCTTAAGCCGACGGCACAGCGGTTCCGGCTGTGTCCCCCAAACCGGTTTTCTTGGCCTTGGCGGCGGCCAAGGTGTCGCGCAGCTCGGCCTCCATCTTTTTGAGGTCTTCCTCGGCGGCGGCCCGTTTGGCTTTGCCTTCGTCGGCGATCTGCAGGCTTTCGTTGATGGTGGCGATCAGATCGGCATTGGCTTGTTTAACCGATTCAATATCAAACACGCCCCGTTCCATTTCTTCGCGGATCACCTTGTTGCTTTCGCGCAGGTTTGACGCATTGGCCGTCAGCAGCTCGTTGGTCAGATCATTGGCTTCGCGCACGGCATTGGCCGCTTCGGCAGAGCGTTGAATGGTCACCGCTTGTGCCAATTGGGTTTCCCAAAGCGGCACGGTGTTCACCAAGGTTGAGTTGATTTTGGTGACCAGCGACTTGTCGTTTTCCTGCACCAAGCGGATCGATGGCAACGATTGCATTGTGACCTGACGGGTCAGTTTCAAATCGTGCACCCGACGTTCCAGATCATCGCGCGCAGCCCGCAGGTCGCGCAGCTCTTGTGCTTTCATCACTTGATCATCTTCTGGCGCGGCTTTGACTTCGGCCTCTTTGGCGGGGATCACTGTGGCGTCTAGCTCAGCGATCTTGGCCTCACCAGCCGCGATATAAAGCGCCAGCTCGTCGTAGAACGACAGTGTCTTTTGGTACAACAGATCCAGAGATTTGATGTCTTTCAGCAGCGTGTGTTCGTGCTGAAGCAGGTTGTCGGTGATATTGTCGATCTGGCTTTGAACCGTTTCAAACTGTGCGGTGAATTTGGCGAAAGGCGCAGCTTTGCCAAGGATCTTTTCCCAAAAGCTCCGCTTGCGACGCACATCCAATTCGCTGATCGAAAAGCCGCGAATGGTGGTTACAATGCTGCGCAGACTGTCGCCTGCGGGACCGACGTCCTTATTGCGCACATCGCTCAGCATGGCTTGGCTGATTTCCTGAAGTTCGGCCTGCGCTGCAGACCCAAACGAGACGATCGAGTTGGTGTCGCCCATGTCCAGCTCATCCATGCGCGCCCGGATTTCTGCGCCCACAGGCGCATCCGCAGCCTCAAGTGCGACCACGGCGTCGGCGCTGACGGGCTCTGGCAGAACCACAGCGTTAACTTCATCCACCAAAGACAGTGTTTCTTGGGCTTTTTTCTGAATGGTTTCTGACATGTGTCTTCCTTTCAATAGAAATTGCAGCCGAGCATCACTCGGTGCGAATGCCTTCACGTTTCAGCCGGTCGCGCAAGACGTCGATCTCAATGTTTAGATAATTGCGGTCTTCCAGCAGTAATTTTTGCGTCCGAGCGGCGAAGTTTTGCTCAAGATCGTCCAGCAGCGCGGCATAGTCGGTCTTGGCCTGCACATCCCGCGAACGGCCATAGATATCGGCAAACTTGATCGTCGCGTCGCGCGCGCCCATCAAATAGACCGAAAGATACTTGCGCGCCGCTGTCAGGTCGCGCGGATCTTCTTCGACGGTGCGAAACAGATCCCGCACCGTGGTTTGGAATTGCGCCAGTCGGGCTTCCATCTGCCGATCCCCGGCGCGCTTCATCGCATCGGTCATCGCCGTGAGATGAGCTTCGGCCTCTTCCACGGCGCGTGCCACCCGGTTGGTCTGAAAGGTGTCGATGCCTTCCATGCCCTTGTCACGTAACGGATCCAAGCCAAAGGATAGGCTGTGCAACACGGCGCCAATGATCGTAAACAATCCCGCCTCAACCGGGCCGTGGCCGGCAAAACCGACCAATCCCAGACCAAGCCCCGTCAGCACAGAGCCAGCAATCTTGCGCGGCATCGCCGGGCGGCGCGCCACTTTGCGCGCTTCATAGGCCTCTTGGGCAATGATGCCTTCGCGGGTCAGCCAAGCAGATAGGATCAACACCCCCAAGGCCACCAAATACTGGGCCATCACAAAAGGCTCGGCAGTGAAGGCTTTCCAGATCAGGGGCAGGGGCAGCAGGAACAATAGGTTTACACGCCCACCGGCGCGCGTGCGTTTGGCATCTCGAAAGGTGCCCTGCGCCGAAGAGGTCGCTGCGGTGTCATTTGGGCTGAATTTGCCGCCATATCGCTTTGTCATCATAGACCTCCTGATGTGAGGGTCACATAGAAGGTGAATATGACAAGCAAAACAAAAGCTAGTTTTTGCAATCCGGTGTTAGACATAAAGCGCTCGCATCAAAAAGTTGACAAGAACGTAAGCCTCTGTCGGCAATGTTACTAGGGGGAACATTGCCGATTTTATGTCATATCACGCTTAGTAAGACCGTGGTTTTGAACGGCGCCCGGTGTTTTTCCCGGATTTGGAGCCCGAGCGGCCTTCCATTTGGGGGCCGGCGGAACGTTGAGGCTTGCCGCCGCCCGAGCGTCCGCCCGATTTTCCATTCGAAGCCCCATAGCTATTGCCACCTTGGCCACCGCTTGGTTTGCCGCCAGTGCCACTTTTGCGTCGACCTGGGTTTTCGATTTCAGTGCCCATGCCGGTGCGACTTGATTTGCCGGCGTGGCGCGCGCCACCGCGTGGTTCATCACGCTCTGCGAAACGGCCCGATGGTTTGCCTGCAGCAGAAGGCTCTGCACTATCGCGACGACCGCGCCCCATATGTGGTGCATATTCGGTAGAGCGTCGCGCGCTTGGTTTGCCGGGGCCCTTGCGAGAGATTTTTGGGCCTTTGCCGCGGGGTTCTTCTTCGGGCAAAATGCCGTCCAGCCCCAATTGATCGCGCACAACCTTGCGCCGCAATTCTTCAACTTCGCCGGATTTCAACTGGCCGAGCTGAAAGGGGCCATAAGACACGCGGATCAACCGGTTCACAGTGAACTCCACCGCCTCCATTGCGCGGCGGATTTCGCGGTTCTTGCCTTCACGCAGGCCGATGGTCAGCCACGCGTTGGCGCCTTGTTGACGGTCAAACTGCACCTCCATCGGCTGAAAGCGTTCGCCATCAACCGTCAGCCCCTTGCGCAGCGGATCAAGGCGTTCGTCGCTGACATAGCCGCGCACACGTACGCGGTATTTACGCAACCAGCCGGTCGATGGCAGCTCTAGCTTGCGCTTGACCTCCCCATCGTTGGTCAACAGCAACAAACCCTCAGAGTTCAAATCCAAACGGCCGACACTCATCACCCGTGGCAGGGCGGCGGGCAAATCATCATAGATCGTTGGACGGCCCTGTTCGTCAGAATGTGTTGTCACCAACCCAGTGGGTTTGTGATACATCCAGATGCGGGCGGGCTCTGGTGGGGCCAGCGGCTTGCCGTCCACGGTCACACGATCTTTGTCGGTGATATTCAGGGCGGGGCTGTCGATTTTTTGGCCGTTTACGCTGACGAGGCCAGCCTGAATAAGGCGTTCGGCTTCTCGGCGGCTGGCGACGCCGGCACGGGCGATGACTTTGGCGATACGATCGCCCTTGGGAGGGAGCTCTGACATGCGGGACCTTTCTAGGCGGCGCGGGCGTGGAAGGGCTGATCTCTAGCGCAATTTTCCCCATTGCGAAAGGCGCGATCTCTTGGCACTCAAGAGGGATGGTTTTTCGCAGTTACATGGAAGAGGCGCTTTCGGAGGCGCGCGCCGCCGCAGAGCGCGGGGAAGTGCCGGTCGGCGCTGTCATCGTCTCACCCAAAGGAGAGGTTGTGGCCCGTGCCGGCAATCGCACCCGCGAATTGAGTGATCCCACGGCGCACGCAGAGATGTTGGCCCTGCGGGCTGCTTGCCAACTGGCGCAAAGCGAACGTTTGGTGGGCTATGACCTCTATGTGACCCTTGAGCCTTGCCCGATGTGTGCAGCTGCGCTGGCCAATGGGCGCATTGCGCGGGTGTATTATGGCGCGGCCGACCCCAAAAGCGGGGGCGTGGCGCAGGGCCCGCGCGTGTTCAGCCATCCCCAATGCCACCACGTGCCCGAGGTTTATGACGGCATCCATGCCCGCGCCTGCGAGCGGTTGCTGACGGACTTCTTTGAGACAGTGCGCAAGGGCGCGCGGAATATGTGATATTCCGATCCGTTTTCTGTCAGAAAACGTGTGGCGGGCGGGGAGCTTTTGCGAGATCTGCCCCCATATGGGATCTGATGTGTATGAGTATTTGGGGCAAGATGAAGGAATAGCCGTTGGACTGGATGGCGCAGGTCGACAATTATTGTGAGCGAATAGATCCCAGTTTTTGGGCTGAGCCGGTGAATGCGCTGACCAATTTGGCCTTCATTTTGGCAGGTCTATTCATGTGGCGGCGTGTGGGCGCATGGGGCGCAGGACGGTTATTGTCGCTGATCTTAATTGTGATTGGCTGTGGGTCATGGGCGTTTCACACGCAGGCACAGGTCTGGGCCGGGGTTGCGGATGTGGTGCCGATTTTGGCGTTTATTTTGGTCTATCTCTATTTGGCCAACCGCGCGTATTGGTCGTTTTCGCCTTGGCTGTCTGCGGGTTTGGTCTTGTTATTTGTCCCCTATGCGGCGGCTGTGATCCCTGTGGCGCAGCTTGTGCCGGGTCTTGGCAGTTCGGCCTCTTATGTGCCTGTGCCGATTTTGATTGGGATATATGCTGTGTTGTTGCGGCAATCGGCCCCCGGTACAGCGCGCGGACTGGTGATTGGGGCGGCGATTTTGTCTCTGTCCATCTTGATGCGCAGTTTGGATATGCCATTGTGTGCGCAATGGCCTTTGGGGACGCATTTTCTGTGGCATATTCTCAACGCCGTGATGTTGGCGTGGATGATTGAGGTCTATCGTCGCCATATGCTTGCAGCGCCGCGCGCTGGACGCTAAACGCTGTTGCAAAGAAAAACGGAGATCTGCACATGTCGATCGACAGCCAAACCGCTGCCAAAGTGGCAAAACTTGCCCGTATCAAAGTTGAAGAGGACGCGCTGCCGGCGCTGGCCAATGAATTCAACACCATTTTGGGCTTTATTGAACAGCTCAACGAAGTGGATGTTGAAGGGGTTGAACCGATGACTTCGGTCACGCCGATGCGTTTGAAGCGTCGCGTTGATGAAATCACCGATGGTGGGATCCAAGACCGCGTTTTGAAAAACGCGCCTGATGCACGTGAAGGCTTCTTTGCCGTTCCTAAGGTGGTAGATTAATGAGCGATCTGAACAAACTGACGCTGGCAGACGCCCGTGATAAACTGCGTGCCAAAGAGGTCACCTCGGTCGAGTTGACCCAAGCGTGCTTGAGCGCCATTGAAAAAGCCGGTGCGTTGAATGCCTTTGTGCATAAGACCCCAGAGATTGCTTTGGAGCAGGCCAAAGCGGCGGATGCGCGTTTGGCTGCGGGGGATGCGCCTGCGATGTGTGGTCTGCCGGTGGGCATCAAGGATCTGTTTTGTACCAAGGGTGTGGCGAGCCAAGCTGGCAGCCGAATCCTTGAAGGGTTCAAGCCTGAATATGAATCAACCGTGTCCTCAAAGCTGTTTGACGCCGGATCGGTCATGCTGGGCAAGTTGAACATGGATGAGTTCGCCATGGGCTCCTCCAACGAAACGTCGGTTTATGGCAATGCCATCAACCCGTGGCGTCGCGGCAATGATGATGCGCAACTGACACCGGGGGGCTCTTCTGGTGGTTCTGCTGCGGCGGTGGCTGCGGATCTGTGCTTGGCGGCAACTGGGACCGACACTGGCGGTTCGATCCGCCAACCTGCGGCCTTTACCGGCACGGTTGGGATCAAACCCACCTATGGTCGGTGTTCGCGTTGGGGCATCGTGGCGTTTGCCTCCTCTTTGGATCAGGCCGGTCCGATGACCAAATCGGTGCGAGATGCGGCGATCATGCTTGAGGCGATGGTGGGGCATGACCCCAAGGATTCCACCAGTGTCGACATTCCGGTGCCAAATTTCGAAGCCATGCTGACTGGGGACATCAAAGGTAAGAAAATCGGGATTCCGGTTGAGTACCGCATGGATGGCATGCCTGCCGAGATCGAAAAGCTTTGGGCCGACGGCACTGAGATGCTCAAAGCCGCAGGGGCTGAGATCGTTGAGATCTCTTTGCCACACACAAAATACGCCTTGCCTGCCTATTATGTGATTGCGCCGGCTGAAGCATCGTCAAACTTGGCCCGCTATGATGGGGTGCGCTTTGGGCATCGCGCCAAATTGGAAGCCGGTGATGGTATCACCGAGATGTATGAAAAAACCCGTGCCGAAGGGTTCGGCCACGAGGTTCAGCGTCGCGTGATGGTTGGGACCTATGTTCTCTCTGCTGGGTTCTATGACGCCTATTACAACCGGGCGCGTCGTGTGCGGGCATTGATCAAGAAAGACTTTGACGATGTGTTTGCCGCGGGGGTCGATGCCATTTTGACCCCGGCCACACCTTCTGCGGCCTTTGGTCTGGGTGAAATGACCGATGCAGATCCTATCCAGATGTATCTCAACGACGTCTTCACAGTGACGGTGAACCTGGCGGGTCTGCCGGGGATCAGCGTGCCGGCTGGTTTGGACGCGCAGGGACTGCCCTTGGGTCTGCAACTGATCGGACGTCCATGGGAAGAAGGCGATTTGCTGAATACCGCTTATGCGCTGGAAAACGCGGCAGGATTTGTAGCAAAACCGGGTCAGTGGTGGTAACACCACTTTAAAACCACGATGAGCAGGGTGATGGTATGCGAGTAGTTCTTGGAACAGTTGCACTTTTAGCGATGGCGGCCTGTGCGCCTGCGGTGCCTGAAAGCGGTCCTGATGCGGGCGTGGGCTTTGGTGACTATGATACCTATCTGCGCCAGCAGGCACAGCGCGATGCGGCGTTACGCGGTGACGCGTTGCCGCCGCCTCAGACCGTGTCGTCTGAGACATTGGCGCCTGTGTCTGGCAGCACCACCGCCAGCGCCTCAGCGCTTGATCCTGCGGCGCAAGTGGCTGCAGACACCGCTGCGGCATTGGGGACAGGCCAGACTGTTGTGGATGCCAGCCCGTCCAACCCGCCTCCCGAAGCGGTCGCCGCCTCGGGGATTTCGAATGAAAACGACTTTGATGACGTGTCTTCGCTGCGCACGATCGAAAGTGACGCAGAGCGTCTGGCGGCCAACCGGGCCCAGTACCAAGTGGTGCAGCCAACGGCCTTGCCATCGCGGTCAGGTCGCGAAGGTCCAAATATCGTGAGCTATGCGCTGCAAACCTCCAACCCAGTTGGCGCGCAGCTGTATAAGCGGTTTTCTTTGAGCCAAGCGCGGACGGTGCGCAACTGCGCCAAATATCCTTCGCCCGACATGGCGCAATCGGATTTCTTGGCCAAAGGCGGCCCTGCCAAAGATCGCTTGGGTCTTGACCCCGATGGCGATGGCTTTGCCTGTGCTTGGGATCCAAGCCCATTCCGCGCGATCAACGGTGGCTGAGGCCGCTCAACCGCTGACACATCCTTCGCCAAATTTTGGGCCGCGCAGAGATCACGCGCGGCCTGATTTGATTGTGCTGCACTACACCGCAATGGACAGTGCAAAGGCGGCGCTGGCGCGGTTGTGCGATCCGCAAGCCGAAGTGTCTTGTCACTATCTGATCAGCGAAACAGGGCAGCTTTGGCAGTTGGTGGAGGAAGACATGCGCGCGTGGCACGCCGGGGCAGGGGCCTGGGGCGATGTGACAGACGTGAATTCCCGCTCGATCGGGATTGAGCTGGCCAATACCGGCCGCCATCCCTTCTCAGAGCCTCAAATGGCGGTGCTGGAGCGGCTGTTGGCAGCGATCATGGGGCGATGGTCCATTCCCCCGGAACGGGTGATTGGGCATTCGGATATGGCGCCAACCCGCAAGCAAGATCCAGGGGGTAAGTTTGACTGGCGCCGCCTGGCACTTCAGGGGCTGTCTGTCTGGCCCGAGGTTGAGGTCACCGATGACATCAGGGATCCCAATTTCTGGACGGTTGAGCGGATCGAGGCTTTTGGCGCGACATTGCATGAAATCGGATATGATGTGCCCCAAGACGAATTGCCGGGGACAATATTCCTAAAGACCTTTTGTGACCGCTTTGTTCCGGGGAAACCGGGTAATAATCGCCCCGCCGGATATGCCTTTGCGGCGGCACAGGATCTTGCCCGTCGCTTCCCCGTTGACCGCGACGAGCCAAACGCCTAGACCGCCCAAGCGCGGAGGGCTGGATGGCCGCCGGGGCTTTGGCCCGGGAGGAAAGTCCGGACTCCACAAGGTAAGGGTGCCGGGTAACGCCCGGCGGGGGCAACCCCAGGGAAAGCGCCACAGAAAACAGACCGCCTGTCACACCTGCGGTTCGCCAAAGGAACATGTGACAGGTCAGGGTGAAACGGTGGGGTAAGAGCCCACCGCGGGACTGGCAACAGGACCGGCACGGCAAGCCCCACCCGGAGCAATGCCGAATAGGGACCTCGCGCGGGGCATGATCAGGTGCTTGCACGTGATATCGCCGCAGGGTTTGTCTTGACCCAGAGGTCCGGGTTGGCAGCTAGAGAGGCATCGGTAACGGTGTCTTTAGATGAATGGTCATCTCGGATGGGGCAACTCATCTATGACAGAATCCGGCTTATAGGCCCTCCGCGCAGTATATCCCGACGAGATGGTCGAATAGCCATTGACTCGGGGGCTTGATTCCTTAAAAGGCAGGCTTCAAGGATTCCACGGGACGGCCCGACTGACCCGTTTCGACTGAGACTGGAGATAAACCATGGCGAAGCCAACAACGATCAAAATCCGTCTGAACTCGACCGCAGACACGGGCCACTTCTATGTGACCAAAAAGAACGCACGCACAATGACTGAAAAAATGGTTGTACGTAAGTATGACCCAGTTGTTCGCAAGCACGTCGAATACAAAGAAGGCAAGATCAAGTAAGATCTTTCCTATCTGGATTTAGAAGCGCCGTGCAGCCTTGGCTGTGCGGCGTTTTCTTTTGGGACTGACCCGCTATGTCTATCTAGACATCCCCAGCGCCGCGCGTCACGCGCGAAGGTCCACAAAGAATTGCCAAATCCCCGCGATCCCACAGGTTAGAAACCGCCGCATGACAGCAGCAATACCCCCCGAAATCCGAATGGCGACACCGGCCGACCTGGCGGCTGTTGATGCCGTTCTGGCCCGCAGCTACCCCGCGCTGCTCAAGGCGGACTACGAGCCCTCTACGTTGGTCACAGCGCTGCCGTTGATATCCCGCGCCCAACCCAAATTGTTGGCCTCTGGCAGCTACTTTGTCGCGCTGCTTGATCAAGAGGTTGTCGGGGCAGGGGGCTGGACCTATGGGCGCAACACAGCCGGCGCGTCGATTGCTGGCGATATCCGTCATGTGGTGACAGACCATCGCCATGTGCGGCGCGGCATCGGACGCCACCTGATGACCAAAGTCTTGGCCCACGCCAAAGCCGCTGGCGTGACCCAGATGAAGTGCCATTCAACCCGCACCGCGGTGGCGTTTTACCAAAGCTTTGGATTTCACCGCCTTGGCCCGCTTGAAGTCACCTTGCGCCCCGGCATCACCTTCCCCGCCGAAGCCATGGAACTGACCCTCTAAGCGAGATTGACTTGCAGTCCCCGAGATCACCGGGCACGGTACGCACCACCGCTCTAAGGGACGCCAAGCCATGCCAACAGAAGGTCACTTTGTGAATCGCAGCGCCTGGCTGCGTGCTGCCATCCTTGGGGCCAACGATGGGATTGTTTCAACCGCAAGCCTTATGGTTGGGGTGATTGCCGCGGGCATGCCCTACCGCGCCGTTGTGCTGACAGGGCTTGCAGGGCTTACGGCAGGGGCGTTTTCCATGGCGGCAGGGGAATATGTCTCTGTCTCCGCCCAGTCAGACACCGAAGCCGCAGATCTTGAGCGTGAACAACGCGCGCTGGACGAAGATCCCGAATTTGAACTGGCCGAATTGGCCGATAGCCTAAAGGCCCGTGGCCTCTCGCCTGAACTGGCGATGCAAGTCGCACAAGAGATGACCGCCCATGACGCACTGGATGCCCACGCCCGCGAAGAACTGGGGCTGACCGAGCTGGCAAGCTCCAACCCCCTAGAGGCCGCTCTGGTCTCAGCCCTGAGTTTTGCGGCCGGGGGTGCCTTGCCGCTGGTTGGCGGTATACTTGTGGCAGGCCCCCTCGCGGTGACAATGATCGCGACACTGACAATGCTGGCTCTCGCCCTGCTGGGGAGCATCGGCGCGCGCCTCGGCGGTGCCCCCATCGGGCCCGGCATCATTCGGGTGCTGTTTTGGGGCGGATTGGCAATGGTGGTGACGTTTATTGTCGGGCGCTTGTTTGGCGTGGCGCTTTAACCAATCAAATTTCTTTCTCAAACCGCGGGCGCCTCCGGCGGGAGTATTTAGTGCAAGATGAATGGGGGCTCCTTTCCATTCATCTTGCCAAAAATACTCACGGCGCACCGTTGGTTTCTTCACTTCCCTGAATCAAAAAGGGCCGGCGCGATGGCCAGCCCTTTGAAATCGTATGTGCTAGGGTGGTGAACTATTCACTGTTGCCCATGAACATCAGCAAGAACTGGAACATGTTCAGGAAGCTGATGTAGAGCGACAGCGCACCGTCAAAGGCTGCTTTGTCCAGCCATTCCTGGTCGCCGTGGTGGGCGTGCGCCAGATAGGTGTTCTTGATGTCCTGTGTGTAGAACGCGGTCAGGCCGGCAAACAACAGGATGCCGATCGCCGAGATGGCGAACATCACGGCGGGGGATTGCAGGAAGATGTTGACGATCATCACAACGATCAGGCCAATCACACCCATGACTAGGAAGCTGCCCCAGCCAGAGATGTCTTTCTTGGTGGTGTAGCCCCAGAGTGACAGACCAGCGAAGGCGATCGAGGTCACGACAAAGGTCTGCACAATAGAGAAGGGTGTGTAGATCAGGAAGATTGTGCCCATCGACACGCCGATGGCGGTGGCAAAGGCAAAGAACCCAAGTTGCACAGCTGCGGCAGACCCGCGGCGCATCAAAGCGCCCCAGCCAAAGAAGATGAAGGCCAATGGGGCGAACATCAGTACAAATTTCAGCGGGCTGACGTAGAGGGTGTAGCCCAGTTGGGTCAGGTAGCGATCTGTTCCGATCTGCGCGACGCCCAGTGCGGGGTCGGTTGTCGCAGACAAGCCAGAAATGGCCCAAGCCGCCAGAGCGGTGATCAACATGCCGACGGACATTGTGCCGTAGACTTTGTTCATGTGGGCGCGCAGCCCGGCATCAATCTGGGTTGCGCGGGTGCCCGCTGCGCTCCGGACTGTGTCAAATTCAGCCATTATAGCCTCCGATAGGTTCAACAAGATGTCTCGAAACTGAGACTTACCTTAAATATCGGGTAGCGAGGTTGATTTTTCAAGTTCTCAAGCGCGCAACGGGGCGCAATTTTGCATGTATTTGTCTTAACGTGACCAATTGGCCGGCGCATCCCAGACGGAACGGTTGGCTTCGGCCTCGGCTTGCGCACGTGTTAGGCCTAAATCCAACAGCTGTTGATCGTCCATTGTGCGCAATGCGGCGCGTTGTTTGGCCAAGCCGTTCCACTTGATCAACTGGGTCCAAACCGAAGATGGCTTGAGCAGGGTGGTCAGAAAACCAGCGTTTTTCGCGATGAGGGTTGTCATGGCACTCTTTCCTTTTTGTGATTCTGTTTTGGGTTTGCATCATTTATGTTGATGTATATGGCGGAATGTGTTTCATTTTCAAAACGAATGTTATTGAGCTGAGATATCAAGGATTGTGATGTATGAGGAATCTTGACGTAACAACGCTGCGCTCGTTTGTGGCCGTTGCTGAGCTGGGGGGCGTGACCCGGGCCGCAGGCTTTTTGAACCTGACACAATCCGCCGTCTCTATGCAGTTGAAACGGCTAGAAGATTTGTTAGGGCTTTCGTTGCTGGACCGATCTGGCCGCAGCGTTGCGTTGACGGCATCGGGGGAACAGCTCTTGTCTTATGCGCGTCGTATGGTCGAGTTGAACGACGAAGCGTTTGCGCGTTTAACCCATAAAGATTACGCGGGGGAAATCCATTTGGGAGTGCCGCATGACATCGTTTACCCGGTGATCCCACGTGTTCTGCAGCGGTTTGCAGCCGAGATGCCGCGCATGCGGGTGCAATTGAACGCCAGCCACACCAACATCTTGAAAGACGCCTATAGCAAGGGCGAGCTGGACGTCATCCTTACCACCGAACGGTCTGTGACGGCGGAAGGGGAGACACTGAGAGAAGTGCCATTGCGCTGGGTTGGGGCGCCGGGCGGTCAAATCTGGAAGCAACAGCCATTGCGTCTTGCGCAGGGACGGTTGTGTGCCTTTCGCCCCGAGGTGATTGCGGCGATGGATGCCAACGATATCAGCTGGACCTCGGTTGTGGACACGGACAGTGATCGCACCATTGAGGCAACGGTCAGCGCGGATCTGGCGGTTTGCTGCATGCTGGAAGGCACCGCCCCTCCGCAGCTGAGTGAGCTTTCTGCGCCCGAGCTGCCTGACTTGGGCATGCATATGATCAACATGTACACAGCCGGTAAACGCATCAGCGAGCCAGTGCAGCGTTTGGCGGAAATGATCCGGGTTGGATATGAACCGCTTCGTTTAGTAGAGTCCGCTAGAGGGTAATTACAACTTTGCCGGTAGAGCGACGGGATTCTATTAGATCCAATCCCTGATCAACCTGAGAGAGAGGAAAGCTGTGGCTGATATGGGGGCGCAGCTTTCCTTCTGAGAACCAATTCAAGAGAATCTGCATACTGTCCGTCAAAACGTCAGGACGGAATTTCAAGTAGCCACCCCAATACAAACCGACAACCGTCAAGTTTTTGACAAGTAGGTGATTGGCGGGAATTTGGGGCACATCCCCGCTGGCAAAGCCAATCGGAATCAGGCGCGCTTCAGGGTTGCAGGCGCGAAACGCCTCTTTCCAAAGCGGGCCGCCAACCGGGTCATAAACCACATCCGCGCCACCAAGCGCCTTGACGGTTTCGCGCAGGTCCTGCGTCGAGGTGTCAATGAGGTGATCGGCGCCTGCGTTCTTGGCGGCGTCCAGCTTTTCAGCAGAGCGCGCACAGGCAATCACCCGGGCCCCCATCAGCTTGCCAATCTCCACTGCCGTCAAGCCAACGCCCCCCGCCGCACCAAGAACCAACAGGGTTTCGCCCGGCTGCAAATGGGCGCGATGTTGCAGTGCAACGTGGCTTGTCCCATAGGCAATTTGAAATGCAGCAGCTTGCTCAAAGCTCATGTTTTTAGGGATTTCCACCAGGCGCGAGGCCGGAAAACAGCCATATTCAGCCAGACCACCCTGACCAGAATAAACCGCCACGCGGGTGCCGACTTTGGGTCCTTCTGTCTCTGGCCCCAAAGCTTCCACCACCCCTGCGGCCTCCAGGCCGGGCACAAATGGCAGGGCTGGCGTGTCCTGATATTTGCCCTTCAACATAAGCAAATCGGCAAAGTTCAATCCGCAGGCATGCAGCCGAACAAGCGCCTCTCCGGCGGCCGGTTCTGGCCGGGGTTGGTCACACAATCGCGCCGGTGCAGAGAAGTCTTCAACCATAAATGTTTTCATGTGGGGCCCCCGGAAATTCATCTGTGTCAGAGCTTAGAATTTTCCGCCGCTGGGCGGAACGAATTCCGAAGAGGCAGATGGTCGCATGACCCGTTCGCAGGAATTGTTTTGTGTCAAAATTTATTCTCTTAATAAGTGTGTTTCATCTTGAACGGATTCTCCAGTTGGGTAGAGTTCACCTTAGTAAAACCCTTATGCCTTTAATAAAGCGACCAGAGTTCACTCTACGTTAGGTGTAATGGAATTGAATTGGTAATAAGGAAGTTCTTAATGGCGCACCCGGTTGACGTGCATGTTGGAAAGCGCATTCGTCACCGTCGTTGGATGGTTGGCATGACGCAACAACAGCTGGCTGAACAAGTCGGAATCAAGTTCCAGCAAATTCAGAAATACGAAACCGGCGCAAACCGTGTCAGTGCCTCTCGGCTTTGGGATATTGGTGAAGCTTTGGGTGTTGGGGTTGGGTTTTTCTTCTTGGGGCTGTCAGGCTCTGGCGATGAAGAAGAGCGTGCAGATGCTCTGACCGGCGATCTGGCCGCTGACAAAGAAGCGTTGGATTTGATCCGCTCGTATTACGCGATCCCTGAACACCAACGGAAACGGCTTTTTGAATTGGCGCGCTGCCTGTCCGAAGTGGCTTGAGCCAAAACGATCGGCGCGTTACCCATGCAGCGATCTAGCATGGGGGCGTTATGTCGACCGAATCTGACCACAACAGCATCATCGAAACTGCCAATGCCTTGGCCGACGCTGCGCGCGCGGCCATTTTGCCGTTGTTTCGCAGCGCCAATTTGCAGACTGAAAACAAGCTGAGTGAGGGCTTTGATCCGGTTACGGTCGCAGATCGTGCCGCGGAACAAGCCATGCGCGCGGTTTTGGCGGACAAGCGCCCTGACGACACCATTATCGGCGAAGAGTTTGGCCGCAGCGAGGGCACCAGCAAATGGAGCTGGGTGCTGGATCCCATCGATGGCACCCGGGGTTTCATGAGCGGCACGCCCACTTGGGGTGTGCTGATCGGTGTCTCTGACAGCGATGGGCCCAAGTTTGGCATCATCGATCAACCCTATATTGGCGAACGGTTTTGGGGCGGATTTGGTCAAGCGGGAATGCGCGGCCCACATTGGGATAAGGCGTTGAAAACAGATGGCGATAAGCCACTGAACGAAGCCGTTCTCTTCACCACTTTTCCCGAAGTGGGCACAGCGCAAGACCGCGCCGGTTTTGAAGCCGTGGCACAACATGTGAAGTTGGTGCGCTATGGCATGGATTGCTATGCCTATGCGCTGCTGGCGGCGGGGCAAATTGATCTGGTAATCGAAGCCGGTCTGTCCAATTACGACATTCAAGGCCCCATTGCCGTGGTGCAGGCGGCCGGGGGCATCGTCACCGATTGGCAGGGCGGCCCGGCGCACAATGGCGGGCGTGTTTTGGCCGCCGCCAGCGCTCAACAGCATCAGGCTGCTTTGGACATTTTGCGACAAATCCCTCTTGATTAATCACAAAACTATGGCAGTTTAGCGCCGCGCGAGTCCTTGAGCTCCTTTCTGTCGCGCCACATTCCTCATGGAACCGAAAGGAGCAGCTCGGTTGAGGACTCATGACGGACATTACACTTAAACAGGCTGACTGCATCTTGACGATGGATGACACCCGTCGCGAATTGCATGGCGCGGATGTGTATCTCAAAGATGGCCAAATCGCTGAAATCGGCCATGACCTGCCGCTGCGGGGGGAACAGGTTCTGGCGCGTGGCTGTGTTGTCACCCCGGGGTTGGTGAACACCCATCATCATCTGTATCAAACCCTGACCCGGGCGGTGCCTGGCGGGCAAAACGCCTTGCTGTTTGGTTGGCTGCATACGCTCTATCCGATCTGGTCGCGCTTTGGCCCGGATGAAATGTTTGTCTCGGCGCAAATTGGGTTGGCAGAGCTGGCCCTGTCAGGCTGCACGCTCAGCTCAGATCACCTCTATCTCTATCCCAATGGCGCCCGCCTAGAGGATACGATTCACGCCGCTGCCGAGTTGGGCCTGCGGTTTCACCCCACACGCGGCGCCATGAGCATCGGCGAAAGCGACGGCGGCCTGCCGCCAGACGCCTTGGTGGAACGCGAAGAGGCCATTCTCGAAGATTGCATCCGGGTGATCGATGCGTTTCATGATGCTTCGCCGGGCGCGATGTGCCGGGTTGGCGTCGCCCCTTGTTCCCCCTTTTCCGTGAGCCGCGAATTGATGCGGGATGCGGCGCTTTTGGCGCGTGACAAAGGTGTGATGATGCACACTCATCTGGCGGAAAACGAAGAAGACATCGCCTATTCGTTGGAAAAATTTGGCTGCCGCCCGGGACAATACGCCCAAGATCTTGGCTGGGTGGGCCCTGATGTCTGGCATGCGCATTGCGTCAAATTGGACCGGCAAGAGATTGATCTCTTTGCCAAAACGCGCACAGGCGTGGCCCATTGCCCCTGTTCCAATTGCCGCCTTGGTTCTGGCATCGCGCCCGTGCGCAAAATGCGCGACGCCGGCGTGCCAGTGGCTCTGGGCGTGGATGGCTCGGCTTCAAATGACACTGGCAACCTGATGGCCGAGGCCCGCCAAACCCTCTTATTGCAACGCGTCGCCAATGGCGCAAATGCGATGTCAGCCCGCGAGGCGCTCGAAATCGCCACCCGCGGCGGCGCCGAGGTTCTTGGACGCGAGGATTGCGGCCAGATTGCCGTTGGCAAACGCGCGGATATCGCGCTCTGGGATGTCACCGGATTGGAAAGCGCGGGCAGCTGGGATCCCGCCGCCTTGCTCTTGGCGGGGCCGCAAAAGGTGCGCCACCTCTTTGTCGAAGGCCGCCAAATCGTGCGTGATTATGCCATCACCACACTGGACCTGCCCAAACAGATTGAACGGCAAAACACCTTGGCCCAAAACCTCGCGCAAAGCCTCTGACTTTTTCTTGGCCCAAATACCGCGGGGGTGAACGGTGAAATCCCATTTCACCGGAGGGGGCAGCGCCCCCTCGCCACATTCTCACGCCTTACTTTGGCACCGCAGGTGACAGGTTTTGGCGTTTGCCGGCGATCCAAACCTCTGAAATGGCGCGATCATCGCCCATCATCACAGTGGGAAACACCGCTTGCCAGATGTCCTCGGCCCGGTCTGCCCTCTGGGCGATCCCCGCCGTAGAGGACAGATCGATCACCACCATATCGGCCTCCATCCCCGGCTTGAGGTTGCCAATTTTGTCATCCAAACGCAGGGCGCGCGCCGACCCGACGGTGGCAAGCCACAGCAATTCGGCGGGATGCAGCGGGCGATGGCGCAGTTGCCCAATCTCATAGGCCGCCGCCATGGTGCGCAGCATTGAAAAGCTTGACCCGCCGCCAGTGTCGGTGGCCAAGCCAATGCGGTGCCCCTCACCAGTCAGCGCGCCCATATCAAACAGGCCCGATCCAATAAAGGTGTTCGAGGTTGGACAGTGAACCAAAGCGGCATCCATCTCGCGCAGGCGATCCTTTTCACGCTGCTCCAGATGAATGGCGTGACCATAAAGCCCGCCTTGGCGCAGCAAGCCATAGCGCTCATAGGTGTCCAGGTAATCGCGCGCTTCAGGATAAAGCGATTTCACCCAAGCAATTTCATCCACCTGCTCGGACAGATGCGTCTGCATCACCACCTCAGGATGCTCTGCCCACAGCGCCCCAAGAGCCTCTAATTGGGCCACGGTCGACGTCGGCGAGAACCGAGGCGTGATGGCATAGCCCAGCCGATCCACGCCATGCCATTTTTCAAGCAGAGCTTTGCTCTCGTCATAGGCGGATTGCGCACTGTCGCGCAGCCCTGCGGGGGCTGTGTCACGATCCATACAGGTTTTCCCTGCGATCACCCGTTGTCCGCGCTTTTGCGCCGCAGTGAAAAACGCATCCACGCTTTCGGGGTGAATGGTGCAATAGCTGGCCATCGTCGTGGTGCCATGTGCCAGCGATAAATCCAGATACCGCTCGGCAATATCCGCCGCATAGGTTGGATCCGCAAACCGCATTTCTTCGGGGAAAGTATAGCTGTTGAGCCAATCAATCAGCCGTTTGCCCCAGCTGGCGATGATGGCGGTCTGAGGATAATGAACATGGGCATCGACAAAGCCAGCCAACAAAAGCTTGTCACCGTAATCCACCACTTCGGCGCTGGGATGCGCTTGGCGTAAAACATCGGCGTCATCACAGGCCACGATCTGTGCCCCACGGATCAACACCGCGCCTCGGCGCCGATGACAGGCTGCAGAGATCCCGGCTTCAAACGGGTTGGCATCAAAGCTGAGTGTCTGGCCCAAAGCCAAAATGTCTTGTGTCATGGCACCTTCCTTTGCACGCCACAGTATTGTGTCGCTCTGGCGAGGTAAATCATCACATGCCCATTGTTTCCTTGAAGGTGCTTCAGCTAAGAACATGTAAACAGGAAAAGGATGCGGCATGACCTCAGAGACGACGCACGTCCAGGCACAGTCCTCCGCAGCTCCAGAGCCGGGGCTGGCGTTGACACGTCGCGACGTGACGGCGATTCTCTATGCCGTTGATGCCCAAGACCAAAAACGGCTAACGGCCCTGATGGCGCCGTTGCATGCTGCGGATATTGCCGACCTTCTTGAACAGCTCAATCCCTTTGATCGCCGCCGCTTGGTGCAGCTTTATGACTATGGGTTTGACGGTGATATTCTAAGCGAACTTGACGAGGCGCTGCGTGAAGACATCATCGCCGTCCTTACCCCCGGCGTTCTGGCCGAGGCGGTGCGGGATCTGGAATCCGATGATGTTGTGGATCTGGTCGAAGATCTGGATGAACCGCAACAAGAAACCATCCTTGAGGCCCTCGAAGATGCCGACCGCGTCGCCGTTGAGCAGGCGCTGGCCTATCCAGAATATTCCGCCGGCCGCCTCATGCAGCGCGAATTTGTGGTTGCGCCCGAACATTGGACAGTGGGCGAGGCGATTGATCACCTGCGCAACGCAGAGGAGCTGCCCGAACAGTTCTATCACATGGTATTGGTGGATCCGCGAATGCACCCGATTGGCAATGTGACGCTGGGCAAGCTGATGAGCTCGCGGCGCGAGGTGTTGCTGACCTCGATCGTCGAAGAGGTGTTCCGGGTGATCCCCGTCACCCAGGACGAAGGCGATGTGGCCTATGCTTTCAACCAATACCATTTGATCTCCGCCCCTGTGGTGGACAGCGACGATCGCCTGGTCGGGGTCATCACCATTGATGATGCGATGTCGGTGCTCGATCAGGAACATGAAGAAGACATTTTGCGGCTCGCAGGTGTGGGCGAAGAGGCCAGCCTCACCGACACCATTCTGGCCGCCGCCAAAGGTCGGGCGCTTTGGCTGTTTGTGAACCTTCTGACCGCAATCCTTGCCTCGCTGGTGATCAGCCGCTTTGCTGAAACAATTGATGCGCTGGTGGCCTTGGCTGTGCTGATGCCCGTTGTGGCCTCTATGGGCGGAAATGCAGGCACACAAACTATGACCGTCACGGTGCGCGCCCTCGCCACGCGCGATCTAACAGCCCAAAACGCGCTGCGGGTTGTGCTGCGCGAAGTGTCCGTTGGGGCGATCAACGGGCTTCTGTTTGGTCTGATCATGGCTGCGGTCACCGCGCTTTGGTTTGGCATCCCGATGCTGGCGCTTGTGATCGGTGTTGCGATGCTCGGCACGCAAATCGCCGCCGCATTGGGCGGTATTATTATCCCGATGGCACTTGATCGCGCCGGGGTGGATCCCGCATTGGCTTCTGGCCCCTTTGTGACCACGGTCACCGATGTGGTCGGCTTTTTTGCGTTCCTTGGCTTGGCCGCAGCGGTGCTGATGTGACGGATCTTCAAGCGCAAAAAGCCCTAGCCCGTAAAGCGGCTTTCGCGCGACGCAAAACAGCGCATCTGTCAGGAAAAACAGGGCGCGCGGGCCGCCTGTCCGAGCTGCTGGCGGGCTATCGCGGTGTACCTATCGCCGGGTATCTGCCAATTCAAACGGAAATCAACCCGCTGCCGGCAATGGAAGAAGCTTGCGCCTACGGGCCGGTTGGGGTCCCCGTCGTCACTGGCAAGGATAAACCCCTGCGCTTTGCGCAGTGGGAACCGGGCGTCGCATTGACAGCAAATGCCTTCGGCACTCAAGTGCCACAAGATCTGCGCTTCATGGTGCCGGAAATTCTGATCATCCCACTGGTGGCGTTCGACCTGAGCGGTGCCCGTCTTGGCTATGGGGGCGGCTTTTATGATCGAACCCTCGCAGAGCTGCGCGCCAAAGGTCCCGTTCTGGCCGTTGGGCTCGCTTACGCCGCGCAACAAACAACGTCTCTACCGGTCGAGAACACCGATCAACCGCTCGATCTTATTGTCACCGAAACCACCATCCATTGCCTCTAATTCATCTTGCTCAAAATACTCCGGGGGAGCCGAAGGCGATGGGGTAGAGCCCCAAACCGGCCCGCAGGGCCAAATCCAGCGCCCCGCAGGGGCTCAATGGGGTCATGCTGGCGCGACGATTTCTGTGGCGCGGGTTGAAATCGGGGCCTCCGGCGGGAGTATTTTGAGCAAGATGAATGCGGAGGCGCCTTTGTCCTCTTGTCCTTTTGGCGGGTGCGGCCTAGGCAGGGGGCATGAGACTTCTATTTCTAGGTGACGTCGTGGGCCGCGCGGGCCGGAATGCAGTGACCGAGCGGTTGGCCGCGTTGCGGGCTGCTTGGCGGCTCGATTTTGTGGTGATCAACGGCGAAAATGCCAGCAACGGCATGGGGTTGAGCGGCGAACATGCCAAGGTTTTGTTTGACGCAGGCGCTGATTGCGTCACCTTGGGGGATCATGCCTTTGACCAAAAGGACATGTTACAGGCCATCGAGCGCGAAACCCGCATCGTCCGTCCGTTGAATTTTGCCAAGAACGCGCCGGGGCGGGGGCATCGGATCTTTAGCGATGCGCGTGGGCGCAAAATTTTGATTGCGCAGGTTTTGGGCAATGTCTTCATGAAGCGCGCCTTTGATGATCCATTTTCTGCTGTGGATGCGGTGTTGAACCAGCATCGGTTGGGCGGGGCTGTGCAGGCCAGTTTGATTGATGTGCATTGCGAAGCGACCAGCGAGAAGATGGGCATGGGGCATTTCTGTGATGGGCGCGCCAGCTTGGTTGTGGGCACCCACACGCATATCCCAACTGGGGACGCGCAGATCTTGCCTGGTGGCACCGCGTTTTTGTCGGATGCCGGCATGTGTGGCGATTATAACAGTGTGATTGGCATGGACAAAGGTGAGCCGATGCGTCGCTTTGTGACTGGCATGCCCAAATCGCGCTTTACCCCGGCTATGGGAGAGGCCACGTTGAGCGGCGTTTACGTTGAAACCGATGATCGTTCAGGCAAAGCCACCGACATTCACATGGTACGCCAAGGCGGGCGGTTGCAGCAATCGGGGCCATCGCCGGTTTAACTGCCCTGAAATTCCGCTGTTTTGTAGTCAATTCAACCTATTGGCCCCTCTGATCTGGCCGGGGCAGTGATAATTCCCTTGTTGGGGCCGCCTGCATCAGCGAAACTGTGTCGATTGAATTTGGCGTAGGCGAGTGGTGGATGCAGCTGATTGAAATGTCCCAAACGATGCAGGCGGTTCTGAGCCTGTGTGTTGTCTTGGGAATGTTTGCATTATTTGTCCGAGAGACATTCCCCACAGAAGTGGTGGCCATCGCAGGCGTTGGCGTTTTGCTGGCCTTGGGGTTGCTGCCTTACGAAAACGCGCTGAGCGTGCTGTCCAACCCAGCGCCCTGGACCATTGCCACGATGTTTATTGTGATGGGTGCCTTGGTGCGCACGGGGGCGTTGGACGCCTTGACGGGCTGGGCAGATCGCGCCGGGCGCAACAATCCAAAGCGGGCCTTGGCCTTGTTGTTGGGCTTTGTCATTCTGGCGTCAGCCATTATGAACAATACGCCGGTTGTTGTGGTCATGATCCCAGTGTTCGTGCAGTTGGCCCGCAGCATGGGGGTGTCGCCGTCTAAGTTGTTGATCCCGCTGAGTTATGCGGCCATCATTGGTGGGACGCTGACCTTGATCGGAACCTCGACCAACCTTTTGGTGGATGGGGTTGCGCGGGGCATGGGGATGGAGCCGTTTTCGATCTTTGAGGTCACGCCGCTGGCGGTGGCTTTGGTGACTTGGGGGCTGATCTATCTGCTGCTGTTTGGGCGCAAGCTTTTGCCGGATCGTGACAGTTTGGCAGCGATGTTGAACGACCGCTCCAAGATGAAGTTCTTTGCCGAAGCGGTGATCCCACCTGAATCCAACTTGATTGGCCGAGAGGTCCTGAGCGTGCAGCTGTTCAAACGCGAAGGTGTGCGGTTGATCGATGTGGTGCGCGGCGACCAATCGCTGCGTCGTGACCTAAAGAACGTCACTTTGAATGTTGGTGACCGGGTGGTTCTGCGCAGTCAGATGACCGAATTGATGAGCCTGCAACGCAACAAAGATCTGAAGCGTTTGGATCAGGTTGGCGCGGTTGAAACCACCACTGTTGAGGTGCTGATCACACCGGGATGTAAGATGGTGGGGCGTTCACTTGGGGCTATGCGACTGCGGCGCCGGTTTGGGGTCTATACGCTGGCGGTGCATCGGCGAAACCAGAATATTGGGCGTCAGTTGGATGATCTGGTTGTGCGTGTCGGCGACACCTTGCTGTTGGAAGGTGCGCCAGCCGATATTCAACGACTGGCCAGCGAAATGGACATGGTGGATGTGTCACGCCCGTCAGTACGGGCTTTTCGTCGTGGGCATGCGCCTGTGGCGATCGTCGCCTTGTTGGCGGTTGTTGTTTTGGCGGGCTTGGGGCTGGCGCCGATTTTGCTGCTGGCGACCGTGGCCGTTGGCATTGTCTTGGTGACCCGCTGTATTGATTCAGACGAAGCGTTTTCCTTTGTCGAAGGCCGGCTGCTCGCCCTGATTTTTGCCATGCTGGCGATTGGCGCCTCGTTGCAGCACACGGGGGCTGTGACCCTAATTGTCGATGCGGTTGCACCGTGGTTGTCGGTGCTGCCACCTGTGATGCTGGTCTGGGTGATTTACCTGTTGACCTCGGTGCTGACCGAAATGGTGTCCAACAACGCGGTGGCTGTGGTGGTGACGCCGGTGGCCATCGGCTTGGCCGAGGCACTGGGACTGGACGCGCGCCCCTTGGTGATTGCGGTGATGGTTGCGGCCTCTTGCAGCTTTGCGACACCCATCGGCTATCAGACCAATATGTTGATCTATGGCCCCGGCGGCTACAAATTCACCGACTTTATGAAGGTTGGAATCCCGCTCAATCTGAGCATGGGCCTGTTGGCATCGGTGCTAATCCCACTGATTTGGCCACTTTCCTAAGCAGGTTCTCAGGGCGGAGGCTTGCAGGTGACCGCCTGCCTGCCGTATAGAAACACCCAAATACAAAGCAATTGATCGGAGGCACCATGGCCGGCCACTCAAAATGGGCAAACATTCAGCACCGCAAGGGTCGTCAGGACGCCGCGCGCTCGAAACTGTTTTCCAAATTGTCGAAAGAAATCACTGTCGCCGCCAAAATGGGCGACCCTGATCCAGATAAAAACCCACGTTTGCGTTTGGCTGTTAAAGAAGCCAAATCAAACTCGGTTCCGAAAGATGTGATTGATCGTGCGATCAAGAAATCACAGGCCGGAGACGGGGATGATTACGAAGAGATCCGGTATGAGGGCTATGGCCCTCAAGGTGTTGCGGTGATCGTCGAAGCGATGACAGACAACCGCAATCGCACGGCCTCGACTGTGCGGTCAACATTCACCAAAAACGGTGGGAACTTAGGCGAAACCGGGTCGGTTGGCTTTATGTTCGATCGCAAAGGTGAAGTGACCTACCCCGTCGAAGCGGGGGATGCAGACACCGTGATGATGGCGGCCATCGAAGCGGGCGCAGAAGATTGCGAAAGCAGCGAAGATGGGCACCTGATCTATTGTGCGGACACTGATTTGAACGATGTGGCCAGCGCACTTGAAGCAGAGCTTGGTGAATCCGCCTCGACCAAATTGGTCTGGAAGCCGACCACCACCACTGAAATGGGCCTCGAAGGCATGCAGAAGCTGATGAAATTGGTTGATGCTTTGGAAGATGACGACGATGTTCAACGCGTCACGACCAATTTTGAGGCGTCTGACGAAGTGATGAGTCAGCTTTAATCAAGTTTTGGGTTTGTTGCCTTAAAATTGTACCACTCTCTAGGTATTCTCGGTTCAACAGCTGGGCCGAGATGCCCAAGAGAGGCCAAGCACGATGAGATTTGACGTATTAGACGGCGTGCGCGGACACTTGTTGTTCATGATGATGTTGGCCCATTTGGGCTGGCAGCCGGGTCTCTCTAACCTCTTCCTGCTCCACCACAGCCAAATCATTGTCCTGTTGGACGCCGAATTTTTGGTGTTTCTGTCGGGATTGCTGGTGGGCATTCTCTATGCCATGAAATTCAAAGGCCCGCAAAAGCTGGCGGTCTTTCTGACCCAGCGTCTTGGCAAGATCTATCGGTTTTATCTGTGGTCGGCGGTGCCGTTCTTGGCGCTTGCCCTTGCACAGGATGTGCGCGGCGTGTCCTTCCTTTGGGCGATCGTCGAGGTGTTCTTGATCCAGAATGGCGGCGCCTTTTCAGATATTCTACCGATCTATCTCTTTTGCTTTGTTCTGTTGCTGGGCGGCACATTTGTGCTGCGCCGGGGGCCGGTGCCTTGGTTGCTGTTGCCCTCTGTGGCGCTCTATTGTGTGAGCCTGTTCAATTATGACAATGGCGTCTTTGGGCTAGGGGCCAAGTTCTTGATCTTTGATTTGGCAGCTTGGCAGCTGGTGTTCTTTATCGCCTTTGTCTTGGGGGCTTATTACCAGCAGATTGGCGCTTGGGTTGCGGGGCTCAGTGATCGGACGTATCTGGCGCTCTTTGTGACCTTTGCCTGTCTCACCGTTTTGCAACGCTGGGCCTTGTTTTACACCCCCATCACCGAGCTGCCGCCCGAAGTGACCGATTACTGGTATCGGATGCATCTGCACCCGGTTCACTTGCTGCGCATGATGATCGTGGTGGTGTTCTTTGCCTTGGTGGCGATGCGTTCCGTGCGCGTGACACGACCTTTCACGGCGGTGTTACAGTGGTATTTCACCCTGCCATTGTTGCGCTATTGCGGCATGTACGCGATCCAGATGTTTGTGATCCATGTCTATATCATTGGGGCGTTTTCCTATTTCCAAGCGGGCTGGGGATCGAGCGAAAAGATGATCGCCGCAATCTTTGTGCAACTTGCATATATGGCTTTGCCATTGCTGCTGCGCTGTGTGTTCACCCGCAACATTTGGCAGTGTTTTCGCAACCTTCGATCCAGCGATAAGGCGGACTAATCCGTGGCCCTCAGGTGCTGTCGGGCGGCGTCGCGAATGCACCGGGTAAGGGGCGCCAGAACCGCCCCCAACAATCGACTGGATTGCCAATAAAGCGGTGTGTCAAACGGGCAATTGGGCTCTAGCGCAACCAAGGCCCCAGAGGCCAAATCATCGGCAATCAACATTTCAGGATTCATCCCCCAGCCCAAACCCGTGCGGGCCCCTTCGACAAAGGCATTTGTTGACGGGATCGTATGGGATGGCCCGCTGTGGATAAGTTGAAAGTTTTCTTTCATCCAAGCATGTTGCAGCCCATCTTTGCTGTTGAAAACCATCATGGGCGCCTGTTGCAGGGCTGCGCGCGTCACCCCTTGGGGAAAGTGGCGTTTAACATAGTCCGGGCTGGCGGTCGCGTGGTAGCGCATCGCGCCCAAGGCTTGGCTGTCACAGCCCTGAGGGGGATGGGCCACAGCGGTGATTGCCGCACTTACGTGACCGCGTTTCAACCATTCGGCAGAGTGGTCTTGATCGTCCACAACAAGGTCAAACAATGTGTTGTCGACCTGCGCCAAGGCCGGGATCAGCCATGTGGCCAGACTGTCGGCATTGACGGCAATGCGGATCCGTCCCGAGGGGCGGGGCAGGGTGTCGTTCAACTGCGTTTCCAGCAGAGCCACGTCTTCGACATGACGCGCCAAGCGCAGGCCAATTTCGGTGCCCGTGCAGGGATGACCGCGCCGCACCAAAGGGCTGCCAACCCGTTCTTCCAGATGTCGAATACGTTGGGAAACGGCGGATTGGGTTACGTTCAGCTGAGCGGCGGCGATTTCAAAACTGCCACAGCGGATCACCGCGGCCAACGTTTCCAGCTGGGCATAATCTAGCATAAGATTTCCTAATGTTTCTTGAGGATATTTAATTTGAATACAGTTCCCCCCCACCGTAGTCAAAGCCAACACACAAAAGGAGCGGCGACGTGCAGGCAGTATTTGCAGGATTTGGGTTGGGGTTTTCGCTAATTCTGGCGATTGGGGCGCAAAACGCCTTTGTCTTGCGCCAAGGTATTTTGCGCGAACACATCGTCGCTGTGGTCGCGGTTTGTGCGCTTTCGGACGCAGTGTTGATCATCGCCGGTGTCGCGGGGTTTGGCGTCTTGGTCAGCCACGTGCCTTGGCTGGAGATGGGCATGCGTTTGGGCGGGGCTGCGTTCCTGTTCTTTTACGGCTTTCGCGCTTTTCGTGCGGCGTGGCTGGGGGGGCAGGCCTTGCAGCAGGGCGAGCGGAGTTCGCAAAGCTTGGGGGCCGTTGTGGCGACCTGCCTGTTGCTGACATGGGCCAATCCGCATGTTTATCTGGATACTGTTGTGCTTTTGGGGTCTATCTCAGCGCAATATGACAATCGGGTTGGCTTTGGTTTTGGTGCCGCCATGTCGAGCTTGATCTTCTTTTGCATGCTTGGATTTGGCGCGCGTTTTTTGGCACCTTTCTTTGCCGAACCTCGCTCATGGCAGGTGCTGGATGCTTTGGTTGGGCTGGTGATGTGGGCCATCGCAATTTCCCTGCTGGTCTAGTCGAATGCACTTGAAGGTCACGCGATTGCATGCGCTGATGCGCGCATGATCACACAGAATGAACAACGTCCCATCGTGGGCATCTTTTGGATGCTCGTTACCGGCTTTTGCTTTGTTGGCGTAACGGCTCTGGTCAAAACCCTTGATCCAGCCATTCCGGCGCCTGTCTCGGCCTTTATGCGCTATGTTTTGGGGCTGGTGTTTCTGATCCCGATGATCAAGCCGCTGTTCACCGCAGGCCTTAGCCGCCAACAGTGGTCGTTTTCGGTGATGCGCGGGGTTGCGCATTCTTTGGGTGTGGCGCTTTGGTTCTTTGCGATGACGCGCATTCCCATCGCCGATGTGACGGCGATGAACTATCTCGTGCCAATCTATGTCACCGTGGGGGCGGCGCTGTTTCTGGGGGAAAAGCTGGCATTGCGACGGGCGCTTGCGGTTGCGGCAGGTTTGTTGGGGGCCTTGATCATCGTGCGCCCCGGATTTCGGGATGTAGGCGCGGGCCATATTGCAATGCTGGGCACTGCGCTGATGTTTGGGGTGTCCTACCTGATGGCCAAACGGCTGAGCCGTGATGTCAGCCCGGCGGTTGTTGTGGCCCTGTTGTCGATCTTTGTGACCATCGGCCTTGCGCCCCTTGCGCTTGCCAATTGGGTGACGCCCTCCAATTGGGATCTGCTGATCCTGTTTGCGATCGCTTTTCTGGCCACGGCCGGACATTACACAATGACCATGGCGTTTGCGGCGGCTCCGGTGACGGTCACCCAGCCTGTGACCTTCCTTCAGCTGATTTGGGCGGTGATGCTGGGGTACTTTGTCTTTGACGAAGGCATTGATCCCTTTGTGGTCGCAGGGGGCGGTGTCATCATCGCTGCGGTCAGCTTTATCACTTGGCGTGAGGCGGTTCTCAAACGCAGAGTTGAAGCCCCCCCTACAAATTAAGTGTTCCGAATTGGCCCTGCCATGCTAGTTTTGCGCAAAAGCATTTAGGGGTCGAAATGAATACTCGAAAATTACCGCTGATTTTGATTGCAATGGGATGGGCCGGTGCGGCCCATGCTGATCTTGAAATCTGCAATGAATCCAGTGTGAAACGCAGTGTTGCGATTGGCTATCAAGGCGATGACAATTGGGTGTCTGAGGGCTGGTGGAATCTGTCACCGGGGCAGTGCCAAACTGTTGTCGGCGGTGATTTGGCGCAGCGCTATTACTACTATCGTGCCACGGCCGACGACTTTGAATTCGTCGGTGAGGACTATTATTTCTGCACGCGCCCAACTGAATTTACCATCGTTGGAGATGAAAACTGCGAAGACCGCGGGTTTGAGGAAAGTGATTTCCGCGAGATCGATACCGGCAAGACGGCTCGCAGTTATACGCTGACGTTGGAAGAGGAGCCGCGCGAACAATCAGGCGCGGCCCCCAAGCAAAGCTCTGAGACGCCGAGGCAGGGTGGCTCTGGTTCCGGATCTGGGGCTGAGGTCATGCAAAGTGGTTTTGAGCATGGCTCACTTGGCGAACCGTTCTCTGATGTGCTGATCTTTCAGGGCTGCGAGATCGAAGATGGCGCTGAGTACTGCGCCTTTCACGGCGGTGGCTGGAAATATTTTGCCTATGCTGGGGGGCCAACACCTGACGCCTTTTTGCAAAAGCTCTATGACGTCAGACAGGGTGTAGCGATGCATGTCGAGGGCGACATCCTGAACTTTGGGGATATCACCTTCGAAGTTGCACTGAGCAGCGCCACATACGCCCCCGACGCTGACCCGTTCCACGAGACACGCGATCTGTTGCAGGGGGAATGGGTGTCCTTGGATGATTCCGATTACACCACCGAAGTGTTCGGGTCCGAAAGCTGGGACTTTCATCGGGGCGAATTCGCCGCCCACCATTATTTGCGCGTCGCCAGAGCCTGCGATGGGGCGCCTGAAGGCACCACTGAACAGGTGCTTATTCAAACCACCCCAGAGACCCAAGAATCGTATTGCTACGGCATTGCGGCGATCGACGCCGATCGCTTGGACCTGATTTACTTTGGCTCCGGATCTTTGCTGCGCTTCGGGCGCCCTTAACGGCTGTCTCCCCGCGGATCGAGTAGCTTTTCAAGCACGGTTTGCGGGGTGATCTGTCCGATCAGCTTCCCATCCTCTGAGACCCCAACCGGGCCAGCGCTGGCGTGTTTCATCACTTCGCGGATGTCGCTGTCAGCGGGCAAAGTCACCGCATGCGTGCCCGTGGTGGGCTCCATAACATCGCGCGCGCACAAGACGCCAAGCGGGTTCATATGGGCCACAAAATCCGAGACATAATCGGTTGCAGGCGCAGTGAAGATCTCTTGCGGAGAGCCACATTGCACAATCCGCCCTCCCTCCATGATGGCAATGCGATTGCCGATCTTGAAGGCCTCGTCCAAGTCATGGCTGACAAAGATGATGGTGCGGTTGAGTTTTTTCTGTAGATCCAGCAACTCATCTTGCAGGTGGGTGCGGATCAAAGGATCCAGCGCTGAAAACGGCTCGTCCATCAGCAAAATTGGGGCGTCGGTCGCAAAAGCACGCGCCAATCCCACCCGTTGCTGCATGCCCCCCGAAAGCTCTGACACTTTGCGATCAGCCCAATCAGCCAGCCCAACCAGTTCAAGCTGCTCTTGCGTTTTGGCCGCGCGGGTCTCTTTGGGCACCCCCGCAAGCTCGAGACCCAGACCGACGTTTTCGCGCACCGAACGCCACGGCAGCAGGCCAAATTGCTGAAAGACCATCGCCACGGCGTTCTGACGAATGGCGCGCAGGGTTTTGTCGTCTGCGGCTGTGACATTGGCCATGCCCTGTTTGGTGGCCACTTCGACGTTGCCGCGCACCACGGGGTTCAACCCATTCACCGCGCGCAGCAGGGTCGATTTGCCAGAGCCAGACAGGCCCATGAGGACCAGAATTTCCCCCTCATCCACGGTGAGCGAGCAGTCATGGACCCCCAGAACCTGTTGGCAGGCGCTCTGCACTTGGGCACGGGTTTGGCCCGCATCCATCAATGGCAATGCTGCCTCGGGGCGCTCACCAAAAACGATCGAGACATTGTTGAATGAAACAGCGGTGTTCATTTGCGTTCTACCCTCAGCATGCGGTCCAAACAGATGGCCAAAACCACAATGACAAATCCCGATTCAAACCCAAGCGCTGGGTTGACTTGGTTCAACGCGCGCACAACCGGCACGCCAAGCCCATCCGCGCCCACTAGCGCCGCAATCACCACCATGCTGAGCGAGAGCATGATCGTCTGGTTCAGGCCGGCCATGATCTGTGGCAGGGCATAGGGCAGTTCAACCTTGAACAACGTCTGGCGCGGCGTGGCGCCAAATGCCTGCACCGCCTCGAGCAAAGAGGTGGGGGTTGAGGTGATGCCAAGATGGGTCAATCGGATCGGGGCGGGCAGCACAAAGATCACCGTTGCGATCAGGCCGGGCACCATGCCGATACCAAAAAACACAATCGCAGGAATAAGATAGACGAATGTGGGCAGGGTTTGCATCAAATCCAACACCGGACGCATTGCGGTGTAAAGGCGCGGGCGATGGGCCGCGGCGATGCCAATGGGCACTCCGACGCCCATGCACACAACACAGGCGCTCAGCACCAAGGTGAGGGATTCTGTGGTTTCTTCCCAATAGTCCTGATTCAGGATGAACAAGAACCCAAGGCTGACCACCACAGCCGCTTTCCAACTGCGCTGCAATGCATAGGTCAAAGCGGCAAAAACTGCGATAATCAACAGCGGAGGCGGTGCTTGCAGCGCCCATAGAATGGTGTCGATGAACGCCTCAAGCCCGTCTGACAATGCGTCAAAAAAGGAGGCGAAATTGTCTTGAAGCCAATCAAAGACAGTTTTGGCCCATTTCCCGATTGGGATTTTAAATTCGGTGATCCAGTCCATGTCGATCCTGCGTCGGGAGTGGGAAATAGGGGGCGTGACCTCAAGGTCTGGGCGTCGCCCAGTCAGGTCGCATCAGCCCCCCTCCTGACCTCCCCCCGATCCGGGGGGAGGCAGCCTGTGGGTAAGGACGTGCCTTAGAGATCGAGGGCGCTTTTGACCGCCGCCATCGCATCGCCGCCGTCTTTGGTGGTGACACCGCTGAGCCATGGGCCCAAAACATCTGCGTTGCCTTTAAGCCAAGCAGTGGCGGCATCGGCAGGATCTTCGCCGTCGTTCAAAATGGCCCCCATGATCTGGTTTTCCATCAGCAAAGAGAATTCCAAGTTGTTCAGCAGCGCGCCAACGTTTGGACATTCATTGACATAGCCGGCACGGGTGTTGGTATAGACAGTTGCGCCGCCCAGATCGGGGCCAAACCAGTCATCACCACCGGTCAAATAGGTCAGGTCGAAGTTGGCGTTCATTGGGTGAGGTTCCCAGCCCAAGAAGATCACCGGCTCTTCTTTGCGCTCTGCGCGTGCGACCTGAGCCAGCATGCCTTGCTCAGAGCTTTCAGCCACTTCGAAGCCTTCGAGGCCAAAAGCGTTTTCAGCAATCATATCCATGATCAGGCGGTTGCCGTCATTGCCGGGCTCGATCCCAAAGATCTTGCCTTCAAGCGCATCTTTGTGAGCGGCGATATCGGCAAAATCAGCGATGCCCATGGCATTGGCTTTTGCGTTCACAGCCAACGTGTATTTCGCGCCCTGCAGGTTGGCGCGGACGGTGTCAACGGTGCCTGCATCGCGATAAGCGGCGATGTCTGCTTCCATTGTGGGCATCCAGTTGCCCAAGAAGACGTCGATGTCGCCACCGGCCAGCGAGGTGTAGGTCACTGGCACGGACAGAACCTTGATGTCGGTGTCATAGCCAAGCGCCTCAAGCACAACGGTTGTGGCGGCGGTTGTTGCGGTGATGTCGGTCCAACCAACGTCAGAGAAACTGACCGTGCCACAGTCGGCGAAGGCAGGCGAAGCGGCCAGCAAGGCCAGTACGGAGAGGGTAGGTTTCATAGTCATTTTGCGGTGTCCCTGTTTTTTCTTGATTGACGAGTCAATAAAGGAAGATTTATGCCCTTTGGCAAGGAGTTTCACATGCCCAAGCTAGGAATGGAACCAATAAGGCGTGCTGCGCTGGTTCAAGCTACGATTGCAGAGATAGGCGCAACAGGCACATTGGATGTGACTGTAAGCCAGATTGCCAAGCGCGCTGGCGTGTCTAGTGGCTTGGCCCATCACTATTTTGGTGGCAAAGAACAGATTTTTCTGGCCGCGATGCGTCACACGTTAACGGTGTATGGCGCCGAGGTGCGCGGGGCGTTGATCATGGCGGATACACCGCAAGAGCGGGTGCGCGCCATTGTCAAAGCCAGCTTTAGCCAGACCAATTTTCGTCGCGAAGTGGTGGCGGCGTGGCTGAATTTCTACGTTTTGGCGCAGGTCACGGACGAAGCTAAGCGGCTTTTGATCGTTTATCAGCACCGACTGCGTTCCAATTTGGCCTACAGTTTGCGCCCGCTTGTTGGCGTGCGTGCCGCGGAGGTGGCGGATCGGGTCGCGGCGTTGATCGATGGTGCCTACCTCAAACACACGTTGGGCGATGATTTGCCCAACCCCGACGAAGTTTTGCGACAGATTTTGGACTATGTCGCGTTGGAACATCAGCGCGAACAGTAATCACGACCAGACATGGTTGGACGGCGGCCCTTGGCCCTAAGATGGACGGATGAACGTATGAGCACCACTTTGCAGCCCAAAGGCAGCCATTTTATCAACGGCCACTATGTGGATGACCCAGATGGCGCGGAAATTCCGGTGATCTACCCCGCCACGGGCGCGGTGATCGCGACGGTGCACGAAGCCACACCTGCCATTTTGGAGGCGGCGCTGAGCAGCGCAAAAGCGGCGCAGGCCGCTTGGGCGGCGACGTCCGGAACAGAGCGGGGGCGGATTTTACGCCGTGCCGCGGATCTGTTGCGCGCCCGCAATCATGCGCTGTCGGTGCTTGAGACCTATGACACCGGTAAGCCGTTGCAGGAAACATTGGTGGCCGATGCAACAAGTGGCGCGGATGCTTTGGAATACTATGGAGGTCTGGCGGGCAGCCTGACCGGGGAGCATATTCCGCTGGGGGATGGCAACTGGGCCTATACCATGCGCGAAGCATTGGGGGTTTGCGTTGGTATTGGGGCGTGGAACTATCCGACACAGATTGCGTGTTGGAAAGGGGCGCCGGCCTTGGCCTGTGGCAATGCCATGGTGTTCAAACCTTCTGAGACCACACCATTGGCCGCGCTGAAAGTGGCGGAAATCCTGCACGAAGCGGGGCTGCCTGCGGGGCTGTACAATGTGATCCAAGGCACCGGCGCTGTTGGCGCGCCTCTGGTCGCTGATGCCCGTGTCGACAAGGTCTCGTTGACGGGGTCGGTGCCGACGGGGCGCAAGGTTTACGCCGCTGCCGCTGCAGGCATGAAGCACGTCACGATGGAGTTGGGCGGCAAATCACCCTTGGTCATCTTTGATGATGCCGATCTTGAGAGCGCTGTCAGCGGTGCCATCAATGGCAATTTCTATTCCACCGGTCAGGTTTGTTCCAACGGCACCCGCGTATTTGTTCAAAAGGGCATCAAAGCGGCGTTTCTAAAGCGTCTGAGCGAACGGTTGCAGGGCGCGGTTGTTGGGGATCCATTGGACGAAGCCACCAACTTTGGCCCGATGGTCAGCGCGGCGCAGCTCGACATTGTGATGCGCTATATCGCAACTGGTGTGGCCGAAGGGGCGCAGCTGGTGGCGGGGGGGCATCGCACCGACACCGACGGGTTCTTTGTTGAGCCAACCGTTTTTGCCAATGTGCGTGACGATATGGTGATCGCACGCGAAGAGATCTTTGGCCCGGTCATGTGTGTGCTGGACTTTGAGGACGAAGACGAGGTGTTGGCGCGAGCCAATGACACGGAATTTGGCCTTTCGGCTGGGGTGTTTACCACTGATTTGGCACGTGCGCACCGAATGGTGGCCGGGTTCGAAGCGGGCACCTGTTTCATCAACTCCTACAATGATGCGCCTGTTGAGGTGCCCTTTGGGGGTGTCAAAGCCTCGGGGGTGGGGCGTGAAAACGCCAAAGAAGCGATCAACCACTACAGTCAGGTTAAGTCGGTCTTTGTGCGATTGGACGCCTGCGAAGCGGCCTTTTAGGCGCTGATTGGGACGGGCGCCGCCTCGGCAGGTCGCCCGCCCACCCACCCCGACCTGCCGAGGCGGCGCGGGCAACATCCTTAGGGGATCAAGGACATGGAAGCAGATTTTGTGATTGTCGGCGCGGGGTCGGCCGGCTGTGCGATGGCCTATCGGTTAAGCGAGGCCGGTGCGTCGGTCTTGGTGATTGAACATGGTGGCAGTGATGCGGGCCCATTTGTTCAGATGCCGGCGGCGTTGAGCTATCCGATGAATATGTCGATGTATGATTGGGGCTATGCTTCGGAGCCTGAACCGCATCTGGGTGGGCGATCCTTGGTTTGTCCACGGGGTAAGGTGATTGGCGGGTCTTCGAGCATCAATGGGATGGTGTATGTGCGCGGTCATGCGCGCGATTTTGATCACTGGCGTGATGTCGGAGCTGATGGTTGGGGCTATGGCGATGTGTTGCCCTATTTTAAGCGGATGGAACATTGGCATGAGAGCGGGCAGGGTGGCGATCCCAGGTGGCGCGGCACCGACGGGCCGTTGCACATCACGCGTGGGCCACGGGACAACCCGTTGCATGCAGCCTTTGTCACGGCCGGTCAGCAAGCCGGGTATCCGATCACCGAAGATTATAACGGCGCGCAACAAGAGGGCTTTGGCCCGATGGAGCAAACCGTTTGGAAAGGGCGTCGCTGGTCGGCGGCCAATGCCTATTTAAAGCCCGCCCTAAAGCGCCCCAATTGTGACATCGTGCGGGGGTTGGCTTGCAAGGTTGAGATCCGGGATGGCCGAGCCATTGGGGTTGAGATAGAGCGCGGTGGGCGGCGTGAATTGATCAAAGCGCGCCGCGAGGTTGTTCTGGCCGCCTCCTCGCTCAATTCGCCCAAGTTGTTGATGCTGTCCGGGATCGGCCCGGCGCAGGAGCTGGCAGCCCATGGGATCGAGGTGGTGGCGGACCGGGTTGGGGTGGGGGCCAATCTGCAGGACCATCTTGAGGTCTATATGCAGATGGCCTCGGCGCAACCAGTCACCCTTTACAAACATTGGAATTTGATCAGCAAGGCGATGATTGGGGCGCAGTGGCTGTTCACCAAAACCGGGTTGGGCGCGTCCAATCAGTTTGAATCGGCGGGCTTTATCCGCTCTGCTGCGGGGGTTGAATACCCCGATATCCAATATCACTTCTTGCCCATTGCGGTGCGCTATGACGGCAAGGCAGCGGCAGAAGGACATGGATTTCAGGCCCATGTCGGCCCGATGCGCAGCGCGTCACGCGGGGCGGTCAGCCTGCGCAGTGGGGATCCCAAAGCGGCACCGGTGATCAAGTTCAACTATATGAGCGAGGAGAGCGATTGGCAGGAGTTTCGCAGCTGCATTCGCCTGACCCGAGAGATATTTGCCCAAGAGGCGTTCAAGCCCTTTGTCAAACACGAGATCCAACCCGGAGCGGCGCTGCAAAGCGATGATGAGATCGACAGCTTTATTCGCGCCCATGCGGAAAGCGCCTATCATCCCTGCGGCACCTGCCGCATGGGGCAAGACAGTGATCCGGGCGCTGTTGTTGATCCTCAGGCGCGGGTGATTGGGGTGACGGGGCTGCGGGTGGCTGACAGTTCGATCTTTCCACGCATTCCCAACGGCAACTTGAATGGCCCCTCGATCATGGTGGGAGAAAAGGTGAGTGATCATCTGCTGGGCCGCCCGAGCCTGCCAGCTGAAAACGCTCGCCCTTGGGTGCATCCCAACTGGCAAAGCGCACAGCGATAGGGGGCGCTGCCCCTTTTGGCTTGTGGCAGTTGCCCTTTGAGTATTTGGGGCAAGATGAACGGGTGAAAGCGGGGGCAGGGCCCGGGGTTTTTGATCCGTGTCAAAGTGCGCAGTGTGGTGGCGGGTTAGGGTTTGGGCAGCACCAATAGAAGGAGACGCGACATGTCCAACACCCCCCATGAGCTGGCCGAAGAATTCCCTGAATTTGTTCAAAAAATGCACGATCTGAAGGTGAGTGATGCGCATTTTGCCAAATTGGCGGAGAGCTATCACGGGCTGAACCGGCAGATCCATCGCGCAGAGACCAATGTCGAGCCGCTGGAGCAATTGGCCGAAGCGGATCTGCGCAAGAAGCGCACAGCATTGAAAGACGAGATCTACGCCTATTTGAAAGCGGCGTAACGATCGATGAAGTGCCAGATCTGTGGCAGCGTATCGCTGCGCCACAGATCGAGGTGCTGCGCGCCCTGAGCGGCGACAAAGACCTTGTTTTGAGAGGGGGCGGCAGCGTGGATCTGTCGCCCCATTTCTATGGGGGTGAGCGGATCGTCGGTGCCGTGCAGCACGAGGAGCGGGGCGTGGAGTTCTGCGACTTTTGGCAGGACATTCCACTGGCTGGGGGCGATGGCTTGCAGGCTGCTCAGTGCAGGATAATGGCGTTGGACCATGGCAGAAAGTGAGGTGAAGGGGGCCTCTAGGATGAGGGCCGTTGGGGCGCTGTGTCTCGGCTTGGAGGTGAGGTTGTCAGAGAGCAGAGTGATCCCAACAGCGGCCCCGAGACTTTCACCGTAAAGAACGACGGGCGCGTCCCCGACCACCGCACGCAATGCGCCGGTTGTTGGGTGCATGGCCTCAAAGGTGGTGTTGGCGGCTTGCATCAGGGCGTCTTCGCTGGGCCAGCCGGCGCTGCCCGAAGAGCCGGGGTAGGCCAGCGCCACCAGCCCATAGCCACGATCTAAGAAGTGTTTGAACCGCCCGGCGCGGTTGGACAGGTTGCCCGCGTTGCCGTGCAGATAAAAGATGACCGGTTGACCGGGGGCGGGTGTTGCTGCCCAGATCACCAGAGATTTGCCGGTGCTGGAGGTCAGCTGATGGTGTGTGACATGGGGCAGGGCGGCCTCGACCGGTGCGACCTGCCGGGGATCAAACGGATACAGCAGGCCCCTTTCAAAGAGCGGCAGCGCCGCGAAAGTTGCCGCGGATATCAGCGCCAGACAGAGCGCCCATTTCAGCAGGCGTCGCATCATTCCACCCGATAAGGCAAGAGCCCGCGCTCATTGGTGTCGATGGTCAGGCGTCGTTCAAGCGGGGGCACAGAGCGTTGATGGCAATTGGTGCGCTCGCAGATGCGGCAGGAAATGCCAATGGGTTCAAAGATAAGCGGATTGTTGGTGTCCAACCCATCGGCATAGACCAGATCGGCCGCGTGGCGCAGCTCGCAGCCCAAAGCGATGGCGAAGCGGCGCACCGGCGCCCCAAACGAGCCCCCCGTCTTGGAGACATCGCGCGCCAAACTGATATAGCGCACCCCATCAGGGGTTTCCGCCAGCTGACGCAGAAAGCGGCCGGGTGATTCAAAAGCCTGATGCACGTTCCAAAGCGGGCAAGCCCCGCCGAAGCGGGCAAATTGCAGCCGTGTGGCCGAGTGGCGTTTGGTGATGGTGCCCGCCTGATCAACGCGCACAAAGAAAAACGGAATGCCCTTGGCACCGGGGCGTTGCAGGGTGGATAAGCGGTGCGCAACCTGTTCGATGGAGGCTCCGAAATGATGCGACAGCCGTTCCAAATCGTGGCGCGTTTCCTGCGCGGCTGACAGAAAGCTGGCGTAGGGCATCAGGGCGGCCCCAGCAAAGTAGTTGGCCAAGCCAATCTTGGCGATGTTGCGGGCCTCGTCGGATTGGAAGCGGGCGAAATCGAGGGTCGCTTCGAGCAGCTTGTCTTGGTCCAAAAGGGCGATTTGCAACAGCAGTTGAAAGGTTTGGGTTTCGGGGGCCGTGCGATCTGACATGGTGAGCGTGCGGGTCTGGGTGTCAAAATGACGGGTTTGCTCTGAATCGGTGAACCGGATGGTCACGCCGCCCGCTTTCAATGATTTTAAGGCATGCAGGCGCATGCCTGCTGGGCCTGCGCCCGCGGCAAAATGTTCGGCAGCGCGATCAACCGCATCGATGTAATTGTCGCAATAGTGAAAGAAATCTCGAACTTCTTCCCAAGGGCTTTGCTGGGTGCGGCTGTCTTCGCGCCCCAATGCCTCGTCAAGCGAGGCCAGCCTTTCGTGGGTTTGGCGATAGGCGCGGTGGAGATCCAGAAATGCGCGTGCCAAAGCCGGGGCATTTGAAGCCGTCAGCCGGAGGTCTGCCAAGGGCGGCATGGTGTCGGCAAAAATCGGGTCGGCCACGGCTTCGCGCATGTCACTGACCAAGCGTTCGCTGTCGCCCGTCGACAGCTCAGTGACGTCAAACCCAAATTCTTGCGCCAATGCCAGCACAACGGTGGTCGAAACCGGACGGTTGTTGTTTTCCATCTGGTTCAGATAGGGCAGGGACACGCCAAGCTTGGTCGCAAATTCTTTCTGCGTCAGGGCAAGCTTTAGCCGCGTTTCGCGCAGCTTAGCGCCCGCATAGAGTTTTTGAGTCGCCATGGATACTGCCGCTTGGTTTACAAATTAGCTGTTTCACAGTCTAAGTTTGCAAACTCAGCAGGGCAAGCCGTCAATAGCCGAGCCTTTTGTCGCGTTTGATCACAGCAAGGATGCTGACCACAGCCAATGCAGAGGTGATGCTCATCAGCGCTAGAAGTGGACGTTCTGTGGAGCCTTCGGTGAGCAACATGCCCGCCAAAGCCGACAAAAGTGCGCCGCCGCCAATCATCAAGGTGCTGCCAAGACCCGAGGCGGTGCCTGCCAGATGCGGGCGCACTGACAACATGCCAACAGTGGCGTTTGGAATGGTCATCCCATTGCCGATTCCGACAAAGATCATCACACCAAAGAACAGCCATGGCGCGCTAAAGCCCATAAAGCTGAGCACCAAGGTGGCGCTGACAGCGGTGGTGACAAAGATGGTGCCAATCAGAACCATGCGCTTGGGGCCGATACGGGCTGAAAACAGGCCAGAGATAAAGTTGCCAAAGAAGTAGCCGATGCCGGGCGTGGCGAAATAGAGGCCCAATTCTTCGGGGGACATGCCAAACACCTGTGTGCCAATGTATGGCGCGCCACCAAGGTAGGCAAAAAAGGCCCCAGAGCAGAAAGCCGAAGCCAAGGCATAGCCCCAAAAGCGCGGCGAGGTCAGCAGTTCGGGATATTCTCCAAACTGTTGGGTCAGCGTATTGGTGGTGGGTTGAGCGGTTTCACCCATGTCCAACCAGCACAGCACGAACAAGGCAAAACCACACGCAAGCAACACTTCGAACGAGGCGTGCCAGCCGTAAAATGTTTCCAGATATCCGCCAACGGCAGGTGCAAGCATTGGCACCAAAGACATGCCCATGGTGACATAGCCCATCATCGACGCAGCCTTGTCCGGGGGATACATGTCACGCACAACCGCACGCGAGAGCACAATGGCCACCGCGATCACCGATTGCAGCACCCGAAACACCATAAAGACCACACCACTTTCCGAGAGGATACAGCCAATTGTTGCAAGGCAGAATAATCCTGTCCCCCATAGGACGATTGGGCGTCGGCCATATTTATCAGCTAAGGGGCCGATAAATATCTGTAAAATTGCATTGCCCGCCAAATACAATGCAACCGAAAGCTGCATGAAGCTGTAGTCAACATCGAAATATTGTGCCATTCCGGGCAGCGATGGTAGGAAAATGTTCATCGCAAGCGCGGAAATTCCGGCCAAAAGTATCAACGTGGTGATATTCGGGGCAGTCGTGCGATTTAGGAAAATTGGGGGAGAGCTACTCTTCATGCGAGTATGTTTGATCTTGCTTGGGGGCAATGTCTAGTCGAAAAAGGGTCGTGACGTGATGTCATGATGAGTTTGCAAGTTTGCTTTTTGCTGTCGACTGGTTGCCAAGTCTTTGCAAATTTGCGCTTTAGAGCTTTGTTGCGACTGCAGCATTGCGTATACCATTTTAAAGATCAGCATGAGGGACGGCCATGAAAGATATCCTGCAGCAACTTGAGACCCGCCGGGCCGAAGCTCGCCTTGGCGGTGGGCAGCGCCGGATCGACAGTCAGCATAAAAAGGGCAAACTCACCGCGCGTGAGCGGATCGATTTGTTGCTTGATGAGGACTCTTTCGAGGAGTTTGACATGTTCAAGGCGCATCGCTGCACGGATTTTGGCATGGAGAAAGACCGCCCTGCGGGCGATGGTGTTGTGACCGGATGGGGCACAATCAATGGCCGTATGGTCTATGTCTTCTCGCAGGATTTCACGGTGTTTGGCGGTTCGCTTTCTGAAACGCATGCGGAAAAAATCTGCAAGATCATGGATATGGCGATGCAAAACGGCGCGCCGGTGATCGGGATCAATGACTCGGGCGGCGCTCGGATCCAAGAAGGCGTGGCCTCTTTGGCGGGCTATGCCGAAGTGTTCCAGCGCAACATCATGGCTTCGGGCGTGGTGCCACAGATCAGCGTGATCATGGGGCCCTGTGCTGGTGGGGCCGTGTATTCCCCCGCGATGACCGACTTTATCTTTATGGTCAAAGACAGCTCTTACATGTTTGTAACAGGGCCTGACGTGGTGAAAACCGTCACCAACGAAGTTGTCACAGCCGAGGAATTGGGCGGCGCAAGCACGCATACCAAAAAATCCAGCGTGGCCGATGGCGCATTTGAAAACGACGTCGAGGCCTTGGCCGAAGTACGCCGTCTGGTCGACTTCCTGCCGCTCAACAACAAAGAAAAGCCGCCTGTGCGTCCCTTCTTTGATGAGCCGGGCCGTGTCGAGGACAGTCTGGATACGCTGATCCCCGAGAACGCCAACACGCCTTATGATATGAAAGAGCTGATCCTGAAAATTGCCGATGAGGCGGATTTCTATGAAATTCAGGAAGACTATGCCAAGAACATCATCACCGGGTTTATGCGCCTCGAAGGTCAAACCGTCGGTGTTGTGGCGAACCAGCCCACCGTTTTGGCAGGCTGTCTGGACATCGACAGTTCGCGCAAGGCGGCGCGGTTTGTCCGGTTCTGTGACTGCTTTGAAATCCCGATCCTAACCTTGGTGGACGTTCCGGGCTTCCTGCCGGGCACCAGCCAAGAATATGGCGGCGTGATCAAGCATGGCGCCAAGCTGTTGTTTGCTTATGGTGAAGCCACCGTTCCCAAGGTCACGGTCATCACCCGCAAAGCCTATGGCGGGGCCTATGACGTGATGGCCTCAAAACACCTGCGCGGTGATTTCAACTATGCATGGCCCACCGCAGAGATCGCGGTGATGGGCGCCAAAGGCGCGACAGAGATCATTCATCGCAGTGATTTGGGCGATGCGGATAAGATCGCGGCGCACACTGCGGATTATGAAGATCGCTTTGCCAACCCGTTTGTGGCGGCAGAACGCGGGTTCATTGATGAGGTCATTCAGCCCCATTCCACCCGTCGTCGTGTCAGTCGCGCATTTGCATCGTTGCGCAATAAATCCCTGACCAACCCGTGGAAAAAGCACGACAATATCCCGTTGTAAGGTCCCGTCATGTCCCGCAAACCTTGGCATATCGTAAAAGAAGATGGCGCTGTCACCGTGGCGCGCCGCCTTCCTGTACGCTTTGATTTCTGCGCTGCAGCGGATTTTCCACGTTGCGGTTCTGTGAAATTGGCGCAACAAATACGCCAGGACATGTGGCGCGCGCTGCAATCGCTTCAGGGATTTTCACCCATAGTTCGGGTCGAAATCAACGGAGGCACAATGCGTGTGCTGGCTGGGGGGCAAGTTGATAAGCGCTATCCGCGCGCACAGGTGATCGAGACTGTTTCGACCCTGTTGAATTCTCCCTCACATCGCACCCGTTGGGTGGCCTATGCAGGCGGGCAGCGCAATGCATAAGGGTTTGAAAGTTTTCGTCGCGTGCGGGGGCATCCTTTGCTGGATCAGCGCGGCCACGGCGGCAGGGCAAGAGGAGGCCCTGCTCGCCGTGCCCTCCGGACTTCCGCTGACCGCTTTGGACCCTATTTTGGAATCTCAACCCGACGGGTCGTCTTGGGCGCGGTTCCGCTTTGTGGCCCCCGAACTGGCGGTGGATTTTGACTATCTGTCAGTGGCAGATGACTTTGCGCATCTGTGCACGAAATATGCCCTGCCACAGCTCGGCGAATCTGTAGAATCGATCAGTCAAATTGTCATCTCTTTGTCTTCGCAGGATCTAGAGTTCGGCGCGACCCGCCCTGATGTTATTCAGTTTTTTGAAGCTTTCAGTGTGAATTCGGACCGCTGCATCTGGGAGGCTTTCTGATGCAGCCACAAGATGTTGCGGAACATTCTTCATCCACTATGCAATCTGAGGCTTTGTCGCCACAGGCCTATGTGACGGGCCGCATTGCGTATCTTTTTGCGCTGTCTTGGGCTATGTTCCAAGCTGGTAATCCCAAGATTGCCAGTACCTCGAATACAGGGCAGCCTTGCCCTAAAAATTTTATTGAGACAGACAGGAGCATAAGATGTCAAAAAGCATCAAGTCCGTTCTGGCGTTTGGCCTGGTCGCCCTTGTGGCAGCTTGCGCACAGCCAGCAGAAGAAGAATACATTGTGGTTGAGCCAGCACCGATCTCGGTTGAGCCAACTTACACTGGAAAATATAAGTAACGCAGGCTATTGCCTCGTTATTCAGGAACAGGCCGCGGGTCGGCCTGTTCCGGTCTGCCCGCGTCCTTTGACAAAAGGAAGCAGACCATGCTGAAACATCGCGGGTTTCCGGGACGCCTTCGCGGCACCGACTTTCAATTTACAATTCGACGCGCCAATCCCAAAGGGGTCACCCCTTTGACCAGACGCGAGCGGTATCGGGATCGCAAATCCGTCGACAAACGTGTGGACGAAGCCTTTGTGCGCGCGCTTTGGGAATGCTTTGGCGAAGAACCCTTTGAGCGAGGTAATTTGGACGCCGGCCGTCTGAGCTGGCTGTTTGGCCGCGAAGTTGTGGCCGCAGAAGACCCGTTTGATCCGGCAAGCTACGAAGCGCTTTTGGTGCTGAAGGTGGACGTTGCCCGTGTGTCATATCCTGACGCCTTCGAGGAAGACTGGTCGGCATGATTTTGCGCACATCATATCCATTTGGGCGAGAAGCGGCCCAAATTCTCTGCTGGGGTGATCGCACCTTTGCGCAGGCTGTGATGTGCGTCAATCTCGTTCAGGTCAAAGGTGCCCAAGGCTGGGCGCTTGTTCTTAAACATACCCCTTCCCCTTCTGGGCGGTTTGATCCTTTTCAGGGTCAACCGCCTGCTTTTTCTCAACATTCTGTGCGGCAGTGTCCGACGTCCCCCCGTAAGGGTTTGGCGTCTTGGATCAGCCCGGTGTGTTGTCTCCTCAAATCTGTACCCGCTGTTCTGGCTCATGGCCGGGGCAGGTATTTTGATGTGATTTTCGCAGCCTTATCGGCTGGGGAAAAAGAACCAGAAGGACGAAGAGATGTTCAACAAGATCCTAATCGCAAACCGAGGTGAAATTGCCTGCCGTGTGATTAAAACGGCCCGCAAGATGGGGATCCAGACGGTTGCCATCTATTCTGATGCGGATAAGCAGGCGTTGCACGTCAAGATGGCGGATGAAGCGATCCACATTGGACCGCCTCCGGCCAATCAATCCTATATCGTCATCGATAAGGTGATGGAGGCGATCCGTGAAAGTGGCGCGCAGGCGGTGCATCCGGGCTATGGCTTCTTGTCAGAGAACTCAAAATTTGCCGAAGCTTTGGCGGCTGAGAATGTTGCGTTTGTTGGTCCTCCGGTTGGGGCCATCGAAAAAATGGGCGACAAAATCACCTCGAAGAAAATTGCGCAGGATGCGGGCGTTTCGACGGTTCCTGGGTATATGGGGCTGATCGAAGACGCGGATGACGCGGTCAAAATCAGCCAACAGGTTGGCTATCCGGTCATGATCAAGGCTTCTGCGGGCGGCGGCGGCAAAGGCATGCGGATTGCTTGGAACGACGAAGAAGCGCGTGAAGGCTTTCAATCCTCCAAAAACGAAGCGGCCAACTCCTTTGGCGACGACCGGATCTTTATCGAGAAATTTGTCACCCAACCCCGCCACATCGAAATTCAGGTGCTGTGTGACAGCCACGGCAATGGCATCTATCTGGGCGAGCGTGAATGTTCGATCCAGCGCCGCAACCAAAAGGTTGTTGAAGAGGCGCCAAGCCCCTTCTTGGATGAGGCCACCCGCAAGGCGATGGGGGAACAGGCTGTGGCTTTGGCGCAAGCGGTGGATTACGCCAGCGCCGGGACTGTTGAGTTCATCGTGGACGGCGACAAGAATTTCTACTTCTTGGAAATGAACACGCGGTTGCAGGTGGAACACCCCGTGACCGAGTTGATCACCGGTGTTGATCTGGTGGAACAGATGATCCGCGTGGCCAACGGCGAAGCCCTTAGCATCACGCAAGATGACGTGACGCTGACAGGTTGGGCAATTGAAAACCGGTTGTACGCCGAAGATCCCTATCGTGGGTTCCTGCCTTCGATCGGCCGATTGACCCGCTACCGTCCACCGGTCGAAGTGGCGGCAGGGCCGTTGCTGAGCAATGACAAATGGCAGGGCGATGCGCCTTCGGGTGAGGCGGCTGTGCGCAATGACACCGGCGTCTTTGAAGGCGGCGAGATCAGCATGTATTACGACCCGATGATCGCCAAACTTTGCACATGGGCTCCAACCCGGGCAGAGGCGATTGAAAAGATGCGCAACGCGCTCGATGGGTTCGAAGTGGAAGGCATTGGTCACAACCTACCGTTCCTGTCGGCGGTTATGGATCACCCGATTTTCATCAAGGGTGACATGACAACAGCCTTTATCGAAGAGCAATATCCTGATGGTTTCCAAGGCGTTGAGTTGGAAGATGCGGCGCTGCGCCAAATCGCGGCGGCCACTGCTGCGATGCACCGGGTAGCGGAAATTCGGCGCACCCGCGTGTCAGGCCGGATGGACAATCACGAACGCCGCGTCGGCAGCGATTGGGTTGTCAGCCTGCAGGGGCAAGATTTTGCGGTCTCCATTGACGCAGATCGCGACGGCGCAACCGTTGGCTTTGAGGATGGTACGTCCCTGCGTGTCGCCAGCGATTGGACGCCGGGGGATCAACTGGCCACGCTGGATATCAGCGGCGATCTGTTGGTGTTGAAGGTTGGCAAGATTTCGGGCGGGTTCCGTATTCGGTCGCGTGGGGCTGATCTTAAGGTGCATGTGCGCAGTCCGCGTCAGGCGGAATTGGCCAAACTGATGCCTGAAAAGCTGCCGCCGGACACCTCAAAAATGCTGCTGTGCCCAATGCCGGGTTTGGTGGTCAAAGTTGATGTGGCTGTGGGGGACGAAGTGCAGGAAGGTCAGGCGCTGTGCACAATCGAGGCGATGAAGATGGAAAACATCCTGCGCGCCGAGAAGAAATCAGTGGTCAAAAAGATCAACGCCGGGGCCGGGGACAGCCTTGCCGTGGATGATGTGATTATCGAGTTTGAGTGAGTTTGAGTAAGATGACCCACGTCGTGCTGGAAAACTGGCCGTTTGCTGTGCTGTGTCTTGCTGCGCTTGTGGTGCTGTGGTTCGCCTTTGTGCATAGCAAAGAAGGCCCAGTGGCACGACGTGTGTTTTCGCAATTTCTGTTTCACATTGCCTTGCCGTTGATGGTTCTGCTGGGGGCACCTTTGGTGGTTCTGGCAGCCTATGCGGATTTGGACGCCTCACTTTGGCCGGCCATCATTGCCGGTCTGGTGATTTCTGCTGGGTGGCTGACCTCAGCTATTTTTGGCGCATTGGGCAAGTCGCGGGACAAGGCGGAAAAGCTGCGCGACTATCACAAGGCGCTCTACGCGGAAATTGGCAATGGATTGCAAATGCTTTGGGCCAATGGTCAAGCCGAGGAAGAGGCCGCCCGCCTGAAAGCCAAAATGGAAGCGGACCCGGCGTTCATTCCGCTGATCCCCCGCGAGCACAACGATTTTGTTTATGACTCGGTGGTGTCAAACATCGAAGTTCTGCCCCGTGTCACCATTGACGCCATCGTGGCCTATTACAGCGCGGTCAAATCTGTTGCGGCACAGGCCGAGGATATGCGGGGATCGTTTTTCCGTGACAAGACCTTGGCCCAGAAACGTCGAATTCAAATGTACGAAGATTACTTTGCGACGCGCAAATATGCCTTTGAAATTGGGCAATATACCTTGCGGGTGATCAAAGAGTATTCCGACAATGGCCAAACAGCTGCTGAACAGCTGGCCAAAAAGCTTAGTAACCCGGGCGCGGCCCGTTCCGACCAGTCACAGGAATCGGAGTGAATGGGATGTTAGGATCTTTTTCCATGTCGTTCCCTCGCAAAGCGTCTGTCTCTAATATAGGGCGGGGCCGTCACCCTCACAAGGGGCCGGCTTATTCCTTGCCCAACTCGACCCGAATTTCTTGCTGGCGCGACGGCCATTTGTCGATGGATCGGCTGATCTCTCGGGTGGTCCATGGGGCGGGTTTACGCAGCTTGACCTGCCCATCTTTGTCGATCAGCACCAGCATGAAGCCCCGTGGGCGCAATTTCTTGCGCAGTGCGGAACGCAGCGCCGGATCAGTGTCCACAAGCACCACACTGTCGCGCACAGCCAGCGCCTCGAGATCGGCTTCTAAGAAGCGCATTTGCTCTTCGAAGCGTGGATCCGCGGCATTGTCGGCAAACACCACAATCGGGCGGCTGGTCCACAAAAACGGCTCCAGCGTCAGCTCTTCGGTGATGGTCAGTGGAAATTCCACCGGCTCGGTCGCATCGGTCGCCAAAGCTGGCCCTGTCAGGGCAAGACTAGCAATAATTCCAAACATGTATCGCGGTGTCATGGGGCCTCCTATGCCTTATCATATAGGCATCCCCCAGACGATTGCGAATGCCAATTTTCCCAGCAGACAGGATTCTGTGGTGGAGACAACAAAAGGACGTGACATATGACCCAGAACAAAGATGACTGGCGCAAACTGGCCGAGAAAGAACTGCGCGGCCGTCCTTTGGATGATCTGACTTGGAACACGTTGGAAGGTATCGATGTTCAGCCGCTGTACACGGCCGAAGACACGGATGATCTGGCCCATATGGGCTCGACGCCGGGGTTTGGTCCGTTCACACGGGGCGTAAAAGCCACGATGTATGCCGGGCGCCCTTGGACCATTCGCCAATACGCGGGCTTTTCAACCGCCGAAGAATCCAACGCTTTTTACCGGCGCAATCTGGCGGCGGGTCAGCAAGGGGTCTCGGTGGCCTTTGATCTGGCCACGCACCGCGGCTATGACAGCGACCACCCCCGCGTTGAAGGCGATGTCGGTAAGGCCGGTGTGGCCATCGACAGCGTCGAAGATATGAAGATCTTGTTTGACGGTATTCCGCTGGACAAGGTCAGCGTGTCGATGACGATGAACGGGGCGGTGATCCCAATCCTTGCCAACTTTATCGTCGCAGGCCAAGAGCAGGGGCATGACAAGGCATTGCTGGCGGGAACCATTCAGAATGACATTCTGAAAGAGTTCATGGTGCGCAACACCTATATCTATCCGCCTGAACCATCGATGCGCGTCATCTCGGATATCATTGAATACACGTCAAATGAGATGCCGAAATTCAACTCGATCTCGATCTCGGGCTATCACATGCAAGAGGCGGGTGCGAACCTGGTGCAAGAGCTGGCCTACACTTTGGCGGATGGGCGCGAATACGTGCGCGCCGCCACCGAAGCGGGGATGGACGTCGATAAGTTTGCCGGCCGGTTGAGCTTCTTTTTTGCCATTGGGATGAACTTCTTTATGGAGGCGGCCAAATTGCGGGCGGCCCGCCTGTTGTGGCACCGGGTGATGACCGAGTTTGGCGCCCAGAACGAACGGTCCAAAATGCTGCGCACCCATTGCCAAACCTCTGGGGTCAGCCTGCAGGAACAAGACCCCTATAACAACGTGATCCGCACCGCCTACGAAGCAATGAGCGCCGTTTTGGGGGGGACGCAATCTTTGCACACCAATGCATTGGACGAAGCGATTGCCTTGCCGACGGATTTCTCGGCGCGTATTGCGCGCAACACACAATTGATTTTGCAAGAAGAAACCGGTGTCACCAATGTGGTCGATCCCTTGGCGGGGTCCTACTATGTGGAAAGCCTGACAGCGGAACTGGCAGACAAAGCTTGGGCCTTGATGCAAGAAGTCGAAGAGATGGGCGGCATGACCAAAGCGGTGGCCAGCGGCATGCCTAAACTGCGGATCGAAGAAACCGCAGCACGACGTCAGGCGATGATTGACCGGGGTCAAGAAGTGATTGTGGGCGTCAACAAGTACCGCAAAGACAAAGAAGACCCGATCGACATTCTGGATGTCGACAACGTCGCGGTGCGCGAAAGCCAGATCGCCCGGTTGGAAGAGATGCGCAAAACGCGCGATGCGGCGGCCTGTGAGGCGGCGCTGGCTGAGGTGACACGCCGGGCATCAGAGGGTGGAAATCTGCTTGAGGCGGCGGTCGAAGCGGCGCGTGCTCGGGCCAGTGTCGGAGAGATCAGCATGGCAATGGAGAAGGAATTCGGACGTCACCGCGCAGAGGTCAAAACTCTGGCTGGGGTTTATGGCGCGGCCTATGAAGGCGACGAAGGCTTTGCCCAAATCCAGAAATCCGTAGAAGATTTTGCCGAAGCCGAAGGGCGTCGTCCGCGGATGCTGGTGGTGAAAATGGGGCAGGACGGTCATGACCGTGGCGCCAAGGTGATTGCAACGGCGTTTGCAGACATCGGCTTTGACGTGGATGTGGGCCCGCTGTTCCAGACCCCTGCTGAGGCGGCACAGGACGCCGTCGACAACGACGTGCATGTGGTTGGCATTTCGTCGCAAGCGGCGGGGCACAAGACATTGGCCCCTCAGTTGATTGCGGCCCTGAAAGAGGCGGATGCAGAGGACATCATTGTGATTTGCGGTGGGGTGATCCCGCAGCAGGACTATGAGTTTTTGCAAAAGGCAGGTGTGAAGGCGATCTTTGGGCCCGGCACCAATATTCCCACGGCAGCGCAGGATATCCTGACCCTGATCCGCGACGCGCGCGGCTGAGGTGTGCGCGTGCAGGCTCTGTCGAGGCCCTTGGTCAGCGCCCTGCAACGACCGGTGCAGCCGCCGGGGCGCAGCCAGAGCATTTGGGCGAAAAGGTCGGGTTGAAGGGCTGGGCTAAAAGACTGGGTTATAACACGGGCTAAAAACTGGAGCTAAAGAGGGGGCTGCTGCCCCCGGCCCTTTGGGCCGCCCCCGCGAGTATTGAGAGCAAGATGAAAGGACGCGCGCATTTGGCCCGCGTCCTTTGTTGTTTATTCGCCCGGAGCGGGTTCTGCGGTGTCTGTCTCGGTGTCTTTGTCTGCACGGGTGCGTTGTGCGGCCAGCATCAGCGCGCCGTAGCCCAGCAGGGCAGAGAGCAGCGATCCAGAGAGAACCCCCATGCGCACTTGGTTCATCAGCGCGCGGTCTTCAAAGCTGAGTCCGCCAATGAACAGGGACATGGTAAAGCCAATCCCGGCCAGACAGGCCACACCATAGATATGGAGCCAATTGGCGTCTTGGGGCATGCGGGCCCATTTGGCTTTGACCATGACAAAAACCACGCTGAATACGCCGATCTGTTTGCCCAAAAGCAGGCCAAGGGCGATGCCCAGCGGGATTGGGGCAAAGAGGTCTGAGAAGGAAATGCCGCTGAGCACAACCCCGGCGTTGGCAAAGGCAAAGACCGGAATGATGCCGTAAAACACGTAAGGTGTTAGGCCGTGCTCTAGCGAGTGCAGGGGGGATTTGCCCCATTTGTCTTTCAACGGGATACAGAAGGCGGTGACAACGCCTGCCAATGTGGCATGGACACCGGATTTCAGAACCAGCACCCAAAGGATGGTGCCCAGCAGAACGGCCGGTGCAATACGGTGTGCGCCTTTGAGGTTCAGCCAAATCAGCCCGCCCAGCGGCAGGAGCGCCAGATAGAGGTAATCGATCTTAAGTTCGGCGGTGTAGAACATCGCAATGATGACAATGGCGCCGAGGTCATCCAAGATGGCCAGTGTCAGCAAGAACACCTTGAGCGAGGAAGGCGCACGCGCGCCAATCAGCGCCAGAATGCCCAAGGCAAAGGCGATATCGGTGGCCGCTGGAATGGCCCAGCCTGACAGCGCGGGCGTGCCCCAGTTGAACGCGGCATAGATAAGCGCTGGCACAGCCATGCCGCCCACCGCGGCCATCCCGGGCAAGATCACGTCAGATGGGTTGCGCAATTTGCCTTCGAGCATCTCGCGTTTGAGTTCGAGGCCGATGAGGAAAAAGAAGATTGCCATCAGCCCGTCGTTGATCCACAAGATCAGCGGTTTTTCGAGCCCTTCCCCGTTCAGGGTCACAGCAAAATAGCTGCCTAAGACGTTTTCGTAGATATCGGAAAGCGCAGAATTGGCCAAAATCAGAGCTGCCACGGCGGAGAGCATCAAGATGATCCCCCCAGCGGCATCATGTTTAAAAAAGCGGTCGATTGTGCGTAGAAGCATTGTTTCTCCGGGGTTTAGGGGGCAACGTGTATCAATATAAGGAAAAAGGGTCAGCGGTCCACTTGAGACCGGTAGGAGGGCAACGTGGCGACTTTGGATCATTTGGTGGTGACGTCACCGACCCTTGCGCAAGGCGTTACATATGTCGAGGATCTGCTGGGCATTACGCTGCATGCAGGGGGGCACCATGCCCTATTTGGAACTCACAATAGACTATTGAGCCTTGCAGGGGGAGTCTACCTGGAGGTGATTGCCGTTGATCCCGATGCCCCCCCTCCGGGGCGGCGCCGGTGGTTCAACCTTGATCAAGCCCCGGCTGCGCCTGCGTTGACCCATTGGGTGTGTGACAGTGCGGATTTGCCCCGGGATATGGCACGGGTCTTTGGGGCGCACGCTGAGGCGGCGCCGCTCGATTTGGCGCGCGGAACGCTGACGTGGCAGATGGGATTGCCGAAACAGACGGATCTGCCCTTTCAGGGGCTGTGTCCGGCGCTGATCTCTTGGCAGGGGGAAAAAGCCGGGCAGTTGCTGCCCGCAAGTGGCTGTACTTTAAACGCGGTGACTTTGATCCACCCCGAGGCCGATGCGTTGGCTGACAGGCTTGCCCCGGTGCTGCAAGACGAGCGCGTCACCCTTGAGACAGGTGAAAAGCCACGGATAACAGCGCGCATCACCACCCCTAAGGGTGAGGTCATTTTGTCGTGACCATACGTGAAGCGGTTGATCAAGACGCCCCGCGTGTCGCCGAGATCTGGAATGAAATCATTCGCAACACAACAATCACCTTTACCAGCGTTGAAAAAACACACAGCGCCCTCACTGACAGTTTTGCGGCCAAGAAAGCCGCAGGTCAGGTGTTCTTGGTGTTGGAAATTGATGATGTGGTGCAAGGGTTTGCGACCTATGGCGCGTTTCGCGATGGGCCGGGATATGCCTATACGGCCGAGCATAGCGTCTATCTTGCGCCAGCGGGACAGGGGCTTGGTTGGGGGCGCGACTTGTTGCGTGCGGTTGAACATCACGCCAAAGCGGCAGGGATCCGCACATTAGTTGCGGGTGTGAGCGCAGAGAACACAGGCGCTGTCGCCTTTCATCAGGCGATGGGCTATGTTGAGATGGCACGGCTCAAAGAGGTTGGGCGTAAGTTTGACCGATGGCTCGATATGGTTTTGATGCAAAAAATGCTTTGAACCTTTTGATGTCTTTGCATATTGCGCGGTGACAGTGTCAAAAACACGCAATAAGGTAGTGTTATGTCGATCTGGAAACGTATAGGTGAAATTTTGGCCGCTTTGGCCAGCGGAGAAAGCTTAAGTGCGGTCTTTGCTGGGCTGCGCACGCCGCCAGAGCGCTCGGTGGCGTTCACCATTGCGGTGATTGCCCTCTCCGCCAAGATGGCCAAGGCTGACGGTCTGGTGACCCGCGATGAGGTGACCGCGATCCGCGAAGTCTTTCAGATTGCCCAAGAGGATGAGCAAGGCGCGGCACGGGTGTTCAACCTTGCGCGTCGGGACGTGGCTGGCTTTGAAGACTATGCTATGCGGATCAAGACCATGTTTGAAGATGGGCAGGAATGCCTGTGTGATCTGATGGAGGGCCTGTTTCACATCGCGATGGCGGATGGCACCTATCATCCCGCCGAAGATGCCTTTCTGGAACGTGTGGCAGAGATTTTTGGCATGCCGGCGGCAGAATTTCGCGGCATGCGCAGCCGGTTTGTCCCGGATGCGGAACCCGACCCCTATGACGTGCTGGGGGTGACACCGGGCACCCCAATCGATGACATTCGGCGTGCTTGGAAGCGTATGGTGCGGGACACTCATCCAGATGCGATGATGGCGCGTGGCGTGCCCGAAGAGGCGGTGAAAATTGCCGAACGTCGGATGATTGACCTGAATCGGGCGTGGGACGAAATCACCCAGATGCAAGGCGCTTAATGCGGATCGCGACCTACAACGTTGAATGGTTCAACAGCTTGTTTGATGACGAGGGACAGCCCTTGGATGACACAGGCTGGTCTGGACGTCACAATGTCACCCGGCGCGATCAGCTCAGCGCGCTTGGCAAGGTGTTTACCGCCTTAAACGCGGACGCTGTGATGGTGATCGAAGCACCGGACACCAACCGCAGCCGCGATACGGTCAAAGCGCTGGAACGGTTTGCGGCCCTGTTTGATCTGCGGGCGCGCAGGGCCATCATCGGGTTTGCCAGCGACACCCAACAAGAAATTGCACTGCTCTATGATCCTGATGTGATCTCGGTTTGGCACGCGCCACAAGGGGCGCAAACCGGCAAGAAAGGTCTTGCAGAGGCGCCACGGTTTGATGGGATCTTTCGCATCGATCTGGACATTGATGCCTCTGAAGATTTGGTGCAATTTTCAAAGCCACCGCTTGAACTGAGAGCGAAAACCGCCTCGGGGTTTGAGTTCCAGATGATTGGTGTGCACCTGAAGTCAAAGGCCCCCCACGGGGCGCGCGGCCGCGATGCGGTGATGCGGGTGTCGATCGCCAATCGTCGCAAACAGCTTGCTCAGGCGGTTTGGTTGCGTCAGCGCATCGAGGCCCATCTGGCGCAACAGACTCCGCTGATTGTGATGGGCGATCTCAATGATGGTCCAGGGCTGGATGAATACGAGAACTTGTTTGGCCGCTCTTCGGTGGAAATCATCTTGGGCCACCCAGAGGGAGAGGTCTTAACCGACCCGCATGCGACGCATGCGTTGCAAAACCGGTGGTCGCAATTGTCGACGTCCCGGTTCTATATTTCATCGAAAAAGCGCTATCTGCAGGTGCTGCTGGACTACATCATGGTCTCAAACCCCTTGATGTCGAAACGACCGCAATGGCGGATTTGGCACCCATTCGAAGATGAGGAATGTTTTGCGTTGCCGGAATTGCGGGACGCTTTGTTGACCGCCTCAGATCATTTTCCCGTCACGCTTGATTTTGAGAGCTAGTCGTTTTCTGACAGAAAACGGATCGGAAAATCGCATTTTCCGGAGCGGAATTTGTTAAATTCCGAAGCGCTTGGGGCGGTTGCTTTGAAATGGAATTGTGACTCTGGTTTTGAGCGTATTTCGGCTATGCTAGCGGCATGACACCCTTCATGCGATCTTTGTGTTTGAGCGCTGTTCTGGCGGTGCAGGCTGGTTTGGCGCAGGCTGAGCCTGATGAGGACGGTCTGTCCCTGATGGAGGAGGGCGCGCGGTTGTTCCTGCGTGGGATCCTTGAAGAAATGGAGCCTGCGTTGGACGATTTGCGCGGCCTTGGCGATGATCTTGAGCCTGCCCTACGTCAGTTTGTCTTGGAAATGGGACCTGCCCTCAAAGAGCTATTGGGCTCATTTGACGGGATCAGCCAGTATCACGCGCCAGAGCTTTTGCCCAATGGCGACATCCTCCTGCGCCGCAAAGCGCCCGCGGAGCCGGCGGGCGAGGGGGACGCACCGCAGGATCAAATCGATCTCTGACCCGGGCCACCTATTTGGAGGTGACGATCAGTTCGGAGGTTGCATCCAGCGCATTGGTCAATGATTTGAAGCGCGCGCGCGCCACCTCACCAAACAGGGGTTCGGTTTTTTTTGACATGGCGAGTTTTAGGTGTTTGGTCTCTGCCGACCAGACCAATTCTTGGCTGAGCTTGCCGTTGCGCGGGGCCAGCATCGCGCCCAACCGCATCGCTTTGCCCAAGATCTCGGCCTCTTTGACGGAGTTTTCGTCCAATAGGTCAAACAGGGGGTCAAACCGGGTGCCGGTGCGCGAATTGCGATAGCGGTGCAGCAGCGATAGACCAAGGAACACTCGTTCAGAGTGGCGCAGCCCGCCGAGATTGGCGCGGGTCACATAATCAAAGCAGGTTTCGGCGCGGTAGTCAGGATGGGCACGCCAGCTGACATCATGCAGCAAACAGGCGGCTTTGACCAAGCGGCGCCGTTCCCAAGACGCATCTTTGAACAATGGTTTCAAGAACTTATAGAGCTCTGGCCCAAAGCCGGGCAGGCGGGCATCTTTGGCTTCGGAAAAGTGACACGCTTCGATCAGCGGATCGCGTTCGCGCAGCTTTTGCGGCATTTGCTCATAGAGCATACCTTCGCGAATACCATAGCTGGAGACAGCAATGTCATGCGGTTGAAAGGTGCGAATAACCTGTTTGAGCACCTCTGCGGCCAGCGGCACCAATGACATGCGTTGAGACGAGACCCCGCAGCGTTTGCGCAGCTGTTCAAGGTCGCTTTCTTCGATATAGGCCAGCGTGGCGTTCACGGATTTCTGGCTCATCCGATATTCGTGCAGCACATGCAGCGGATAGTCGCGTCGCTCCATATCGATGCGCGCAATTGCGCGCCACGAACCGCCAACCAAGAACAAACGGTTGCGTTGTGGACCCATCGCCTTGGCCAGGGTGTTCACCGCGTCGGTGATATAGGCTTTGCGCTCTTTGCGCCCGCCGGGCACATCTCGCAGTTTCAGCGGCCCCAATGCAGAGGTTTCGCGTTTGCCAACTTCTCCGGCGGAGATCTCGGCCAGTTCCATTGAAGAGCCGCCAATATCGCACACAAGGCCATAGGACCCGGGCCACCCCAGCAATACCCCCTGCGCCGAGAGGCGGGCTTCTTCGCTGCCATCGATGACAAATATCTTGATGCCGGTTTCGCGTTCAACCTCGGCCACAAACTCGGGGCCATCTTCTGCTTCGCGCACCGCAGCAGTGGCCACGGCAGTGAGCGAGACCGTTTCCAAACCATCTGAAATCAACTTGAACCGGCGCATCGCGTCGAGCGCCCGTTGCCGTCCCGTTGGGCTCAGCCGGCCAGTGTCGGCCAGACCTTCGCCCAAGGCGCACATGATTTTTTCGTTGAAGAAATATGCAGGAGAGCGCGCCGCCCCGTCAAAAATTACCAATCTGACAGAGTTGGAACCAACGTCGATCACCCCAACCCGCGACAAGGCGCGGACCGAGGGGTCGTTAAACAACGGCAAATCAAACGGGCCTTGGCCTTGATCATTCTGGGCGTTTGAGATGTCCATGACGCTCATCCTTGAGGTTGCGCCGTCTTCATGCACCAGCCAGAGGGCCGGCGTCAATCATCTGTGTGGGTCAATTTTGGCACGTCGCTGGCCCCCGCAGAACCGCGCCCTGACAGGGATGGGTTCTCCATAAAGAAGCGATGGCAATTGAAGGCAAAGGTGCCTTCTTCGCGTTTGGCCCGGTCAAAACGCCCATCCGGTTTCATCACCCAGCTTTGCGCCACATCGGCCATATTGGCCGCCATGATTTGATTGACGATCTGGGCTTTCACCGTTGGATTGGTGATGTTGATCAACGTTTCGATGCGCCGGTTCAAGTTGCGCCCCATCCAATCCGCAGAAGAAATATAGACTTTGGCTTGTTTGCTGGGCAGGCCATGGCCATTGCCAAAACAGGCGATCCTAGAGTGTTCCAAAAAACGGCCCACGACAGATTTGACACGGATGTTGTCCGAGAGACCCTTGATGCCGGGGCGCAGACCACAAATGCCGCGGATCACCAGACTGATTTTGACCCCCGCCTGACCCGCCTTATAGAGCCCGTCAATGATCTCTGGGTCGATGAGCGAATTCATCTTGGCCCAGATTTCTGCCGGGCGCCCGGCCCGGGCATGAGCGGCTTCTGCTTCGAAATTGTCGAGCAGCTGTTGTTTCAAACCGACGGGGGAAATCGACAGGTTTTCCAATTCTTCGGGCTCAACATAGCCCGACAGATAGTTGAAAACTTTGGTGGCGTCGCGTCCCAGACCAGCATCACAGGTGAAGAAGGACAGGTCGGTATAAATCCGCGCTGTGATCGGGTGGTAGTTTCCGGTGCCATAATGGGTATAGGTCACCAGCTTTTTGCCTTCGCGGCGCACCACGGTCGAAATCTTGGCGTGGGTTTTCCAATCGGTAAAGCCATAAACAACATGCGCACCAGCGCGCTCTAGGCGGCGCGACTGTCGGATATTTGCAGCTTCGTCAAACCGGGCTTTCAGCTCGACCAAGGCGGTGACGGACTTGCCATCTTCGGCCGCCTCGCACAGCGCTTCGACGATGGGGGACTTTTTAGAGGTGCGATAGAGCGTCTGCTTGATCGCCACAACATTGGGATCGCGCGCGGCCTGCTGCAAGAACCGCACAACCATATCAAAGGTTTCATAAGGATGATGCAGCAGCATGTCCTTTTGCTTGATCGCTTCGAACATGTCGCCGTCGTGATCTTGCACCCGTTCTGGAACCCGGGGGGTAAAGTTCGGCCATAACAAGTCGGGGCGATCATCAATGACCAGCTCTTTGACGTCGGCGATGCCAATCATGCCTTTGACTTCGACCATCTCATCCGTGGTGACGTGCAGCTCTTCCATGATCACGGATTTCAGGGCGTCTGGCGCATCAGAAGAGATCTTCATACGCACAACTTCACCGCGGCGACGCCGTTTCAACGCCACCTCAAATTCACGAACCAGATCTTCGGCTTCTTCTTCGACCTCAAGATCGCTGTCGCGCAGCACGCGGAAGGTACAATGCCCCTTCATCACATAGCCGGGGAAAATCTTATCGGCAAAAAGCAACAACAGCTCTTCGAGTGGCAGGAACCGGAACGTGCCACTCTCTGAGGGCAGGGGCACAAATCGATCAATTTGCTGCGGGATTGGCAGCAGGGTGATCAAGGGGCGCTTGTCGCTGCGGCGCGACATCTGCAGCGCCAAAGAAAACCCAGTGTTGGGAATGAACGGGAAGGGGTGCGCCGGGTCCACCGCCAAGGGCGACAGGACGGGAAACACTTGATTGAGGAAGACATCAAGCAGATAGGGCTTGTCTGCTTTTGGCACATCCTTGCGCGTCAGCAGATGGATGTTCTGCTCGGCCATTTCTTTGCGCAGGCCGTCAAAGGTGTCTTGCTGGCTTTGCATCAAGCGGCGCGCATCCTCATCGATCAACACCAGCTGCTCAGAGGGGCTTAATCCGTCTTGTGCAGGCGAAGTATGACCTTCGCGCTTCAACTCGCGCAGGCCCGCCACACGCACCGTGTAAAACTCATCCAAGTTGTTGGCCGAGATCGACAGGAACCGCACACGTTCCAACAAGGGAACACGGGGGTTCTCAGCCTCTTCAAGCACGCGCCAGTTAAAGCTAAGCCAGCTCAATTCGCGGTTAAAATAACGGCCGGGTCCAGAGGCATCTAGATCAGAAACGTCGACGGGTTGCTCAAACGGAGCTTTCAGGAAATCTGCTTTGGTCATAGGGGCGCTTATGCTTCTACCATGTAACACTTAGGTAAAAGGTGCGCCTATTGTCCGGGATTGTCCAGCAAATCAGGGAGTTCACTTTGTCCCAGGACCCGGGCGACCAAATTTCGCGTGATTGGGCGTTTTTGCGCCAATGCTTCGCGGTCAATTTGGGCAACCAGCTGACGGGCGCTGGCAAACGAGCGATCCATCCGCGTGATCAAATACGACAGGGTCTCTGGCGAGGGCAGCATCTGGCGGTCGGCAAACAGTTTGGCCACCACCGCGCTCAGCAGTTGGTCATCAGGTTGATCCAAGGTCACCGCTTGGGTGCCCTGCATTCGGCTGGCCAGATCCGGCAGACCCAAACCCCAAAGATGGGGCGGTTGATTGGCGGTCACCAAGAGATAGTGACCTTCGGCCAAAGTCAGGTTGTGCAGGTGAAACAACGCCTCTTCGGCGGCGCGGTTGCCGGCAATGCTGTGCACATCTTCGACCGCAACGGGCCCTTTGGCCAAGGTGGGAATGTCCGCCTGCTCTAGGGCCGCGGCGGGCAGAATTTGGGCGCCGCAGGCTGCGGCCCAAACATGCACCAGATGGGTCTTTCCGGACCCTGCCGGACCAATCAGCGCCAATTTGCGCCCGGACCAATCCCGCCACCCCTCGATCAGGACCACAGCCATCGCATTGGCGGGCGAGACAAAAAAGTCCTCCCGGCCCAGCGCGGCACGCACAGGCAATTCAAAGCTGAGCTGTTTTGCGCTCACTGTTCGTCCTGTCCCACATGGCCGCGATACAAACGCCCCGCCTTATAGTTGCCGATCAAGAACCGCGCGACAACGCCCAGCGCCGCAGCCACAGGCACCGCAACCAGCATCCCAACAAAGCCAAACAACGTGCCAAAAACCGACAGGGCAAAGATCAGCCACACAGGGTGCAGCCCCACCGAACTGCCCACCAATTTAGGGGTCAACACATTGCCCTCAAGCATCTGACCGATGACAAAGATCACAGCAACCAACCCAATCGACAGCCAATCCCCCCAGAATTGGAACAGGGCCAAGCCAATGGCCAAAGCCCCGCCCACAAACGCCCCGACATAGGGAATAAAGGTCAAGGCACCGGCCACAAAGCCGACCACCAATCCAAAGGACAGGCCCACCGCCATCAGCGCCACCGCATAATAGCTGCCCAGCACCAGACAGACCGTGCCCATGCCGCGAATAAAACTGGCCAAAGTGGCGTCAATCTGGCTGGCAACGTCGCGGATCACCGGCGCATGATCGCGCGGCAACAGATCGTCGACCTTGGCGACCATATTGTCCCAATCATACAGCAGGTAAAAGGCCACCACCGGCACGATCACAAACAGCATCGCCAGATTGATGATCCCCATCGCCGAACTGAGCAGCGTGTTCACCAACTCCCCGGTGCGCGATTGCAGGGTTTCCCCCAGCTTGACCAAAGAGGTCTGCACAGTGGAACCTTCTTCTAACAGCTGCGGGAATTTGGTGGTCAAAAAGGCGCGCAGATCCGAAAACAACTGCGGGATCACATCAATCAACGAGGTGGTCTGCGTGATCAAAGTTGGCAGGACCAGCAGGATCAACAGCACAAAGACAAACACCGCCACCAAGGTGATGATCGTGGTGGCAAGGGCGCGCGAACAGCCCATGCGTTCCAGCCGATCCGCCACCGGGTCAAGGAAATAGGCAATGGCCCCGCCTAAGACAAACGGCAGCAACACGTCGCCCAAGAACCACAGGATCAGAACAAACACCGCCGTGGCGATGCCCCAGTACTTGGCCTGGTCTTTGACCGGAAATCCCATTCTCGCCTCCCTCAATACCTTTGCGCCCCTATGTCGTCTGTCATGGCCTGCAGTTCAAGAGGGTTCTGTTGTTGGACCTATTCGGATGGCGGCGGCGGCGGTACATAATTTTCCGGATCTGCGCGCCATGTATTGGCTTCGTCGTCAAAACTGTGATTGCCCCGGGAGGGCAGTTCCCATTTTGGCCAATGTTCCGGCCACGCCGCACTGGCTGGGCCTTCCCTTCCGGGCAGAATGACCGAGGCATCGCCAAATGTTGATTTGATTTGCGCTTTGGAAAGATTGACATTGGTCAAGTCCACCTCCCGCAACAGGGCACTTTCGAGAGTAGCGCTGTTGAAGGAGGTGTTTTCGTTGATTTGCGCGTAGGAGAGGTGTGCCCCCTGTATCTGCGCTTTGGAGAGGTCTGCCTCCTGCATCTGCGCAACGAGGAGGTGTGCCCCCTGCATCTGCGCGTGGGAGAGGTCTGCCCTCTGCATCTGCGCGTTGGTGAGGTCTGCCCGCTGAATCTGCGAACCGATGAAATTTGCACCAGTGAAATTTCCATCAGAAAGGTCTGCCATTTGCAAATTTGTATGTCGCAGGTCCAACCGGTAACCGGCATAAGCCCCAATTCTTGTCTGCCAATCGTTCAGATCGGCACTATATTTTTCGATCGCTGCGGACATCGCCTGTGGATCATCCGGCGCAATGAACACAGGGCAATCTTCTTCATCAAAGACCCGTGACGTTTGCGGATCCACATCGCACAGCCATATAGCTTCGACTTGTCGTTGTGCGGCGCTGCGCCGGGCCAAAATGTTCAGCGCGGTCTGAATGTCTTCTTTTGCTGGGCGCAATGTCGCGACCCATTCCCCAATACTTTTACGCAATTCTTTTTGGCGATTTTCGGCCCAGTCATCGGTTTCTTGGTCCGGAGCCTCGTCTGCCGAGGGGGCCCAAACCTCTGCCGGTATCGCAACCGCCGATCTGGCGGGGGCGTTTTCCCGGATATAGGCACAGATGATCTCCATCACCCGCACGTGATCGCGCCCCTTGTCATAGCTGACCGAATCTTGGGCGATGCGTTCCAAGGACAACAGCCCCCCGATGCGCACCTCGATGTTGCGCTGGGTCTGTTCGATCATCTCGCCAGAGCCGCTTAGTGTCTTAACGGTCTTTTCCGTCCCCAGCTGTTCCACAGCTTTGGAAATCCGGTCGGTGATATGACCTTCCTTCTGAAATTCCGGCGTCTTTTGCTTGATCAAAGTGCCCCAGATCAAAAACGGCGCGCCCAACAGCGCGGTTATCAACGCCCCCACGCCAAGGCTGATCTGGCTGCTGTTGCCAATCGTTCTCAGCAACACAACTGCCGCAGAGGTCAAAGCCCCGACAAACAACAGGGCCAGCACCACGGCCACAAGCGGCCCAAGCGGGCGCGCCACCCGCCAATTTGGCGCCTCAGCAATGCCTAGCCACTTCAACAATCCCGTGGACGCGCCGTTGCTGCGTTTGGCCATGTGTAATTCCGTAAATCAAAAATTAAGACCACAAGCCTAACCCATGGCTGTATGCTGTCAATGTGGCTTCGCTTGCGGTACGGGCTTGTCTGACTGCGCGACACCTTCTAAACCCAATCCAACTTGAATTTGTCAGCCCAAAGGGGTCCGCCATGCGTCTGTCGCGCTATTTTTTGCCCGTTCTTAAGGAAAACCCATCCGAAGCTCAGATCGTCAGCCACCGACTGATGCTGCGCGCCGGGATGATCAAGCAGCAAGCGGCGGGGATTTATTCTTGGCTGCCGATGGGCTTTAAGATCCTGCGCAAGCTGGAAAACATTGTTCACGAAGAGCAAATGCGCGCCGGTCACGTGCCATTGTTGATGCCCACGCTGCAATCTGCGGATCTGTGGCGGGAATCGGGTCGCTATGACGACTACGGCGAAGAAATGCTGCGGATCTCTGATCGTCACGGTCACGACATGCTCTATGGTCCCACCAACGAAGAGATGATCACGGATATCTTCCGCAGCCACGTCAAAAGCTATAAAGACCTGCCGCTGACACTCTACCACATCCAGTGGAAGTTCCGCGATGAACGCCGGCCCCGCTTTGGGGTAATGCGCGGTCGCGAATTCCTGATGAAAGATGGCTATACGTTCGATCTGACCAAAGAGGATGCGCTGCATTCCTACAACCGCCATCTGGTCAGCTACCTGCGCACCTATGAACGCATGGGCCTGCAGGCCATTCCAATGCGGGCGGACGGTGGCCCGATTGGCGGCGATTACACCCATGAGTTCTTGGTGCTGGCCGAAACCGGTGAATCTGAAGTGTTCTATGACAGCGCCGTCACTGACCTCAGCTTTGGCGACCGCGAGATCAACTATGATGATCACGATGAATGCAACGCCATTCTCGAAGAGTTCACCACAAAATACGCCCGCACGGATGAAACCCATGACGCAGCGCTGTTCAATGAGGTGCCCGAAGAGCGCCGTCGCGTGGCACGTGGCATCGAAGTGGGACAGATCTTCTATTTCGGTACCAAATATTCAGAATCGATGGGCGCAACCGTTCAAGGTCCAGATGGCAAACCTGTTCCAGTGGAAATGGGCAGCCACGGTATTGGCGTCAGCCGCTTGCTGGGCGCCATCATCGAGGCCAACCATGATGACAAAGGGATCTTCTGGCCTGAAGGTGTCACCCCGTTCCACGTTGGCATCGTCAACCTGAAACAAGGTGACGAAGAGGCAGACGCAGCCTGTGAAGCACTCTATTCGAGCTTCACCGCGCTCGGCCTCGACCCGCTCTATGATGACCGTAAAGAACGCGCGGGCGGCAAATTCGCCACCATGGATCTGATCGGGCTGCCTTGGCGGATCACCGTCGGGCCACGTGGTCTGAAAAACGGTGTGGTCGAATTGACCAACCGACGCACAGGTGAAAGCACCGAACTGCCGCCAGAACAGGCCGTGGAACAAATTGCCAAAATCTACGCAGAGCATCGCGTAACCGGCCTCTAAAGGTGCCGCACAGCTGCTGTCACCTTGCCCTAAATACTCAATCCGCCCCACTCCAGATGCGAATGGGCCGGATTGAGTGCTGCGCCGTCAAAACGGAAAATGAGATTTTCCGGACCATTTTCTTGCAGAAAATGCACGCCCGGCCGCAATCTCGGTGCTAGGATCGAACCGGGTAGAGCAGGGGGACCTATGCTGATCAGAACGCTAACATTGGTGGGGGGCTTGGCAGGGGCGGGCACTTTGGCGCAGTTTCCTGAGTTTTCGCAGCAATATGCCCAGCGTCTTGGTGGCGCGGTGGAAGCATTGGGGGAGGTTGTGGCTGATTTTGATGCCTCAGCCCAAGCCGAAGGGTTAACCCGCGCGCAAGCTCTGGCAGAGATGACGGGCGGCGATTTTGTTGAACGGCGACAGGCCGATATGCAGCGCACCTTTGAACGGCATGCCTATTTGCAGTCAGCCCAGCAGGCCCTGCAAGATGCAGGCCCCTTTATGCGCGCCTATCACGTGGGAAAATTGACCGATACCGAGCTTATGGGCCAGACTGCGGATATCTTTAAACCTGCTGTGCCGGTTACTTTTGAAGGTTTGGTCTTTGCGGCGTTAGGGTTCCTCGCGGGATTGGGCGCGGTGTCGCTGATTTTGCGTGTGATGACCGCGCCGTTTCGACGGCGTCGCCCCAACCGGGCGTAGATCATCACGCTAGTAGGGCTCGGGCAGGTCTCCAAACAGAAATCTCGGCAAATTTCTTCTTGTTTCAAGGACATCGCCTTGACGCTGCTCGGCTCTCCCCGCACTCTGCGCGCAAATGTCAACGTCAGGACACGCTATGGCCCGAACCGCCCCTTTTGCCCGATTTGAGTGGATGATCGCTTGGCGATACCTGCGCGCGCGGCGCGCCGAAGGCGGCGTCAGTGTGATGACGTGGATCTCCTTGATTGGGATCACTTTGGCGGTGTTTGCCTTGATCGCCACTTTGGCAGTGCGCTCTGGGTTTCGCGCCGAGTTTGTTGACACTATTTTGGGGGCAAACGCGCATGTGACCGTCTACACAATTGGCCGGGTTGACCCCAATACAGGTCAAATCGATCGCACCATTTCTGACTATGAAGCGATGGCAGAACGGGTGCGGGCTGTGCCCGGTGTCACCCGCGCTGCGCCTTTGGTCAAAGGTCAGGTGATGGCCAGTGCGGGGGGGCGTAACGCTGGGATCCAAGTCTATGGGATCAAGGCTGCAGATTTGCTGACCATTCCTCGCATTGTCACCCCGGTCAGTGGCCGCGGAGATATCAGTCGATTTGATCAAGGCATTGCGATTGGATCTGGGGTGGCCTCTGAACTGGGGGTTTCGATTGGCGATAAGATCAAATTGATTTCGCCCAATGGGGTCAAAACGGCCTTTGGCACCTCGCCGCGCGTCAAGGCGTTTGAGGTTGTCTATGTGTTCTCAGCGGGGCGCTATGACATCGACCGGGTGCGCGTCTATATGCCGTTTGTGCAGGCGCAGGACTATTTCAACCGTGAAGAGGCGGCGGACGAGTTAGAAGTGATGGTTGCAGAGCCCGAAGCGGTTGATCAATTGATGTTGCCGCTGTTGCGCGCAGGCGGCGATGGCTCCCAAGTTTGGACGTGGCGAGATGCCAGCGGCGGGTTTCTGCGGGCGCTGGAAATCGAAGACAACGTGATGTTTGTCATCCTGTCAATTTTGGTGCTGATTGCGGCCATGAACATCGTCTCTGGGTTGATTATGCTGGTGAAAAACAAAGGGCGCGACATTGGCATTTTGCGCACGATGGGGCTGAGTGAAGGATCCATTTTGCGGGCCTTCTTTATATGCGGCGCGGTGACGGGCGTGTTGGGCACCGCGATGGGGGTGGCTTTGGGCTGTCTTTTTGCAATCTATATCGATCCGATTTTTGCCGCTGTGAACTATTTGGGCGGCGGCGGTGTTTGGGATCCGTCGATCCGGGGCATCTATTACCTACCCGCTCAGTTGCGTCTAGCAGACGTGGGGGCCGCGATGGGGCTGTCCCTTGGGCTGAGCTTTCTGGTTACAATCTTTCCTGCCCGCCGTGCGGCGCGTATGAACCCTGTTGAGGCGCTGCGTTATGAGTAACCCTGCTGTGTTGGAGCTGTCCGGCGTCACCAAAACCTATAACAAAGGCAAATCCGGCGCGATTGACGTCTTAAAAGGGATCGATCTGACCATCCATCCCGGCGAGATTGTGGCCTTGGTTGCGCCCTCTGGCGCGGGGAAATCAACCTTGCTGCATATTTCTGGGCTGCTGGACACGCCGGATACGGGCACGGTGAAAATTCACGGCGCCGACATGATTGGCCTGTCCGAGCGCAGGCGCACCGCAGTGCGGCGCAAGGATGTTGGGTTCATCTATCAGTTCCACCATCTTCTGCCTGAGTTTTCGGCGCTGGAGAATGTTGTGCTGCCGCAATTGGTGAATGGGTGTGGGCGCGCAGAAGCAACCACACGCGCTGCCGATCTCTTGGCGCGGGTTGGTGTGGGCGCACGGGCGGACCACCGCCCAGCGGAACTGTCGGGGGGCGAGCAGCAGCGGGTTGCTTTCTGTCGAGCCTTGGCGAACGAGCCGGGTCTCTTGCTGGCAGATGAACCAACCGGAAACCTGGATCCGGACACCTCTGATCAGGTGTTTGGCGCGCTAATGGATCTGGTGCGTTCGACCGGCATGTCAGCAATGATTGCCACGCACAATCTAGAGCTCGCCGCGCGGATGGACCGCGTGCTGCGCTTGCAGTCAGGCACTTTGGTTTCCGCCTAGCGGGGGCGGAAAATGCGATTTTCCGGATCGGAATTTATCAAATTCCGCGGCGGCTCAGACCTTGCGAGCGAGGAAAACCCCTAAGACCATAAAGGCGATCCCGGCCAAGCGGCGTGGGGTCAGGCTGCTTTGCAGCGCGCCAAACAGTCCAAAGTGGTCAATTATCGCGGCACAGGCCAATTGCCCCAGCAGCACAAAGAACACCGCGTTGCCAACCCCAAATTTGGGGGCGACGAAGGTGATCGACAGCACATAAAACGCCACCAAAAATCCCGCCAGAAACTGGTATTTGGGCGCTGAGACAGCTTTGCTGAGTGGTCCCAACCCTTCGAAGACCAAGAGCACCAGCACAGCCCCCCAAGCGACGGTGAACAAGATGGCGGCTGCGGCCACCGGCGAGCCGATGCGCGCGCCCAATGCGGCATTCAATGCCGCGAGGATCGGAATCCCAATGCCAGCGACGATCATGGTCACAGCGTAATAGGTGGTCGGAGGCATAATCGGTCCTTTGGGGTGGTGGTGGTGTGCCGTGCGCATACGCCGACTTGTTCCGGTTTGACAGAGCCGCATTGTCACAACCGCGCGAGCGGCAGCAGTCCTGATAAGGAGCCGCAAAAACTGATGCGTGTCAAAGACCAAATGGTTCTGAGCTGCCACACTGTCCCTAGAAGTCAGCTTGGAAAGGGTGCATGATGCAACGACTACTCCTTGCGGCGATGGCCGCTGTGGCGCTTTGGTCCCCTTGGGGAGCGGTGGCGCAAGAGATCGACCAATCCCTGCAACTGCGTGCGGGCCAAGCCTTGTTTGCCCAGCATTGCGCCACCTGTCATGGGGCGGATGCAACCGGGGCAGGGCCCATGGCACCAAGCCTGTTGGTGCAGCCAAAGGACTTGACCGAATTGGCGGCGCGCAACGCGGATGTGTTCCCCGTCGCGCGGGTTGTGCACCGCATTGATGGGCGGGATCCTTTGGTGAGCCACGGCAGCGCGATGCCCGTTTACGGTAACTTTTTTGAGGGCGACGACACCGCGCTGAAGCTGGACACCGGACAGCCGATCATGACCAGCCGTTCGATTGCGGATCTGGTTGTCTTTCTCAAAGCCATTCAAGGATCCTCATGATGCGCAGCAGTGTGTTTGCATTTATGACTTTGCTGGGGGGCTTTGCCCTTGTGGCCTGCAGCGTTCCGTCTATGCCTGAACCTCGTGAGGGTGCTGCGTTGTTTTCAGAAAACTGCGCGGTGTGCCACGGTGCTGATGGCACTGGGCAGGGGGCTTTGGCTTGGGCGCTGGAGACGCCGCCTGCGGATCTGACGCTGATCCGTGATCGCCGTGATGGACACTTCTCGCGCACCGAGGTGTTGTCGGTGATCGACGGTTACCAACGCCTAGAGGTGGCAGGGCAAGAGATGCCAGAGTTTGGCCTGTTGCTTGAGGGGCCATCTGTACCGGTGGATCTGGGCGATGGGACCTTTTCGCCGGTGCCGCGCCCCTTGGCGGCGATTTTGGCCTATCTCGAAGACCTTCAGGTCTAGTCTAATCGCAGATCCCTTGGATCTCAGCGCCTTTCCACGGCACCACGGCCAAGCTGTCGGCGCCCGACTGCAATCGATCGACCGGCATCGCAACGGACAGCATTTTATGCAGGCGCGCGGTGCGGGCCGCTTGTGGCGCCAAGGCGCGACAACAGACAAACTCTTCGACAATGGCGGCCTGTTGTTCGTAAGGATAGCTTAGAAAATCGGGCGCAGAGTTGATGTCAAACAGATAGGGATCGGCGGTTGTCGTATGCTCGCTGGCCGCCTTCAGGGGGGTGTAGCCGGTGCGCTGTCTATTCTGCCATTGCCAGACATGCGCCATTTCATGAGCAAAGAGCATCAAATCATAAAGATCGGTGCCCACGCTGTATTCACGTGCAAAATCCGGACGGTGCAGATCTTTGCGAAAAAATACGCGGGTATAAACGGCGATGGCCCCCGGCGAGGTGGTATAGGTGGCCTCTTTGAGCGGTGGCAGAATACGTTCCTGGCAGGTGACGCGCGGGCGCGCAGCATATTCCAGCGTCAGGCTACGGGCGAAATGACCATTCACCAAGCGCACGGGTTTGGGATTCAGCTCTTCGCCATAGAGTGAGCGCGCAAACTGAACCTCATTGGGGGTCAGGGGGCGGCCACAGGCCATCAAAAACAGAAAAGAGGCCCAAAGAAGAACACGCATGGCGACATTAGGCACAGTCAGCAAACCGGCGTAAAGCGTTATTGCACCAAGATTGGTGTCGTGTTGGGCACATCAACTTTCGCAACGGCCTCAGAAAATTGGGACATTGCGGTGATGGTCGCCCCAGCGACCAAGACAACTTGGATAAAACGCATAAAAATCTCGTTCAAAAATAGGACACGGCTCCTAAAATATAACGACGCCGTGGGGCGAAGTTTTAGCCCGAGGCAATGTCGGGGGCATAGGAGAGTTCCACTTCTGGGGCAGAGACAGAAGCAATGGCAGACAGAGCAGAGGTCGCAATGACCCAGCCCAAAACGATCGGCAGAAATCGCATCGGAATCCCTTTCGGGGTTGTGGCAGGTTACTAAGCAGCTTGACTGCAAATACCCTGCCATTTGGTTAACGCGATAGTGGGGGAATCCGGACCTTTTTCCCCCTTACCCAAAGTGGGTGGCAGCTGTGTTAAACAAGCTGTTGATCCGACACCCAAATTTTTGAGCGAGGCGAAAAATCACGTTTGGGGTGGGGCGATATTTTGGCAACGGGTGTCGGAAATCGATCCGTGATTGCGCCCAACACGTGGCGCTCACAGCAGCTGCGATAGCGATAGGATCGGTTGGTGACACCCTCCAAAACCGCGAGGGGCGGCAAATGGAGGGCGTGTGTTGGCCTTAAACGTCCAGCTCTTCGACAAAGCGGGCGTTCTCTTGGATGTACTGGAACCGCATTTCGGGCTTTTTCCCCATCAAACGTTCCACCAGATCGCCGGTTTCGCCGGGCTCATCCTCGTCAATGGTCACGCGGATCAGTTTGCGTGACTTGGGATCCATTGTGGTCTCTTTCAGATCTTTGGCATCCATTTCACCAAGACCCTTAAAGCGGGACACATCGATGCGCCCTTTCCCACCCAATCCTTTTTCAAGGTAGTCGTTCTTTTCGGCTTCATCGACGCAATAGATCCGCTTGGCGCCCTGCGTCAGACGGAACAGCGGCGGGCAGGCCAGATACAGGTGGCCAGTGTCAATCATCGGACGCATTTGGGTAAAGAAGAAGGTCATCAACAGCGCCGCAATATGGGCGCCGTCAACATCCGCATCGGTCATGATGATGACTTTGTCATATCGCAGGTCATCGACGTTGAACTTGGTCCCCAAACCGACACCCAGCGCTTGGGTCAGATCGTTGATCTCGGCGTTGGTGCCCAGTTTGGACGAAGCCGCCCCCAAGACGTTGAGGATTTTGCCGCGCAGTGGCAGCAAAGCTTGGTTCTTGCGGTTGCGCGCCATTTTGGCCGATCCACCCGCCGAGTCACCCTCGACGATGAACAACTCTGTGCCCTCGCGGTTGGTGGCGGAACAATCCACCAGCTTGCCGGGCAGGCGCAGCCGTTTCGTCGCCGTTTTGCGTTGGGTTTCTTTTTCCTGACGGCGCGCCAGACGTTCTTCGGCACGCAGCACCAAGAAATCAAGGATCGCGCCGGCGGATTTGGTATCCGCGGCCAACCAGTTGTCAAAGTGGTCGCGCACAGAGTTTTCCACCAACCGTTGGGCATCAACGGTGGCCAAACGGTCTTTGGTTTGGCCCACAAACTCTGGCTCGCGGATAAAGCAGCTGACCAAAGCACAGCCCCCGGTGATCAAATCGTCCCGGGTGATCTGTGCCGCCTTCTTGTTGCTGACCAATTCGCCATAGGCTTTGATACCTTTGAGTATGGCAGACCAAAAACCGGCCACGTGGGTGCCGCCTTCGGGGGTGGGAACGGTGTTACAGTAGGACTGGATAAAACCGTCGCGTGATGGGGTCCAGTTGATGGCCCATTCCACTTTGCCCGGGACGCTGAACTTCTCTTGGAAATCAACGGTGCCCGCAAAGGGCTGATCCGCATAGGTAGAGGAGCCATTCATGGTCTCGGTCAGGTAATCTGACAAACCACCGGGGAAATGGAACGTAGCCTCTTTGGGGGTCTCGCCATCATCAATGGCGGTTTTCCAGCGAATTTCCACGCCGCTAAAGAGATAGGCCTTAGAGCGGATCGATTTGAACAGGCGGGCCGGTTTGAACCGGTGCTTGCCAAAGATCTGCTCATCGGCATGAAAGGTGACGGTGGTGCCGCGCCGATTGGGGGCTGCGCCGATCTTCTCGACGGGGCCTTGTGGGATGCCGCGTGAAAAGCGCTGTTCAAACAGCTCTTTGTTGCGGGCCACCTGAACAACCATGCTGTCTGAGAGCGCGTTCACAACCGAAGCCCCAACCCCATGCAAACCCCCAGAGGTCTGATAGGCTTTGCCGCTGAACTTACCACCAGCGTGCAGCGTACACAGGATCACTTCGAGCGCGGATTTATCCGGGAATTTGGGGTGAGGATCGATTGGGATGCCGCGGCCATTGTCGCGGATCGTCATCGAGTAGTCTGCGTTCAACTCAACTTCGATCCGGTTGGCAAAACCCGCCACCGCTTCGTCCATCGAGTTGTCGAGCACTTCGGCCACCAGATGGTGCAGGGCCCGTTCGTCGGTGCCGCCAATATACATTCCCGGACGTTTTCGAACGGGTTCCAACCCCTCAAGCACCTCAATGGACGAGGCGTTGTAGTCATCTTGTTGTCCCGAAAGAAGGTCGTCGGCCATAGTGTGCTGCTCTTTTCGTTTGCTTGACTGGCATTATTCCATTGTGAGCCTAGCGGGGCAAGGCGGCTTTCTTGTGTTCAAGCGTTTTGCTGGCCGCAAGGGGCGTTTCTATCGCAATTGTGCCAGCAGGGATTGAAGCTGATCGATGCGATTGCATCTCAGGTGTCTACGACACCGATTTGGGGCGGAGAAGTGCCCCGACTAGGGGGCCGCTGCCAAGGTGGCTGAGATACGGCCGCGAGGGTGTTTGCAGGTGGCATTGGGTTAATTGGGGTTGAGGAGGTCACATCGGTGCTTGTTCAACTGATCTGGCCGGCCCGGTGGTGCCGTGTCCCGTTCCAAGTTGAAATGGGGTCTGGCACAGGGTCGGGTGATCCAACGGGCAATGAACGCCCCCTGTACGGGCGGTCGGCAATTGTTCAAGTTCAAGAATTTAGGGGATGATGCCGCATAGCGCTACCCCAAAGCTACCACTCATGGTGGACCCAACAGCAAGCGAGGACCGGAGAATGCGGCGGCCCCCACACAGACCGCGTTTAGACCGCGACGGCCTCTTCCAACAGGGCATAGAGCTTTTTGACATCCAGTGGCTTGGGCAGGACGGCGGTTGCACCGGCCTCTTCAAAGCGGCTGATATCATCACCCACCACAGCCGCCGTGAGACCGATCACCGGCATTGTATAGCCTTCGGTTTTGACGGCGCGGATCAACTCGTCCCCCGCCATTTCTGGCATGAAGAGGTCGGTGATCAAAATGTCTGGTGGATTTTCGCGCAGTTTCTCAAGCGCGACACGGCCGTTTTCAGCCAGTTCGATATGACCAAACACCCGACCCAATTGCTTGGAGGTCACCTGAGCCACCAAGGCGTTGTCTTCTGCAAGCAGCACCCGCAGTTCACCGAGCTTTTTGGGCGCCTGTGGCTTGGATACAATTTGCATTTTCATGTCCTCTTCCGTCGTCGGCAAGTCAGGCAACCAGATCTTGTACCCGGCTCCGCCTTCAACAGCGTCAAAATAGGCCATTTCCCCGCCAAGCAATTCGACGGTTTGTTTGGCGATGTATAGGCCCAGACCGCTGCCGTCTGAGTTGTTGCGCGCATCTTCAGCTCCGCGCTCAAAGGGTTGGAACAGACGCTCTACGTCCAGCAGGGGGATGCCCACGCCGTCATCGGTGATGCGCCAGTTGCTGCGCACACCCGCTTTGGTGCCACGCCCCGTGTTTTCGGGTTGATAAGCGATGCGGATTTCCGTGCCTTCGCTGTGGATTATGGCATTTCTAACCAAATTACCCAAGATCTGTTTTAGACGGTTGCTGTCACCCATCATCGGGGTGCTGGCATCCGGGCCCAATTCAAGGCTGATGCGGATGTTCTTGCCCTTGGCCATCAGCTGATAGGTGTTACGCACACGCTCGGCGACATCTGCTGGCACATAGGGGGCAATTGAAAACGGTTGGTTCTTTTCTGGGTTCACAGCTTGGCGCATGTCATCCAGAACGTTCAACAATTGCGACGATGCTTCGCGCATCTGGCCGCGCACCTCTGGCAGGTCCTGCCCAGTTTCCAATTCGTCGATCAGCATCGACAGCACAGAGGCCGGGGTGCGTATTTCGTGTGATACGATCGAGAACAGCTGTTTTTGCTTGTCCTGACGCATCGACAACTCGTTGAGCGCATCGGTCAACGCGCGTTCCTGAAGGTGCTCTTCGGTCACCTCAACCATCAAGCCATAGACGACCCGTTCGTCCCGGGCTGTGGTTTCGGCCCACAAGTGCAGACGCAGAACGCGGTTGTCCCCGGTGTCCAACATATCCTCAAGCTGCAGCAGCAATGTGATGCTGGCGTGGCTTTCAGATTCAATGGCGTGGCGCAACAGATATTGTTCGTCCGCCCGGAAGCGACCAACCAGATCATCTAGGGCTGCCTGTGCAGGCAATCCCAAAAGGCGCTGGCCCGCCGGATCCAGACGCATATCGTCTTTGGGCACATTGAGGGTAAAGAGGCCGACACCGGCAAAGCCGCGCACGGTGCTGAGGCGGCGGATCGAGGCCATACGCTGTTCGCGCTCGTGCTCACCACGCCCCCGCAGGGCCAGAATAAAGGCCATCAAAACCATGGCGAGGATGGAATAGAGCGTCATGTGCGATGAGCTGCTGGTCAGCGTGAATTCATCCGCCACAAAGGCGCCCGTCATAAAGATATAGACCGCCAATCCCGAGACCACGACAATCGGCGCAGCGCCCACAGGCAGCGTCAGCGCCAGAATGCAGGACAGCAGAGCAACATCCATGATGTGAAAGCCGCCGTACCCATAGTGATGCGCCATCGCCAGCAGCGGATAGAGCAGAGCAAACGGAGCAGCCAAACGCAGCTCAGAGCCCGATGGGGTGTGCAGCAGAGCCAGCAAAAAGGCAGATGAGGTGATCGCGCCTTGGAACCCGCGGTTCAACACAAGCGCCTGTAGGTTGCTGTCAAAGCCCAAGACAGGCAGATGCGCCGCCGGCAGCACTGTGGCAAATTGGGCAAGTGCCTGAAGCTGGAAGGCGCAGCAGGCCAAGGTGGCCAGGAAGACCAACGCCACGGTCATCAGATCAAGCTCATAGGGGCGGAATTTGACCAGCAGCCGTTCGTGCAGCCAAAGGATCAGCAGGCCGGGCAGGGCCGCACAGACCAAATTCATCGTGTAAAAGAATACGCCAACCTGAAACGTGACCTCGGGCAGCATCAGCCAAGGGGTGTGACCGGTAAAGGGCAGCACAAATGGAATGGCATAGAGAACAGCGCCGGCCAGCAAAGGCACCCAGCGCAGCGGGCGAGGATAGATCAAGAACCCAATCGAGACCGCAAAGTTGGTGACATGGGGGCTAAGCTGGAGGGCGATCTTGTAGTCGCCATGCAGCGCATTGCCGTATGCAATCAGCAGCGTCCAAATTACAAGCACAGCCATAAACACGGCCGAGGTTTCGACCGGGCGGGTGCGCACCAACTCAGAGATATGTTGCAGCCGCGAAATCTCGATATCGCGGAACACCGATCCCTGATCGGTTTGAAGTTGTCGCGTTAGCCGGGATGGGTCAGAGAAACTGCGACCGCCTAGCTCATGATTGAAGTGTTTTGTCATTCATACTTACCGCAAGTTGCTCAGACGCGCTCTTAGTGACGCATTTCCTCGTGGCTATTTGTACCACGTCACGAAAGGCCGCCGCATAACAAATTGGCGGCCTAATCAAGCGCATAAGTCGCTCGCTAGTACTTTAGTATGTATGGCTTGACCGAAAGAGAGAGGCTCTACATTCAAATTGAGTGCAGAACGCGCTAAACTTTTTCAACAGCGCGACGTCTAGTTGTGCCCTTGGGCGGCCTACAAGGGCATTTGGCAATCTAAACTGGGGTGTAAGATAGGGTTACGCGATGTCTTGTTTCGCGTGTCAGGGACGGGCTCTTGGGGGTAAAATCGCCCGTGCTTAGCGCAGTTTGCTCAGCCAGTCCTGCAGGGGCAGCAAGGCCGCAAAGCCCCCTTTCAACGTGTTGCGCAGGTTGGGGGTGGCCTCATCCACAGGGCGCCACATCGACAGGGATTTGCGCCGCAGCAATTCTGCATGCGGATGATCCGCACCAAAAGGGGAGGGCACCCGCTTTAACTCTGGCTCGCTTGAGGCAAACCCCTGTGCCTGTAACTCTGACAGGATGCGCGCAAGATCTGCGCCTTTGGGACCATCCACGCGGGTGCGAAACGCCGTGAGCCTGTCTTTGTCAAATCCCATCGCGCCACCGCCAACCACAACTTTGTCGAGATCAATGCCAAAGAAATAGGCCCCGGCTTTTTCACTGGTCCACATCATGTGCAGATGGGTGTGATAGGGGGTCTTGTCCTTGGAGAACCGCACATCGCGATGGGGGCGAAACAGCTTTGCGGTCACGGGTGCTCCGGATATTTTTTGCAAATCTGCCGCGACGACATCCATCAAAATGGTTGCTGGCGCTTTAAGGGTCTCTTCGAAACGGGCTTTGTTTTCCAAGAACCAATCGCGCGAATTGTTGGCCGCAAGCTCAGCCATAAAACTGTGGGTATCCGGGATCAAAGTTTCAAAAGGCATTGGGCTGTCCTGCAAGCATTTTTTTCCAACGTAAGGCAGCAGACGGGCTTTGCGAAGGGGGCATGGTAAAATTTGTCAGCCCAAACTGCGATCAACCAATAGGGGAATGCCGGCCAGTGGCGGGCTGATCTGCGCTTTGGAAATCACCCCTCAAAGCCCATCCCACTCAGCCAAGCCAATGCGGTTCATCAACGCCCACAAGCGGGGGCTGCTTTTAGGGATTGCCGTTCACCCTACACGTCGTTACGGCTAATATATGAGCACTTCACAAACAAAATCGCAGCACCTGATTTCTATCTTTACGCTTGGGTTGCCCTTGGTGGGTAGTCACATCGCGCAATTCTCGGTGACGCTGACCGATACCATCATGCTGGGCTGGTATAATGTCGAAGCTTTGGCCGCGCAGGTCATTGCCGGAACGATGTTTTTTGTCCTGTTTATTCTGGGATCTGGCTTTGCGCAGGCGGTGATGCCGATGGTTGCGGAATCCGAAGAGGCAGGGGATGGCTCGACGGTGCGCCGGGTCACACGGATGTCGATTTGGGCCTCATTGATATATGCGCTGCTGGCCTTGCCAGTCTTGCTGAACGCCGAACCCATTTTGCTGGCCCTTGGTCAAACCGCCGAGGTTGCCGCAATGGGACGTGAATATCTTGATATTGCGGGGTGGGCGATTTTCCCGGCGTTGTTCGTCATGGTGCTGAAATCTTTTCTGTCAGGGCTTGAGCGGGCTCAGGTGGTTTTATGGGTCACGGTTGGGGCCGTGTTGGTCAATATCGTGGTCAACTATGCGTTGATTTTTGGCAACTGGGGCTTTCCGGAAATGGGCCTGCGGGGCGCGGCGATTGCGTCTTTGGCCGTCCAGGTGGTTTCGGCGCTTTTGCTGGGCATCTATGTGATCATCGTCACGCCCGAGCATCAGATGTTCCAGCGCTTTTGGCGCCCCGACTGGGAGGCCTTTTGGCGTGTATTCCGCCTTGGGGTGCCCATTGGGTTGACCAGCCTGGCCGAAGTTGGACTGTTTGCGGCCGCCTCGGTGATGATGGGGTGGATTGGCACCATTGCGCTGGCGGCGCACGGCATTGCCATGCAGATGAGCGCCATCGCCTTCATGATCCACCTAGGGCTGAGCAATGCGGCCACTGTGCGGGCAGGGCGGGCGCTGGGGCGCAAGAACCTCGAAGATTTACGTTTGGGGGGCAAGTTGGTGACACTGGTCTCGCTCAGCTTTGTGGGCGCGACAATCGCGGTGTTCTTGCTTTTGCCAGAGTATTTGATCGGGTTGTTCATGTCGCCAGACGACGAAAGCTATAGCGCGGTGGTTGAGATCGGTGTGATCCTCTTGGCGGCTGCGGCGGTGTTCCAATTGGCCGATGCGCTGCAGGCGATTGCCTTGGGGCTTTTGCGCGGCGTGCAGGACACCAGCGTGCCGATGGTCATCGCGGGCATCTCCTATTGGATTGTCGGCGTGCCTGTCAGCTATGTCATGGGGTTCTGGTTTGGCTGGGGCGGCGTGGGCATCTGGATGGGCTTGGCCTTTGGGCTGGGTGTTGCGGCCGTGCTGTTGATGCTGCGTTTTTGGGGGCCGGTGATCCGGCGGATCGCCGAACGGATGTAACCTCCGTTCGGGGCCTATCTTGACTGCGGTCATGATTGCGCTGAGTGGACCCCTAAGCGAGGTCAGTCGGCGTTGCGCCCGGCACCTTTGATCAACCGATCCGCCTTTTTGCGCACGAGAACCGTGCGCAAATCATGCATCGCCAACAACAAGGCATCCGTCACATTTTCAAGTTGCGCTTCTGTGGCCTTGGATTGCGCCCAATGGGTTGTCAGGTTCATGTGATCAATCGCGCGATGAATATCGTCGATGTCGCGCTCTTGCAGCAGAGCGCGACGATCATCCATCCAGTGACGGATCTCGATGAGATCCTGTTCGCTGAGCTTGCGATCCCCATGCGGTTTGATTTCACCATTGCGGATATTGACGTTGGCGATCTGGTCCAATTCGATCCGACGTTGACGGTTCTCGGTGTCAACGCGGTAAACAAAAGCGCCGTTGTCGCGCACACGAAAGTAATACTCTGGTAGATCCATGCGATCGTCCGTTCAATTAGGGCGTTAGCTCAACTTTGCACAAAACTGGGCGATACGGCCACAGGCATCTTCAAGGGCTTCGTCCGAGGTGGCATAGCTCACCCGGAAGTTTGGCGACAAGCCAAAGGCTTCACCAAAGACCACCGCCACGCCAACCGCGTTCAGCAACTCTGTGGCAAAGGTTTGATCGGTGTCGATCACCACACCCTCTGGTGTGGATTTGCCAATCAGCCCGGCAATTGACGGATAGACGTAAAACGCCCCCTCTGGTGTTGGGCAGGTGATCCCGTCAATGGCGTTCAATTTTTGAACAACCAAGTTGCGTCGTCGCACGAACATTTCGTTGTGCGGGGCAATAAAGTCCTGTGGCCCATTCAGCGCCTCGACAGCAGCCCATTGGCTGACTGAGCAGGGGTTTGAGGTGGATTGCGACTGAACCTTGCGGATCGCACCAATCACCTGTTCCGGCCCTGCGGCATAGCCGATCCGCCAGCCGGTCATCGCATAGGCTTTGGAAACGCCGTTGACGGTCAAAGTGCGATCATAAAGGGCGGGTTCGACCTGAGCTGGCGTGCAGAATTCAAAATCGTCATAGGCCAGCAGTTCATACATGTCGTCGGTCAACACCCAGACATGCGGGTGACGCATCAACACATCGGTCAAGGCTTTCAACTCTGCATGGCTATAGCCAGCGCCGGTTGGGTTCGACGGAGAGTTGAACAAGAACCACTTGGTGTTGGCCGTAATCGCCGCCTCCAGTTGTTCTGCAGTGATTTTGAAGCTGTTGTCCAACTGCGCTTCGATGAAAACAGGGGTGCCACCGGCCAAAAGCACCATATCAGGATAGCTCACCCAATAAGGGGCCGGGATGATCACCTCGTCACCGGGATTCATCGTGGCCATCAGCGCATTATAAAGCACCTGCTTGCCGCCTGTGCCCACGGTGACCTGCTTGGCGGTATAGTCCAGCCCATTGTCGCGTTTGAACTTGGCGCAAATGGCCTGTTTCAACTCGGGGATGCCATCCACAGCGGTATAACGGGTCTGGCCAGCTTCGATGGCGGCAATGCCTGCGGCACGGATGTTTTCAGGCGTGTCAAAGTCGGGCTCCCCTGCGGACAATCCAATGATGTCACGCCCTTCGGCTTTCAGCTCGGCGGCAAGGTTGGTCATTGCGATGGTCGGTGACGGTTTAACGCGACTAAGTGTCTGAGACAGAAAAGACATGGGGGGCCCTCGGTTTGTATTCCTTACCCTCATGTCATAGGTTGCACAGGAATGTCGATCAAGCGTGATTGGCGGAAAGGCTACATAATGGACGTCCAAGACCCCGATGGCTGGTTCGCAGCCGAGTTTGCGACATTCGGTGATCGCCTGGCCGCCGCCCGGGACCACGCCGGGATGGATCAACGCACATTGGCCAAACGGCTTGGGACCAAGCTGAAAACGCTGCAAGATTGGGAATACGACCTCTCTGAGCCGCGCGCCAATAAGCTGAGCATGCTGTCGGGTTTGCTGAACGTCTCTATCAAATGGTTGCTAACAGGCGAAGGTGAAGGGGTCACTGAACCGGTTGACGATCCCGCGATTTCAGCTGATATCAACGCGCTGCTGACCGAAATCCGCGAAATCAAAGTGGAGTTGAGCAGCTCAGCTGACCGGCTGGGCAAGCTGGAAAAGCAATTGCGTTTGAAACTGAAAGGCACCTGACCCATGACTGAGATCCGTGAACACCGACTGAAACGGATGGCCATGCGCTCGATGCGCCGCGGTATCAAGGAAATGGACATCATTCTGGTCCGTTACGCCAATGCGCGTCTGGAACAGATGAGCGAAGCAGAGCTGGACGCCTATGACGCGTTGCTGAATGAAAACGATCAGGATCTGTACCAATGGGTGTCGGGCCAACAAGAGCCTCCGGCCCATGTCTCAGTGCAGATTGCTGACATCCGGGCCTTGATCGACGCCGGTGAATAGATCGCATTTTAGCGATAAGTCGTTTTGATTTAACGTATTCTTGGGCTTTATCCGCCACCGTCCGTCTTAAGCGACTATGACGGAGACTGTGATGAGCCTACATGAACCACTTAAGACCGGCGATCGCACTGGGTTTATGACAAACTACCTAGATGCGCTGGCGTTGGTTGAGCGACTGCATCGGTTGTTGTTGGATGTGATCAAGGACGAATTTGAACGGGTTGGCGTTTTGGAAATCAACGCCGTTCAAGCCTTGTTGTTGTTTAACATTGGCGACAACGAAGTGACGGCGGGCGAGTTGAAATCGCGCGGTTACTATCAGGGCAGCAATGTCAGCTATAACCTGAAAAAGCTGGTCGAAACCGGTTACATGCATCACCAACGATGCGAAATTGATCGACGCTCTGTACGGGTCAAGCTGACGCCCAAAGGGCGGGAGATCCGGGATGTGGTTGCGGGGCTGTTTATCCGCCACGCCGACGGGTTGCAGGATCGCGGCGTCTTGGGGCCTGATGGCATCAATGAAATCGCCAGCTCGTTGCGCCGCGTTGAACGGTATTGGACGGATCAAATCCGCTATATCTATTGAAGAACAGGTCGCAGATCGCGCGCGTGGCTTAGAACAAGCCCCTGTAATTCTCGGATCAATTTGCGCGTCATCGCGTCCTGATAATCCTGATATCCCAAGGCCATTTCGGTGAATGCTCCGGGCCCATGTATGACATAGGCGCGATAGTAATCATCAAGGGCAAGGGCGCCGCCTGTGCGCCGGTCTCCCTCAACCGGATCCAGCGAGGGGATCACCAATCCGTTGACAATAATGCCGCCAAGCAGGCCTTGGTTGCGCATATTTTGTGGCAAAGGTCCGGTGTTTGCAGGCCCATCCCCAGATATGTCGAGCACTTTTAAGGGGCAGGCGACACGACTGTGCAATGCCGCAGCCCCAAACGCCATCGCCGCGCCGATGGCCGTCGAGGGGTCGCTCTTGATCCGTTGGGTTTGGCGCAACTGCTGGGCGGCCTGATCCAGCGCCGCGGGGGCGGTGATCTCTGTCCAATCCAAAACGATGCGCTGATGGTCCGGACCGCTCCAGGTGTAGACAAAGACCTCGACGTGGCTGTCCGGTTGGGACAGCAAGGCGCTGCGCACGGTTGGGTCTTGCAATGCGCCCGCAAGGCCCTCCAGCTGCAGGCGATAGTCTTGACTGTCGACCGACCCCGAAACATCTAGCCCCAGGGCCAATGCCTGACGACAGTCTGCCAAGGCCCCAGCGGGGGCCAAGGCCAAACACAAAGCGAGGGCGCGGATCACCAGTGACCTGTGTTGCCCATGCTGGTCCACGGCTCGGCTGGGGCCAGATTGTCGCCCTTTTGCAAAAGCTCGATCGAGATGTTGTCGGGCGAACGTACAAAGGCCATGCGACCATCATGAGGAGGGCGGTTGATCAAGACGCCTGCGGCCTGCAGCTTGGCGCAGGTCTCATAGATGTTGTCGACTTCATAAGCCAAGTGGCCAAAGTGGCGCCCATCCGCGGGCAGGGCGTCATCCCCATCCCAGTTATAGGTCAACTCAACTGGGCATTCCTCTTGGCCTTCTGGAGCCATAAAGATCAAAGAAAACCGACCCCCTTCATTGTCATGACGGCGGGTTTCTTTCAGGCCCAGCAATTCATAAAAGGCCATGCTCTTTTCCAGATCTTTGACCCGGACCATTGTGTGTAGATATTTAAGGCTCATGGTGATCTCCCTTTGCGATCACGTGTCGTGATCAAAAACTTGATGTCACGCCCAGCGACACAGAGGTTTCATTGGTTTGAAACTTGCTGACGTTTGAACGTGTCTTGCGAACTTGAACTCTCAGAGAGGGCACGAAACCGGCGTAGTCAAGCCCTTTGAAGGTCAAATCCATGGATCCAAACACGGTGTTGTCTTTGCGTCCACCGGGCACCGTTATAACCCCAAAGCTGTAGTCCGGCAGGTTTTGACGCGTTGCCCCCAACTTGGCCGAGATCGTGGCCGGGCCGATGGGATTGGCCAGACTATAGTTCACATAGCCGGTCGTGCGGTTCAGTCGGCTGTTGGCGGTGTCGCTTTGAGCGCCGTGCAAGGCCACCCCCAAGGTCAGGCGGTCGCCAGAAGTCAATTTGCGCGACAGGTTGGCCTGCACATCCAGCGCGGACACAGGTTCGAAATTCCCCGACAAAGTCACGCGGTGGCTCAGGCGGCTGGACAGTTGCAAACTGGTGTCAGGCCTTAAAGACCGGCGATGTGACAGGCCCAGATGATACAGGTTTTGGTACGCGTCACCGCCATACCAGCTGCGTCCGATCCCCGCCTCATAACTCATCACGCCCACGTTTTGTGCTTTATCGTGGTTGAGGCGCAATTCGAGGCGATCAAAGGACAGATCCGCGTTGCTTACCGATGGGGCAAGCAGCTTGGCTTCGTCCGACAAAGAGACCCTTTGGCCAAAATATTGCGCTGACACAGCGGTCATATGGGTTTTTGAGCGGGACAAACGGTAGCTTAGGGAAACATCCGCCGTGCTGCGGGTGCCTGACAAGGCCTGCGCTGATCCACTCAGAATGCCAAAAATGGGCACGCCATCAATCAGGGCGCGGTCGTCCGAAGCACCGTTGTTGAGGTTGCTTGAGGGGGCCACAAGAAAGCGCCCGTTCAACGTCCAAGGCGAGAGAATGCGCAGAGTTCTGTAGTCTTCGATGACCTGCGCTCGGTGCTGATCGCTGGGGCTGGAAATCAAAGAGCGCCGCAACCAGTACTGGCCGCGCAATGGCGCCCCATCGGCAATGGAATGCTCTGCTGCCAGCTGCGCGGCGTAAAACTTGTTAACGTCGTTTGTGGCATGACGATAGGCCAGCCGCGCCGCGCGCCGCCCATCGGGAAACTGCTGCAATTGCCCCAAGGCGCGGGCCAAGGTGTAATGCGCGTCCGCGTCTGCGGGGTCGCGCTCGATCAGAGATTTGGCAATCTGTGCGGCCAGCGCTGCGTCTTGACGGACCAACGCCTCTGCGGCGATCTGGCGGGCCTGCGCAGGCGACACACTGACAACTTTGTCCGTTGTGCCCTGCGGATCGGCCACTGCTGGTGCTGCGCTCATCCCCAGGGATGCCCCCAGAGACACACCCAGCATCACCCAAAGTGACACCGCCATGGCACAGGCCTTAGGTTGGAGGCAGGTTAACGGGTTAATCGCACAGAGAAGAGGCATTGGTGGAGCCACATTGCGAGATCACAAAAACCCCATATTCCTCTTCGTTTTCAAACCCCAAGGGATTGCCTGTGCCGTCAAACTGGTTGAGGTACAACAGGCCTGCAACCGAAGAGGCATTGGTGCCACCAAACACGCCGGCATAGGTGCCTGCCGTTGCGTTGTCGGCGTCATATTCGACCGTGCCTGTGAACTCTCCAAGGCTGTCGATACTGCCAAGGACCATCACGACGCTGGGCAGGTCAAGGTTCTGGGTGGCATCAGAAGCGTCGCGGATCAAAACCCGGTCATAGACGCTGCCGTTCACCGCGTTTTCGCCGAAATCAACATTCAAGAAGACGTTGCCGCTGACCCGGGCGGATTGGCTGGGCGCCGTTGAGGCGTCTGTCCCAGGAGGTGTGGTCAGCAGATCGTCACCGCTGGCGTCGCCAACATTGGTGACCCCGGCATACGTTCCCGCATAAGAGGCTAGACCGGTGTCCGGCGTGTAGTTGCCTGATCGAATGTATTGTGTGCCACCGAAATAGCGGTTGAACTGACCGCCATCGGCCACCGCGATCGCCATCAGGTCGCCGTCGGCGCTGCTGCGGCGCAATGCGGTAAAGTGGCGATCGAGGGGATCATCCTGCGTGGTGTAGGCTGCGTAATCGCCAACGTCCAAAGCGGTATTGCGCTGATAGACCGTTGTGGTGCTGGGCACGTCTAGGCCTGACAAAACGAATGTAAGCGTGTCTGCACCGGTCTGATATTCCACCGAACTGACGTTGCCGGCCACCGAACTTGGGGTGCTGGCGCTTGAGCTGGAGGTGCTGGCACTGCTGTCGCCATCAGCCGCACAGCCTGCCAGACCCAGCAATGCTGCGGTCATAAATAGGGTTTTCATGATCAACTGCCTCGATCTCAGATTTTAGTGGCTCTAACGGCCTTTCCCGCAGCGTCACAGGCTATGGGTGAAAAGTCAATGTTGGCGTCTTTGTGGGGTTTAAAAAATCCACAACTGTTGCCGCAAAAAGCCTGCCTGCATATTGTCGTTTTCGTGATCGCTTAGTCTAGATATAGTGGCCGCGAGTCACTTGCCCTAACCCCCGCCACAGGAGCTTTTTATGCCCGTAACCCCGGAACAACAGTCAGAAATTGATGAGCAGCGCGCCACACCGCGCCAGACCCTGCGCGCTGTTTCCGAAGGCATGGAAGACCATCTTTACACCGCATATCCCGTTTTGGATCACGGTTTTGTGCGTTTTGTCGACTATATGGGGGATGATGCGGCGATCTGTCAGGCGGCGCGTGTGTCCTATGGGCGCGGCACCAAATCGGTGCAAAACGACGAAGGGTTGATCCGCTATTTGATGCGTCACTGGCATTCGACCCCCTTTGAAATGTGCGAAGTGAAACTGCACGTCAAATTGCCGGTGTTTGTCGCCCGTCAGTGGATCCGTCACCGCACGGCCAATGTGAACGAATATTCCGCGCGCTATTCGATTTTGGACCGCGAGTTCTATATTCCAGAACCCGAACAGATGGCCGCTCAATCAGTGATCAACAATCAAGGGCGTGGCGAGATGCTGACCGACGCGGAATCCGCGCGGGTGCTTGAGATCCTGAAATCTGACGCCAACCGCGCGTATGACCACTATGAAGAGATGATCTCGGATGATGGCAAACAGGGCTTGGCGCGTGAATTGGCGCGCATGAACCTGCCGGCCAACATCTATACCCAATGGTATTGGAAGGTGGATCTGCACAACCTGTTCCACTTCTTGCGGCTGCGGGCGGATGCCCATGCGCAATATGAAATTCGGGTCTATGCCGATGCGATCTGTAAGGTCGTCGCTGATTGGGTGCCATTTGCCTACAAAGCCTTTGAGGATTACCGCATGGGCGGGGAAACCCTCAGCGCGGCGTCGCTTGATTGTGTGCGTCGCATGTTGAAAGGCGAAGAGGTCACGCAGGAAACATCCGGCATGAGCAAGCGCGAATGGCGCGAGCTGCAAGAGGTTCTGAGCTAAGGCATTGTGAACTTGGGGCGTCTCTGAAGTGTCGGGACGCCCAAGCTCATCATCACAGTTTCAAGGATTGGGCCGTTGGATAGTGTCTTGAAGACCGTTGTTGATTTTGCTGGTGCCATCCGGTGGGAAGGCTTGGGGGCAATTTCAACAATCGCCATTGCGGTGATTGGCTTTGTGATCAGCGCACGGCTTAAGCGGCGCGACGCCCGCACATCGCGCTATGCATTGTTGGTGGAGTTCCGCCAAGAGTTGATCAACTTTTCCGAAAAATTCTTCGACCACACCGCCGAAGGCATCGCTTTGGCTGGTGCGGTCAGCGCCGGGGGCAAACAAGATCGTGAAATCGCCCGTGTCAGCGCGGATCTGTCCGCCTTGATCGATCAGGGGCGGTTCATCTTTCCCAATTACGTGGACAAGATGCGCCCGCATGGGGTCAAGAAAGGCCCTGCATTTGCCGGTATCCGACGCGAGCCATTGGATGCGATCATGGCGGCGCATCTTGCGATGGAGGCGCTGCGGCTTCCCTCTCGTAAGGCAGAATTCCTGGCCGATGCCGAAGCAGAGCTGCGTGGCACCGGGCAACCGATCAGCCGCCACTACAATAATGACAGCATTCGCAGCACATTGATGGAGGCCCGTCGGTGCTACTTGAATGCGGTGCTGCCTGAAACCTTTCCCCATGAATGGCAGGGGATGTTTCGGGAATTGCTGGGGCCGGTTAACTCTAAAAAGCTCAGCAAAGCGGATAAAAAGAAACAGCAGTCGGAAAACGCAGCCAAAGCCGCCCCTTAGTCTGTGCTATAGCCGCCCATCCAAGCCTTTTTTGCACTGATCCGGTGCGGCACCAGTGCGGCTATAGGCCTGAACCCCACAGGCACTGCAACGCCACGCCGAAAAGCTGGCGTTTTTCTTGCCCTGTGGCTGCCAGTTGCATCGCTTGGCACCAAGTTTGGGCAATGAAAATTTGGGGCTGGGTGTCTTGGGCGTCTCTCCAACCACGCTGAGGCCGGGACGGCCAAACATCCGAGAGAGTTTAGAAAAGATCTTGGTGATCATTGGTGCGTTCTGCGGCCTTTGCTGCGGGATCCTATATACTTCGGTGTTTTGCGTCCTGTTTTCAAGATCGACCGAACTTTGGCTCCTCGGGTTCTGGCGTTTCTCGGCGCAATTCCGCGCTGTCGCAAAAGATTGGGGCCGTTGGATTTACAAACCACAGAAGAAATTTCAACGGGTTTTCACCGCAACGGGCATTGATGCAGATCGCAGTGCATCATTTCGCATTATGTGGCCCTCGCTCCATCCATATAGTTCTTGGAGGGTGCAACATTTGCACCGTTGAGCGCCAAGTGGATGGAAATAATGGACAATAATGCACCTTGTACAGTCGTACTACTGGGAAAAATGAAACCCGGTGCCCCTGAAATGCCTGAGTTTCAGGAGTATATGAGCCGATCAGCCGCCAACAGCGAAGCCCATGGGGGCAAGCTGATCGCCCAGTATCAATTCGCAGAAAACCTCGGCCATGGCGCAACGCCTGATATGATGTTTGTGGGGGAATACGCGTCGCGTGAGATCGCTGAATCCGTATTCACAAACGATGAATACATGTCAATCAAACCCCTGCGGGACGCCGCATTTGAAGAGGTCAAAATTTTGATCTGCGCGTAACGCGATATTTTCAGAAGTATCGTACAAAGGTTCGATGCCCAACTTTCTAGCTGGGCATCGGAAACAGGCGTTAGCCCATGGTCTTTTCAACGTGTGTGGCGTTCGCATCCAGCAGCGCTGCCATGTCTTTTTTGAACTGTGGCTTCATCAGCGGGATCAACAAAAGCCCAAGCAGCCCGAATTTCGGCGTGAAGGTCATCGTCATAGTCACCTTCGTTTGCCGGGCCGTCGGCGCCACGAAATCAAACGTCGCCAATGCTTTTTTCAACGGTACGGATCCGTCGTAAATGTTGATTTTGATCTGCTTTTCAGTGGTGTAGCCAACGATTTCTTCGCGAATATAATTCTTACCGTCCGCCAGATCACATTGCCGTTTGGCACCCAGACCAGTGTGGGCGCTGCCGTCGATCAAGAACGACTGCTTTAGCGCGGGGTTAAAGGTGTCGATGTCGCCAAAATTATCCCAAGTCTTCCATACGGATGAGATGGGTGCCTCTACGGTTTTTGAAACGATTACTGTTGCCATGTCTTGGCCCTTTTTTGATGGGGGGATCGCGTCTTGCTCGTCAGAAAATCGCCCCAGCCAATGCGACCGGGGCGAATAGATGACACAGCGGGATGCGTGAAGGTTATTGCGCAGGCGGTACAAAACCCGGCGCGATGACCAAGTTATTGACCGAAGTTGTTGCGAAACGCAGTTCACGAACGTCGACGTAGGCTTCGGAATTATACCAATCGTCCATTGCAGCTTCTTCGGATGGGAATTCGATAACCACAGTCCAGTTACCTGCCCATTCACCTTCCAGCGCATTGACCATAGGGGTTGCGACCAAAACCTTTGCGCCTGTGCCCATCACAATTGGGAAAACAGCGGTGCCATACTCACCAAAGTACTTTTCCTGATCCTCGATTTGGATTTGAGCGATCATGTAGACGGGATCTGCGGCGGCGGCAGAGGCGATCGTTGTTGCGGCGAAGGCCAGGGCTGTAAGAGTTTTCCGCATGATATTTTCCTTTATTGACTGAGACGTTTTCGATAAGGCAGACCTAGGCGCTGCAACAATGCCAAACAACGCGAGTTAATGCACAGATATGGGCAAAAACGCACGATCAGAATTGCCATGGGCTGATGTCCCAATTTTGCTTGCCTTGATGCGGCGCAAATCGCTTGGGGCCGCCGCAGAGGCGCTGGGCGTGGATCGCACCACCGTTGCACGACGGTTGGAACGGCTAGAGGCCCAACTTGGGACCCAGTTGTTCGAACGTATTTCTGGTAAACTTGTAGCGACGGATGCAGGGCGGCGAATTTTGTCAGCGGCCGAACGCGCCGAACAAGAGCTTAGTTCGCTCAACCCCACTGAGAGTGAGCAACGGTTTAAACATGGCAAAGTGCGCATCGCGCTGTCTGAGCATGTGCTTGCTGGCTTTGCGCCGCAGCTCAGCGAATTTGTCCATGCCCATCCCGATGTGTTTTTGGAATTTGTCACCTCGAACAGATTTGTGGATCTGTCTAAGTATGAAGCCGATATCGTCATTCGAATTGGGCGGATTCCATCCGAAAAAATGTACACTAAGGACTTGGGGCAAGTGAATTTTGCCCTGTACCGGCGTGCGGATGAAATCGGCCCTCTGCGTATCTTTTGGCCGCGCGCCGGCGAGACCGACATGCCGCCGGTATTAAGGCGCGATCACCCTGATGCCGTCAGCCTCGCGGCGATTGACGGCGTCTTGCCAACACGTGACATTATTCTGTCCGGAGGCGGTGCAGGCATTCTGCCGCGATTTCTGGGGGACGGGGATACCCGTCTGACCGCAATTTCGACCGATCTGTCAGAAAGCCCTTACCGCTTGTTCATCGGGTGCCTGCAAGAGCAAAGAAACCTGCACCGTATTCGTCTTGTGATGCAGAAATTGACCAAAAAGCTGGCCGAGGCTTTGATCGACTGAACGGCTGTTTCCGGTCAAGCCACGGCCATGCGCCTAGTGGCGGCTTAGCGCCCCCGCTGCCAAATACCGCCCTTACAACGCTTTACGCTTTGACGTCAAATGGCTTAGGTCGATAATCCCAAACCAGCTGGGGCTTTGCGTGCGGCGTCTATCAATTCGTTTTGAAACGTACTGTCATCAACCGCACGGGCAAGGACCATTCCACCAACGCTGATCATGCAAAGAGTCAAAGCAATCTCTCGGGTCCGCTGCTGAGTTGGTAGGTCGAGATTGTCTTGAAACAGGTTGAGCATTGCTTCGACAACCCGCTGGTATGATTGCTTTACCTCCGCTCCACGACGCGAAACATCGGAGGGCACGGCGATCATTGGGCAATGTCCCCCTTCGGGAACAAGCTGCGTTTCGTTCAAATATCCATTCATGAAAGCCTGAATCAGGGCGTGCCCGGACAGTGCATCATCTGCATCGGCCACATCTGATAATCCGTTCTGAAAGCTGTCTACGGCGGCTGCGAACAGCTCTTCTTTGTCTTTGAAGTGGTGGTAAAACCCCCCACGTGACAGCCCTGCAGCTGTCATAATTTGATCGATGGAAACACCATCGAAGCCATTCAAATTAAACTGTTTTCGCGCCACATCGATGACCTTCTTCTTAGTCCGGGCACGGTGTTCAGGTGTATAGGGCATGGGACGGTTCCAATGTCGAAGTGAGGGGCAAGCGGGATGAAATCTATTTAAACACTTTAACATAAATAGGGGCGTGACAAAAAGAATCTCAGACAATTTGTTTCACTCAACCAAGAGGCCCCATATGTCCCTGCCGACCGTAACCGACGCTACATTTGACACTGAAGTTTACCAATCCGACCTTCCTGTTCTGGTCGAGTTCGGGACCGAGTGGTGCGCCCCATGTAAACAAATTGAACCGTCATTGGTGGCCCTTGAAGACGAGCTGAAAGACAAAGTGAGGGTTTTCAAGGCCGACGTTGAAAATGCCCCCAATGTCGCGATGAGCTTAGGCGTGCGTGGCATCCCAGCGCTGTTTGTCTTTCATGACGGTCAGTTGAAAGCGAACAGGACCGGTGCCGCTTCCAAACGTGTGCTTCAAGACTGGGTGGAGGCATCAATCGCGTCAGAAACTGGTAAGACTTAAGGTGCGAAAAGCGAACGTGGCCATCTGAAATGGATCATTTCAGTGGCCCGTTCGTTCGCGATACGGAGATCACGCCCCATCACGGCAGTGCTGGTGGTGACGCAGGGTATCCGCGCGCAGCGTGATCTTTGGCCACCCATGCTGATTACACCTAGGGGGACGTTCAATATCGTTCTTTGCCGGGGCTGAATGCTTGTTCAAATGCTCTGGCCTTTTGAGGCAAGGTGCTGCCCCGATAGTCCCGGAAACTGAAAGTGGCTGGCCATCAGCCAATACATCTTTCGGAGGGTCATTTTGGCCAACGGATCCCACAGATCAAAGGCGCCATGCATCGGGTGCTGCGTTCGGGGCGCCTTGTGGTTGTTCCTGTTTGGGAAACAATGCGTTTCGGATGAATAACCTTTGACTTCCCAAAGCGCTCAATTACCCTATAGAGATCGAATTCGAACCAATTCTAGTGATCCATTGGGGGCCCCATGACGATTATCCAAAAGCTTTCTGTGCTGTGTTTGGCTGGCTTTATGCCTGTCGCTGCGCAGGCCGAACCCAAGATTTACGCCTATTCAGGTGCTGACAACTATTGCCAACCTGGCATGCAGCCGGTCTCAATCAATGGGATTATCTGCTGCGGTGTGCCCAATCAGGGTATCAGCTATCAACAAGCGATGGCCCATCCCGCAGGGCGTCCACGCACCCGCGTTGTGCAAGCCTCTTCCAGCACCTTTTGCCCAGAGGGCGAAAAAGGCTGCTATCTGAAATAAGCATGCGGGTGGGTGACGGTGCGCACCGTCACCCACCATTGCAAATTTATAAAAGGTTGAGATCGCCCGCCATTTGGCGCCCGTCACGACCTTCGACCAGCTCAAAGCCGACTTTCTGATCGTCTGCCAGACCGGTCAGGCCAGAGCGCTCAACAGCTGAAATATGTACAAAAATGTCCTTTCCGCCATCATCCGGCGCAATGAACCCAAAACCTTTAGTGGTGTTAAACCATTTCACGGTGCCCGTCGGCATTTCCGTGTCTCCTTCTTGTCGTTCACCCCAGAGAATGCGGGGCCCATGCGACGTTGTTGAGAAAAACGCACCCAGCTATGCAACTAGGCAGGGTTTCAAGGCTGACGTCACCTCTTGATGATTGCAGGCGATTTGAAAAAATCAAGTAAAACAAAGATGCACAGCGGCTCTTTGCGCGCTATTGATGCATTTGAAGCATTGGGGGGACAAAATGGAAATCTTCGGACTTAAAAATTGTGACACATGCCGCAAAGCGCTTAAGGCTTTGGGACCACAGGCGCAGCTGATTGATGTGCGCGCACAGCCCTTAGAGAGCGCGTTTCTGGCCAAAGCGCTTGAACAGTTTGGTGCTGCTTTGGTGAACACCCGTTCAACCACGTGGCGCGGGTTGAGCGAAGCAGAGCGTGCGCGCCCCCCATTGGACGTGTTGCAAGATCATCCCGCGCTGATGAAGCGTCCGTTGATCGTCGCACAGGGCAAAATGTATCTGGGATGGACCAAAGCGGTTCAAGAGCAGCTTCTTTAACTTTGCGCTTGTGATGCCTAAGTACTGAAAAACGGAGTATTTGAATGCGCAATGCAGCTTTGGTCTTGGGTCTGATTGCCGGATTGATTGGGATGATCGTCGGCTTCTTCAGCTTTGGCTATACCGAATTGGTGGTCTATGTGGGCGAAGACAGCGGTTGGTTTGAGCAGGTCGAAAACCTGCAACTGATCCGCTGGGTTAGTTTTCTTGCGCCGCTGCTGGCCATCACCGGTGCGGCAATGGCCAAAGTGCGGGCCTTATGGGGTGGGGTGTTGCTGCTGGTTTCAGCCGCAGGCATGTATCACGCCTTTGGCTTTAACCTGTTCACCATGTTCCCAATCGGCTTTGCCGGAGTTGCCGGCCTCTTGGCTATTGCGGCTGGGAAACCGGACGAGCCGAAGTCCCACTTTTAGAGAGGAGCAACCGGTCCAAGGACAGCGGGCCTGCGCCTTTGATGATCAAGACCAGCAGGGCCAGCATCCAAAAGCCGCGTTGATCCAAGATCACGCTGTCAGGGAAGCGATCAAACAGCGCGCCAAGGGTTTCTGCGTGCGCGATGCCGCCATGGCCATAAAGATCGGTCAGGGACTGCACCACCACAAAGCCCACCATCGCCAAAGACGACAGACGTGTGAACAGGCCCACCGCAATCAGCAACGGCAGAATGAATTCAGCCAAAGTGCCCGCCACAACCACGGCCCAGTGGAACAGACCCATCGCATCGGTGTCATACCCCAGAGCTTCAAACGCTTTGGGGAAGATCTGCGCATAGGCGCCCAATGCTGGGCTGAAAACCCCAAACAGCCCGTCGCCAACCTTGGTCAACGCTGAGTTCCAGAAATAGCCAACCAAAGTGGCCGCAAAAATAAAGCGGGCAAAGGTTGGGACCAACCAGTCTGCTTTGTTCAGACCGTCTGCGAGGCGCAGATATGTGTTGAGAAGGGCAGTCATTGAGGAGTCTCCAATTGGATGCCGGTCAGGGCGTTTTGGGATAGCAATAAGCCAAGCAGCTGCCCAAGATCGGCGTCTTGGGTTTGTGTCATGGCCTGAGCCAGCGGGGTGCCCTTCAACAGGTCCAGCATTAGATGGGCGTCCGCAGTGGTTAGCGGGGTCAAAACAGGGTCGAACTCGGGACGGGTTACTAAAACGGGTTGGGCCACGTCACTGGGGACGGCTGTTTCGGGCGACAGTGCTTTGTCGCGAATATAGTGAATGGGCCAATCAGACATCACCAGTTTCACCGCCGCCGAGATCTGCAATCGGGCGCTGTTGAGCGCCTCTGGGGGCAGGTCAGACAGGGCGGTGGGGGCCACAGGTGTGGCATCCGCCGCGTGATAAGATTGACGCATGGCATATTCCAGACGGGCCACATCTGGCAAATACCCCAGTTTGTTCAGCGATGGGATCTGCGCGATATAGGCGGGAAACCGACCGCCATAGAGCATCATCAAAGGAGAGCTTGGCGGATTGGCCCGCAGATACCCCTGCGCGATGTGTTTGAAGTTGCCTTCCCCCAACAGACGCGCGGTGGCCGGAAAGCCCGCTTCGAGGGCCTCAACCAAGGACACAGCGACGTTGTTGCGATAGACGGAAAAGCGTTTGCCAGCGGGGCGGCCTTCGGCGTCGCTCAGCCCGGCGGGCACGTCGCGTGTGGGATCAAGCAAAGCTTGGCGAAACACGGTTTGTGTCATGCGGGCACCCGTTCAAGCGCTGTGGCGGCGCGGCTGGCCTCGTCAACCAAAGTGGCCCAATCTGGCACATCGGTGTCCCATTCGATCAGGGTCGGGCGGGGGCCCGCGCGTTCCAAAGTGTAATCCAGCAGCGTCCAGACCGGATCGGCCACTGCGCGGCCATGGCTGTCGATCAACAAAGGCGCGCCGTGGTCATCTTCGTCTTCGTCATGGCCGCCAAGGTGGATTTCCCCAACTTGGTCCAGCGCAAAGGCATCGACATAGGCGCGCGGGTCATAGTTCAGGTTCACAGCCGACACAAAGATGTTGTTCACATCCAACAGCAAGCCACAGCCGGTGCGATTGGCCAATTCGGCCAAAAAAGCGGGCTCATCATAGGTCGAGGCATCAAAGGCCAGATAGGAGGAAGGGTTTTCCAGCAGGATCTGTCGACCAAGCGTGTTTTGCAGCTGGTCAATATGATCCCCAACGCGGGACAGCGTTGCGTTGGTATAGGGCAGGGGCAGCAGGTCGTTCAGAAAGGCATTTTCGTGTGAAGACCAGGCAAGGTGCTCTGAAAAGCTGGCTGGGTTTACCCAGTCGCACAGCTGTTTCAGGCGTTTCAGATGGTCCGCGTCCAGCGGGCCTTCGCCGCCAATGGACAGGCCCACCCCATGGATGGAAATGGGAAATTGTTCGGCCAGATGGCGCAGTTGCGCCACCGGGCGTCCGCCGTCACCCATATAGTTTTCGGCGTGGATCTCTAGCCAGCCCACAGGGCCAGCCGCATTCAGGATATCAGAGTAATGCTGAGGCTTGTAACCGACGCCAACGGTACGCGGCAGCGTATTGAGTTGCTCGAACATCACTCACCCCCCGGAGATTGAAGCAGGACGGCGACCGTCCTGCCTAAATTTGCATGATCGCCTTATGCAGGGATATCACGATCCAGAGCTTCAAGCGAACCTTTGCGTGCAGAACCATCGGCCATCACTGGCAGTTCGATGTCCATGCAGGTGCCTGCGTCAACCAAAGTCCAAGCGTTGCCTTGGTAGTCAACTTTCGAAGTGCCGGCGCATGTGGTGCCTGGGCCCGCGGCGCAATCGTTTTCGCCTGCCAGAGAAATGCCATAGCATTTTTCAGAACCGGCTGCGTGGGCAGCAGTTGTTGTGTGTGCGGTCAGAGCTGCGGCAACGGCGCCTGCTACGGCGAGGGTCTTAATGGTATCGGACATCTATCTTCCCTTTCAAAGTGGTCAAAACTCAGGGTCGCTTGTCTCGGCGACATCCCAAAATTAGCTTTGGAAGATGGCCTTTAGCCACTCACGAGCGCGTGTATCACGGCTCCGTGTGCCTGTGTGACCCTAAGTCCCTATTTTTAACGACGAAACCCACGAAATGTTACGGCCCGCAGTGGAAAAACCAGTGCGGGCCGCTAGAAATGTTTCGTTTTTTGTTACAGCTGGTCGGGCGGCGTGCGTTCAACCGACAGCGTGCTCACGATATCGTCCAAAGTTGTAACAGAAGTCTGCTTCTGCCCAAGGCGCCGCACGGACACGGTGTTTTCTTCAACTTCCTTCATGCCACAGGCCAGAATGACCGGCACTTTGCCCAAGCTGTGTTCGCGGACTTTATAGTTGATCTTTTCATTGCGCAGATCCGCTTCGGCCCGCACGCCGACGGCGCGCAGCGCATCAACGACTTTCTGACAATAGTCATCCGCATCCGAAACGATCGAGGCCACGACAACCTGACGCGGGGCCAGCCAGAAGGGCAATTTGCCGGCGTGTTCTTCGATCAGGATACCGATAAAGCGCTCGAACGAACCCAATGTCGCGCGGTGCAGCATCACAGGGCGGTGGCGATCCCCATCAGCCCCTACATAGCTGGCGTCCAGACGATCTGGCAGGTTGGGGTCAACCTGCAGCGTGCCACATTGCCAATCCCGGCCGATGGCATCGGTCAGCACAAATTCCAATTTTGGACCGTAAAAGGCGCCTTCACCTTCTTGCAGTTCAAAATCATATCCGGCCGCTTTACAGGCATTGCCCAAGGCCGCTTCGACCCGGTCCCAGCTTTCGTCTGAACCAATCCGCTTTTCAGGGCGCGTGGACAGTTTGACCTTCCAGTTGGGGAAGCCAAGGTCCGCATAAACACCCGCCAGAAATTCGATGAACTTCTTGGTTTCAGATTCAATCTGATCTTCGGTACAGAAGATGTGACCGTCATCTTGGGTAAAGCCGCGCACCCGCATGATGCCATGTAGCGCCCCTGAGGGTTCATAGCGCGCACAGGATCCGAACTCGGCCATGCGCAGCGGCAGGTCGCGATAGGACTTCATACCGTGGTTGAACACCTGCACGTGGCAGGGGCAGTTCATTGGCTTCAGCGCATTGATGGCTTTCTCGCGGGCGTGTTCTTCATCCACTTCGACGATGAACATATTGTCTTGGTAGTTTTCCCAGTGCCCGGATTTTTCCCAGAGCTTGCGATCTACGACCTGTGGGGTGTTGACCTCAACATAACCATCCACACGCTGCTTGCGACGCATGTAGTCTTGCAGCTCGGTGTAAACGGTCCAGCCATTGGGGTGCCAGAAGACTTGGCCTGGGGCCTCTTCTTGCATGTGGAACAGGTTCATTTCGCGACCAAGCTTGCGGTGGTCACGCTTTGCGGCCTCTTCCAGCATGGTCATATGCGCTTTCAGCGCTTTGCGGTCTTTGAAGGCCACGCCGTAGATTCGCTGCAACATCGGGCGCGAGCTGTCACCCAGCCAATAAGCACCCGCCACATGGGTCAGCTTAAAGCCGTCCGCCGGCAGTTGACCGGTGTGTTGCAGGTGAGGGCCACGGCACAGATCCTGCCAGTCGCCATGCCAATACATCCGCAGGTCTTCGCCTTCGGGGATGCGGTCGATCAGCTCAAGCTTATAGGGTTCACCGGTGCCACGATAATGTTCAACCGCGCGGGCACGGTCCCACACTTCGGTTTTGACCTCGTCACGGGCGTTGATGATCTCTTTCATGCGGGCTTCGATTTGACCGAGATCTTCTGAGGAAAAGGGCTCTTCGCGATCAAAGTCATAGAACCAGCCGTAATCCCGGACGGGTCCGATGGTGACTTTGACGTCAGGCCAGATTTCTTGCACGGCGCGCGCCATCACATGCGCAAAGTCATGGCGGATCAACTCAAGCGCCTGATCGTCGTCTTGCATGGTGTGAATGGCGATCTGCGCATCCGCAGTGATCGGCCATTGCATGTCCCAATGCGCGCCATCAACGCTGGCACTGATCGCCTTTTTGGACAGCGATTTGGAAATGCTGGCGGCCACTTCGGCAGGGGTTACACCTGCGTCGAACTGTTTTGCATTGCCATCGGGAAAGGTGAGGGTGACTTGTGCCATTTTTGGCCTCCTCGTCAGTTTGGCGCCCACGGAACGCCCGGTTGCGGGTGATATGTTCGGCGCCTTTATTGGGGTGCGTTTGCGGGCAAGTCAAGCAGGTGTCAGGCCGGGGGGACCATATCGCAGAGAGCGGCGTGGCGGAACAGACTCACTCTTCGCCCGTTAGCGCCAGTGCGGCGGTGCGCTCGATATGGGTAAGGTATTGATCTTGGCTCCAGTCGCATTGCACGCGCAGCTGTTCCCAAGTTGGAACCGACAACAGCGCCCACAATAGATCGGTGGCTCGCTCGGGGGACAGCGTGGTCGTCAAATCACCGTCTGCGTCCAGTGCATGCACCACCGCGGCGCAGCCGTGGCGCACCGCCTGCATCCGATCCTCCCAGGCTTTGGCCGCTTCGGCATCGGTGGCCTGCATGGCCATCAGCGCGGTGGCAACCCCATGGATTTCAGGAATGTAATTTCCCCATGCCTCTACATATAGGCGCAGTCGGGCTTGCCCGTTTTGGGCGGCGCGACTGGGCGCAAGGCGGTCGTCCACGTGCTTGACCTCGTCGATGTGACGCGTGGTGGCCAAAAGCAAATCGGCCCGGTTTGGAAAGTGAAGATAGAGCGCTTGCCGGCTGATCCCTGCCTTTTTGGCGATGTCGGACATGCGCACGGTGCTGCCGCCTTGTTCCAGCAAGTGCCATGCGGCGTTCAAAACGCGAAGGCGGGTGGGAGCGGTTTCACTTGACATGGTGTCAATTAACTTTGTATTGCGGCGAAGTCAACTTGACACGGTGTCAAGTAGCTTAAGAAAGGACTCGAAATGAAAGTGATTGTTTTTGGCGCAACTGGCAGTGTTGGACAGCTTGCCGTTCAAGCCATGCTGGACGAAGGTCATGAGGTGACGGCCTTTGCCCGGTCACCTCAGGCGTTGAATTTGACCTCAGAGCGGCTGCATTTGCGCAGCGGCAACGCGCTGGAGGCTCAGGAGGTGAGCGACGCCATCCAAGGTCATGATGCCGTGGTGGTGACGCTGGGGGCCGGCAAAGCCCGCAACAGCGATATCCGATCTCGTGGCACGATGAATGTGATTTTGGGCATGCAGACCCATGGCGTGCGGCGGCTGATCTGTCAGTCCACACTTGGGGCGCATGAAAGCTGGGCCAACCTGAATTTCTTTTGGAAGCGGATCATGTTTGGTGCGTTGCTGCGCCCGGTATTTCTAGATCACGAGCTGCAAGAAAATCTGGTACGCGCCAGCGGGCTGGAGTGGACCATTGTGCGCCCAAGCGCCTTTACCGATGGGCCAGCTGGGGGCGGTTTCCAAGAAAACGTGCCCGCAACCGCGCGGTCCTTGCGATTGAAGATTTCGCGCGCGGATGTGGCGGCCTTTTTGACCGGCCAATTGCTGGATCGCACCTATCGTCATCAGGCGGTTGGGATCTCAACGTGATTTCATGTCCCGCAGCCCGCCTGAGACGAATTGACGTGTCAGGCGGCGCTGGTTTGCTGCCCAAGGTCATGGGCATATTCCCAATAGAGCTTGCGCGCCAATGAGCTGATGGCCCCAATGCCCAATTCACGTTCGTCCAAACGTGACACCGGCATGACCTTGGCGATGTTTCCGGTGGCAAAGATCTCTTCTGCCGATTGGAAATCTGCCAGCGTCAGTGTTTCCTCTAGGACTTCGACGCCCGCTTGGCGCAACAGGCCAATCACCCGCTGCCGGGTGAGGCCGTTCAAAAAACAACCTGTTGGCATAGGGGTGAACACAACGCCGTCACGCACCATAAACACGTTGGTTGAGGCGGTTTCTGCAACATTGTCGTCAATGTCCAATGACAGCGCATTGGAAAACCCGCGCTGGCGCGCATAGGACATGATGCGCCCATTGTTGGCATAAAGGGATCCGGCTTTGGCTTCGGTCAGTGCCATATCCTGTCGGGGGCGCCGATAGGGGGCCACGGTCAGCGAAAACCCTTCGATCGAAGGCATGGCCATCTCTTCGATGCAGATCGCAAAATTGGTGCTTTCGGGATCGATTTCGATCAAGCCGGGGCCACCGTCCTGCGACCACATCATGGGGCGGATATAAAGTTCTGCGCCCGCAGGTGCTTTGCGCAGCCGTTCCCGCACCAGCGCGGCCACTTCTTCGCCTGTGGTGGTTGGCAACATGCCTAAAGCACGGGCAGAGCGGATCAACCGAGCACAGTGCAGATCCAGATCCGGTGCCACACCTTCAAACATGCGCGCGCCATCAAAGACCTGACTGCCAAGCCACGCCGCATGATCCGCTGCACGCATGATCGGCACATTGCCTTCGTGCCAATCCCCTTCGAACCACGTTGCGATCTTTCCGCTACCAATTGCCATCTGAGCCTCCTGTGACACAGTGTATGTGCCATTCCCTGCAAGAAGTTTACCAACTTGGCGCAAAATTTCATTTCAATTTTCGCAATATTTGCGTGATAACTGTGAAATACTTTTGCCAAATCGGGCAAATGCAAACGAAAGTTTTCACAATGGCGACTGCGCTTTCTGAAATGGACCTCCGCATCTTGCGTGAACTGACGCGCGACGGGCGTCAGTCCAACGCTCAACTGGCTGAAAATGTCGGCTTGTCGGCCAGCCAATGTTGGCAACGGTTGCGCAAGTTGGAAAAATCCGGCGTCATTCAAGGCTATGGGGTGCGCATCGATCATGCGCAGCTTGGCGTGCCGGAAACGGTGCTGCTGGAACTGGCGATGGAGCGCAACGAAGGTTTCGAGGTGGAAGCGGTCTGTGAAAAACTGGCACGCTTTCCAGAGGTGCTAGAGGTGCGCATGACCACAGGGGATTTTGATATCTTTGCCAAGGTCGTTGTCAGCGACACCCGTGGCTATGAGCGCTTTTTACGGGAACGCTTGTATAAGATGAGCGGAATTCGCCAGTCGCGATCGAGCTTTTCGTTGCGTCATTACAAAAACGAAATCTCGGTCGTACCCTAATCCACTTTTCGCGCCCCATGCAGGGCGCTAAGCTGCCAGAAAAGATTGGGAGAGATCGATGGATTACATCACCACACCGCAGGGCCGCAAGATCGCCTATAAGATGACACCGGGCAAAGGGCCGGTGGTGCTGTTTTGTGCGGGGCTGAAGTCGGACATGGAAGGCACCAAGGCCGTACAGCTTGAAGCCTGGGCGCGTAAACGGGGGCAGGCCTTCTTGCGGTTTGATTATTCGGGGCACGGCCAGAGTTCGGGCAACTTTGTGGATGGTGCAATCGGGGATTGGCACGAAGACACCTTGGCATTGGTGGATCAATTGACCTCTGGCAAAATTCTGGTGGTCGGCAGCTCGATGGGCGGGTGGCAGGCTCTGTTGCTGGCGCAGGCCATGCCAGACCGGATTGCTGGGATGGTGACAATCGCCGCTGCCCCTGACTTTACCGAGGATGGGTATTGGGCCAGCTTTAGCGAAGCCCAGAAAGCCGAACTCGAAACCCAGGGCCATGTGCGGCTGCCTTCTGACTATGAAGAAGACTATATTGTCTCCAAGCGTCTGATCGTTGAGGGGCGCGATCGCCTGGTGTTGCGCAGCCCATTGGTGTTGAATTTTCCCGTGCGCTTTTTGCAAGGCACCGAAGATTCCGCCGTGCCCACCGCGACCGCTGTGCGTCTGTTGGAACATGCCGAAGGCACCGATATGCGCCTGACCTTGGTCAAAGGCGCGGATCATCGGTTTTCGGATCCTGAGTGTTTGGCGCTTATCGAAAAATCGGTGGAAAAAGTTTTGGCAAGAGGGGCGCAATGAAGCGGCGATTTCGCGTCGCGCTAAGTGCCGCTGTGGTCTTGGGGACGGTCTACTTGGTGGGGCCCTACGAACCGGTTGAAACAGAACGCAGGTTTGACGCGTCGGTCTTGGCCCAAGGGGTTGATGCGCATCTCCAAGCGTCAGAGGCGCGGTTTGACGACATTCGGCCCGACAGCGCCAAGCGGGTCATTTGGGCCGGTGCGCCGGAAACCAAAACCGATTGGGCCGTGGTCTATTTCCATGGCTTTTCTGCCAGTTCTCAAGAAATACGACCCGTTCCCGATGATGTGGCCGCCGCGCTGGGCGCAAATCTGGTGTTCACGCGGTTCAAAGGGCATGGGCGCGATTTCGATGCGATGGGCCAGATGCGCGCGACGGATTGGATGTATGACGCGGACGAAGCGTTGTCGATTGCACGTGCCGTGGGCGACAAAGTCCTGCTGATTGGAAATTCGACCGGGGCCAGTCTTGGGGTTATCGCGGCCGCTGATCCCGATCTCAGTGCAAATGTCGCTGGCATGGTTTTGATTGCGCCCAATTTCGCACTGCAAAACCCGATGGCCCCTTTATTGAGCCTGCCTGCTGCGCGGCATTGGTTGCCGGCACTTGCGGGGCGGGAGCGTTCATTTGAGCCACGCAATCCGGGGCAGGCCAAAGAGTGGACGACACGCTATCCAAGCACGGCAGTGTTTCCGATGGCGGCGACAGCCCGGCGGGCCAAGACGCTTGACCACTCCGGCATTGATGTTCCGTCTTTGTTCTTGTATGCAGAGGCCGATAAAGTGGTGCGATCCGAGGCAACAGCCAAGGTTGTTGCAAGTTGGGGCGGACCAGTTGCACAGGAATTGTTGGAAATGACACCACAAGACGATCCTCGTGCCCATGTTGTTGCCGGTGACATAATGAGCCCGGCGATGACGCCAAGGGTCATCGAGGCGATTGTGAACTGGACGAAAGGTCTTTGAATGGATCAACGGGTCTCTTTGATCACTTTGGGCTGTCGCGACATGGATCGCGCGGCAGCATTTTACACCGATCTCGGCTGGCAGCGTGCCGAGAGCCCAGATGGCGTTGTGGCCTTTGATCTGATTGGGCAAACGCTGGGCTTATATCCCTTGGCTGCATTGGCCGAAGAAATTGGGGTGCCCGAATCCTCACTGGGGCAGGGGGCCAGCTGTTTGGCGCATAACCTGCGCAGCCCAGAAGAGGTTGATGCCTTGCTCGACACAGCAAAACAGGCCGGTGCCAAGATTTTGAAATCCGCCACAGAGGTCTTTTGGGGTGGGTATCATGGTTACTTTTCTGACCCCGAAGGGCATATCTGGGAAATCGCCCATAATCCGTTTTCGCCGCGGCGTGCGGATGGGGCCTTTTGCTGGAACGGCTACGGTAAGTGATTGACATCGCAGGGGCTTGGCTGGAGTTTAGGGACGACGCTTTTTGATGGAGTCTCTCATGCACGACCCTGTGGTTTTTCTTCCTGGATTGATGTGTGATGCGCGTGTGTTCGCGCCTCAGATCAACGCGTTCTGCCGGGATCACGTGGTGATTTCTGCGCCTCTTGTCGGCCATGAGCGTCTTGAAGATATTGCAATTGATCTGTTGCCGCAGCTGCCAGCAAAATTTGCACTGGTTGGCCATAGCCTTGGGGGCAATGTTGCGATGGAGATTGCGCGGCGAGCGCCAGAGCGGGTGTCCCGATTGGCCTTGATTGGCACTCAAGCCATGTCCGAAACCCCGCAATCCTCGGCCGCTTTTGAACCGCTTTTGGTTGGGGCAAAGGCGGGGCGGTTCCAAGATGTGTTGCGCGAGCTGATGTTGCCTGACTATTTGGCGCAGGGGCCCAATCGGGTGGCGGTTCTGAACCAGTTTTTGCAAATGGCGACCGATCTTGGGCCGGATGTGTTTCAACAACAGGTGCGCGTGCTGCAACGCCGCATGGATCAGCAATCCGTTTTGCGGCGTCTCAAATGCCCCGTGCTGATCGCCTGCGGTGCCGAAGACAGCCTGACGCCTGCCAAGCGGCATCAGGTCATGGCGGATTTGATTCCGTATTCGCAGTTTCAGGTCATCGAAGGGGCTGGGCACTTGCCAAGCCTAGAGCAGCCAGAGGCCACTTTGGACGCTTTGCAGGCTTGGTTGGCGCAGCCTTTTGTGCTGCGCGCTTAGGGTTTGAAGCAAATCCGATGGGCAAGGGGGCGAAAACCAACGCCCCATGCTCAATTTTTGGGCGTTGATTAGCGCGCCGCGTTTTTATTTGCAGGCACCGGGGCGCCACTGTTGGCGTCAATGAACTCTAGCACCAAGGGGCGGATGTTGTTGCGCCAGCTTTTGCCAGCAAAAATCCCATAGTGACCCGCGCCGGGTTCAAGGTGGTTGGCCTTTTTGCTGTCGGGCAGCCCCGTGCACAGGTCCAGCGCCGCAACGCATTGACCGGGCGCGGAAATATCGTCATTGGCCCCTTCGACAGTTTTCACCGCAACGGTGGTGATTTTGCCGATATCCACGTGTTTACCGTTAATAGTGAATTCGTTTTTGGCGATTTCACCCTTCTTAAAGATGCGATCCACAGTCGAGAGATAGAACTCGGCGGCCATGTCCATCACAGCAAGGTATTCATCATAGAAGCGGTTGTGGGCATCGTGATCGGAGGCTTCGCCTTTCATCACGCGTTGAATTTGATCGGTGAAGGCTTGGCTGTGGCGCTCTGCGTTCATCGACATGAACGAAGCCAGCTGCAGCAGGCCGGGGTAAACCATCCGCCCCACACCTTTGTACTTAAAGCCAACGCGCTGAATCATGGTCTCTTCGAGTTGTCCCATGGTGACGCGATTGCCAAAATCCGTTACATCGGTTGGGGTCGCATCAGGGTCAATTGGGCCGCCAATCAAGGTCAGTGAACGCGGCTGTGCAGCGGGTTCTTCTCCTGCCAGATAGGCCGTGGCAGCCAATGTCAAAGGTGCGGGCTGACAGATAGCGATAACATGGGTGTCTGGGCCCAGATGCCGCATGTAATCAACAAGATAAAGTGTGTAATCCTCGATATCGAACTTGCCTGCCGAGACAGGAATGTCGCGCGCGTTATGCCAATCTGTGATGTAAACTTCACAATCAGGCAGCAGGCTTAGGACAGTAGAACGGAGCAATGTCGCGTAATGGCCAGACATCGGCGCAACCAGCATCACTTTGCGAGGTTTGGTCTTGCGGCCAATCACCTTGAAATGGATCAGGTCGCCAAAGTCGCCCGCCACTTCGCTTTCAATGCTGACAAGGTGATCCTTGCCGTCTTCGCAGGTGAAGGTGCGAATGCCCCAATCAGGTTTGACCACCATGCGCTGAAAGGCGCGTTCAGTGACTTCGCCCCAAGCGGCCATCCATTGCAGCGCCGGATTTGGCACCATGGAAAAAACTGGATAGGATGCAAAGGAAAGAGCGGAGGCGCCCAACCATTGGTTCGTATTTCGAAACGTTTCCATAAAGTCATATGTTGCCATGTAGCGCATATGCGTCTCCCTTTTACACCGGTACGACCGGAATTGGATCCGGCTTATGTGTCAGCCTGTGGACATCCTGCGGATCATTTGACCCAATGACAACAGACCTTCGAACAAAATTTCTGCACAGCAGCGAGAATAAGGGGAATTGGTTGATATGACAACTGAAGAGGATGTCGCGGGTGAAAACCTGGAAAAGCTCAACGAGAATCTCGCAAAGGTTGAGGGGTTGTCGCAGCGATTGGTTGCGGCCTTATCGCGTCGCAATCCTGCCAACCCGGTTCTGAACGCCCCGGACCAAGATGTATTCGTCAACGCTGCCAATTCGTATTGGGCGGGCATGATGCACAATCCGGCCAAGCTGTTTGAAAACCAGATGGAGTTTTGGGGCAGTTCGGTTAAGCACTACCTCGAGGCCCAGCAAGCGCTGGCACGTGGTAAGCTTGAGGCGCCAGAAGACCATACGCCTTCGGATCGCCGCTTTAGCAATCCGCTGTGGAAAACCCACCCCTATTTCAACTTTGTCAAACAGCAATACATGCTGAATGCCGAAGCCATTCGCACCGCTGTGTCCGCCACCGAAGACCTTGATAGCATCGAGCAAAACCGGCTCAAGTATTTCGCCGAACAGATTATCGACATGATGGCGCCCACCAACTTTTTGGGCACCAATCCTGATGCGCTGGAGCGCGCGGTTGAAACCGATGGCGAAAGCTTGGTGAAGGGGCTGGAAAACCTCGTAGCAGATGTGGAGGCCCACAACGGTGAGATGCTGGTGCGTCTGGCCGATGACACTGCGTTTGAGTTGGGCAAAAATATCGCCACGACCCCGGGGCAGGTGGTGTTTCGCAATCACATGATGGAGCTGATCCAATACGCGCCTGCCACCCCTGAGGTTCACGCTATTCCCCTGATTATCTTTCCACCATGGATCAACAAATTCTATGTGATGGATCTGAAGGAAAAGAACAGCCTAATCAAATGGATCACCGAGCAGGGGTACACTTTGTTTGTGGTCAGTTGGCTGAACCCACGGGCCGAAGATGCTGACATCGGCATGGAAGACTATGTAGAACAGGGCTATCTCGAGGCCATCCGCGTAGCCAAAGAGATCACAGGGCAAAAGCAGGTCAATGCGGTGGGCTATTGCATCGCTGGTACGACCTTGCATCTGGTCTTGGCCCTGTTGAAAAAACGCAAAGACAAATCGGTGCGCTCGGCCACCTTCTTTACGGCGTTGACCGACTTTTCAGACCAAGGGGAATTCACCCCGTTCCTGCAAAATGACTTTGTGGATGGGATCGAAACCGAGGTTGAACAGCAAGGTGTGCTGCGCAGCTTTATCATGGGGCGCACCATGAGCTTTCTGCGCTCTAATGACCTGATCTATAGCCCGGCCATCAAGAGTTATATGATGGGCGAAGCCCCCCCCGCGTTTGACCTGCTCTATTGGAATGGGGACGGCTCGAACCTACCGGGGCGTATGGTTATGCAGTATCTGCGTCAGCTGTGCCAAAAGAACGAATTTGTTGGCGATGGTTTCTCTTTCATGGGGGAAACCCTTCATGTGTCGGATGTGGACATTCCGATCATGGCTGTCACCTGCGAAACGGATCATATCGCCCGGTGGAAAGATTGTTTTCGTGGCTTTCAGCAGACGGGGTCCAAGGACAAGACCTTTGTTGTCTCTCAGTCGGGGCACATCGCTGGTATCGTAAACCCGCCTTCTAAGAAAAAGTACGGTCATTACACAAATGACAATCTCAAGTTGGACGCGCCAAACTGGATGAGTGAAGCTGACTTTACGGAAGGCAGCTGGTGGCCGCGCTGGGATTCATGGCTCAAAGGGCGCTCTGGCAAGAAAGTTCCTGCAAGACTCCCCGGTGATTCGTCTTATCCCGCATTGGTTGAGGCGCCAGGGACATATGTAAGGGTCAAGGCAAGTTACTGAAATCCGGGCACAACCTAAAATTTTTGCTGCAATGCAGAAAAAGGGTTGATTTTCTGCATCGCAGCATTCATATTGTTTACAGATGCAGAAACACCGGGGTCGGCCCGGATGCAACAAAGGATTAGCCACATGACCAATACTCAGGATTTCACCGCGATCATGAAAGACATGATGGGCGCATTCCCAGTAGACACCAAAGCGGTTGAAGACGCCTTCAAAACACAAGCGTCGCTGAACGAAAAGCTGGCAACTGCCACTTTGACTGCTGCTGAAAAGTCTTCTGAGCTGTCTTCTAAGTGGACAAAAGACACTCTGACAAAGCTGAACGACTTTGCCAAAGTGAAAGAAGAGCCTGCAGATTACGCAAAAGCGCTGAGCGATTTCGCTTCTGCTTCTGCTGAAACTGCTGCTGAAAACATGGCAGCTTTCGCAGAAATCGCGAAAAAACTGCAAACTGAAACAGTTGAATTGATGATGGCTGTTGGCAAAGAAGTTTCTGAAGAAGCGACTGCTGCTGTTCAAAAAGCCACCAAAGAAGCAACTGCTGCTGCGAAAAAAGCCGCAGCTAAGTAAGTAAGAAATTAGCGCCGCGTCTTTCTCCTCCCATTAAGATGTGCTGCGTGGGCGGGCTTTCAAAGCCCGCCCTTTCTTTTTTTTCTGCACTAGCATAAGCTCAAACCGCAACGCAGCATTGTGGGGAGACAGACTGTGTCAGACGAAAAAAAACCTCTTCTTATAAAGCGTTATGCAAGTCGGCGTTTGTACAACACCGAAACCAGTGACTATGTCACCTTGGAAGATATCGCAGGGTTTATTCGCGAAGACCGCGAAGTGCAGATCATTGACCTGAAATCAGGGGATGACCTGACGCGGCAATACCTGCTGCAAATCATCGCAGAACACGAAAGCCGTGGTGAAAACGTGCTGCCGGTGAATGTTCTGACGGATCTTGTGCGCACCTACACCACGCAGGCTGGCTCTGTCGTGCCCCAGTTCTTGCAAATGTCGTTTGACATGCTGCGCGAAGGGCAATCGAAAATGGTCGAGAATATGACCAAGGCCAATCCAATCAATCCGATGCAATCGATGCCGGGTCTCGATGCTTTGAAAGCGCAACAAGAGGCCTTTTTGAAAGCAATGACAGGTGGGATAGCGACAGGATGGCCGACGGCTGGATCCACCACCCCTGCTGCTGATCCTACACCGGAGCCCGCAAGCAAAGAGGGTGAAGATCTGGATTTGATCAAACAACAACTGGCGGATTTGCAGGAAAAACTGACCAAAATGGGAAAATAGACCATGGTCGACAGCCCCGGTAAAATCACGTTGTGGGGCATCGAGGTTTTTGTCGCAACGGCAGAAGAAGGAAGTATCTCTTCGGCCGCGCGACGACTGGATGCCAGTGCCTCTGCCGTCAGTCAGCAATTGACCAATCTGGAAACGGCCATTGGCGCCACATTGCTGCAACGCAAAACCCGGCCCATCCGGTTGACCCCGGCAGGCGAAATGTTTCGCCGTCGCGCCAGCAATATCTTGAACGAAGCCGCGTTGGTGCGGGCCGAATTGGCGATGTCAGATATGGCGTCACTGACCCGGTTTCGCCTTGGCATGATCGAAGACCTCGAAGCTGACATCACCCCGCGTTTGTTGACCAAACTAGCAGATGACATGAAAGAGTGTCAGTTTCTGCTGGAAACAGGGGCCAGTCACTATCTCTATGATCAGCTTGATGCGCGCGCCGTAGACGTGATCGTCGCCGCAGATATGGGCACCGAGGCCGAATGGATGGAAGTGCACCCGCTGTTGGTCGAAGGCTTTGTGGTGGCGGCCCCCAAGGGCATGATTGATCCCAACGCGGACCGCTTGGCCCAGCTGCAAAAGATCCCTTTGGTGCATTACACCACGCGGCATCACATGGGGCGCATTCTGTCGTCGCATCTGGCGCGCCAGAACCTGACCCTGTCACACCGCTTTGAATTGGACAGCTATCACGCGATCTTGGCCTTGGTCGGGCAGGGGGCCGGTTGGACCATCTTGACGCCGCTGGCATTGATGCGGGCACGCCGCTTCATCGATGCGCTCGACATCTTTGAACTGCCGTTTGAGCCATTGTCGCGTCGGATTTCTTTGGTGGCACGCAAAGGCACGTTGCGCGATATGCCAGAACGGGTGGCAGACGAGCTGAAACCGGTTTTGACCCAAGAGGTCATCACACCGGCCACCAAGGCGTATCCCTTTATGGCCGATGTTTTGCGGATCCTTTAACGGCGTTTAGGCGCCAAAAGCGCGCCGGTTACCCATCACATCCTGTGCCGCTTTGACCAAGGCGTCAGCAATCACATCCAATTCCGGCAGCGTCAAACGGGCTGGCAGGCGGGTGTCGCAGGCTTTCATCAGCATATTGCGCGTTTGAGGCAGCTTGGGCGCTTTGCCTAAAAACTCCCAGTTCCAAAAGGCACGCGCATTGTCGGTGCTCAGGCCAAAGACCTGCACCTTGACGCCACGCTGCGCCGAAGCGTCCTGAAAGGCGCGCACTTCATTTTCGGCCATGCCCACAAGGTTGAACTGGATCGAATCCGGCGCGCGCTCTTCTGGCGCCAGCTTCTCTGGCACATCAATCCATGGCGACAGGTTGAGCTTATCGGCAACATAATCATGATTGCGACGGCCATCCGCAACCCGGCGCGGGATCTCTGCCAATTGTGCGCGCACCACCGCAGCGGACAGGTTGCCCAAACGCAGGTTATAAAGTGGCAGCTTGTTCTGCCAGCGGGCAAAGGCGGCCTCCAGCTCGGCGGCATCCGCGTCATTGGTGGCGAGGTGTTTCTTCCACATGTGTTCATAGGCGCCCGACATAATGGTCGCCTGCGCCAACAGGTCGGCGTCGTCGGTGATCAGAATGCCACCCTCTCCCGAGTTCAGCAATTTGTAGCTTTGGAAAGAAAAACACCCGATTTTCCCCAATGTGCCGATGTTTTTGCCATGCCATTGAGTGCCCAGTGAATGGGCTGCATCTTCCAGCAAGGGCACGTTATGGGCCTCACACAGCGCCATGATTGCATCCATATCCGAGGTGTGTCCACGCATGTGGCTGATCAATACCGCCTCAATGGTGCCGTCCAGCTTGGCCTCAAAATCGGCCAAATCAATGCGGTAGTTCTCCCCCACCTCTGACAACACAGGCACACAATCCGCATGCACAATCGCCGACGGCACCGCAGCAAAGGTAAAGGCTGGGATCAACACCCGCGCGCCACGTGGCAGCCCCAATGCTTTCAAGGACAAAAACAACGCCGCAGAGCAGGAGGACACCGCCAGGGCGTATTTGCTGCCAAGGCTTTCGGCGAACTCACGTTCCAGCATCGAAACCGGCGCATCTTTGGCGGCGGTGTAGCGAAACAAATCCCCACTGGCCAACAGGCGTTCGATTTCAGCGCGCACAGAGTCCGGGATTGGTTCTGCATCATAGACGTTGGGCGGCAATGACATATGTTTCGGCTTTCCTGAATTCCAGTTTCAGGAATTATTAAAACAAGAGGAGCAAAAAGAGAAATGAAATTGCGATGACATTGGGGATTTGATCACAAAATTGGCTGTTTTATGCCATCCATCGGCTTAGATCCCCAATCGATCCCGCAGGGCAAACCAACTCATCGCCAAAACCAACAGTGGTGAGCGCAGGCCCGGCCCTCCCGGAAAGCGCGGCGTGGGCAGCGCGGCCATGGTGTCAAACCCCTCTGCCTGCCCTTGAATGGCCTTGGCCATCAACTGTCCGCAATGGGTAGCCGTGCCCAGACCGTGCCCAGAATAGCCTGACGACGATAGGATATTGGCAGAAAGGCGTGCCACATGCGGCAGGCGTTTCATCGTGATGCCCAAGGTGCCACCCCAGGCATAATCAATCCGGATATCTTTCAAATGCGGATAAATCTCGACCATGGGTTTGCGCACCTTGGCGGCAATATCCTTGGGAAAGCGATAGCCATAGCTTTCGCCGCCGCCAAACAACAATCGCTTGTCGCGCGACAGGCGGAAATAATTGACCACAAATTTGCTGTCACACACGGCAACATCCTGCGCCAGCACCTGCGAAGCGGCCTCGCCCAGCGGTTCGGTGGCGGCGATGAAATTGTTGATCGGCATGACGCGCGCGGCAACCTGCTGGCTCAACCCGCCGACATAGCCGTTACAGGCCAAAACCACATGATCACAGGTCACATTGCCCTGTGCGGTGTGCACAATGGGGCGTGGCCCTTCGGTGATCTCGCGCACTTCAGTCTGCTCATAAAGGCGCGCGCCAAGCCCCTGCGCGGCCCGCGCCAATCCCAGAGCAAAGTTCAACGGGTGCAAATGCGCCGCCCCGCGATCCAACACCCCGCCGTGATAGCGCGGCGAGGGGCACAGGGTGTGAAAACCCTCCGCATCCAGCGCAGAGATCTGATCATAGCCATAGTGCTGTTGCATATGCGCGCTATACCGGTGAAGATCTTCCATTTCACTGGCATCAAACCCCGTCCAAGCGATGCCGGGTTTCAAATCACAGTCGATCTCAAAACGTGCAATCAAACTGCGCACCAGATCTTTCGCGTCTTCCCCCATGGCCCATAGCTGGCGCGCGGTCTGTGTGCCCATCATCTGTTCCAAAACCTTTTGATCTTGGCGCTGACCACTGCCCAATTGACCGCCATTGCGCCCGGAGGCCCCAAACCCAACCCGGTGCGCCTCCAAGACGGTGACCCGCAACCCTGCCTCTGCCAAATGCAAGGCTGCCGACAACCCGGTATAGCCTGCACCGATGACACAGACATCCGTGCGCTCATCGCCCTTCAGCGGGGGCTGCGCGGGAAAAGATGTTGCCGTGGCCGCGTACCAGCTTGGCGGATAGGCGCCCTTTTGGTCATTTGAATACAATAGGTTCATCGCGTCAGCCTCACCTTGGCAAAAATACTCCGGGGGGCGGGGCCCAAAGGGGCCCGATAGGGGGCAGCGCCCCCATGCCCGAGCGCCCCAAAGGGCGCGAGATATCCAGCGCCGCGCCCTCTGGCGCGGCTCCGCCTTACACGTTCATCAACAGGTGTTCGCGCTCCCACGGGCTGATCACCTGCAGGAACTCCTCGTATTCGGTGCGTTTGATAATGGCGTACACTCGGGCGAAATCGGGGTGCAGGATCTCATGCAGCTTGTGGGCTTCTTCGAACAAATCCAACGCCTCACCCATCACGCGGGGCAGGTCAGTTTCGTCATCATACGCATCTCCCTTATAGCTGGGGCCTGCGCGTTCTTGCTCCATCAGACCCAAATAGCCACAGGCCAAAGAGGCCGCGATCCCGAGGTAGGGGTTACAATCCATGCCGGCCAATCGGTTTTCCACCCGACGGGCGCTGGGGTCTGACAGCGGAACCCGGATGCCTGTGGTGCGGTTGTCACGCGCCCAAGCCAGATTGATTGGCGCTGCGTGGTCACGCACGTATCGCCGATAGGAATTCACATAGGGTGCCAGCACCGCAGTGGCCGAAGGCAGGTGTTTTTGTAAGCCACCAATAAAGTGGAAAAACGCATCGGTTTCGCCGCCCTGTGGTCCTGAAAACAGGTTCTCACCGGTCTCGATGTCCAGCACCGAGTGGTGGATATGCATCGCGCTGCCCGGCTCATCTGCAATCGGTTTGGCCATAAAGGTGGCAAAACAATCATGGCGCAGCGCCGCCTCTCGGATCAGCCGTTTGAAATAGAACACCTCATCCGCCAGTTTGACAGGATCGCCGTGCAACAGGTTGATTTCCAACTGACCCGCGCCGCCCTCTTGGGTGATGCCATCGATTTCAAAGCCCTGCGCTTCGGCAAAATCATAGATGTCATCGATGACAGGGCCAAACTCATCCACGGCCGTCATCGAATAGGCCTGACGCGCGGCCGCCGGGCGGCCAGAGCGGCCCATCATCGGCTCGATCGATTTGGCAGGATCAAGATTGCGCGCCACCAAAAAGAACTCCATTTCGGGCGCCACCACAGGTTCCCAACCCTGTTTGCGGTAAAGCTCCACCACCCGTTTCAATACGTTGCGCGGCGCAAAGGGGATCGGGTCGTCTTTGCGATCATACGCATCGTGGATCACCTGCAATGTCCAATCGCCGGTCCAAGGAGCAGCACTGGTGGTGCTCATGTCAGGCTTCAGAACCATATCGCGTTCAATAAAGCCTTCTTTGCCTGCGGCTTCGCCCCAGTCCCCTGTGATCGTTTGATAAAAGATTGAATCCGGCAGATGAAAACTGTCTTGGCGGTCAAACTTCGAGGCCGGGACTGCCTTGCCGCGGGCAATGCCTGGTAGGTCGGCGATTATGCATTCCACCTCGTCTAGTCGGCGTCCCTCAAGATAGGATTTGGCGGCTTCGGGAACCGTGTTCATCCATGTGCGCTTGGTCTCTTTCATGCCTTCGTCTCCTTGAAGAACCCGGCCATACGGGCGCCAAAATTTTGGTCATCGAGGGGGGTGTCTAGGGTGTTGGCCACATCGGCGATCATCTCGGGGGGCAAAACGCCGGGGGCGCGATATTTCACCAGCCCGTCAACCATCTCTGCGGGGAATTCGGGATGGGGTTGAACGGTAAAGATCCGATCCCCATAAAGCAGCGCTGCGTTGGCGCAATGTGGTCCCTCGGCGATCACCTTGGCCCCGTCAGGTGGGGTGATAACCTGATCTTGGTGCCATGCGTTCAGCACGACTTTGTCGCCTTCAAAGTCATAGGTCTGCGGCCCCGCGATCCAACCGCCGCTGAATTTTTCGACCCGACCGCCCAAGGCCTGTGCGATGATTTGATGGCCAAAGCACACGCCGATCATCGGCAGGCCCGCTTCGCGCACGCCCCGAATGAAGTCTTCCAGCGGGGGAATCCAGATGTGGTCTTCGTAGACGCCATGTTTTGAGCCGGTGATCAGCCAGCCGTCACATTCCACCACCGAGGCAGGGAATTCATTGTCCACCACATTATAGGAGGCATAGTCAAAGCCATGGCCCTGCAACAGGCGGGCAAACATGGTCGCATAGTCCCCCAACACCTGTTTGGTTTCGTCGGGCGCGTGGCCTGTTTGTAAAATGCCAATTTTCATGGATCACCAGATTGTTGTTACAGCTAACGTAAAACCAGCGCTTGGGCCCGACAAGAGCCACAAGCGCGCCGCTACACTGTATCGAGGTATATCTCCACCTGCTCGGTCGGTGATAACTCGCTCATATAGTGCAGCTCTTGGCGCTTGGTTAGCACCAGATTGCGCACCATTTCGGGGGCAAATATCCGTTTGATGACGTCGCTGTTTTCAAAGGCGGCGATGGCGTCGCCCCACATATTGGGCACTTGATCCAGCTCTTGCGCATAGGCGTTGCCGGTGATGGGGGCGGGCGGTTCAAGCGCGTCCTCAATCCCGGTCAGCGCAGCCCCCAAAATGGCTGTCAGCATCAGATAGGGGTTCACGTCCCCTCCGGCCAATCGATGCTCGATCCGACGCGCTTTGGGGCTGCCGGATGGCACCCGAATAGCAGCCGTGCGGTTTTCATAGCCCCAACAGATGCCGGTCGGCGCATGAGCGCCTGGCACCATGCGGTCATAGCTGTTCCAATGGGGGGCAAAGACCAGCGTGCTGTCTGACATCGCCCGCAAGCAGCCCGCAATTGCATGGCGCAGCGTATCGGTGCCCAGCGGCCCGTCATCGTCAAACACATTGTTGCCGTCCTGATCCAGCACCGAAAAATGCGTGTGCAGGCCAGATCCAGCATAATCTTCGTAGGGTTTTGCCATGAAGGAGGCCGCAAACCCGTGGCTGCGCGCCAGTCCTTTGACCAGCATCTTAAACAGCCAAGCATCATCTGCAGCGCGCAAAGCATCGTCACAATGCATCAGGTTGATTTCAAACTGACCCAATCCGGCTTCGGAAATGGCAGTGTCGGCGGGAATGTCCATTTCTTCACAGGCGTCGTAAAGATCGGTGAAAAAGCTGTCAAAGGCGTCCAACGCCCGGATCGACAGCGTTTCGGCGCCTTTGCGGCGCTTGCCAGACCGGGGGCTCACCGGGATTTGCAGATTGCGCCCTGAATCGTCGATCAGAAAGAACTCAAGTTCAACGGCAACAACGGGCGTCAGGCCACGCGCTTTGTATCGGTCGACCACGGCGCGCAGGGCATGCCGCGGATCCCCGGCATAGGGGCTACCGTCGTCATTGAACATCCAGATCGGCAGTAATGCAGTGGGGGCTGAAAGCCACGGCATAGGCATAAAACCACGCTCGGTCGGTTTCAAAACGCCATCTTTGTCACCGCTGTCAAACACAAGGGGGCTGTCCTCGATGTCTTCGCCCCAGATGTCGAGGTTGAGAACAGACAATGGAAAGCGGGTGCCTTCTTCGACAACTTTGTCGGCAAAGCGCGTGGGGATCCGTTTGCCACGAGGTTGGCCATTCAGATCAGCAGCGGCCACACGGATGGTGCGCACTTCGGGGTGTTTTCTAAGCCAATTCTTTGTCGTCATCATTGTTTGCCTGATGCGGCACGTCCCCGAACGGGTGTGCAACGCCAGTGCGTCGCACGTCAGGTCCATGCCCTTGGTCCCATTATTTGATCAAAAAGCATGTTGCTGGGTTGTAGCATGTTTGAGCGATCCACGGAGGGCTCGCTCGGTCACCCAAATTATTTGATCAAATTATGTGTACTATCGGATGAGATTGGGACGCAAGCGAATTTTGCGGCGCTTCTCGACAGGCAGATGCCGGTTCAAGCGTCGGTTCACTAGACCAAACAAGCCCAAGACAATCAGCACTAGGATAATGAAGTACCCGGCCAAAATCGGATAGGGAATGAAGGGGTTGAACGTCTTATCCGCAAAGTAGTTGGCGTAATACAACGCGTCACCTTGCTGGCGCCAGGCTGGAAAGCCGGAAAAATAGACAAGCGTTGTGGCGTGAAACAAGAAGATGGCTTCGTTGGTGTAAGAAGGCCACGCCAGACGCAGCATGGTGGGCCATGTGATTTTGCGAAACTTCTTCCAACCCGAAAACCCATAGGCATCCGCGGCTTCGAGGTCGCCCTTGGGCACTGAACGCAGGGCACCAAAGAAGATCTCAGCCGAATAGGCCGCGGTGTTAAAGAACAGCACCACAAGCGCGCCCAGCCAAGCCGCCGTAAAGGGGGCAAAGATTGGCATCACCTTTTTCAGGCTGAGAAACACGAAATAGGCAAAGAAAAACTGGATGAACAACGGCGAGCCGCGAAACAGAAAGATGAACATCTCTGCCGGCTTGCGCAGCGCCGCATGGGCGCTGTTTTTCCCCAACGCCAGCGCAGTGGCAAAGAAGAAGCCCGCAATCAGCGCCACGGCGCCAAAATAGATGTTCCAAATCATGCCCGAGCCAATCAACGTGAATTGCTGGCAAAGGGTAAAATCCGCCTTGGGCAACAACCGCTCGCCGATGCCGATGGCGCGCAGCCCATAGTCTTGAATGGTGATCCAGCAGCTCATGCGTTGGCCTTTCGTTGCTTTTCACCAGCAAGGGTGGCTTGGCCGCGGCTGAGGCGGGTCATAATGCGTTCCAGAAAAATCTCGGAAGCTTTGGTGAAGCAGAGGTAGAAAACCAAAAGGCCAAGGAAATACCACATGCGCCAATCTCCATGCGGATACTCAGTAAAGCGAGAGTTCTTGGTGCCGCCCAATTCACGCGCCCAATAGACCACGTCTTCGACGCCCAACAAGAACAGCAAAGGCGTGGCTTTGATCAAGATCATCCAGAGGTTCGACAGACCCGGCAAAGCATAGACCCACATCTGAGGCACCATCACGCGCCAAAAGGCTTGCCGGCGGTTCATGCCATATGCCTCGGCGGTTTCCATCTGGGCGCGCGGCACAGCGCGCATCGCCCCAAACAGCACATTGGCAGCAAAGGCGCCAAAGACGATGGCAAAGGTGAAAATGGCAATCCCAAAGCCATAGATTTCATGCACCCACTGCGGGGCGGTTGACAGCGGCGCTTTGGCCGCTTCGCAGACAACAAAATCATTGCCCTGTCGAATGGCATCGGTCCAATCAGGGCAGAGCGCCTGATGGCGGATCCATTCAATGCCTTGATCTAAGGCAATGACAAAAAACAAGAAAAACGCAATGTCGGGCACGCCGCGCACAATCGCGATATAGGCGCGACCCAGCCAAGACAGCGGCGTCAACCGCGAGCGCGCTGCCATGGCACCGCCAAATCCAAAGGCGAGGGCGGTTGGCGCTGTGATGGCCAACAACAGCAACACCGTCCCAAAGGAGGTGTAAAACGACATATGTTTGCCGGTGGTCAGATAGCAGCTCAACCAGCGGAGGCCGGACAGCGTGTCAGGGTCGACGCAATACGTAAAAATGACGGACCTCGTGGGAGCCAGTGGTTTGGATTTGAGTATTTAGAGCAAGATGAAGGGGGAGGGACAGAGCCTTCCCCCCGTGTTGGGTTTGGCGGGGATCAGAATCCGGGGCCAATTTCCCATTTTGCCAACAGGGCGTTCAAAGAGCCGTCGGCCTTCATTGTGTCGATGGCGGCATCGAATTTGGCTTTCAGCTCGCCGTCGCTTTCACGCACGCCCATGCCCACGCCGCCGCCGATCATTTCTTGACGCTCGAGCAGCATTAGATCGTCGCTTTCATCCGCAAAAGGACGCAAGAAAGCGTCATCCGCCAGAACGGCGTCAGCTTCGCCGTTTTTCACCGCTGCGATGGTTTCTTCTGGGGTGGCGAATTCCACCAAAGTCCAGCCTTTTTCAGCAATGAACGAGGCTTGGATCGTGCCGGATTGCGCCGCAACCACGCCGCCTTCCAGATCGGCATCCGCCGACATGGCCAGATAGCCCGATGGATCAGGCTGGGTGTAGTTTTGGGTGAAATCGATCACTTCGTCACGCTCATCGGTGATGCTCATGCCGGCGATGATGGTGTCGTAGTTGCCAGACACCAGGTTTGGAATGATCGAATCCCATTCGTTGGTGACCCATTCGCAGGTCAGTTCGGCGCGTGCGCACAGCTCGTCGCCCAATTCGCGCTCAAAGCCGTCAACTTCGCCAGCATCATTGATGAAGTTATAGGGAGGGTAGGCGCCCTCGGTGCCCATGCGCACGGTGTCAGCAGCGGCGATGCCCGCTGTCAGCGCCAGCGCGGCCGTGGTGAGAATGAGATTTTTCATAGGTAAACTCCCGTTTGGTTTTGATCTAAGTTGAGATCCGCCCGCCCTTATGCTGGGACTGTTGCGGATAGGAACTGCTTTAGTCGTTCGGATTTGGGCGCGCCAAAGAGTGTCTTGGGCGGGCCTTCTTCTTCAATTTTGCCCTGATGCAGGAACACCACGTGGCTTGAGATATCGGCGGCCATTTTCATGTCATGGGTCACGATCAGCATGGTGCGCCCTTCGGCGGCCAGATCGCGGATCACCTTGATCACCTCTTGTTCCAGTTCTGGATCCAAGGCGGAGGTGGGTTCGTCAAACAGCAAGGCTTGGGGTTCCATGCACAGCCCACGCGCAATGGCGGCGCGTTGCTGTTGGCCGCCAGAGAGCTGCGCGGGGTAGACGTCACATTTGTCGGCAATGCCCACTTTGTCGAGGTATTTGCGGGCGGAGGCTTCGACTTCGTCTTTGTCACGCCCCAGCACCGTGACCGGGGCTTCCATCACGTTTTGCAGGATGGTCATGTGGGACCACAGGTTAAACTGTTGAAACACCATCGACAGATTTGTGCGGATGCGCAGCACTTGCGCCGGGTCGGCGGGATGGCGATCTTGCGCTGTGCCTTTCCATTTGACCGGCTCACCTTGAAACAGGATGTCGCCTTTCTGGCTGTCTTCCAGCAGGTTGGCGCAGCGCAGGATGGTCGATTTGCCCGACCCCGATGATCCGATCAAAGAGACCACATCCCCGCGGTTTGCAGCAATATCGACACCCTTGATCACTTCAAGCGCGCCATAGGCCTTATGCAGGCCTTTGATTTCGATAACAGGTTTCTGGTCTGATTCTGACACGGTGCCTCGGAAATTTTTCCCCATCTAGGCCAAACAATAGGGAGGAATTTTCACACATGCGCAACTTTCAAAACGCATATTCGGCAGAATAACTGCGCAAAGTGACCCGAAGTTACCGCCAAATTGGCAAATTGCCAAAAAAGGGCCAAGAGTCAGGTGGCTTTTTGCACCCTTTGGCGGGCCAAAGCGCTGTCGCGATCGTTGATCCCCAGTAGATTGGACACCAGCCGCAGCGTGGCGTCTTCTTCGGCGTCGCGCACACCATCGGCCAAAGCAATGCTCCAGAGCGCTTCGATCACCCCGAGACGATCCTCAAAGGCCACAGCATCTTTGATCGCGCGGGTGAACCGCACGGTGTCTGGGGCTTCGGTTTCCAATGTTTCGGCACGATTGCGCAGATCGATCGCCTCAAAGGGGCTGAGGCCATAGCGATGTATGGTGACATGATCGATGTGCTCTTTTTCGGCGGGATCATAGGCCCCGTCAGAACGGGCCACCCGGACAAGCAGGGCAGTGAGCGCCAAGCGGGCGTCCGCATCGGGCAATTCGGCGGGTGTGGGCTGTGTCAGCCGCTTAAGAAGATCTGCAAACATACCTGCCATATAAGTTCATTTGCGCCAAAGGCCAATCCGCGATCACATTTTGGCGAAAGCTTGCCCACGCGCGGTCAGGCTGTCGACGTCCGACAACCCCAATGCGGTCTGAACGCGCCGCATGGTGGCTTTTTGCGGCGCGCGTGGCGCCCCGTCCTCGCTGAGCACCACTTGCCACATCGCTTCGAGGGCGGATTGGCGGTCGTCAAAGTCGATACCATGACGGATAAGTTGTGCGAAAATTTCGGTTTCTGGCGCTGCGCGCTCCATTTTTTCGCAACAAGCGCGCATGCGCACCGCCTCTTGTGGCGAGAGTTTGTGCAAGCGCGCCAGCCATAAATCGATGCGTCTGACCTCTTCAAGGCCATAGCAACCGTCGACCCTGGTCATGCGAACCAGAAGTGCCCCCAATGCATGTGCTTCATCGGGATCCGCGAGCGGTGCAACAGCGCGTTGCCCGGTCAGAACGTTGTATAACTGAGCGAACATATCTTTAGCCTGCCAAGCTTAGAGACATTCGCAAAGCAATTTTTTGTCCGGACTTTGGGCGCAATCGAACCGGGTTTTACATTTTGCAATAGAATGACGGCGTTACCCGATGACCACTAGCCGTCGTAGCCTTCGACAATGATCATGTCCGCAGAGGAAATCGGGTCACGCAACGCCTTGGCGGCTTGATAGCTTGGTGATTCGTAACACGCCACCGCTGCGGCGTAGCTTGGAAACTCAAGCACAATGGCACGCGCTTTGGACTGACCTTCCACAACACTCTGAGGGCCGCCACGCACCACGAAACGGGCGCCGAATTCCGCAAAAGGGGCGGCATTGGCCTGTTTATAGGCCTCGTATCCAGCGGGGTCGCTGGTGTCGACATGTGCAATCCAATAGCCCTTGGCCATGTGTAATCCTCCGAGATGGGGGGACGCGAGCATAGCGGGGGCGCCCCTTTTAGAAAGCCCTGCGTAACACAACCCAGAGGATACATCACGAGATGGCCACAATTCGTCCCAACTTTTTGCGCGTTTTTTGGCTTTAGTAAGGGCATCTGCCTCCTCCCAGGCGTCCAAACAGGACCTGCAAATGTCACATGCTTCCTCTTCAACTGTAACCTCTAATGGGTTGTCCCCAGAGCAATTGCGCCTGCACCAAGAGGCAGCGCTGTCTTTTGACTGGGAGACAGGGGATCTGCGTCATCTGGGGATGACAATGTCCAAGTTTGGATTGGATCTGGCAACGGCAATCCGGGTGTTCCTGAACGGGACGCCGGATGTGTTCAATCATCTGCACCGCGATGAGGTGCCGTTAACCATGACGGCGCGTGTGGCGATGCTGGATTGTTTGCATATGAAGATTGGCTGCGGCTTTTATCTGCCTGACCCTGCGGTGGGCTTGGCGTCGGTTCGCAGCGAGGCAGAAGCGTGGTTTGAAAGACAGGCACAAGATCGCGCGCAGGGTATCACCGGGCGTTGGACCTTTGACGAAGCCCGGTTTCGCGCCATTTCGGACGACGGGCCCAAGCAATTGATCATGGCCCCCACAAAAACTCCCAAATCCGCGATTTGGCGCACACTTTTTGTGCCGATGTGGGTGCGGGCGTAAAAATTGACGGCTTGATTTGCGATTTTGCAAATCGCTGCTTTTTGCGAAAATGCAAAAGGCAGCCCGAAGGCTGCCCTGATGTCATGCAATTTTGATTGATTTAAACCAATCGAGAGGTATCGACGGCCGCCCGTACAAAGTCTTTGAACAGCGGATGCGGATCAAAGGGTTTGGATTTCAGTTCGGGGTGGAACTGAACGCCGATGAACCATGGGTGATCTTTCCACTCTACGATCTCTGGCAGGCGTCCATCCGGGGACATGCCTGAGAATTGCAAACCACATGTTTCCAATTGCTCGCGATATTTGGTGTCGACCTCATAGCGGTGACGGTGGCGCTCTTCGATGTTGGTGCCGGCATAGATCTCGGCCACTTTGGAGCCTTCGGTCAAAGACGCATTGTATGCGCCCAGACGCATAGTGCCGCCTTTGTCATCGTCCGAGTTGCGCATCACAGTGGCGTTGCCCTGAACCCATTCTTTGAGGTGATAGACAACGGGTTCAAACCGTTTTTGGCCCGCTTCGTGATCAAACTCTTCAGAGCCAGCCAGTTCGATACCGGCCACATTGCGCGCCGCTTCGATCACGGCCAGTTGCATGCCCAAGCAGATCCCCAGATAGGGTACTTTATGCTCGCGGGCGAATTGCGCCGCTTTGATTTTGCCCTCGGTGCCGCGCTCGCCAAAGCCGCCAGGCACCAGAATGGCGTGGTAACCTTCCAGATGAGGGGCGGCATCTTCGTTGTCAAAAATCTCAGAGTTGACCCATTCGACTTTGACTTTGACCCGGTTGGCCATGCCACCGTGGATCAGAGCTTCTTTGATGGATTTATAGGCGTCTTCCAACTGCACGTATTTGCCGACAATGGCGATTTTGACTTCGCCGTCGGTGTTGCGGGTGCGATCGGCAACGTCGTTCCATTTTGTCAGGTCAGGACGTGGGGCAGGGGCGATGCCAAAGGCATCAAGCACAGCCTGATCCAAGCCTTCACGATGATAGGCCAGAGGCGCTTCGTAGATCGATGCCAGATCATAGGCGGCGACAACGGATTCTTTGCGCACGTTACAGAACAGGGCGATTTTCTCGCGCTCGCGTTCTGGGATCGGCTGCTCAGAGCGACACACCAGAATGTCAGGCGCGATCCCGATGGATTGCAGCTCTTTAACGCTGTGCTGGGTGGGCTTTGTCTTCAGTTCACCGCTGGCGGCCAGATAGGGCAACAGGGTCAGGTGCATAAAGATACACTGACCACGTGGGCGGTCATGGCTGAACTGACGGATGGCTTCAAAGAAGGGCAGGCCTTCGATGTCACCAACGGTGCCACCGATTTCACACAGCATGAAATCCACTTCGTCTTCACCAACGGCGATAAAGTCTTTGATCTCGTTTGTGACGTGCGGCACCACCTGAATGGTTTTGCCCAGATAATCGCCGCGGCGTTCGCGTTCCAGAACGTTGGAATAGATTCGCCCCGAACTGACCGAGTCGGTGCGCCGCGCGGGCACACCCGTAAAGCGTTCGTAGTGGCCCAGATCCAGATCGGTTTCTGCGCCATCATCTGTCACAAAGACTTCGCCGTGTTCAAACGGGCTCATGGTGCCGGGATCAACGTTCAGATACGGATCCAATTTGCGCAGTCGCACAGAATAACCCCGCGCCTGAAGCAACGAGCCCAAAGCCGCAGAAGCAAGGCCTTTGCCAAGCGAGGAAACAACACCGCCGGTGATGAAGATGAAACGAGCCATAGAAGGCATCTCCCGTGAAGTCCGAAGGATGAATAGCTCATCCAAGCCAAGTCCGTACGGTCGTCAGAAACCGTAGTACCACGGGACCCAAGCCATACAAGATTCGCGATATATAAGCAAGCAGACCGCAAGATGATGTTGCGATCTGACTGTGCCAAGTAAGGATTTGTTTAGTCGGCCGTTGGAACCAACGGTGTTGCGTCGGTCGCCGATGGGGGCAGCAGGCTGTCACCCAATGGTGTCGAGCTGGTGCTTGGCGCCGGAGCAGAAGCGCTGTTGCCGCCGTCAATCCGGTCCAGAACCGAGCTGTCCGCAGAGTTTTGCGCCGAAATAATAGTCAGTGCGATCGACGTGGTGATGAAAGCCGCAGCCAACACCCACGTCACTTTGCCCAAGGCTGTCGCCGCGGAGCGACCTGTTGTGGCACCGCCACCGCCGCCGCCAACGCCCAGACCGCCACCTTCAGAACGTTGCATCAGCACCACGCCAATCAACGATAGCGCTAGAAGTAGGTGGACGACGAGGACAACATTTTCCATGAGGCAGCCTTTGGATGGGTTCGATGCGGCTACTTAAGGTCTCTTTGAGCGTCGTGCAACCCCGAAGCCGGTCAATTCGTGCTCCTATACGCTTGCTCCTGTGACTTAAGCGCTTCACATATAGCCTATGAGCACCACTTATCAGATTCGCCCGGCTTTGGCCGAGGACGCAGCCGGCATCGCAATAGTGCAGGTTGCCAGTTGGAACACCACTTATCGCGGCATTTTGCCGGATGCGTTGATCGACCGGATCAGCGTCGAAGATCGCACCAAAGGGTGGCAGAAAATTTTCGATGCCTTTGCGCAATCCGGGCAGGGTGGGGCCATTGTGGCCGAGCAAAACAATCGCATCGTTGGCTTTGGCTCTTACGGGCTTCAGCGGGACGACGACTTGGCCGAGCAAGGCTATGACGGCGAAGTCACGGCGCTGTACCTTGAGAAAGAGCACCAGCGCGCTGGGGTTGGCCGGGCTTTGATGGCAGAGCTGGGCAAGCAGGCGCAGAGTGCGGGCCTGTCCAAAGTCTCTCTTTGGGTGATCACAGCCAATACCGGGGCCTGTCTGTTCTATGACGCGCTTGAGGGGCGTACCGTTGCCACGCGCGCGGATCCGCAAGGCGGGGACATGGATGAACGGGCTTATGGCTGGGATGATCTGTCGACGTTGGGCTAAGGCCTATTCGTCGACATCATCAATGTCATACTGACCAGACAGCATCCGACGGATCAAGCTCCAGCTGAGGCCAACCCCCAGAACCACCGACAGGGCAAACAGCCCAATCCATGTGTTCACTGTGGGGTTCTCAAGCTCTAGCAAACCATAGTCATACAGCACCCAGACAAGGGCGGCGATGATGGCCAAGACCAGAAACATGCCGAATCCTCCGATCGAGCGGAGCGTGGCGCGCAGGTATATGATATAGCCAACCGTCAACAGCAGGCCCAAAAACAGGGCCATGGGCGTATCTGTCGCATAATTGCGGCTGACCCAAGAGGTGTAATTCCACTGAGTCGGGTTAAATGTCGCTGCCAGCAGCACAAAAGCCACCAGCCAACGGAGCAAAAATCCCATAACGTCCTCGGTTAAAGGCTAAATATACCCCATGGATCGCTGAATCTGCCCCTCCTGTCCAGACCCATAACGAATTTCCGGTTTCCCTGTGCTTATCCAGTCGATATACGGGCGCGGGTTTGATCCAAGTTTAATAAGGAACCAGCAATGGCAAATGTCGTCGTCGTCGGCGCCCAATGGGGTGATGAGGGAAAAGGCAAGATCGTAGATTGGCTGTCGGAACGTGCCGACGTGATCGCGCGTTTTCAGGGCGGGCATAACGCTGGCCACACATTGGTGATCGACGGGAAAGTTTACAAACTGCATGCGCTGCCTTCGGGTGTGGTGCGCGGTGGCAAACTCAGCGTGATCGGCAATGGTGTTGTGTTGGATCCTTGGCACTTGCTTAAGGAAATCGCCACCGTGCAAGAACAGGGTGTCGAAATCACCCCAGAGACGCTGATGATTGCGGAAAACACGCCACTCATCTTGCCGTTCCACGGTGAATTGGACCGGGCCCGCGAAGAGGCGGCCAGCAAAGGCACCAAGATTGGCACCACCGGGCGCGGCATTGGGCCAGCCTATGAAGACAAAGTGGGCCGTCGCTCGGTCCGGGTTGCGGATCTGGCTGATCCTGCAACTTTGGAAGCGCGCGTCGATCGCGCCCTGCAGCACCACGATCCACTGCGCAAAGGTCTGGGTGTCGAACCCATCGATCGCGATGCCTTGGTGGCCAAACTCAAAGAGATTGCGGCCCATATCCTGCCTTTTGCGGCACCGGTTTGGAAAGTGCTCAATGAAAAGCGCAAAGCGGGCAAACGCATTTTGTTTGAAGGTGCCCAAGGCGCATTGCTGGACATCGATTTTGGCACCTATCCCTTTGTCACCTCGTCCAACGTGATCGCCGGTCAGGCAGCCACAGGTGTGGGCATGGGCCCCGGCGGGATCGACTATGTGTTGGGCATCGTTAAGGCCTATACCACCCGCGTGGGTGAAGGACCGTTCCCAACAGAGCTGCTGAACGCAGATGGCACCCCGGACGAAGATGGCGCCCGCTTGGGTGAGCGGGGCCATGAGTTTGGCACCACCACTGGCCGTCAGCGCCGCTGTGGTTGGTTTGATGCCGCTCTTGTGCGTCAGACCTGTGCCACGTCAGGTGTCAAAGGTATTTGCCTGACAAAACTGGACGTGTTGGACGGTTTTGAAACGCTCAAGATCTGTGTCGGCTATGATCTGGATGGCACCACGCTGGATTATCTTCCTACGGCGTCGGACCAACAGGCGCGGTGCAAGCCGATCTACGAAGAAGTTCCAGGATGGAGCGAATCGACAGAAGGCGCGCGCAGCTGGGCAGAACTTCCAGCCAATGCGATCAAATATGTGCGTCGCGTCGAAGAGCTGATCGATTGCCCGGTTGCTCTGTTGTCGACCTCGCCCGAGCGAGAGGACACCATCCTCGTCACTGATCCGTTCGCTGACTGATGGCGCTGTCGTACAAAGCACGCCGCCGCTTGTCGCTGCTGGTTCTGTTGGTTGGTTTGCCCGCCTACATTGTTGTCGTGGTGACGGTGATGAACCTGATCGGCAACTTGTCTTGGTGGATCAGCCTGCCGATCTATGTAGTCCTTGGTGTGGCGTGGATCTTCCCACTCAAGGCCGTGTTTATGGGCGTTGGTCAAGCGGACCCGGATGCGCCTGACGACGATCGCTGATACGCTCTGATCAATACGGAATAGCCGGGACAACGTTCCCGGCTTTTTCATGTCTGGCCTCAAGGGGCAGTAGATTTCGGCTGCGATGGAATGGGTTCGGATTGAGGCGCGTGATGCTTCGCCGAGCTGGCAGTGCTTAATCAGGACTGTGGCGGATGAAATGCGACCGCTGCGGCGCATCTGCTTTCAGCTGCCCGTCTTCGAACTCCGTGTCGGCGTTAAACGCCACCCGAGCCCGTGCTGGCAGGTCACGGATCGTATCTGCATGATCCTCAAGCAGCTGTGCCAACCGCGCCTCAAGTGCCGATTTGCGCGCGTCGCGGTGATAGCCGTGCACACCGTGCACCAGCTCTGCCTGCAACACATCAAACCCCAAATACCTGAAGGTATAGGCGAGGGGCCACAACAGCATATGGCTGTCGCCCTCTTTGCCGTTGTGCTGGCTCTCTGCGGCGCTTGATCCGGTTGAGACACAAAACAGCACCTGCTTGCCGCGAAAATCACCTTGGTCAAAGCGGCGCTCTGCGTCGTGCATCGCCCCATTGGCCAAGACCCGTTCACACCAGCCCTTAAGGACGGCAGGGGGGGAAAACCACCATAGTGGAAAATGCAAAATGGTCAGATCGGCCGCGCGCAGCTTGGCCATCTCGGCGGTGACATCCTCAGCAAACCCCAGCGCGTTGCTGGCGGCCTCTTGTGCTTTCAGAACATCAAAAGGACGGCTGTGATAGCCGGGGTGGTTTTGCGGCCGTTCCACCGGATCAAACCCCGCCCCATATAGATCAGACCAAAGCACCTCATAGCCTTGTTCGGCCAGATATTTGCCCGAAGCCTTCGCCCAATGACCTGTAAAAGCATCGGCATCAGGATGGGTCAAAACAATGAGGGCGGTTTTGGAGGTAGAGGCGGGCATTGGCGAACTGTCGCAGCAAAGCCGGGCGCAGACAACGACATTATGTCGACTGTTTCTGCACTGGGCAGTATCGCAATTCCAAAGGGAGGGAAGTGGTACTCCGTAGGGGAATTGAACCCCTCTTTCCAGGTTGAAAACCTGGCGTCCTAACCGATAGACGAACGGAGCACTCTTGGTGTGACGCGTCTTTAATCAAAGCCTTAGAGTCGCGCAAGAAGAAAATGTAGATGCCATGCGATTTTTTTGAAACGGCGAAAATAGGCGGGAAAAATTCGGGCCACAGCGGGAAAATGACCCTGCCAAATCCCACCCTTTGACGCCGGGGTCAGGCCTCGGCCGCATCCTCAAGACGCAGCTGCACGGACTGACGTCCCCCCCAGCTGTTGATTTCCAAACGCCCCGCCAAATGAAAGCGCGCGCCGCCGTGTTCCATCAAACGCGGCCCCAATGCGCCATCAAAGGCCCCAAAGCAAATCGCATCAATCCGGGCGCCCATGCCATCACCAAAACTGATCTTGAGATGGGCATCGCCAACGCGTTTGGCGAACTTGATTTCCACATCAGGAAACACAAAGCGCGGGGCAGGGGCGCCAGCCCCAAAAGGACCCGCCTTTTCGATCTGCTCAACCAGATCCACCTGCGCCGCGCCCGGCATCAACACGCCGTCCAAGCGCAAGTCCGCAGGTCCAGCCTCTCCGGCCCCCTGCTTGGCCAACAAGGCGCTTAACCGCTCCATTGCGGCGTCCAACTGGTCGCGCGCCACGGTTAACCCTGCGGCCATCTTGTGACCGCCGCCCTTCAGCAACAGGCCTTCGCTGACCAGACGCTGGATGCTGGCGCCCAGATCCACGCCGCTGATCGAGCGCCCAGACCCTTTGCCTTCTTCACCGTCCAGACCAATGACAATGGCGGGCCGATTGGTGGCGTCTTTCAGGCGGCTGGCAACAATGCCCACCACACCGGGATGCCAGCCTTCTCCGGCGGCCCAAACCAGCGGCGCGTCCAGACCGCGCTCTTCGGCCTGCTCCATCGCGGCGGCGCGCACGGCCGTTTCAATATCGCGGCGCTCTTTGTTCAACATGTCCAAACGGTCTGCCATCGCACCAGCTTCCACTGGATTGTCGGTCGACAACAAGCGCGCCCCCAGATCCGCCGCCCCAATGCGCCCCCCGGCATTGACCCGTGGACCCAGCAGAAACCCAAGATGATAAGAATTGGGCGCCTGATCCATCTTGGCCACATCTGACAAGGCCACGACGCCGGGGCGCGCCCGCCGAGCCATGACTTTCAACCCTTGGCGCACCAATGCCCGGTTCACCCCAATCAACGGCGCCACATCGGCCACGGTGGCCAAAGCCACCAAATCCAACATCGCCATCAAATCCGGGCCCTTGGCCCCGTCTTCGCGCATCTGTCGATTGGCTTCGACCAACATCAAAAACACCACTGCCGCCGCACAAAGATGCGCCAGCTCACCCGTTTCATCCTGTCGGTTCGGGTTCACAACCGCATGGCATTGGGGCAGGGTTTCCCCGCCGAGGTGGTGATCAAGCACCACCACATCCGCGCCCTTGGCCGCGGCAATCGGCTCATGACTGAGCGTGCCGCAATCCACACAGACAATCAGGTCGTGATCAGCTGCCAAACGGGCCATCGCCGCCTCATTGGGACCATAGCCTTCGTCAATACGATCCGGCACATAAAGCGTCGCGGCTTGACCCATTTGGCGCAGCCAGTCGATCAACAAGGCCGCTGACGTGCCACCATCCACATCATAATCGGCAAAGACGGCAATGCGCTGGCGCTGCTTTAACGCCAGCAAAAACCGCTCAGCGGCCTTTTCCATATCCTTAAGCGACCGCGGATCGGGCAATAAATCCCGCAGTTGCGGCTCCAGAAAAGCCGCCGCCTCATGCGGCTCGACGCCACGGCGCGCCAAAGTCTGACACAACGACATCGGCAAAGCGGTCTGCTGGCGCATTGCTTCCGCCTGACGCTCCAGCTCCGCGCCCGGTCCAACCCACCGGCGCCCCTTTAAAGAGCTTTCAACACCCAGATAGGCTCGTTGTCCGTCACTCATCTGGTGCCCCCGCCCTTCATCTTGCCCAAAATACTCCCGCCGAAGACCTCCGCTGTTGCCAGCTTTGCCCCATTACCGAGTCTACTCAGGCGGTTTCGATGCGCAAGGCCACCGGTTCTTCGGCAATCACATCGGTTTTGGCAAATTCACCCAAAGCTGTGTCCAGATCAGCCCGTGTGGTTTTATGGGTGACAATCAACACTGGCGCATTGTCATCCACATGGCTGTATTGGCGCATGCGGTCGATCGAAACACCGGCTTCGCCCAAAAGGGCAGCAATTTTGGCCAAGGCGCCCGGTTTGTCCTTGAGGCCCATGCGCAAATAGTAAGGCGCTGCCAAAGCGGATTTGGCACGCGGTGCGGGTGTCAAACTTTCTGCGGGTTGGCCAAAGACCGGGATCCGCAGGCCGCGTGCAATATCACAGATGTCGCCCATAACCGCGCTGGCGGTTGGACCTTCACCGGCCCCGGCGCCGCGCAGCACTGTTTGACCCACGTGATTGCCTTCGACCACCACCATATTGGTGCCGCCGTCCAATTGCCCCAATGGGCTGGTTGCGGGGACCAAACAGGGGGACATGCGTTGTTCCAGCCCACGTCCTGTCATCTGGGCCACGCCCAGCAATTTTATGCGAAAGCCCATGTCCGCAGCCTGGCGGATATCTTCGATGCTGATGCGCTGAATGCCTTCCAGCTCGACACCGTCGAAATCGATCTTGGTGCCAAAAGCGATAGAGGACAGGATCGCCAGCTTGTGACCCGCGTCGATGCCACCCACGTCAAGGTTCGGATCCGCTTCGAGATAGCCAAGCTTGTCGGCCTCATCAAACAAAGCGTTATAACCTTGGCCGGTGGCCTCCATCCGGGTGAGGATATAGTTACACGTGCCGTTCATCACACCCATCACGCGGGTGATCTCATTGCCGGCCAAGCCTTCGCACAGCGATTTGATAATTGGGATGCCGCCGGCCACCGCCGCTTCATAGCGGATGACTTGCCCGTTGGCTTCGGCTTGTTGCGCCAAGGCATGTCCGTGGTGGGCCAACAGCGCTTTGTTGGCGGTGACAACATCTTTGCCAGCAGATAGCGCGGCTTCGGTTGCTGCTTTGGCAGGCCCATCCGAGCCCCCCATCAGCTCAACAAACACGTCCACATCGTCGCGTTTGGCCAAAGCCACTGGGTCATCTTCCCAGGCATAGCTGTCCAGTGCGACGCCGCGATCTTTGCTGCGTGAGCGGGCTGAAACAGCCGAGATCACCACGTCCCGCCCGGTTCGGGCGCTCAGAAGGGCAGCTTGTTGGCGGACAATTTTAACAACGCCGACACCCACGGTGCCCAATCCTGCGATGCCGAGGCGCAATGGTTGGCTCATCTGGCTCTCCTGAGTAACAGTAATGATCGAAAGGCGATGTAGCGGGTCTTGCCCCATGGTGCAACGCGCCAAGTGCCCGAAAGTCGTGGGCTGTGGTGCTACTGCCCGTTTTCTTGGCGCAAGCGGCGCGCCCTTGCACGCAAAGCGGCCGCGCGGTTTTGCAAGCTGGTGGCCGTGTCCTCGCTCACTTCGATTTGATCGGCAGCCGCCAGCAAACCGTCCAGCGGCGCCAGTTTTGGATAGGGGGCGTGTTGGTTTTCGACAGACAGGCTATCCTTGATTTCAACCGGCGCGCACTGTGCAAGGGGTATCACCAAGGCACAAAAGGTCAGAGCAAGCGGAAGGCGCATCAGAGGATCCTATTGAAGTCTGTGTCTGTCTTGCCGCGTCAAAACAGGAATAGCAAGCGCTTTGGGCAGGCTTGTGAACGGGTATGGTGGTCATTTACAAAGGTTTGAGAGTGCCAAAGAGCAGGTGTAAATGGTTCTATGATCTGAACATTTGTTCAGTTAGATTGGCGCTATGGCACGTACAGCAGGTTCACATTCCGACATCACCGGCCCGCGGATTCAGTCCGCTGCCCTCAAGCTTTTTGCGCAGCATGGCTATGCGGCAGTTTCGATGCGTCAGATCGCCAAAGAGGTGGGGGTTCAGGCCGGTGCATTGTACAACTACACCCCCGACAAACAATCACTGCTCTTTGATTTGATGCGCAGCCATATGACCGAGTTGCTTGAAGCACGCAGCGCCCAGCAGCTGTCGCCTGATCCCACAGCGCGACTAGAAAACTTCTGTCGGTTTCACATTCGCCATCACCTGCAACGCCCCGAGGCGGTTTTCATATCCTATATGGAGTTGCGCAATCTCAGCCCGGAAAACTTCACCGCGATCGAAGTGTTGCGCCGCGCTTACGAAGGCGAGTTGGAGACCATCTTGCGCGAAGGCGCAGAGCAGGGCGATTTTGCCCTAAAAGATCTGCGCATTGCGACCATGGCGGTGATTGCGATGCTGACCGGGGTCACCACGTGGTATCAACATGATGGGCGCCTGAGCATCGACCAAGTTGAGACGGTTTATTGGGATATGGTTGCGAAATCCGTCAAAGGCTAAGCCTCTACCCAACATTCCGGACTCGCATTGACGTCGATCTATCGTTAAGTGCTGCAAAACTGCGATCACGAGATGGCTTAGGGGATGGGCATGAGCGAAGAGAATACACAAAGCGAAGTTTTGGCCGAAGTAGAGGCCTCAGCTGGGCGTCGGTTTATGGCGCTGATCATGCTGATGGGGCTTGGCGCTTTGCTGATCTACCTTGGGTTCACCTCGCCACCAGCCACGCTCATGCTACAATTGTTCCTGATTTTGCTGGGCGGCGCGGTTCTGGCGCTTGGCGTTGGCTTGCAACGGGCAACGCGCCACAAGCTGATCCTGACCGAAGAGGGGCTTTATGACAGTGACGCCGGGCTGGTTGTGGCCTTGGCTGACGTTGCTGCGGTTGAGCGCGGCACCTTTGCCTTTAAGCCGTCCCATGGGTTTATGGTGCGGCTGAACACCTCTCAGAAAGGGGCGTGGCGCCCAGGTCTGTGGTGGCGCTTTGGCCGTCGTTTGGGCATTGGTGGCGTGACACCGGGCCCGCAGGCCCGGATCATGGCGGATATCATGCAGGCCCTATTGGCCAGCGACCCCGACGCTTAACTGTCAAACACCAACTGTGGCGCAAAACGTGGGCTGGTGAAGCTGATGTTATAGATGGTCTGCTGGCTGAGCCCCACGTCAAAGATCGGCGTGTGGGTGGTCCAGGTTTCCACAATGATGATGCGCTCGTTGTCCATCATGGTGGGCAGGCTGTCGGACATCGCGTTCAACGTGGTTTGGCTGTGCGCCGACGCTGTTGACCGCGCCTCGGACCAATCCAGTTTGAATTTGTTGTCTTCTTCATCCCACATCGCAACGGTGATGCGCATCCGTGGTGTCGAGTCCGGTTCGACCATGAAGGTGAACAAGGACTGCATGCCATCCACATAGCTGTCCGTGATCGCTTCGGTTTCGCGCGACAGGACATCACCCATAGTGTAGTTGGCTTTGACGTTGATGCTGTGTTGGTGGTTTGCATCAAAGTAGACGTAGCTGGCCGTCAGTGTCCAAAACAAGACCGGCAGTACAATCACCGTTTCCACCGCCACAGTGCCGCGTGTGTCTTGGGCAAAGCGTTTCAGGGCCGCTTTTGCATGCGTAAAGAAAGTCATCATTTTGGCTCCTGAACAAAGGCCGATGTTGCAACCAGCGCGTATTGACCAGCTTCATCGGTGGGCAGTTGCTTGCCCAGCCCAGCGGCCGGGAACACAGGGTCCACCTTGGCGCACACGCGCAACAACATCAGTTCGTTTTCCTGACCGTTTTCAAAATTGCGCACCGGGTTCACATCAACCGAAGCGTCGCTACAGTCCACCGCCGACAGGGGGGAACTCCAGTTGCGCGGGTCAAGCTGCACCATTTCCAAACGCAGGCTGTTTTCACAATCGTGGATGATGGGGGCAATTTCGCAGATCTGCGATTTGATCTCATCATGTTGCGGGGCCGCGCCAGTGCTTAGGCGGATATCGCGCACCACTTGATCCAGCGCCCGTTCCAGCGAAGCTTCGCGCACCGTGATTGCCCCAAGTTCAAAGGCCATGGCCAGCAGGACAAACAGGATTGGGAAGACCACAACAAATTGAACGGTGGCGTTGCCGTCTTCGTCCCGGCGAAAGCGGGTGATTAGGGATTTGAACTGGGTCATTGGGTCAGCCTCAGTTGGCGGATAGAGGCCGCGATGGCCGCAAACGCATCATCAATTTCCAACCCATCCACATCAAAGTGATGGCTGTCCGAGCTGGCGCAGCTTTGCAGGGTCGATTGGCCATGGTCCGGCGCTTCGAAACCAACAGTAAAGATAACAACACCTTCATCCTTGGCCGCATCACAGATTGCTTCTGTGCGGGTGTCCTTGGTTGTGCCGCCGACATAGTCGTAGGCGTTGTTGTACCAAGTGCTCCAGCGGTTGCTGTCATAGGTGTAGTTGTACTGAGCGTTCCACGCCAAAGAGGTGCGGTTCCAAAGCTCTGGATACTCTAGGCGGACAGCTGTTCCGGGTTCGTCAACCGTTTCACAGGTTTCTTCGTAATACCCGGTTGAGCGGCGGCGGCCCCTCCAGTCATAGTAGTATCCGGTTACGATGTATTCGTAGTCACACTCTTCATATTCGCCGTTGCCATAGGGATGATCCTCCCAGATGGATTTGTCCGGCCACCAGTAGGTTGTGCTGCCATACTCGGTCTTTTGCACGGAATAGACGTCAGCTTCTTCGTTGTACCAAACGTCTGAATTCCCATCACGCAGATCAGAATCCAACATGTATTGGCTGGTGTTTTGCCCGTCACTCATCACCACAAGAACTTTGAGGGTGGCGCTGTCATTGTAGGCTGCAGGGCGGTCTGCAAAACCCGCGTCGATTTCGCCATCGGTGATCATCTGTGTGACCACAGGATTGGTGTCCGGGTCCAGCAGGGCGACGCCCCATTTTACGCCCAGATCGATCGAGGTGTTGCCGTCAGCTTGCAGGGATTCAATTTTGGCATCCAACGCATCTTGATCACCGCTCAGCGCCAGAATTTCTGCATACTCATCGGTGATGCAGACCGGGCGAGAGATTGGATCCTCAGAATAGGTATAGACGTCAAAATGTGCGGCCCGCTCCAATTCGTCGTCTTGGCTGAGCGTGGTTACATCAAAGTCCGAGCTGTCGAAGTTCACACAGTGGGAATACTCGTGCTCGTCAGTGGTTGTGTAATTTTGCAGCAAAGCTTCGCCTGCAGTGACCTGCGTCGCATAGGGGACAATAGACACCGACACTTTGCCTTCTTCAGAGGCTTTGAGAACAGTGTCGACAAAATCCATTGCGGCCGGCTTGAGGTTGGTCAAGCGGCTGTTGGATCCCATGGAGCCGGAAATATCCAACACCAAGGAGATCTCAACGCCATCAATGCGTTCTTCGGCTTGGCTGTCTGCGGTCGCCGTCAGAGTGTCGATCCCGGCGAGGGTCAGGAAGGTTGTGTTCAGGTCGACTTTGGCAGCGGCATAAACCGTTTTGTAACCCACACCAGATGTCGGAACGATCGAAGTGATAGTGCCCTGAATGTTAGAGGTTTCAAAATAGTTGTTCACCACATCGGTGGGATCAAGTTCTTGGTCAAGATCCGCCGCCGCAAGAACGGCGCGGTCCAGCGTGGCTTGCAGGCGAGACCGGTCGCGTTCATAGCGCATCAGATCAACGCCGATACCGGCGACCATCAACATTGCCAAGAACATGAATATTGAAAACAGCACGATGGCGCCGTCTTCGTCCTTCTTAAACCGACGCAGTCTGTCGGACACCTTGCGGGTGTTGGATTGGGGGACATTTTCCCCAACGTTGTCGCCATGCATTTGCATTTCTAAACCTTTTGCTTCGATGCACGGACTCTTGTCCCCTAGAGCCAATGCACGGATTTCGCACAAAGGATGTTTTGGGCGCGTATCGTGTTCAAATTGAGGCAAGCTTTGGGCATTGCAGAGGAGTCTATCCCGACTTTGTGCAAGGTGAGCCGGACAGGGGTTAATTGTTTCCAATCCGTGATCAAAACTGCGCGTTTCGGCGATCATTCGCACAAATGCGCTCTGTGTAGACTTGCGCCAAATCGGGGCAACTGGCATTTACATCGGGGATTGAAACAGGAGTGTCCGATGATCCGTTTTGTGATGGCGACAGCATTGGTGGTGGGCAGCGCAGCCCAAGCCGAAACCAAAGCCGAACGTAAAGAGCGTTGCGAGCTGCAAGGCACAATCGTGACCATGGCCGTCGAATTTCGCAACGACAACAAGCGGTCGAAACGTGCCATCCGTTTGATCAAGAAAGATGAAGGCATCGCAGGCTCGCCGCACGAAGGCATTGTCGATGTCTTGGTGCCGTGGATCTATACCCTGCCGCCTGTGCAGCTGACGCCCGAGGCCACAGAAGCCTTTGTTGAGGCCTGCGTCGCACACGAGCAGTGATCCTGCCTCCCCTTTGTTCTTTGTTGAATAGGGTGCGTCCTTGTTTGTGACGCCCGAAGGTCTATAGTTTTGACATGAGCCTGCCTCCTGGATTTTTAGATGAATTGCGCAATCGCCTCAGCCTGTCACAGGTGGTGGGGCGCAAAGTCATTTGGGACACGCGCAAATCCAATCAGGGCAAGGGCGACATGTGGGCGCCATGCCCGTTCCATCAGGAAAAAAGCGCGTCTTTCCACGTCGATGATCGCAAAGGCTTCTACTATTGCTTTGGCTGTCAGGCCAAAGGGGATGCCATCAGCTTTGTGCGGGAAACCGAAAACGTCGACTTTATGGAGGCGGTTGAGATTCTGGCCCGTGAAACCGGCATGACCATGCCGCAGCGCGATCCCAAGGCCAAAGAGCAAGCGGACCGGCGCACCCAATTGGCCGAGGTCATGGATCTGGCGGTGCAGTTTTTCCGGTTGCAGTTGAGCCGGGGTATCGCACGCGACGCACAGGACTATTTGCAGCGCAGAGGTTTGGCACCGGACACGTTGGCGCGGTTTGAAATCGGCTTTGCCCCGGATGGGTGGCAAAACCTTTGGGATCATTTGCGCGCCAAAAACGTGGCAGAAGACCTGATCCTTGGCGCTGGGCTGGCCAAAGCGTCGACCAAGGGCAAAAAACCGTATGACACCTTTCGCAATCGCATCATGTATCCGATCCGCGATCCGCGTGGGCGATGCATTGCCTTTGGTGGTCGGGCCATGGATCCCAATGACAACGCCAAATATCTGAACTCGCCCGAGACCGAGCTGTTTGACAAGGGGCGCAGCCTTTACAACCAAGGCCCCGCCCGCGAAGCCGCAGGTAAGGGTCAGCCTTTGGTCGTGGCCGAAGGCTATATGGATGTGATCGCGCTGAGCGAAGCCGGTTTTGGGGCTACGGTGGCGCCCTTGGGCACGGCGGTGACGGAAAATCAGCTGCAACTTTTGTGGCGTATCGCACCGGAACCGATCATTGCCTTGGACGGCGACGCCGCGGGCCTGCGCGCTGCGATGCGCGTTATCGATCTGGCTTTGCCGCTGATTGAGGCCGGAAAATCGTTGCGCTTTGCAGTAATGCCCGAAGGGCAGGATCCAGACGACCTCATTCGGGCCAAGGGGGCTGCAGAAATGCAAAATGTCCTCAACGGTGCTTTGCCGATGGTGGATTTGCTGTGGCGTCGTGAAACCGAAGGGCAGAATTTTGATAGCCCCGAACGCAAAGCCGCATTGGACAAGGCGCTGCGTGACAAAATCAAGCTGATCCAAGATCCATCTATTCGCGCGCATTACGGTCAGGCGATCAAAGATCTGCGGTGGGATCTGTTTGGTCAGAACCGTCGTCGACCTGCCTTTGTGCCCGGCCAGCGCGGTGGATTTTCCAAAGGGGGCTTCAAGCCGCGCCAGCAGTCGCATCTGGCAACCACCAAAAACTCGATGCTAGTGGCTGCGGGGGATGGCGTGGATCACCACCTGCGCGAAGCGGTCATTCTGGCTTCACTGATCCGCGCTCCGTCTTTGGTCGTGGAGTTTGAAACCCAACTGGAGCGTATGGATTGTGTCGATCACGACTGGTCCGTGCTGCGCGATTTGCTGTTGGGGCATCTTTACCAGCCGGAAACCGACCTCGAAGCACATATTGTGAACACCATGGGGGTCGAGACCCTTGAAAGGCTCTTTGCGCTGCCCCATGTGGCCATTGCACCCTCGGTGCGCCGCGAAGGAGACATCGACGCTGCGCGTCTAACTGTGACCGAAGAATTGGCAAAACTTCAGGCAGACCGTGGCCTGAGCGCCGAGATCGCAGAGGCCGAAGAGGAACTGCATGCCGGTGAAGATGAGACAATAACGCAACGCTTACAACAGGCCGCTGAAACCCGGAATCGGGCTGTTCGAAGTGAGCAAGAAGACCGTGCACACTATGATGTGGGGGACAACGGGGCCCGAATCGACAGGGACGAACGTGATGCTTTGGACCGCATTTTGGGCAAGATCAAATTCGAGAAACGTTGATTCTAGTCGATTTGGTGAAGAATTAAGAAAGAATTCAAGATAAACGGGTTAACGAATCACGCAATCGCGCTATTGATTCGCGTTAACGAATCAGTTGATGCGTTTCGCGCTGACCCTGCAGGAGACCTAGATGGCCGCTAAAGACACCGAAGACCGCAAACCTGACGATCAGGACACCGATGGCTCGCTCGATATGAGCCAAGCCGCTGTCAAAAAGATGATCGCCGAGGCGCGCGAGCGGGGCTACATCACGTATGACCAGCTGAACCAAGTTCTGCCCCCCGATCAGGTGTCTTCAGAGCAAATCGAAGATGTGATGTCGATGTTGTCTGAAATGGGCATCAACATCATCGAAGATGAAGAAGCCGAAGAAGACGACGGCAAGTCGACCGCGGTTGTCGATGTCTCTTCTAACAAAGGCGAAGTGGCCCTGTCGTCGGCAGGCAGCGAAAAGCTGGATCGCACAGATGACCCTGTGCGCATGTATCTGCGCGAAATGGGTTCGGTTGAACTGCTGAGCCGCGAAGGCGAGATTGCCATCGCCAAACGGATCGAAGCAGGCCGCAACACGATGATCTTGGGGCTGTGCGAAAGCCCTCTGACATTCCAAGCGATTACGATCTGGCGCGACGAACTTTTGTCCGAAGATATTTTGCTGCGCGATGTGATCGATCTTGAGACCACATTCGGCAATGAAATGGGCGAAGAGGAAACCACTCCAACTGCGCCTGTTGTCGAAGCGGCCAATGTGACAGCTGCCCCTACCAAGCCAAAATCCGACCAGCCTGAATACGATGCTGACGGCAACGTCATCCGCAATGATGACGACGATGATGATGATGAAGACGAACAGGCCAACATGTCGCTGGCCGCGATGGAAGCCGCGCTGAAACAGCGCGTTCTGGACACGTTGAATCATATCGCGGGTGATTTTGAGCGCCTGTCAGAAATGCAGGACCGCCGGATCTCGGCCACGTTGAACGAAGACGACAGCTTTACCGCAGAGGAAGAGGCTGAGTATCAACAGCTGCGGTCGGAGATTGTAGAATTGGTGAATGGTCTTCACCTGCACAACAACCGTATCGAAGCCCTGATCGATCAGCTTTACGGCATCAACCGTCGGATCATGCAGATCGACAGCTCGATGGTGAAACTGGCCGACCAAGCCCGCATCAACCGTCGTGAGTTCGTCGAGGCCTATCGCGGTGCCGAGCTGGACCCAACTTGGTTGGATCGCATGGGCGAAAAGCCCGGGCGTGGCTGGCAGATGTTCATCGAACGCTCATCTGACAAAGTTTTGGAACTGCGCAACGATATGGCGCAAGTCGGCCAATACGTTGGTTTGGACATCAGCGAATTCCGCCGCATTGTGTCTCAGGTTCAAAAGGGTGAAAAAGAAGCCCGGCAAGCCAAGAAAGAAATGGTCGAAGCCAACCTGCGTCTGGTGATCTCGATTGCGAAAAAATACACCAACCGTGGTTTGCAATTCTTGGATTTGATCCAAGAAGGTAACATCGGCTTGATGAAAGCGGTTGATAAGTTTGAATATCGCCGTGGCTATAAATTCTCGACCTATGCCACATGGTGGATCCGTCAGGCGATCACCCGCTCGATCGCGGATCAGGCCCGCACCATCCGTATTCCAGTGCATATGATCGAAACGATCAACAAGCTGGTGCGGACTGGCCGCCAGATGCTGCACGAAATTGGCCGCGAACCCACACCTGAGGAATTGGCAGAAAAGCTGCAAATGCCTTTGGAAAAAGTGCGCAAGGTGATGAAGATCGCCAAAGAGCCGATTTCCTTGGAAACCCCGATTGGCGACGAAGAAGACAGCCAGCTGGGCGATTTCATCGAAGACAAGAACGCGGTTCTGCCCCTCGACAGCGCTATTCAGGAAAACCTGAAAGAGACCACAACGCGGGTTCTGGCCTCGCTCACCCCACGCGAAGAGAGGGTGTTGCGGATGCGCTTTGGCATCGGGATGAACACCGACCACACCCTCGAAGAGGTGGGCCAACAGTTCAGCGTGACCCGCGAACGTATCCGTCAGATCGAAGCGAAAGCTCTGCGGAAGTTGAAACATCCAAGCCGCAGCCGCAAATTGCGCAGTTTCTTGGATCAGTAATCGGAGGCGTCCCCAATTTGGGGGCGCTTTTTTTATGGTAGATGTAGTTTATATTTTGACGAATGTCGCGATGCCGGGGATGATCAAAATCGGCAAAACCAAGGCTGGTTTGAAGAAACGTCTTCAAGCACTGGATTCCACTTCCGTGCCTTTACCGTTCGAGTGCTTCTATGCGGCCAAAGTTGCTGATTGCCATGTGGCTGAGAAGCTATTGCACGATGCGTTTTCGGATCAAAGGGTTCGAGCAAGTAGAGAATTTTTTTGGTTGAACCCAGAGCGCGCTGCTTCGGCTTTGAAATTGGCAGCGCTCGAAGAAGTGACGCCCTTTGTTGTGAATGACGCCGAGGACGAAGCAGCTCTCAATAAGGCTAACGAACGGCGAAGCCGCTTTAGCTTTCGCATGGTGGGCATCTCCCCAGGGGCCGAACTTTATCACATCAAGGATGAAAACGAGATTTGTCAGGTAGCTGACGCGCATCGAATTGAATACCAAGGTGAAATTCAAAGCTTGTCTCAAGCTGCTTTGAGCGTTTATCATAAGCTAGGTTTCAATTGGAAATCCGTTTCCGGGCCTGAAAGCTGGATGTTTGAGGGAGAAAGCCTGAACGCCCGCCGTTTGCGGCTGGATGCCGAAGACTAGCGTCGTTGATTAGCAGCAATGGATTTCGCGCTGACAAGGCTATCTCTGATGCCATTATCGCGCCGCGGTGGCTCATATTCAGGCCGCACCCATTTTGCCGTCCTTCTCTTTGAAGTTAGCACGCACGATCTAAAAAAATACAGGCTTCAAGGTGTTGAAACTTAACAAATAAAAATTCGAGGGTGCCTGTGGATGTGGCCCAGAAAACCGCCTCAGGGATCACGGGATTTAACACCAGAACGTGACTGCATATCACCTATGCGCGTGGTGCACTTGTTTCGGTTTCTAATCGCCCGATATGTCCTCTATCGAACGGAGGATCCACGATGAAAAAGTTAATCCTAGCAGCCTTGCTGCTGCCCTCCACCGTTATGGCCCATACCGGGCCAGAGCTTACGCTTGCCTCGATCTCGGGGCAGGATCTGACGACACTTGCGCTTTCTGCACCTGCCGCCAAGGTCTATGCGCCGCAGTATTGCGAGCGCCCAAGCACCGATGTAGCGACAACGGTGGTACAGGCCTGTCTGGGCCAGTAACCCGACACATAGCGCCCGCCGTCAAGGCGGACGCTGACCTTCTTGTTGACATCCAAGTCAGGCACAGCATCATCAACGGACCCTAAAATCCGGAGAGCTTATGCACCGTTTATGGCCTGTATTGATTTTGATGACCCTGCCCGGTTGGGCCGCAGCGGGGTGTTTTGGCGCGGGCCAGCCCCTGTTCCATTGCACCTTCAAAGGTGGGAAATCCGAAGTTAACATTTGCATTCAAAACGACATTGTCACCTATGCCTATGGGGCAAAAGGGGCGTTGCCAGATATGTTGCTGGCCCAGCATGCGTTTGATGTGGATATGCATCCTTGGCCCGGCATGGGGCGCTATTATTGGGAAAGCATGACGCTGCACAACGTGAGCCACAGCTATGGTGTCTCTTTCAGCGTTGATAAACTGTCGCCAGATGCGCCCGTCGAAGCGGCCCTGCGTGTTTATCAGGGGAAGAAGCAACTGGCAGAGTTAACCTGTGACAGGGGATCTGTCTTTCAGCCAAGCTTTCAACCTTTGGCAAACCAAAAGTCGGCCAGCGGTCAATGCTGGAACCCGCAGGTCAGCTCTTGGGTCTTTTGCTAAATGGGTGTGGGGCGGCCCTTGGACCGCCCCTCTTTGGTGTCAGGACCTTAGGCGGTTAACCCAGCAGAACGATGTCTGATTTACCGGCGCCTCGGCGCAGGGCGTGCACTTCGGCCAAGTCCGGATCATTGGCCCAACCAAGCGCGGCATCACGGTCAGGGAAGCTGAGAAGCGCGATCATATTTGGCACCTCTGGTGTGCCCTCAAGAACGGTCAGCTCTTTGGCCGCTTGCACCACAGTACCGCCATAGCGGCCAAGGGCTTCGCCGGCTTTTTCTCGGTAGGCGGCCAGAGAGTCGGGGTTGGTGATGGTCAATTCTACGATTGCATAGATCATGTCTGATCCTCCTGTTTGTTATGGGGGCAATATGTGCGCTGATGGGCAATGCGAAAACGCGTGATTTTGCATCCATGAAATGCAATAACGCATGGCATGAAATCACAGACCGAACCCACTTGGGATGACCTTCGTACAATTCTGGCCGTGGTGCGTGCAGGCACTTTGGCGGGCGCCGGGCAGATGCTTGGGGTGAATTACACCACCATTGCCCGTCGCATTGCGCGCGCCGAAGCGATGATGGATCAGATCCTGTTTGAAAAACTTGCCGATGGCTATCGCCCCACCGAAGCGGCGGTGTTGATTGCTGAGCACGCCGAAAAGATGGAGCAAAACGCCGATCAGCTGCTGCGACGGTTGTCGGGCAAGGATCAAAGGCTGACAGGGCCGTTGGTGGTGGCGGCGCCGCAACTGCTTATTGCGCATTGCCTTGCGCCGGTGTTGCAGCAATTTTCGCAGGCGCATCCGGGTATTCAACTGCGGATCAGGGCCAGCAATGACAAGTTGGATCTGGGGCGACGCGAGGCCGACATTGCCATTCGTATCAGCAAAAACCCCGGCGACACGTTGATGGGGCTGCGGCTTGCGACACAGCATTCCGCCGGATTTGCCAGCGCAGAATACGCGCAAAAGATCATCGACAATCCAACTGCGCCGATTGATTGGTTGATCTATGAGGGCAACGGCAAGCTGCCTGCATATGTTCAGCAAAATTCGCCGCGTTCACGGGTGCATGTGCTGTTTGATGATATGGTGCCGATGGCTTGGGCGGCGCAACAGGGTTTGGGCGTGACCAAGATGCCGCTTTTCTTGGGGCGGGCGCTCGACCTCGTGCAGGTGCCCATTTTGCCGCCTCAGCCCTATATCGACATCTGGATGGTGGCGCATTCGGACGTCTGGGCCTCTGCCAAGGTGCGGGCCTTCCGCGAAGTTGTGACGCCGTTCTTTCGCAAGAACCGCGCCACATTTGTTGCCCCTGCAGACCAAGTCCTTGACTAGGCGTCGATGGGTTCAGCGCGCGCGAGGGCGGTGCCAAGCGTTTGTGCATAGGGTTCTGTCGGGCGACCAATCAACTGCGACAGGTCGCGTGATGTGGTTTCCAACCAGCCATTGCCTGCCTGTCGATCGCTGTCCGCCAGCATCTCTGCAATAACCGGGGGCAGGCCTGCGGTTTCCAAGGCAGAGAGCAGCGCCGCTTGGGGCAGATCAACATAGGCAATGGTCTGTCCGGTCAGCGTGCTGAGGGTGTTTGCATAGTCGTTTAGGCTATAGGCGCTGTCCCCGCCCAGTTCGAATGTCTGGCCATGATGGGTCGGATCGCTCAGAACCTTGGCAGCAGCGCTGGCATAGTCGGCCCGGGAGGCGGTGGAAAACCGACCCGTCCCGGCGGCGCCGAAATGTTGGGACATCTGAAGATCGGTTTGCAGACTCATATGCAGGTTTTCAGAATACCAGCCATTGCGCAGCAGGCTGTGCTGGATCCCAGAGCTTTGCAGCAAGGTTTCGGTTTCCAAGTGTTCCTTGGCCAAGATCATAGGCGAAACATCCGCGCGCAGCAGCGAGGTATAGGCGATAAAGCCGACATCCTGCGCAACAGCGGCATCGATGACGTTCTTGTGCTGGGCTGTGCGCTGTCCCAACGCATTCGAAGAGATCAGCAAGAGGCGGTCCACCCCTTCTAGCGCGGCGTTCAACGCGACAGGATCGGTGTAGTCCGCCAGCCGCGTTTGAACGCCCAATTCAGCAAACTGCGCTTGGTCGCTGTCGCGGCGCACCAGTGCGATGATCGCATCGGCGGGCACGGTTTGGGCCAGCTGAGCGACAACCAGTTGGCCCAATTGGCCGGCAGCACCAGTGATTAGGTATTTTGTCATGGGAGGTCCTTCGTGATTTTGTTGTGGTCTAGAATCGTGTACTGGTCTCAGTTAGAGACCGTCTCGATCTTTGAAAAGGAGGCAGTATTTCCTGCCTAGGGAACACAGAAGGAACCTGGTTATGACGGCACAACCGATCAGCAGACGCGAAGCATGGGCGGCTGAAGGGATCTTTCCCAACAACTGTCCGATCCGCAAAGTTCTGGATCATGTCGCGGCCAAATGGACCACGCTTGTTTTGCTTGAGTTGTTCGAAAAACCCAGACGTTTTAACGAGTTGGGGCGATTGTTGCCGGATATTTCTAAGCGTATGCTGACCCAGACCTTGCGTGAATTGGAACGTGACGGCATCGTCAATCGGCAGGTGTTTGACACCACACCGCCCAGCGTCGAATACAGTCTGACCGCTTTGGGGAGCACGCTTATTCCGCCGCTTTTGGGGCTTGTCGATTGGGCGAAAAATAACCAACACACCATCGATGCGGCGCAAACCGCCTATGATGCGCGCTGATCCAAAGGGGCCAGATATGCCACAGCAACAGCAGTTTGAGATCAGCACAGCGGGGCAGGGGCTCTATGAGTTCACCCGATCCGTAACCGGTTGGGTGGCCTCGACGGGGCTTGAAACGGGTCTTTTGACGCTGTTTGTGCGCCACACTTCCTGTTCGCTGCTTATCCAGGAAAACGCAGACCCCGAGGTGCAAACGGACCTCAGAGCGTTCTTTCACCGTTTGGTGCCGCCCACGACCGATCCCTCGATGCGCTATCTGACGCACACCTATGAGGGGCCAGATGACATGCCCGCGCATATCAAAGCTGCGATGATGCCCGTCAGCCTGTCTATCCCCGTGGTGGCGGGTGCGTTGGCTTTGGGCACATGGCAGGGGGTCTATCTGTTTGAACATCGCGATCGACCGCATCAGCGCACTGTGGTGGCGCATCTGGCGTGACATCAAAGTGACATTCACGTGAGGGCCCTTGTGCCGACCCCATCGTTTCCCAGATGTTTTACAGCAAAGCAACACTGGAGCGTGGCATGAAAACTCAGAAAATTAAGTTCACCGGTCACGATGGCAGCGAGTTGGCGGCACGTCTGGATTTGCCCGAAGGCCCGATCCGCGCCACCGCTTTGTTTGCGCATTGCTTTACCTGTTCCAAAGATATTCCAGCAGCGCGGCGGGTGGCCACGCGTTTGGCGGCCAATGGGATGGCAGTGCTGCGCTTTGATTTTACGGGGCTGGGACATTCCGGCGGCGAGTTTTCGAATACCAATTTCACCACCAATGTTGAAGATTTGGTATTGGCAGCACAGTTTCTTGAGGAACGCTTTTCGGCGCCGCAATTGTTGATTGGTCATTCGTTGGGCGGCGCTGCGGTGCTCAAGGCGGCGGCTCAAGTGCCCTCTGCCAAGGCGGTGGCCACAATCGGCGCGCCGTTTGATCCCGCTCATGTGGCCCATAACTTTGGTGGGCAGCTGGACGATATCAAAATCACGGGCGAGGCCACGGTTGAACTGGCCGGGCGGCCATTCAAGATCTGTCGCCAGTTTCTGGATGACATTGCGGCGCAGAACCTTCAGCCTGCCATCGCGGACCTTAAGAAAGCGTTGCTGGTGCTGCATGCGCCGATGGACGACACGGTCAGCATCGACAATGCCGCCGAGATCTTTGGCGCTGCCAAACATCCCAAATCCTTTGTGACCTTGGATGATGCCGACCATCTGGTCAGCCATGCGCGAGACGCGGAATATGTGGCGGACACCATTTTTGCATGGGTCGCACGCTATGTTGATCTGTCAGAGCCCCAGTTGCGCCAAGGCGCGCCCGAAGGCACTGTCCGGGTCTCAGAGGCGGATCCCGATGGGTTCTTGCAGGATGTGGACGTGGCCGGGCAACATCACCTGCTGGCGGATGAACCTGCCAGCTATGGCGGCACCAATCTCGGCCCGACCCCCTATCAGTATCTGTCTTCTGGGTTGGGGGCCTGCACCACGATGACAATCCGCATGTATGCGCGGCGCAAAAAGATCGCCCTGCGGGCGGTGTCTGTGGATGTCACCCATGACAAGCGCCACATTGATGCAATGCAGGACGGTGCAGGCAAACAAGACGTGTTTCGCCGTGAGATTCATCTTGAAGGTGATTTGACGACTGCAGAGCGGGACAGGCTTTTGCAGATCGCCGACAAATGCCCCGTGCATAAAACGCTGCACACCACATCGATCATTGAAACGGTGTTGGCCCCGCCTACGACAGCGTGAACCCGGTGCTGTCTAGGGTGATTTTCCGGGGTGTTCGAGGGGGATCTTGCCCTGCATGCCCAAGTATTTGGGGGTGACTTTTCCCTCTACCCAAACTGTAGCGTAGCCCCTATAGTGCCTGTGGATAACTGGGGCAACGACCCCAGAACATGCGGTAAACAGACAGAGGGGCCTTGTCATGCGTTGCCCGTTTTGCGGAAATATCGACACTCAGGTCAAAGATTCTCGTCCAGCAGAGGATCATGTTTCGATCCGGCGTCGGCGGTTTTGCCCGGCCTGTGGTGGACGCTTCACCACCTATGAGCGCGTTCAGCTGCGCGATTTGGTTGTCATCAAAACCAATGGTCGTCGCGAAGACTTTGATCGCGATAAGCTCGAGCGCTCCATCCGGATCTCGATGCAAAAACGCCCGGTAGAGCCGGAACGCGTGGACCAGATGATCTCTGGGATTGTGCGGCGTTTGGAAAGCATGGGGGAAACCGATATTCCCTCAAAAACCATCGGCGAGATTGTGATGGAAGCTTTGGCGCGGATCGACACCGTGTCATATGTGCGCTTTGCCAGCGTTTATAAAAACTTCCAAGCGGCAGATGACTTTGACAAGTTTGTCTCTGAGCTGCGCCCTGATATCAGCCCAGACTCTGACGAGTGAGTTTGCTTCTGTGACCACGGATGAACGGTTTATGGCTTTGGCCTTGTCGCTCGGGCGACGGGGGCAGGGCAACACCTGGCCCAATCCCGCGGTGGGCTGCGTTCTGGTGCGCGATGGGCGCATTGTTGGGCGCGGATGGACGGCCCCGGGCGGACGCCCTCATGCGGAAACGCAGGCTTTGGCCCAAGCCGGTGGCGCGGCCCAAGGGGCAACCGCCTATGTCACTCTGGAACCCTGTGCGCATCATGGTCAAACACCGCCCTGCGCAGAGGCTTTGGCCAGCGCAGGCGTGGCGCGTGTTGTAGCGGCCATGGCTGACAGTGACCCTCGTGTCTCGGGGCAGGGGTTCGATAGTCTCAAAGCGGCTGGCGTCGAGGTCACAACCGGCGTGCTGGCAAAACAAGCGGCGCATGACCATGCGGGCTTTTTTCGCCGCATCGAAACCGGGCGGCCGTGGGTGACGCTGAAGCTCGCCAACAGTTTTGATGGCCGCATCGCAACGGCCACGGGCGAAAGCCAATGGATCACTGGCCCTCAAGCGCGCCGGCATGTGCACGCTCTGCGTATGCGTCATGATGCGGTGATGGTTGGGGCGGGGACCGCCCGCGCAGATGATCCGTCACTGACCGTGCGCGACCTTGGGGTTGATCGACAACCGGTGCGCATCGTGATCAGTCGGCGGCTGGATCTGCCTTTGATGGGCCAGCTGGCCAAGACGGCCAAAGAGACTCCGGTCTGGATTTGTCATGGGGCCAATGTGGATCCGATGCTGGAGCGCACCTGGTCAGATATCGGCGCCAAGCTGATCGCCTGTGATGTGCGCCAGGGGCAAATCGATCCCACAGCAGCGTTACAACAACTCGCAAGCCAAGGTCTCACCCGTATTTTCTGCGAAGGGGGCGGGGCTTTGGCCGCGTCACTGTTGATGCATGATCTGGTGGATGAGCTGGTGGGCTATACCGCCCCGCTGGTGATTGGCGCCGAAGGTCTACCCGCAGTGGGCGCCATTGGGCTTGAGCGGCTCAGTCAAGCGCCACGGTTTACCCTGCAAGAGGTCCGCCAACTTGGCGAAGACTGCGTGCAGCACTGGCGCCGCCCCACAGACTGACCTCAATTCATCGACGAGGCGTGTGGCCTCGGGCGCTCCGCCGCAGGCGGTCAGACCCGGAATTTGCCGCAGGCAAACCGGGGACAGCCTGTCTGCGCAACGCGCAGCCCATCGGATCACGTCTTAGCGCCAAAGGTGGGCAAAGCTGGCCACCGCCCCTTGCATTTTCGACAGAGCTCTCAGGTGGCGCGGCGGGCGCAGTTGCGCCTGCGCCAGCCGGGCCACGGCCACTTCCACCGGACAGGCCTGCCCGGTGACCGGGTCGTGATAGCGCGGATAATCGATCAAGCTGGCATGGACCAATCCTTCAAGGCTGACCCGCACGCGGCGCCTGTCAGGCTGGGGGGATAGATCGTGGGTTAATCCCCATCCCGCATAGAACGGCGCGCCCAGCGTGGTGACTTTGACACCGCGCATCAGCGCTTCAAATCCCAGCAGGGAGGTCATCGTCCAGACCTCTTGCACCTGTCCCAGCAGTGCAATCGGATCCGCGTGATCCAACACAGCATCCGCCAGCGTCAAGGCCTCTTCGGGATCGATCGCACCGGGGCGTAATCCCGCTTCGACATCTGGGTGAGGCTTATAGAGAATGACGGCCTCTGGGCGGGCTTGGCGCACGGCACGCAGCAAATCGATGTTGCGCGACACCCGGTCTGTGCCCAAACGGATTGAGGCATCATCTTCGACTTGCCCGGGCACCAAGATGCGGTGCCCTGCGGGCAGATCCGGCAGGTTGCCGCCCAGATTGTACTTGTTCAGCCCGTTGCGCAACACGGCACGGCGCAGCTTATCTGCGCGCAGCTCTTGATCTGGGCGCAGCGTGGCGCGTTGAGCGATGAGCCCTTCCAGCCGACTGGCACGTGTGGGGTCATAATAAATGCCCTGATTATCCAGCACCAACGACAGCGGCGGCACCAATTGCGCGCCCAGCCCCCGAGAGCGCAGAAAGCCATCTTCGACCCGGGTCAACCCCGCTGGAATGACATCCAAACTTTCAGTGGCGCGGGCCCAGATCATCTGAGGACGATCCGTAGGCACTGTCACCTCAGGCGTGAATTTGACCGCTTTTTCACGGCCAAAGAACTGGTTCAAATGGCCCCGTTTCCACAGGCGCATCCCCACGGCGTTCCAGCCCTGCTGATCTTGACGCCACGCATGGGTTTGCGCCTCAAAAATGTCGATGGCGTCTTCGAGGCGGCACAGTCGATCGTGGAACGGGTCATACCAAATCGGGTAGAGCATCATCACCCCAGCAAACAGCTGAGCCTGTGTCAAATGACGCTTGCGGCGCGGCAGGTCATGGAGGTCTTCGGTCAGTCCCCAGCCTGCGTAAAACGGTTTGCCAAACACTTTGGGGCGATGCCCCGCAAGAATGGCCTCAAACCCCATCTGAGAGGTGACAGTGTAGACGGCGGTGGCGCCCTCCATCAGCTTTTGTGGGCTGACGGCGGCCTCAAAAAGGGTTATCCGCTCATTTGTGTCTTGGTCACTGAAATAGCCCGCCCGGTGGCCTTGCTGGCTTTCGGGGTGGGTCTTGATCAGGATGCGGGCGCCGGGATTGTCCTCTTGCGCGTAATACAGCATCTCGCGAAAGGCATTGGCATCCGCGCCCCCCAGCTTGACCGACGCATCCCCGCGTGTTTGATCCAGCACCAAAACATATCCGGGATCGGGCAGTTTCGCATCGGTTTCATAGGCCGAGTATTTGCTAAGGTCCGCGTCGCGCAGGCGGGCCATATTGCCACGTGCGCGGTTCAACAGATCACTGTCATCCAACGGGTGTTCGGATAGGATCTGTTCAAGATCTGATTGTTGCGAGGCATCAAAATGCATCGCCTTTTGCGCCACAACCAATCCCAGAGGCGGCTCGCCAGAGCGTCCGGGATGTAAGGAGCGCAGGAAAGCATCTTCGATCCGCAGCAGCGCGGCACCTGTGCGTTCAGCCATGGCTTCGCCGCGCTTGGCATAGGGGGAATGCCCCCACACGCCGATGGCGTCATCCGCGGTGGGGCGAAACAGCTTTAGCTCAAGCCCTGCAAGGGAAAGGATCCGGCGCAACCGCTTTTGACGCAGAAAGCCTGCGTTGAAAAAAGCAACCCGCCGAGCAGGGTGCCCGGCGGGTTGAAATCCGATCCAATCGGGCCGCGACATTGTTAGCCGCCGCCTGCCAGAGCGCTCAGCGAGCTGGCTGTGGTCAAAGACCCGGTGAGGGACGAAATCGTTTTATCCCACTGGGTGAATGGCGCTTCGGTGACATAAAGCGTATCGCCGTCACGCACGGAAAAGTCACGCGCCATGAACAGGCCGTTGGGCTTGGTCAGATCCAGGACATAGACCAAACGCTGCGCCCCTTGCAGGTCACTGCGGCCCAATACCGAATTGGCAATCTCTGCTGGTTCGTTGCGCAGAATGAACACGCCTGTGGGATCGGCTGCGGTGGCCAAAAGGCCGCCAACCTGTGCGATCGCCTCGACGGCGGAAACGGTTTTGCTTTCAAAGCCGACCTGCGACTGGGTGCCGGTGGCCCCTAGGGCGGTAAAGGTACGCGTGTCACCTTCAACCAAGATCCGGTCCCCACCGCGCAAGGCGATGTCGAGCTCGGGGAACTCATAGAGGTCTTGGAACCACACGTGGCCCCGCTCGGAACCGCGGATCACAGTGATCTGAGCGATTTCAGGTTCGATGGTCACACCGCCAGCGCGCGCCAGCATCGCCGAAAGCGTGCGGGTGGGACGTTCGATGGCAAAGACGCCTTGCGCCCCAATGGATCCAACCAGAGATACGGTCGAACCGTCCCCTGCGGTGCGACGCACCTCAACCTGTGGATCTGGTGTTTGTTCTTCGAGCTTGCGGGTGATGACACCGCGCAGCGCTTCGGGGGTGTTGCCAGCGGCGCGAACACGTCCGGCATAGGGCACAAAGATAAAGCCCGCGCCGTCCACCTGCACTTCGCTCAGCGTTGTTGCTGAGCTGGCCGAACTGGCCAAAAGCCCGTCTTCGACGTTCTCCCAGACAGTCAAGCTAAGGCTGTCACCGGGGCGGATGATGTCCGATCCCAGTTGACCCGCGCGGGTAAAGCTATCGGGGAACCCCAATGCAGGGGTTACAGCGGTGGCCCGGGTCACACGGTCATTGACCGACACCACAAAGGCGTCACCTTGATTTTGAACGGAACCCGCAAAAATTTCACGTTTATTGGGGCCCACACGGGGTAGCCCGCAGGACGCCACAAGCGCCACCGCGGCCAAAATGGCGACGGATTTCGCCCGTCTGGATGCTAGGAGTTTCACTGCTCGGTCTCCTCGACCTGTTATTATCTGCCTCAAGTCTTTTCCCCAACCTATCGGAATCGGTGAGAAAAATCCAGCGCTACACCTAGTGTCTGTTAGTTCACGAGACGCAACTGTTGCCTTGGGGCCGCGGTTCCCGACTTTAATGCGTCATAGGGATCTTCGACAGATAACATCATATCGACCACGTGGCGCAGCAGTTGTTTGCGCCCGCGTGAAGAGTAGAAGCCGCCCGGCAGCTGGCTGGTTTCCAGCAGAAAGCGACGATAGTCGCGATAGGCAGGCAGATCTGGGCGTTCAGCCGCTTTGAAAAAGGCGGGCAAAGGCTGATCAGAGACAAATTCAGGTTTGGCATAAACCGCGTCACCAAAGACCTTAAGCGGGATGCCCCGCCACAGGACTTGCTGACCCGCGGTTGAGTTCACGGTGATGGCGGTGCGCGCGTCATTCAACAGGCGCGCCAGTTTGCCGCCGCGGACAAAATGCACCCGGTCCAACACGCCCGCCTGTTTGGCAAGGCGGTTGATTTCGCGTTTCAAGGGGATGCGACCATTTTCAAGCGGATGCGCCTTGATCACCAGATGGTGGTGACCCGGTGCGCCTTTGGCAAAGCCATCAATCGTCAGCTCTAGGAATTCGGTCATCGAAGAAAACGGCGAGTGCTTTTGAAACGCGCTGTCATGTTGCAGCTGCAACAACGCCACATGGTAGGGAAAGCCCCCGTGACGAATGCGCAACGTGGCCAATGTGCGTTCTATGATTTGCAACGGTGTCATCAGCAGCCGGTTGAAATATAGGTAGAATTCGCGCGAAACCGGCAGATCACGATGACGACGGAACAGCTTGTAATCTTGGTTTCGGAACATCACGAACCAATGATACAACGCGCCATAGAACACGTGGTGACGCATGTCGCCCCAGTGGCTTGGCGGCAAATTGCTGTCCATATCTGAACGCTCAAGCGCTTCGCGCATTTCGGGCACGCTCAGGTCCATCAGACGGGAATGGCCATTGCTGCCGTTGCGCTCGTAGGTGACCCAGAAAGGGCGCAGATACCCCTCTTCGAACACATGAATACGCAGACCCAGCTCTTTGGCATGGGCCACGGCTTGGGCGTGAATGGGGCGTGTGTCGCCGTATAGCACAATGTCCGTCACCTGCTTTTCAGCACAGATTTCGGCAAAGGTTTCCGGCCATTGTTCAGGAGTGCGCTGAAAGGGCAAATAGCTGTCGCGATCAAACCAAAAGGCGCGATCCCCCGCGTTAAAGCCCACCCGCCAAACAGTCGCACCTGCTCGGCGCAGCATTTTGGCAAGCTGGTGAAAGAATGGGCCATGGGGACCCTGCAAGCATAGGAATACGCGATGATCTTCGATGGGACTGCTCATTTTTTTGTTAGGGCCCACCTCTATGACAGGTGTGGCTTTCGCTTAGCTTACCCCAAATTCGTGACGAAATTAAGGCCGCGGGGCGCTTGCCCCTGAACTAGGCAACGGCTAGATCTGAACAAAGTTTAGAAAGGACCTGCGATGTTTACCGGGATTGTCACAGATATTGGCGAAGTTTTGCACACCGAGCAACGTGGTGACCTGCGGGCCCGCATCGCCACGGCCTATGATATGGCTGGCGTGGATCTTGGCGCTTCGATCGCCTGTGATGGGGTCTGCCTGACCGTCGTGGCCAAAGGGGACACTTGGTTTGACGTCGATATCTCGGCGGAAAGTGTTGAGGTCACCAATATCGGACGCAATCGCTGGTCAGAGGGGCGCAAGTTGAACCTTGAACGCGCCTTGAAGGTTGGGGATGAGTTGGGTGGGCACATCGTTTCTGGCCATGTGGATGGCGTTGCAGAGCTGATTTCATTGGTGGATGAGGGCGACAGCACGCGCATGACCTTTGTGGCCCCGGTGGAGCTTGCAAAATTCATCGCACCGAAAGGATCAGTCACGCTGAACGGCACATCTTTGACTGTGAACGAGGTGGAGGGCACCTCGTTTGGCATCAACGTGATCCCCCACACCAAAGAGGTGACAACCTGGGGGCAGGTGCAAGTTGGCGACTTGATCAATCTTGAGATCGACACGATGGCGCGTTATGCCGCGCGGCTGCGTGAGTTCGACTGATCCAGGAAAGGGGCGCTGCCCCTCAGCAAAAATTGTGATTTTTGCATTCACCCCGAGGTATTTTTCCAAGAAAAAGCGGCTTGGGCGTGGGGACAACGGCGCGGTTGGCGGCCCGAGGGGGCGGGCTTGGCCCGACACCGAGACAAACCTGTGCGCCTGATAAGGCGCGCCGCGGTTTTATGGTTGGGCGTTTGGGGGAGGTGTCTTGGATGCCAAAGCTCTGGCCTTTGCAGAGCAGCTGCGGTATTTGGCGCCTATCATTTTGAAAGGGGCGCCCATGCCTGAAAGCTCAGCCTTTGAAAATCCCGGCCCCGTTGAGACCGCTTTGCGCGACGCGATCAGCCCAATCGAAGAGATCATTGCGGATGCGGCCAGGGGCAAGATGTACATTCTTGTCGATCACGAGGATCGCGAGAATGAGGGGGATTTGATCATCCCGGCGGAATTTGCAGATGCTGAAGCGATCAATTTCATGGCGACCCATGGGCGCGGGTTGATCTGTTTGCCGATGACGGCTGAGCGGATTGAGCATTTGGGGTTGCCCATGATGGCGGTGAACAATTCTTCGCGTCATGAGACTGCGTTTACCGTATCGATTGAGGCCCGCGAAGGGGTGAGCACGGGCATTTCTGCCGGAGATCGTGCTTTGACCGTGGCGGCGGCAATCAACGAGCAAAACGCGATGTCAGCTTTGGCAACGCCCGGGCATGTGTTTCCGTTGCGCGCCAAGCGGGGCGGCGTTTTGGTGCGAGCGGGTCATACAGAAGCATCGGTGGATATTTCGCGCCTTGCCAATCTGAACCCTTCGGCGGTGATTTGCGAGATTATGAACGCGGATGGCACCATGGCTCGGTTGCCCGAGCTGGTCACCTTGGCCAAAGAGCATGGGTTGAAGATCGGCACGATCAGCGATCTGATCAAATATCGATCGCGCAATGACAATCTGGTGGTGGAAACCTCGCGACGCTCGGTGCAATCGGAATATGGGGGGGATTGGGAGATGCGTATCTTTACCGATCAGACCCATGGGGTTGAGCATGTGGTCATGGTCAAGGGCGATATCACGACACCTGAGCCGGTGTTGACGCGCACCCACGCCTTGCACGAAGCGACGGATGTCTTGGGGCTGGGACCGAAATCCGCCCGTGAATTGCCCGCGGCGATGGAAAAGATTGCAGCGCAGGGCCGTGGCATTGTGTGTTTGTTCCGCCAGCCACGTGCGGCGCTTTATGCCAACGAAGAAGAGGGGCCGCGCACGATCAAGCAGACCGGGCTTGGGGCGCAAATTCTGTCTAAGATGGGCGTGAATGAACTGATTTTGCTAACGGATTCACCGGCCACAAAATATGTGGGACTGGATGCGTTTGGATTGACTATTGTGGGCACAAGCCCAATTTTGAAGGAGAGCTGACATGGCTGGCCATGAATCCCACTATATCTTGCCACGTCCCGCGTTTGACAAACCGGTCAAGCTGTTGATCGTGATCTCGCCTTATTACAAAGACATTGCCGACAATATGTTGGCTGGTGCCAAAGCGGAAATCGAAGCTGTGGGCGCCACTTGGGAAGTGGCTGAGGTGCCGGGCGCTTTGGAAATTCCCACAGCCATCAATATTGCTGAACGGATGAGTAACTTTGACGGCTATGTGGCGTTGGGCTGTGTTATTCGCGGCGAAACAACCCATTACGAAACCGTGTGCAATGACTCTAGCCGGGCCATTCAATTGCTTGGCTTGCAGGGGCTGTGCATCGGCAATGGCATCCTGACCGTAGAAAACCGACCCCAAGCTGAGGTGCGCGCAGATCCCAAGGATCAAAACAAAGGCGGTGGGGCTGCCGCTGCGGCCTTGCATCTGATCGCATTGGCCCGTAAGTGGGGCGGCCAGCGTAAGGGGGTGGGATTCGCACCCATCACGCAAGAGCTGAAGCTGGCCGGCGAACTCAAGGACAATCCAACCGCATGACTTCTTCTGAAGACCGTAAACCGCTTTCGAACAATCAAAAGCGCAAAATGAAATCAGCCTCGCGTCTTTACGCGGTGCAGGCCTTGTTTCAGATGGAGCAGTCCGCTCAGACCGTTGAGCAAATCATGGTCGAGTTTCTCGATCACCGATTTGGGGCAGAGTATGACGGCGAAGAGATGCAAGAAGGCGATGCCCAGCATTTCCGGGACACCATGAAGGATGCGGTCAACTGGCAGGCCAAGATTGACCAGATGACGGATCGTGCCTTGGTGGCCAAATGGCCGATTGGGCGGATTGATCCAACATTGCGCGCCCTGTTTCGCGCCGCTGGTGCCGAGCTGACCCAAGCTCAAACGCCGCCCAAAGTGGTCATCACTGAATATGTCGATGTGGCGCGTGCGTTCTTTCCCGAAAGCAAAGAACCCAAGTTTGTGAATGCGGTTCTGGATCACATGGCGCGCGAAGCCCGTCCCGAAGCGTTCTAATCACGCGGGCTGACCCGTCAGCAGGCGCGTCCCTTGTTGATTGATGTGACATAGCGCCCCGGTCGAGGGAGCTGCACCCTGTTTGCAGGCAAAGGCCCTTGTGTGGTGTGGGCTGTGGCCTATCCTGGAGCCGTCTCAACTCAGGAGCGCCCAATGCCCAAACTGATCCGTTTTTACATTCAAAACGTCCTCATAGGCTTTGCCATTGCCGCCGTGTTTGTTGCAGTCTTGCTGGGATTCAATGTCGCCAACCTTGGCCATCTCATTCTGGGATCCAGCGACGGCTTGCTGGCGGCCGGTATTTTGTGGTTCGCCAATGGAATTGTGTTTGCCGGGGTTCAGTTTGCTATTGCCGTGATGGGGCTGAAAGAGGATGAGCCCAAGCCGAAAGGTGGATTGGGCGTGCCTTTGCCCCTGTCTGTGAGGCAACGGGCGCCTGTGCGCATCTCGCCCAAAGGTCAGGGCAGCGCGCGCAAATAGCCTGCGGTCACCGCCGTATTGCTCGGGCCGGGCGCCCCAAACTGGATCAGCCGCAAATGCGCTCAACTCAGCAAGCAAATATGTCCAAATGTCAGGGGCTTTCCTGATGGCTTTCGATGGCTGCCTTTAGCGCATCCAGCTTGCCATCCCAGAACTGGTCAAACCATCCCAACCAATCCAACACAGGCTTTAGCGCATCCGGGTTCAATGTGTTGATCCGTTCGCGTCCTTGGCTGCGGGTGGCAATCAAATCGCCCTCCTGCAAGATCACCAGATGTTTTTTCACGGCCGCGCGGGTCATCGAAAATTGCGAAGAGATTTCCACGATGGTCATCTCACGCTGGCCCAGCATACGCAAAATATCGCGTCTGGTGGGATCTGATAGCGCACGAAAGGCGGGCTGAAGATTGGCTGACATGAAAATCTCGACGTGATACCGTTTGGTGTTCTTTTGTGCCGCAGCATAGGACACAAGTCAAGTCAGAGCGGACACCGTGGCCCCACAGGGCAAAGTGAAGAGTGCGGGAAAAGTGGCGGGCCCGCAGCGACCGTTTGGTTATCTCATTCCCGAGGACCTGTATGTACAGGTGGGCGCCAGGTAATCAGGCCAGGGCCAGAACAGAGCCAGCTCCCTCGGAATTGCTTAAGGCCACCGGAATGCAACCGTATAACGCGAAGAGCAGCACCCGCCGACCCCTTATCTAGGCCTTTGGTCTAGGTAGGACAAGGTCCAAGCGCACATCGGAGGTGGCAAAGAAGTATGGCAAGCCTCTCCAAAGGACAAAATGCAGCTTTGGCGGGCGTCCTCCACAAGCGCCAATCGGCGCTCTGCGCTTCATCCTGTGCGCCGAAGGCGCGCCGCTGGATCACAAGACACCATCAATGACTTGCGGTTTGTTCACTGTATGTTCATGATAAGGCCATGCATGATCTTGATCCGAATCCCCTGAGCCCCTTGCAACCCGGCCAAGTGTTGGCGCGCGGCGTGGTGCGGGCGCTGTCTGGGTATGGCTTTGTCTCCATAGAAGAGTTGGTGCCCACGCGGGGGTTGCGGGTGGATGTCATGGCCTTGGGGCCCAAAGGCGAACTTTGGGTGATTGAATGTAAATCCAGCCGCGCGGATTTTACGTCAGACAACAAATGGCAGGGGTATCTGGAATGGTGTGATCGGTTCTTCTGGGCCGTCGACAGTGACTTTCCAACCGACCTTTTGCCCACAGACAGCGGTCTGATCATTGCTGATGCCTATGGGGGCGAAATCATCCGCATGGCGCCCGAAGCCAAATTGGCGGCGGCGCGGCGCAAAGCCCTGACGCATAAGTTTGCCACCCATGCCGCACGACGTTTGCAGGCTTTTCGCGATCCAAGGCCCTAGATTCAGCGCCTTGGAGATGCTTTGTTTTTAGAACGGAGGCGGGCCTTAGCCCGAAATTGCACGACCCGCTTCTGCGGCGGCGCGCAGCTCTTCGGCAATTTCTTCGGCTTCTTCAGGTGTAAAATCCATCGGGATTTCCATGTCGCCCGCCGCGATGAACAAGCGGACCATACCTTTGTCCGTGGGGCCAATTTGCAGGTTGGCTTCGATGTCGCGTTCGGTGTTGATCCCCATGGGTGGGCTCCCTTTGTTGAAGGCGTTTTTGCTAGCCTGTTCGCCCCTACAATGCAAGCACCTCACGGGGCACTGTCAGAGCAAGGTGCAGCCGGTGCGGTGACGACGCAAGGGTCGAACGGCCACGGTGCAACAATGGCCGCAGCGCGCGCAAAACCGCTGCTCTTTGGGAAGGGGATCCCGATCCCGCGTGGGTTTTTGCTTGCCCTCAAGAGGGAGTGGGCCTTGGGGTCCGGCTTGGTGAATAAAGCTGTGATTTTTCTGTTTAACGGGCTTGCATTCCCCGATCAGGACCGGTAAATCGCTCGAACAATGCCGCCTTAGCTCAGTTGGTTAGAGCGCTGGATTGTGGATCCAGAGGTCCCCCGTTCAAGCCGGGGAGGCGGTACCATAAACTCTCTTTCAAAATCTGTTCGTCAAAGGTGATCTTGGGATCTGCCGCTGTCGTTATGTGCGGCGTGTTGAACGCGTTGTCGTTAGAACATCAAAAACACCGCCACTTTCGGGGCGATGTTCTAGAAAGCTGATGCTCCGGAGATGTTGAGAGATTGGGCGCAAACTCAGCGCGCGATCTGCACACCCTTGGTGACATATTCGCCGTTGCTTTTCAGCAATGCTTCGACGGTGGATTTGAATTTCATCTTCATCATGGGGGACATCAGCCACCCAATGGGCCCCATTCCGGGTTTGAATTCCATCTCCAGCATGACCTTGGTTTTGTCACTGCCAATTGGGGCCAATCGCAGGCGGGCCGTGGCAGATTTCAACGGCACGGTGCCTTCGTAGATATCGATGACCTGCTCTTGCATCGGCACTGACTTGGTCACCCGTTCGCGCACATATTGCTTGCCGTTTGCCGTCAAATCGCACTGGCGCTCTGCCCCCAGACCGCTGGCCGGAGAGCCGCTGATCGAATGTGATCCCTTGATGCCGGGGTGAAATTTGGCGATGCCGCCAAAATCGGCCCAGCTTTCCCAGACATCTTCGACCGGGGCATCTACCACGTGTTGTGAACTAACTTTTGGCATGAAGTTTCCTTTGTTGAAACCATGTGCCTTTGGTCAAACCAAAGGCAGCGCTTATTTGAGGAGGCTGTCGACCCAGTCGCTGAGTGCTGTGCCCACTGCGTCGGGTTTGCTTTCCGCAAGGAAATGGATGCCCGCGCCAATATTGGTGGTGGTCAGGTTCGACATTGTGTCTTTGGCCGCGGCGATGACCTCGGCATTCATCAAGGCGCCGGGTTCAGCGTGCACAAACAGCTTGGGCAAGGCGGTGCTGTTGATCCACTCCACATAGGTTTCCACATTGTCGTTCATCTCAGGCGGTTGGCCATCAATGGGCAATTGCGCTGGTGTGGCATAAAGAATGTGGCGCGAGGCGGGATCTTCCCAAGGGGCGCGATAGACCGCCAAGGCTTCTTCTGACAGGCCACAGGCCGTGAACTGAGGCAGCACCATGTTGAGGAACATATTGTCATCAACGAACATCTTCTGGGCCATCTCGGGCACGCGGGCTGCTTGCCACATGCCCAACAAATTGGGATCAGCCGTGGCGGAAACCACCGGCAACACCGGCGGGATGATGCCTTCGACCAAAGCAACTGCGCGCAGCTTTTCAAGATTATGAGACGCCCAGACCATCCCCGTCCAAGACCCTAGATCTTGGCCGACGAGAATGATGTCGTTTAGACCCATCTCTCTGATAAAACCATCCAGATAGGCCACGTGATCATCCGTATTATAGACCAGACCTTCGGGACGATCAGACTTGCCAAAGCCAATATGATCCATGGCGATGACGCGCGTGTTGTCGTCAAGGTGTGGGATAACGTTGCGCCAGAAATAGGCAGAGACCGGCAGCCCATGCAGCAGTAAGACCACCGGGCCATCCGATGGGCCGGATTCATAGTAGTGCATTTTTGCGCCATCTACATCGATGTACCGGCTTGCGTAGGGGATCTCTGCAGAGGGCAGGGTGGGCCCGCATTGAAAGTCAGGCGCCGATTGTGCGGCTGCGGGTTGGGCCAGAAATGCACTGGCCAAACCCAACGCCGCCAAGGGAAAAAGCTTACGCATTTTCGGTCTCTCCTTGCAGTGTACCCAACAGATCCGCGAACATCGGGTCAGCCAATTGGGAAAAACCTTCGGCTGCGGCGTCAGGCTTTAGATCGGTGATCCAGGTCACGCGGCAACTGTCATCGCCTTCGGCGGTGACCACATAAGATGCGGCGTGCTCTTCGATTGGCAGGGGGGATTCATGCACCCGATACGCCACGCGCATCAGGTCAGAATCAACGGACAGAATGGTTTCTTTGATTTCTGAGCCATCGCCCAGAACGCAGATGCGCAAATCGCCTTCCATCCGGCTTTCTGCGATCATGCCGGAAAGGTTCGACACGTTGTCGACATCCGAAAGGGCTGCCCAAATTTCGCTGGCGGGTTTTGCAACTACACCGACTTTTACCACTGTTGCCACTGTGTCGTCTCCTTTGATGACGGGGGACCAGACCACCAATTTTGCGGGTCTAGACCGAATTTGATTGACGTGAGGCCAAATTAGTTGGAGCGATATCTGAGGTATATGAGAAGGTTTTTGAGATCATGGTGCAAAAACGCTCCACTAGAGTGTCATGGGATGACCTCGAAGCGGTGATGCTGGTTGGGCGCTACGGCACGGTTCGTGCGGCGGCAGAACGGATTGGCGTCGCGCACACAACGCTGGCCAAGCGGGTGTCTTCGGCAGAGCGCACCTTGGGCACAGTGGCCTTTGTGCGCAGCGTCAAAGGCTACACCCCAACCGAAGCAGGACGGCGCGTGATCGCCCATGCGGAAAAGATGGCGTTCGAAGCCAATGCGGTGGTGCGCCACGTGGGGGGCGCTGATTCCGAACTGGCGGGCAATGTGCGCATCTCTTTGGTCGGCTCAGTGCTTAGTGACGTCTTGGCGCCTCATCTGAACGCCTTTGCCATCCGCTATCCCAAGATCACGCTGGAATTTGACACGCGCGACGGCATTTTGGATTTGGACATGCAGCAGGCCGATATCGCCATTCGCTTTCAGGACAATCCCAATCCTGATCTTGTTGGGCGTAAAATCGGCAAGGTCAACTTTTCGGTCTATGCCAGCCGTTCGTTTGATATGTCGCAGTATGAAGCAGGGGACATGATTCCCGCGATCAGTTGGGGGCGCAAAGCGCGTGCCCGCGAAGCCTATCGCAAGCTGGGATTTCCCACAGCGGATATACGGTGGTCCGCGGCGGATCTGCATGCGCAAATTGCTATGGCGCGCGCGGGGATCGGTTTGGCCAATTTGCCCTGCTATATGGGGGATGCGGATCCGGATTTGGTACAGGTCAGCGTGGTCGAGCCGCGAAGGGTCAGCGATATCTGGGTGTTGACCCACGCCAGCCTGAAGTCTTCGGAACGGGTTTCAGCCGCATTTGATTTTTTGGTGAAAACCCTGCGCCATGAAATGGGCCGCTTTGTTGGGCTGTCACAAAAATAAAATACGGCTGCCCAGCGGCGTTTTACACTAAGGCACAGCGGTGATAGATTCGAGCCTCTTTGACCTTAGAAACAGGGGGATCGGAAATCGCGATCAACCCAAATTTGCCCCCGAGCGCACAGTCTAAGGTGGTCATCGTTTTGAGGGTGAAATCGGTAATAGCCCCTTGTTTTCCTGACAAATGAGGCGCCGCAACCCTCTGAAAACATGTTGAGAAATTGACGTGTTATCCGCGATTTACGTCACATTTCTGTAATCAAGCGTCTGTAGGCAGCGCCCGTGCAGTTGGGGAATCCCCTGGCAAAGATTACAGCGCAGAGTTGGTGCAATAAGGCCGGTCCTGGACAGATTCGGTCAACGGTTTTGCACGTGCTTTTTTTGGGCTTGGATCTCCGACTGCGATCAGAATGCGACGCGCTGCGATGCCTGCGTGTCCAAACGCTCGCCCACAGTGCGCCTGTGGGATCAGGATTTAAGACAGCCTTCGGGCCTCTGTTTGGAGAGACAAATGACCTTCCTCAAAACCGCATCGGTAAGCGTTGCGCTGACCCTGTCAGCAAGCAGCGTTTTTGCAGAAACCAACATCACCTGGTGGCACGCCATGGGGGGCGCCTTGGGTGAAACTGTAAACCAGATCGCCACTGACTTTAACGCCAGCCAAGACGAGTACAAAATCACGCCTGTGTTTAAGGGCACCTACGAAGAGACCCTGACAGCGGGCATCGCGGCTTTCCGTGCTGGCGAACAGCCAAACATCATGCAGGTGTTTGACGCGGGCGCAGCCACAGTGATCGGTGCCAAAGGTGCCACGATCCCTGTGCAAGATCTGCTTGAAGCCAATGGCGTTGATTTCGACATCACCGACTATATCTCGGGTGTACGCTACTTCTATGCCGACAGCGACGACAAGATGATCGGCATGCCGTTTAACTCGTCTTCGCCTATCATGTATTTCAACGTCGACGCTTTGGACGCGGCGGGTGTTGAAGCGCCAAAAACTTGGGAAGAGTTCCAAACCGTGACAGCGCCAGCGCTGAAAGGTGCCGGTTACACTGCGTTGTCGCAGTCGCACCTGCCATGGATTTTCACCGAAAACTTCATGTCGCGCCACAACCTGCCATTTGCCACAAATGACAACGGCTATACTGGCACAGACACCAAAATCTTGGTGAACAACGACGCAATCAAAGCGCATTTCACTGCTGTGACTGAATGGCAGGACAATGGTTTCTTTGAATGGTTCGGCACCGGTTGGGGCGACAACGCGACACCTTTCGAAGAAGGCAAAGTTGCAATGTGGCTTGGCTCGTCCGGTTCTTTTGGCGGTCTGTTGAAGAAAGACCTGCCGTTTGAATTCTCTGCGACCTACCTGCCCTATTGGGAAGCGGTCACCACAGAGCCAACACAAACCTTCATCGGTGGCGCAGCGCTGTTCGCCATGGCCGGTAAATCCGAAGAAGAAAACAAAGCCACCGCGGCGTTCTTCAGCTTCCTTTCGTCCTCTGATGTTCAGTACTACTGGCACAAGGCAACCGGTTATGTGCCAATCACTGAAGCAGCCTATGACGTTGCCAAAGCTGACGGCCACTATGACCGTTTCCCTGCGGCCGAAGTTGGAATCCAGCAACTGTCGCTGCCAGCGGGTGAATTCACCAAAGGCTATCGCATGGGCTTCTACGTACAGATCCGTGACGTGATGAACCGTGAATACGGCCGCATCCTGACTGGTGAAACCGACGTCGAAAGCGCCTTTGAAGCGATCGAAGAAGAAGCCAACAAGCTATTGTCTCGCTTCCAAAAAACACAGTCATAAGCTGAGTTTCATATCCAATCCTGGGTGGCTGCCATGTGCGGCCACCCGTTTTTACTAAGAGGGCTTTCAAGTGAAACGTGCCGGCTTTGACTCGCCTTGGCTTCCGATCCTGCTGCTGGTTCCGCAGTTGGTGATCATTGCCATCTTCTTTTATTGGCCCGCAGTGCATGCGATCCAATCATCGTTTTTCTTGCAAGATCCTTTTGGGTTTGGGTCCACATTTGTGGCTTGGGAAAATTACACCGACCTGTTTGGCTCGGCTGAATATCGCAAGGTGGCGTGGTTCACCTTGGTCTTTACCCTGATTGTGACCTTCTTTTCGCTGTCCATCGCGCTGTTGTTGGCGGTCAAAGCGGACAATGTCATTCGTGGGGCCAAAACCTATCGCACGCTTTTGATGTGGGTTTATGCCGTGGCCCCACCGGTGGCCGGTTTTATTGGCGTCATGATGTTTGATCAGTCTTGGGGACCAATGACCAAGGTCTTGGGCTATTTGGGCTGGGAGTTTGTGTTGGGGGTGAACTTTGACGACACGGCCTTTGCCATGATGATGGTGTCGGTCTGGAAGCAAGTGCCCGTCAATTTCATCTTCTTCTTGTCTGGCCTTCAATCCATCCCCGTCGCGGTGCGAGAAGCGGCATTGATTGACAACCGCTCTGGCTTTAGCCGCTTTTGGGACATCACCTTTCCCTTGCTGGCCCCAACCGGGTTCTTCTTGTTGATCACCAATATCACCTACGCGCTGTTTGATACGTTCGGCGTGGTGGACACCCTTGTCAAAGGCGAGCCCGGAAACAACCCAATGACCCTTGTTTACAAGGTCTATGTTGATGGGTTCCGCGGCAATGATCTGGGCGGATCTTCGGCGCAATCGGTGGTGCTTATGGCGCTTGTCTTGGCCTTAACGGTGTTCCAGTTCCGCATGCTTGAACGCCGAATTCACTACACCTAAGGGGCAGAAACATGGTTGAAATTACACAAAATACGCCCCGGGCCATCCCCCAAAAACGCCCCCGCCGACGTTTTCGCTGGTCAGTGTTGGGCGATCATACGATCCTGATCTTGGGGGCGCTGTTCATGCTGTTGCCGCTGTTGATGATCGTGCAGACCACCACGGTGCCGGACGCAGATATCATCAAATATGGTCCTCAACTCAAAATCGGCGATCAATTTGGTCCCAACTTTGACAAAGCCATGTTCGCCGCCTCTGGTTTCTCAGGTGAGAACACCGGCATGCAGATGTTGATCAACTCGTTCATTCTGGGGATCGGTTTTGCCGTGGGAAAAATCGTGCTTGGGATGATGGCGGCCTACGCGCTGGTCTATTTCCGACTGCGGTTTGCGACCTTGGCATTCTGGCTGATCTTCACCACGCTGTTGTTGCCCCTCGAAGTGCGCATCCTGCCCTCTTATGAGGTGGTGCAAAGCCTTGGCATGTTGAACACTTTCCCCGGACTTATTGTGCCGTTGGTTGCCTCGGCCACCGCAACGTTCTTTTTCCGTCAGTTCTTTCGCTCGGTTCCAGAAGAGCTGGTCGAGGCGGCGCGGATTGACGGGGCTGGTCCGGTCAAATTCTTCATCGATATCCTTGTGCCGCTGTCGCAGACCATGATCGCGGCGATGTTCATCATCATGTTTGTCTATGGCTGGAACCAATATTTGTGGCCCACCATGATCACCACGGACGAAGACATGTACACGCTTGTGCGCGGGATCAAACAAATCACGCAGGTGCTGGAAGGCGCCGCCGTCCCCGAGTTTGGCCGCTCCAACCTATTGGCGCTCATCGCGGTGTTGCCGCCGGTGGCAATCGTGATCTTTTTCCAAAGTTGGTTCGTCAAGGGTTTGACGGATTCAGATAAGTAAGGACCCAGAAATGGCTCAGGTAACACTTAACAATATCGCCAAGACCTATCCAAATGGGTTCGAGGCGCTGAAGCCCTCAAGCTTTGACATTCCGCATGGCGAGTTTGTGGTTCTGGTTGGCCCGTCGGGCTGTGGCAAGTCGACGTTGCTGCGTATGATTGCGGGTCTGGAAGATATCACCGGTGGTGAGTTGGCGATTGGGGATCGTGTTGTGAATGACGTTGATCCCGCGGATCGCGACATTGCAATGGTGTTTCAGAACTATGCGCTTTACCCGCATATGAGCGTGGCCAAGAACATGGGCTATGGTTTGAAAAACCGCAAAATCGCCAAGTCAGAGATCAAGGACAAGGTGCGCAACGCCGCCGAGATGTTGAACCTGACGGATCACCTTGAGCGCCGCCCCAGTCAATTGTCTGGTGGTCAACGTCAACGTGTGGCCATGGGGCGCGCGATTGTGCGCGACCCTCAGCTGTTCTTGTTTGACGAACCTTTGTCGAATTTGGATGCTAAGCTGCGCAACCAAATGCGCATTGATATCAAAGCGTTGCAACGGCGGTTGGGGGTCACTTCGGTCTATGTGACCCATGATCAGGTCGAGGCCATGACCATGGCGGATCGCATCATAGTGCTGAACGCAGGGCAGATCGAACAGATCGGCACCCCTGCCGAGATCTACAATACACCGGCGTCGACGTTTGTGGCTGGGTTCATGGGCGCTCCGGCGATGAATTTGCTGCGCGCCCAGATCACTCAGCCGGGCCAGCTGAACCTTGGCGACACCATCCTTGCAACGTCAACCCCGGCGTCTTTGACCGGGGATGTGACGCTGGGCATCCGTCCCGAGGACGTCAAACTTGATCCGCAAGGCACGCAGGATTTCATGATCGAGATCGTCGAGGAATTGGGCGCGCATCGCCTGTTGCACGGTCACTTGGCCGGGCAAAAGTTTTCCGTCAGCGTGCCCAAAACGATGGAGGCCACGCCGGGTCTGGCGCGTCTTGCGATTGCCCCAGAGGCGATGCATTTCTTTGACGCGCAATCGGGGCGACGTCTATGACCCAAGCTCTGGAACTGGATAAACAGCGATTGGTGCAAGATCTGCCATTGATCACCGGTGACAATCTTGCCCGGCTCAAATCAGCCGAGCGCACGGTTCAGGCGCACCGCGATTTGATGGCGCAAAACCCGGCGATGACAGCCTTGCAGGTGGGCGGGGAGGGCACCACGTCACACTTGCCCGCTGAAATGACGATTGCGGCATGGAATGTAGAGCGCTGCCTGTTCCCGGAAAACAGTGCCGCGCATCTGCATCCCTTTGCGCCTTCGGTTGTTTTGCTGAGCGAAATGGACAGCGGTATGGCCCGCACCGCACAGCGCAACACCACGGCGGACATGGCCCGCTCTTTGGGCATGCACTATGCCTATGGGGTTGAGTTCTTTGAGATGGATCTTGGCGGCGCAACAGAACGTGCGTTTTGCACCGATGATTTCAATGCTGCTGGATGGCATGGCAATGCGATCCTGTCTGCGGCGCCGTTTGAACGTCTGAGCTTGATCCGTCTGGACACCGAAGGCCACTGGTTTGTGGATGGCCCCAATGGGGCAGGGGACAGCGCTCAACCTCGATTGGGCGGGCGCATGGCCGTTGCAGGCATTGTGCCGACCGAGCGTGGGTCGATCTGTGTGGTCTCGACGCATTTGGAAAGCAACGCAAAACCAGATTTGCGCGCGGCTCAATTCACCACGTTGATGGAGGCGGTGGACACGTTTGCTCCGGATCTACCAGTGATCATCGGTGGCGATCTGAACACGGGCAACCATTGTCCTCCGAGCTATGACTGGCGGGTGGAACCCTTGTTTGAGGACGCTGTTGAGCGTGGGTATCAATGGGACTTTACCGCGCCGGGGGTCACCACCCGCAACAGTTTGATCACGCCCCATGACACCCGTCGCATGAAGCTGGATTGGTTCTGTGCACGCGGTTTTGAAGGGCAATCTTTGCCCATTCTGTCATCGGTTGGGGAAGACGGCGTTGCGCTGTCTGATCACGATTGTGTTCTGTGTCAGGTCACCCCTGTCCCAAGCAAAGGTTAAGGTGCGCTGCAATCAAACACGTGAATTTCGCGTTCCAAGAATAGCGGTTTCAGGGTGTCGAACTGCGCAAGGAGCTGACAGTTGGTTCCGATGCTTTGATAGAAATCCTGCCGCAGCTTGGGGCGCGGCAACGCGGCGTAGGTTTCAAAGTCTTTCAGAACAAACAGCGTGATCTGCTGCGCGCGCCAATGCTCCAACTGCCATTCTTCGGTTTGCGGGGGCCAGGCATGGGCTTTGATGGGGAAAGCTAAGTCTCCATCTTTGGTGTTTTCCAATCCAAACATCACTTCGGGCAAGCGGCGGTGATAGAGCGCGTTGGTCGGTTCGACACTCTGCAACCGTTCTTCGGCCCGCGGTGGCAGGGTGATCTGGTATTTCTCTGCCAATCGCTCGGCGCGCTTTTCCTCATCAAGGATCGCGGCGGTCTTTTGTGGCAGGGGCAGGGGAATGTCGGCGATGATCTTGGTGCTGTCGCGGTTGTCTTGCGTATGCGTTTCAAGAAAGGCCGCGACCTGAGCCAGATTGGTGGGGGCAATGGCCTGCGTTTGAACGATACCGGTCGCCCAGATGCTGAGCGCCAAACCCGCCGCAATCGCAAGGCCGGACCCATAGCGTAAAAGCGGTAGCGCTGCTTGGCTGAGGTTCACAAAGACCATGCTGGCCAGCAGCGTGTAGCCCGCAAAATTGGCAATCCACAGGTGCTCGGGTTGTCGCGGTCCGGTGATATAGGCCACGGCCAAAGACCCAGCGCTCAAAGATAGCCAGATCACCATCAACGTGGGCTTTTGCGCCAAAGTGCAATGGCGCGACAACAGCCCGGCAGGGGTCAATACCGCCATCACCGCAATCACAGGTGTCATGCCAAAGGCCATCTGAGAGGCCTTGTGCGTCATGGTCAAAATCCCGGCAAAGGGCGAAATGTCATCGGGACGCAAAGACATGACGCTTTGGATTTTTTGAAAGTCCAAGAAATTTTGAAAATCGAGGATGAGGCCGATATTCAGCAAAGGCCATAGGATCACAATGGGCAACAATGCGCGGCCAAAAGACACAAACGCTTTGGCCCAGCCTTCATGCTTGGCGATCAGAACGATGGTGCCAACAGCCAAAGGCCCCAGCACAAAAATCGCTGAATGCTTATAACTCATCGTGAGCGCCACGCAGAGCCCCAGCAACAGATCCCAGCGCAGTGGTTTGGTGGTGTCCAAACGCATCATCAGGGCGACAAATGTGGCAATCATCGCCACGGCGAGGCCCGTGTCACCTTTGGCGATATGCGCCATAAAGACCGACAATGGCATAAAAACTGCAGTAAGCGCGACAATCACAGCTGGCCATTGCGACAGCGTCAGCTTGCGCGCGGCCAGATAGAACAACGGCGCCATGATCGCACTGGTCAAGGCCGTCACGGCGCGCAGCGTCACATAAAACGGCGTTGGATCCGTGAAATAGGCCTCGCGGAACCCGCCGGGCCCAGACCACCATCCGGCCAAAAGACCGGTGCCAAACAAGCCGCCCAATGCGGTGGCGTTCAGATAATGCACAAACGGGGGATAGAAGTGCTGTGACGGAATAAGCTCTCCGGTTAGGACCCGAGCAGCATCATTGACCCGTTCATCGCCATGAAAATATCCATAGTCCAAACCGATCAATCGCAGGGCAAAGGCCAGCACAAATAGAAAAACACACACTGCAGTCGAATTTTTGCCTAAATTTTGTGAATAATGCATGGTCCACACAGGTGTTGGGTCAAAGAAGCTTCGAACCTACTCTGCCCCGATGAATTTTTGCAAAGAAAGATTACAAAGGCGCTGACGCTACGGCAAACTAAGGCAATAGCGCTCGCAAAACACAGATTTTAAAGGACAATAGCAGCGAATGAACCAGATTGTTCATGCTTCGGCAGGCAAGACAGATATCCCGCTCTACGTCGATTTGGACGGAACCTTGGTGAAAACGGACATCGCCCAAGAACTTTTGGTGCGCGCATTCCGGTTTCCTGAGGCGCTCAAAGCTGGGCTGTCTGCGGTGCCCAAGGGGATCAGCCCGTTGAAGCATGCTTTGGCCCATCACGTGTCTTTGGATGCCAAACGGTTGCCCTATCGCCCTGAAGTCCTTGATCATATCGCCGCTGCCCGGGCTGCAGGTCGACGGGTTGTTCTGGCCACGGCCGCCGACCAACGCGTAGCTGAACAAGTTGCAGAGCATTTGCAGATCTTCGATGCTGTCTTAGCTTCAACGCCCGATCTTAACCTGAAAAGCGAGGCCAAACTGGCCGCCATTCAGGCCGATGCCGGGGCGCATGCCGACAGTGAAGCCTTTGAATATCTTGGCGACTCTCGTGCAGATTTGGTGATATGGGAGGCCGCTACGCTGCGTGGCTTTGCACAAATGCCAAGCGGAGCCGAGCCGTTGGCCAAGGATGCGGATCAGGTGTCGCTGATGTTGCCGTCAGACGGTGGGCTTGCGCGCCCCTTGATCAAGGCGATGCGGCCACACCAATGGTCAAAGAACGTTTTGGTGTTTTTGCCCTTGCTGTTTGCGCATCTCTATTTTGTGCCCGGCAGTCTGGTCCTGTCGCTTGTGGCATTCATGGCGTTTTCACTCTGTGCCTCTGCGGTTTATTTGGTGAATGACCTGCTGGATATCGAAGCAGACCGGGCCCATGCGACCAAACATCTGCGCCCGTTCGCATCGGGGCGAATACGCCCGCTGCATGGCTGTGTGGTGGCCGCGGTATTGTTCCTTGCTGCCTTGGCCTTGGGATTTGGCGGGGCGGGGCCGTGGTTTGGTGTGGTGCTGGTCCTCTATATTCTGATGACCAACATCTACTCCTTCTGGCTGAAATCCCATTCGACCATCGATGTGGTGATTTTGGCATTGCTGTACACCACCCGCATCGTAGCGGGGGCGGCGGCGCTGAAGGTGGTGCCCAGCCCATGGATACTGACCTTTTCGCTCTTCTTCTTTCTCAGTCTGGCCTACATGAAGCGCTATATTGAGCTGTGCGATGTTGAGCCGGATGATCAACTGCCCGCGCGCGGCTATTGGTCCAGTGATTTGAATGTGATCCGGACCTTTGGAATTTCGAATGCGGCGCTGTCATTGCTGACGTTGGCGGAATATGTCAGCGCCCCTGAAATTCAGGGCCGCTATCAATCTCCTGGCCTGTTGTGGATCATGATCCCGATGATGATGTTTTGGTCCTATCGCACATGGCTGAAGGCCACGCGGGGCCAAGTTGGCGGTGATCCGGTTGTGTTTGCGCTGAAAGATCGGGTGAGCCGCGCCACGGGGGTTGCGGTTCTGATGGTGGTCATCCTAGCGCATCAAGTCAATTTGGGATGGATGCTGCCATGACGTTTGCGAGTTTTGTGCTGGTCTTTGTCAGCGTGTCATTGTCAGCCGTTGCACAAACCGCCTTTAAGCTGGGGGTGTCGCGTGTCGAAATCACAGAAACAATGGGAATTTTGGCCAAAGCACTGAGCTTTTTGTTCTCGCCCTTTGTGGTACTGGGTTTAGCGCTTTATGGCGTGGGCACGGTGCTGTGGTTGTTTGCGCTACGCGAAATGGATCTATCGTTGGCCTATCCGTTTGTGGCAATCAGCTTTGTCATGGTGGTGCTGTCGGGGGTCTTTTTCTTGGGCGAGCCGTTGCAATTGTCCCGCATGGCTGGCTTGGGTCTGATCGTGTTGGGATTGCTGGTATTGGCCCGCGGTGGATAAACACGGATCATCCTAGGGGGATGCGGCTGATGGCTATAGGGCGTGAGGGGCGTCGAGGTCGTCATCCATGCGCAACGACACAACATGCCCTGACAAAGGCGCATTGCGCAGCACATATGGATCCAAACCTGTACTAAGGCTGGTGACCACCAGATCGCGCCCGGTTTCACCACCAAAACACAAGCCGGTTGGCGCTGGAATTTGCACTGGGCAACGCCGCATTGTCTCTCCTTCAAGAGAGAGGGCATTGATGAACCACCCCCCTTCGAAACTCACCCATAGGTTCCAATCGCGATCAATTGTGATGCGGTTGGGTTTGCCACCAGCGGGGGTGAAGGTTCTGACATTGGTCAAGCGGCGACTGATCAACTTGTAAGACTGCAGCGTATAGGTCTCGGCGTTGAGCGCATAAACCACTCCGGCAATGGCGCAATAACAAATCGAGCTGACGCCCATGGGCATGGCCGCATGGTCCGTGGCGCGCCCATCGGTGGTGAGGTTGACCAGCATGTCGTGACCGTCGCGCTCTGTGATGGCCCAGATCTCATCGTTGATGCCGGATACCGCGTGTTTGATCGATGAATCGCACACATATTCCCGACCGGTTGTGATGTTTTGGATGCGCGCGCCGCTGAGCACCAGATTGCTGCCGGATGTGGTGTGCACAAAAGAGTCGGGCGCGGTGTCAAAGGTGCGGATCAACTCGGGGTCGGCGCCCAGTGATGCACGAAACAGGCTGCGGCTTTCTTGTTCCAGCCAGTAGAATTTTTTGTGTTCGGGGTGCCATTGCGGCGAATAGGTGTAGGAGGCTTGGGATTTGGAGAGCGTTTCAATTGACGCCGGCGCGCGCGGCTCCTTCTCGATGCTGCGCAAACGCTCAGAAATGCGATCCGCGCTTTGCATCATGGCATCCGCGATCAGCTCAACCCGATCCCAATGCAGGCGATGGCACTGACCGACAATGCCCATCGAGGCCACAAATCGCCCATCTGATTCAAAGATCGGCACGGCAATGCCACGCACGCCCAAGGTGGTTTCTTCGTCGGCAAGCGCATAACCTTGAATTCGGATTTTTTCGAGCTGTGCGCGCAGTTCAGCGACGTCAGTCACCGTCTTATCGGTGAGTTTTTCAAACCGTTTGGCCAAGATCTGGTCGCGTCGCTGTTCATCCATATAGGCCAGCAACACTTTGCCAACCGAGGTACAGTGAAAGGGCAGATGGGCTCCGGGTTCGTCGATGGTCCGTTTTTCCTGCTGGCCATAAACCGCCTTCACAACAGTCACATTCTGCCCGTCATCCACACAGATCATCGCGGTTTCACCGATCAGGTTCTTGAGCTTCGTCAACTCAATCGCGCCTGATGGGATCAATTCCCCGCGTCTGAACAATTCTTGCAGACTGGACATAACAACGTGGCTGATGCGGTACGCCCCGGTGTGGGTGTCCAGACGGATGAAATTTTCTGCGACACAGACATCCAAAAAGTTTTTGACAAACTGGCTGTCATACCCGGACCGCTCAACGGTTTGATCAAGGGTCAGCCCTATGCGGTTGTTCACCCGAATGGTGCCCAACACTTCCATGCTGGCTTTGATAACCTCAGAGGAATTGGTCAGCTCAACAGTGGTCAGCGGCAACGAAGCGTCGGGGTCGATTTCTATCTGAGACTGAAAATTCTTTTGGCTATTCGTTTTCGGTAACTTTTGCATAGTTTTAGCGTAAACAGCTTTATCAATCAGTCAATGGTAAATGGATATTTGGAAATTATGTTTCCAAATTGGCTCTAATCTTTTTGATCAGCCGAATATTTGTGAAACGAACGCACCAAAACACCCACGCAGCAAAGCGCGGTTTCGGGTGTCAAATGGCAGTTTCAAAGGGTTTGGGAAAAGGCGCAGCAGGCGACATTGCGGGGCCTGCGCGAAAACAACACCGGGGTCAGCTTGCTGCGCCCGGTGTTGTCTGATGATTTGCCGTTAGGCGGTGCCGCGCACTGGGCGGTCGTTGGAAATGTTGAATTTCATTCCATCCAACAGCTCTTCAAGGTCGGGGCGTGCCGCTGGACCGTTTGAGATGTCGACCAGCATCAAGCTGCCATCTGGACGGATCGCAAATGCGCCGGGTTCGGCGAAATTTGTTGTGGTTTCAGCTTCACTTAGCGGCGCAGAAACATACAGACCCAAGGCATGCATCTGGGCTTCGCTCATGCCGTAGCACAGCTCAAAATCCCAACCGAATTCTTCTTTGTCTGCCACGGCTTTTTCCTGAGTGTCAGCAGAAACGACAAAGACATCCATTTCGGCGGTCCAGTCGGCCAGGACGGCGTTCAGCTTGTTCAAAAAACGTTTGCAGCGTGGGCAATGACGCCCGCGATAGACAAACATCATGGTCCAGCGATCTTTGGCCGCTCCGATGGTGATTTCACCGCCAGAAACAGAAGGAAAGCTGGTGATTTCGACGTTCTCGCCGACGCGTGGTTTTGGTGAAGACATTTTGTAAAAGCCTTATTCATAAGTGCTGTGCCGAAAATCCGCATCGCTGGAAGAGCGATAAATCAATTGGCAATTGAGACGGGGCGCAGTGTTTCTTAATCCCAAAGGCTTGGCAACACGGTATCGGCGGTTCGCGTTGCGCCAATCTTCACATTTGCAAGAGCGCGATGGTCGACGCAGGCAGGGGACTTGAGGTTTGTTACTTTATAAAATAAAAAGTGCACAAGGATGGAGGGCGAGCGATGAGAAAGCGTGCTGCGGATCGGCAAACAGATGTTTTGGGGGTGTTAAAACAATCCTCAAGACCGATGACGGCCTATCAAATTCTGGAACGACTTCAGGTGGGTGAACCGGATATTGCGCCGCCCACCGTGTATCGCACCTTGTCCGCCCTGACCGATCAGGGGCGGGCGCATCGTCTGGAATCCATCAAAGCTTTTGTGCCCTGTCGGTGCAGCCATGTCGAAAGCGTTCCGGTCCTTGCCATTTGCGAAGACTGCGGTTCGGTCGAAGAGCACGATGGCAGCGATCTGTTGGCCAAATTGACCAGCCTAACCAATCAAAGCGCCTTTCAAGCCTGCCGCCATATCGTTGAAATTCATGGGCAATGCGGCACTTGCGCGACGTAATCTTATCAAACTCTTATTGGACACTTTATGAAACACTCCCTTTCTATTCTGGCCCTTTTGGCCGCCATGCCCGCCTTCGCAGAAGAGACCCGTCATGCCGATGCCCATGAACATGGGGTTGGAACGCTGAACATTGCCCTTGATGGCGCTGCTGTCGCGATGGCGTTTGAAGCCCCCGGCGCTGATATCGTAGGGTTTGAATACGCGGCGCAAAGCGCGGCGGACCATGCTGCGATTGATGCGGCTTTGATCAAACTTGCCACTCCGACTGAGTTGTTTGTGTTTCCCCAAGATGCGGGCTGTGAAGTGAGCGAAGCCTTTGCTGCGCTAGAAGGGGAGGCGCATCACGAGGAGCATGAAGCCCACGAAGAACATGAAGAACATGAAGCGCACGATGATCATGATAAGCATGATGACCATGAAGAGCATCATGACCACGACGATCATGAAGATCACGACGCGCACGAGGAAGACGCCGGCCATACAGAATTTCATGCCGAATACATGCTGACCTGCGCCACGCCAGAGGCTTTGGACAGGATCACATTTGACTATTTTGCCACCTTCCCAAACGCGTTAGAAGTTGACGTACAGATCCTCACCTCAGCCGGGGCGCAGGCCTTTGAGGTCACCAAAGACGCACCGGTCCTTAAACTGGAGCGCTAAGACAACGTGTCCGATCCTGTTCTCGAAGTTTCAAATGTGGCCTACCGCTGGCCGGGGCGGGCGTCCTTTGCGCTCGCCGTTGCCGACCTGAGCGTTGCTGAGGGGGAATCCATATTGCTGCTGGGGGAAAGCGGATCGGGCAAATCGACCTTGTTGTCCTTGATTTGCGGCACCATTTTACCCAGTCAGGGGCAGGTCAGTGTCGCGGGCACCAACATCTCGTCTTTGTCTGGCGGGGCGCGGGACAAATTTCGCGCAGAACAGATCGGTGTTATTTTCCAGCAGTTTAACTTGCTGCCTTTTGGATCTGTGGTGGACAATATTTTGCTGCCACTGCGCTTTGCCCCCCATCGCCGTAAAGGCGTCACCGATGCGGCCGCTCAGGCCAAGGCGCTGTGCTCGGCGCTTGGATTGCCCGCTGATGTGCTGGACGCCAAGGCCAGCGCCCTCAGCGTTGGTCAACAACAAAGGGTGGCTGTAGCACGCGCTTTGATTGGCCACCCGCCGTTGATTATTGCCGATGAACCAACCTCAGCTTTGGATGCCACCAGCCAAGCGGCGTTCCTTGATTTGCTGTTTGCGCAGATCGAAGCGCATAACACGTCGCTGTTGATGGTCAGCCATGATCCACGCCTTGCAGAGCGTTTTGATCGGGTGATCAGCATGGAAGATATCGCGCAGATACAAAGGGCTTCGGCATGATCTTTCGTCTTGCAATTGCGTCGCTGTTTGCGCGCGCCCTGACCGTTGGGATGACAATCTTGGCCATTGCTTTGTCGGTGGCGTTGTTTTTAGGGGTCGAAAAGATCCGCACCGGGGCCAAAGCCAGCTTTGCCGATACCATCTCGGGCACCAACCTGATTGTGGGCGCTCGCTCCGGGGCCGTTCAGTTGCTGCTCTACTCGGTGTTTCGTATTGGCAATGCGACCAACAACGTCACTTGGGACAGTTACCAAGACATTGCTGCTCAGCCCGCCGTCGATTGGATCGTGCCGATCTCATTGGGGGACAGCCATCGCCAGTTTCGCGTGATGGGCACCAGTCAGGCGTTTTTTGAGCACTATAAATACCGCCAAGGCCGCTCCCTTGCCGTTTCAAGCGGTCAAATCATGGAAGATCTGTTTGACACGGTGATTGGCGCGGATGTCGCCGCGACCTTGGGTTATGAGGTCGGGGATCCGATTGTGGTGGCGCATGGGCTTGCCTCTTTCAGTGCTCACAAGGATCAACCGTTTCGCGTCTCGGGCGTCTTGGAAAAGACCGGAACGCCGGTTGATCGCACGGTCATTGTCAGCCTTGAGGCCATCGAGGCGATCCACGTTGATTGGCAAAGTGGTGCGCAGATCCCCGGCCAATCGACGCCTGCGGATGTGTTGCGCGACATGACCCTGACACCCAAGGCGATCACGGCCGCACTGGTCGGGGTCAAAAGCCCATTGCAAACATTTGCCCTGCAACGGTCGATCAACGAGTATCCCAAAGAGCCCTTGCTGGCGATTTTGCCTGGCGTGGCCTTGCAGGAACTCTGGAGCATCGTTGGCATTGCTGAAACGGCGCTGCTGGCGGTGTCCGCGATGGTGGTGGTGACGGCGTTGATTGGCATGATGGCCACCATCTTTTCCAGTCTGAACGAACGGCGCCGTGAAATGGCGATTTTTCGTGCCATGGGCGCGCGCCCCTTCACGATCCTTAGCATGCTTGTCCTTGAAGCCATGGTGATGGCGGCGCTTGGCGCGATCCTGGGGTTGGCCTTGGTCTATATCGGGCTGAGTGTTGCGCAGCCACTATTGGACAGCGCCTTTGGTCTTTGGGTGCCCATCGAGGCACCATCGATGCGCGAGGCGTGGGTTTTGCTGGCGGTTGTCCTTGCTGGCGCAATTGTGAGTTTGGTTCCCGCATTGCGGGCTTACCGAATGTCACTTGCCGATGGTATGATGGTGAAAACGTAACGCAATATGCAACGTGTAAGGTGAATGTTTTGATGGATCGCAGATCAGCTTTGCTGCTTTTGTCGGGCCCTGTGTTGGCGCCCAAAGTGGCGATGGCCGCCACCCCCCGAGAGATCATGTGGGACGATTTGATCCCTCCGGGACTGCCTTATGCTGAAATCATCGGTGAAGGCGAAATGGACGAGGTCTCCGATGTCTGGAAGCCGATCTATGATGCCAATGCGACCAAATTGAACGAGGCGTTGGACGGGGTCTATATCAGGATGCCGGGCTTTATCATTCCCTTTGACACCAGTGCCAAAGGCGTGAGTGAATTTATGCTGGTGCCCTATGTGGGCGCGTGCATCCATACGCCGCCGCCACCGGCCAATCAGCTGGTGATGGTGAATGCCGCAGAGCCTTGGCCGGGCGATCAACTCTGGGATCCTGTATGGGTGACGGGCACATTGCGCACCCGCTTGCAATCGACCGAGTTGGGCGAAACCGGCTATGCGATCACAGCAGACGCAATGGAGGTTTACGAGTGGTGAGCAAGATCAAGCCCCCGTCGTTCAATCCTTGCCTGCACCGCCGTGCGGTTTTGACGGCGATGGCCGCCGCTGCACTGATGCCGGGCATGGCGCGCGCCGAGGACTTCATTGATCTGGAATGGGACGATCTGCTGCCCAAAGACCAAGTGGCAAGCCACACTGAACTGCGCCAGTTGTTCTTCCATGACGAACAAGAGCCGTTGACCACGCAGCAACCAGCCTCAACCGGTGTGCGGACCGATTGGAATGGTCAAGTGGTGCGCCTGCCGGGGTTCATTGTGCCCATTGAGTATAGCGGGTCTGCCGTGTCGGCCTTTATCTTGGTGCCCTTTGTGGGCGCTTGTGTGCATGTGCCGCCGCCGCCGGCCAATCAATTGGTTTTGGTGACGGCTCCAACCCCCTATGAGAGCAAGGGCCTGTTCGAAGCGGTCAATGTCACCGGGATGTTTGGCGTGTCTTCGGTGTCCACGCAGATTGCAGAAATCGGCTATGCCCTTTCTGCTGATAAGATCGAACCCTTTCACCTCTAGGCCCGAACCTCAGACCTTTGGCGTTGAAATTTAGGCCAAGGCGCCTCGAAGATTTTCGCACCACTGCCAAGACCGGATCGATCACCGCGCCGCGACAGATCGCGGCATCCTCTCGCAGCCTTTTGCGCCACAAATCCTACATTTGGGTGTTCTTACAGCGCCCGACAACGCGCGAACTGCCAACCTATAGACCACAAGACGAGCTGGTTTCCTCTGGAGTTGGGCCTTTGGTGCGTTGGTTGGACCGCGACGGAACACCAACGCCCAGCCGAACGGATTACGGTCAGGGCCCACGGCGTGGCAAGTACCACGTCTCAGAGTATCGCGCGCGCACCGAAGGGGCATTTTCCAAGATTGAGCGGTGGGAGCGCAGCGCAACAGACGTGCATTGGCGCGTGTTCGCGCTGGATGGCAAAACGGCGGTTTATGGCCACAGCCCTGAAACGCGGATCGCCTCGGGTGGGGATGTGTTTCACAGCTATCGCACCAAAGTGGACAAGCGTCTGGGGCAAATTCGGGCCAGCGAAAACATCAAAGGTGAATTCCGGCAGATGGCGCTGTTCCAACCTGAAATTGACCCGCGTCGATTGATGAATGCATTGGCCATGGGGCAAAGTCTGGATGCAGCGGTTCAGGGGCTGTCACGGCATCGCGGCGGGTTCCGCTTTAAGGCCAGCCTCAGCCGGGCCCGCGCAACCTTGCAGAACGTCATTCATTTGGGCGGGGCATTGCAAAGCGCCATCTCGCGCAAAGATGCCGAAGGTCTGGCGCATCTGCGCCGCGTGCACGAACGCAATCTGCTTGAGGCTTCGACAACGGGTAAGAAACTGCATCTCAAAGAGTTGCAGGAACGACGGGCAGGCATTGAGACGTCGATCAAGGCGGCCGAAGAGCGGCAATCGCATTTCAACGATCTGGCCTCTGACGGGTTAAGTTCTTGGGAGACAAAGGCGCAGCTCATTTCGATCGCCGCCCTCGAAATGCAAAATCTGGTGGCCGCAACACGCATGGCGTCGGTGCCCGGGTATTTGTCTCCTACAATCTTTGGCATGGCCGATGGCGGACAGAATGTTGGCCGCGCCATCGAAATTGGGGCAGGGGCGGCGGATTCTGAAATCGCCTTTCTCAGTCAGGCAGCCAATTTGGCGGAAACGCAGGCCAGCCACAATCGTCGCGCCGAAGACTGGATGTGGCAAGCTGATCTGGCTGCGGCTGATCTTGAGCGTTTAAACGGCGAGATGGCTGTTCTTGAAGTTGAGATCGCACAGGCCGAAGCAGACATGGATCTGCACGATTTGACTGCCCGTTTGGCCGAAGAGATGAACACCTATGTGGAGCAGCGCTTTAGCAACAGTCAGATGATCAACTGGAAGGCGGGCAAGCTGACCTCGTTGTATTTCCAAAGTTTCTCGCTGGCGCTGGAGTTTGCCAAAAAAGCTGATCCGTCGGGGCCATTTCGGCAACCAGACCCCTTAGGCTTGGCCCTGCGACCGGTTGCAGGGCCAAGATGGCACCGCCCTATGGAATGAGAGCGGTAGCTGAGTTGCGTCTTGGGGATCGGCCCATAGGTCAGGGCGTCCCATGCCGGGATATGCGCGACAGGTTCGATGTGTTCGGCTGAGCCAGACGCTTATCGACAGGCCTTGCGCGCATCTGATTTAGGTAGGTTCCCAACAGGTTTCCCCAAACCAAGGGGGTGAAATTTGCCCGTTGCCACCCGGTGCGTTGACTTCATGTATACTTGTATGCATGAATGCAGAAAATGGGGGGACGTATCATTGCCAAAGACAAGTCGCCCTTTGGGGCAGGCGCACAATCTGGATGAGTTGACCGCGATCACCAAGATCGACCGGTCCCGTCCGCTTGGCCCTCAGATCTATGATGCCATTCGGCGGGCGATCATTCTTGAAGTGCTAAAGCCCAGCCACCCCATTAACGAAATCGAACTTGGCGACGCGCTGGGAGTCAGTCGGACACCAATCCGCGAAGCCTATCAACGATTGATCGAAGACGGTTTGATTGAAAGTCGGCCCAAATCAGGCACCTTTGTTGCGCCTATCAATCAGGACCGGGTGCGTGAAGGTGTTGTTATCCGACGCGCGCTTGAGCGCGAAGTTGTTGATCTTTTGACCTCTCAGAAAACGGACTTGCGGCCGTTGGATGCCCTTATCGCGCTGCAAAGCGTTGCGGTCAGTCATAACGACCATGTCGCCTTCTTTCAGCAAGACGAAAAATTTCATGCGATGCTGGCTGAACTTGCCGGCTTGCCCGCGGCGTGGCGCTTGGCACAGTCGGTCAAATCCCACACTGACCGCGCCCGCATCATGCTAACTGGCAATCTGCCCAACCGGATCAATGTTGCCTTTAACGAACACCTTGCTTTGCTCGATGCGATCAAGGCGGGGGACGCTGATCTCTCCAAAGCGCTGATTTCCAGCCATATCAATTCTGTATTCGAGGCCGTAGAAAATGCTGCACCCTGATCGATTTTTCCCCGCTGATCCTGCAACACGTGCGGTGGCGCGGACCCTGTTCGAAACTGTCGAACATTTGCCCCTGATCTGCCCGCACGGGCATACGGAACCGTCTTGGTTCGCCGAAAACGAACGCTTTCCCGATCCGGCGCAGCTGTTGATCGTACCTGACCACTATATCGTGCGTATGCTGGTCTCTCAGGGGATGACCCATGCGGATCTTGGTGTGCCAACCCGCGACGGAACCCCATATGAAACCGACAGCCGGGTGATCTGGCGTCGGTTTGCCGAAAACTATCATCTGTTCCGTTCAACGCCGGTGCTTCACTGGATGGATTACACGCTGAGCACGTTGTTTGACATCAATCAGCCGCTGAGCGCTGAAACGTCTGATGCCAGCTTTGACCAAATCGCTGCAGCTTTGGCCGGAGATGCGCTGCGTCCTCGCGCTTTGTATGAACGATTTGGGATCGAGGTTTTGTCCACCACGGATTCCTGTTTGGATCCGCTTTTGCACCATACCGCGATCCGTGACAGCGGCTGGGCGGGCCGGGTTCTGCCAACTTACCGACCGGATCAAGTCACCGATCCAGACGCTGTGGGATTTGTCGAAAACCTCGCGCGGTTGGGTGAAATGACGGGTGAGGACACCGGCACGTGGTCCGGATTGCTGGCGGCACACCGGGCGCGCCGCGCCGCCTTTATTGCGCTTGGTGCCACAGCCACCGATCATGGGCACCCAACTGCGCGCACAGCCGATCTGTCTTTACAAGACTGTGAGGCCCTGTTGGCGCGGGTCCAGCGCCCTGAGGCCTCGGCTGAGGACAAAGAGCTGTTTCGCGCGCAGATGCTGACAGAAATGGCCCGTATGAGCCTAGAGGATGGTCTGGTGATGCAGTTGCACCCCGGATCACGCCGCAACCACAGTGCGACAGTCTTTCACCGCTTTGGCCCTGACAAGGGATTTGATATTCCCGGCCCGGTCGATTTCGTAGAGTCACTGCGCCCCTTGTTGGATGCACATGGACATGATCCCCGGTTGACGCTGATCCTCTTTACCCTCGACGAGACGACATATGGGCGCGAACTTGCACCTTTGGCTGCGGCCTATCCCTGTCTGCGTTTGGGGCCTGCATGGTGGTTCTTTGACAGCCCCGACGGGATGATGCGGTTCCGCGAAATCACCACAGAGACCGCCGGGTATTACAACACGGTTGGGTTCAATGACGACACACGCGCGCTGCCATCGATCGCCGCACGGCACGATTTGGCGCGACGCATTGATTGTGCGTTTTTGGCCCGCCGCGTGGTCGAACACCGTCTAGAAGAAAACGAAGCCGCAGAGGTGGCGCGCGATCTGGCCTATAACCTGCCACGGCGCGCTTATGGATATGAGGACGCATCATGAAACAGACATGGCGCTGGTTTGGCCCGCAGGACGTGGTCGCAATCGAAGACATCGAGCAAGCAGGGGCCACAGGCATTGTCACCGCGCTCTATGATGTTCCCAATGGCGAAATCTGGAGCCCTGAGGCGATTGCCAATCGACAAGGTGAAATCGCCAAGCGCAGCACTGGGGCGCCATCGCGGTTGACCTGGGATGTGGTGGAAAGCCTGCCGATTTCCGAAGACATCAAGAAACGCGACGGGGATTGGCAACGCCATGTCGCCAACTACAAGCAAAGCCTTGCCAATCTGGCGCAAGCAGGGCTTGAGGTTGTGTGCTATAACTTCATGCCGGTCCTTGATTGGACCCGCACCGATCTGGCCCATGTCACGCCAACTGGATCAACCTGCATGCGTTTTGATCTGATTGATTTTGCGGCCTTTGACATTTGTATTTTGGCACGCCCCAACGCCGAGGATGACTTTCCCGCGGATGTGGTCGCAGCGGCGCGAGCGCGCTATGCAACGATGGAGGCCGCGGCCAAAGATCAATTGATGGCCAACATCACGATGGGCCTGCCGGGGGCCAACCAAGAGCTAAGTTTTGAGGCGTTTCGTGCGTTGCTGGACAGCTACAGCGACATCTCAGCTGATCAGCTGCGCGCCAATCTGTTTGCCTTTCTGCAAGAGGTGGTGCCCGTCGCCGAAGAGCTGGGCATTCGTCTGTGTTGTCACCCAGATGATCCACCGTTCCCGCTTTTGGGGCTGCCGCGCATTGTGTCCAGCGAAGAGGACTATGCCGCTTTGACGCAAGCCGTGGACAGCCCGTCCAACGGGATCACGCTGTGCTCTGGATCATTGGGGGTGAACCCCGAAATCGACCTGGTTGGGATGATGGAACGACTTGGCGACAAGGTGCATTTCCTACATCTGCGCAATGTCACTTGTGAAGACGCGCGTTTCCCGGGGTCGTTCCACGAAGCCGCGCATCTGGAAGGCAGCACCGATATGGTGGCGCTGTTGCGGGCGGTTCAGCTCGAAGAACAGCGTCGCAAAGCCGAAGGGCGTAAAGACTGGGCAATTCCGATGCGCCCCGATCATGGTCAGGCCATGGCGGATGATTTGACCCGCGAACAACAGCCCGGCTATCCGTTGATCGGGCGTTTGCGTGGCCTTGCGGAACTGCGCGGTGTTGTCAGTGGTCTGGGCGGAGAGATGACATGAGCTTTGATCCCGCGGCCCATGGGACTGGCATTGTTCACATCGGCCCGGGGGCGTTTCACCGCGCCCATCAGGCCGTCTATACGCAACAAGCGATGGAGGCCGCGGGCGGCGATTGGCGGATCACAGGTGTCAGCCTGCGCAGCACAACGATTGCCGATGCTCTGACGGCGCAAGACGGGCGCTATACTCTGGTGGTGCGGGCCGAAGAAGGCCCAGAATTTCGTGTGATCAAAGCGCTGTCTGGCGCGGTGAGCGCGGCGCAGGGGCTGGAGCCGGTGTTCGGTGTTTTGGCAGCCCCCTCGACAAAGATCGTCAGTTTGACGGTCACAGAAAAGGCCTATCAGATCACGCCCTCCTCAGAAGAGACCAATGTGATCCGCGTTTTGGTCGAAGCGCTCTCGCGTCGCAAAACGGCGGGCCTAAACGGGGTTACCCTGCTGTCTTGTGACAATCTGGCGGATAATGGCCGGGTTCTGCGCGAGGCCGTGCTTGGTCATGCGGGCACTCTTGATGCGGGGCTGGTGGCGTGGATCCAAACCAATGTGAGTTTTCCTTCGACCATGGTGGATCGCATCACGCCGGCGACCACACCCGCGCTGGTTCAGTTGGTCAAACAGGACACAGGCTGGGGCGATCAAATCCCGATTGAAACCGAACCGTTCAGCCAATGGATTATCGAAGACAACTTTGTGCAGGGGCGCCCCGCATGGGAGGCGGCAGGGGCTCTGCTGGTTTCAGATGTGAAACCCTACGAACACATGAAGCTTCGAATGTTGAATGGATCACATTCGCTGATCGCCTATGCCGGGCATCTGACGGGCCAAACCTATGTGCGCGATGTGATGGCCCATGGGGCGCTGGCCTCGCGGGTGGCACAGCACATGAAGGCCGCTGCGGCAACGCTCGACCCGATTTCCGGGATCGAGTTTGAGGCCTATGGCGAAGCCCTATTGGCGCGGTTTCGCAATCCTCATATCGCCCATGAGTCCTATCAGATCGCGATGGATGGCAGTCAGAAAATGCCGCCACGTATCTTTGCCCCCGCCCTCGAGGCGGCGCAGCATGGCCAAGACATCGCGCCCTATGCGTTGGCAACGGCTTTGTGGCTGCGCTATCTAGAAGGACGCACAGACACCGGCACGACCTATGCGCTGCGGGATCCGCGCGAGGCTGAGCTTTCAGCCCTACCGCTACCGGCCACAGAGCGGGTTAACGCCTTGTTTGCGCTGCCCAATCTGGTGCCCGCATCTCTGGCCGCCAACAGCGACTTTCATCGCCTCATTGTGACCAATCTAAAGGCATTTGCCACGCATGGCGTAGAAGCAACCCTGAGCCAAACTCAACACGTCTGATCACCTTGTGTTGTAGACTAGGGGGGGCGGGGCACGGCGCTCTCGCCCCATCTGGCCACCCTCAATGAGCTGGCGGCACATCCGGGTCGAATGCGTCGAATGCTTTGGCCATATCTGATTTGCCACGCGCATCCACAAATAGGTGCCGCACAAGCAATTGATTTCATTTGTATAAGTTGGAAAGTGGTGCCCCGCATAGCGCCAAAAAAGAGAAACTAAAACAGTGTTAAATCGACATGCATACTAATTAGGGTCAGGACTCATAGCCAGTAAATGACGAGTGCGGCGAGGGCGGTGGCCGAAAGGAAGACCTTCGGGCACCTGTCGTCTCGGGTCGCCAAGCGTCGCCAATCCTTTAGCTTGCCGAACATGATCTCGATCCGGTTGCGCCGTTTGCAGCGACGCTTGTCGTACTTCACCGGTTTCTTCCGCTGTTTGCGGCCTGGCATGCAAGCGCGTACCCCTTTGTCTTTCAACGCTTCTTTGAACCAGTCGGCGTCATAACCTCGGTCCCCGAGTACCCAATTGGCATCTGGCAGGCTGCTCAGCAACACCTGTTCGCCGATGTAATCGCTGATCTAACCGGCAGTCACGAACAAGTTCAGCGGACGTCTCTGGCTGCCGCAGATGGTGTGCAGTTTGGTGTTCATTCCGCCCTTGGTACGTCCGATCAGGCGGCCACGTCCCCTTTTTCGCCGCCATGCAGGTCGCTGTGCCTTTTGGTAGGTGGCGTCGATCATCACGGTCTTCTCTTCGCCGTGTTCCGCAGCCAATCCGATCATCATTTGCGCGAAAATGACTATGCCGTTCTACCGTTTCCTACGGTTGTACAGCGCCTTGTGCGGCCCATAGAGTGTGGGGACATCACGCCACCGCGAGCTATTGCGGTTAATGAATATAATACGCCTCAACACGTGCCGATCATCAACGCGTGGCTTGCCAAGGGGGCTCGGAACGCAGGGCTCAAGACGCGCCATCTGCGAGTCGTTCAACCAGAAAAGATCAGACAAATCACTGCTCATTTTTCGAACCGTGAAGCACGCCGACCTTCGGAAATCAATCTGTCCTGACCCCACGGCATTTCAGATGTATTCAGCCCGGTAATCGGGCTTGCTGATTGGTTCGTTTTGGGTGGTAGCTGGCAGGCCGCATGGATCGAATTCAATTCTGGTGAGCAGCAATGCCCATCGCGGAAGTGGCCTGACCGAACTGCAATCAAACTCGTCACGCTTGTCGCATGGCTTAACTTCACCCATAATTGTTACCGTTTTTTGATTCTTTGAATTGTGGTAGCGACGTGGGAGATTGGGGTTGTTGACGCGAAAGTATTTCAATCTGTTGTATGGTGTCTTTGCTGGGGTCGCGGCTTTTGCAAATGCCGACCTAACTGTTGCACAGACCGGTTATCGCTGGGTTGTAGAGCCTCAGTATGAAGACGCTGGATCCGCTTTTGATGGCGTAGTACCGATACGTTCCGACAACAAATGGGGGTTAATGGGGGCCGATGGGACCTGGCGCGTTCCGCCCCGCTTTGATGCACTGGGTCGCGCGCAAGATGGGCACATCGCAGTGATGATCTCTGGCAATTGGGGCATCATCGACATCGATGGAAATGAAATCATCCCACCAATCTATCAGGAAATTGGCCAGTGGGCAGATCGTATTCCCGCCAAATTGAACAATGTCTGGATCGTGCTCGACCGCAATGGCCGCGAAGTTGACGGCCCTTTGCCCATCGACAATCTACGCGGCAACGAAGGGCATTGCATCGCCGGTCAAAACGGGGACCGCGCCTTTGTTTATGATGGTCGTCCCAGTGTCGCACGAAGCTTCGATGAACCCTTCGTTACCTCACAAGAGGCAATGCGTGTGTTTGGCCCGACGGCGGGAATGGTCAGGTACAGCACTGATGATGGTTTTGGCTTCATCACCTGCAGATGGCTCAGAAAAGTCGATGAGCACCTGTTTGAAACTGCACGGCGCGTGATCCCATCGAACGAACTTGCAGCGGCGCGCCTAAACGGAAAATGGGGCCTATTTTCGGTCCGCGACAATCAAGTCTCTGAAGTCTTTTCTCCGCAGTACGCCGGTATGCGAGACTACACTGAAAACCGACTGCCGGTCAAACTCGAAACTGGGAAATGGGGGTATCTGAACCCGTATGAAGCGATTGAAATCAAGGCACAATTTGATCAGGCCTACAGCTTTTCTGACGGCATTGCCGGGGTTCAGGTGGAAGACAAGCGCGGGTTTATTTTGCCAGATGGGTCGTACGCCGCTGAGCCTATCTTCGAAGACTTCTGGCGGCACGCGAAAGGCATTGCTCCGGTTAAGTTGAACGGCAAATGGGGGGTGATAGCCTTTAATGCAACGTCAGAGTCCGAAACGCTCGATTTCGATCCCAATCGGCTAAACATCGCAGCCGATCAATTGCGCGGAAGGGTTCAGATCGCCGTGCCACACAAGTATTTCCGACAGGATTACTTCAATGTGCAAACCATCGTTCTTTCGGACGACGCTCAGGTGATGGCAACAATCCTGGATGAAACTGAAGGAGAGGAACCAAGTTGGCGTGGTGAAATCGCCCTCTGGGATACGCGGACGCAAATGGCATTGGGGCGGCTACACACGCCCGGTGCAGTGCAGGCGCGCTTTATTGGGCAGGGCGACATCGTCGCCGTCGGCGAAGTCACCGGGCACCTGTCGCTATGGTCTACGTCGGGCAGGCACCAGTTGTTGCGCCTTCGACCCAGCCTTCGACCTTTGATCCATCTGGCCGCTTCAGCCGACGCCAAAATTTTGGCGGCAAGCGATGGTGAAAGTACATGGCTTTGGAATCTTGAGAATGGCGAGCAAGTTGGCCACGTCGGCCTAAGAGCACGCGCACTTGGCGCGGCTAAGGACGGCAAAAGCATTCTCGCCCTAGACGACCGGGCAGCACTATATCGATGGTCTGGCGAAAACGCGCGCCCTGAGCGTCTGGCGGGCGCATTATTTGAAAACGCGATCACCGAAACCGGATACGGCGACGTCCCGATGATCCACGAGGCCACGATTGCGGCCGGCCCCGTAGGCGCAGTTGTCACCAACTCAACCGGATCAGGGACACTGCGAGAAATATATGCGTTTCAAAACGGCAAATGGCAGGGCGCAGCTCTGCCAGACAGCTACTACTCGGTCTTTGACCTTGCGATTTCGCCAGATCAAAGCAGGGTTCTGGTTGGTGAAGCCAGCTCATTCTCATTGTATGACCTATCTGATCTGTCAGAGGTCACTCACTACGGGCTGCACAGCAGTGAAATCGAAGGCGGAATAGCTCTGTCCTTCGGGCAGCTATCCTCTGTCGACACACTAACCTTCCTAGACCAGAGTGACCACATGGTTGCGATTGGCAGCGAAGGGTTTCCGATCGCCACGTTCGATCTGAACGGAAAGGCCCAACCCGTGTTATTCGGGGCCGAAATGGGCTTGCCCGTTTTTGGAGCTTCCGCAACACTTGCAGGCCACAAGGTGTTCCACCTTACCGGCGAAGGCCACATCGCAGTGTTTGACCTTGCCACAGGCAAACCTGCGCCCCCGATCCCGACAAGCGACATGCCAACGGTCGAATATGAACCCCACGGCTATCTCTTTTCCGGCACCGACGGGATGGCCTACTATGAGTTCTATGACGGGCCTGGGCTTCGGATCGACCCGGCAACGATGCAAACGACAGCTTTGCCACCCGGAGAGGCTGCGAAGTTTGCCAGCCACGAATTAAGCCAAACGGTCGTCTCGACTTTGGAAAAGGCAGGGCTGAGCGAGACACTTCATGCTGTGGAGTCGCGACCCGCCAATGTCGTCATGATACCTTCGGCAAGCGGCCTCTTATCGTTTCTAGATACCAGATCTGGCGAAAGGCTGGCAGAGCTTGCGTTCTTCAAGGGAGACGATTGGGCGATTGCAACTGAGCTTGGCTTCTTCGATGGAACTTTGCGGGGCATGAAGGCGCTGTCAGCTGTGGACGGTGTGACCGCGCTTCCTGCCATCGAGGCAGTGCCACGTTTCCATCGGCCAGACATGGTGCAAGCGATACTGGCAGGAGATCCAGAGGGCATTGCTGTCCGCGAATCCGTGCGGCTGTTGGCCAACGAACCCGTATTGTCTGCGCCCACATCAGAACCGGTAACCCCAGAAAAACCAGCTCCAATTATCGTGTCAGAGGGCTCCGAGTCGGCAAAACCTGCCCTCGCTCTTCCCGGGTTAGACTTGAATACAGAGATCGAAACCGAGACCGCCGCGCCCGAAGACCCCACCGTGTCAAAACTCAAGGCGCCAAGCCTACCGGGTCTGTCGATCAGCACAGAAGGAACAGACTGAGCAATGCGATTTCTGATCCTGTTGGCATGGGGCATTTGTGCCACCGCAGCCAGTTCTCAAACCACGCCACAGGCACCAGTGACTGAGCAAGTCACGGTAACGGTTTATGGTCCTTGGACCCATGGGTTTAGAACCAGTGACACCGCAGAAGCACATTTGAGGGAACACCCCTATGTCTATGTCAATTCAGCAGCCACCGCAGTTGGTAGCGAAATGGATGGGCGCCCGATCTCCTCGAAGCTGGTTTCGATCGAATTCAAGTCAAAAGGTGACGCAAGTCATTTCCCGTTCAAGGCGCGCGCCAAGGTTGAGGTAACCCTCGTCCCGTGGAGCACTAAAATTCCGAAAGAGGTTGGGAAGGCCGAAGCCGCCGCAGAGGCCAACGGCGAAAAACCGATCGAAAACGAGTTGGACCAGCGTCTTGCCGAATTGGAAGCCCTTGACGAAGACGCAAGTAACGCGGTGGTCGACAAGCTGACCTCGGATATGTTGAATAAGATCAACGACATCGATGTGATGCGTAACACGCTGGTTTCGGTCATCACGCGCATGAAGAGCAAGGGCCCCGCTATGGGGTTGTGGAAGGGCGGAAATACCGCGCACCGCTATGTCTCCCGTCTCGAAGAGATGGCAGCTCGGGTTCAGCACTTCAAAGACAGCTTGACCGGATTGCAGGACCACGCAAATGGCACAACCACTTCGCTGATCGACGGGCTGCTGGATGATTTGGAGGCTTTGGAAACAGATGTAGGGCAAAGTCTCTATCGCAACCCCGACAGCACCCATGTTAACGATCCCGACCGCATCGCCTATTGGGACGCGCGCGACGCTTTCAAACAGTCGCTGCACGACGCAAGAAACCACGCCGCGATTGACTATGACATGGGCATGCAAGGCGAACGATATGCCCGTTCTGCCCGGGGTTTTGAACGTAACCGAAAAAGCAAGGAATGGCAGGAGCAGGCCGCCCGGGATGCCGTGGCAGGGAACGCCGATGACGAGACCGCGGATGAAGGTGACACAGCGGCTCTTCGAGCATCCTTACGAGAAGGAAGTGACAAGGATCGACTGAAGGCCGCGCTCGTCCCCAATGTCGGGGAGACGGGTGGCACGACAGAACCTGATCAATCCCCGATGCGCCGTGTCAAGCCAGAAGGCGGAACATCCCCCCTTCGCTCTGCGGCGGGGGATGACAGCGGATCAGATATCCGCCGCCATGCCGGGGCGGATGGACCACGGACGATGGATGCAGATGGGGGAGATATCCAGATGTCGCGTGAGACCGGCGAAACGGCCCCCCGCGTCGAGACGCCAAGGTTGACGTCGCCTTTCGATCTGGCGCGGCAAGGGAAAGAGCGCGAAGAGCAACAGCAGAAGGCGCAAGAGGCGATGATCCGCTTCCAAAACTTCCAGGAAAACATGCTGGAGCAGGCGATCTCGCAGATTGGAAGCTCCGGAAAAAATGTGCGACTGGTTCTGAGTGAACGAGGTTTCGCATCGCCTGAAGTCGAGAGCACTTGCACGCAAATCGAACGCCATTTGCAGACCACCGCCGCTACAGAGATTCGAGAACTAACTAGTGAGGTCAGCGGTTTTCTCTGCATTCCGTCCTACGATGCCTGTGTTTCAAATGGTGGTTATTGGGAATGTTCACCTGACATGGTCGCTCCTGAATCTTGTGGCTTTGCAAGCCAAGAATTGGGGCTATCAGAAATCCGGTCGAAGCTCTCAAGTTGTTTCAATTTGATAGTGAAAATCGAGGACGCAATTAATGGAATCCAGAGCGGGAAAAATCGAAACTACGTTTCCGCTTGTTTTGGCACCAATTCAACGGAAGATCTTGATTGGCTGGAGATGTTTGCGAACGGTTCCGCTGGAGCAGGGGGGGATTACACACTTGCCTTAAAACAGGAGAGAGTGAAGGTGAAGACTCAGGTCGTGCCCATTGTGAACCACGGTCTGAGCGAAATCGCAAATCACTGCCGTGAGATGGCCGAAAAACCGCGGGCACCAATTGGATCTGTAGCGGTTTTTCTTGAAAACGAGACTAGTGTGCACTCCTTGCAAACGGCGGTCTCACAACACATTGGCGATGGATTTAGTATCAACGTCCAGCTTGGCCAAATCGGTGGAGTTGATACCCCAGAAATGGTCGCTTTCGCCCGTTCACAAGGATTAGAATTGCTTTCAGAAAGCAGGATAAAGGAACTCAAGGAAGAGATTGAATGGCTGAAATCAAGACGTCCTTAGTCGCAAGAACCAGCAATAAGGTGAAATCGCGTATGCAGGCCACAAGATGGACTTGCCTATTTGCTGCCCTTTGGATCGCACTGTCTGGCGCCGCAGCGGCGCAGTCTTTCGACGAACAGGTCACTGGTATTTACACCACCGCACCCGATTTCGACTTTGCGGTGCAACTCACGCTGTGGCCCGACGGGGACGGATTTGCCGGTGACGCGCTCATCGCAGCCGCCCGATATCCGGTCTACGGCGAACAGGACGGCCCGGCCCTGCGCGGCGTGTTCGATGTGGACGGAAGCTTGCAACGATTTACCTTTCTGCCGTCGAAATCGGGGCCGATTGCGATGCAGTTTTCCGGCGAACCTGCACCAATCCTGATGACCCGCGCCTCCCTACCCAGTTTTGCCGGCCGGTTTGCCGGTGAGTTCGGTGCGGTAACTGTGCGAAATCGCGATGGTGGCTTGGTTGCTGAATGGATCGACGCATCGGGTGAGGCCCGCGTTGGAACAGGGATATCCCGTGGCCTGGGGATCACTTTCGCTGATTTACCCGCCTCAATCTATTACGAACCTCAAGAGGCTGCCTACTACCTCGATCTGCCCAGCTATTTTGGCACCGTTTCACCAGAAGCCGTTCCGCTCAGGCTTGGCACGGACAACAGTGCGGATTTCAAAACTCTCGCTGCAGCCTTAGATGCAGCACCGCCAGGAACCACAATCGAGATCATGCCGGGCACCTATAGTGGTGCCGCACTCGTCGACAAACAGGTGACATTGGTAGGGGGTGGCCAGCTTGGCGACGTGATACTAACCGCCGACAGCGGAACAGTGCTGAGTTGGACAGCCAACGGCGGCAGCCTGCGCAACGTCGCTATCCGGGTGCCAGAGAATGGCATTGGTGTCGATCTGAACGGTGGAACATTGTCCGTGTTTGACGCCAAAGTCACATCGACAGCTGGGGCTGTCGGTATCGCGGCCACAGGCAGCGGGACGCTATCGATAGATTCAACGACACTGTCAGGAGGCGATCACGCTATTCGGGCAGCGCAACTTTCTGGTCATCTGACTGTGGTCGGCAGCACGGCCAGAGATACTACGAAATCCATCCTGTCCGTCGAAGACACTTCAGAAACCTCAGAAATCATGATCGAAGGCAGCCGTTTTACCAACAGCACGTCCAATGCCCTACGGCTCAAAAATGTAGGCAAGGTTTGGGTGTCGAACAACACGATTTCGGACGTGCGGGTTGGTCTTCATCATTCCGGCGGTAGCTATACTCATCTTGAGGCCAACACCCTCTCGAACATCGGCGCGCATGGAATTTGGTTCGAAGGCCAGCATGTAGACTCCATTCATCTCAACGGCAACAAGGTTGATAAGGTGGCGCAAGCCTGCTTGTTACTGAACCGCATAACGTTTCCAAATCGGGGCGTTAACCTGCGCGGCAACCAGTTTCACAATTGTAGTCGGATCTCCGTTGCTGTGGCAGGAGACGATACCGTTGCAAACTCTGCTGGATTGCTGCTGCAAGACGAAGCCTATCGCGACAGCGCCACTCATCTGGCTGTCTACGCGCCTGTGCCGGTCAAGCTGGAACGGGTGCAGTTCAGTTCATCAAACGGTCCGGGGGTCGTTCTGGGTGACGGTGTCACCCTGGCCGCGAAAGAGACAAGCGTGCGCGACAGCGGTGAATTTGGGATAGTTGCGATCGGAGACGATATTGACGTGACCCTCGACAACACGCAGGTCAGCGCGTCGGGCAAATCTGGAATTGTACTGTCTGGGAATGTGACCGCCGTAATGAACGGTGCCGAAGTGTCCGACAACCAGGGTCATGGTATTGAGTTTCATCAAGGCACGGTTGTCAGCGGCTTCGCGGGCAACGCGGTAAGCAACAACCAAGGGGCCGGCATATTTGTGGCGGGCGTGGTCTTTGCTCCGGATGGCGGAAATGAGATTACCGATAACGGCGAGGGCGATATCAAACGTCAGTAATCGAGACGCAGTCGGCCTCGAAACTCGAGACCTACAAAGCCATAGCAAGGCAGCGTCAACCAATCCGTTCGCCAAGTTGCATCAGATCTGGTGGTTTAGGGGGCTGCCAGCTTTTGCAGAAACACAACGGGCGTCTGCCCTTTGCCGGACACGTAAATTTGGCACTTCTACACAAGAGCAAAACGGTCGCTTCGTCTCGAGCTTTCACGGTCTTTTCGGTCAAAAAACTGGCCGACTGTGCCGAATTGTAGTTCCAGAGTCACTAGTGTGTTAAGCCGTGTTCAAACGATAATGCGCGCGCGTCCGACTGGATCGGAAAGTCCGAAAGCGAAACCGAGGGAAAAGTCTATGCTTGGACAGGATCAACCCGTCTATTTGCCGTTGATTGGGGCGTACATGTTGTGCTTCAGTTTTCCCGATCAGGCCGTGTCACAAGAATACGATCCCATCCGCTATAGCTTTGCAGAGGATCAGTTGCACATCCACGGCCAGTTCGATTCTTCGATTGATCAGGTGACTGTTCCCTTTGTTATGTCCGAAGATCGTGCGAATGGCGAACTCGATGTCATCTCGGCGCGCGACGTTGCTGGAAGCATTTTCACCCTTCGCATCGGCGAGACTTTTTCAGCGGTTTTTGGGGAAGGCACCGAGATCGAGCTGGATCGTTTTAAGCCCGAACACCGCCCCGCAGAATTGTATTACGATTATGCGGAGCTGCGCGGGGGCTGTTTGCGACGTTCCAACGGGCGAATGGCAATTATGATTGATCTCGCAAAGGGTGGCACGGTAAATGCCGGAAATCCCTCTGACACGCTTTTTGTTTTTGCAGATGACTTGGACCAAATTGAGTATCAGGTGATTAACCGGGACAATTGGACCGACGCCGACTGTCTCGACGATGCACGCGAGGCGCAGTATCAGGCCAGGCAAGCGCGGTCTGCCGAGCGGGATTTGATGGATGGCCTTGCGCCTGAGCAGCTTGGTAACCTGCCAGCGGATACCCTGCAAACTTTGAACGTCAAGCCGTTACCAAGTGACCCGAGAACTGCAATCCAGGCTCACTTTGACCGGCATGCTGCGTATTACTTTCCAGAGTTTTGTCTGTTGAGTACGGACCAAGGACCCGAAGAATGCGCCAAGGCGGAGAGCGCTGTCGAGCGGGTTTTCAAGAGTGAAACGTTCGACATCCACCGCGTGCGGTTTGTTCGGTTCTGCGAAAGCGCCGGCGCGGATTTTTTGCACGACAAAGCGAATGATACTTGGGTTGGACTCGTTCAGAACCTACCGGGGTGCTCGAAATACTATCTGTGCCAGCCTGACTACCACGGCATCGAGAGCGCGACGCTCAAGGCTGATCTGCCGGACAACTGCATACATTGGGGAGATTGGCAGTCGGTCGAGATCGACCTGACTACGTTTGAGGTGCGCCGGAAGTAGCGCAATCTTGAATGAAAACGGGTTGTAGTCTTGACCCAGTCATCCTGAAATCTTTTGGGTGTGTTCTGATCGGGTCCGAACACAAACTCCAGTGTCGTGAAAATACTCTCGCCTTTAACCTCAACCCCGTCGTCCGACCAAGTCCACTTGGACACGTGGCAACGTTCCCCGTCATTGGAGACAGCTACGATTGCAGCACCAAGTGCCTGACCAATTCCCAGATCCACCAAGACATTATTGATGGACTCCGCTGTAACTGACCTGTGTCTTAACATCCCTCCAGCTTTACGTGGATTTCTTGGAGATAAATTTGTGACTTTAGGCTGCCATTTTGTCCATCGGCGTTAGGTTTCGCAGAGCTGAATGTGGTCTGCGCCCATTGTAACCCTCCTGCCATTCTTCCAGTAATTTGCGGACATGGCCCAATGTGCCGAACAGCGTTTCATGAAGACATTCGTCTCTCAGCTTGCCGTTCTCGTTTTCATGTGCGCGCAGTCGCTTGGCGTCAGATGGTTCCATACCGCTATACTTCGATTTGAACTTGTAGAACGTACCCCGGATGAGGCCGTGCTGGCGGCACACCTCAGCAGCCGGCATCCCGGCGTCCTTCTCTTTGATCATCCCAATAGTCTGGGCTTCGTTAAATCGGCGCTTTCGCATCTGTTTGCTCCTTCGAAAGGTTGAGCAAACTCTACATCAAGGTGAGGGAAGTTTCGGGGCCAGGTCACTAGGTAGCAGCGTTGCTGAATCGAACAACTCGAACTCAGCACGAACAGACTGCAAGGGCATAAGAAACGAAGATCACCGAACTACGTTCAGAACAATGCTGTGCTCGTAGAAAAACAGGTGGCTCGAGGACAATCTAAGGAAAACTCCGAACTATCGATGAGCTTTCTCTTAAGCTCTTAAGCTCTTAAGCTCTTAAGCTCTTATGATTTATGGCAAAAAGCCTCATTCGAACAAAAGAGAACGGTCTTGCGGCCAACTTTTCCGCGCCCGTTAAAGGTGTCGAGAAAAGCGGGTGGTCGAAGTGGTGAAACGACTTTACCTATCAAGGAGTTGAGGTTTCTTTCAACATCGATAGTAAAAATGGTGCCCCCACACGGACTCGNNTTGCTCTACCAGCTGAGCTATAGGGGCTTCCGAGGCCTGATTTAGTCGAGCTTTTCCGAAGGTGCAAGCCCTTCTTTTCGCGAAAATAAAAAATTATTCGGGAAAAATAAAAAAACCCACATGGCCTAATCAAAGGGACATGTGGGTTGTTTTGGTGATTGGAGCGGGCGAGGCGATTCGAACGCCCGACCCTAACCTTGGCAAGGTTATGCTCTACCCCTGAGCTACGCCCGCTTCCTTGTGACAGGCGGGTGACCTGTCTGGGTAACCAATTGGAGCGGGCGAGGCGATTCGAACGCCCGACCCTAACCTTGGCAAGGTTATGCTCTACCCCTGAGCTACGCCCGCTTCCTTTGGTGAGCCGGGGTATAACCAAGAGCCTTTGCCGCTGCAAGCGGCATTTGGGCCCTTAGACGCTTTTTCTGCATCTTTATTTACAGCAGAGCGTGAAAGAAAATTCCAAGTCCCGTCACCAGCATCATTCCAAGATTAAGCAGCATCCCATAGCGGCGTGCCACGTAGTTCATTGGCCGCACCACAAAGGCATAGGCATGCAACAGGCGCGACAGAATAAGCGCCACGCCAAGCAGATGCACCACAAGGGCAGGGGCGCCTGTCAGTTCAACAATGACCAACAATACAACGCCAATGGGCATGTATTCAGCGCAATTTCCATGGGCGCGGGTGCGGCGCAGCAATTCGCGATCATCCCCGTCGCCAAAGCTGACCTTGGAGGATTTACGATACAAAGCAACCCGTGTGGCCAGCCAAATATAGAGTAAGACAAGCGGCCCAACATATAGGGGGGCGATGGAAAGATGCATAAGAGCCTCCGTGCTCTGGTGTCTGTGGTGAAGGTCGAATCGTGCCGGCTGAGGCAGCGATCGCAGAATCAACTCTGTTCAGAATTTCTTGAGCGTGTCCATCGAGTGTGGTTTTCTACCTGTGTTTTAACGCAGAATTTATTGGAGAAAACGGATGCAGAAATTAGCTCCGAAGTTGATGGCCGGGGCCTGCGCTCTGGCCCTTGCGGGCTGTACCACCGCTCACAAGACCAAGCTGTCCTTTGAAATCGACGGCAAGACCTATCCGATTTGGGAGGCCGTAACGCCCAAGCCCTTTACCAGCACGGATGATCCCTCTTGGAAGGCAAGTTCGTATTTTCTGATACGGATCGATGGGGAATCCTACATTTGCGATGGGACGATCGAAGATTGCCAGCGGCGCGCAGAAAAGGTGCTGGAAGAACAGGCCAATCGACCGACCACTGCGTCGACGTTTAATGATGACGACGATGATGACGACAGCTCGGGTGGCGACTCCGGTGGCGGAGATTCTGGCGGGGGTGATTCCGGCGGAGATTCAGGTGGGGACTCCGGTGGAGATTCGGGCGGCGGCGATTCCGGTGGGGACACCGACAGCCCAACCTGACCCCGCCCATCCAAACGCAAAGAACCGCGGACAGGCCGCGGTTCTTTTGACTTTAGAGGCGCAAAGGCGTGTCGGGCAGGATCAGTCGAATTCGACCAACAGATCCTTGGCGTCAATCTGACCACCTGCTTGCACATGAACGGCCTTGATCACCGCATCACGTTCAGCGTGGATCCCAGTTTCCATTTTCATCGCTTCGATTGTCAGCAACAGATCGCCTTCGCAGACCTTCTGCCCGGCGCTGACACCGATGGTCGCAACCACACCCGGCATTGGGGCGCCGACATGGTTGGCATTGCCCAATTCCGCCTTGGGGCGGGCAGCGGTGCTGGATTTGACCAGACGATTTGGCACACGGATCACCCGCGGTTGACCGTTCAGTTCAAAGAACACTTTGACTTCGCCATCTTCGTTGGTTTCGCCAACAGCCTGCAAACGGATTTCCAGCTTTTTGCCGGGATCGATTTCAGCGGTGATCTCTTCGCCCGGCTCCATGCCATAGAAGAAAGTCCGGGTTGGAAGCGCACGCACTGGGCCATAGGCCACGTGGCGGTTCATATAGTCGGTAAAGACCTTTGGATACATCAGGTACCCGTTGAGGTCTTCGTCATCCACTTCAAAGCCATCGAGGTTGGCGCTCAACTCGGCGCGCACAGCTTCGAGATCGACGGGGGCCAAATGCTTGCCGGGGCGTTCGGTGTTTGGCGCTTCGTCTTTCAGAACCTTTTTCAGGATCAGATCAGGGAAGCCACCCGGAGGTTGACCCAAGTTGCCGCGCATCATGTCGACCACAGAGTCTGGGAAGGACACCTCTTTGTTGGGATCCTCAACATCGTCACGGGTCAAGTTCTGGCTAACCATCATCAGCGCCATGTCACCTACCACCTTGGACGAGGGGGTCACTTTGACAATGTCGCCAAACATTTGGTTGGCATCCGCATACATCTGCGCCACTTCGTGCCACCGCTCTTCAAGGCCAAGGCTGCGCGCCTGTGCTTTGAGGTTGGTAAACTGGCCACCGGGCATTTCGTGCAGGTAAACTTCTGAGGCAGGGGCCGCTAGGCCGCTTTCAAAGGCAACATACTGCGCCCGCACCTGTTCCCAATAGTTGGACACGTCGCGGATTTTGCCGATGTCCAGACCGGTGTCGCGGTCTGTGTTGCGCAGGCCTTCGACGATGGAACCCAGACAAGGCTGAGAGGTGCCACCAGAAAACGCATCCATCGCGGCGTCAACAGCATCAACACCGGCATCCGCAGCGGCCAGAATAGTGGCCCCCGCGATCCCGCTGGTGTCATGGGTGTGGAAATGCACTGGCAGTGAGATCTCGTCTTTCAGCGCTTTGACCAGCTGACGGGCCGCCGCTGGCTTTAGCAAGCCAGACATATCCTTCAGACCCAAGACATGGGCGCCTGCGGCCTCCAGCTCTTTGGCCATGCCCACATAGTACTTCAGGTCATATTTGGCGCGGTTCGGATCCAGAATGTCACCGGTGTAACAGATGGTGCCTTCGACGATCTTGCCGGTTTCGGCCACCGCATCCATGGCGACGCGCATGTTTTCAACCCAGTTCAGGCTGTCAAAGACGCGGAACACATCAATGCCGGTTTCAGCCGCTTGCTTGACAAAGGACTGAACCACATTGTCGGGATAGTTGGTGTAGCCAACACCGTTGCTGGCGCGCAGCAACATTTGGGTCAGAACGTTGGGCATCGCGGTGCGCAAATCGCGCAGACGCTGCCAAGGACATTCCTGCAAGAAGCGATAGGCCACATCAAATGTCGCGCCGCCCCAGCATTCAACACTGAACAGCTGTGACAGGTTCGCCGCATAGGTTGGCGCCACACGGATCATATCGATCGAGCGCATCCGAGTGGCCAGCAAGGACTGGTGCCCGTCGCGCATTGTGGTGTCGGTCAGCAGCAATTGCTTTTGATCCAACATCCAGTCCGCAACCGCCTTGGCCCCTTTGTCATCCAGCAGAGTCTTGGTGCCGGGCAGAATTTTGGTGTCGGTTTTAGGCAGGCGTGGCATCCGGGTTTCTGCCGGCTTGGCGCGGCCGGTGGTTTCCGGGTGCCCGTTCACGGTGATATCCGCGATATAGGTCAGAACCTTGGTGCCCCGGTCGCGGCGCTTTTCGAACTCAAACAGGCCCGGTGTCTCGTCGATGAATTTGGTGGTGTATTCATTGGACAGGAACGTTGGGTGCTTGAGCAGGTTTTCCACAAAGGCGATGTTGGTGCTGACGCCGCGAATACGGAATTCACGCAGCGCCCGGTCCATCCGATGGATCGTCGCTTCGGGGGTTGGGGCCCAAGCGGTGACCTTGACCAGCAACGAGTCATAATAGCGCGTGATCACGCCGCCGGCGTAGGCGGTGCCGCCATCCAGACGAATGCCCATGCCTGTGGCAGAGCGATAGGCGGTGAGGCGGCCATAGTCTGGAATGAAGTTGTTTTGTGGATCTTCGGTGGTGATCCGGGTCTGCAAGGCGTGACCGTGCAATTGCACGTCGGCTTGGCTGGCCATGCCTGTGGCTTCGGCCAAAGGTTTGCCTTCGGCAATCTTGATCTGAGCCTGAACGATGTCAATTCCGGTCACTTCTTCGGTGACGGTATGTTCCACCTGCACCCGCGGGTTCACTTCGATGAAGTAGAACTTGCCAGTGTTCATATCCATCAGGAATTCTACGGTCCCGGCGCATTCATAGCCAACAAAGGCACAGATTTTGCGGCCCAGTTCACAGATTTCTTCGCGCTGTTCCTGCGAAAGGTAGGGCGCGGGGGCGCGCTCAACCACTTTTTGGTTGCGGCGTTGAACCGAACAATCACGTTCCCAGAGGTGATAGATCTCACCGTGGCTGTCGCCGAGGATCTGCACCTCTACGTGGCGGGCGCGGGTGATCATCTTTTCCAGATATCCCTCGCCATTGCCAAAGGCCGCTTCCGCTTCGCGGCGTCCCTCCAGCACTTTCTCTTCCAGCTCATCTTCGGACAGGATCGGGCGCATGCCGCGACCGCCGCCACCCCAGCTGGCCTTCAGCATCAAGGGATAGCCCACTTCGGCGGCTTCTTTCTTGATCGCGTCCATATCATCCCCCAGCACTTCGGTGGCTGGGATGACGGGCACATCGGCCTCGACGGCGACGCGGCGGGCGCTGGCTTTGTCACCCAGGGCGCGCATTGTTTCAGCTTTAGGGCCGATGAAGGTGATGTTGTTGGCGACACAGGCGTCCACAAAATCGGGGTTTTCCGACAAGAGGCCGTAGCCCGGGTGGATCGCGTCTGCGCCAGCTTGTTTGGCAACCCGAATGATTTCTTCGATGCTCAGGTAGGCGGCGACGGGGCCCATGCCTTCGCCGATGCGATAGGCTTCATCCGCTTTAAAGCGGTGCAGGCCCAGCTTGTCTTCTTCGGCATAGATGGCAACGGTCTTTTTGCCCAGCTCGTTGGCGGCCCGCATGATGCGGATGGCGATCTCGCCTCGGTTGGCGATCAGGATTTTGTTAAATTCGGCCATCTTGGGCTCCCCCATGTCATCTCAGGTGGTTGCGCGGCATTTCACACCATGCTGCACCGCAGCGCAAGCGTTCCTTGCAATATCGGTCACTTTTTCTGACCAATGTCGGGCCTTATTGAGCAATTCGCCCCGGATTTCAAGCGAATGACCGGATTGATTGGTCTTTTTGCAAAACAAACATTTCGCGAGTGCGGCATTTTCAGAGCCGATTTGGCAGCTCCGACAGGGATTTTATCCCTAATTGTCCAAGGTTAGCCTGTAGGTCACGTTGCAAAATATCGACCAAATGATCCGGACCTGTTTCACCAAGTGCCCCAAGGGCAAAGTGCCAAGCCCGCCCCATCATAACAAAATCGGCCCCCAATGCCAAAGCCCGACAGATGTCCAGCCCGCCTTCGATGCCGCTGTCAAAGATCAGGGGCAACTGGGTGGCCGCGCGAATCTGTGGCAGGGCTTCGATGCTGGAAATCGAGCCATCAAATTGACGTCCGGCATGGTTTGAAATCCAAATCCCATCGACGCCAGCCTGCTCAAGCGGTGCCACATCGCGCGCATCCAGCACGCCTTTGACCACCAATGGCCCGTCCCATTGATCGCGCAACGCCTTGAGATAGTCCCAGTCGGGTGAGGTGCGCAGCAAATAACCCGCGTGCTCGGTGGAACTGAGCCCGGTGACTTGATCTGCATATTCGTCAATCAAGCGCATGCGGGGCATTCCCAGCCGGGCGGTGCCCATGGCCCAGGCCGGACAGGTGGCCACCTGCGCCAACAAACGTGGTGTCAAGCGCGGCGGGCTGGTCAGGCCAGAGCGTTGTTGGCGTTCGCGCCGACTTGCCACCGGAACGTCAACGGTCAGAACCAACGTGTCAAACCCCGCCGCCTTGGCCCGCGTCAGCATATCCGCGCGGATATCCGGGTCGCGGGGTGGATAGATCTGAAACCATCCGCGCCCGTCTACATATGGCGATAGATCCTCTGGGGTGCGGCTGGCCACGGTCGACAAGCCATAGGGCAGCATGTGACGCGTGGCGGCCTGCGCCAGCAATCGCTCGGCGTCTGGCCAGAACAATCCCGACATTCCAACCGGGCTGATCCCAAAGGGCAGGGCATAACGGTGCCCAAACAAAGAGGTCGACAGATCCGCCGTGATTTCCCCATGAAGGATCGAAGGCATCAACAACACCTCGTCCAGTTTCGCCCGGTTGCGGGCTTGGGTGGCTTCGACGCCGGTGGCGCTGTCCAAATATTCGAACACAAATTTGGGCATCCGCTGGCGCGCACGCGATTTGAGATCAGAAAGGGCGGGATAACGGCTGTGCAAACTCATGATCTTGTTGTGCCGAGGAACGCAAGGCGGGTCAATCGCCCAGCCGTGTTTGGCCTGTTCGTCAGGGGCTGTCAGCGGTTTTTGCGCTCAGATGCTGCACATCGGCGCCAGTCGTTACGGTTTGCAAAGCGGGTCCCAAGGTCCTCTCGTCAAGCTGCCCGGCAATCTCAACCCGGTTTCGACCGGTGTCTTTGGCGTGATACAGCGCCTCATCGGCCAGTTTAAGCAGATCATGCGGCAGCTGGGTTTGACTGTTGTGTTGGGCCAGCCCGATGGACATGGTGATTTTGGGCAGGGTCTTTTCCCCATAGCGCACCGTTAGGTTTTCAATCGCTATGCGCAGCTTTTCTGCCCGGTGAAAGGCGTCCGCGCTGTCGACATCCGGCCAGAGGATCGCAAACTCTTCACCGCCCATCCGACAGGCCACTTCATCGCCATCACAGGCCTTAAGCAATTCGTCGGCCACTTCGCGCAGCACGATATCGCCCGCGTCATGACCGTGGTTGTCATTGAATTTTTTGAAGTGATCAACATCGATATAGGCGAGGGTCAAACTTTGGTCACGCGCGTCACATCGGGCGATCATTTTGCGCAGACTTTCCATCATATGGCGTCGATTATACAGCCCGGTCAGCGGATCGCGGATGGATTGATCCTGCAATTGATCGCGCATGCGCACATTGGCAATGGCCATGCTGATCTGTTCCGCACACATCTGCGCCAGCTTGCGCGAGGCAAAGAAATCTTCGTTCTGCGAGGTTGGCCGCTTTTTGATGTTCATCAGGCCCACCGTTTCGCCGTGGGCCAAGATGGGAAAGCAATAATAGGGGCGACTGTCATGGGGTTCTGCGTGTTCACAGACAAAGTCGACTTCGCTTTGGCCATAAGAATAAAGCCGACCCCGCCGCAGGCCCCAACAGGCCTCTGGGTGGATATGATCTTTATGGGCGCCGCCATTCCAAGAAACCACCCCGTCCAAGACGTCACGCGAATTGGAATAGACATAGATTGCCCCTTCGCAATCAGGCAACAGGTGCGTGAGAAAGCGCACCACCATGACAAACAGTTCGTCCAGCGAATGGCTGGATTGCAGCCATTCGTTCAATTCGCCCAGCAATTTCACCTCTCGGGCAAGACGGATCTGGTTTTCCATCATCTGTCGTTCTTCTTGGTTGCGCACGCGCATTGATCGCAACTGGCTGCGGTTGGCGCGCAGCGCCACCAATGTCACCAAGGTGAGGAACACCATCAACGCGCCAGAGACAAGCGTGAGCCCCATGCGGATGCGGGCCAGCATCGTGTCCCGCTGCGCTGTGGTGTCCGAATAAAACTCGATGGCACCTAAGAATTCGCCGTTCACCATCACCGGGGTATAGGCCTCATAGACCGCGTGCATCCGGCTTGAACTTGAATCAAGCGAGTGCAGCGACAAGCCGTCAATCTCGGTGGGTGCGATTTCTTCGAATGTTTGATAGATTTCACCAGAGCGAACAGTGATGAAGAAAAAGTCGCTCTCGATGACGTTGCCGATGTCTTCGGGACGCGTGGACCAGAACACCCGTCCGTCTGCGGTGAACAATTTGAAACGATAGACATCTGAAGCAGACGGAATCAGCGCTAGAAATTCCATGTCCTGAACGCTGAGCGTGCCAGAGCGAAAGCTTTCATGGCCGCGATCAATTTGCAAAAGCACGCGCTTGCGCCACAATTCAGCCTGCGTTTGCAGATCCGCTTTCATGATGGCCTCGGTGATGGGGGCGGGCAACGTGGTGACCGCCCAAAATGACACCGCCGCCATGCCGATCAACAACGCCAAGGATCCGATGGTCCATGCCGTTGATTTTAGGAACTTAATTGATTTGGCAAACACGGTCTCACTCCTGGCTATGCAATCCGATCACATCAAAGGTGTAGGGAAAATGTCCTTATTGATCCTTAATGGCGCTGGGCCTACGTGTGGCAAAATCCTTCGTATTCGAGTTAGATTTTGTGTGCAGCCCAGTAAGAACATAGGGCGAACGGATCTTTCCCTTTTGGCAATCTCGGGCTATTGTCTTGCGCATGAGCAGTTTTGACGAATTCGACGCCTTTGACGGCGCTTCGCTGTCCGCACGCGCCATGGCGGCCCGTCCGGCGCCTTACTTGGACGAGTTGAACCCAGCCCAGCGGGCTGCGGTCGAAGCATTGGATGGCCCGGTGTTGATGCTGGCAGGCGCGGGCACGGGCAAAACCAAAGCGCTGACCTCGCGGATTGTGCATCTGCTGCAAACCGGACGTGCGCGCCCCAATGAGATTTTGTCGGTGACCTTCACCAACAAAGCGGCGCGCGAGATGAAGGATCGGGTGGGCAGCCTATTGGGGCAATCCATCGAAGGCATGCCTTGGTTGGGCACCTTTCATGCGATCTGTGTAAAGCTGCTGCGCCGCCACGCGGAATTGGTTGGGCTTAAGTCGAACTTTACCATTCTGGACACCGACGATCAGATCCGTTTGCTCAAACAATTGATCAAAGTGAATGAAATTGACGAAAAGCGCTGGCCTGCGCGCCAATTGGCCGGTGTCATTGATCAATGGAAAAACCGGGCATGGACCCCATCAGCGGTGCCCGCCGGCGAAGCCAGCGCTTATAACAATCGCGGTTTGGAATTATACGAACAATATCAAGCGCGTCTGCGTGATCTAAATGCCTGTGATTTTGGCGATTTGCTGCTGCATATGGTGAGCATTTTCCAGAAACACGACGATTTGCTGGGGCAATATCGTCGCTGGTTCAAATATATTTTGGTGGACGAGTATCAAGACACCAACGTCGCCCAGTATCTGTGGCTGCGCCTGTTGGCGGGGGGGCACAAAAACATCTGCTGTGTTGGGGATGATGATCAGTCGATCTATGGCTGGCGCGGCGCTGAGGTGGGCAACATTCTGCGCTTTGAAAAAGATTTCCCCGGCGCCAATGTTGTGAAGCTTGAGCAAAACTATCGCTCGACTCCGCATATACTAGCAGCAGCCTCAGCGGTCATTGCGGGCAACGAAGGACGCTTGGGCAAAACCCTTTGGACGGCGCGCGAAGAAGGTGAACAGGTCCGGCTGATCGGGCATTGGGATGGCGAAGAAGAGGCCCGTTGGGTCGGCGAAGAAATCGAAGCGCTACAGCGCGGCACGCGTGGCCTGCGCCCCTATGATCTGGATGACATGGCTATTTTGGTCCGAGCGGCGCATCAGATGCGCGCTTTTGAGGATCGGTTCTTGTCGATTGGCCTGCCGTACCGCGTGATCGGTGGCCCGCGGTTTTACGAGCGGATGGAAGTGCGCGATGCCATCGCCTATTTCCGGATCGTGACCAGCCCGGATGATGATCTGGCCTTTGAGCGGATCGTGAACACCCCCAAACGGGGGCTTGGCGACAAAGCGCAGCAAACCATTCAGGCCACCGCGCGGGAAAACGGCGTGAGCTTGGTCGAAGGGGCCCGAATTGCGGTTGAAGCTGGGTTGATCAAGGGCAAAGGCGGCACTGCTCTGCGCAAACTGGTGGATGATCTGGCGCGCTGGACAGAGAAAACCCGCGGCCCGCGCCTTGTGGTCGAAGACGAAAACGATGACTCGGTGTTGGATGATTTCAACGCCACGCCGCAACCGCGTTTTGGTGCACCAGAGATCTCTCATATCGAACTGGCAGAGATGATTTTGGACGAATCCGGCTACACCACGATGTGGCAGAACGACAAAACCCCCGAAGCACCGGGACGTTTGGAAAACCTCAAAGAGGTTGTCAAAGCCTTGGAGCAGTTCGAAAATCTGACCGGGTTCTTGGAACACATTGCCTTGGTCATGGACAATGACAAAGGCGGCGATGGCGCCAAGGTCAGCATTATGACCCTGCATGGGGCCAAAGGTCTGGAATTCCCGGCTGTTTTCTTGCCCGGATGGGAAGATGGCCTGTTCCCGTCGCAGCGCAGCATGGATGAAAGTGGTCAAAAAGGCCTCGAAGAAGAGCGTCGCCTCGCCTACGTCGGCATCACGCGTGCCGAAGAGATTTGCACGATTTCCTTTGCGGGGAACCGACGGGTGTTTGGGCAATGGCAATCGCAAATGCCGTCTCGCTTTGTGGATGAGTTGCCCGAAGAGCATGTTGAGGTTCTCACGCCACCCGGCCTTTATGGCGGGGCATATGGTGCGGCCAGCACTGTACAGTCCAATATCGAAACCCGTGTCGCCGAGGCCAATGTCTATAACTCTCCCGGCTGGAAACGGATGCAAGCGCGCAGCGCCGCGCGACCGGTCAGCCAGCCGCGCGAAAGCAAGAACACTGTCATTGATCTGCAGGCGGTCAGCGCCTTTTCAATGGGAGAGCGGGTGTTTCACCAGAAATTTGGCTATGGCGCGATTGTCGACATCGAAGGTGACAAACTCGAAGTCGATTTTGAAAAGGCGGGCCTGAAAAAGGTGGTCGCACGTTTCATTACCGCTGCAGATGACGCTCCATTTTAGGGCGCTTATTGGGCGTTTTCATTGATCGTTTCTAAGCGGCCAACTACAGTCGTTTTGGCAACGTTGCCATACTCGGCTGAGGCGCTGGTTAGAGAGATTTGACGTGTCAAATTTCGTTTCAGACTTTGGGCAAGCTTCGCAGTGCCAAAACGCCTGTGGGGATCAGAATGATCCATTGCGGCAGGACGATCAAAGCGCTCGGACCTTGTAGATAAAGGGCTGCGACGACAAAAACGGTGCCGCTGAATACCCAAAGCCAAGCAAATACGCGGGTTTCTTCGGGGCGTTTCCAAAATATCCAGACTGACACAGCCAAAAGCCCACTCACCATATGCCACACCGTCCAAACCGTCCCGCGGACCATCAATGGCAGATCTGATTGGGTCACAGGGGCCAGCACATCAAACGATCCAATAAAGAAATGCGCAAGCGCTGAGAGCAGAGCTAATACAGTGGCGACAATTCTATAGTGGTTTCTGGACATGGCTGTGCCTGCGGACCCCTGACATTTTCACTGTTAATCAGCTTGTCAAATCTGATCCCTAAGACAAGGCGCGCATTGACGCATCGCCACGCTCTAATTGGGCTGCCCTTGCCGGCATGTCTGCTAACGCTTGTCCCAAATGGGGCGGCACAGATGCACGCTTAACCTTTGGACCAAACGCAGTGGCATGGCATGTGAAAGCCATGGCGCTGTTGTCGCGCCGAGTTGGTGGCCAAGGATCAAGCCTGGGCCCACCAGCGCGACACAGCTGAAGGAAAGCATGACAACGCTGGCCCGTCTGGTCGCGCCACCTGTCGTTCCTGATCGGGTTTTCGCTGCCGCGCCGTCAAACGCTCACCCTAGATCTGGCAGGCACTCTCCACCATCGATGCATTGCTGAACGCGGTCTCGGTCCAACTCGCTCGGCTCATAGGTCACCATGTCCAGGCAGGGTCCGCTGGTCACAACATACTGGTCTTCGTCTTGGCGGACAAAGGCGATCATATTGGTGTCGCTGATTACCCTGCCGCAATACGGCCCAAAGCAGTCAACCTCAAAAATTACGGGGTGATGAAACGGTACGGTGCGTCCTTTGGATCCCAGAGCCCGCCCTACCATAGTCCCCTCGAGACGTGTATTTTCGCTGGAAAATTTTTCCCGGGTCGAGCCGTTGGCATCATCTGGATCCGAAATCGTAAAGCGCCCTTCGACCACAAAGTGGTTATGGGGAGAGTCCTCAGCCACCAGAAAATTCAACCGGATGTCGGGTGGCAAACAGGACAGTGCCAAAGCGGACTGGGGCAGGACCACACAGGCCAGCCCAGTCAAAAGCTTGGCCTTGGCAAGTGTTTTGGAAATGCTTTTGTTCAAGGGGCGTATAAACAAAAATCTGGTCCTTAATGGGCCGCTGCGGCGCTGGTGATGGTGTATAGGTCGCTCATGCCAGAGTTGCCCTGTCCATACAGGACTTTGCCGCGATGCAGATCCAGTTGAATTTTGACATCACGTGATCGGTCATAGAGGTACACCGACCAGGCGTCGCGGTTACGTTCTTGGAACTGAAACCGAGGTGAGCCATGGGCGCCGCCTTCGATCCAAGTTTTATCGCCGGTCCATGTGAACATGCCGCCATCAAAATGCACCTGTGCCACATTAAAGCCGTTGGCGGCGCCAAACATCCCGGATGTGTTCGCGTCTTGCTGCCCCTGATAGGGCTTTAGCGCGGCACATTGATCCAAGACCCCTGCGACATCGTTTTTCGAACACATAATCCCGCCCCATTGGAACCCGGTAGAGCCGTTTTTATAGCTGATCACAAACCATTCGTAGCCATTCATGAAGACACCGGTTCGGCCCAAAATCGTGATGTCGGCGTTTTCTTGCAGCGAACCAATCTGCGCGTGGTTCATGCTGGGGCCTGCGCGCACCTTGCCGCCATAGGACAACCCCGTTTGAGGCAATGTGTTTGCGGCCTGTGAGGCCGATGCCATCAACACAAGGGATGCAAGGGGCATTAGGACAGATTTCATGAAAGCCGGTTCCTTCTTTGGCGGGGGATTGCTCAACACTTACGTGTGCATGCCGCCTAAGTTCGCCGACCTGTGGTGCCCAGTCAAACGGTTTGACTGCTGAAGGGCAAGAATGTCGGTGCCGATTGAACGTGTGACATGTCTCTCTGAGTTGCGCGGCACATTGAATGGGGCGTTGATCCCCCTGTGGCGTGCCATTGGCCGGGCAATGGTTTTGGGGCGAAAGAGCGCGCAGCACCATGCCCGAACGGCATTGCTCCGCCGGTTTGCATTTCGACATTGGTGTCGACGCAGACGCAGCGGCCATCGCGTTTTGGGTGTGACACAGCGCGGTTTTGAATTTTGAGATCAAGATACAAAAACGGCGGCACCCAAGGGAGGAGAGGGAGCCGCCGTCTTACGCGTGATGTTCCAAGGGAGGTTGGACATCAAAAATAGTCAGTTGCGGTGATCTCCAAGGGAGGAGAGGAGATCGCCGCGCTTGACAACAATTGAGACCC
>JAGDZD010000009.1:0-243394 GCA_049116315.1 Thalassovita sp.
CTCTATCCAGCTGAGCTATCGGTCCGTGCGCTCGGACTTAGACCCTCACGGCGCGCATTGCAAGCATGGTTCCACCTTGGCCCTCAACAAGCTTGGTAAAGATCACTGTCGGCCGGATTACCGCTTAAGACCCCAAGGCCGATTTCAAGCGGCCGGGGCATACGGCAGAGTAACACCGCGAACGGATGTCCAATGACCCGCGCCCACGAGCTTATAGAAAAAAGGGCCAACAGAGTTACCTGCTGGCCCATCTTTTTGTGCTGAGTCTGCGCGGTCCCACCGGGGCCGCGCACTGAGAGGGCCGGTCAGGGCTTTAGCCCAGAATCGAGATCTCATCAAAAAGGCCGTCGGCTATAATATCAGTGGCCCCGCGCAATGTACCGGCCAGAACAAAATCATCGCCCACTCCAGAGGCATTGATCATGACGTCGATGCCCCTGCTACCATCTTCGAAACGCACGAATTGGGTGAGGTTTGCAGCTGTCAGTTCAGCGACATGCACCAGCTCGGAAAGATCTAAATGATCCCCATCGACAGCGTTGAAGTCATAGACCTGTGTTTGACTTTCGCCAAGCGTGTTGCCGAAGACAAAGGTATCCGCACCGGTGCCGCCAAAAAGACCCGCCCCAGCATTCCCAGATTGCAGAGTGTCATTGCCGCCACCGCCGCCAAGATAGTTGTTGACCGTATCAGATCCAATGAGCAGGTCGGCGTATTGAGAACCTGAGATGGATTCAATGCTCACAAGTTTATCACCTTCGGCAAAGCCACCCGTCGCCTGACCCGTTTCCAAATTAATCTGCACTCCGGCTGTTGACGATTGATAGCCAATCCGATCGCGGCCATCGCCACCGTCGAAAAAGTCACCGCCTTCATTCGCATAGAAATGATCGTCACCGAGGCCACCATCGATATAGGTTCCACCGGTTGAGCTCGTCAAAGTGTCATTGTGGTCTGAACCGATCACCCCTTCGATATCGACCAATGTATCGCCCTCGGCGTCGCCGCCTTGTCCGACGCCAGTGGCGAGGTTGACGTTCACCCCGGCGTCAGATCCGCTGTAAGAGGCCGTATCCCAATCCGCGCCACCGCGCAGGTTGTCAGCACCAGCACCGCCCTCAAAGAAGTCGTCCCCGGCATCACCATCGAGGACATCACTGCCTTCGCCGCCAAAGAGCCTGTCATTCCCGGCCCGTCCAGCCAAATAGTTATTGGCGGCATCGCCGCGCAGACTGTCATCAAAATTGGATCCTGAAAGGCCTTCGATGTTTAGCAATGTGTCACCGTCAGCGTCACCGCCTGACGCTGTGCCAGTCGCCAGATCAATATCCACCCCAGCCTCAGACAAGCGATAGGACGCACTGTCCCAACCATCACCACCATCCAATCGGTCACGCCCAGCGCCGCCGGTCAGATCATCAACGCCCGCACCACCAAGCAACAAGTTATCTTGGTCATTGCCGACCAAAATGTCGCGCTCTGCTGTGCCGGTGACCCCTTCGATGTCGATCAGGACGTCACCTTCGGCGTCGCCGCCAATGGCTGTTCCCGTTGCGAGATTGACGGTCACACCTTCAAGCGAGGCCTCATAGCTCACGGAATCCCAGCCGTCCCCACCGTCCAATGTGTCTGCGCCCGCACCACCGATCAGCACATCGCCGCCGCCAAGCCCCTCAAGCAGGTTATCCGCGCCATTGCCACGGATCCAGTCACCACCAAGGGCAGAGCCGATGATGTTTTCGATCTGCGCATAGGTGTCTCCAACCGCAGAGCCCGCAAGACCACGCCCGCGCAACAGATCAACCGCCGCGCCTTCGATCTGGTCTTGGTAATCCAACGTGTCGACATCAAAAGTGCCCACATAATCAGTGGCCACACCTTGAGCGATATAGGTCTGCCCGATGAGGCCAGAGTTTTCGATGTCCTGCTCGCCGCCGCCGCCGGGTGTGGGATCGACCGGATCAGGATCAGATGGGTCCGACGGGTCGGAAGGATCTGTTGGATCGGTGGGATCAACCGGATCTGTTGGATCAACCGGATCAGGATCTTGGCCTTCGCCAGGGGCCCTTGGTGTCGAGCTGTCAAACTCGATCAACGCGTCCTGAATATGCTCTAGGATACTGGCGTAGTTGTTTTGAATGGCCGGATGAACCGAATCTGGAACCACAAAATCCGCAGTCGGCAATTCTCCGTACATTGCCGTATAGTTCACCAAGGACGCGAGGAAATAGATGTTGCTGGCGCCATGGGCTGAGTCATCAACATAAAGGTCCGACACAGGGATTTGATCCAGACCCAGATCTGGATCCGTCAACAGCCGAGACAGCACCGGACCCACAGGAATGAGGTGAATGGTTGTATCAGGAAGCTGCGCCTGCACCTCTGCGGTGAAGTCCACAAACCATTGATGGAATTCATTCAACGTCGTTTCATGGAACTCTGCCAAGCCCGCATGTGTATCAGGAACATCCCCAACGGTGCCCTGCATGCTTGGCCAGCTTTCATAGATATAGATCGGGGCATCTGGGTAATGGGCGATCACGCCTTGGATAATCCCCACAGTGGCGCTGACGGGGGATGTGCCGTTTGGATCCGGCACACCTCTGTCCAGATAGGTGGCCGAGGGGGATTGGTAATAGTTGCCGTGCCCCGGCGCGATTGTGAAGGTATTGAACCCAGCGTCCGCAAAATCGCCGCCCTGCCAAGCGTCATCAACCCCATCGACTTGCCAGTTGTCCCGTGGGCCGTTTTCCAAGTGGTTGCGCAGAAAGCCGTATTGCCCGGAAAAGGCATAGTCGGTGCCAGAAGCCTCTGTCAGCTGATCCATCCAATAGGGCACCCGAACCTCGATCGGCTGGACCTCTCCGATGGGCACCTGAAAGTTCACCAAGCTGTGGCCAAAGATATAATTGCTGATCCCGGTTATCGGCGTGCCCCCATCGCCGGGGCCCGGTGTTGGGGCCGGGGTGTCGGGCACCAGTGACAGGCTTGTGCCATCAGAAAAACGCAGCTCTTCGATGTCGGTTAGGGTGTTGATCCCATCGGTGCTGGTGACGGTGAAATGGTCGCCCTCATCGGTGATGACATAGGCATCCTGCGTCTGATCAAAGATCGCAACATCATGCCCCAGCCCCCCGTCTAGAACGTTGTCACCGGCGCCGCCCGACAATTCGTCCTGTCCTTCGTCCCCCATCAAGGTGTCGTTGCCCGCATCACCAGATAGAACATCGTCACCGGTACCGCCCAACAGACTGTCGTTGTCATTGCCACCCGACAGGGTATCGTCGCCGCGCCCGCCGTCCAGCGTGTCCGCGCCGTCGCGCCCTTGGAAGGTGTTGCCGTTCAGATCGCCAATCAGCGTGTCCCCAAAGGCACTGCCAAAGATACCCTCGAAGTTCACCAAGACGTCCCCTTCGGCATGGCCCCCAGAGCCTTGACCGGTGGCCAAATTGATCGTCACCGCATCCGGTGATGCTGAATAGCTGGTGGAATCCCAGCCGTCGCCGCCATCCAGCGTGTCCGCGCCTTCTAACCCGATCAGAACATCAGAGCCATTCTGCCCGGCCAGAACGTTATCACCGTCGTTACCAAGCAAATAATCATTGCCTTCGCGGGCGTTCGAGCCCAGCAAATGATCAATGCCATCAAAGGTGTCCCCCGTGGCCGCCGAGGCATCCCCCAAGGCGATGCCTCGGTCCAAACTGATCGACACGCCGTTCACATAAAGCGAATAATCCACAGTATCAGACGCATCGGTGCCGATGTAATCTGTTGCTGTGCCAGTGGCCGTCACGACGGTGCCAAGTTCCGGTGCATAGGCGTCGATCGCATCGCCGGGGCGCACAAAGAACGTCAAATCATCTGGTTCTGGGCGCACCAGCGGATCAAGGGTGATCTGCGTCCCGTCAACAAATTCGACCACTTCGACACCGACCAGAATATCGCGCCCATCAGGACCTTCGATAATATAGCGATAGTTTTCAGGGTCAGCCGTGACGGTGTAATCTGCCGCGGTGCCCGACAGCAGAACTGTATCGGTGCCCTCCCCGCCATGCAGGCCATCATCGCCCTCGCCCCCGACCAAAGTATCGTCGCCAGATTGCCCGATTAAGATGTCTTCTTCGCGGGTGCCGACCAGCGTGTCCGCCCCATCGGTTCCATCAAGGAACACACCATCCTGAAACGTGCCAGCGTCGCGAGTTTCCCACCAAGAACCGGCGGTTTCGTTAACGTCCAGAACAAATTCCGTGCGCGGTGTGGCTGTGTCATCCAAGTTGGCAAACAAGGCCCAAGACCCCGCCAAAACCGGTGCACCAACGTCCGTGAATTGCATGAAGGGACCATCAGCATTGGCCCGCCAAATGTCATAGAGTTCTTCGTAAAGCTCACCCATCTCTTCGCTGCGAACAAAGTCGCGCAAGAAGGGTTGCAGCGTATTGAGAATGTCAGCGTCTGTGCCAACCCCAAACTGGTGGTGCACATGCTGCCCCCCCTCATAGCCCACCAAACGCAAGCCATAGGTTTCGGCCACAGCAGCTTGTTCAGCCAGATGCAGCGCCATCAAAGGGATCGAGCTTGGCACATCGGGGTCAAGCATCCAGTCGCGCACCATTTCAAACGCGTTTTGATCCGGGTCTGCGATCGCCTCTAACAGCGGCACGTAATAGGCTTCGTTTTCAACAATTTCGGCGCCAAAATAGGTGGTGCCCGCAATGGCATCAAAATACTCATGCGGAGGGCGATAGTTTTCGGGATCAGTCGCCAACCATGAACTGGCCGTCAAAATCTGTTCAGTGACCCAGTCATTGCTGGTTTGAATCCCAGCCACCCGCACCAAACGCGCTTCGGTTTCGTCGCCATAAACGTCGGTCCAGATTTCCATGATCTGCGAGGCACGCATGCCATAGAAATCCAATCTGAGTTGAACGATATTGCGCGGCCCATCATCGCCACCAAATTGCTCCAACCCCGGAAAGGCGTCACGCGCGCCGGCTTCTAGAAAATCACTGGTCGCGCCAAAACTGTTGTTCCAAGGCTCGTTCACATATTCGACAACCGCGCGCAGGTTTGGATCGAGATGCGCTTCGACATATTGCGCTGCCTCGCGCACATATTCATCCGTTGCTTCAAGCGGCATCGTCAACCACAGGTCAGTGCCTGTTTCATTGGCCAATTGTACCATGATTTCCAACGGCACGCCAAATTCACCCGCATAGCTGACGTCATCGACCTGTGGGCGATCTTCCCAATCTGACAGGGTTGAGCTGTTGGCGCGTGCCCAATTCATGTAGCGCAGCTCGCGAAAATCGCCGATCAGATCCAGCCAATCCGGGTTGAATGTGGCCCCGGCGTCAAAGGCATCCAGATACTCTTCTTTGACGATCGTAAAGTCCCGCAGATAGTCACCAGTGCCTTCGGGATCAGTGTCTTCGATAAAGAGCTGTATGGTGCTGCCCGTGGTGTTTTCAAAGATGATTTCACCATCTTTGTGGCTGAGGATATTGATGCCAGTTCCGGCCAAACGAATGTCGCCATCCCCTTCGTAGCGGAACACATAGGTGCCACTGCGCCCGTCCGCAGCACCTTGGCCAAAGTTATCTTCGTCCCAGTCCCAGACTGTTTCAATGGCTGTGCCATCGGTGGGCATTTGCGTCACCCAGCCATTGGCATCCAAAACACCGCTGTCCACCAGTTCTTGGTGGGTTTGAGTGTTACTGAAAAATGGGCGGGCCGTTTTCATGATGTCGAGGAACGGCATTGCTTCGCCGCCATCAGAAACTCCGGACAGGTTCACAGAGACCGATGGGTCATCATGTCCCGTAGCAGAGCTATTGGCTTGGGACAAAAGGGCGGCGGCGTTGGCGACGGGCATTGACTACTCTCCGAGGGGCACAATTGAGTGTGGATCTCGGACAATGCGGCGGTTGGGAATAGTTGACAACAGGACGGGTAAATTTGATCACATTTGTTAATCAACTATCGGTAAACTTTCTGTGTTCACCTGTTTTGCGCTTTCAAAAACGCCCAGAAAACAGGCGCTTCAGCCCGTATTTCAAGATATTATCTTTGGTGCATCACATCCCACCAATCGGCAAAAGATTTACCGGGGATCAAGGGACGACTTGCAGGCACACGCCAAAGCACAGGTCTATTTGTTGTGTCAGCAAGGCCATACATGATGGCCCTGCTGATCCAATGACTACGCCCGAGGGGCGCGCGCGCCCCCCTTAGAAAGAGGTGGTTGCCACCAAAGAAAGGGTGCGCCCCGGCTCTTTCAGAGTGGTCACAGAGGAGTAATCCCCCCCATAGCTGGCGCGGTCTGCGTATTGGCGATCAAACACGTTGTTGATCTCGGCACGGAAAACAACTTTTTTGTAGGACGTTGGACGGTATTCAGCAAAAAGGTTGAGCACCTCATACCCTTCAAAGGCCACCGGCGCTGGCTCGCTTGGATCGTTGTCCAGAGCACCATGCGCATAATCCAGCGCGGCATCCACGCTCCCGCCAATTACCATATTCAACTCAGGCAGTTCTTGCTGCACTTCCAAGGCGATAACTTTGCCCAGAGGTGCGCCGGAATCGCGCAAGAAGTAGCTCGATGCGCGCTGACCATCTGCAAAGTTTTCGCTGTCGCTAAAGGAGAAACGCGCAAAGCCGCTGTCCCACCCATAGGTCGCCCCAATGTTGTAGCCGCGGCTTTTGAAGTCAAAGCTTGTGACGGTTGGGCCAGACAAATGACGGGTGTCATTGATCTTGGTCTCGAACACTTCGGCGCCCAGTTTCCAATTGCCCTGATCCCAATCGGCCCCCAGAACAATGTTTTGCGCGCGTGTCACGTCAAGCCCGGTATAGTCCCATGCACGGTAAAACAAGAAGTTATCTTCGATGTCATAGCCGCCAAAGATGTTGGAATAACCCGCGCGCAAAGACAATGCATCAGTCACATCATACACAACCGACAGGTTTCCGCTAAGCCCCGCACTGTCCGCGGTATGCGCCGCGCCGGTCTGGGCGTAGTCTTGGCCAACAAAGGAATTCCAATCATAGCGCAGGCCGGTAGACACTTTCAGGCGCTCAGTGGGTTCAAGCCGTGCCTGAGCAAATACGCCGGTTGTTTTTGACTGCTCATAGGGGGTGTTTGTGCCCCAATATGTGCCGCTTGCCGTGCTCTTTTTGTCCTGAAAATCAACACCAGCGGTGATCGTATTGACGTCAGACAGATGGAACCGGTTTTGCATCCGTGCAGAATAGGTGCGCGTGACCCCCACCGTGGTTTCCGTCGCGCCAATCGAGCCAATTTCGGATTCAGAATAGCCCATCACCGCAGAGGGATCCCACATCCCGCCGCCGTTCACATTCTCATAGCGCAGCGAATAGATCTTACGGGTGGTGTCATAGATCGTTGACGTTGGGTTCCACGAAGCATAGCCAAAGTTTGCGCGTCGATTGCGGAGCGCTTTGTCCTGAAGCTGCTGGGCCGAGAATTCAACGCGGTGCCCCGCCTCACCTTCGTAGGCCAGTTTCAGCAAACCTGCCTGCAGATCAGAGCTGGTGCCAGCCACAACATTTCCATCACCATCGCGATAGGAATCCCCCGTCGCCGATTTTCCATAGGCTAGGAATTCAAACCCACCTTGACGCGCGGCCAATGTCAAAGACCGCCCAAAGGTGCCGCCATTGTCGCCATAGCTCAGCCGTGCTTTGCCGCCAAAATCATCCCCGTCTTCAAGGATATCCTCAACATCTACGGTTTCCATGACCACACGCCCCGCCAAGGCTCCCGGGCCCGCATCGGCTGGCGCCACGCCGGGATCAACCCGCACGGATTTCATCAGACCCGGATCAAAGGCGTTGGCGCTGGCATGGTGAAACACGCGGTTGTTTTGCGACACGCCATCCACTTGAACCCCAAGGTTCAACATGTCGACGCCGTTCACATAGATCTTTTGGGCAACAGGGATACCGCCCCCAACCGAGACCGAGGCGATGCCTGCGAACAGATCTTTCAGGTCGCCCATTGCGGCGCGTTCCATTTCGGCTTCGGCGACATAAACCGCCGTTGCGCGGTCCGCGGCGTCGCCATCAGGGTCCGCCTGCTGAACCGTAATCGGGTCGAGTGAGAAAGTGAGTGTGCCCGCGTCTTGCGCCAACGCACTTTGAGCAACAGCAGCCAAAAAGCTTGTTGTGCCCAAAAGAAGCGCTGCGCGCGGTAAGGATGAATGCGCCATGAGTGTCCCTCTGGTGGTTTGGTTCTGGCTGGAGGGAATCTCTGGCTTGATGAGTCGCGCTCTCTTAGGCGGCGCGCCGTGCCCTTGCAAGGGGTGACCTAGTCGCATCTATCTGTGATTGCTGCAAAATTTCACACTATCGCGTCGATTTTTACGCCTATATCGATCTTAGAGGCCTGTTTTTCTTATCTTTTTTGTCAGGAAATATGGGTTGCAAATTTTTACATCCTTTTTTAACGCAATATCCGGCTGCGGCCCCGGTTTGACGCGATTTGCGCCGTGCCGATGATGCCGCGTTGGCTTCGCCTGGTCCGCACACGCATCAAGCCAGCAATTGCATGTCTAAGTCCTTCATTGTCGCAGATTTCAGTGCAGCGCCGAGCTGAATGATCCTGCCATTGGGGCGTTTCACTGGATCCAGCACAAGAGTAACCGCCGTCCTTCTCACCACCCTTCTTGACAAAAACTATCAAGAATTTTATGGAGCAGAGACACAGCCACAGACATCGTCAATACCGGACCCGTCTTAAGCCACTTCATTCACATTGTTGCTCAGCGGCGCGTCCTGCGCAGAACAAACGCCGAGATTGATATTGGGGCCTTTGATGATCCGAATTTCCACTGTTATGGCCGCTGGAGTGTCAGCGGGAATGGCGCAGGCCCAATCCACGGGCCCAGAGGTCAAAACCGTCGTCCCCAGTTTCCCCATACCCGAAACGCCCGCACCCGCTTTGCTCTCCCCAAGCATTGACGCCTCAACGCCGATTGTGTCCGCCCCCCACGCGGGCGACACCTTTGAAACCATACTACAGCAGGCCGTTGCCACCTCCAAAACCGCTGCCGGTTTTCTACAGGAGGGGGGGCCAGCGATCTGGGCCATCGCTGCCCTTTCTGTCGTCACCGTCACTTTGATCTTATGGAAAATCTGGCGTCTTGCCTTGCTGGGGGCTTGGTCGCGAGGAAAATCTCGCAAAGCTGTCTCTCTCTATGAACGCCATCAAACTGCTGCTGCATTAAGCACCGTGCAGGGGCGCATGGGCATACGATCCAAAGTCGTGCACGCAGCTTTGGTCAGTGTTGGGGAATTGCCCCAAGACAGCGCCCGCGAAGAAACCACCCGCATTGCCAAACGTGAATTGGCACAGGCGGCCAGCGGGTTGCGCGCCTTAGAGCTGATCGCTTCGATCGCCCCTCTTTTGGGGCTTTTGGGCACGGTTTTGGGCATGATTGCAGCGTTTCAAGCCTTGCAGCAGGCCGGCAGCCGGGCCGACCCCGCGTTACTGGCGGGCGGGATCTGGGAGGCGCTGTTAACGACAGCCGCGGGCATGGCGGTGGCAATCCCGGCCTCAGCTGCGCTGACATGGTTTGAATCCATTCTAGATCGGATCCGCCAAGACGTCGAAGACAGCGCGACCCGCATTTTTGTGTGCCAACATCCCGCTGCCCTACAGCTGGCCGCAGAGTAACAAGATGCCGTTCACCACGTTGCAACGACCGCGGCGCAAGCCCAGCCTAACCCCCATGATCGATGTGGTGTTTTTGCTGCTGGTGTTCTTTATGCTGGCATCGCGTTTCGGCTTGGACGCCGCGCTGACCCTGCCTTTGGCAGCGGGTGGCGGCGACTATTCCGGCCCACCGCGCCTGATCGAAGTCTCTTTGACCGACGTGCGGCTAAATGGTGTTCAGGTGGAGGATATGGTCACCGCACTGCAGCCCTTGATGGCGGCCCCCTCGGACACGGTGATCCTGCGTGGAACGCCGGATACGCACCTGCAACGGATTGTCGAAATCACCGAAGTGCTTGGGCAGGCGGGGTTCACCTCGGTTGTGTTGATCGAGTGATGTAGGAATGGATTTTTCACCCCCACAAAGACGCCAGATGGGCGAGTCGATTGTGCCCATGATCAACGTGGTCTTTTTGCTGCTCATCTTCTTCCTGATGACCGCGCAAATTGCCCCGCCTGCCCCCTTTGATGTGTCGCCGCCCCTTGCCGCCACTCAGGCAGAGCCGCTGAGCGAAGCGGTGGCCTATGTCGACAAAACCGCACGCCTACATTTTCAAGGAGCAGATGGCGAAGCGGCCTTTGCTGCCATTCAAGCCGCCAGTGATGGGCAAACCGTTCTACGCCTGCGCGCAGATGCGGCGCTACCGGCCAAAGATATGGCAATTTGGCTGCGCCGTTTTGCCAGTGCGGGATTGTCCAAGGTCGAACTGATTGTGACAGCACCATGATCAGACTGTTTGAGTTTGCAGCCTTTGCAGCTGTGGCGATTGCGATCCACCTTGCCTTTGTTGTGGTTGCCCCCCCCGAGGGGCAGGAGGCTGGCGGTGTCGGAGGAGAAGCGCTCACCTCGATTGCGGGGGCGGCCCCGACCCTTGTTGAATTGGTGCAGACATGGGAACGCCCACCTGAAATTGCCACGGCGACACCATTGGCCACGGCGTACACCCAACCGGTTTTGGCCCAACACCCAACCGGCGCGATGATGTCGCGCCCTCAGGCGGCGCGCGCCGTTGTGCGCCTCAACGCAGTTCAGGCCCAGACCCCGAACGAGGTGGTGATCCGCACCACTGCGGCCCCGCGACCCGAGCCTGAGTCAGCGCCAAAGGCTGAACCAGAGCCTCAGCCGAAACCCAAACCTGTTGTGCCAACGCCCCCAAAACCCGCACCAAAACCAACTCCCGTTGATCCTGTGCAACCGGTGAAAAAAAACCCGCCTCCCACCAAAGCCAAGCCGACACCGGATGCCCAGAAAGCCACGATTGAAACCGCTGGGCGCGCCGCGCAAAAATCCGCAGGAACAGGCGGCAGGGCGCAAGCCGGGCAATCAAGCCAAGCACAGCATGCAAGCCTGTCCAAAGGCGAGATCCAAAGGTTGGTCGCGAAATGGGGGGCAAAAATCCGCACCCGGATCGACCGGCGCAAACGTGCCGTGAAAGGTTTGAAAACCGACGCCACCGTCGTGGTGCTGTTGCATCTGGATCGCTCTGGGCGTTTGCTCAGCCACCGAGTGACCAAAAGTTCGGGTCAGCCGTCGGTGGACGCCTCTGCGCTGGCGGCGGTGCAGCGGGCAGGCAAATTTGCCAAAGCCCCCAAAGAGCTGCCCGGCACAAATTACAAGATATCAGTGGCAATCAAATTCAAAGGCCGCTGAGAATGGGCACACCTGTGACAAGACCGGCCTAGGCGGTTCGCCCGATCTGCCGTGTCACGTCGTGAACTCTGATCAGCAACAGCGGCCCACCCACCGATATCAGCGCGATGTGACAATTGTGGTTTGCCCATTAATGTCAATAACTTGTGGTCGAATACCGTACAGATCCTCAAGGGTTTGTGGGGTGACAACCTTGTCTGGGGCGCCCTGATAGACCGGCGCGCCGTTCTGCAAGGCAACAACATGGTCCGCCCAGGCACAGGCTTGATTGATGTCATGGATCACAATGACAATCGACTTATCTTTGTCGCGCGCCAGCCGGTGCAGCACCTGCATCAAGCTATGAGCATGGTACATATCAAGATTGTTCAGCGGCTCGTCCAGCAACAGCCAATCTGTTTCTTGAGCCACCGCCATGGCGACAAAGGCGCGCTGGCGCTGCCCCCCAGACAGGGCATCCAGAAACCGATCCCGCATTGATTGCAGATCAAAAGCCTCCAAAGCCGCCTCTACGGCCTCATGATCCTTTTGTGTCAAACGCCCCTTAGCATGGGGCCAGCGACCAAAACGCACAAGCTCTGCCACCCGGAGCCGGCTTGCGACCCCAACATGTTGGGACACCAAGGCCATTGTTTTTGACAGCGTATTGGACGAGGTCGCAGCAAGATCCAATCCATCGACCTGAATGCGCCCTGTCTGGAGAGGCAGCTGACGCGCCATCAAATTTAGCAACGTGGATTTTCCAGCACCATTGGGGCCAATCAACGCGGTGATGCCCCCTTTGGGCAATTCAAGCGAAACCTCTTTGAGAATGGGTTGCCCAGCAATGCTGTGAGAAAGGTTTTCGATCTGGATCATCGGGCTTTGCCTCGCAAAACAAGGATCAGGAACAACAGGCCCCCGAAAAATTCTATAAGGATGGACAGGGTGGATTGCATCTTGAGCACCCGCTCAAAGGCAAATTGCCCAGCAACCAAAATACTCGCGGCAATGAGCGCGGCGGCAGGCAACAGCAAACGGTGTTCATGCGTGCGCATCAAAGCGTGGGTTAAACTGGTGACCAACAGCCCCAGAAAGGTCACGGGGCCAACCAAAGCGGTCGAGATCGAAACCAGAATGGCAATCGCAAAGAGAATTTGTATCTGACGCCATTTAAACGACACGCCCAAGCTGATCGCATGCGGACGCCCAAGGGCGATGACATCCAGTTCCGCCACAAAACGAAGCATCCCCCCCACCACCACTGCGAAACACAGCCCCGCAATGGCAAGCTGATGTTGGTCAATCGCCCCAAAGCTGGCAAACATCTCCCCCTGCAGCACGGCAAAGTCATTGGGATCGATAATGCGGACAAGAAACGCGCGCAGAGACTGAAACAGAACCGCAAAAATAACACCGGTCAAAATCATGCGGTGCAAATCCTGAGTGCCGTGCCCCAGCACCGTTCCAAACAACACCGCCGCCGCAATCATCATCACCGATGTTTCAATCAAGAACTCAACAGGACCGCCAAGCTGGACATAAACCGACCCGCCAAGCGCCAACAAAAGGACCGTTTGCATCAACAAAAACAGCGCATCAAACCCCATGATCGAGGGCGTCAGAATGCGGTTGGCGCTGAGGGTTTGGAACAACACCGTCGCCAATCCAATTGAGGCGCCAACCAGCACAAGCCCGGCCAGCTTGGTCGCCCGCAGTTCCAAAATGAACCAAACCCGCCCCTTGAGATCCCAGCCCAGAAAGACCGCACAACAGAGCACAAGAACCAAGGACAACGCCACGAGCCGACGATCAAACATGCGGCCCTCGTCGGTACAAAAGCCACAAAAATACCACCGTCCCGATCACGCCAAACACGGTGCCTGCAGGGATTTCGTAGGGGTAGCGCACAATGCGGCCCAAGATGTCAGACGCCAACACCAACCCTGCGCCCATCCCAGCCACCACCGGCAGGCTTTGACGCAGATTGTCCCCCATAAGGCGCGAAACGATGTTCGGCACCACCAAACCAACAAAGGGCAAAGCGCCCACAGTCACAACGACCAAGGCCGTGACAAAGGCCACGGTCACAACACCTAGGGCCAAGACCTGACCATAGCGCAGACCCAAGGCCGTCGCGGCCCCACGTCCCAAACCAGCCACCGTGAATTGATCGGCGGCGACATAGGCCAAAAGAGCAGCCCCGCCGGACAACCAAAGCAACTCGTACCGCCCTGCCAACACGCCGGAAAATCCACCACTCACCCAGATGCTGAGGTACTGAAGCAGATCAGATTGATAGGCAAAATAGGTCGCAATCGCACCGATGAGGCCAGAGTAGATCAAGCCCACCAAGGGCAACATCAACGGCTGTTCTGGCGGCAGGCGCTGCGCCAGAGCCAAGAACCCCAGCATCGTGAGCATCGCAACCACGGTGGCCACGCTCATCTTCATCAACAGCGCAGCCTGTGGTGCCACTAGCGTCACCAACAATAGGCCCAGAATCGCGCCTTCGGTGGTGCCTGTGGTGCCCGGTTCTACAAAACGGTTGCGTGCCAATAGCTGCATCAAGACCCCAGCCACAGCCATCGCGGCACCGCACAGCAGAGCCGCAAAGGTGCGTGGCAAGCGCGACAAAAACAACAGATGCAACGTGTCAGAATCGCTAAAGATGCGGTCCAGTCGAAAATCCGCCACGCCTATCGACACGGATATCAGCATCAACACCAGCAGCGTCAGCGCTGTGATCAAATAGGAGTGCCAAATGCGCTTCATATCTTCGCTGCCGCCATACGGACCGCTATCCATATTGTCATGTCTTGTCCTTTGCACGCGCCCCAAAACGGCGCGCACAGATTGCGTCTTTGGCTAGAAGCTGCGAGGGCCGAGCGACCCCGCGTGGGGTGGGATTGACCGGTTTGAATCCAAGGCCATCTGTGCTGTGCGCCCAAGGGCTGAATCTGTTGTGGCACCATCAAGCGCGGCGACCACATCCCAAACGGCGCTCAGATACGCCGTGACGTCATTGCCTTCACACAGCAGCGACGCATGGGCCTGCATGGCCTCGGGGCGGCGCTGACGGGCCAATTTGAGCACCGACATAAACTGCGCCTCGTTGCTGGTCACACGGGCTGCGCAACGGGTGCAATTGGGGTTGGTAAAGCAGAACGAACTTTTGCGAGAGGTGCGCATGCACATCACCATATGCAAGGCGCGCGCGGTCACTTCCCCCGCAAGGGGTTGGGCAAAGCGGGCCTCTGCGGCGCCAAAGGCATTCACCCAAGATTGCGATGCAGGATGTTGAAAGCTTTGAAAGAAATACCGGATCACAGTCAAAACCGCCGTTTCATTGCGGTCATAACCAAGTTCACCGATCAAGCGGTTTTTGGGGGCAGAGGGACTTTGGCACATGGCGGACGTTCTTTGACAATCAATTGGGGCGGCTGTGCCAGAGACGCTCGGGCACAGCGCTGCGTTTTGGAAAATCAGGACGGCGACAGGGTCGCGATGATCTGGTCCAAAGTGCGGTTCATAGATTGAATGCCACCACCGGAAATATAGACCGCCGACGAGTCCAGATAGATCACTTTGCCCGATTGCCACGCATTGGTTTCACGCACCAAGGCATTGTCCAAAGTCACCGCAGCCACATCCCCGGGACGTCCAATCGCAGATAAGCGGTCAACCACGATCAAAATATCTGGGTTGGCTTCTCGGATGAACTCAAATGAAATTGCTTCGCCGTGGGTTGCTTGTTCCACTTCGGCAACGGCTTCTGGCAGCTCAAGTGCGGTGTGCAACCAGCCAAAACGCCCCGAAGCGCCATACGCCGATACTTTGGGGCCATTTGTCATCACAATCATCGCGCTGCCTTGCCCTGATACCGCGGATTGAGCGCGCGCGAGCTTGGCTTCGAAATCAGACTTCAGCTGTGCCGCTTGATCCTGCTTGCCAAAGATTTCGCCAAAGGCGGCCAGACGATCCAGCCCCTGCCCTACGGTATCTTCCCAGATCGTCATGTCGATTGTAGGGGCGATTTCCAGCATCGCATCCGTTTGTTTTGAAGAGCGCCCCCCAACAACAATCAAATCTGGATCCAACTCTAGGACAGCTTCGAAGTCTGGCTCAAACAACGATCCAACCGGCGCGGCGGTTACGTGCTCTAGATAGGTGACATAGAGCGGCGCAACCGTGCCTTTGACCTGCACGCCCAGCGCATCCAATGTATCCAGCGCCGAGATATCAAAAACAACCACGTCCTGTGGTGCCTGTGCGACCGAAACCGCACCTCGGTAGGTTTCGATGGTGACATCTTCGGCAAAAGCGGCAGTGCCCAACAGGCTCAACGAGAGTGCAATTTTCTTCAGCATTTGTGGTCTCCAGACTGAGATCGCTTGGCTGATGAATGGCTGGGCGGATCAATTTTTTTGTTGAATAGACGCGAGAAACCACTATGTCCAGTATTAACTTACAATTTTTATCAGGATAACGATATGCAGACCTTGACCGGGACCTTCAACACAGAAAACGGCGGAAAATACCTTCAGCAGCTGTGCAAACACTTTGGGCATAAAGTGGCGGCGCAGTGGTCCGAGGACCGAGGCACCGTGTCCTTTGAGTTTGGCGAAACCGTCTTTGAGGCAACCAAATCAGCGCTCACCGTGTCCATCGATTTGAACGACACCAAGGCCACCGATCTGGCCAAGGGGGTCATTGACCGCCACCTTGAACGCTTTGCGTTTCGCGAAGATTTCAAAAACATGGCTTGGTCCTAAACCGCCAAGTTTTGCCTGCTTGAAACAGCAAGACCACCCGCGCGCCCAGGCGCGGGTGGTCTTGAAGGGCTTCAAAGGTGCCCGCGCCAAACGGGCGCAAGCACCGCTAGATCGATAGGCACAGGTACTTGAGTTCCAAATAGTCGTTGAGACCGTGGCGCGATCCCTCGCGCCCCATGCCGGACTGTTTCACACCTCCGAATGGGGCCTCTGCCGTTGAAATCAAGCCGGTGTTGATCCCCACCATCCCATAGTCCAGCGCCTCGGACACGCGCCACACCCGCGATAGGTCTTGGCTATAAAGGTATGACGCCAAACCAAATTCCGTGGCGTTGGCCTGCTCTATCGCCTCTTCTTCTGTGTCAAATTTGAACACGGGCGCCAATGGGCCAAAGGTCTCTTCTTGGGCCACGGTCATGTCGCGTGTCACATGCGCCAAAACTGTGGGCGCCATGAAAGGCTCTGACAATGCGCTGTCGCGTTTCGAGCTTAAAACCGTTGCCCCTTTTGCCACCGCATCTGCGATGTGATCACGCACTTTGATGCAGGCCGCAGGGGAAATCATCGGACCCAAATCAACGTCCTGCGTCCCCTCCCCGACGCGCAGCTGATCCACCGCATGGGTCAGTTTTTGGCAAAACGCCTCGTAGACGCCAGCCTGAACGTAGATGCGATTGGCGCAGACGCAGGTTTGGCCATTGTTGCGGAACTTTGCGATCAAAACACCGTCGATTGCCGCGTCGATATCTGCGTCATCAAAGACAATGAAAGGCGCGTTGCCGCCAAGCTCAAGCGAGAGTTTCTTAAGCGTCGTCGCCGATTGCGCCATCAAAATTCGCCCCACACGAGTGGAGCCGGTAAAGGTCAGCTTGGCTACGCGCGGATCGGTGGTCAGAACCTCACCCAAGGCAATCGAAGGTCCGGTGATGACGTTAAACACACCCTTTGGAATGCCCGCACGCGCGGCCAGCTCGGCCAGCGCCATGGCGGAAAAAGGGGTTTCCTCAGCTGGCTTAAGAACCATCGTACACCCCGCAGCCAATGCAGGCGCCGCCTTGCGTGTGATCATCGCATTGGGGAAATTCCACGGTGTGATCGCGGCGACCACCCCGACCGGTCGGCGCACAACCATCAGCCGCTTGTCAGACTGAGGCCCCGGCAGGATCTCACCGTCAATGCGCCGTGCCTCTTCGGCGAACCAACGGATAAACGAAGCCCCATAGGCAATTTCCCCCTTGGCTTCGCGCAGGGGTTTGCCCTGTTCGCGCATCAAAATCCACGCCAGATCGTCTTGGTGGGTCAGGATCAGATCGTGCCAGCTCAGCAAAAGATCCGCGCGTTCAAGCGCCGTCAGCGCAGCCCATCCCACCTGTGCAGCTTGCGCCGCGGCGATGGCCTGTTGTGCTGCTTGCTTCGTGAGCTGCGGTATCGTTCCCAAATGCGTCCCATTCGCAGGATTGGTGACCGCCAGCGTTTCTTCAGCGGTGACCCATTGCCCGTCAATGTAACTGGCTTGGCGAAACAGCGCGGTGTCCGTGAGCCCCTTCATCAATACACGCTCGCGAACATGGCATCTTTCAAGCGACCCGCGCGCGGACCGTTGTCCACCCGTGCGTGCATCTGGTTCATAGAATAGGCAAAGCCCAATCGTGCATCGGGATCACATAGTCCCACCGCGCCACCAACCCCGTGATGACCAAACGAGGCCATATTCGGCCCCATGGGCGAAATCGGAGGCGAGTTTCGCAACACCCCTAGCCCTTGATGATAAGACCGTTTCATGACCTGTTCGCACATATTGTGCTGTTCGGCGGACATCACCCGGATTGCGCCAGACGACAACAAACGCACGCCGTCCAATGCGCCACCTTCGGCCAAACAGCCATAGAATCGCGCCACAGCGCGCGCATTGCCATGCCCCGACGCGCCGGGCACCTGCGCCATCATCCAATCGCGCGAATTGAAGTCTTCGCCTTCGGGCAACTCTGCCCAAGCGTATTTCAACAAATCTTCATCAGGCAGGTCTTCGACCTTGAAAATTGTGCCCTCGACCGCCGGAATGAACTCGGCCACCCGATCCATTTCCCCTTCGCGCAGGCCGATGTTGTAATCCAGTTTCAACGGTTCGGTGATCTCGCGGCGGATAAAGTCACCCGGCATCAATCCAGTGACCCTGCGGATCACCTCGCCCGTTAGGCACCCCATCGACAAAATGTGGTATCCTGCCTCGTCGCCGGGCACCCAAAGCGGTTCCATCTGGGCCAAGGCTTGGGTCATACCGTCCCAATCATAGACCAAACCACGCGGCCCAGAGGGGCGCAAAACCGGCAAGCCAACGCGGTGATCCAAAATATAGCGCAGCGGGATGTTTTCTTTCCCGGCGGCGGCGAACTCGGGCCAGTATTTGGCGACCGGCGCGTCATAGTCCAGCTGACCGCGATCCACCAACATGGCGATGGCCGTGGCCACAAAGCCTTTGGCCACCGACATCATGTTGACGGTGGTGTTTTCAGACCAGTTTTGGGTTTTGTTTCGGTCAGTATAGCCGCCCCAAAGATCCACAACCGTCTTACCTTGATGCACAACCGAAACAGCCGCGCCAACTTCGGTACCGGTTTGAAAATTTTCAACAAAGGCGCGCAGAACCCGGTGGAATTGAGGATCGCAATACCCGCTAATTGCATAGCTGACGCCCTGCAGATCCTCGGCGGTTTGATGAACAGTTGCGTTCTGGAATTCGGATATAGTCAGGGACATAGGGCCTCCAGCGTCTCTTTCAGGATTGTCATACAATATGATTGTGTGCTTAACATGGCGAGATTATTTCGACAAGTAGGAACGCAAAATGACAAATGAGATTGGCTTTGTTGGACTGGGCAATATGGGGGAACCGATGGTGCGCACTCTGGCATCAAACGGCGAACACGTGATTGCGCTGGATCTATCGGCGGCGCGCCGGGACGCCCTAAAACCCGTGTCTGGGGTGACAACCACCGATGCGCTGCAAGACCTCGCGGATTGCCCCGTGGTGATCTTGATGTTGCCCAATGGCGGCATCGTCAAAGACACCTTGATTGGATCAGGCGCACTGGCGCAGATGCTGGCACCGGGGGCGTCGATCATTGACATGAGCTCTTCGGACCCAGCGATCTATGCAGAGCTAACCCCAAAACTGAATGCCCGGCAGATCGATATCATCGACGCCCCAGTGTCCGGCAACGTTACAGGGGCTGCGGCGGGCACCTTAACGATCATGGCCGGGGGCCAAGACGCAGCCATCGCACGCGCCTCGGCGGTGCTGCACAAAATTGGGAAAACGGTTTTCCACACAGGCAAGCTCGGCAGCGGGCAAACGATGAAGGCGCTCAATAACCTGCTCTCTGCAGGCGGGCTGATCATGGCCACTGAGATCCTTTTGACCGCCAAAGCCGCAGGATTGGACCCCAAACAAGTGAACGACATCCTGAATGTTTCGACCGGGCGGAACAATTCAACCGAGCGGAAAATTGAACCTTTCGTTCTGTCAGGGGCGTATAATTCTGGGTTCGGCCTCTCGCTGATGGCCAAGGATCTGCGCGCAGCGGCCGCGATTGCCGAGCGTTTAGAGGTGGCGCTGCCCTTGGCCGGCCATGCTGTCGAGATTGCCAACCAAGCAGAAGAGGCGCTTGGCCAGCACGCCGATCACACCGAAGTGGCGCGCTGGATCGAAGAGGTGTCCGGTCAGTCGTTCCAGTAACGCAAGCCGCTTAGTCTTCACGCAGCAATTCCAAGACAAGGTCGCCTGCATTTCGCACATGCGCGATGCAGGCCGCCTCTGCGGCTTTGGGATCTTCGGCGGCAATGGCATCCAGAATGGCGCGGATTTCATCCATGCTTTGCCCAACGCGGTCTTCTCGCGTCATCACCGTCGCCCGGAATTGAGCCACGCGCCCTTGCAGGTTCACCAGAATATCCGACAGGATGGGATTGTTCGTGACCTTGATCAAAATTCCATAGAATTCAGCCTTAAGACCAATCAGAGCGTTGAAATCCCGCTTGGCGACGGCTTTCTCGATCGACTTATAGTTGGCATTCAGAGCCGCCAGATCGGCTTTGGTGCGTAGTTTGGCGGTCTCTTTGCCCAAAAGCCCTTCGAGTTGACTGCGGACGTCATAGATGTTTGCAGCCTCTTCCAAGGTGACCGTGGCGACGATCAGCCCTTTGTAGGGCACGTTGTCGATCAACCCTTCGGATTCCAGCTCTCGCAAACCTTCGCGCAATGAGGTGCGACTCACCCCGGTCATTTCACAAAGTTCCCGTTCGATCAGACGGTCACCGGGTTTGAAATCGAGGTTGATAATGGCCTGACGAATAGCGTCCGCCACCTGTTGGCGCACAGGAGCAGCGACAACCTTAATCTTGTTGAGTGATTGCTTGCTAATGCTCATTGGCCTTGGCCCCCTGTCCGGTAAAATCGCAGCACCCCGTTGGGATACATCTGTGTCGTATCATATTGTCTGCGCAACATACAAATTGCATCCCGTTTCAATTTGCCAACTCCCACAAAAGCAGCCCGATAATAAAAAGCGTGAAATGAACCTGCTGCACATGTGGTGTCTTGATCCAGTAGCCAAAGTACAGACCGCCACACATAAAGAGGGTCCACAAGGCAAAGAAACAGCCGATCGCAACGTTGATCGTGGCGACAGCCAGGGTTTCATCCATCAACCCAAGCCAATCCGCCGCTGAAAACACGCCAGCCATCCAAAGCAAAACAACAATCAAAACCTGCGCACGCAGAACCCACGTTAGGGCCGTTTGCGCTGGCGCTTCGCCGGCCATACGGCGGTGCACCAAGCCCTGCCCCAAGGTGTCCTCTTCAATAAGTAAGTCCATTCGCATCATAGTGCCCAACAGTAATACATTGGTGCCGCGGTCTTTGAAGTTGTTCAGGACCGCCATGGTCAACCAAGCGGAAATGGCCAGCAGCGCCGCTGTGCGCGGCAGGTCCGGTGAAGCAAGAAGGGTCAGCATGTAATTCTCCGTTTTTGACATATTGTCATACAATGTGTTGACGTCAAGCCCGAACTATGGCTAGAACTTAGGCAATTCAAAATCGGAGACTGATATGAAACGCGATCCCAAACCCATCGATCCGGCACGCACAGCGGTACTGGTGATTGAATTCCAACGCGAATGGATGGATGAGGACGGCAAGCTCAACCAGCTGATGGAAGACCGGGCACAGTTCGAGGCCTCAAAAACCGGCGGCAAGGATTTGTTGAAACTGGCGCGTGCTGCGGGATTGACCGTGATCCATTCGGGCCTGCGCTTTACAGAGGGCCACGCAGAACTGGGACAGGACGGCCTTGGGCTGCGCGGCGCGATCAAATCCTTTGGCACCTTTCCCATCAACGGAAAAGGGTCTGATTTTGCACCGGGTTTTGAACCCCTTGAGGGTGAATTTGTCCCCACGGGCCGTCTTGGCGGCTCTGCTTTTGCGGGATCGAACCTTGGGGCCTATTTGCAAAACAACCGGATCGATACCCTATTGATCGCCGGATACGCGTTGCATGTGTGCGTCGAAAGCACCCTGCGCGCCGCCCATGATTTGGGATATGACGCCTACCTCATTCCCGAAGCAACCGCCGCCTTTACGGCATCGCAACGCGCCCATGTGCTGGATCATGTTGTCCACCACTATGGCCTGAACCTTTCGCTTGAAGCCCTTCAAGCTCAACTCGGCTAACGGCCAACGACCTAGGAGAAACCATGAAACTCAGATCTGCTGCGATGGCGCTCGCCACCGCTGTCTTTCCACTTGCCTTGCACGCAGAGGATTCAATGCTCAAACCTATCAACCCACCAAACGCCGATATTCCCGGCATTTCCCAAGCGATCGTCATGCCAGCCTCGGCGCAGACGATGTATCTTTCTGGCCATGTGCCCTTTGGCGCAAATGGCGTGGCCAAAGGTGACTTTGCCGCCCAGTTGGATCAGGTCTTTGCCAATATGCACGCCACTCTCCAAGAAGCAGGCACCGACTTTTCATCTGTGGCCCGCCTGACCTTTTATGTTGTGGGCTATGACGGTTCGCAACTGGATGATTTGCGCAATGTTCGGGACCGTTGGATCAACACCGAAACCCCACCAGCCAGCGCCTTAATTGGTGTGGACGCTTTGTTCCACCCTGACGTTTTGGTCGAGGTAGACGGCATTGCTTTCCTGCTGGAGGACGCCAAATGAACCGTTCTTTGACTGTACTTGCCGCTTTGGCCTTCCCCAGCGCCTTGATGGCGGCTGGCGACATCCGTGGCGTTGATCACATTGCGATCACCGTGCCCGATCTCGCTGAGGCCCGGAGTTTTATGGAAACGGCCTTTGGCTGTGACCATGCGCTGGACCTTGGCCCATTTATGGATCCGAACGGCACATGGATGCAGGATGCCATTGGCACGCATAAAGATGCGGTGATGCATATCGCAGAGCTGGTCTGTGGCAATGCCACCAACATCGAGCTGATGGAAATTTCCTCACCCACACAGGATGTTGTGTTCCCGAAGCGCGAAGATTTCGGTGCCTCCTCTATTGGACTTTACACCGATGATCTACGCGCCACTTTGGACCGCGCGACAGCGGCGGGTGCAACCCCCCTCGCCCAGATCACCTCGGTCTCAGAAGGTCCGTTGGCGGGTCGGTCGTTCATCTATGTGACAGCCCCCTGGGGACAGCAGTTCTTTTTGATGAGCGACGGCGCTGAGGGCACCGCCTTTTCGCGCAGTGATGCGCCGGTCATACCCTTCTCACCCCGTGACCTGCCCAAGCGATAAGCGCTTACAAAGCAATAAAAAGGCCCCGAGAATTCTCGGGGCCTTTCTTGTTTCACATTCCTTCAAACGCTGAAGCGACGCTATAGCAGGATGGTCGACAGCACGGGAAACAGCGCCAAGAGCGCCAGAACCAGCAGCATCAGAACCACAAAGGGGAAGGCGCCGACAAACACATCCTCAAGGGAAATGGTTTTGTCGGGTAAGCTGTCTTTGACCACAAAGCAGCCAATCCCAAATGGCGGCGTGATGATCCCGATCTCAACCGCCACAATCGTGACAATGCCAAACCAGATCGGATCGACACCGAACCCAACAAAAACCGGAAAGGCCAAGGGCACCAAGATCAGCAAAATAGACATGGAATCCAAAATTGCCCCAAGTGCGACAATGACCAGCAGATATAGAAACAGCGTCATCGCAAACCCCATGTCAGCGGCCGAGAACCAATTTCCGACGAAGGTTGGCAGCCCCGACAAAGCCAACATGCGGCTATACATGCCAGCCGCAATCACCACCATGCAGATTGCCGCCGTTACGTGACCGGTTTCCACCAGCACCCCCCAAAATGCCTTTGGGGACAGGGACCGGCGCAGCAACGCTAAGATCAAAGCCGCAAAAGCCCCAATGCCGCCCGCCTCGGTTGCGGTGTAAAACCCGCCATAGATGCCGCCCATGATCAGGGTAACCAGTGTCAAAATCGGCAACACCATGCGCAGAACCTGCCCCAATGGCAGGCGTTCGGTATTGCGGCTTTCTTCACGGCCAACCAAATTTCGGTTGCGCAACACCATAGCCACAATGCCAAAGCCAAACGCTGCGGCCATGATGGCCCCCGGTACAATCGCCGCGATGAACAGCGCCCCTATGGATTGCTCGGTGATAACTGCAAAAACAATCAACAGCAGGCTTGGGGGGATCAACATCCCCAAGATGGACGAGCCCGCCACGATACCAACCGCAAAGCGACGGTCATACCCGGCGGCCACCATCTCTGGCACGGCCACCCGGGTGAACACTGCCGCCGAGGCAATCGACACCCCGGTTACGGCGGCAAAAACCGCATTGGCCGCAACGGTGGCCAATCCAAGCCCCCCGGCAATGCGTCCAAACAGCTGATTGGCTGCCAGAAAGGTGTCTCGGCCGACCCCGGCCACATTCACCAGCATGCCCATGAGGACAAACAAGGGGATAACGCCAAAGATATAAGAAGCAATCGTATCCGAGGCCGCAATCGACAAGACCGAAATCGCAATGTCTATATCCCCGCGGATCAACATCACCCCCACAAACGAGGTGCCCGCCAGCGCCACAACAATCGGCACGCCAAAATACAGCCCAAGCACAATCACGCCAATAGAGGCGAAGCCAATTTCTACCGGTGTCATACCTCTATCTCCTCTGCGATTGTCTCATTTTTTCTGATTGGCAGCTCTGCCAGAAAGCCAAGGCCTGTCAGGCAGAATTGCAGCGCAAGCACCGCAGAGCCGAACACGATGACCGCATGCATGGGCCACACTGGCACAGTAAAGATCCCTTGCGAGCCGATGAATTCCTGCGTTTCGTAATTGTAGATCACTTGGTTGAACGCGCCGCGCGCCACGAAATAGAACAGCACCCCGCCTGCGCCATAAAACACGGCCCGCAACGCGGCCCCCAGAACTGGCACACGTCGGTCCAGCACGGCCAAAAACATCGTGGAGGAGGTAAACCGCCCCGCCGCGAGCGTATGCGCCGCTTGTAAAAACACGATTGAAACGATTCCCACCTTCACCAGCTCCGGCACGCCGACCAGCGGCTGATTGACCAAACTGCGCATCGTGACATCGGTCACAATCAGCACCATCAGCGCAAAAATCCCAATCGTTCCAACGGCATTCATCGCGTTTGTCAGCGCATGAAACAGGGCCAGCACCCTTTTGAATACACGCATGTCTCCTCCTTAACTTTGTATTTTTGCCATATTGTCATACAATAGTTGACACATACAATTTACTTTGGCAAGGTCGCCGACACCAAACAGGGGACAGACGCCATGACAGGCCCATCAGACATCACCAGAGTTGCGACGGCTTTCTTTACCGATCTGATCAACAACAAGGACTACACGCGCATCCCAGCGATCTTTACGCCGGACTGTCAGATCAACGATGCCCTCAGCGGCTATGCCGGGGTTGAGACATGGTTACGCTCGTTCCACGAGGTGTTTCCTGACTGCCACGACACGATCACCGGCCAGTGGCGGGACGGCGATCAGGTTGTCACACGCATTCGCTTTGAAGGCACCCATAGCGCGCCCTGGATGGGATATCCCGCCAGCGGGCAGCGGTGTGTGTGGCCCGGAATGGCCGTTCACACGATCCGCGATGGGCGCATCGCCCGTAAAGAAACCGTCATCGAACAAACGCACATTTTTCGCCAGTTCGGCTGGCTAAAAACCGTTTGAAACACGCCAATTCACTAGGGAGGAAACAATGAAAAGACGTGAATTTTTAGCTCGCTCATCCACAACGATGGGCCTACTGGCTGCTCCGACACTTCTGCGCGCAGCCGGAAACACCATCAAGCTCAGCGTCGCAACCGGACATGCGCCGGTGGTCACATGGGTGGAACGTGTCAACAACTACTTCATCCCCGAGGTCAACCGACGCCTCAAGGAAAACGGCGCGGATCACGCGGTCGAATGGACAACAGCCTATTCGGGCACTGTCGCCAAGATTGGCGGGGAAATCGACGCTGTTGAACAGCAGATCGTCGACCTTGCGATTGTGGGCGCGTCGTTCAACCCTGCCAAGCTGCCGCTGCATGTGGTCAGCTATTTCACGCCGTTCGTGTCCAGCAAATACGATGTGGTCATCCCAACCGTCGATGCGCTGAACAGCAAAATCCCGGCGATGGGACAGGCATGGCGCAAAAACGGTCTGCACTATCTGGGTGGCATTGGGGTCGACAATTTCCAGCTCTTCTTGAAAGAGCCCGCACAGGGGCTTGCTGATCTGGAAGGCAAGAAAATTGGCGGCATTGGCCCGAATTTGAACTGGCTGAAGGGGGCAAATATCACCCCGGTGCAGGTCAATCCGCCACAGATCTACAACGACTTGGCCACCGGCGTCTATGACGGTTGCTTACTGCCCGCAGGTTTGGGCTTTAACTTCAAGGCGCACGAGGTTGCCCCCTATATGCTGGCGGCTGATTTTGGCGCGATGTCATGGGGGGCCTTGGCGATCAACGCGCGCCGCATGTCACGCCTGCCTGATCCGGTGCAAGAGGTCATCGCCGCAGTTGGGCGCGACTATCAGGCAGAAATGGTCAAAACTCAGACCTCTCTGGAAACCCGTGGCATTGACGCAATGAAATCTGCCGGGCTGAGCGTTATCGACATGAGCCAAGACGCCAAGGCCGAGTGGGCAAACGCCTTGCCTAACATTGCCAAAGATTGGGCTGCCCCTCTCGAGGCGAAGGGCCTGCCCGCAAGTCAGGTCATCGCCAGCTATATCGAAGATGCACAATCGCGCGGGGCCACAGTCATTCGGGACTGGACCAAAGGCCTTTGATCCCTACGCTAGCACTACAAGGGGCGGCCCTGTCGCCGCCCCATTTTCTACGACAGACCAAGGATAGTTGAATGACGACCGAAAATTTTGACCGCGGCATGGCCATGCGCAAACAAGTCCTCTCCCCCGAGCATGTCGAACGCTCGCTGGCGGCCTCGGATGAGTTTTCTCGCCCGATGCAAGAACTAGTGACCGAGTTTTGCTGGGGCGCCGTCTGGGCCCGCCCCGGATTGTCCCCACGCGACAGATCCTTGATCAACCTGTCAATGATCGCCGCATTGGGTCGCAACAAAGAGCTTGCGCTGCACACCAAAGGCGCGTTGCGCAATGGTGTGACAACCGAAGAAATCCAAGAAGTTTTGTTGCAAATTGCGGTGTATTGCGGCTTTCCAGCCGGATTGGACAGCATGTCCACTGTCAAAGCTGCCATCGCCGAGTACGAAGACGAGACTGCAAAATGATCCCCAAAGGTTGGCGCAAAATCGGCACAAATCTCGATCGGCCCGAAAGTGTACAAGTGGGGCCAGACGGCACGCTTTACACCTCTCACCGTGGCCACGGGGTATGCCAAATTGATCCCGACGGGACCCAAACACTTTTGGCGCCGATGGTTGAATATGGCGGGACTGCGTTGTTGCCCAATGGGATTGCCCGCCTTGAGGATGGTGGTTTTTTGATCGCCAATATTTCCGATGCGGGCGGCATTCATCACCTAAAAGACGGGCAGATACGCCCCTATTTGACCGCGCTTGACGGCGCGCCGATGCCGCCTGTGAACTTTGTCACCACTGATGATACCGGGCGGGTGTGGTTTTCCGTGTCCTCCCGGATGCGCCCGCGCCACCTCGCCTATCGCCGGACGGTCAAAGGTGGCTTTGTTGGCCTGATCGAAAAGGGTCAAGCGCAGATCGTGGTGGATGGGCTGCATTACACCAACGAAGTGCGCCCGGATTTGGCCAACGGTTGGCTTTATGTCTCTGAAACCTTTAGCCAAAAGATCAGCCGCTTTGCAATTTCCCCGGACTTGAAAGTAGGCCCCAAAGAGACCTTTGCGCAGTTCCCAAAAGGGGCCTTTGTTGATGGAATTGCCTTGGATGGGCGGGGCGGTCTTTACGTTGCTTGCATCGTCTCGAACGAGGTGTTCCACGTTTCAGCCACGGGTCAGCAGACCCTCATCGCCTCTGATCGCAATGACGCTTGGGTTGACGAAGTTGAAGCAGCGCTGGACGCTGGCACGATGAACCGATCCCATTTTGATCGCACCCCGGGTGGGGTGCTGCGCAATGTGTCCAGTGTTGCGCTGCGCGGACAGGACACCCAAGAGCTGGTTTGCGGCGCGCTATTGGCTGATTATCTGGTGGTAATACCGCTTTGAGCACAGGGGCAGAAGGGCAGAGGGCGCATCGGCCGGACATGTGCCCGCCTGCCAAGCCGTTCTCTTGCGAAACTAAACGCTGTCACGCCCCGGTTCGGTCGGATCACTGGAAAACACCGCAATCTTATTGCCCTGAGGATCGCGCAGATAGCACACGTAAAAATGGGGCCCATAAGAGGCACGAAACCCGGGTGCGCCGTCGTCGGTTCCGCCCGCCCGCAAAGCCGCGGCATGCAGATCCCGGACTTGGCGTTGACAGCTGGCCTCAAACGCCACCATCGCCCCGTTGCCCGCAGTGGCTGGCGCGCCGTTAAACGTTGGTTTGACATAGAAATCCGGTAAAACCGGCGATTGCCCCGGTGCAACGGGCAAAACATAGCTCAGACCTTCTGGCCCTTCCTTAAGCCCATAGCCCAAAGCAGGCAGAACAGCTGAATAAAACCGCTTTGCCTGCGTAATGTCATCCGCCCCTACAGTTACATAGGCAATCATATCAAACCCTCTCTTTGACCGTTTGGGTATGACATCAAATCGGCCTCAAACCTACTGCGGAATGCCAATGCCCAGCACATGCCTCTGGTCATTTGGGGATCAGGCGTCATCTGGTCCGTCTTTGCCCCGCTTGTCACAGCCCAAAGCCAATGGGTGCCGCAAAGTTGATTGCCCTTACCCACACGTTTCCCGTCAATCCAAACGCCGTTCCCTTTTCGGGAATTGAGCGCCGCGCATGGGCTTCCTAGGTCTTTGACGACACGAAGCCCACCACAGGGCCCGACAACCATAAGGACCAGACCCATGACAGGCAGCCCCCCAAAAAAATCCAAATTGGAAATGAGTATCGAAATCGGCGCCAGTGCCGATCACCTTTGGAACATCCTTGGCAATGGGTTTGGCGATGTCGCAGAGATCACGACGGTTCTGAACGCTTCGCACCTCGAAGGGCCATTGGGCACCGGTGGCACCCGCGTTTGCATCAACCCGCAAAACCAACGCATCGCCGAACAGCTGACCACGTTTGATCCTGACACCCACACCTTGGCCTATGACGGGATTGATGGCTTTCCCTCTTGGGTGCGCACTGCCGGAAACCACTGGCAGATCAAAGAAACCGGGCCAAACAGCGCCCGTTTCACGATCAAACCCACCTTGACGGTTGCGTGGTGGATCTCGCCTGTTTTGCCGTTGATGTTGATGGGCGTGCGCCCGATTTTGCGCAAATTTATGAACGAGGTGAAGTATTTTGCCGAACATGGCACCCCGCACCCCAAAGTGGTTCAGCGGCGCGCCAAATTGGCGGCCAAGGCCACGGCGCAGGCGCAACGCAGCTAATTCCTTTTGCGCCCCTAGGGGCAGGCGAAGGTCGCGAGCAGATTTGGCGGATCGCATCAGTTTGAACTGGTGCGATTTTGCGTTGGAACGGCCCCTTCCACGCGTCTCGGCATCCGTTGATCCGCAATCAGGTCACCACGGATGATCCATTTGTTGGATTGTTGGACAAATTTTTTGTGGCGCAGTAGGCTCTCCCAAATCTGAGGGAGAACCGGATTCGTGAGCAATATGCCCGCCGCACTCACCCCCCATATCGACGCACTGCGCGATATCGTGGGTCCGACATATGTGATGACCGACAGCACCGATGCTGCGCCGTATTTGCGTGACTGGACCGGGGATTATGTTGCGGACATTCCATGCGTGGTCTTTCCCGCCTCCACCGCCGAGGTCAGCGCTGTTATGCGCTATGCTTTTTCTCATGGCCAGACAATCCACCCGCAAGGAGGCAACAGCGGTCTGGTCAGCGGCAGCCAAGCCTCTGCCCCTGACACCGGCCTCATCTTGAACCTCAAACGGATGAGCAAAATCCGCGAGCTGTCCCCAGCCGATTACACCGCCACCGTCGAAGCAGGATGCATTGTGCAAACTCTGCAAGAGGCCGCCAAAGCAGACAACCGGTTGTTCCCCCTGTCGTTTGGCGCAGAAGGGTCGGCCCAGATTGGTGGGGCGCTTTCGACCAATGCCGGGGGCTTGAATGTGCTGCGTTATGGCATGGCGCGGGATTTGGTTTTGGGACTTGAAGTTGTGCTGATGGATGGCACCATCCTCAATGCGCTTAGCCAATTGCGCAAAGACAATCGCGGCCTTGACCTGAAACAAATGTTTTTGGGAACCGAAGGTGCCTTGGGCATCATTACGGCGGCTTCGCTGAAGCTTTTTCCGGCCACAACCTCCCGCGAAACTGCCTTTCTGGCGGTGGGGTCCGTGTCAGAGGCGGTGGCCCTGTTTGACTTGGCGCGCAGCTATTGTGCCGATCTGTTGACCGCGTTTGAGTTGATCCCCCGCCCTTGCCTTGAGATGGCCATCGCCCATCAATCGGGGCTGCGCGACCCGCTGGAGGCGCCCTCAGAATGGTACGTGCTGATGGATCTGACGTGTTCAGGCCCGTTGCAACTGCGCCCTTTGATCGAAGGGTTCTTAGAAGCCGCAATGACGAAAGAATTGGTCCATGATGGCGTGTTGGCGGAAAACCTGACGCAGGTGCACGCCCTATGGGCGATCCGCGAAGCGATGGTCGAAGCGCAGGTGACCAAGGGGCGCCATTTGCGGACCGATATTTCGGTGCCCCTGTCCAAGATATCGGCCTTTATCGACGCGGCCCATCAGACCCTGTCTGAGCACGCCCCGGGATGGATTCCCTTGTCCTATGGGCATGTGGGCGACGGCAATATTCACTTCAACGCCCTGCCCCCCAGCGCCATGGCCGAAGATGACCGCCGCCACCACATCAACGCTCTGCTGCCGCTGATTTACGATGTCGTCGATGGATTGAACGGCAGTATCAGCGCGGAACATGGGATTGGGCGCGCCCGCCTTGCCCCGCATCTTGCGCGCCAGCCAGAGGCCCAGCGTCAATTGACACAGCAAATCAAGGCCCTGCTTGACCCAACCGGGCAGATGAACCCGGGGTGCCTAATCCCTTTGGCCCCGAATTCAGACGACACACGCGATCGCTAAGCCCTGCCCCCCACGGGCACCTAAGCAGCACATAAACGGCCCTCATGCGGCCCTAAAACACATCCGCCAATCCCAATAGAGGAGCGCATACATGAGCTTTCTGACTGAACCCGAGCTGTCCGGCACATGGCTGGGCCGAATGTGGCATCCAGTTTTGGACGGCCCCATAGTGGTGACCCTGCGCGCAGACCGGGTGATCGACATCACCGCGAAGGCCGCGCCAACGGTGCGCGACATCTGTGAAATGGACGATCCCGCCGGATATGTTGCAACGGCAATTGGCACTGATCTGGGCACACTGGAAGATTTGGCAAACAGCCCCATCGGTGGCAAAGCTCCGTGGTTTCTGGCCCCCTGTGACCTGCAATCGATCAAAGCCTGTGGTGTGACCTTTGCCAGCTCGATGGTTGAACGGGTGATCGAAGAGCGCGCCGCAGGTGATCCACAATTGGCCGAGCAGATCCGCGCCCGCGTGGGTCAGGTGATCGGGGACAGCCTGCGCAATATTCGCGCTGGGTCTCCAGAGGCCGCCAAGGTCAAAGAGGCGCTGATCGCAGAAGGTTTGTGGTCGCAATACCTAGAGGTTGGGATCGGTCCGGACGCCGAAGTATTTTCCAAGGCTCAAATTTTGTCGGCGGTGGGCCCAAATGCTTTGGTTGGCCTACACCCAAGCTCTCATTGGAACAATCCAGAGCCAGAGGTTGTTCTGGCCGTGGCCTCGACTGGACACATCATTGGGGCCTGTCTGGGCAATGACGTGAACCTGCGCGACATCGAAGGACGTTCAGCCCTGCTGTTAAGCAAAGCCAAAGACAACAACGCCTCGGCCGCTATCGGCCCGATGATCCGTCTGTTTGACGATGAGTTCACGCTGGATGATGTACGCAACGCCGAATTGGACCTGACCGTCACCGGGCAAGATGGGTTCACGCTCAAGGGTCATTCTTCGATGGTTGAAATCAGCCGCGATCCCGAAGATTTGGTCAGCCAGACCGTCGGGCGACATCATCAATATCCAGATGGGATCATGCTGTATCTCGGCACGTTGTTTGCCCCAACGCATGACCGCGATGTCCCCGGAGAGGGCTTTACTCATAAGCTGGGTGATGTTGTGACGATCCGCGCCAATGGATTGGGGCGACTGCAAAACACCGTTCAACTGTCCACCGAATGCCCCGAATGGACCTTTGGCCCCAGCCATCTGATGCGCAACTTGGCCAAACGCGCACTTTTGTAACCCCGCGACAGACAGCAGCGCGACCGACAAACGCTGGTCAGTAGCGCTGCTGTCTTTCTTATTAGCCGTGATGCGGCAAAGGGATGTCGCGCGTGGCACGCTCGCACTGGCACTCGTGTGCCCAGCGGCTGCGCCACCTTGGCTCGACGACAAACCTGAGTGGTTGGGTGATGCTGTCGAGGTCAGCGCATCAACGCTGCCCAAACCAACCCAGTTGCGTAAATTCCAAAACCAAAGGACACATGCGCAATCAGGCTGCGTTGGCGTGCCACCCAAGGTGCGGGTGTTTTCGATGCCGCAACCCCAAACCCAAATGCCGGCTGCATCACACAGAAAGGCGCGCACAGGCTGAGCACGCCCACCAAAAGCGGGGGCCACACAGTCGGATCAGTAAGCCAATCTGCCCCGACAAACGCGAGCATCAGCGCAACAAAGACCACCCCAATGGCATAGTGAAACACCCAGCCCACAAGGCCCTCGGACCGGCGCGGTGGGGCCTGCAAGATAGTCTGGTGAACCACTTGGCCATCAGGCAGCCCGATGATCCACCTGCCGACCAGCGCATAGTTTAAGCTGGGCACCTTAAAGAAAACTCTTTGAAACCAAGCGATCCCATCCATGAAAGCCGTTGCACCAAGACCGGTAACAACGGCTGCAATCGCAACATCTGTGATGTCCATAAAACGTCCTTTTCTTGCACTGACTGGCGACAGATCGTAACTTGCCACTTCAAGTCGACTTGAGGTCAAGCATGAAAACCATCGATATTGCCGAACTTTCGCAACAGACCGGGCTGCCTGCTTCCACGCTGCGCTACTACGAAGAACAGTCCTTGATCCGCGCAGTTGGGCGCAAAGGCCTGCGTCGGCTGTTTGACAGCAGTGTGTTCGAGCGCCTTGCGCTGGTGGCATTGGGCCGCTCTGCGGGATTTTCACTGTCCGAAATTGCTGCGTTCCTACGCTCAGACCACACCTCTTCCATTGACCGAGAGGTCCTGCGGGCAAAGGCCACCGAGATCGACCAGCAAATCAACAGGTTGCAGCAGGTCCGCGACGGCCTGCTCCACGTCACAAAATGTCCAGAACCAAGCCACTTGGAGTGTCCAAGGTTTCAAAGAATGATGCGCATAGCAGCCAAGAAACAAGCAAGGGCCGTCAAACGCTAACCATTGATGGGTAAGGCCAATCCTGTCTCCCTCTGGCCCGCCCAAATGACAGGTATTGCGCCACCGGCATAACACGACGCATCTGACAGCCGATCCCATGCCGCAAGCCAATTCAGCACCGCCTGATCCAACAAGAAAAGCCACCGCTCTTTCGGAGCGATGGCTTTGCCTATCTGTCAGATGTGTTCTGTTGGGCACACCATAACTTGGCCACTCTGTGAAATTAGACCCCTTATTTCATTGGGTGTCCACGAACATTCGGCGGCCAAAATGACCATTTACACATATCAAACGACCATCGAAAGTTTCAAAAAAATGCCGCCCGAAGGCAGCATTTTGAAAATTAGATGTAGCTAGGCGAGATTGATGGCAGTCAGCCCATCCAAAATCGAATCTCATTCGAGGCATTTTCGGGAGGATCCTTGATACATTTCATGACCTCGGTCGGCGAAACCATCACTGCCGCAAACCCGTGATGATCCTTTAACCGATACACATTCTTCAAATGCAGACCGAACAGAAGCTCTAGGATTACCAGCAATGTAACTCTAGTTTTCTCGGCTGCCTTCGCCAAATGCACATGCCCCAACGGTATGACATCCACGACTTCAAATTGCCCTTCGATGAACTTCAGAACCTGATCGATTGAACGCCCGTCGATCGACTTCCCGACCTTACTCTTGAGCTCATCGTGATCCTGTATTCTGCGCAGCTGACCCAATTCGATCAACGCAGCAATGAGTGGTCGCGATGCCGACAACATGTCCGGAACCCAGGTGACAGGTGTCGCATGCTTCGCTCGTTCAATGAGAGGTTTCGACTTAGCGTAATCGGCAACAACATTGGGCGCGCCTTTCAACGGCTCCGTTTCATCAATAACGCCAGCCAGCTCCAGAATATTCGTCAACGTCTTTGAATGAAGGTGCTCTGCCTTCGCAATAGAGGCAATACAAGCAAAACGCGGTGTGGTGATCTGCTTGCCCAAAAGCATCTGCCCCGGCACCAATGGTACATTGTCGATGATGACGTCGCGCACGATGTCACGAATGGGACCTGGATCTTTTGACAGCTTACTGGCGAACAGCCAGCCATAGAGCATGCCGAATGCGTTCCTCGGACTCGGGTGCCCGTTCTTTTTGATCGCACTCAGAAGCTGTGTGCTGATGATTTCACGGATTGCAACTTCTCCCTCGCACACAACTGGCCAAGCTGTGCGGCCCGCTTCGTCCCACATGTCTTCGGTCATTTCAGCCGCCTTTTGTGCGGAACCATATGTCATCAGGCCACCAAGCATATGCGCCGCGCGGCAGGCTTGATCAATACCCTGCCCGTCTAGCCACGCAGGCCCCGCCTGCCCCTCAAGACGTCCTTCGACGTACTCTTGCAACGGCGATGGAACCCGCGAAGGAAACGTCTGTGCCGAACTGCAATCTGCTGCCAAAGTGCTGTACATTGCTTGAACCTCATGGAGCATGTCGGTCCACTTGCCTAAGCGTGCATTGCTCAACGGGATTTTATGCTTTCGGCAAGTCCGCACAGGTGCAAGCCGCCAGTGCAAACGATGCCGCATAGCTGCGTTTGGCCAAGCCTGCCCATCGCGATCTTCAGCGAGGCAAAGCGGGCAAAACCGCGTCACAACACCTGTGGTGAATTCAGCAGAAAACTCGCTCCCTCGGAGACGATAACAGCGCTCGCCGAGAGCCACAATCGTGTTCGCCAAGACAGGTTCTGGGTCCTGGTCGGTGATCCGGCACAATCGCTCAACAGCTTCAGGTTTGCCCGCTGCAAGATCTGCAGCAGGGATACTCAGGGTATTTAGAAACGGCAGAACGCGGCCTCCCGTATGGAAGGCCGCTAGCCGAGCTGCCCATGACATGGGCGTTTCATCATGCAGAAACGGAAGATCTGGGAATAAAGCTGCCATAGCGTTCACCCTTTCCGTTTCCGGCGTGATCGCGGCATTGGCGCGTCATCAGCGGCATCGGGATCCAAGACATGGTAGTTGTCCGCATAAAAGACATTTTCCGACGCCGGACAGGCCTCATTCATCGCGTAGGCGGATGCGAAGTGATCGATGGTCAGATATTCATCACCCTGCTCAATCGCGAATTCCATAGCCAACAACAACAGTTCGATAGCCCGTCCAAAGCGATATCGCGCGCCATGGAAAATACGATCGATCAAGTCTGGCTCAACAGGTGGCTCCAACCCGACTCGACCGCAATAGTCCGCTAAAACAGCACGATACATGTCGCCATGAACAGTTTCGACCATCTCCGGTAGACCCATCGCCGTAAAGCGGCGTTTCACCTGCGCATCGGAACGGATAACATCAGCCAAGTCCTCTGTACCGGACAAAACGACTGCGACAGCATTGTCGCCTTGCATGAGCGATTTCAAAGCGCGCAGGATTAGCCTCCGGTCAGCGCAAAAGAGATCCTGCGCCTCATCAATCCAAACCAACGCGGTCTCCAACATGCCGATCCTGTGTCGGAACATCTGCCAAAGGGACCAAGATTCCTGACGCGGGTTTGCACCCTCAAATCCCGTCTCTTCCAGCAGGGCCAACACCATGCTCTTGAAAGTAGCAGGACTCGGAACTGGACAAGCAATCACCGGGCGCGTGTCGACAGAGCGCTCGAGCACCTCGCCCATCTTGCTCAATGTGCGATCCATGAGGTGGGATTTGCCACTGCCGGGTGCACCGACCAACATCATCCCGCGGGTCTCACCGGTCCGCGTCAACCGGCGCGCTTGGGGGAGTAATCTCCCCTCCTCATCCCGCGCCAGAAGCCGCTTGACATGCATTGTTGCCTCGCCATCCAAATCAAGTCCAATGTGGAGGTCCCGCACTGCGTCCAACGCCGCCTCTTTTGATACGAAATCCTTCATGATTAGTCCTCCTCGACTGTAAAGTTGGATGGTTTCTTGGGCAGATCAGACGACGCAAAAGATTTGCCCTTCTTGGTGGGGCGAGCTTGCATAGGCGCTCCTGTCAGTTCCTCGACAGTCGGAATCTCGCTCCCCAATGTGCCCTTCAGTTGTGTGGGCTCTTTGCGCTCAAAGAACTCGATGCCGGCCAGTAAGTTAGTCTCAGCATGTGCCATGCGTTCTTCGGACCAATCCTGAAGGTTTAGGCTGGAAGCCAGTTTAGCCTGCTCATTTCGTGCAGCGATCGCTTTGATAGCCTCCCGCACAGCTACGCTGTCCATACGGTTCGCATTTGGGTTCGCCGATTTTGTGTGACGCACTGCGGTCAACCACGTTTGCGCTGCGACACCGTTGAGAGAGCTGTCCAAAGCTGGGATTTCAAACCATGCCTTCCCAATACGCACCGAGATCGCGCCGATGTCTTTAGGATGCCAACGCACATCAACCTCGTGCGGGCCTTTACGGCGCATGTGTTCTTGCAGAGCTTCTGATTGATACCGAACACCAAGGATTGTGATACCTGTCTTGGCGAGCTTGTACTGCCGTTCTTGGCCGAAACACAGGCGCATCATTTCCATATCTGGCGATGACGGCACTCCATATTCCTGAGACAACCGACGCCATGCTTTTACAGGAGTCTCACCATCTAATCCGCCGTGCGGCGTGTTGTGATAAATGTCGGTCACCCAACGGATCAATGCGAAGGCGAAATCATCCAAGGTTAGGGCAGCGCGCGCCTCGGGGTCAGCATCACCTTTTTCCACGATGCTATTGAAAGTATGGCCCGACAGTCGTGGCGCAAAGTCAGTAGCAAAGGTTCTGAATACTCGTTCAATCGTACCACGGTTTTCGGGGACACCATTCATGGCCATTTCCCACATGACCCCAAGATCATTCACGGCCATGCGAAATCGTTGCGATTTAAAGGCGGCCCCGCCGTCGAAAACAATTAGTTCCGGCGTACCGTGCATGTCCCAAGAGGTCAGCGCTCCGACGGCATCGCTCCATGCACCCTTGTTGGTCGTAATCATTTCCAGAAGCTGAACCGCAGCCTCACTCCCAGGATTGCGGCTCAAGACCATCCCTACAATACAACGCGTCGCGCAACAGATCGCAGCTGTCAGGGTCCAGCGTCCAAGCTTCTTGCGCAACTTGGGATCATCCAAGTCTTGTTCGTCTTCAACGTAGAGCCCCAAAGACCTCTTATCTTCATCTGACATCAACGCATACATGCCGGTGTTTGTCATGAAAGTGATGACGTCCACGGTCCATTCGTCGATTTCCACCCGCTCCAGTGGGCGCGTCACCGAAATGCCATTGATGACCGGCCGGAATTTCTTACGCGCAGCTGCCTCACCATTGCGTGCCAATTCAACCTGGTAAGGATCAAGAGCTCGGATTGCACGGCGCACAGTTTCACGGCTCGGAACGATCAGAGGGTGCAGGTTTTTTGCTTTTCGCTCTTCATTGCGTTTCTCGAAACCCAACACGACATCTTCATGAACCTGCTCGATCGACGGTCTTTCGGGCGAAAGGTATTTACGCACCTCCTTCATCATCAGACCCGACGCCTCTGGCCCAAGATTACTTGCCCGATTACCCCGGCTATCAATCCGATCAACCAAACCGCTACGACCAAATTCATTCACTGCGGCGAGCCACCGGCGCAATGTGCGAGGAGCCGGTGGCTGACTGAAATCTTCCGTCTTGGGCGGCTTGGCTTTCCCGCTCGGGTTCAGGTTGTCGACCAACCCCATAGCGCGTCCCATGAGCATGTGAACATTCGCCTTGATGGAAACATCAGTGAAGCTCATCAGACCTTCACTACGCATCTCCAGCGCTGCCTGAACGTATGCCTCTCGCTTACTCAGGCGTGTTTTTACGCCAGCCGATAGGCCGCCGTAGGCAGTACTAGCGTGCAATTTACGTTTCGCCGCATACTCAGGGTCAAAGTAACCACGTTCCACGCGGACACGATGCGCGTTGGTCAACCGCTGCATGTCCTCATGGCCGAATTGATGGGCCAACTGGGTTTCATCATCGCGGAGGAAGACGAAGCCAACTTCAGTTTCCTGATGAAGACAATAGCTAACACCTTCGATGGTTACGCGATCAAATTTGGTGATTGCCAAACGGACGTTCTGGGAGAATTGTGTGGGGTTTGAAAGATCCATGATTATTCCTTTCAATGGCATGGAGGTACCGTTCCGAGGCGAAGCAGCCTCGGTCGGGAACGAGAAAAAGGGGGAAAGAGATCGGCCGGAGCTTTGTCAGCGTGTCAGGCCAATCTCAAGGGTTTGGGCTCAGATGGTGTTGGCCCTAAAAACCTCAGAGGAACGCTCGATGCGTTCATTCCGAACCATCTGAAGGTGGCCAGATTTGATGAGACGAACCGCTGCCCGAAAGCCCATACCGTCAAGGCCGGACTCGTTAACCAGATCACCAATCGTCGTCACACCAACTGACGCGCCTGCGACATCCTGCATGACAGGATCTGCAAAGCAGTCTGGGCGACGCACAGCATGGAACAGTTCGGCATTGAACAACTCGACCGGACAGACATCCTGTTCCGTGAACACTACGAAACCATCCAAGAAACATTGGTGGATAGCCTGCTCTTTGATACGTGCGAGTTTCGCGAGATACTCAGGGCTGACCCGACTAGAGGGGCGAACAGCATAGCCGACAACATCTCCGTCAATCTGCGTCGCCACAAGGTCGATGTAATGCGTGTGGTACTCGCCGTGCTCATCATACCAATCGAACGAAACCTGCCCGTTGAGATCAAGCGTCGAGGAACTTGCCAGAAGTAGCAAAGCCGCATTCTTCTCGAGATGGCTTTCAAGGCCTAGGCGAACACCATGATCACCACCGATAACAGCGCCACCGGTAAAATGTCGTTTTGACCCAACTTGGGTGTCACGATCACCACGGCTAGCTTCAGGAAGGCGTGTGCCGCCAGAGTGGAAAGGATAGGACATATTTCTGTCTTTCTATTGAGTGGGGTCGCGCCCCAAAATTCTTGAAAAGAAAGATCTCGCCAGGCAGCCATCCGCTTGTTCGCAAAACGTCCTCTTAGAACGGCGATGTCTACTGCAGGCACACCTCCTCCGTTGCCATCAAACGATGACTTGGAACGAGATCAGGATTGTTTGAAAAACCGATGTCCTTGAAATGGGCCCTCATACGTGGTACCCAGTTCTTGCTTATTTGAAGGCTTCGGTCTTTCTGGAATTTTCGCGATCTGTTGGCGCAGGTCGCGTTTTTCTTTTTTAGGGTTCGGTCATATTCGTTCCTTTTTCGTTGTTTCGGTTCATACCAAGAAGTTGCGTTAACGATAGCGTGCGAATGGCACCTCGTGAACTATTTTAATTATTACAATCAGACACTTAGGAACCGACCGCAGTTTTCATATTCGCACCCAATCTCCCGCAACACGTTGTGGTCATGGATATTAGATTTCTAAATCTATGGTCGCCACGACGTCGTCAGCTCAGATTGCAACTTGCGAAAAACCCAAATCCAAATTCCCACGATAATTTTCCTCAAAGGAGCATTATCGATTTCGATCAAAATCCTGGGCCAAACGGGTTCCGATTCGGTACCACCAACCGCTGTCGTGATGCGAAGTTTCGTCAGGCTGACCACGTATTGATGGCCATCGATATGGTGAGAATGAAAAAACACGAGTATCGCTTTCGGGCAGTTCTACGAAACCGACGCACTGGAATACGCGTCGAAATTACCTGGTTAGGTTATTCGTATGAGCTGTGAAGCGATATGATGTGTTGTGTTTGTCATGGAATGAGGTGTGGAGGAATGATCGGCCGGAGACAAGGCAAACCGCGGGAGCGGTTTGCCATCTTTCACTCTACCGTGGCGTGTTCGACACAGGTTGGCACAATATTTTGATTAGGAATTGCGGCCTATTGATCAACTGATTAAACGCCTCCCTATCGGATTGGGAGAGCTTGCTCGACCAACGAGTTCACCGATAGGGAGAAGCACCCAAGTCATGTCAGAAGGGGGTTTCTGGTGATTTTTTCCGGAAAATTTATTTCCCAAACGGTCTTGAAACTTACTTCCGTAGGCTCCAAAGAGGCAGGCTTTTCTGCTGTCTAGTGCTATTCACAATGTATATTAAAGGTAACCGTTGCAATCGCCCCCTTATAGGCCATCTTCTGTTGACAGTTTTTGTTCGCCCTATTGGCCTTACGTCCAATAGGGCGAACAAAAAATCGATGTTTTCGGCCCAAAGCTGCCGTTGGTCGCTCCTATCGCTGCTGCATTTCAGCTTCCCCGAAGCAGACATTACCCCATTAGCGCAACATTTTGACGTGCGGGATGGCGACATCACGGACAAAGCACCAATTCGCTGCGTTTGCACAGATGTCAGCTTAGGCACAGTCACAAACGCGAAGCCGTTTCAATTCCTCAGTCTTTCGCTGGCTGCGAACACTGCAGACAACCATGCCCGTGAGAGCGCACGATTGCCAGAGTGGTCGCCATCCGGAACAACGATGAGTTCATGCGAAATATCCAAACGTTTGAGGTGATCCACATAACTTTGGCTGAGGGATGTCGGTGTGATCGTATCGTCAGAGCCAGAAATTACGGTGACGTGTGCTTGCGTTGAGGGGCTCATCTCCATAGGTGAAACGGACCGTACTAGTGTTCTGTCTGGCCATTGAGGATTTAGGTCTTGCCACAAATCAAGGTCACAGGGACAGGCCACCAAGATAACCTGTTCCGCAACCGCCTGACCGAAAGACAGAGCAAGCGCCAACTGCGCCGCTCCGCCCGAATGCCCGATGGCCAAGACCGGTTTATCTTTACCAATACGTTCCAGATTCCGGGCAATAAGTTGTGCACTTTCAGTGGTATACTGGTCTCTTCGCCCAAAATTATCTCCCGGGCTTTGACGGCCCCAAGGATCTTTGTACCCGGGTCGGAGCAGCATATGTACGGTTGCCTCGGGCATGCGGCGCGCGATATCCGCACCGAAGGCAAAGTAAGCCAACGGGTCACCACCACCGCCTTCATCCCCATGCAACATGACGATTGCCAATTCAGTCCCCGTACCAAGTTGCAGACCATCCAATATTTCCTCGGCGCACGCTTGAGCCCCAAAAGAAACAACGCAACCGATGAAGACGTACAAAAATCGGCGGACTTGTTTCCCGCATAAGGCTAAAAGTTCTTTCATGAGGTATCGGCCTTCCCTATTCGCGACAATCAAAGCCGACATTCGCCGCTGCGCAGCAACAATGCAAGGTGGGCTCTAACCCAACGCTCGCTGCACTTGTATCAGAGCACGAACAGATTTTCACCCTGAGCGCCCGCTTTCTTATGGCACTTTATGCGATTTCGCAGATGCAGCGAACAACCGCTTTCCGCCCTAGGTGTCGACTACCTCTTCCGGCCCATAGCGTACCTCCCCTGGGGCTTTACAGTACAGCTGGGTAGTTCGTTATTCCGGACCTTCTCTGCGCATGCTAGATCAGATGACCGACGAGCTCATGGTTGCAGGGCATCCAGGCGGAACTCAGCATTTCGACGACGGTAATGGCTGAACCGAAAGACTATGCCGCCAATCATTGCGCCGCATCGAACTTAGTAACTTCGGCCATGACGATAACGGCGCGAGGGCGGCTTTCCGAATTGGACGACTGGCAAGGGTTCTCCGTCGATTATTGACTTGGAAAATCCAGTCTTAGGAAAGTCGAATAGGTATCGATTGTGACCTTGAGCCGCCGTCAGTAGGCACAGGTTGTCACCACCATAGTCAAAACCAACAATCCGGCCAAGCGATCCCCATTCCTTTAGAAGCCGTGTTTCCGTGTGATGAACCGTGTAGATGTCGACCCCGTCTAAACGGTCTGGGTAATTGTACTCTAACATCTGGGCATATTGCGCTAGGTCAGTAGGTCGACGTGTTGCATCTATGATCCAGATTACTTGATCATAAAATTTGGTTCGTTTGACCACTTCTTCGAGCTTTATCGCGGAATGCTGGAATTCAATTGTAAGGCCGTATGGGGTCTTAATGTCCGCGATATGTAGCTCGCCATGTGCATCGCGCGCAGGTATTTCTTGCCAATCGGATGGAAATTGGTTCTTCCAAGACCGATGCCATTCGGTCTCGTTCTCCCACCATTGATCACAGTGGCGTCGCCCCCTGTGCGCCCAATGCCATATCTTCTTGCTGCCACAGCGGGCCAGCATTTCTGCTCCGCAGCCGGGGCAGGTGCCTGCAGCTTTGGGTGTTGCTTCGATACGTTGACTGTTTGAGAGAGCATAGCGCATTATCGGTAGATAGATATTTAGTGACGAAATTCCAAGAGGCTATGGAACTTCTCTTATCTCCCTCTGATTACTTATTGCTTGAATACTTAAACTCAAGCGTGCACTTTAAAATCAATGAATGTTTCTGGGCGAATATCGAATGAATGTTAAATTGGCGAGTTCCGTGCACGACGCAACCGCATCTGCAGTGGGATTTCGATATCAAGAACGTTTTGCTCTGTTGGAACTATTCGACACGAAGGATGACGAGGCTGCAGTTGCTATTGAAGCTCTGGACGATGTTCAGCTTAATGCAAACGGCACTGACATACTTGAACAGCTTAAACATTCGTTTGCGAAGCAACCAGCGCCGATTGATATCAAATCTACCAACCTTTGGACAACGCTGAGAATTTGGGCAGGTCTACTAACTTCCATTGACATATCTAGTACCAGATTTGCGTTGATAACCGTTGCGCCCCTGGCACAAGGTTCGCTGTTGGAGTGTTTGCAAACGGTAGGTTCGGATCGCTCTGGACTGCAGAGCGCGCTTGTTTCGGAGGCCCAACGTGTCTTGGAAGAAGTGAAAGCGGCAGAATTAGCAGGCAAACGCAAAACCCACGCAAAAAGGTTGCCCGGCGCGAAAGCGTATTTGTCTCTCTCCGATAAGGAAAGGGAAGAGTTGCTTTCTAAGATTGCGCTACGTTCCGATGCGCCAAGAATAGACGAATTGGAGATGATGCTCGCACAGCGGCTGGACACGTATCCAGCACCTCAAAGAGAGACACTGTCACGAAAGATCTATGAGTGGTGGGATCGTCAGGTTTTGCTCTCATTTGAAAACAAAAGAGATCGCTTCATCGCCCGCCATGAAATTTTGGAGCAGTTGTCGGAGGCCAGTGCGATGCTCCACTCTGAGACATTGATGGATAGCTTCAGCAGCAAACAGCCTCCTGCAGTGTTTCATACCAATGAAATGCTGGCAAAGCAGTGTGATTTGGTTGGGGCGAAACCTGCTATGTTAAGACGCGCGCGCATCTCCGAGTGGCAAGCTCGCAATCAACGCTCCGAATGGTCAAAAGAAGCTCCGTCAAAACACAGCAAGATAGTTGCTTATGATGAAAAACTTGTTTTGGAGTGGGAATATCAGCACGAGACCGCATGTGAGAAGATGATCGCAGGTGATGAAATATCTCAAAAATCTGAGGGGCTAAATGTACTAAAATGGGCGTTAGAAGATGCTGCCGCAGAAGTTGGCAGTATCGAAAGTACCATAACATCTCCCTTCTATGTCCGCGGAAGCTATCAGGTTCTATCCATTCAGGGTCGTGTTGGGTGGCATCCTGAGTACATTGACAGATTGGACTTCAAAAATGACGACTAGCTATGATCTATATGCCGAAACAAACCCAGCATTTGTTTCTTTTTTGTTGTACCGTTTCGTCAAGAGTTTTTCTGATGGCACATCTGAGACCCCACACGTTAGCCTCGCGTACCTCGCCGTGCCGTTGGCGATGTCTGAAAGGCTTGAAACAAGCTTTGCTTCAACAAATGCCACGACTGGCTTTCTGGCCTGGTTAAACCGCTTCCCAGAAAGCCGGGTCGGTTTGCAAAGGGATCTTGCACATTCAAAGCATGTTACGGCTACGGGACTTCGGGCGGCGCTTCACAGCCAGCTACTCAATATAGAACCAGATGGAACGTTGAGTATTGGCGTGGCCAAGAAACCCCCAGAAAACGCTAAAGGCAAGCTGTCTAGTGGTCCAAAACATGCAGTTTCCCGGGCTGAACGGTTGGGAGTATGGATGTCAGAGGCCGGAGGCCCGGCACTGATTTTTTCAGCGTTGGAGGTCACCCCATGAGCCGGTGGAATATTACACAAATTGCATTCTATGGGGCGGAAGGACGTCGCAGAACTTTGAGCTTGCGGCCAGACAAAGTGACGATCCTCACGGGGCGCTCAGGTACTGGCAAGTCGGCAATCCTAGATACTATCGATTTTTGCCTTGGCTCCAGAACTTGCGAACTTCCTTACTTTGTCCGTAGGCGGTCCGTTGGAGTGGCTGTTCATTGGAGCAATGGAGAGGTTGATGTTATTGTTGGCCGTGTAGTCCCTGACGAAGGTCAGGGCACTGAGAAAATGTTTGTACAAACTGGGGCAGGCTTGGAGTTGCCCAGCTCTTTTGATGGTATGCAAGGGCCTGCACCGCGCGCAACAGCCAGAAAGCTATTGGAACGAGCCTTTAAGATCGCTGATATCGAAGACGCTGACACCGAAGAGAAATGGACCGTTGGCAAGGCAACAATCAGGCACATAACGCCTTATCTGTATCTCACTTCCGATGTAATAATCAGTAAGTCAAAGCTATTGCATGACTTTGATGATCCGGACAAGGTGCGCGATTTGAAGGCTACCATGCCGTACTTCTTGCAAGCGGTTGATCAAGAAACGGTTTTGATACAACGAAAACTGCGGCGACTAGAGGCCGCTTATGGCCGGTTGGAACGCCAGTCGAAAAGCCAACAAAAAAGCCGATCGATGGTAACGGAAAGAGCATTGGCGCTTCTCACTCAAGCGTCAGCTGTGGGACTGATCGATGCTACGTCGCCTGAGGCCAGTGAACCAGAATTATTAGCTCTACTTCGAGACATAACAGACTTTGACATCAGCCGAACAGATGTTGAACTTGGCGATCAACTGGGACCGCTGGAAGAAGCTCGAAAGCAGGCTGTGCGTTTGGTTTCGTCCAAACGCGAAGAACGGAATGCTCTACGCGCATTGGTCAAAGACTCTTCGGGGTTCGAAACTACAGTCTCTGAGCAATATCAAAAATTGGGGCTTGTCGGACACTTGAGCTTGGACGCAGGCGTTTGCCCGGTGTGTCAAAATCCCAGCGAAGTCGGCGCCGAGATCGCGAATAGTATCTCCAGTTCATTAAGCATGATTGAACAAGAGGTGGCGTCTGTCCAACAAGTTGCTCCTGAATTAATCGAGCAATTGGAGCAAGCAGAGGCCGAACTGAAATCGACCAACGCGCGCATCCAAGAGATCGAACGTCAAATACGGAGTGCTATTCAACAGAATGATGCTCTTAAACGGGCCGACGATGTCGCCCAAGCGCGCGCAATGACCATTGGTCGAGTAGAGCAGTTCCTCGAAACCACTGTGGAGGATTTTCAACAACCTTCGATCAATCTAGGCGATCTTCAAAGTCAGATTGAAGAGTTGCGTGACTTAGTTGATCCGCAGGCGCTACGCGACAAGATAGCATACGCAGAGAATATGGTTTCAAACTACTCGTCGGAAATGCTGGCGCAGTTACCGTCCACCGAGCCATTGACGGGTGCTCGAATGCAATTTCTAGCTGATGCGAGAATTAGGGTCGTTGAGACGGTGCGACAACGCTCGCTGAATATGGTCGAAGTCGGTTCAGATCAAAACTATCTCGCTATTCACTTGGCGCTCCTATTCGGTTTGCACAAACATTTTGAACAGGTCTCGTCGCCGGTTCCAGGTTTGTTGGTGATCGACCAGATAAGTCGCCCCTACTATCCTAAGGATGAACAAGCTGAAGATGAGCGTGATCTTAGCGAAATGAAAGATGACGACGACCGGCGTGCCATGAAACAGATCGTTGACTTCATCTTTGCTGAAACAGCAAGGGCAGCCGGCCTGCAAGTCCTGTTAATCGAACATGCATATATGGCAAATGACGTCAGATACGTTGATGCAACTGTGGAACGTTGGACAAAGGAAAACGGACAGAAACTGATTCCCGATGATTGGCCTGAACGTGGTGAATAACCAGTGTCGAAAATGATCGTACTTTCAAGGTCAGCTTTCGAGGCTTCACAGAAATCACTTGTGCTTGCAGCAAATGCCTTCTTCCCACCCCTCATTGGAGCACTGGCTTAGAAACCAACACCTCAGCCCGATCCAACATCCTAGATACGGTGCGCAAGCTAAGAGTGTGGCCTGCCAGCATTCCATGATCGAACACCTCGCCCAATGCGGACAGGCTCGGCTCTAGAAGGCCGCGGCGCTCTCCCTCTGTCAGCGCAAAATCGCGCAACTGAGTTCGCGTCAGATCAGGTAGGTCAAGAACCACACAACGGCTTTGCAGCGGCTCCGGCAAGCCCTTGCGGCTATTCGCGGTCAGCACCCAGTTGGCCCAGGACATGTCGAAGCGGATTTGGTAAAATGGGCACTCCCAACCTTCCGCCGTCATACGCTCCAACAACGGAAGCAGAGCATCTGTTAATGTATGACGCGTTCCGTTATTGGAATTGACGTCTCCCGTCTTTTCGATCTCATCAACGATCACGAGCGGGCCAGCATGGCGCTCGCGAAGTACGGTCTGCATGAGTTTGCCTGGTGCTGCACTACTCCATCCTCGCTGCGTTCCCACCAATGAAAACGTTCCTGGTTCGCCGGTCGCCTCAATTTTGGTTGTGGGCACCGCAAGGTGATGCGCCAGACGGCGCGCCCAAAAGCTCTTGCCGATGCCGGGCGAGCCAACCAACACCAGCGGGTTAAACCGCACCCCCGGCATTCCCTCACGTGCAGACCGCCTGAGGCCATGCCAGACCTCTTCCGTCGCGGGCGCCATCCAAGGCATCTCAGCATGCAACGCCGCTGCGATCTCATCTGCTTTGTGTTCGGTGTGGATATGGGTCACAGAGACGCCATCTCGTAATGCGTTCAACTGAGTCTTGGCGGGATCCGGCAAATGGCTCATGCCAGATAGGCTCTGCATGCGTTCTAGAAACCGGATCGCACGGCGCTTGGTCATTTCGCGATCATCATCGTTGATCAGCTGATACCATAACGCTGGATCATCGCCGCGATCCTCACTCCCCGCAGCGACTAGCTTCCGGTTCCTCATCTCGCGCAGTGTTTCGTTCAGACGATCTTCAACTTCGCCGAGGCGAGGTAGATGATCGATAAATTTGAGAGAGCAGAAAGGGATAGGGGTTTTAGAGAGAGTCATGGAGGCGTCCTTTCAAAGCACGGACCCATACGGGTTGTGCCAAAGGCCTGAACCGCTTTGGTTCGGCGATTGAAAATGAAAAGGCTCCGGAGCCGATGGAACACTTAGGGAACAGAATGGAGAGCAGATCAATAGGCTTCAACAATCGTGCCCAACTGCAAACACATATGACGGCCGCCTCCCCGAAATTTTCTTAAGTAGTTGATAAATAAAGAAAACCACCGACAGGAAAACTGTCGATGGTCATTTGATCTGTGTGGAGTGGTCAAAAAAGAGCTATAGTGGCCAAGTTATGCGAGGTCCCACATGTTCGCTTCTAGGCGCGTAGCATCAGCCGCATTTGGAATGGCCACAGCTCATGCAGGTCATGCAGCCTTCGACCATTTGAACGTCGAACTGGCCGCAGCTTGGGCAGGATTTGCCGCGCGGGGTTTCACCAACGGCCATCACTTGGACTTGCGCCTTGGGGTCAGACTTTAGACCCATGCCTTCACCTTCGATGAAATCGATACGGATGAGGTGCTGTTCAATGACATTGCCAATCGCGGCCAGAATGGAAGGAATGTACTTCCCTTGGACCCAAGCTCCCCCACGCGGATCAAAGACAGCTTTCAGCTCTTCCACCACAAAGCTCACGTCACCACCACGACGGAAGACTGCTGAAATCATCCGGGTCAGCGCCAGCGTCCAGGCATAATGCTCCATGTTCTTGGAGTTGATGAACACCTCAAACGGACGGCGATGGCCGCCAACGGTGATGTCATTGATCGTCAGGTAGATCGCGTGCTCGCTGTCAGGCCACTTCAGCTTATAGGTATGCCCTTCGAGCGCCTGTGGGCGGTCCAGCGGTTCCGCCATATAGATGACGTCTGCGCCTGCATCGACCTCTGGGGCCTTTTCACTGTCTTCACTCACCGACAGAACACTGCCGGTCACGTCATTTGGACGATATGTTGTGCAGCCCTTACAGCCGGTCTCATAGGCTTCCATGTAAACCGACTTGAACGCTTCAAAGCTGATATCTTCGGGGCAGTTGATGGTTTTGGAAATCGAGCTGTCGACCCACTTTTGGGCTGCGGCTTGCATTTTCACATGCGCCAATGGCTCTAGGGTTTGCGCGTTCACAAAGTGATCAGGCAATTCTTTGTCGCCAAATTTGTCGCGCCACATCTGCACCGCGTAATCCACCACTTCTTCTTCGGTGCGGCTGCCGTCTTTTTGCAGCACTTTGCGGGTATAGGCATAGGCAAAAACCGGCTCGATCCCCGAGCTGACGTTGCCAGCATACAATGAAATGGTCCCCGTTGGGGCAATTGACGTCAGCAGAGCGTTACGAATGCCGTGCTCCCGGATCGCCTCCCGAACATCATCATCCATTTGCATCATGTTGCCCGAGGCCAAGAACTTCTCGGCGTCAAACAGAGGGAAGGCGCCCTTTTCTTTGGCCAGATCCACCGAGGCAAGATAAGAGGCGCGGGCGATCAGCTTCAGCCACTCTTCGGTTTTGGCCGCCGCTTCGTCGCTGCCATAGCGCAGACCAACCATCAGCAAGGCATCCGCCAGACCGGTCACCCCAAGGCCAATACGGCGCTTGTTCTGGGCTTCCTGCGCCTGCTCGTGCAGCGGGAATTGGGACACATCAACAACGTTGTCCATCATGCGGATGGCCAAGCGCACCAATTCGTCCAGCTTGTTCAGATCAATCTCTGCGCCAGCCTCAAACGGGTTGGCCACAAGGCGCGCCAAGTTGACCGACCCCAGCAAGCAGGCCCCATAGGGTGGCAAAGGTTGCTCGCCGCACGGGTTGGTTGCAGCAATGGTTTCAACATAGCTCAGGTTGTTGGCCTTGTTGATGCGGTCAATAAAGATCACGCCCGGTTCGGCAAAGTCATAGGTCGACTGCATGATCTTGTTCCACAGATCAACCGCCTGAACCGTGTGATATACTTTGTCGCCAAACTTCAGCTGCCAAGGCCCATCCGCTTTCACCGCTTCCATAAAGGCATCGGTCACCAACACGGACAGGTTGAACATACGCAGACGCGCAGAATCAGACTTGGCAGTGATGAAATCTTCGATATCGGGGTGATCACACCGCATGGTGGCCATCATCGCACCCCGGCGGCTACCAGCGGACATAATGGTGCGGCACATCGCGTCCCACACATCCATAAACGACAAAGGCCCAGAGGCATCCGCAGCTACACCCAGAACATCCGCGCCGCGTGGGCGAATGGTGCTAAAGTCATAGCCAATGCCGCCGCCCTGTTGCATGGTCAAAGCCGCTTCTTTGAGCATGTCAAAGATGCCAGACATGCTGTCAGGAATGGTGCCCATAACAAAGCAGTTGAACAGTGTGACACTGCGTCCGGTGCCCGCCCCTGCGGTGATCCGACCCGCGGGCAGATATTTGAAATCTTCCAACGCGCCAAAGAACTTTTCTTCCCAAGTTTTGGGGTCAGATTCTGCCTGCGCCAGCGAGCGCGCAATCCGACGCCACGTGTCCTCTACCGAGCGGTCAATATGGGTGCCGTCTGCTTCTTTTAGACGGTATTTCATATCCCAGATCTGTTCGGAAATAGGCGCGGCGAAACGGGTCATAGGGCGAATCCTTTGGGTCATCGGTGAATCAGGCAGCATTTGTGTGGCGGTCTCGATACTAAGCCTCACACAAGATCACAATCTAGAAAGTTCATCGAGACAGTGATTTTTTGCAAGATTACCACAAGACCTTGTTCCCGGCCACAACCAAGATACAATATAGACCCCTGCCTATGGACGACTCTGTGGACGAACTGTGGATAAATATATCAACCTGATCAAACTCAGCGTGGGCACCGAGGGTGTCGATGACCTAGAGCGCTGGCATCAAACGCCTGCGGCCCAAACCGCTGATGGCCTGCCCCGGCATGTCACCCGCATGTGGCCCAAGCGCGAGGCCGAAATTGTGGCCGGCGGATCGATCTATTGGGTGATCAAAGGCGTTATTCAATGCCGTCAACGGGTTCTGCGGCTAGACGAGGTCATTGGCCAAGATGGCATTCGTCGATGTGCGATCGTTTTGGACCCAGAACTGCATCGCACAGCCCAAGCCTTGCGGCGTCCGTTCCAAGGGTGGCGCTACCTCAAACCCGAAGACAGCCCCCCCGATCTGGCCCCCGGTCGAGAGCGCGAAACTCAGCTCCCAGCCGAACTGTCCGCTGCCCTAGCAGAAATTGGTGTTCTTTGAGACACACTCAAAATCTTTAGCAGAATTCACTCCGATCTTAGCTCGCAAAAGTTTTATTCACCATTTGTCTTTTAGAAATGTGACGACGTATTTGGCGTCAGTATAAACGACCCATTGATAGATGCGATTGTGTCAAAATTCATTGTACTTTCCGTTTGTGCCAGCGCGCCCCTATTGTCCCCCACCAAGCCTATGACGGCCTTCATATCGAGGCCTCGCTGCATCATCGCTGGCAAAAAGGTCTGAGCGGTGGCGTCAGCCTGTTTGCTGGAGCGCGCCAGTTCCACGGCGTCTTTCCCTTGTCGAGTGAGGCATGTTCAGATGAGTTTCGCGGCATCGAAATCCGGCTGAGCCATCAATCCATTCGCTTGGGCAACTTTATCCCCCAGCTCAGCTGTCGTGCGCAGACCACCCGGTCGAATGTCGCGCTGTATGACAGCAACAGCCAAAGCTGCACCCTGGCCGTTCAACAAGAATTCTAAAGCTCTCAGCCTATTGGGATCTTTTGGACCGCCAAACCGCGCGACCATCTAAGCGCAAAAAGACAGGGAACGGCGCCGCAGCGCCGCCCCAATCAATCGACTTGAAGCAACCGCGCCAGGGCTTTGATCACCTCGCGTTCGCCATCATTCATCGAGGCCATCCGCGAGCGGAACAAGGTGGCTTGCGACTTCAACACCAACCCATCACTCAAGATCTTAAGATGGTTCGCGCGCAGCGTATCCCCAGTTGAGGTGATATCGGCAATGGCCTCAGCGGTTTCGTTCTTCACTGTGCCTTCTGTCGCGCCTTGGCTGTCGATCAATTGGTAATCGGCCACCCCCTGTTCGCGCAGAAATTCCCGCACCAAACGATGATACTTTGTGGCAATCCGCAGCCGGAACCCATGGCGTTTGCGAAAGGCCGCAGCGGCCGCATCTAGGTCATCCAACACATCGACATCCACCCAAGCATTGGGCACAGCAATGATCAGATCGGCAAAGCCAAATCCCAACTCTGCCAAAGGTTCGACCTTTTGCTCCCACTGACCCAGCTTTTCGCGGATCAAGTCGGTGCCTGTCACCCCCAGATGAATACGCCCCGCCGCAAGCTCCCGTGGGATCTCACCGGCTGAAAGCAACACAAGCGATACGCCCCCGATGCCTTCGACCTTGCCTGCATATTCGCGATCCGACCCCGTACGGCTGAGACGCACACCGCGTTCGCCGAACCAATCGAATGTTTTGTCCATCAACCGGCCTTTGGACGGCACGCCAAGCTTCACGCTCATGATGTTTGCTCCAATTCCAGCAACAATCCGGGGCGAATAACGCCCCCTACCGCTGGGATTTCTTGCCCCTGCCCCAACACTTTGGTCAGCGCATCATAACGCCCCCCCGTGGCCACAGCGGGCAAATCCGGGCGGCTCTCGGCGTAAAACCCGAACACAAACCCATCGTAATACTCCATCGACGTGCGCCCATAGCTGGCTTCGAAATCCAACTGTGACACGTCAACGCCACGACTGTCCAAGGCCCGCATACGACGCCCCAAACGCTCGACCGCAGGGCCAATCGCTGTCAAATCCACCGCGATATCGCGCAGATGTTCCAACGCATTAGGCAAGGTTTCACGCACCTGCAAAATGGCATCCATCAGCTCTACATCCCGTGTGGCCAATGGCGCGGTTTGCGCATCCAGACGCAACGCCGCAATCCGGGCCTCAACCTCCGCTCTGCTGCGCAGACCAATCTGCGGCCCAGCCTCAGCAAAGGCATCCTCTGCCTCTAACAGGGCTTTGCGCGCTGCGGGCACTTCGGATTGCCCTGAAAACCGATCCAACAAGGCGCGAAACCGGCGCGGATGCCACAGATGGCGGCGCAGCGCTTGTTTGCGCACCGTGGTGGTATCCAATCCGTCAACGGCCGCAATCAGGATCCCAATATCCCCCGTGGCCGCGCGCAGCGGCACACCCGCCACCGCCTCTTGCAGCACCGCAAAGACTTCGGCGTCAGAATCGATGGGGTTTTCGCGGTCAAACACCTCATAGCCAACCTGAACGTATTCATTGGCCCGATCCGGATCGTCCTCTTGGCGGCGAAACACCTCGCCTGCATAGGTATAGCGCGCAGGCTCTGCTCCGACGTCCATATGCATCTGCACCACAGGCACCGTGAAATCAGGGCGCAACATCTGCTCCCCGCGCAGCGCATCCGAGGCCACATAAGCCCGCGCGCGAATTTCTTCACCGTAAAGATCCAGCAAGGCTTCGGCGGGCTGCAAAATAGGGGTTTCAACGCTCAAGGCGCCTTTGGCCTCAAAGCCTTGGCGCAACCGCGCCGCCGCGGCGCGAATTTCAGCAGTTGTTGGCATCACTCCTGACCTTCCAAAATCTCCAAGACCTTGGCGACCAGATCTCCCCGCGCCACTTCGAATTGGCTCGGGCGCTCTTTCCACTCTTCAAGTGTGGCGCTTTCGGCAATTTTGGCCCCCAAGATCAAATCCTTGATCTGCACGACACCTTTTTCTTTTTCGTCGCCCCCTTCGATGATCGCCACCGGAGAGTTGCGCTTATCGGCATATTTCAACTGGTTGCCAAAGTTCTTGGGATTGCCAAGATAGACCTCAGCGCGAATGCCTGCTTGGCGCAACTCCCCCGCCATTGCCTGATAATCCGCCAGACGATCGCGATCCATAACGGTGACCACAACCGGCCCCTTGGATTGCGATTTGATCCGGCCCTTTTCGCGCAACGCCGCCAACAACCGATCCACCCCGATCGACACGCCGGTCGCAGGCACCGCCTGCCCGGTAAAGCGCTTGACCAAATCGTCATAGCGCCCGCCCCCAGCCACAGAGCCAAACTGCCGTTTGCGCCCCTTGTCATCCAGAATTTCAAAGGTCAATTCCGCTTCGAACACAGGACCGGTGTAATAGCCAAGCCCGCGCACAATGCTGGGATCAATCTCGATGCGATCAGCGCCATAGCCCCCCGCCGCAAGCAAAGCGGCGATCTGTTCCAACTCGACAATGCCTTCAAGGCCAACCTGAGACTCACCAACCGCTGCGCGCAGATTGTCAAAGGTCTGCGCCACGTTGTCGGCTTTTGACGTCAAGAAGGCCAGCACCGGCTCGGCCTGCGCCTCACTCAGGCCAACCCCATCAATATAGGCCCCCGAGGCGTCCAGACGCCCCTTGGTCAACAGCGCTCGCACACCCTCGATGCCCACTTTGTCAAACTTGTCGATGGTGCGCAGAACATTGTCACGCGCGCCGCCCTCTTCGGGCAGCCCCATCGCTTCCAGCACACCGTTCAACACCTTGCGATTGTTGACCCGCACCAGATAGTCGCCGCGCGCAATGCCCACCGCTTCCAATGTGTCCGACAGCATCGCACAGATCTCTGCATCCGCCGCCACGCTGTTGGTGCCAACGGTGTCTGCGTCACATTGATAAAACTGACGATAGCGCCCGGGTCCCGGCTTTTCGTTGCGCCACACAGGTCCCATCGCAAAACGACGATAGGGCAAGGGCAAATCGTTGCGGTGCTGGGCATAGACCCGCGCCAAAGGCGCCGTCAGATCATAGCGCAACGCCATCCAATCCCCTTTGTCGCCCTCGTCAGCTTCCTGCCAGGCAAACACCCCTTCGTTGGGGCGATCGACATCTGGCAAAAACTTGCCCAGGGCTTCCACGGTTTCCACCGCACTGGATTCCAGCGCATCAAATCCGTATCGATGATAGACCTCAGCAATCTGACGCAGCATAGCGCTGCGTTCGCTCACTTCTGCGCCAAAATAGTCGCGAAATCCTTTTGGCGTCACTGCCTTGGGACGAGGGGCTTTTTTCTGCTTGGCCATCACTTGGGTCCTTGCGGGTAAACTCGGGTCCGGCTCTACCGGAACCGCGCCCCTTGGGCAAGCAACACAAGCCTTTTTCACTTTTTCTTGGCGAAAATACCTCGGGGGTGAACGGGGAAATCCAATTTCCCCGGAGGGGGCCGCGCCCCCTTCCGCCGCCAGCGCAAAGCATGCTAGGTTGGTTTGCCAAAACGGAAAGCGCCCCATGACCGATATCGAAGAACAAATCGCCCATATGTCCCGCACGCTTGACGATCTGTCAGATGTTGTGGCGCGCCAAGCCTCGGAAATCGAAACGCTGACCCGACGGGTGGCGCTTTTGATGCAGCGCGAGGCCGCCCGCGAAGTGGATGATGGCGGTCATGTCTATGGCGGAACCGAGCGCCCGCCGCATTATTGATCAGTTGGTTTTCAGATCTGTGGCCACCAGCTGACCATTGTGCAGCAACAGGTTGGCCCAGCCTTCCGCATCGCCATAGCGATCATAGGCGCTGACAAAGACCGTGTCTTTCGCCAATTTGGGCAGATCTTCCCCACAGGGCGTTTTGCGCGCCACACCGCACACTTTGCGTTTCAGCTTTTCATAGGCTTTATCGGTGTCGCTAAAGGGATGCGCCCCATCTGGCAGCACATAGCGCAACTGTTCATGCAGCTCGACCGAGCCGAACACCGCAACTGAGGCGGTGATTTGCCGGGCACAGCCGTCTTTAAATCCAGTCAGATACAGCGGGTGCGGCGCGGTGTTTGTCGGGTCAGCATCATAAAGGTGATAGACTGGGCGCGTTTCGGGATAACTTGCGATGCGCTGGCCAAAATCTGCGGTTTTCTTGCCACAGACCAGCGCCACATCACCAAAGGGCAGCGCGGCGCCAAACCCAATTTCCTCAGGGTCCACTTTGGCCTCGTCCTGCATCTCCGGGGTGTCGCGTTTGAACAGCGACAACAGACCCCGACGGACCTTTGGACTTGGATTTGGGCTCAGGCTCACGGGGGTCACCGTTGCGATCTGCGGCGCAGGCATCGCAGGCACAGGTGTCTCTGTAACCAGGTCCTTTTCGCTGAGTGCGATAACGGGCAGCTCTGGTTCTTGTGAGGCGACAGGTTCCGATTTTTGGCGGGCCAGCCAGGCCAACACACCGCGGGCTTTTTTGGGTTGTCTGTCGATCTCACCCGCTTGGGTCAAAACGACTTTCGCCTCAGGATCAGCAGCCGCGCCGTCCGTATCTTGCGCTGTCTCTGCCAAGGTTGTCACCGCGGTGGGTGTGGCCTCAACAGCTTCTGTTTGCACCGCCAAAACAGCCGCATCAATGTCTTTAGAAAGCGCCGGATCTTGATCCGCAAAGGCTTCTGGCGCGGGCGTATCTTGGGCCAAAGGATCCACACCACGGGCCGTTTTGGATCCGGCCAAGCTGGCTTTCAATCGGGAAAAAATGCTTTGATTTTGGGCATCGACCTTTTCCGCATCCGGCAGGGCCGCAACGGAAACATCGGGATCCGCCAGTGAGATATCCTCAAGCTTATCAATCCGCTCAAGTGGATTGCTGCAGGCCGAAAGACCCACACACACCGTCGCTATGGTCACGTATTGACGCATCTCACCCATCCCGTATTCGGGCGCAGACTATACCGAAGCGTGGGTTTGGGCAATTATTTTTACAAATTCTCTAAACGTCTTCCACTTCAAGAACACCGTCCAAGCTCTTGATTGCGCCTTTGATCTGCGGATTGACTGGGAACTCTTGCCCGGTGTCGATGTTCACTTCGCCGGGCAGATCAGGATTCAGCAAAACAAATTGGATCGGCCCTTTGCCCACCGTTTTTTGTGTCTCAGCAGCCCCCGCCAACACCGATGCGATGTTTGGAATGGTGGTTTCGTTTTCGACAAAAATTCGCAACCCCATGCTGCCAGCATCTGCCACCTCGCCGTCCATCCCAATGGCCGATCGGATGGTGGGATCGAATTGACCATCGTTAAAGCGGGCCTCAAGCGACATGATCACTTTTTCGGTCTTTTCAAAAACGGCCCGCGCCGCAATCAGATCTTCGGGCTTGCGGGCAAACATCGCAACGCCGGACAATTGGCCAGTGCCATCCGAAATGTTCATCCGGAAATAGCGATTGCCCTTTGAACTCATCATCTCGCGGAAGCCAGAGACCAAGACCCCAACTTTGACGATGGCTTGACCTTGGCGCTCGGCGATCTCCTGCGCTTCGGCGATGGTGCTGATTTTTTTGCGTTTCAACACAGCGGCATAGTCATCCAACGGATGCCCCGTCAGATAGAAGCCAACGGCCTTGTGCTCTTCGCCCAGACGTTCCGCCGGCACCCAATCTTCGACCGGAGGCAAACGCGGTTCTGGCAGGTCATCCCCTGCTTCGCCAAACAGGGACACCTGTGCCGAAGCCCGCTGTTCATGGATGGCGGCCGAATAGCCAACCAAAACATCCAGCGCTTCGAACACCCGGCGCCGGTTGCTGTCCAATTTGTCAAAGGCCCCTGCCCGCGCCAGCATTTCCAAGGGCCGTTTGCCAACCTTCTTCAGATCCACCCGGCGCGCAAAATCAAACAGCGTCACAAACGGATCGTCCCCGCGTGCATCCGAGATCATTTTGACCGCTTCCGAGCCGACGTTTTTCAACGCGCCCATGCCATAGATCAGTTCTTGATCAACCACATCAAAGGTGGGCAGCGACCGGTTGATATCGGGGGGCACAATGGTGATGTCCATGCCACGGCGCACCTCTTCGGCATAGACCGACAGCTTATCCGTCAGATGGATATCACAGTTCATCACCCCGGCCATAAATTCGACCGGGTGGTTCGCCTTCAGCCAGCCCGTTTGATAGCTGACCACCGCATAGGCCGCGGCGTGGGATTTGTTAAAGCCGTAGTTGGCGAATTTTTCCAACAGATCAAAGACTTCGCTGGCTTTCTTGGCTGGCACCCCGTTTTCACCCGCGCCTTTTTCGAATTTGGGCCGCTCGGCGTCCATCGCCTCTTTGATCTTTTTACCCATCGCACGGCGCAACAAGTCCGCCCCACCAAGCGAATAGCCTGCCATGACCTGCGCGATCTGCATCACCTGTTCCTGATAAACAATGATGCCTTGGGTTTCTTTCAGGATGTGGTCGATCAGCGGGTGAACAGATTCCAGCTCTTTCTGACCGTTTTTCACCTCGCAATAGGTGGGAATGTTCTCCATCGGGCCGGGCCGATAAAGCGCCACAAGCGCAACAATATCCTCGATACAGGTGGGTTTCATGCGCCGCAGCGCATCCATCATCCCGCTGGATTCCACCTGAAACACCGCAACCGTTTTGGCACTGGCATAGAGCTTATAGGTCGGCTCATCATCCAAGGGGATGTGGCCAATGTCATCCATCGCCCCCTCTGCAGGCTCATAAAGGGTGCCGCCATCAGGCCCGACATGGAGGTGACGACCATTTTTCTTAATTAAATCAACGGCGTTCTGAATGACGGTCAGGGTTTTCAGGCCCAAAAAGTCAAATTTAACAAGCCCTGCCTGTTCGACCCATTTCATATTGAATTGGGTGGCGGGCATGTCCGAGCGTGGATCTTGATAAAGTGGCACCAGCCGGTCCAGCGGACGATCCCCAATCACAACCCCCGCCGCGTGGGTGGAGGCATTGCGCAACAGGCCCTCGACCTGCATGCCATAGTTCAACAAGCGCTCCACAACCTCTTCGTTGCGGGCCTCTTCACGCAGCCGCTCTTCTTGCTTTAAGGACTCTGCGATAGAGAGCGGTTTCACCCCTTCGACGGGGATGAGTTTGGACAGACGATCCACCTGCCCATAGGGCATTTGCAAAACCCGCCCGATGTCGCGCACCGCCGCCTTGGACAGCAACGCCCCAAAGGTGATGATCTGTCCCACTTTGTCGCGGCCATATTTTTGCTGCACATAGCGGATCACCTCTTCGCGCCGGTCCATGCAAAAATCGATGTCGAAATCCGGCATCGATACCCGTTCCGGGTTCAAGAACCGCTCAAACAGCAGGTTATAACGCAGCGGATCAAGGTCGGTCACCGTCAGCGCATAGGCCACCAAGGATCCCGCACCAGACCCCCGCCCCGGCCCCACTGGAATGCCTTGCTCTTTGCTCCACATGATAAAGTCAGCAACGATGAGGAAGTAGCCGGGAAACCCCATGCCCTCGATGATATCCAGCTCAAAATCAAGCCGCTCTTGATACTCTTCCACCGTGGCCGCATGGGGGATCACCGCCAGCCGCTTTTGCAATCCTTCATTGGCTTGGCGGCGCAGTTCGACCACCTCGTCATCGGCAAATTTTGGCAGGATGGGATCGCGACGATAGGTGCCAAATCCACATCGTTTGGCGATCTCGACCGTGTTTTCAATCGCCTCCGGCAGATCGGCAAACAGGGCAATCATCTCTTCTTGCGACTTAAAGTAATGCTGTGGTGTCAGACGGCGGCGCGGATCGGATTGATCGACGTAAGCCCCTTCTGAAATACAGATCAACGCATCATGCGCTTCGTACATTTCTGTCTTGGGGAAGTAGACATCATTGGTTGCCACCAACGGCAGGCCCAGATCATAGGCCATTTCAACAAAACCGCGCTCCGTCATCTTTTCGTTCTGCGGCAACCCGTTTTCTGTCGGGTGACGCTGCAACTCAACATACAGGCGTTGGGGAAAAATGCCCGCCAGCTGGCGCATCAACGCCTCCGCTTTCCCGCGTGCACCCTGTTGTAAAAACTGCCCCACTGGGCCATCTGCCCCACCTGTCAGGCAAATCAACCCGGCTGAGAACTCTTGCAATTCTGCCAAGGTGACCTGTGGCAACTGCCCGCCCTTATCCACATAGAGGCAAGACGACAGTCGCATCAGGTTTTCATAGCCCTCTTCGACCTGCGCCAATAAAACAATGGGCGCGGGCGCAACCATCTGCTCTCCGGGCGCGGCGGTGGCATAGGCCAAATCCACCTGACAACCCATAATCGGCTGAATGCCCGCGCCTTGGGCCGATACCGAAAACTCCAACGCCGCAAAAAGAGAGTTGGTGTCTGTCACCGCAACCGCGGGCATGCCTGCGGCGTCACAAAGGCCGGGCAATTTTTTCAACCGCATCGCCCCTTCAAGCAGGGAATATTCGGTATGGGTGCGCAGGTGAATGAATCGAGCTGTATTGGTCATGCCTCACCCTACGCCAGCCCGCCAGTCGCGAAAAGCAGGTTATCACTTGCAGAGCGGCCGGGCTTGGGCAATGTTTTGAAGAAGACCAACTGGCAGGAGCCCTACATGCGTCTCAGCTTTGATCCAGCGCGCGATTTGGAAATTGATCGAGTCATTGTGGCCTCCTCGGCGTCAATTTGGCGGTGTTGGACCGAAGCGGATTTGTTGAAAAAGTGGTTCACCCCCAAACCGGTTCAGGTGCAAGACGCCCGTATCAACCCCACACCCGGAGGCGAATTTTTCACCCGGCTGGCGCTGCCTTCGGGCAAAGTGCTGGAAAACAACGGCTGTGTGCTGGTGGCCCAGCCCGAACGGCTTTTGGTGTTCACCGATTCTCTGACCGAAGGCTTTCATCCCAGCAAAACCAGCTTTCTCACCACCACCATCCTTTTGACCCCCGATGTCGTGGGAACCCGCTATGTCGCACGGGGCCTGCACCACAGCCCCGAACGCCGCCAAGACAATGAAAACATGGGGTTCTTTGACGGCTGGGGCCGCGCCATCGACCAGCTGCAGGAACTGGCCCGCTCTTTGGATGTGAGCTGACTGTTTTTTTGGCACATGCCAGTCAAATGTACATTTATTCCGCCTTTTTCTTGCCAAGCGGTCAAAACCCCGCTTTTCTAGCAGGCGTCCAACAGGGCCCTTACGTTTTCTACGCCGCATCGAAGACGTAAATCATGGGCAAACAAATCGGTAAGGCGGCGGGTTTTTACATATGAATGTCACCTTTCTTCTGAACGGAGAGAGCGTGGAGCTGCACAACGTCCCTCCAACGGCGACGCTGCTCGATTGGTTGCGCGACACACGCGGCCTCACCGGCACCAAAGAAGGTTGTAACGAAGGCGATTGCGGCGCCTGCACTGTGATGGTGCAGGACCAACAGGGCGCACGCGCCCTCAACGCCTGCATTTTGTTCCTGCCGCAGATCCATGGAAAATCCATTCGCACCGTCGAAGGCATCGCCAGCCCAGACGGAGAGCTACACCCTGTCCAAGACGCCATGATCACCCACCACGGCGCCCAATGTGGCTTTTGCACCCCCGGCTTCATCACCTCGATGGCCACCGCCCATCTCAACGGAGAAACCGATCACGCCACCGCGCTGGCCGGCAACCTGTGCCGCTGCACGGGCTACGCGCCGATCTTGCGTGCCGCAAACGCCAGCCTATCCGCCCCGGTGCCCAGCTGGCTGTCTGATTTCACCTTGCCAGAAACACTCGCGGGGGCGTCGCACAGCGACGGGGGCAGCCAGCCCCCTGGCACCGCGGTTCAACCCGAAACCGCGGATGAGCTGGCCCACTGGTATCAAGACAATCCAGATGCAACTTTGATTGCCGGGGCAACCGACGTGGGGCTGTGGGTCACCAAACAAATGCGGGATCTGCCGCAGGTTGCCTTCTTGAACCGCTGCCGCGATCTGCAAACCGTTGCCGAAACCGATGACAGGCTCACTTTGGGCGCCGGTGTGACGATTGCCCAACTGATCCCTATCATGGATCGGCTCCACCCATCGCTGGGTCAGATGCTGCGCCGCTATGGGTCGGCTCAGGTGCGCGCGGCGGCCACAATTGGTGGCAATATTGCCAATGGATCTCCGATTGGCGACGGGCCGCCGGCGCTGATTGCGCTTGATGCCGATTTGCATTTGCGCAAAGGCGACAGCCGCAGAACCCTCCCCTTGGCGCTCTTCTTCAAAGACTACGGCGTCCAAGACCGCGCGCCCGGCGAATTTGTCGAGGCCGTCAGCTTTGCCAAACGGGCGGACCGTCTGAAATGCTACAAAGTGTCCAAACGGTTTGACCAAGATATCTCCGCGCTTTGTGGCTGTTTTGACATCACCATCGGTGAAGGTGTGGTGACGCGGGCCCGTATCGCCTTTGGCGGCATGGCTGGCATCCCCAAACGCGCCTATAATGTGGAGGCCGCGCTTGAAGGCCAACCCTGGAGCGACGCAGCCATCGAAGCGGCATGGGGCGCTTGGAGCGAGGATTTCACCCCGCTGTCAGACATGCGGGCCTCGGCGGAGTATCGTCTGGAAACAGCGCGCAACATGCTCAGTCGCTACTTGCTAGAAGATCTTGGGGCCACCACCTCGGTTAAGGAGGTGCGCGCATGAGTGTTTCCTCTTCTTTGCCTCATGATGCTGCGCGGCTGCATGTCACCGGACAGGCCCGCTATATTGATGATATTCCCCTGCCCAAGGGCGCTCTACATCTGGCCTTTGGGCTTAGCACCATTGCCAAGGGGCGGATTGTCGACATGGACCTCAGCGCCGTACGTTCCGCCCCCGGTGTGGTGGCGGTGCTGACCGCGCAGGATCTGCCTTTTGCCAACGACGTCTCACCCTCCATTCACGATGAACCGCTGCTGAGTGACGGCACTGTGCATTATGTCGGCCAACCCCTCTTTTTGGTGGTTGCTGACAGCCATCTGGCCGCGCGCCACGCCGCCAAACGCGGGGCGCTCTCTTATGAAGAAGCCACGCCGATCCTCAGCATGGATGAGGCCCTTGCGGCCAACAGCCGCTTTGAGGATGGGCCCCGCATCTACCAACGTGGTGATGCAAACGCTGCCATCGACGCGGCGCCGCATGTTGTTGAAGGTGTGCTAGAGCTGGGCGGGCAAGAGCATTTCTATCTGGAAGGCCAAGCCGCTGCGGCCCTGCCGCAAGAGGCGGGCGATATGCTGGTGCACAGCTCAACCCAGCACCCCACCGAAATCCAACACAAAGTCGCAGAAGCGCTTGGGGTGCCCATGCATGCTGTGCGCGTCGAGACCCGCCGCATGGGCGGTGGTTTTGGGGGCAAAGAAAGCCAAGGCAACGCCCTTGCGGTGGCCTGTGCTGTTGCCGCGCGCCAAACCGGCAAGGCCTGCAAAATGCGTTATGACCGGGATGACGATATGATCATCACCGGCAAGCGCCACGAGTTCCGCATCAGCTATCGAGCTGGATTTGACGCCGAAGGCCATGTGTTGGGGCTCGACTTTTTGCACCTGACGCGGGGCGGCTGGGCTCAGGACTTGACCCTGCCGGTGGCCGATCGCGCGATGTTGCACGCCGACAATGCCTATTGGCTTCCCAATATTCGTATTGAAAGTCACCGGTTGAAAACCAACACCCAAAGCGCCACCGCCTATCGCGGATTTGGCGGCCCGCAGGGCATGGTTGGGATCGAGCGGGTGATGGATCACATCGCCCATGACTTGGCTGTGGATCCTATCGAATTGCGCCGTCGCAACTATTATGACGCGCCCCAAGACGTCGCGTCGGCAGGGGGCTCTGCCCCCTCCGGGGGAACAGGGTCCCCCGTTCACCCCCGAGGTACTGACGCCAAGGAAAAGGACAATTCCACGCCCTATGGTCAGCCGGTCACCGATTTTGAACTCTGGGGCATGACCGAAGCTTTGGTGAATTCTTCGGACTACGCCGTGCGCAAAGCCGCTATTGCCGCTTGGAACGACAGCAACGCCGTGGTCAAGAAAGGGCTGGCGTTTTCGCCGGTGAAATTTGGGATTTCCTTCACGCTGACCCATCTCAATCAAGCGGGCGCTTTGGTGCATGTCTACCAAGATGGGTCCATTCACTTGAACCATGGCGGCACCGAAATGGGTCAGGGTCTGTTTCAGAAAGTGGCACAGGTGGCCGCGAGCCGTTTTGCGGTGGGGATGGAGATGATCAAGATCACCGCCACCGATACAGCAAAAGTGCCCAATACCTCTGCGACGGCGGCCTCATCGGGGTCTGATCTAAATGGCATGGCTGTGAAGGCCGCCTGCGACACCATTCGAGACCGTATGGCCGATCATTTGGCCGCATATTTCGACGTCGCTTTGACAGAGGTGGTGTTCAGCGCTGGCACTGTTCAGGTGGGCGCGCAGCATCTGAGCTTCGCTGAGGCAGCCAAGATGTGTTATGAGGCGCGCGTCAGCCTATCGGCCACAGGGTTTTACAAGACCCCAGAGGTGGCGTGGGACCGTTTGAAAGGTCAGGGGCGGCCGTTCTTTTATTTTGCCTATGGGGCCTCGGTCACCGAGGTGGCCGTAGACACCTTGACCGGAGAAAACCGCATTCTGCGCACGGATATTTTGCATGATGCGGGGGCCTCGCTGAACCCAGCCTTGGATGTTGGGCAGGTTGAGGGCGGTTATGTTCAGGGCGCTGGCTGGCTGATGTGTGAGGAGTTGGTTTGGGATGAGGCTGGGCGGTTGCGCACCCATGCGCCATCAACCTACAAAATCCCGGCCTTTTCTGACCAGCCAGATCAGTTCAACGTGGATCTATGGCGCGGTGAAAACCGCGAAGACAGCATCTACCGTTCTAAAGCGGTGGGAGAGCCTCCTTTTATGCACGGGATTTCCGCCTGGCTGGCGCTGTCAAACGCCGTGGCGGCCTGCGGCACGCGCTATCCGGCACTGGATGCGCCGGCGACGCCCGAGACGCTCTTGAAGGCCATTGGGCGGGTGCGCGATGGGATTTGATCTAGAGGCGTTGCGTCACGCCGTCAAAACGCAAGGGCGCGTCGCCCGTGTGGTCATCGCAGAGATCAAGGGCTCCTCGCCCCGAGAAGTGGGCGCAGCCATGCTGATCTCGGCCGAGGCGCAATCGGGCACCATAGGCGGTGGCGCATTGGAATATGAGGCGACCAAACACGCAAGACAGGCGCTTGGCCGCCCGCAAAGCGCGGATCGCCTGAGCCATCATGCTTTGGGCCCGGATCTGGGCCAATGTTGCGGCGGGCGGGTCACGTTGCTGCGCGAGATATACGACGCAGAGCGGGTGTCGGTTTTGGATCCGCATGTCATCGCGCGCGCACCAGAGGGGTCGGAAAAACCCCTAGCGGTGGCCCGATTGCTGGATCGCCACCGCGGCGCGGGCCAAACGCCCGACCCCCAGCTGGTGCAAGGCTGGATGGTTGAACCGGTCCATCGTCCCAAACTGCCGTTATGGATTTGGGGCGCAGGTCATGTGGGGCGGGCACTGATCGATGTTTTGGCCCCCCTGCCCGATCTGGCGATCACATGGGTGGACACGCATGCGGATCGATTTCCGAGCGCACCACATCCACGCGTGACCTGCGTGCCGGCGGCCAAACCAGAAACATTGATGGCCCATGCCCCCACAGAGGCGCATCACCTGATCCTGACCTATTCACATGACCTCGATCTGGCGCTGTGCCACGCAAGCTTGTTGCGTGGTTTTGCCAGTGCCGGGGTGATTGGGTCTGCGACGAAATGGGCGCGTTTTAAGCGCCGCCTTACGGAGCTGGGTCACGACATGCCTAAAATTCAACAGATTGCCTGTCCAATTGGGGATCCCGCATTGGGCAAACACCCCACGGCCATTGCCGTTGGCGTGGCGGCCGCGTTACTAACGGCGCAACAGGGACAGATCGCGACAATTGGGGAGCAACGCGCGTGACGGAAACACTTCTTTCGATCAAAGGCTTAACCAAAGCCTATCCCGGCGTTGTCGCCAATGATGATGTCTCTTTTGACATCGGCGTTGGTGAGGTTCATGCGCTGCTTGGCGAAAACGGCGCCGGAAAATCAACGCTGGTCAAAATGATCTATGGTCTGGTCAAACCAGACGTCGGTCAAATGATGCTGCACGGCGCCCCCTACACCCCCGCAGAACCTAGCGCGGCGCGCACCTCGGGCGTGGCGATGGTGTTCCAACATTTTTCGCTGTTTGATGCGTTGAACGTGGCTGAGAACATCGCGCTTGGCATGGAAAACCCGCCCAAAATGCGCGATCTCGCAGAGCGGATCAAAGAGGTCTCGGAAACCTATGGCCTGCCGTTGGATCCGTTCCGAGTGGTTGGGGATTTGTCAGCAGGAGAGCGGCAACGCGTGGAGATCATTCGCTGTCTGCTGCAAGATCCCAAGCTGCTGATCATGGATGAACCAACCAGCGTTTTGACACCGCAAGAGGTTGAAATCCTGTTTCAAACGCTGCGCAAGCTTTCTGCGGAAGGCACGGCGATCCTCTATATCAGCCACAAACTCGAAGAGATCCGCACCCTGTGCGACAACGCCACCATCCTGCGATTGGGCAAGGTGGTCGGTGACTGTGTGCCACGCGACAGCACGGCGCGCGAAATGGCGGAAATGATGGTGGGGTCAACCCTGCATGTGCCGGAACGCGCCAGCCGAGAGCTTGGTCCAACCCGGTTGCAGATCAACAATCTGAGCGTTGCGTCTCCCTCCGCTTTTGGCACCTCGCTGAAGGGCATTTCGTTTGACGTTAAATCGGGTGAAATTCTGGGGCTCGGCGGTGTGGCAGGCAATGGGCAAGACGAATTGTTGGGCGCCCTTTCTGGGGAAATTGTGACCGACACCAGCGCCGTGATCCTAGAAGGCCAAGAAATTGGCAGCCAAGGCCCGATCGCCAGACGCAAACTGGGGCTGTTGACCGCACCGGAAGAACGGTTGGGTCATGCGGCAGCGCCAGATATGAGCCTGATCGAAAACGCATTGCTGACCGGATCGGTGCGGGAGGGTTTGGAAACACGTGGCTTTTTGAACTGGGCCAAGGCCAAAAGCTTTGCCGAGGACATCATCGAGAAATTTGATGTGCGCACCCCGGGGGCCAACAATGCCGCGCGCGCCCTCTCGGGTGGTAATTTGCAGAAATTTGTCATCGGACGCGAGGTGTTGCAGCGCCCTGAGGTATTGGTGGTGAACCAACCGACCTGGGGGGTTGATGCCGCAGCCGCCGCGGCAATCCGGCAGGCCTTGCTGGATCTGGCCGCAGAGGGCACGGCTGTCATTGTGATCAGTCAGGATCTGGATGAGTTGATGGAGATTTCAGATCGTTTTGCCGCCCTCAACGAAGGGCGCCTGAGCGATATTCGCCCTGCACAGGGTCTGAGCGTGGATGAGATCGGCCTGATGATGGGCGGCGCGCATGGAATGGAGGTGGCACATGTGTAACCTCTTAGAATTTGAGTATTTTTGGCAAGATGAAGGGGAGGACGGCCGGTGCTAAAACTGGAAAAACGACCACAGCCGTCACAGCTTTGGACCTATTTGACGCCTTTGGTGGCGGTTGTGCTGACCATGATTGCAGGCGGAATTCTGTTCAACTTTTTGGGCAAAGATCCGTTTCTGGCGATCAAGACCATTTTCTGGGATCCTTTGTTTTCGGAGTTCTCTTTTTATTATCGCCCGCAGTTGCTGGTGAAAGGCGCGCCTTTGGTCTTGATCGCCATCGGGCTTTCGCTTGGGTTTCGCGCCGGTATTTGGAACATTGGCGCTGAGGGGCAATACATCATTGGCGCCTTGACCGGCGCGGGTGTTGGATTGGCCTTTTACCCGCTGGACAGTTGGATTGTGTTTCCTTTGATGATCCTTGCCGGCGCCATGGGGGGATTGATCTGGGCGATGATCCCGGCCTTTTTGAAGGTGCGGTTTGGCACCAACGAGATCCTTGTGTCCTTGATGTTGGTCTATGTAGCGGAACAGCTTTTGGCGTCTATGTCGTTGGGATTGTTGAAAAATCCTGAAGGTTTTGGCTTTCCCGGATCACGCAATCTGCAACAATATGAGAGCGCCTTTAATGCTGATCTGATCGAAGGGTCTGGCATGCATTGGGGGGTGGTTGCGGCGCTGATTGCGGTGATCTTTTCCTATATCCTGCTCAACCGACATATGCTGGGTTTTCAAATTCGACTGACCGGAGAGGCGCCCCGTGCGGCGCGATTTGCCGGGGTTGTGCCCACGCGGTTGATCTTGATCTGTCTGGGGGCCTCGGGTGCCTTGGCGGGGTTGGCGGGTCTTTTTGAGGTCTCGGGGCCATCGGGCCAGGTCAGCATCGACTTTAACGTGGGCTATGGCTTTACAGCGATCATCGTGGCCTTCCTTGGACGTTTGCATCCGATTGGCATTTTGCTGGCGGGCGGGTTGATGGCCTTGACCTATATTGGCGGCGAAATTGCGCAATCCCAGTTGGGGCTGCCGTCGGCGGCGATCCAGCTGTTTCAGGGCATGTTGCTGTTCTTCCTTTTGTCGGTAGATCTGTTGACCAACTACCGTATTCGTTTGACGTCTCGGGAGGCCGTGTAATGGATCTTTCTGCAATCAATCCAGTCTTGTTGCTGGCCTCATTGATCGTGGCCGCCACCCCGTTGTTGCTGGCCGCCATTGGCGAGTTGGTGACGGAAAAGGCTGGCGTTTTGAACTTGGGCGTCGAGGGCATGATGATCACCGGCGCCATTTGCGGCTTTGCCATCACGGTGAACACTGGCTCTCCGATCTTGGGGGTTGTGGCCGCCGCAGCTGGCGGGGCGGTGCTGTCGCTGCTTTTTGCAATCTTGACCCAATATGCCTTGGCCAATCAGGTGGCGTCGGGCTTGGCTCTGACGCTGTTTGGCTTGGGCCTGTCGGCACTGATGGGGCAGAACTATCAAGGGGTTAAACCGCCGTCGTTCCCATCTGGCGAGATCCCTCTTCTGTCAGACATCCCCTTCCTTGGGCCAATTTTGTTTGCGCAGGATCTGCTGGTCTATCTCGCCTTTCTGTTGACCTTGGGGGTCTGGGCCGTTTTGAAATACACCCGTGCAGGATTGATCTTGCGCGCCGTTGGCGAAAGCCATGATGCGGCGCATGCTTTGGGCTATAACGTTGTGCGCATCCGCGTGCTGGCCATCATGTTTGGGGGGGCCTGTGCTGGATTGGGCGGCGCTTACATCAGTCTGATCCGGGTGCCGCAATGGACCGAAGGTATGACAGCCGGCATCGGCTGGATTGCGCTGGCGTTGGTTGTTTTTGCCAGCTGGAAGCCATGGCGGGTGCTGCTTGGAGCGTGCTTGTTTGGCGGCGTCAATGTTTTGCAGTTGAACTTGCAGGCTGCGGGCGTTGCCATCCCGGTCGAGTATCTGGCGATGTCACCCTATATCATCACCATCTTTGTCTTGGTGATCATGTCTGGGGATCGCGCTGGAGCCCCTGCGGCATTGGGCAAGGTGTTTCATGCCGGACGATAAATCCACCGCACTGCCAAGCCGACCCCGGCTGCAGGGTATCCTGGATGGACAGGACCCTGTATTGGGGCGTTTTGTGGCCTTGGCGTTGCACGGATTAATCGTGGCGGCAGCGATTGCCTTTGCGCTGTCGACCATGCCCGAACTGTCCGAAACCGGGCGACAGATCCTGAGCGGGTTTGAAATGGTCGCCGTGGCCATTTTTGCCACTGAATACCTGTTGCGGCTGTATGCGGCGCCTCACCCGTTGCACTATGCGTTGTCGTTTTGGGGCATTGTTGACCTGTTGGCTTGGGCGCCTGTTGTGCTGTTGTCTTTTGGCGGCGCAACGACTGTGCGGCTTTTGCGTTTGGTTCTGGTGGTGCGGTTGCTCAAGATCATTCGCTATAACAATGCCCTGCGCCGGCTTGGGCGTGCGTTTGTGTCGGTTCGGGACGAATTACTGCTGTTCTATATGATCGCCTTTTTTCTGGTCTATATCAGCGCGGTTGGCATATATTTCTTTGAAAACACATCCCAGCCGGATGTCTTTCGTTCTGTCCCTGCCAGCCTGTGGTGGGCGACAATCACTTTGACAACGGTTGGATACGGAGACGCATTGCCGATCACGATGGGCGGCAAAATTTTTACCACCGTAATCTTGTTCATGGGCATGGGCATTTTTGCGGTCCCGGCCGGGGTTATCACCTCTGCTTTGATTGGGCGCGATATCGAAGACATCGAAGAAAGCCTTGAAAAGATTGAAACGAGCGAGGAAAAAGCTCGCAAGAAACAAAGGCCGTTGCCCAAACGCGGCGGCTGAACACACAAAGAACGTCAACAAGGAGACTATGACATGAAAAGAAGAACTCTGCTCGCCTCAGCCGCAATGGTAATGGGTCTGGCCACCGCCGGGATCGCAGCTGACAAAACCAAAGTTGGTTTTGTTTACGTTGGCCCCGTTGGCGATGGCGGCTGGACGTATGAGCACAACAAAGGCCGTTTGGCTGTGGAAGAAGCGTTTGGCGATGCGGTTGAAACCGTTTTTGTTGAAAACGTTCCAGAAGGTCCAGACGCAGAGCGTGTGATGACCCAGATGGCACTGGAAGGTGCAGATCTGATCTTTACCACCTCGTTTGGCTACATGGACCCAACCATCAACGTTGCCAAGAAATTCCCAAAGGTAAAGTTTGAGCACGCAACCGGCTATAAACGCGCCGACAACGTGGCCACCTATTCCGCACGTTTCTACGAAGGTCGCGCGGTTCAAGGCATCATCGCGGGTCAGATGACAGAATCCAACACCATCGGCTATATCGGGTCTTATCCAATCCCCGAAGTTATCCGTGGCATCAACTCTGCCTACCTGCACGCCAAAAAGGTGAACCCAGACGTCGAATTCAAAATCGTTTGGGCCTACACTTGGTTTGACCCTGCAAAAGAAGCGGACGCAGCTAAAGTTCTGATCGAACAAGGTGCGGACGTGATCCTGCAGCACACCGACTCAACCGCGCCTCAGGCGGCGGCTCAGGCGGCTGGCAACGTGATCACCTTTGGTCAGGCCTCCGATATGTCCGAATACGGTCCGCTGCCCCGTGTAAGCTCGATCATCGATGACTGGGCGCCTTACTATATCGCGCGCACCAAAGCGGTCATGGACGGCACATGGACTTCGGTTGACACATGGGACGGTATCGGCGCTGGCATGGTTGGCATCGGTGAAATCTCGGACGCGGTTCCTGCCGACGTCAAAGAGCAAGCGCTGTCTTTGAAAGCGGATCTGGCGTCTGGCGCCTATCACGCCTTCACCGGTCCTGTGAACAAGCAAGACGGTTCCGTTTGGTTGGCCGATGGCGAAACTGCGGATGACGGCACATTGGCCGGCATGAACTTCTATGTTGAAGGCATCGAAGGTTCGATCCCGAACTAAGCCTGTCGACACCTCGACTTGAAAAGCCCCGCCCTGTGCGGGGCTTTTTACGTTTGTGCCGTTTGGTCGGGGCACCTTGGTTGGCTAGCATGGATTGCGCAAGAAACGGACTGCGGGAATGGGATCGAACAGTTAGGCCTTGGCCTGTCCATGCCCCCAAAAAGGAGCCTCGCTATGCCTTTTCGTATTTCTGGTCTTGATCCAGCCCCGTTCCAACCGTTTTTTGGTCTTTCAGAGGCTGAGCTGCGCAAGCATCACATCCAACGCTATCACGTCACCGAACCCAACATGTGCCCGGACCGTGTTGAAATGCGTGATTTGGATCCCGGAGAGACAGCCCTATTGCTTAACTACGAGCATCTGCCCGTGGACAGTCCCTATCGGTCCCGCCATGCCATCTATGTCCGTGAAGGGGCGCAGAGCGCCGTTGACGTTGTCGGAACCGTGCCCGAGATGATGGCGTCCCGCCTGCTCGCACTGCGGGCCATTGATCAAGAAGGCTGTATCATTGATGCCGAAATCGCAGAAGGCCGCGCGATCGAACCGATCATCGCCGCCTTTTTTGAAGAGCAAAACTGTCGGTATATCCACGCCCATTTCGCGCGCCGCGGCTGTTACGCGGGTCTGATCACCCGCGCATGATCGCGTGGGACGGGGTTAGTGCAGCGGGATACTCACGCGCAGCTGAACCGTTTCCATCCCTGGGTTCAATGCCTTGATGTCCGCGTTTGACCGGTGGTCATAGCTCAGACCAACGCGCCAGCCCTGGCGGGTCTCATAGCCCAGCTCGATCCCAGACCGGAATTCGATCGGAAAGCCCAGATCCGGACCGTTGCCCTGAACATAGATCCCCGGCATCGCGTGCATTTGCACATAGGCACGGTTGTTCGCAAACGGCACAGTCCACAATTGACCAAAGCCCAGCCAGAAATCACCGCTGTCAGTGATCGAGGCACCTACGGCGTTTTGAAATGGTCCAAACCGGTGATCAAACTCATAGCGGAAATAGGCTTCGGATCCGATCGAGTTCCCTTGGAACTGAACATCGCCACCAGAAACAGAGAACCGCTCCTGATCTGGTGCCCGTGCAAGACAGCCTTCTTCGCAATAGTTGATGGCCATGTCGGACAAACCACCAAGAAGAAAAAGCACCGCAAATGTACCGTTCATAGTCTGTCCCTTCGATCTGTGCGCGCGTGTGTCGGCTCCACCGATATTGGAAGTTTAACCCATTGTCACGCGAGTCTTTCGCGCCCGGAGCTGCAGGCCAATCATTGGGGCATCTGCGCCACGCTCTGCTGGGAATGCGCTGTCAGCCCAAGCGCCAATTTGCCCAAGTGTCTTGGCGCCCCAAAAACTTTTCACCAAGGCTGCATTTTTTGAAAAAGCCTCTGGACACCCCCCCTCACCTCGCCTAGAAGGCCCACACCCGAACGTTAGACGTTCACCCGTGCCCGGGTAGCTCAGGGGTAGAGCAGTGGATTGAAAATCCTCGTGTCGGTGGTTCGATTCCGCCCCCGGGCACCATTTGCCAGAAAATAATCAATAATATCAGATACTTAGCAGCACCAAAAGTGTCCCACTTTTGTGATTTGTTGAATAGTGGGACAGTTTCACGGTTTCCGCGCGACAATACCCCAAAGCGAGACATTCGTGCGAGACATTCCTTCGCCCAACAACCGCACCTGAAATATCTGTTTTAAGAAGACAATTAGCTCCACGGATCGATCCACAAATGCTGAGGCGGAATGGTTGTATTGGCGACCATGTTGGGTTGGATAATTAGTTGGCCATCGCATATCATAACAGCAGGTCCGACACAGCGGTGCTGAAAACGAGGAGCGATTTCTTCTCCAAAAGACATCAGTTTCTTGGATATCTTCTCGGGAGAGGTGCTTGAGGGATGCAGTTTCTGCGCGGAGGGTAAAAGAACGATGCGGTCGTAGATCGTAGCTACAGGGAAGTAATCATCATCAAATCGCATTAGTCCAATGCCCGGCTCTTTGATCTCGCGGGAAGGGATTTCGATGAGATAGTTCCAATCAATGATGTTCTCTTCTGAGTGCAGTATCTGCTCCCTTACCCCATCCAAATTGGACTGTAGAACAAAAGAATATCCAAAATTCTTAAACCAGAGACCATATGCAGCGGTCAGATAGCCAACCCGCAACGAATCTTCGTTCGCAAATACAGGCATCGAATATTCGATCTTGATCTCAGAGGGTTTGGTTTCGCGCCAGAACGCGTCGAACTCTACTGGATTGGAGCGTTTTGGGTCAGTGATGAACTCAAATGCCCCGTCGTCGCCGAGATGCATGGAGCCACTCAGCTTTCGCCCATTCGCGACGATCCTAGACCTTTGCTTTTTCGGGTTTGTCTGAAATGGCGCACCACCCTCATTCAGTTCGATCCAATCGACGAGGTGTTTGGTTTGCTTGTGTCCAAAGGCACTATTGCACCTCTTGCAAAGGAACGTCGTATGTTTTCCTCCGATTGAGCGAGGGATGATGTGCTCTTCGTTAATCGCGTTGTCGGAATCAGTAATTCCGAAGTTTTCAATGGGGAGGTCTCGCAGGCATGTGGGACATCGAAATTGACCTAAGAGGCTGGCATCAAAACGCGCAAGCTCCTCAGATACTTCGCAAAGGTATTTGTTTGAACTCATTTGTGCAGTCCGCTTGGCCGTAGGAAAATGTGATAGTCCCAATAGGATTCGTTTATTTATTAATAACTTGTTGGTTCATGAAAAACTCTCCTTCTTTGACTTGCTGGGTATTTTTGCAATTGCGTTCGCGGCCCGCACCTTTTGCTTTGCGCTGCGGGTGTAACGGATCACTTCCTTCGAGGTCTTGTGCCCAGTGATCGCCATGATTTCCTGCTCGGTGCAGCCGCTTTGAGCCAAGACAGCGGAGGCCGTTTTTCGCAGACCGTGAACCGACAACCCATCAAGGCCCGCCTCATCACACCATTTGCGAAACCGATTGCCAAAGCCCCCTTCGCTGAATGGGCGATTGAACGCATTTTGGATGAACGCCGCATCGCCGGTTGGTGAAGCATCTATGATCTCCCGAAGCTCTGGTGCGATAGGCACCCAGAGTTTAACCGGTTTGCTCAGCCGGTTCTTTTGTTGGGTGAACTCCAGACCTTCGCGCCCGTCCAGAACTTTGATGTGTTTCTCACCCAACCGGATGAGGTCGCCTTTGCGTTGCCCGGTAAAGAGCGCCAATGACATTGCCAAATGGGCGGTTGTACCCAGTGGATGAACGGCTTCAAAGTTTTCCAAGTCTTCGTCCGTCCATGGCGTGTGGCCTTCGCTGTTGCTTGGTAGGTTTTGCACCAAGGCCGCAGGGTTTCTGTCGTGGTATCCATAGCTCACCGCATATTTGAACACTTGCCGAAGGGCTTTGATCGTCCCATTCGCCGCCTCTGGCGTGTCGATGAACCGATCCCGCCACGCCATCAGATGTCGAGGCTCCAACGTTGCATATGGTTGCTCACCTGCATTGCGATATGCGCAAAACCGGTCCAAGATTTGCCGACGTACCCGACGAGTACGGGCCCCCAAGCCCAGATAGGCCGCCGAGGTATAATAGCCCTCGATCAACTCTCTGAGCGTTCCCGGCTTGGCTCCACGAATTGGCTTCACCGGGTTTTGCTTGGGGTGTTCACCGACCATGGCCATGCGATATTCGGCGAGGAACTCGGCCGATCCAACCTCGGATGTCAGGCGGACCTTTTTACCGTTTTTGCGAAAGTACACCCGAACATTCCCATGTCGGTCTGTATCCTGCACAATGAATTTCAGCTTGATCCCCATGGCCTACCCCCACGCATCCCATGGGTTGGCTTCATTTGGTGCGGCCAGAGCGTCAAAGGCCGCATCTAAAGCCCGCACATCCCACACGTTCCGGGTGCCGATCTTTACCGAAGCGGGCATCGATTTGGCTTTGACCATCCCGTCGAACGTCGTGGCGCTGACGCCGACATAATTGGCGGCCTCCACCCGATTGAGGCCCCGACGTGGACCAAGGGATTTCACACTCGAATACTGAGAATCTTTGCTCAGGGCTTCGGTGGCCGCGACCAAACCAGACACGGCTTTGGTCAATGTGAGGCCATCAACTTGCAACATGCTCATTGCGGCACCCATTGGCTGCCCAATTCAGCATCCCAACGCAACCATGCCAAAAACAGAATGTCTCGCAAGATGGTTTCACTCACGCCAGGAAAGCGGAGCAGCAAGTCCTCTACCTCGAATTGACATAGATATCCCTCGTGCATATCGCGTTCGTGGCGGGCAATGGCAAACGAGAAAGCATCATCCTCTTCTCGCACAATGTGACTGACGATGGGTTGCTCGGAAAACGCGGATACGTGCGCCACATGGTCCACCTCCATATTGACTCTCAATAATCTCCGAAGGTCTGCTCCTGGAACGAGTGAGTTTATCCGAAATCCAATGAAAATTAGCTGCTCCAAATACGGGCAATACTGAACGACAGTGTTGTGTGACAACGCTGGGAGGTCCGCCGGAAGGGTGTCATTGTTCATGACGAGCCTGCCATCATATACGCAGATAATCTGATTGCTGTTGTGGATTTGGCGACGCAGGCTTCCATCAGCCTGCTCTGCCTTGTTGATCGCCGCCCACATACGGCTATGGTTGATTTGAGTTTGGTCCAAGAGCATCCCTCCTTCGTTGGAAACACTTTGGTTTTCTAGGGGGGATTCGGGTTTTCGCCTTGAGTGGACTTAATGGTGATTTTTTACATTTCTTGCGTGGAGGGCGATACTGTGGCTGAAGATCAAATGTTCATCGAAAAGCACCTCGCTAGGAATATCCCTCAGGATTTTGATGGGTGTTGTGAACGGATTCGTCTCTCTTTGGGGAAGAAGGGGCAACCACTCCTGAAACGGTATCGCCGCGAATATGGCGGGATGCTAACGGCGCTGTGGTGCGAAGACCTTGGCGACCAGCAGGCAATCCGTATCGGCCAACAAATCGACAAGATTCGCATTCGCTATCTGGCAGTTCAGAAAACGTTGGACATCTCCGTTCCTGCCAAACCCGTTCACACGAACCTTCGACGCATCAACCATTGGCTGTCCAAGGCCCTTGATGAACTGGATGACCCCGACCGTGATGCGGCTGTTGAACAGTTTAAGGATGAAGGTCATCAAGCTACCTCGCTGAGGCTCCAGCAGAAATTCGAACACTCACAAAACATTGCGGAGAAGGTGACGATCATCCGCGATCATCTCAAAGACCTGAGCGACGATCTCGATCCGATTGTTGATTTCTTCGAATACAAACGCGGTCTTTGCACCAAAGGGCAGCCATCGAAGTATGCCTTGGCCTATGCTGTGAATGCCCTGGCCGCCCTGTTCGATGCTGAGAATACAAAAGAGCTAAAGGCCAGTGTGAACCACAGCATCAATGAAACGACAAAAACGGGCAACGCGCTCAAGTACTCTGGCCAGTTTTTGGATTTCGTCCTAACGTTCCTTTGGTTGATTGTGCCTGAGCAATTGAGCCGAAAGCATCACGAAGCCATCTGCGATCAAATCCAATCATCGACGAAGAAGCGTAAGAAAGACCCGACGCTGTACCAACTGTTGGATCAACCTGCGTCGGTGGAAGATGTATTGGAATTCATGAAGCGGGCCGACGCGATCAAGTAATGCAACGTTCCCAGTAGATGGGTGACGCAGCTTATTGCTGCGTCACCAGGTCCATAAGCTTGTCGTAGCTGTCTACGACATCGTACCTAACCCTATCGGGGTCACCTGCGGCTGTGATCTCTTGAAAGAACTTCCGGGCACACTCGATTTTGGTTTCTTCCACGGGCCGCAACGCCATCTTGGACATGCTGCCCTTAGTCTCCGCGACAAAGTAGATGTGCTTTACCGTCCCCTCTTCAAAAGAGATTGCCCAATCTGGGTTATAGTCGCCGACAGGCGTTGGGATCAAAAAGCCGCGAGGTAGCTTCGAGTAAACGGTAACCTCAGAGCTTGCATCCAGTCCCGCAACAAATTCCCGTTCAACATTACTGTCCACAATCGCGTAGTCATACACGTGCTTCTTCAGTTTTTCTGTTGCTTTGGAGAAATCGTTACCGGTCTGAGCCGCCGTGAAGATATCGGTGTCGTAGCGTTCATCCACTGCATTGTAGGAAAGTCGTTCGACAATGGCTGTAGCCTTTTGTTCTTTGATCAGGCGTGAAGCCTCGGAGATGAATTGCTCCGGGTTCTGCTGGAACTGCTTGAACACATTCGGCTCGACCTGATGGAAGATGTTAGCAATAGTCTTCCGCGTTAATTGCGTACCTTCTGACACTTCATGCAGTAGGTCGTACTTCACGCTGGACAGTGCTGATTTTGCACTCTCTGTCCGACTCTTTGTTGTCTTGAAGCTTTGGCCCGCTTGGATGTTCTCCTGGGTCATTGCTCCCGTCTGACCGCCGGTTTCAACGATGTACTGAAGTGGCGTAACATTTAGCTGGCTGTCGATGGACTGAACGCATTTTCTCACCAACTCGTCGCTGTCAAAATCGACCTTGTAGACCGCCTTTCGATTGATGCGCGACCATAGCTCCTGAAACTGCTTCTTTTTGAAGTTGTCGTTGAGCCGGTTTTCTTTGGTGTTTCGTCCGTTGTTAACGATCCCGGAAAGAGCCGCTTCGCTGAACACGCTGTCGATAAGCTCAATCACCTGAGGAGCAATGGCCTTGAGGTCCTCTGGAAGCTCCGCTAAAGCTTCTTCCGACTTTGCAGTATGATACTTTTCAACGATCTGCCGTTGATGATCTACATAGCCATTCTGTATCAGGTAGAACTCGATCTGCGAGGCCATACCGGGCGTGACGGTTACTTCTCCATCGGCAGTCTTCAGAACCTTCCCCTTGAAGTACTCTTCATTGGCCTTCTTCGGACGAGCCGACAATGCGTCGGAGATTTCCTTCTGAAGGTTTGTCACGAAGTCTTTGTAGCTTTCGCTGGCCACGACTGTGAGAACATTGATGTCATGAACGATGGCCGGGTTGTCCATGCGTTCGCCAGTTTGGTCCACGCTCAGCCGTAGACCACGACCTACTTCCTGCCGACGCGAAATTGTGTTGTCGCTATGCTTGAGCATGCACATTGTGAACACGTTGGGATTATCCCACCCTTCACGGAGTGCTGAGTGCGAGAAGATGAACCGCACAGGCTCGGATTGCGACAAGAGACGCTCCTTGTTTCGAAGGATCAGATCATAAGCCCCTTCGTCATCTGAAAGCCCCTTGTTTTCCCCGGTTCTGGCAATCTTCGGGTCAACCATTTGCTTCTTCTTATCAACCGAAAAATAGCCCTCATGAACCTTCGTAACATCGTCACGTTCCAAGAAGGTTCGGTAGCTTTGATGCTCTAGAGGAAGCGTCTCTAGATACTCTTGGCGAAGTTGATCATACTCTTCTTCGAAGACACGGGCATACTCGCCTTTCGTGTCTGCGGCGTCGTAGTCGCGGTATTTCGCAACAGTGTCGATGAAGAACAAAGACAAGACTTTGATGCCTTGCTCGAACAGGGTCTGTTCTTTCTCTAGGTGAGAGCGGATGGTCTCCCTTATCTGAATGCGACGCATGTGCTCTTCAGAGATATCCTTCGTGGCCTCACCAGCATTGATGTCTTCACCATTAGAGAATTCGACAACATCTTTGTTGGCATCGATCTGTGAGATCGTGAACCCGTTGTAGGCTTGTAGCCCACCTGACGCATCGAGAAGGTTGGTGCCAAAGTTGAGGCGTTTGAGTTGGCGCTTAATCTCGCCATTCGCCATTTTCACTTCCATTTCAAGCCGGGCGATGGGGGCCTTCTTGGAAACCTCGATACCCTCTAGGTACATATACGGGGCCGTACCAGCAAGTCCTCTGGTCTTGATGCCCCGCACGGAAATCTTCTTCACCAGCTTCTGGTTGAATGCATCCAGTGCATCCAGGCGATGCACCTTATTGTGCTGTGTCTTGTGTGTGGCGGAGTAGCGAAGGATCATCAGAGGATTGAATTCCTCCAAAGCCTTCATTGTAGCCTTGCCTTCCATTTTCTGCGGCTCATCCAGAATCAGGATGGGGCGGTTGCGTGAGATCACGTCAATTGGGCGTCGGGATTGGAAGTCGTCCAACTCCATGTAGATACGCCGCTGGTCCTTTCCACGGGCTGCGAATGCTTGGGTGTTAATGACCATGACATTGATGCCCGCATCGCTGGAGAAGCTCTCTAACTCATGCAGCCGTTTGGAGTTGTACGTGAAGAACCGGGCCTTCTTGTGATACCCCTCAGCAAAGTGGTCGGCGGTGATCTGGAGCGACTTCTGGACGCCCTCACGAATCGCGATGCTGGGCACCATGATGATGAACTTTGACCAGCCGTATCGCTTGTTCATCTCAAAGATCGTCTTGATGTAGCAATAAGTTTTACCGGTGCCTGTCTCCATCTCGATGTCGAGGTTGTAGTCGCATTTGGCGCTGGTGATCAGTTCGTCCGATATCGGCAAGTTCTGGCTGCGCTGAATCTTCTGGATGTTCTCCAGGACCTGAGTTTTTGAAATAGCAAGATCGGCGTTCTTGAAGCCATCAGCGTCCAGGCTGGCTTGCATGGCCCGACCTGGGTCGATCCTGTAGCTGATACCATCATTGCGAGGCTGACCTGCAAAACAATCGACCACGGCGTCAACCGCCGCCGTTTGATAGGCTTGGGTTTTGAATTTGAGTTTCATGACAGGTCCCTCAAATCGCTTTCACGTCGGTCATCGGCGAAAGCTGTTTGAAGATTTGCTCGACATTGATTTTGACGGAGTCACTTGCAAAGCCATTATCACGGAACACCACGCGGAGCGGTTCACGCTTTGCCAATTCGGTGACCAGGTCCTCGGTAACACCAGTGTCGAAGCATGCAACCAAGGCGTTGTCATCCACAAAAAACACCTGCTTCCCTTGGATAGTTTCGAAGGAAATTGGTAGAGTTAGGTCTACACCCCAGTCTATGAGTACCTGAAAGAGAAGGTCTTCCGAAGTTCGATCTGGCTTTACGTTGTCTATGGAATCCAAGAGGTTGGCTTGGTTTGTTTGATCTGGCGTATAGAAGACATCTGAAAGATTTGATGTGTCTATTTTCAGATACCTCAATCCCAGTTGTTCGCTACTTTGCTCGTCAGTGCTTTCCCGCCTAAGCTCTGATGATACGTTTTCTATTCTCGACAACGCCAAATCCGCGATGGTTTGCACTTGTTCTTCCGGTTTAGGAAGCAACTCAGGAATTTGAATCAGTACGTATTTGCGGTTTCCACCATCCTCAGCATTCAATTTCATTGTCGCGTGAGCTGTTGGACCACTACCTGCGAAAAAGTCCAGCACAATATCTTCGCTGTCTTTGTTCGTCCCAATTCTGATTGCGTGCATTAGTAGGCGGCTAGGTTTTACAGAGTTCAAAATGTTCTCTGTATTCTCGAACTGGACATACTTTATAAGTTCTTCCTTCGCCTCTTGCGTATGACCAACAGTTTCGAATTTCCAAAGTGTTTGAGGTACAACTCCGTCCTTTACCTCGGAAAGAAAACGTTTGATACGAGGAACGCCATCACCATTATCTCCCCACCAAATACGATTATCCGAATCTAATTCTTGAAAGCGATCTTTTGAAAAGCGCCAGTAAGTACCTTTGGGGTTCGAAAACGTTTTTCCCGAGGGGCTCTGAACCTCATAGGCTCCTTTGCTGTAGTAATTCCGAGCTTGGATTGCTCCCGATAGCCAAGGACCTCTGGCGTCGTTATCGGGATTTTTGTATCGAGCGACTGACTCTTCTGAGCGTGGCAATAGAGTAGGCTGCCACGTAGCCTTATCCTTTGCATAGACCACAATGTAGTCATGATCTTCGGAAAAATATGCGGCGGTGTTCTTAGGCGAGAACACTTTCTGCCAAATGACTGTAGCTACGAAGTTTGATGCTCCAAATATCTCATCACATACCTTGCGTAGATTATCATACTCATTGTCGTCGATGCTGATGAATATCGCTCCATCATCTTTCAATAGATTTCGAGCAAGTTTCAGTCGCGGATAGATCATAGACAACCAATCAGAGTGAAAACGTCCATTGGCCTCTGGGTTTGCAACCAACCGGCTACCATCAAGACTTCGTTCTCCCGAAGAGAGTTCATGATCGGCCTGATTCACTGCGAAAGCGTCATGATAGATAAAGTCGTTGCCGGTGTTGTAGGGCGGATCGACGTAGATCATTTTCACTTGCCCAAGCATTGACGCTTGAATGAGCTTCAGACCATCAAGGTTATCGCCTTCCAAAAACAGATTCTTCGCGGTCGTAAAACTCTTGCTTCGTCCTTCATCAGGTCGAAGTGTCTTGCGGACCGAGTTACCGGCTAAAGCGACTGCTTCACGTTTGCCCGGCCAATCCAGCCGGTAGCGTTCTGCACTGCCTTCAACAATAGTTTCCGAGAGTTCCTGCCGAAGGCTGTCAAAGTCAACCGCCAAAGAGAGTTTGCCATCTTTCCCCTTCGTCTCTGTGACACATCCTGGGAATAGCTCCCGAATTTTCGCAATGTTTTCCTGAGTAATGTCAGGGCTATGCATCTTCAGTTTATCCATTGTCTTTCTCTCAAACCTCGGTGGCCACGCTTGATTGCATCGCGGCCAGTTCTTGTTGTGCGGTTCGCAGGGTTTTGTTGATCTCGACCCTGCGGTTGAATTGCTTCTCTTTCGCCAGTTTCGTCTTGATCCTGGCGACTTCCTTCTCCTTGGCCCGGATCGCTTCGACACGATCAACAAGGGCTTGGATGTCTTCTTCTTGTTGAGGGGAGACCGGCATGAGGGCGGTCAGGAATTTGTCGTAGAGCCCCGGCAAATCCAGGGCGACGGGAAGTGCCTCCCGCTCCGCACCTTCCTCCTGCCAGTCCGCCCAGAAGTAATCACTCACCACCCATTTGGACTTCCCGCCTTCATTGGGCCGCTTGAACGCCGCGACCGTTCGGCGTTTGGCACCTGACACAAGCTCAAAGAGGATGGGGAAGGGAATGGCCCGATCCATTGCACGAAGCACATCTTCGCTAAGCGTGTCGCCACGTTGCTTGACCTGAAAAACCTGTATCTCTGGAACAGCGTCAGAGCCGCCCAGATTGATGGTCTCAGGTGCAAGCTTGTAGGCCCAGGTGATCTGATCCACCTCAGCCACGAACCGCTCCTTCAGGGCTGCCCTGGCGTCTGCATGCTCGTAGATTTTGTTCTTGGGTATCACCCTGCCGAATTTGGCGGCTTGGGGGTAGGCAAACAGCATCTACTCTTCCCCCACATCTTGGACGACGAGGAATGCGATAAGCTCAAAATCGTCGAGACCAGCGATGGTGTGAACAAGGGCAGAAGTCTTTCCCCCAGAGAACAGACTGTCGATGTCCTTCTCTTCCTTCACTTCGATCATGGACCGGATCGCCTCGCTCAGAAGTTCTGAGTAAGCATCCATGTTCCGCCCGTCGTTAGTCGTGTCGTTAAACAATTTGCAGACCGCCTGAATGGGTTCTTTGTGCCCCTTGCAGCTTGAGCGGATGAGGTCGAGAAGGCGTTTGACCTCGGTATGATCGGCAATGATCTCACCATCGTTGCCGATGTATGTCAGATAGTATGGATGCAGTCGGTTCTGTTGGTTGACGTTCACCGTGTCGTGGATGTTGCGAAGAGCGAAGATCACGCCCGGCTGCAAACCAAGGTCAGGACGAGCAGGGATCACAGCATGCATCCCGTTGGGCACCCGTGCCAGATCACCGTTCTCTTTGATGTAGTTCAGCAAATCCATGCGGAAGTCATTCAAGCCGAGGTCGGTAATCGACACGCCCGTTTTAACATCCTCAAGCTCGATGACTTCGTCCTGTAGTCGCTTGAGTTGGTCTTTGCGGTAGGCGATGTCTGTGCTTTTCGCGGTGAGAACGTTGTCGTCACCAGTCGCTGTGATGTCCGTAATGATCATCCGGTTCTCAACCCGTTCTTTCAGGTTGATGTACTGGTCCAGAGAGATATCCGGCCAGTAGTTCACAAGTTGGATTTGGGAGTTTGGCGAACCAATTCGGTCGATCCGACCAAACCGTTGGATTACCCTGACCGGGTTCCAGTGAATATCGTAATTGATAAGGAAATCACAATCCTGAAGGTTCTGCCCTTCCGAGATACAGTCCGTCCCGATCAGAACATCAAGCTCCGACGGATCGTCCGGCATGATCAGTGACTTTTCTTTCGAACGCGGAGAGAACAGCGTCAGAACAGACTGGAAGTCGTAACTCTTGGGGAGAGTTGTTTTGGGTCCGTCTGATCCCGTGACCCGTCCCGTGTGCAAACCTCGTTCCTTCAATATGGCCGGAGCGATGTTCTTGAACAGGTAGTTCGCAGTGTCGGCGAAAGCCGTGAATACGATTACCTTTTTGTTGCCAGGATTAAGAGGGTTGTCGAGTTTTTCTTCGATCAGTTGTTTGAGATGTTGGAGCTTGGTGTCGTCCTCTGGTGCAACTTTTTCCATGGAGACGATTAGCTCATCGATCAAAAACTTGTCGGCTTGAAGGTCGTGCTTCCACGACGGTAGGTCCATGTCGCCTAAGCTGATTTTGACCTTTTTGCCGACGGTAAACTCATCAAACCCGTTCAGGTCATCATCATCTGCATCAATGACTTCCACATCGACCAAAGGGTCAGTGAGTTCACCAGTACCACCGGCCTCCTCGAAGTCATCAATAGCTGTTAGTGTCCGGTTTATGTTGCCCGCCAGAGCCTTGAGAGTGAGGCGAAACGCTTCGACCGAGCTTTCAAGACGCTTGAGCAAATTGGTGGTCATCAGAGCCTGAAGGCTGCGTTCGCGGTCAAGTTGGCGAAGCTTGCCACGACCGCCTTCCACCGAAGTGTCGTACATTTCCTCATACTTGGCCATGCGGCTCGGCAGGATGTAACTGATAGGAGCGTAAACAGCGAGTTTGAGCACAGACAACTGAGTGAAGATATCATTCAAACCCATCACATCGTCACGGTCTGTAATGGGACAGTGAAAGGACTTCGGCTTCAGGCGTGTTGGGAACTGACCAATATCCTTGGTGTCATAGAATGTGGTGATGTGCTTTCGGGAGCGGGCGATTGTGACAGCATCCAAAAGCTCAAAGAAGTCAAAATCCAGCGATTTCAGGATAGACGCAGCGGTTCTATCTTCTGGCGGAAGGTCAGCCCAATTGTTGAAGGCACGTTGAGCCCTCTTGAAAATTTCTTCAACGCTGTTCTTGGTTTTTAGGTTCTTGCTCAGAGTTTCAGATTGCCCCTCATATGCGAGAGCCAATTGGTTGCGTAGATCAGTGAACCTGTTGTTCACGGGTGTCGCCGACAACATGAGAACCTTGGTCTTCACACCGTCTTTGACAACCATGTTCATCAAACGCTGGTATCGCGTTTCGCGATCCTTGTAGACATCGTTGTTGCGGAAGTTGTGGCTCTCATCGATCACAACAAGATCGTAGTTGCCCCAGTTGACTCGATTGAGGGGAATTCCAAAGCTCTCGCCTGATGTACGAGACAAGTCAGTGTGGCAAAGCACATCGTAGTTGAAACGATCTTTGGCGAAGAGATTGGTCTTCAGGTTCGTGTTGTAGTTACGCCAGTTGTCAGCAAGCTTTTTAGGACACAGAACCAAGACCGCTCGGTTGCGAAGTTCGTAGTATTTGACCACCGCTAGAGCGGTAAAGGTTTTTCCAAGACCAACGCTGTCCGCCAGGATACACCCATTATGCGTTTCCAGCTTGTTAATGATGCCTGTGGCGGCGTCGCGTTGATAATTGAACAGCTTGTTCCAAACCAAACTATCCTTGTACCCAGTTAAGTCATTTGGAAGCACGTCCTCGTCAACTTCATCAAGAAAGTCGCTGAAGATGTTGTAGAGCATCAGGAAGTAAATTCGTTCGGGGGAATTTTCCTGATAGACTGACTCGATGTAATCACAGATCGAACTCGTAACGTCGCGAACCTTTTCGGCGTCGCTCCAAATCTCGTTGAACAATTGTAAGTACATGTTCGTGTGAGCGGGTTCATCGAACTCTGTGACAAAGTTCGAGACAGTGTTGCCTTGCTGGTATCCAAGGTCAGGTGCTGTAAAGCCGCTGATCGGCATATAGGAAGTTGCAGCGTTATCCGTTCCAGCATGAATGAATTGCTGCATTTCTGCTTTGGTCGTGTTGGACTTGAACGTCGCCTTCTTTCTGATCCAGTCGGCACATTCCCGTGCAATTGCACGTTGGTTTAGTTTGTTCCGCAGTTGGATTTCAAACTCTGTTCCGTAGACTGAGTTTTCACCTGTCTCTTTTGGAATGAAGAACTCTCTGCGTTCCTTGCGGATTTTGTCCGTCACCTCGCTCGGTACAAAGGTTGGAGTGGTAAAGACGAACTGAACTGCTTCAACTTTAGAGAGTTCGGATTTCAAGGCTTCAAACGCATAAATGGAAAAACACGATGCCGCGATCTTTAGGCGAGACCCAGGCCCCAAGTTTCCACGTAACTCATCACCCAAAAGCGTCGAGGAATTGTCGATAATCTTCACTTGGCACCTCCAACAAAGCTCGATTGTCTGTTGATCTGGTGACAGATAGTCGTCTTGCAAAAATGCGTTCTGACGAACGCTATAGCTTCGTTCATCGTGAATCTCTCTTGGTCAAAATACTAATGAGGTCTCGGTACCGTGTCGGATTGAACTCGGCTCCAGATTCCCATGCGGCCACCGATTCCTGTCGAAAGATTGCCAGAATGGTATCGCGTATAGTTTCTGGAGATGGCCGGGTTTCCTGGCCCTGAAGAACGTCTTCAACGAATGTGATGACCTGACCCAGACGGTTCAGGTCTTCTTCGGCAAGAGCGTTCACAACGGCCCCATCCAAGAGCTTCGATGGCGACACACCATAAAGCCGTGCCAGATCAATCAGCCGCTGCGAGGACACGGCAGTATCCCCGGTTTCAATGCGGCTCAACGAGCTTTGGTTGATACCAAGCTTCTCAGCAGCCTGAGCCGTTGTTAGGCCCGCGTCCAGCCTCGCCTTTTTGAGATCGTCGTGAAGCACCAAAACCCCCAGAACATCTGTGCGTCGTCAATAATGCACGAAATGCAATGAGATTGAAGTGCAATTTGGCAGGTGCGCAACTTTAGGTATTTTCGAATCATGCATAATATGCAAATTTCGCAAAATGACGCTAGATGATTACCTGACCACCAACAAGATATCTGGGCCAAAGTTCGCTCAGCGGATCAATGTCGATCCCGCCACGATCTACAGGATCAGGCGTGGCCAGGTGGTGCCACATCGCCAAACCATGCAGGCCATCATCGCGGCTAGTGATGGTGACATTAGCGTTGAAGACCTTGTGCAAATCGATCAACCGACAAAGAAGGAGACCTGATTGACCGCTGAAGCCCTTGCCCTGATTGCCGCATATTTTCTGTGCTCGGAAACTGCCGAGATACGAGTTCCGACCCAGGCTGAAGCCGTAGCCTGTGTTGATACCTACACAGACGTTAAACTGTTGTTCATCGATGGTGTGACCCGTGATGACTACGACGCATTGTCCACTCGTGAACAAGTCGAAGTAAACCAGACCGCCTATCTGGCCTACGTGGCCTGGAAAGACGCCAATACTGATCTGGTGAAAAAGCTGGAGCGAGATGCCCAGGTCCAGATCGCCAACACTGGCTGCTGATCCCTCGCAACAATTGCGCCCACTGACCCGCCTCGTTTTTCAAATAGAGGTGGGTCACCGTTTGTGACAAAAAGTTGGAGGAGCGTTTTTTCGTGACAAATGAAATTGAAGTCGTTGTGGATATCGATGCCACTGAGGAAGAAAAACAGGCCATTTACCAAAGGCTGCTCAAACGAAATATGATCCGGCGTGAGACCGGCTTACCGCCCCTTGATATCAAAGCCAGCTATGTACGGCAGGTACGAAAGCTTGAAGATCAGCGTTACAACGCAGCCATAGAACCGCACCTGGCAGCAGCGTATGAGCGTTATCCATCCGAAAACGGGATCACAGCCCGGCTGAAACAACACTGCAATGTCATCAGCTATGCAGAGAGCTTAGCACGTGTCCCAGTGCACCAGAAGCGACCGGTTAGTTTCGTCGATTTCATGAAGCTATACACTGGCGGTGGACTGCCTCTGGTGCCCCTGAAGAGAACCTGACGCGTTCCTGAACGGTCCTGCCCAAATACCGGTGAACTAAAACAAGGATCACCATCATGATGTATTCACTTCACCCCACCGACCTCAAACCCGACGCCCACCGCGTTGCGCCGCATCCGTTGGTGCCCCAGGCCCAGTTCCATCCTGCTGGTGTGTTCCTACCCGCCGATGTGGCCGGTTTCCTGGAAAGCCATGACGTATATCCCCGCCCTGATCTGAACCGTTGGCACGTGTCGATCTGGAATACCGAGACCGATGATGTCACCACCGCCGCGCAGGCCAGCTTCGTATGGGATTACCAGCGGGTGATTTGCGAGGCTGTTGAGGTGCAGGATGATTATCACCCCCTCAATCTGGAGCCCTACATCATGCAGCTAGGATATGGACTCTGGGGCATTGCCTACGATGCGGAAAAGCACCCACCACATACCTACGACGATCTGTTTCCATCTTGATCTGAAGCGGATTTGATCGACATTCACTATCACCGATCCGGGTGCATGATTGGTATCCATGCCGCTCCGCTATGTTGTGTCGTTTGTGCGTTGAGCCTCGGATCGGTTTCACTGATTGGTCGTATCCACTGCTTGTAGGTTTCCGCCTTCCTCAGGCAAGTGATCGAACCAGAATTCAACAGCTTCATCCAAGAGTGGTCCTAGCGGTACGTGAGATGTAGATTTGACTTCTTGAAGCTTGGCGTAAGTGGATTTCTTAACTGATCTGACGGTGATTTGTTTGCGTTCGTTCATGGCTGATACCTCCAAAGATATTTAGCATTTCAGTCGTCTTGCAGCTTCATTTGTGAAGAACGAATTTGCCAAATTAACATTTTTCCAAATACCACCTGATCAAAGTGAAAATGTGCTCCTAAATACTCAGCCGAAAAGTGCATGGCACTTGAATTGCATGTTTAGAGGAAACGCAGTTGCGGGCACTGGGGATCATCACGAAGTACATGGGGCATGGCCGAGTAGCTATGGCCTGTTTGGTGTATGGTGACAGCCTGGCATCGTCAATTGTGTCTCACCCTATAGTCAGGGTTTTACACATGGTGGGCCGATGAGCATGGACACTATCAAAACCAAGATTTCTGCCGGACAGGTCATCCTCTATCGACGTGTCAGCACCAAGAAGCAGGTGAAGGGTGAGTACGCAAGTCAGCTTCGGAGCATTAAATGCAAGTACCCAATGTTCAGTATCGTCAAATCTACCAAGGCGGATGTAACTGAAGCAATGTCTGGACGTGCTGACCCTGAGGTTCGAATGGCTTCTGGCTTGGGTAAATGTCTCAAACTGATGAAACGCGACAATGGTGTCATTCTATTGGTGTCAGACGCAGATCGGATTGCACGTCGTGCCGATGTGTTCGTGTTGATCCAAAAACAAGGTCTAGGACATAGGGTCTATGACGCATCCACCGGAATGAATGTAAACGATATTGTTCAATCTGGTCGGCATCAGAAGATTGAAACTAAGACCGAAGAGCAGCATCAGGCTAAGTTGAACGGGCTCGATGCATACAGGGTATCAGGAGGTAAGCTTGGGTCTGACAGAATTAAAAATTACTCACACAAAGCCAAATCAAAGAAACAACAATTAGCCGAACAGCGTCGCGATAGAGTCTTGCAGGTGGTGAAATGTTGCGTTCGCGACAACCAAGGTCGGCCCGTATCATTGCAAGATATTTGCGATGAGTTGAACCACCATGGTGTCCGTACGGGTCAAGGCCGGTTCTTTACCCCGCCGCGTCTGCTCCAATGGAAGAAGAAAAATAGGAAAGAATGGCGTCAGGCAATGAATTGCTACACGCCCCCTTGGCAACGAATTCAGCGGATAGCCAGAGTGATCAGAATGACCCAGATCGAAATCCGCCACCGGCGTCAAAGAAAGCGGTCGATGTACATCATCACCCTGGGTATCGATTTCATTGCCGCCGATGCCCGTCAACCATTGCACACGCCTTACGGGGCGGTACTGCACCCAGTTTGGAGATGTGGGCAGTTGCGTGGGTCTGGAAGCTGTGACCCGTGCAGAGGGCCGCCAACGTGCCTTTAGCGCATCCTAGGGCCCACAGATACATCCGCGTTGGCATTGATTGGGAAGGGACCGAAACTGTGTGCCATTTGAGTATACTTTGAGCGGACGCCAAAAATTCGCCAGTTAGCGTCCGAATAAACTTCACGAATCACTTATCGGACACTATGCATTTGCCGGACAGTCTAATCGGACATGGAGGGCAAAATTTGGGAGAGTTTATTGGTTATGGACGAGTCTCGTCGAGATCGCAGTCATTGGATGTTCAGATCGCAGCTTTGACTGAGGCCGGGGTACGTGAAGAACATTTATATCTGGAAAAAGCCTCTGGTCGAAAACGAGATGGCAGAGATGCCCTTGAAGAAATGCTGAACCGAGGCATCCGCAAGGGTGACGTTGTGGTCTGCACCAGGCTAGATCGATTGGCCCGCTCCACCCGCGATCTTTTGAAGATCGCAGATACACTTGAGGACAAGGGCGTTGACCTCAAAATTCTGGAACAACCCATCGATACCTCCACCGCTGCGGGTCGGCTCTTCTTCACCATGTTGGGGGCCTTCGCCGAATTTGAGGCGTCGATCCGTGCTGATCGCCAAAGGGAGGGGATCGACGCGGCTCTAGCCAAGGGCGACGACAGTCCGTTCAAGGGAAGACCGGCAACCATTGACGGTGAGATGGTCAAACGGCTTCGCCAAGAAGGAATGTCTCCAACGGCCATCGGAAAGCATCTCGGTATCGCCAGGTCGTCCGTCTATAGATATCTTGGTCAATGAGTGTCCAACCGTTGCGCTTAGCTGAGAACACCTCTCAATACCCATGCGGGGCCTGCACTCGAACCTCCGTATTCTGAAGATTAGTTTTGAGGGCAAATACGTGCCGGTGGTACGAGAAAATCTTGAAGTTCGGAGTGTGCCGAAAACCACCGTTTGCGAGAATGGTATGCGTTCAAAGATGCAGTTCTCACGGCGCAACGAAGCCTGAGGGCACGGCGAACGAGCAATGAGATTAACCACGGTGCATGCCTTTGAGCCATAGAAAGTGGTTAGCGGCTCATTCAGCGGCACGCATTCCTCAGAGCGGAAGAGCTCAAATCATGACATTCATCTTGATTTATTGCGATTTCTGCGTATATTTCTCCAAAATCTGGAAAATTCGTGATGAGCGTATGATAATTGATCTAACAGTGAAGAACTTCAAGTCGTTTCAGTCCGAACAAGTTTTTAGTCTGAACGTTGAGGGCGGGTATAAGCATCTTGATACCAACTACTCCAACTTGGAGGCCGGTAAGCTCAAAGTACTAAGGTCGGCGGCGATCTTTGGGCCAAATGCTTCGGGAAAGTCGAACCTTATGAAGGCATTCAAAGCTCTTACCTGGATGGTAACTGACTCAAAAAGTCTGGACGAGGATGCAAATATCCCAACTTTCGATCCGTTTGTCTTGGGAGACTCCAATGAAGGCGGCGTAACGTTAGAAGTTGAGTTCATTGTTCCATCCGGAATACGCTATCGGTACGCTCTTACATTTGATGCTAAGAGGGTGACTTCCGAAGCCCTCTACTCCTACCCTAAGCGACACCCAGCTTTGGTTTTTTCCAGAGAGCCGAACGATACGTGGGAGACTGTCAAGTTCGGGGGCAGTTATAAGGGGGGTGCTAGACGGATTCCGTTTTTTCCCAACAGAACTTACTTGTCCCAAGCCGGAAATGATCCTGCTGCCCCGAAGAGTATTAGGGAAATTGTAGCTTACTTCCGATCATTTGTTTTCATTGACGCTGGCACTAGAATTCAGGTTACCAACTATTTTCAACAGTCTCCTGTGCATTTGAAGACCATCGCTGAATTGGTCAGTCTCGCCGACACTGGCGTCGAGAATATCACAATCGAGGAAACAGGCTCCGATCATATTGTTCTCCCGAAGGAGATGCCTGAAGACCTAAGAGCCGCAATAATCGCAGAAAACAGTGTCTCATATAAGTTTTGGCAGAAATCGCAGTCTGGAGATTTGGTGAAATTTGATCGATCTGACATGTCAGACGGAACCCTAAAGCTGTTTGAGCAACTGCCGCTGATACTGTCTGCATTAGTAAACGGAGCACCTATTTTTGTGGATGAAATCGACGGTCACTTACACACGCAACTTGTGTCGTTGATCCTCGATTTATTCAATGATCCGATAGCGAACGAACAGAATGCTCAGATCATTTTTACTACTCACGACACAAATTTACTTAACCCAAACTCGCTTCGCCGCGACCAGATTTGGTTTACGCAAAAGTCTGAAGGAGAGACGATGCTGTATAACCTTGATGAGTTTGACAAGATTTCAGTGCGCCAAGACTCGCCGTATGAGGACTATTACAAGGATGGTAGATTGGGTGCGCTGCCAAATTATTCCTACTCGAAAATTCGGAGCGCGATAGGCCAGTTACCTAAGCAACGATCAATTTTTTTGTCTGCGTCTGATTATGCCTAAGAAGAGACTCAATAGGAAAAAGACGGTTCAGAGGACACTTCGTATTTTTTGTGAAGGTGAGAAAACCGAACCCAACTACTTGAGAGAGTATATTCGATACAATCGTGATAATCATCTTGCGTCAGTTGTGAGTGTCGAAAAGTGTTCAAAGAACACTCCTGTTCAATTGGTTGATGCAGCGATTGCGGCTAAGAATTCAGGCAAATCAGTAAAGGGAGACGAGTTCTGGGTAGTTTATGATCGCGAGGCTGTAGCCAAGTATGATCGGGCACTGCATGCAAAAGCGTGGCAAACCGCAAAGGATAACGACATCAATATTGCTTTGAGCAATGTTTGCTTCGAGTTCTGGATACTACTACATTTGGTGGATTCTTCGGCAGCTTATTCCTCGTTTGATGACCTGAAAAACCGAAGCCCTCTTCTTCGCGAGTTAAGTACAAATTATGCTATTGACTACGAAAAGTCATCGGCAACACTCTACGAGGCTTTGAAGGATCAAGTTACTGTCGCGATGGAACGAGCGGATCGCATTAATCAGCACGGGTTAGGTGCGGCAGGCCATCAAGATAAACCGTTTGATGTGAACCCATACACCGACGTGCCAGAGTTGCTAAGAGCGATTGTGAATTTTTGATGGGATTTCTCCTCGTAAAAACAATATTTTAGCTGTGAGACTTGTTCACCCGGCACCGCATGATTTCTCTATCTAACCGGCAAGCTGAAGTGCTTACTGTCCCGATGTGCAAGGGCTCCCGCAACCAACGAAAGAGTACGGCTAGACACACTTGCGCTGGGATGTTTGCTTTATCATGTGCGATAAAGTTCTTTGATTTGCTCAAACTCTTGACAAAAATTATCCCGCAGGATAAAAAAGCTTGAAATCACGACGTTCCGGTGCCATTTTATCTCGCATGATAAAGGAGCAGTGCCTTGGAAGACACAACAACAAAGCAATGGACCGAAAAGGTCGGCAATAAGCTCCGTGCACGGCGGAAGGCGTTGGGGTTGAGCCTAGAGGACCTGTCGCGGCTGTCAGGATCAACGGTACCCACACTGTCCAACATTGAACGAGGGAAGAGAGATGTAAAGCTGTCCACTTTGGTTTCGTTGGCAACCGCCCTTCGCCTGGAACTGCCGCACCTTTTCATCGATGAGAGTGCAAAAAATCAGGCACCCCGGCATGACAGCGTCGGATACAATCTGGACGATGATTGATGGAGCATATTGAACGAGTCGAAGTGTATTATGAGCAATTCGTTCTGGGCTGGATATCAGTTTGCGAGAACGGAACACTGTCCTTTGCCTATGATCAGAGGTGGCTGGATACCAACGGTAGTTTTCCATTATCAGTGACACTACCACTATCGTCGGAACGGTATGAAGACGAATTGATCGTGCCCTGGCTGGCCAATCTTCTGCCAGAAGAACAGCAATTGACCACCCTATCTCGCGCTCTCGGTCTATCTGCATCAGACTCCCTAGCAATTCTCAAGGAAATCGGCGGGGATACTGCCGGGGCCATTTCAATAGGACAACCCAGCATCCGATCCGATTGGTCATACACCACCCTCAGAGAGCATTACGGTCGGCCCAATGAACAGGAGGCGCTCAGCCAGCATTTCGACGACCTCGGTCAAAGACCATTTATGGTCGGAGAAGATGGCGTCAGGTTATCGTTGGCAGGTGGCCAAAAGAAAACCGCGCTGACAGTAGTTGATGCACAAGGCTCTCCCAAACTTGGGTTGCCGACACAGGGCGATCAATTGGCGGTCCCGAAGGCAGGAGCCCCATCCACGATCATTATCAAACCAGACAATCCAAACCTGCCTGGGATCGTCGAAAACGAAGCCTACTGTCTGACACTGGCAAGTCTCGTGGGGATTCAGGCGGTTGATTGCATGATTATGCCAGCAAAGGACAGGACCTCATTAGCGGTAGCTCGATATGATCGAACAACCCGCCGCGACGGATCAGTTCGGCGCCTCCATCAGGAGGATTTCGCGCAAGCAAATGGCATCTATCCAAGCCAAAAATATGAACAGGGAACAGTACAGGGCCTCACCCTCAACGAAGTCCTCACCACGGCCCGACACATTCCCGCCGCCGAGGCATTGAAGTTACAGGACCAGGTCATCTTTAACATTCTGGTCGCGAACACGGATGCTCACGCAAAGAACTATTCCATGATGCTGGCAGGGGATCGATCATTGGCACCGCTCTACGATGTATCGACAGTTTTGCATTGGGATCATGTGAACCAATACCACGCCCAAAAAATCGCAGGTCGAAAACGCAAGCCAGGCAATACAGCCCGTCGGCATTGGGATCGAATTTCGAAAGATGCTGGGCTAAACGCCCGAGGCGTCAGGCTCAGAGTTCAGGAACTCGTGGACCGCATGGTTGCCAAACGAGAAGAAGCCATCGATACTGTCGCCAACCAACCCGGCGCATCTCTCGAAATGGTCACGCATATCGCGGAAATTGTCGAGGCCAACGCCCTGCGCATTGCGGGCCGCCTGAAAGAAAATGAGTGATGACAAGCCACTGAAAAACGGTGGGACCGCTTGCAATCGAAAACGGGCAGAAACAGCCTATTTCTGCTGCCCCACTTTTTCATAACCTATTGTTTTATTTCACTATATGAACTCCGCCCCCGGGCACCACTTGTTCCAAGCGATCGCTGTTTGGGACGATACCCAGCCCGATAGTCCCGACCACATCAAAATCGAAGCCCGATGCATGGTCGTTGATGACGCAGGTGCTTCCTCTGACGACTTGCGGCAGCCCCCCAAATTGAGATCCGTAACCTCTTGCGATACGATCTGGTCATTCAAAAATTGTGTTGCCTCTTGATCATGGCGTGCGCCTTTCACGTCACGCAGAAACCACCAGCCATGGTTCACCTCATGGGCAGCCATCTATCACGGGACAGACCTCTTCAGTGTCGATTTCTGTGTATCCTGCGTGTTGGGTTGGTCCGGTATTTGACAAGGCTGCGCGCTGACAGTGGATGCCTCGCAGTCAGCAAAGTGCCGTTGAAACAACGCAAAATACAGCCGACCCAATCGGTCATGCTGCCCCTTCTACCGCTGATCGTTCCTTGTCCCAGCTCAAAATTTTTCAAAAACTGCGTGTTTATGGACCCATCGGGCCTATTGCTGAGGCAGGCCGAGACATTGGCCCCAAAGAAAGGCTCACGGCACGCGCGGTTGCGATGCCGTGAGCGAATACCTTCTGTTAGGCAAAATCGAAATGCGCCGAAGTTAGTTCATCTGCGGTGACACCATAGATGTACAAAGACCCATCGCCGTAGTTGACGATCGTGTTCCCGGTCGAATTGTGATCGGAAATGCTAAGCCGACCAAAGCTTGTGTCAAACGTATTGTCCAAGCGGATCTGATCTTCTGCGACATCAAAGTCATAAATACGCTCCCACCATTGCTTCTCGCCGGTGGTTGCCACACCTTGGAAAACAAAGGTGTCATAGCCCGCACCACCAAAGTGCAGATCCCAACCGGTGCCGCCAACAATGTAATCGTCACCCGCACCGCCGAGCACCGCATCATTGCCTGCGCCGCCATAGATCGTGTCATTGGCATCGCTCCCCAGGAGGAAATCCAATTCATCGGAGCCAATGATCCCCTCGATGCTGTTCAACTCGGCGATTTGATTGCCATAGTTTGTCCCCGAGGTCAGATTGTTCAACGCATCATAGTCGCCATTGCTAAACGCGCTCCAGGTTGCGTTCCACTGGTCCTGCGTCATCACAAAGGCATCCCCTGCCCCCATGTCGACGAACACACCGTGGTGGGTCGTTTCTGCGGTGACGCTGTCGGTGGTGCTGTAGCCGCCAAAGACATCCGCATCCGTCATCGCATCTGTCAGGTAGAGCGTTTCGAAAGAGGCAATATCGTCGCCAGAGCCGCCATAGAGGTAATCGATCCCCAGATCGCTTGCACCACCGGTGATTAGGATGTCATTGTCAGCTCCGCCATAGAGCTTGTCCCCAGATGCTTCGGACCCAAAGATAATGTCATCACCGCGACCACCAATCATTGTTGCCGCGGTGTCAGAAATGGCCGCATCGACATCCACCACTGTCCCACTATTCGATGTGGCATATTCACCCGAATACATCAGGTTGTCTGAGTTCGTGCCCGCCAATGCCATATCGTGACCGTATAGGATCGAATTGCCGTAATCGCCAAAGATCCAGACACCCTCGTTAGAGGACCCGATCGTGCCTGCAAGGTCGCTTGCATCAGCTGCGCTCAACTCAAGAGGCACACCAGAGTAGGTTTGAACCGACACGTTGCCGTTGCTATCGGTTGTAATCTTGATTGAGTTGTTCAACAGGTTTTGCGCGATCTGTGCTGCCAAGTTGTTTGTCAAATCTGGATAGACGGTTTCACCTTCCATATAGGACAATTGCGACTGAGCCAGCGCCAGCTGCACCAGGTTCAAACCACCAAAGCTCAGTTGGACAGCATACTGATTATCGCCATTTGCCGTGGACGCAGCTGTCACTGCAGAGGCATGTTCGTCAAGGGAAACGACTGCGATATCGGCCCAAGCGTCAAAATCCTTAACGATAACCTCATGGGTTTTGGAAGAGTTCGTCTTAATGCCCGAATCCGCATCGGCACCAATTCCAATCATATTTTTGAGGTCATCTTTAACAAGGCTGTACCCGATGCTCAGACCGCCCTGCGCCAAGGACCCAAAACCGGTGGCGCCAATCGCACCGCCAACGGATTGATCCAGTAGGTTGCCCCAAGTGTCGCCACCCGTGCCAGCCTCTTGGGCGACAACTTCGTATTTGGTTGAATAGCCGATCATGAACACATCGGCTTGATTGTAGGTGCCGCTGGCCTGCGCAAACGACAGTACATTTGCCGTGATGTCACCGTTGTGGACCCAGTCACCATAAAGATAGGTGACACCTTCGCCGTCGCCCATCTGTGCCTGAGCATGGATGACATCATTGCCCGATCCACCTGAAACCGTGTCTTGACCGTCTGTGGCGATGATCACGTCGTTGCCTTCACCGCCAAAGATAACGTCTTTGCCATCTCCGCCATCAAGGGTGTCTTCGCCAGCCCCGCCGTCGATCAAATCAGCGTCGTCCCCGCCATGGAAAATGTCTGCGTGGCTTGAGCCGCGCATCGTGTCATTGCCACTTGCGCCGTAAACAACGGCCGTGATCGGAGAATCGCGCAGATCAACTACGTCCCCATCTCTGGTCAGCCGAAAAATTTCCACGTCGTTGGTATGGGTGTCGAGGCTGTCGAACCCCCAATTTCCGTGTCCCTTGCCATAGCCTCCTTCGAGATAAAACTCGTACGAACTTGAATCGCCCGCGTAGGTCAGCGTGACTTTCCTGACGTCGCCGCTATAGCTCAGCTGATCAATGCCTGCGCCGCCATCGTAGCGAATATTTGGGTTCGCTTTACCAAATTCCGAGTAGTTGTGCAGGTTTGCTAGCGTCACGTGATCATCTGAACTGCCACCGTTCAAATAGAAATTCTTGACGCTGGTCTTTTTGATGTCGTCATAGTTTTTTTCGCCATTGATCGAGGTATTCTTGTTGGTGATATCTGCCATTGTCCGTCTCCATGCTCAGTAGGTGGATTGCACACCCTTTGAGGCCAACGCCTAGCGCGGGTTTGGATGCAATCTTCTGGGGAGTGGATAACGCGAAATCACAAGAATAAATTGTATCAACCTGTATCAGAAATGTGGTCAATTGAGGGCTGCCCTTCCGACATCGGCAAACGCAGCTCGACACGCAGCCCCCCCGAAGATCGATTGGCAAGGCGCAAAGACCCGCCGTGATCAATTGCGATTGTGCGTGCAATCGCCAGACCTAAACCGCTGCCTTCTTGTTGATTTTCCAACCGGAAAAACGGGCGGAGCACATCGTCGAAATGGCTATCGGGAATGCCCGGCCCATTGTCGTCAATCTGAACCACGGCTTCGTTGTGCTCGACGAAGACATGCGCCTGCACTTGCCCTGCGTATTTCAGGGCATTTTCAACCAAATTGTGGATGCAACGCTCTGTCGCCTGTGCCCGACAGGTGACAATCAAGCGGTTTAAACCGTCATACGCCGCATCCGCCCCCAGATCGGCCTGCTCCTCCACGACCGTACTGACCAAGGCGGACAGATCAACCTCCTCGAGTTCGTCGTCGCGCAGAACAGCGCGTGAAAAACTGAGGATCGCGTCGACCGTTGTCTGTGCTCGTTGCATGCGTCCTTCGATCTTGGCCCGGGTCCCGGGGTCTTCAATACTTGGCACCACTCTTTGAACCGAGGCCAACGGCCCCTTAAGATCATGGCCAATGCTGTGCAGCAATCCAGTTTGATACTCGAATGATTGGCCAATCCGTTCGTTCATTTGGTTGAATGCAGCAATGATGGCGGCGACATCTTTGGGACCATCCTCTGCGACCGCTGGGGTTTGTTCGCCGCGCCCAAGTCGCTCAGCCGCACGTGCTAGTTTTTGAAAGGGGGCCAAACTCCGCCGACCGACCAAAAGGCCAAGCCCAACCATCAATACAGAGGCAACGGCCGACAGGGCGATTTTGGTGATGTCAGCGGCCAAGACCGGCGGTTTTGGCTTGCGATAGATCGTGATCCAGTTTTCCGCACCTTCTAGACGCGCTGCATAGGTAAAAACGTCAACGCTCGTATAGCGGTATTCTGATGCCCCATAAGAATACGGCGGCACATCATCCGGCGGCGGCGGCGCCCCTCTGGGCGGACCTGTCACCGGGTCAGACGTTGCATCTGTACGCCCCGAAAGATCATGCGCAGACCAGTCACCGGTCACCCATGGAGGAACAATTCTGTCTTGATGCCTCATGGTTTGCATTTCCTTTGGCCCAAGGAAAAAGATCGGGGACTTCTGGCCGGAATAGCCGTGACTTGGGCTTTCCAGATATTGATCAAAACTGCGCCGGGCGAAAACAACTTCGGCCACGTTCACCCCGCCCTCTTGCATCCAGTTCAGCGCATAATCTTCGAGTGCGGGGTCGCGCACATCCGTTGGATGCAGCCCGGGCACGGGGCGGGCGAACACTTCGCTGCCCGGTTCAATGAAATGTCGTGCCATGCTGGGCCAGCTGTCTTCCGGGAACTCTGACAAAATTTCAACTTTACCTCGAAGAATTCGCGGTCCAAAGGTGTGAAAAACATTCATATAGCGATCAACTGCCGCAAGATGATCCACCCAGATCATCCCCCCCTGCAAAACGACAACCACGGACACAAGGATAAGGGCCAGTCGCTTCCCCAAGTCCAGTCTACGGCTCAACATTTTTACGCTCTCTTTTTGAATTTGATTGTGATTGGCATGGCGCATTTATAGATGTGTGTATAGGGACAAAAGGACAGGCAAAATGGTCGAGGACACCAAGCATACCAATCTACTCCTGGTAGATGACGACCACGACTTGGTAGAAGATCTTGCGCTTTTTCTGCAATCCCAAAACCACAAAGTTACACTTTGTTACGATGTGCCCAGCGCCCGCCTCGCTCTTGAAAAAGCGCCCTTTGACATATGTGTCGTTGACATCGTGATGCCGGGACCAAGTGGACAGGTGTTTTGCCGCGAGATCGCCGATGCTTCGGACGCTGGTATCATCATGATGAGCAGCTTGGCGGCCAGTGAAACCGTGATTTCACTGCTGGAATTGGGGGCTGATGACTACATCGTAAAGCCGTTTAAATTCCCGGAACTTCTGGCCCGAATTCGCGCTGTTGCGCGCCGTCGTTCATCCAGCCACCGTATCGAGAAGATTACCCGTATCGGACCTTGGACCCTAGAGTTGGCGGAACGGCGCTTAAGACATGACGATCAATTCAGCGTTGCCCTGACACCCTCAGAGGTGGAGGTGCTGCAATTGCTTACGGCCAGTCCAGGCACGGTATTCAGCCGGGCCGACCTGCTGGCCGCATCGCGCACCCGCCACCATTCCGGCGCAGATGACCGGGCGGTAGATAACTTGATCAAACGGTTGCGGCGCAAGATCGAAGAGGACGCCGCAAACCCGCGCCACATCCAAACGGTCTGGGGCAAAGGATATTGTCTTCAGCTCTAGACTGTCTGCATAGGTCGGCTTGTGCGGCCCAATTACAGGGGGGCACGGCGTCAGCAGTGCCCTCCCTCAGGGCATTACCAACCCGGCGGGCGACGCAGTGCAAAGTTGCCGGTTTCAAACTCCATCGTTTCGCCATCCATCGTCACCTCCAAGGGCCAGCCGTCGTCGCTGTAGATCACTTGGCCTTGGATCCCTTCGCGGGTCAGCGAAATGGTGGAGCATGGGGCATCGCTTGCTTCGGCAAAGGCAGGGCAAGCGGCTTTTGTTCTGCGAGAGCGATCTTCTAATTGACGCAACCGGTGCCAAGAGAAGCGGTTGACGAAGGTTTCTGGCATCAGGTGCATGCCCCACTCGCCACTTTCCGGGGTGCCACTGCCAGCGCCAAGGATCGCGGGCATCTCGTCGATCAACTGCGCCAAGACGTTCCCATCCACATCGACATCAACGCCGACCGGCTGACCCGGCCCACTGGGCATGTCCGGCACAGAGTCCATGCCAGAAACGATCCCTTCCAGCTTGCCCCCTGCAAACCGTCCCTTGAAGGCCCCCAGCATCATCTTTTTGGCCATTGCTGGGATCGGTTGAAACCCACCGTCCATAAACGCCGCAAAATCTTGATCTTTCATATAAAGCGCTTCGCTGCCGCCGGCTTGGGCAAATTCGGTATAGCGACCCGACCCATCCCATGTGATCCGCGCTTCGCCGACGCGCATTTGGATCATGCAGCCTGCGGGGTGCACTTTGGTATCAGCGACAGTGACCGTTTGGCGCCCCCCGTCCAGGGTCGGCAGTGTGGCCTCAATCTCGATCTTTCCTTTGGCGGTGGTTGGCGTCAGATAGAAATCATCAGAGAGGGTTCCACCGCCCTTTACGCGCAGTTTAACACCCTGTGCCTGAAACGCCTTGATGATCTCATCGCGGGGCAGTGCCGCGCTTTGAATGATCCCAACGCTCACATCGCCATCGATGCAAGCAGGCAGCCCAAAAGTGACACGGGTTGTGCTTAGCACCGCAACGGCAGAGTTATCGGCGCTGGTCGTTGGGTCGTCGGACATGTTGACAACCCGCGTGTTAAACGGCGTTTTCATTTCGCCAGCGCTCGCAAAGACTGGCTCAAGAAAAGGGTCGCTGCCCAACACTTCGCTGCGCACCACCAAAGAAAGCGCTGCGGGGTCTGATCCGTCTTCTACCGTGATCCGGTTGATATAGACGCGGGCATCCTCTTCCAGCGCTGCAAAATCGCCTTCGAAGGTTGGCGTGATGTCCATATAGACGCCTGCGTTGGCCGCGACGTCGAAGCGGCGCGATTGTTCCCGGCGTCCGTCAGTATCGGCGATCACTTTTGGTCGCGGCGTGTCATCATCGTCGATCCAGCCACGGCTGATGTCTTGGGTGTAAAACGAGGCCCCGTCTGCGGCGTGGCGCGCAATGAAATCGGGGAAATACTCTGACAGCTTTTTGCCTTCACCCGTCAGATAGTTATCCATCCATTTCAAACCATTGGTATCCTGTGCCCGCTCGAGGTCCGGCAGGTAAGAGGCTTTTGCGTTGGCCGAGCCAAAGTCTTTCCCCAGCATGTGAAAGAAATGCGCCCGATCATAGGCTCCGGCTGGCTCTTCTAGCGGGATCGCATAGCTATAGCGCCGCTGCGTGTCGCGCTTTGTCCAGGCGTTGCCCGCGAACTCCGCCACACCTTCGACCACCCAATCATCCCCCACAATCGAGCCTGTCGCCTCTTGCACGGCGTGGTAGGTTTCATGGGCCAGCGTGTCGCGTGTTTCGGTTGCCAAGGCTATATTGGCGGCCTCGGGATCTTTGTAAGACGGCATTTCATTGGCATTGATCGCCATGCCTCGGGAAGCCGTGTAATCCCCATAGGCGTTTTCCCACGACGCGCGCAGAGCTTTGGATCCGCTTTGCGCCAGATCCACCAAAGTCACCAGTGACGACCCATTTGGCCCGTTTGCCGGGAAAAACGGCTTGGCATACCCCTGGGCGTCCATCCATTCCAAAATGGCATCAAGTTCGAGCTCGATCTTTTCATACGGCCGCCGCATCTTTTCAATTTGCTCAGCGCGGGCCGCGTTTTCGGCGGCACATTCGACAATACAGGATGAATCCGGGATGAGCGCAAAGAATGACCAGTCATATGCAGAAGCGACGGAAGGTGTCAGACAAGTCGCAATTAGAAACGGGGTAAATCTGTTTCGCATCTGGGCCTCGTAATAGTCTAAATCAAATGTTCCTCGCCTAGGTGCAAGGTTGGCGGATCAAAACGCGTAACCGCGCTTTTGCATTTCTTCGGTGATCGAAGAGAACATCGGAAGCAAGTGTTTGGAACGTTCGGCCGACGCTTCGATCGTGCCACAGTCGCTCATCACGCTGATGACGTCATCCGAAATAACCTGCTCTGTGCCCTGCAAGATGTCCAAATTCCCATAGTAATCAACGATGTCATGTTCGCCGTTCTCGGCTACAAAATCGATCATTGTCTGCAGCAGTTGTGTTTGCTTGGCATACTCAAGCAACAGATCGTTGTTGCGCATGCCATCCCATGTACACGCCATCGCCGTCAATTCAGCCTCGCTGAGAGGGGCGGTTAGCATTTCTGGAACCTGATCCGGCTTAAACCGGCGCAGCAACTCAGCTTGGGCCGCAAACCCTTGAAGGGAAAGGTCTTCGGCATAGGCCAAGAAATCAGACTTCGACATATTTGCGACGTCCTGAACGTCTTGGGCCTGCGCGATTGTAGGCACCAGCACTGTGGCGGCAGATACGGAAAAAGAAAAAGCAACAGCAAGGGTACGGATCATAAAGATCTCCGGAATAGATTAGGGACAAATAGGTGCAAACTCAGCGTCGCCGCGCGCGCATTGCAATTGGCGCGTCAGGGCAGACAATTGCCAGCCAGCGGGTTCCGCTTGGGCTTGCCACTCATAAAGCGCTTCGGTGACGAAAGCGGCAACCGAGTCGTCTTGGACCGGTTGAACGAAACGGATGCGCATCTCAAACATGCCTACCTTGCAATAGACCTTGCTCAGCGGTTGCGGCTCAGCACTTTGCAGCATGTCCCGCAAAAGGTCCGCCTCAATCGGGTCAGACACCCGTTCTGTCAAAGGGTCGGGAAGATCGGCATAGATCAGCGGGTCAAGGACCTCTTTGCCCTCGGTGAACGCAGCACAAACCGGATCGGCATGCGCCGCGGTGGCCAGTGCAAAAAGCCCCGCTGCTAGCGAAAGTTTTTGAATAATAAACACAAAATATGTCCTTCGTTGCGAGGCAAATTCCTCGGCTTAATGCAAAGAACGTTAAGCGACGCGCAAAGGCTGTGTCAACGACGGGGCAAACCAGCACCTGCTACGGCGCGGTTTTAACCCTCACCGCCGCCCAGAACGCTGAACCGGCAAGCGCCGCGGATAAGCACGCCACAGAGATACGGAAAGCCCCCCTTTGGCCCACGCCAACAGAGATGCCGCTGTGAATCATGAGAGGGGACAATCTGCCGATTTGAGCGCAGCCTATTCAAAGGTGCGCTGGATATTCTCACTTGTATCGATCAACGCTTTTTCAATCGTCTTTCTTTGCTTGGCAAAGCGCGTAGAGGGCACCGGCACCGATATCGAGTGCAGCGCACCAGCCCAATCGTGAAAGGCAAACCCGACAGCAGAGACCCCCGAAGAATGCTCGTCCAGATCGAAGGCCAAGCCACTGGCGCGCACCTCGGCCAGCTCTTCCAGCAATTGGGTCAGATCCTGTTTTACGCCGTTGCGATCCCATTCGTTGCGGATCAGCTTGATCGCATCGTCTTGGTTCATCTTGGCCAAGCAGGCTTTGCCATTGGCTGTTGTTGTCAGGGGAAACACCTCTCCGACTTTGGAAACGGTGGTCAGCCGGTGTGTGCCGGGAACCTGATCCAGAAAGACCATCCCAATTCCACGCATCACTGCAAGGTCGGTGGTCTCACCGGTTTTCTGGGTCAATTCGGTCAGCAGCAGGCGACAATGCTCTACGATGTTGTATTGCGCGGCCCCTGCCAAGACGCTGAGTTCCGGCCCAACCCGCAATCCGCCCCCTTGGCTGTCACTGATGACAAAGTTTTCTTCGGCCAAGGCGCTTGTGATTCTTTGTACCGTAGAGCGGGGCAAGTCGACTTGCTCAGCGATTTTCCCAAGGCTCAATCCTGTTTGAGCTTCTTTCAAGACGCGCAGAATCGACGCCGCACGGGAAATCACCTGAATTCCGGACCTATCACTTTTCGAATTAGTTTCAGACATTTAGTCGCCTTGCTTCTGATCTTGGGCCGCATTGCACGCGGATATTCTTTCCTCATAAGTGTCCCGTATTGCGATACATGTCAACCGCATCGTGAACTTTTTTCTTGACCACTATGCGGTGCGCGTGCATCACTATGTGAGACAGGTGGGGAGGCCACCCTGACAGTTTGAAACCAATAACGCCGAGCTTTCGGCGAACAGAGGAGATGTGCCAAATGGTTGAAATTCGCGGCATCGAGTTCCAAGCCAACGACGACAATGACATGGGTCTGGAGTTTGTGAACCTCAGTCACCGGTTTGGGTATCAATGCCCGAACTGGCCCTATTTCAAAGACGTTCAGATCGATCGCAAACACTATATGGCCAAGTCCGGCGTGCTCAGCCAGACCATCACCACAACCATGCATGTCACCACCCATATCGACGCTCCGGCGCACGTGGTTCAAGGCACGCCCTTCATTGACGAAGTGCCCCTGCCCCATTTCTTTGGCTCTGGTTTGGTGGTGTCTATTCCCAAAAAGAAGTGGGAATCCATCACTGGGGACGATCTTGAGAAAGCCTGCGGCCACGCCATCCGAAAAGGGGACGTGTTGATCATCAACACTGGCTGGCACAAGCAATATGAAGACGGTGATTACTTTGCCTATTGCCCCGGTCTTGTTCAATCCGCGGCGGACTGGATGGTTGAAAAGGGTGTGAAAGTGGTGGGTCACGACACCCAAGCCAACGATCACCCGCTTGCAACAGCAATCGGCCCCCAGCGCAACGGACCAATTCTGCCTCACCTAGAGGAAGAATACAAAGAATGGTCTGGTGGCAATGACTGGAAAGACGACTTCCCAGAGTGGGAACCGGTTCACAACACACTGTTCTCGAACGGCATCATGGGCATCGAAAATGTCGGTGGCGATCTGGATTCCGTGACCGGCAAACGGGTGACTTTTGCCTTCTTCCCATGGAACTGGGATCGCGGTGACGGCTGCATCATTCGTTTGGTGGCCATTGCGGACAAGGGTCAGAACTACCGCATCGAAGCTGGCGAAGAATTCTAATTTCTCCCCCGATTGGTCGCCGGGCAACTGGCGGCCATCTCTTTCCCAAATGATCCCGGAGGAAACGCATGCACATCAAACGTTTCAATGACGCTCAGCCCTATGAGGCCCCCAACCATTTTGGGTGCTTCGGTCTGCGGTTGCAGGGGTTTGAAGAGGGCGGCCCCACCAATCAGTGGGTGGGCTTCAGTCAGTTTCTACCCGGTGGTGGCGCCGGCCCAGACTCGACCCCCTTTGAAAAGGTCTATGTCGTTCTAGAGGGCGAAATGACCCTCAGCGTCGATGGTCAAGAAACCACTCTGGGCCCACTCGACAGCTGCACCATCCCCGCAGGGGAAGTGCGCCATTTGGAAAATCGATCCAATTTGACCAGCAAAATGTTGGTCGTCATCCCCTACCCTCCGGAGAGCTGACATGAATGTAATGGCAAACCCACTGTCCATGTTCGACGTGAAAGATAATGTCGCGCTGATTACCGGCGCGTCGGGCGCCTTTGGCATGGTCGCGGCCCGGATCCTAGCCGGGGCAGGCTGTAAGCTGGTGCTGGTGGCAGGCAATCAATCCGCACTGGATGAGATCGCAGAGGAATGCCGCGCACTCGGCGCCGAGGTCACAGCGATCAACACCCGACCAACCGACGAAGACATTTGCAACAGCTTGGTTGCGCAAGCGGTCCAAACCTATGGAAAGCTGGATATCTTGGTGGTGGCCTCTGGCATGAACAAGGTTGCGCTGGTCAATGACATGACACTCGAAACCTTCAATGCGGTGATGGATGCCAATGTAAGCCAGAGTTGGCTGTTGGCACGCGCTGCAGCGGGTCAGATGAAGACCCAAGGCAGCGGCAAAATTGTTTTGGTCAGCTCTGCGCGTGGATTGCTGGGCCATCCCGCGGGCTATTCGGCCTATTGCGCGTCCAAAGCGGCGACAGATGGGATCACCAAATCGCTGGGATGCGAATTGGGGGGCCATGGCATCACCGTGAACGCCATTGCACCAACAGTGTTCCGCTCGCCTTTGACGGCATGGATGTTTGAGGACACCCCCGAGGCCACCAAAGTGCGCGAAGGGTTCTTGGCCCGCGTGCCGGTCGGACGGCTGGGTGAACCCGAAGACTTGGCCGGGCCACTGTTGTTCCTCGCCTCTAAGGCATCTGATTTTTACACCGGGCATATCCTTTATGCCGACGGCGGTTACACGGCGGGCTGAGCAATGGTAGCAAAGAAACAACAGATTGCTGTGATCGGCGCGGGTCTCATGGGGCATGGTATTGCGCTGACCTTGGCCAAAGCCGGTCAATATGTGGCAATTACCGACCCATTCGAAGCGGCGCGCGCCTCCGTGTCTGACCGCATCCGACACAGTATGTTGGCCATGGGCGACACAGAAGAAACCATCGCCCGCGCGCTGAAAATGATCGAAATATTCGACACAACGGCGGGGGCCGTGTGTGCCGCAGATGTTGTATTTGAAGCTGCGCCAGAAAAGCTGGACCTCAAACAGTCGATCTTTGCCGAAATCGAGGCCCATGCGCCTGAGGGCTGCATCTTGGCGTCCAACACATCCGTCATGCCAATCACCAAGATCATGTCAAAGCTGCGGCTGAAAACCCGCGCTGTGGGAACCCATTGGTGGAACCCGCCGCATATGATCCCGTTGGTGGAAGTGGTGAAAACCGAATGGACCAGCCCAGAGGTTGCGCAAACGATGTTTGACCTCTTGGCCGATGCTGGCAAGACACCAGTGATGGTCGAAAAAGACGTGCCCGGCTTTATCGGCAACCGCCTGCAGCATGCGCTCTGGCGCGAGGCGATCAGCCTTGTCGAGAATGGCATCTGCGACGCAGAAGCGGTTGATACGGTGGTAAAATCCAGCTTTGGGCGTCGCTTGGCGGTTTTGGGACCTCTGGAAAATGCGGATCTGGTTGGTACAGATCTGACGCTCGATATCCACGAAAACGTGCTGCACGACCTAGAAAGCCGGCAAGGCCCATCCCCAACGCTAAAGCATCTCGTAGAAGCGGGAAAGCTGGGCATGAAATCCGGCGAAGGGTTCCGCGTCTGGAGCGAGGCCGCAGCCAATGATGTGCGCGCAGGCGTTGCGCGCCATCTGACCCGCTTGGACGGTATTCTGAACGACTGACTGAAACCCCGGAGGGGAGACCGGGACAACATGGAGGAAACGACTATGACAACCACATCCCGCAGGACATTCCTGCTTGGGGCGAGCGCAACTCTGGCGACGCCTGCGATTTTGAAAAGCTCACGGGCCTATGCCGCGACACCCACCCTGCGCATTGGCCACGTTAGCCCACGCACAGGTCCATTGGCAGGCTTTGCAGAGGCCGACGACTTTGTGTTGGACGGAATCCAAAAAGCTTTGGCAGGGGGCATCCAGAACAACGGCAAAAGCTGGAACGTCGAGATCATTTCGAAGGACAGCCAGTCCAACCCGAACCGCGCCGCCGAAGTGGCCGCCGATTTGATCCTTGGCGATGAGGTCGACATCATCGTGGCCGCCTCAACCCCTGACACTGTGAACCCGGTGTCAGATCAGGCGGAAATCAACGAAGTGCCCTGCATCACCACCGATTGCCCATGGCAGCCTTATTTCTTTGGCCGCAATGGTGTTCCCGGCGAAGGCTTTGCATCGACCTACCACTTCTTCTGGGGTCTAGAAGATGTGATTGGTGCCTTCCTTGATATGTGGGGCCAATCGGGCGTGGCCAAAAATGTTGGGGGCCTGTTCCCCAATGACGCGGATGGCAACGCATGGGGTCACCCAGAATTGGGTCTGCCCACTCCGTTGGCCAACGCGGGTTACAATCTGGTTGATCCGGGCCGCTATCAGCCTTTGTCGGATGATTTTTCGAACTATATCGCCGCCTTCAAAGACGCGGGCTGTGAGATCGTCACCGGCAATATGATTGCCCCGGATTTTGCCACCTTCTGGTCGCAAGCCGCACAACAAGGGTTCTCGCCAAAGGTGGTGACAATCGGCAAGGCGCTGTTGTTCCCGTCGTTTATCAACTCGCTGGGTGATCGCGGTGAGGGGCTGACTTCAGAAGTGTGGTGGTCTCCGAACCATCCGTTCGCCTCTTCGCTCACAGGCGCATCGTCTGCAGATCTGGCCAACGGCTATTCGGCAGCTTCGGGTCGTCCTTGGACACAGCCGATCGGCTTTAAGCATGCGTTGTTCGAAGTTGTGGCCGATGTCGCCTCGCGGGCCGAAGATCTGGAAGATCCAGAAGCCATCGTGGCGGCCATCAACGGCACCAACCTCGACACGATCGTGGGCAATGTGAACTGGGCCACAGGTCCGATCAACAATGTCACCAAAACACCTCTGGTCGCCGGCCAGTGGCAGAAAGACGGTGACGCGATGGATCTGAAAATCGTGGCCAACACCGCCGCTCCGAACATCCCGTTGACGGGCGAGCTGAACCTGCTCGGCTAAGACCAATGGGCGGCGCTTCGGTGCCGCCCGAACCCCTCGTGAGGACACCATGGGCACAATTTTGAAACTAGACGGGCTAAGCAAAGCCTTCGGCGCTGTGACTGTGGCGGATGCCCTCAGTTACGAGGTGCAAGAGGGCGAAGCCCTGGGTGTGATCGGGCCAAATGGGGCGGGCAAAACCTCAATGTTCAACCTGATCACCGGCACATTATCCCCCAATTCCGGACGCATCGAATTTGCTGGGCAAAACGTGACCAAATGGAACGCGGCGCGCCGCAGCCATGCAGGGGTCGCCCGTTCGTTTCAGGTGCCACAACCCTTTTCGGGCATGACCGTGTTTGAGAACGCGATGATCGCGGCAACCCAATCGGCTGGGCTGCGCGGCCCGGCAGCAGAACGCTTTTGCCTGCAGGTGCTGGACCAAACCGAATTATTGCCCAAAGCCAACGTCTTGGCCGCCAGCCTGACCTTGCTGGAACGCAAGCGCCTAGAATTGACCCGCGCCCTTTGCGCTCAGCCAAAGCTGTTGTTGTTGGACGAGATTGCAGGCGGGCTGACCGAAGCGGAATGTGCCTCATTGGTGCAAACCATCAAAGACATCCACGCCTCGGGCGTGACCATCATTTGGATTGAACATGTGGTGCACGCGCTGCTCGAAGTTGTCGACCGGCTGATCGTGATCGATTTTGGCAAGCAAATCGCTGCCGGTGAACCGCATGCCATCATGAACAGCCCAGAAGTGAAAAAGATCTATCTCGGGATTGAAGTTGATGCCTGACCCCATTCTACAGATGCAGGGGCTGAACGCCCACTACGGTGATTTCCAAGCGCTTTATGGCGTCGATATGCAGGTCTCGCAGGGTGAGGTTCTGGCCATCATCGGGTCCAACGGTGCTGGGAAAACAACCTTGATGCGTTCGATCACCGGGCTGTTGTCCAATGGCGCAGGTCAGATCAGCTATCGCCAAGAAGACATCAGCCGCTTGCGCGCCGACGAGGTGGCCTTGCGCGGCTTGGCGATGGTGCCAGAGGGGCGGCAATTGTTTCCCTCTTTGTCCGTGCGCGAAAACCTCATGATTGGCGGCCAGGTTGGGCGCAAAGGTCCATGGGATTTGCAAGCGGTCTACAAGCTGTTTCCCATCTTGGAAGAGCGCAAAGATCAACAATCCACCTCCCTTTCGGGGGGCCAGCAACAGATGGTTGCCATTGGCCGCGCGCTGATGGCCAACCCTGACCTGATCCTCTTTGACGAGATCAGCCTTGGACTGGCGCCCATCATTATCAAGGACATTTACGACGCCCTGCCCGGCATCATTGGCGAGGGCATGAGCGCCATCATCGTAGAGCAGGACATCAGCAAGGCGCTTTCTGTGTCGTCGCGCGTCTATTGCCTGCAAGAAGGACGCGTCTCGCTAGAAGGCGCCTCTGCCACAGTATCGCGTGAGGAAATTTCCCGCGCCTATTTCGGGATCGAATAACATGGACTGGCTGAACGCAATTGTGCAGGGCACATTTCTGGGAGGGCTTTACGCCCTGTTTGCGGCCGGATTGTCGCTGATCTTTGGGGTTATGCGCCTGGTCAATATCGCCCATGGGGATCTGATCATTCTGGCCGCCTATCTGGGGCTGACGGTGACCTCGGCCATCGGATTGCATCCCTTGTTGGCGCTGGTGTTGGTTGTGCCGACAATGGCCGTCGTGGGCTATGTTTTGCAGCGTGGTTTGCTCAATCAAACGCTGGGTGACGATCTATTGCCCCCTTTGTTGGTGACCTTTGGTCTGAGCGTCATTTTGCAAAACGGCTTGCTAGAGATTTACTCGGCCGATCCTCAAAAAATGGATGCAGGCGCTTTGGAAACCGCCAGTATTCCAGTTGGAGATCTCAACTTGGGTGTGCTGCCAGTTCTGACCTTTGGCGTGGCCGTGGTCGTGATCTGGGGGCTGCAATGGACCTTTTATCACACTGCGCTTGGCCGCGCCTTTCGCGCCGTTTCCGACAATCAGGATATCGCCCAGTTGATGGGGTTGAACCGACGTCACATCTTTGGTGTTGCCATGGCACTGGCGTTGGCGGTGACCGCAATTGCCGGCATTTTGCTAGGCATCCGCACCAGTTTTGACCCTTCGATTGGCGGGGGCCGCCTGATCTTTGGCTTTGAGGCCGTCATCATCGGTGGGCTTGGCAACCTTTGGGGCACTTTGGCTGGTGGCGTGATCCTTGGCGTGGCCCAAACCATCGGGGCCAAGATTGATCCCGGCTGGCAAATCCTAGCCGGACATGTGGCCTTTCTCTTTATCCTTGCCATTCGCCCCAACGGCTTGTTTCCGAGGATCTCAGCATGAACTTGCAGGACTATTCCGTTACCCGCTCCTCCAATGCGGCCCGTGTTGCCGCCCTGTTGGGCACGCTCATCCTGATCACCTTAATTGCAGCCCCTTGGTGGGCTGGGCGCGCTGACATGCGCTTGTTGGGGGAATTGTTCCTCTACCTTGCGCTGGCAAGCCTATGGAACCTGATGGCGGGCTATGCTGGCCTTGTCTCGGTGGGGCAACAAGCTTTCGTGGGGTTTGGTGGCTATATGCTGTTTGCCCTGACGATGTTTGCGGGCCTGCACCCGATTGCAGCCATTGCCTGCGCCGGGATTTTGGGAGCATTGGTGTCGGTGCCCGTCGCGGTGCTGATCTTTCGACTGCGCGGGGCCTATTTTGCCATTGGCACTTGGGTGATCGCCGAAGTGTTCCGACTGGGCTTTGCGCAAATTTCGTCACTTGGTGGCGGGTCCGGATCGTCCCTGCCGGTGGCAATCGTAAAGTCGCTGGCCTCCAAACGGGCCATGCGTGAATCTCTCAGCTATTGGTTGGCGCTTGGGGCCGCTGTGATTGTCATCACCGCCGTCTACCTGTTCCTGCGCTCGCGCAAAGGTCTGGCCCTAACAGCCATCCGCGACAACGAACTGGCCGCGGGCAGCCTTGGGATCGACATTTGGCGCACCAAATTCATCGTCTATGTCGTCACCTCAGCGCTGACAGCGATGATCGGCGCGCTGATCTTTCTGCAAAAGCTGCGCATTTCGCCGGATGCCGCCTTCTCGGTCAATGACTGGACCGCTTTTGTCATCTTCATTGTGGTGATCGGCGGTATCGGCACCATCGAAGGCCCCATCATCGGTACGTTGGTGTTCTTTGCCTTGCGGGAAACGCTGGCGGATCTGGGCACCATTTACCTGATCGTTTTGGGCGTGGTGGCCATCGTGATGATGCTGAAAGCCCCCAAGGGGATCTGGGGTCTGATCCGGGCACGGTTCGATCTGCAACTCTTTCCGTTGGGATATCGCGTGATCGCCCCCAGCAAAACAGACAAATCCTAAGGAGCCTGACCCGTGGCACGCCAAAAGAAAACCATCATCACCTGCGCCATTACTGGCGCCATCCACACCCCCACAATGTCTGACACGCTGCCCTATAGCTATGATGACATCGCCACCCAAGCGATGGAGGCTGCCGAAGCTGGGGCCTCTATCCTGCACCTCCATGCGCGCGACAATGAAACCGGCGCGCCTTCGGTGGACGTCAAGGATTTCAGCCCGTTCTTGCCGCGGATCAAGCAGGCCACAGATGCGGTGGTCAACATCTCAACCGGTGGATCACTGACCCTGTCCATTCAGGATCGCATCACCCCAGCGAAAACCTTCAGCCCCGAAATGTGTTCGATGAACATGGGCTCGATGAACTTTTCGTTCCACCCTCTGGCCAATCGCTACAAAGACGAGGATTGGAAATTTGACTGGGAGAAAGATTATGTCGCCAACTCTGACGGCAACATCTTTCGCAACACCTTTCGTGACATCAAAGAAGCGGCTGAAACCTTGGCGCCGCACGACATCAAGTTCGAACACGAATGCTATGACGTTGGCCACCTCTACAACCTGAAATTCTGTATGGATATCGGGCTGTTCAAAGCGCCGGTCTTTATTCAGTTTATCTTTGGTATTCTGGGTGGAATTGGGCCGGAAATCGACAATCTCGTCTTTATGAAACGCACCGCTGATCGCCTGTTTGGCAACGATTATCGCTGGTCGGTATTGGGGGCTGGTGGCTCGCAAATGTCGCTGGGCACAACCGCCACACAGATGGGTGGTAATGTCCGCGTTGGCCTAGAGGACAGCCTGTTCATTTCACGCGGAAAGTTGGCCGAAAGCAACGCACAGCAAGTCGCCAAAATCCGCCGCATCGTCGAAGACTTGGGCTGCGAAGTTGCCACGCCAGACGAAGCCCGAGAGATATTGGATCTAAAAGGCGGGGATCGCGTCGCGTTCTAACCGTTTGTGGCGCTTTTTGAACGCCCACTTTGACACCACCATCTGACCCAGATAGGGCATCAAGGATCACCTTGGTGCCCTGTGTCTTGTCTGCCTGTTCGCCTTCTGGCCCTGAGCTCGAGCGTCTAAGATGCAGTGGCCAGCGCCTCTTTCTTTGATCGATCGCCGGTTGGAAAAGGATCCCCAGTGCAAGCCCCTGATTAAGCTTGGACGTTTCTGATCCGAAAGCCGCCAGATCAACACCTGCATAAAAACCACGTTTTGCGTCTGGACCATCTGCGCCCCCCAACAAACGTTCAGGCTGAATCTCAACCCAAAACATTCGCGCACCATCCGAAAAACGATCATCATCAAGGCAATCACATAGACACCCACGCCCCCAGATAAGGCTTACAAAGCATACCCCAAAATTTGAGTCCCTGTTTTGGGATCACGGGGCCAACAGGCGTCGCAAAACGGACCAAGAATACCCACTCCAAAAATCTTATCTGCATTGTGTTTTGTTGAGCTGGCCAGATGTGGCATCCCCCCCCCTTTCCAATCGGGATTTGTTCCCAGATGTGCCTGGAGCCGCAATAGGTATCCGTCACACTTACACATGCAACGGACACGTTAAAACCGGTCCCCGCCGAGGGATCTGCCTGCCCTGCACGGGACCTGAATATAGGCCACGCTAACCCCTTCGAACCTTGCTTTGACAGTACCACCGAGGGTGGTTGAAGGCGTTCGCTTCCACCTGCCGTGACGGCATGAAATTTGGCAAAGGAAGCGGTGTGAAGTTCTACAAAACCGACGTAAACCAATAAAACAATCTAAGAGCTTACGTTGGGTCAGTTTGGGCCAGCTTCGCAGGCCCTCTCTGGCCTCATAGCCACACTCTCTCCTATGTCTTGGCTGATGTGTCGATGCGCATTGACGCAGATGTAGACGAGTGTGTCGCACACCTTGGTGCCAAAATACTTCCGGCCGCTCCTGATCAATTCGAACGGGATGCGGCTGTTTCTGTTTTGCGTTGGCAAAAACCCCTGCAACGAGCGGCGGCGTTGCAACCGCCAATAGCCGGGCCCGGTTGCTTTCAGCTTTCACATTGGGGCGGGGCGCACTACACATCCCTATCGTTGCAATTTCGGGAAACATCATGGCGCAAAAAGCCACCATCCATAAAGTTGAACTGTCCGTCTCTGATATGGACCGTCACTATTATGAGACTCATAAGTTGACCGTTGCCAAACATCCCTCTGAAACGGATGAGCGGTTGATGGTGCGTATTCTCGCTTTTGCGCTGAACGCACATGACCAATTGGAAATGACCAAGGGTCTTTCCTCCGATGACGAACCCGATATTTGGCAAAAAAGCCTGAGTGGCGAGTTGGAGTTGTGGGTGACACTTGGCCAGCCAAGTGAAAAGATTGTGCGCCAATCCTGCGGCAAAGCCAAAGAGGTCATCATTTATTGCTATGGCCGAACAGCTGATGTGTGGTGGGATAAGATCAAAGGCAGCACCACACGATTCAACAACCTTCAGGTCATCCATTTCACTGAGGTTGAAACGCTTGATCTAGCCAATTTGGCCAGCCGTTCGATGAAGATTCAGGTCAACATCCAAGAAGGCGATGTGATGCTGAGCGTGGACGACAACATCGTCTATGTGACCCCAAACAAGTGGAAAACCACACTCTGAGGGCCAGCTCTTTGCCGAAACGACCGCCTATGGTTTGTGTTTGATTGCTTGCGCGTCACCCCGGCGCGCGGTTGACCCACCCCAGTAGGGCTAGGGCCCGATGACCCTGGCCCTAAAGGCCAAGGCCCAAAAGCTGTGGCAGCCACAAGATCAGCCCCGGCAGCATCACCAGCAAGGCCAGCCGCACAATATCGGCACCAATAAAGGGCAGGATGCCACGCGACATATCCGCAAGAGAGATGCGTGGCGCGACACCTTTGACCACAAAGAGGTTCATGCCGATTGGAGGGGTGATCAATCCAATCTCCACCACCGAGACCATCAAAACGCCAAACCAGATGGGGTCAAACCCCATGCTGGTCACCAGCCCATGTGCAGGTACAACGGTCAGCAGAATGATCGACAAGGAATCCATGAAACATCCCAGCACGATGTAAAACAGCAGCAACGCCACAATGACGATGCCCGGCGACATATCCGCCTGCGAAATCCAATGCAGCAAGGTTTCGGTCAGTCGCGATTGTTCAAGGAAGAAGTTGAATAGGGTGGCCCCAATCAAGATCATAAAAATCATGCCGGTCATCGCCGCGGTTTCAAGCATGCCACGGCGCAGGCTGGTCAGGTTCAACCGGCCTCGAAACGCGGCCACCAACAAAGCGCCTGCTGCGCCAACTGCGGCGGCCTCGGTGGGGGAAAACAGCCCGGCGTAAATTCCGCCAATCACCGTGACGATCAATAGCAAGGCATCCCACATGCCTGCCAAGGCCGCAAACCGTCCAGCCCAAGGCACATAGGGCGTGGGGGGGGCGATTTCGGGATTGCGCAACACCACAAGTCGAATGGCCCCCATATAAAGGGCGGCCGCCAAAAGGCCCGGCACCAGCGCTCCGGCAAACAAGGCCCCAATGGATTCTTCGGTCATCAACGCATAGATCACCAACAATATCGACGGCGGGATCAGCACACCAAGGGTGCCCCCAGCCGCGACCACAGCCCCGGCAAGCTTTGGCGCATATCCCCGCCGCTCCATTTCTGGCAATGCGATTTTGCCCATCGTGGCACAGGTGGCCAAGGAGGATCCGCTGATCGCGCCGAACACAGCGCAGGCACCAATCGTAGACGAGGCCAACCCGCCGGGTCGGTGACCAACAAAGGCAATCAATCCCCGAAAAAGGTTCTCAGACAGGCCGGAATGGCCCGCAAAGACCCCCATAAAGATGAACAAAGGCACGACGGACAGGCCATAGGGAAAGATCGTCTCAAAGGGCAGACTGGCCATCACATAGCTGGCCGACATCCAATCGCCCAAGTAGATCGCCCCAAGGATACCAACAGCGCCCATCGCCAAAGCCACAGGGATGCGGCACATCGCCAAAAACAGCGCAAGACCAAAGCCCGCAAGTCCAATCCAAGCCACGTCAGCGTTCCTCTGTCAGGGTCAGTCGCAGGGCGCGAACGCCACAGACCAAGGCGGATAGGCCAAGCCCCGCGACAAGGGCACTCCAGAACCAAATCATCGGCAAAGCCAAATCCTGTGAGACATCGCCATAGGTCCAGATTTCACCGGCTCGCCCGGCGCTGAGCCAGCACAAAAATCCAGTGATAATCAGCCCAGCAAGGTTGGCGCAGACCTCTAGAATGCGGTTCGCCGTCCCACCAAGAGAGCGGGTCAAAAGATCCACGCTGACGTGTCCCCCGGTGGCAAAGGCATAAGGGATGGCCATAGACACGGCGATCATCACACTAAGCTGTGTGAGATCAACAGACCCAATAAACGAGCCGCCCCCCACACGCCGCCACACGATATCACCGACCACCACAGCGATGGCGACCACAAGGGCACACATGCCCAAGATCGCCAAGCCAGAGGTAAGGGTCAGCAGGCCGTGATCAGCGCGGCGTGCAAAAGAGGCCAAACGGCCTCCTTTGTCAGTGCGGGTCTTTGGGTCAGGCGTCATTGGTGTCAGGCGCTTTCGAACCCGGCCACCAACTCTTGCGCACGCGCATATAGAGCTTGCGGATCAGCCACACCGTGATCAGCCATCCCGGAGAGGAACCCGTCAATCATTGGCTGCAGCTGCGCGCGCCATGCCATCCGCGTCTCTGCGTCGATTTCGATGATTTCATTGCCGCGCTCCTTGGCATCGTTTTTACCGCGCGCATCCCAAGCATCCCACCAGTCGCCAAATTTGGCCACAAGCGTGTCCCCGGTCATATCTTCCAATACGTCGCGGATGTCCGTTGGAAGCCCGTCAAACTTGCGCTGGTTCATCACCACATGGAACCCGGCCACATAGGCGCGCGCATCAGTGTGATACTTCAACAACTCATTGGCGCGGATCGCCCCAACCAAGTCCCAAGTGGTCACAACGCCATTCAGGCTGCCTTTTTGCAAATTCTCATAGATCGCCGCAGGTGGCATGCCCACGGGCGACGCCCCCACCGCTTCGAGCATGGCTGAAACCGCTGGGCTGGGGGTGCGCAAGCGCAATCCTGCAAGGTCCTCAAGCGTGCGCACTGGCTTATCCACTGTGTGGAACAATCCGCCGTGATGCGTGAACAGGCCCAACACTTTGTAGTCTTGATAATCCGACCCAAGCGCCCCTTCTTTGTAGAGTTGCCACAAAGCCTTGGACCCGGCGCCCGCATCTTCGACCAGAAACGGCATCTCGATCACAGCAGCCGACGGGTAACGATCCCGCGGAATACCGTTCAACCCCAAACCGATATCAATCACCCCTGCGCGCACCTGATCGGCCTGACGTGTGATATTGCCAAAGGCGCTGGTGGCATCAAACAACTCAACCGCAACCGCCCCATTTGTCCGCTCGGTGATCTCGGCGGCCCAAGGCGCCATAAAATCTGCGGTGAACCCATGGCGTGGCGGCAGATAGTTGCTGAGTTTGAGCGTAAAATCAGCCGCTTTGGCTTGGCCGGCCAGCGTCACCAATGAAGTGGCTCCGAGTGCGGCCAATGCGCTGCGTCGTGTGAATGTTGGTGTCATGCGATCCTCCCGTATCGTTTAGACATTATTCTATGTTCGGTGCGGCCGCCTGAAAGGCGGGCTGCGTTTGGCAATGCGCGTCGATGGCCTTGATCCGATCGAAGTCCTCCATCGGTACACCAAAGCGGCGCGCATTCAAGACCTGCGGCACAAGACAGATATCAGCCAATGTGGGCGCGCTTCCAAAACAGAAGGGCCCACGAGCGGCGTATTTGCTCAATTGTCGCTCTAAAACTGTGAAACCTTCGCGCACCCAGTGGTCGTACCACGCCTTGCGGCTTGGTTCGGGTTGATCCATCGCGCTGCCCAGATGCTTTAGCACGCGCGGTGTGTTCAGCGGATGGATGTCACAAGCCACAGCGAAGGCCAGACCCCGCACCGCCAAGGCCTCTTCTGGCGCGGTTGGGATCAGGCGTGGGTCTGGATAGGCAGTGTCCAGCCATTCGATCAAAGCGATAGATTGACCGTAAACTGAGCCGTCAAAATCGATGGCAGGCACCAGTGGCGCGCCCGTGAGGCTGAGGAAATCAGCGTCGAGTTGGTCGCCCGCGCGCAAATTGATCCCCTTGACCTCCTGAGGCGCCACGCCTTTGAGATGAAGCGCAATCCGCAGCCGATACGAGGCCGAAGAAAACGGAAAGTCATAGAGCGTTGCCGCTGAAATCTCGAGTGTCATGCCCGCCCCTTAGTCCTGTGCAACCGCGGCGCCGATGCGCACTTTCATGTCAGGCAGACCGGCGATGGTGCAAACTATTTCGTCGCCAACGGACACAGGGCCGACCCCAGCTGGCGTGCCAGTATAGATCAAATCTCCAGCGCGCAGGGCGTAAAGCTTGGACAAATCTGCAATGATTTCTGGCACGGACCAGATCAAATCCGAAACGTCCCCGTCTTGCCGGGTTTCCCCGTTTACGGTCAGGTGAATGCGCCCAGAGGAGAGATGCTGGCCGCCTTCGACCAAGTGCAAACGCCCGGTTGGACAACTGTCGGCAACGTTTTTGCCGGTGTCCCACGGGCGTCCCTTTTCGCGCGCATCTAGTTGCAGATCACGCCGTGTCATATCAAGCCCAACAGCATAGCCGCACACATGATCAAGCGCCGTTGCCTGTTCAATGCAAAACCCATCTTTGCCAATGGCCACAACCAGTTCGGCTTCGTGGTGAAAGTTGCTGGTTTGCGATGGGTACGGGATCACCAACGCATCCGAGCGCGCGCTATTGCGCACCGTTTCGGCAAATTTTGTAAAGTAGAACGGCGGATCACGATCGGGGTCTTTGCCCATTTCACGCGCATGAGCCGCATAGTTGCGGCCCACGCAAAAGACGCGTGACACGGGGAAATCTTGCTCGCCTGTGGTTTTCAACAACGTGGCGGCGTCCGGTGCAAACATAGTGCTCATTATTCGAGGCTTTCCTTCCAGAACCCAAGTTTTTCGTGGCAGGCACGGTCAGAATAGGAAAACAGCACAAAGGGATCTTCGCTTGTGTTGTCAATTTCCAACCCCGCCCAAGAAGGCACCGCCGCAACGTCACGCGAGCCCAAAGCAAAGCTTTCCCCATCGATGATCAAAGCACCCGACCCGGACACACCGGCAAAGACTGCGCCCGCCGTTTGGCGGCGCACCTTGGTGGTCATGCCCGGCGGCACCATGGTGACAAAGGCAGAGATCGTGCGCATGACCGATCCCCCGTTGCGCGGATTGGTGAATTCCAATGTCCATCCGCGATGTGGATCAACGGGCACCTTTTGCGCATATTCATCCAGCGACTTTGACCACACCGCGTAGGGGAAATGAAACAAGGGCGTATCTGTGTCCAACCCCTTGGCCTGAACCGGTTTCAAATTCGCCCCATAGGCCGCCCGCGTGCGCCCCGAGGCGGCGGCGTCATTCGCTGGCACATTGCCCGCACGTTCGGCAAACCCGGCTGAAAACTGCTGAACAATCGGGATATCAAGCCCATCAAGCCAAATCGTCGGGGTGCTTGCCCCGCCATGTTCATGCCAGCGCCAAGAAGGTGTCAGCACCAAGTCAAACGGCGACATCAGCACTGGTTCTCCGTCAACAGAGGTCCAGGCGCTTTGCGATTCCAGCACAAAGCGCAGCGCCGATTGGGTGTGACGATGCACAGGCGCGGTTTCGCCCGGTAAAACCAGTTGCAGGCCGGCGTAAAGCGCATCTGTCACTGTGTGATCGCCGCGCGTTCCGGGATTTTCCAAAATAAGCACTCGGCGCTCCGCCTGCTCTGCAGAGATGCGCTGCCCGGCTTCGATCAGTTGGGGTTCCAAATCGGCATAGGTCCAGACATGCGGCACGGCCCGTGGTTTTGGCGTTTGTGTCACCAGCGCAGCCATCACATCCCACAATGGGGAAACCGAGGTGTGCTTAAGCCCCTCACGGAACGCGGCTTCGTCTTTGGATAGGTCCTGTTTCAACATGATTCTACTCCCTCCTCACCTGTTACGCAATGCGTATACAGTTACGCTATGTGAAATTGCAAGTGCGTATAGACGAGAGCTGTGCTAAACTGCTATCGGCTTGCCAAAGAGGGACAAACCATGAGCAAACCCAGCGAGATCCAGACACGTTCACGACGCAGTGGCGTGCAATCCATTGAGATTGGGGGCGATCTGCTAGAGGCCATGGTTGGATTGGATGCGGCAGCTTCGCTAAGCGACATTGCCAAAGCCGCCGGATTGCCCTCAGCGAAAGCACATCGATACCTTACCAGCCTGTGTGAAATTGGCCTGACCATTCAACACAGCTCCACTGGTCTTTACGGGCTAGGCCCGCTTGCTTTGCGTATGGGGCTGGCGGCGATCCGGCAGCACGACATAATTGAACAGGCATTTGGCGTCTTGATGACGCTGTGCAACGAGTTCCGCACCTCGGGGCATCTGTCGGTGTGGTCTGACGTTGGACCGGTTGTGATCCGCAGCGCCCACGGAGGCCCGCCGGTGATATCACCAGTGGCGGTGGGGTCGGTCTTGCCATTGCGGCGCTCGGCCTCGGGCTTGATCTATCTCAGCTTCATGCCTCAGTCGGCCACGGATCAAACCTTAGCAGCCCAACCCGCCCCTGCGGAACCGGATGCGCCCTCTTTGGATGAGCGACGTGAGAGCACCTTAAAGGCCGGTTACGCCTTGGCCAGCGGGCACTATATCCCCGGCCTATGCGCCATTGCCTTGCCGATCTTTAACCACGATCGCACCTTGGCCGCAGCCATCACCTTTGTGTCGACCGACACCACGCTTTTCACCGACAACAGCGCCGCCACTCTGCGTGCTATCGCTGAGGTGCAAGAGCTGGAACGCAGCTGGTCCCCCAAACCATTCAGCGACGACACCCCAACCTAAGACCCATCACACCGGCCTGACATAACGCCAAAGGGCTCCCCAACGGGATGCCCTTGCGTGTTCTCTGTGATCAAAGATCTGGGGGTCGCCCTTGAACGATCGCTTATTTCATCGAGTTCAGGCCAAACATGTTGCCTTCGGTGTCTTGGCACAGGGTCACAAAGCCAAATTCACCAATCGAGAACTTGGGACGCACAACAACTCCCCCAGCTTCTGCGACCCGGGCTTCGACAACGGCGCAATCTTCAGCCATGAAATAGATCGTTGTACCGCCGATCCCTGGGGCAGCATGAGGTGACTTGGTCAACGCACCACCCGCACCATAAACGCTCATATCCGCAGGAAAGCTCATCATCTGAGTTTCCCCCGTTGGGTCGCCCATTTTTTCCAGCTTGGTCGCCAGCACAGTTTCATAAAATGTCACGGCGCGCTCAAGGTCATCTACAAAGATGTCGAACCATCCAACTGCGTTCATTTTGGTCATAATACACTCCAACGTTTGTCATTCTGCCCCCCACCTAACGGCGCAAAAAGGATGTGTATTGTAGATTTCAGACATCGAACTTTCGTGAATACCGCCCCGGCGTATATCCGGTGGCTTTGCGAAAGGAGTGAATGAAATGGGACTGATCGGCATAAGACCACGTGTCATTGCCGTTCAGCGATTGCTGGAGACGCAAAATCTTTAAGAAATCATGAGGGGCAAACCCCGTGGACTGTTTCAATCGCCGTTGCAGTTGGCGCGCTGACAGGCCCGCAATCTCTGCCATATCAGCCACGGTTTGAATGTCCTCGAGATGCTGAAAAATCCGCGAGGTGATGGGGTTCAGCGCGACATGCCCGTGATCAACCAAACCCGCCACAAATTCTGACAACACAGGCACCTGATCAGCAAAGGTTTTTTGCGCCAGCGTTTGGTTCAGTTCCGTCAGACCCAGATCCCCAGTATAGGGTGCACTCACCGCGCCCAATGTGATCTCACTTTTGGGGCTTTGCCAAACGCCGGGCAGAAACCGGATATTCACATAGTGAAAGGCTCTGCCCAGATTGAATTCTTCGGATTCAGCCCGCAATTGGGCCACGCCCGCAATCTCTGGGCTCAACTGGTCAAACACCAAATACACACAGGCATCCGGCAAGGCATGAAAGCGATACGCCTCGCTCAGCGGTTCAGTGGTTTTGAGATCAAGAAAACGATGCACAATGCCCTGCAAGGCTGCCGGGGGCTCTACCTCTACAAATGAAACCGCTTGAACGGTCCGATCTTTGCCATTGCCTTTGGGGTCGTACATCGGTGCGCTGCTTTTGAAAGGCCGAAAACGTTCGGCAATTTGATCCCTAAACGGGACGCAATCAGTGTATTGCGCGCAGGTCCAATGACCAAGCGTGTTTCTGTGTGCGCCTTAAGGATCTGCCCTTTGGTTCACCCCGATATGAGCTTGAATTGACTCGACAAACCGGCTTGCCAAACCAGTTGGGGCCTCTTTCAGCATCAAACACGATACCGGGCTGTCTGCGACATGAGGCTCAAAGCTGCGAAAGGCAATTTCCTTGGATCCAAACTGTGCCAGAGATTGGGGAACAATCGCACAGCCCTGCCCGGCCGCGACCATCGCCAGACAGCCCGTTGCATCATCCATCTCATGCTCGATCCGCGACGGCACCCCGGTTGACGCCAGAAGCCCGACCACCGCATCGGCAAAACTCGGCCGCGATAAACGCGGAAACACGATCATTGGCTCTCCGGCTATCGCCTCAAGGGACACGCTGTCTTGTGCTGCCAGTGCATGTGTTGCCGGCATGGCGAAGACCAAAGGATCATTGCCCGCGTTCACCACTTTCAGGTCTGCATGCTGGGGAAAATGGCGGGCAAACCCCAGATCAATGGCACCGTTCAGCACGCTGCGCACCTGTTGATCCTTGGACATCAGGTGCAGGCGAATTTTCACTTTGGGATAGGCCGCATGAAACGCCGCCATCAGGCTTGGCAATTGGCCAAAGACCACCGACCCAAAATAACCGATGTCCAGCTGACCAACCAAGCCCTGCGCGTTCAGCTTGGCGCGTTCGACCGACCGTGTCGCCAAGGCAAGCACTGTTGTGGCGTCATTGCGAAACTGCTGTCCAACTTTGGTCAACTCGACATTGCGGGTGTTGCGCAAAAACAGAGTCACGCCCATGCGCTCTTCTAGCTCGCGGATCGCGCGCGATAGCGGCGGTTGAGATATGTTCAGGCTTTCGGCAGCACGGCCAAAGCTTTCCAATCGGGCAACTTCGAGGAAATAGCGCAACAGCCGCAGGTCGATCCCCTTAAGGTCATCCGCCGCGTGGGACAGCAAACTGTCGGATTTTCTCATGATCGACTTTCACTCCGAGCCCAGCACCAGTGGGCAGACGAATCTGACCATCCTGCATAGTAACGCAATTGTCGGCTATGTCATCGCAGAGCCACCACCGCCCCATCCATTCACAGCCCAACGCAAGGTCGCCAAGCACAGCCCCCAAATGCAAATTGGCCGCAGTGCCCAGCGACGTTTCCAAAAAACATCCGCCATAGAGGCTCAGACCCAGCGATTGAGCCACACGCGCCAGATCCCGCGTGGCTGTTAACCCCCCCGATTTCATCGGCTTCAGCGACAAGGCCGTGAACGCCCCGGTCTGGGCGATGGCCAACAAAGACGGCAGGTCCGTCAGGCTTTCATCGGCCATCAACGCCATTGGGCTGGCTTGGGCCAAACGGGCATGATTGGCCAATTGGTCGCGCGGCAAAGGTTGTTCAATGGTGCGATACCCGGCCTCTGCCAAGGCTGGAAACTGTCGTCTGGCGGTGCGTTCGTCCCAGGCCGCATTCAAATCAATGCGCAGATCTGTACCAGCGGGCAGCGCCTTGGCCAGTGCCAGCGCGCGCGTCATATCCTGATCGACAGGCAAAGCCCCCATTTTGACCTTAAAGGCCCCGATCCCTTGCGCCTGTTTGTCCTGCGCAATCTCAACGTCGAGCGCCACATCCACAGAGCCCAGCGGCCAACACATCGCAAAGCTGTCACGGACAATTCCCCCCAGCAAGGTGGCCACTGGCACGTCCAGTATTTTGCCCTGCATATCCAGCAAGGCCATCTCAAGACCTGCTTTGGCAAACGGGTTGCCAAAGGCCGCCCGATCCATCCGCGCCATCAAAGCCGCCAGTGACATCACGGGCTGGCCAAGCAGAACCGGGCGCAGATGCGCGGTGACAATTGTTTGAACACTTTCGATGCTGTCGCCGCTCCACCAAGGTCCCCCTGCGGTGGCGACCTCCCCATAGCCTTCGTGTCCTGCGTCGCTGGTCACCTTCAGGATCAAAATTGATTGGCTGCGCGACACCGCCCCGGCATGCGCATGGCTTCGGCGTCCGGGAATTTTTAAATGGAACGTCTGAACATCCGCGATCAGGGGACCGCGTGTCTCGATTTCTACATTCACGTCTGAATCCTTAGGCTTTGGCCACGCCAACTTGGGGCATTGAAAACGGCGCATCAGAGATAGCGAAATCCAAATACCCCATGCGGGCCAAGGGACGGATCCGGGGAATGTCGATCATCCCGTTCGTCAGCGCCCAATCCGCAATATGAACCCCCACAACTTCGCCAAAGATCACCGCATTCGGCGCGCCGCCGGGCAAAGCCACCTGCATCACTGTGCGGCATTCAAACTGAACGGGGCTTTCCGCAATCCGGGGCGGCGCCACCCGGCGCGAGGGGGCTTTGGTCAATCCGACCTCGCTGAACTCGTCCACTTCTCGCCCAAAGGGAGCCGAGCTTTGATTGCAGGCCTCTTTCAGATTAGCCGTGGCCATGTTGTAGACAAACTCGCCCGTTTCCATCGCATTCACCGCGGTGTCCTTTAGCCCGCCATCCGCATGGGTGCCATTGGCGGCGAACATCACCGTAGGGGGCGCATAGCGCACCAGATTGAACAGGCTGAACGGGGCGAGATTGGCCGCCCCGTTTGTGTTTAGGGTCGAAATCCAGCCAATAGGGCGTGGCACGACGCATGAAATCAACGGGTTACGCGCCAGCCCATGGTCATCACTTGGATCATAAAACATCAGATTGGCCGCATCATGCTGGATCCAGAACAAAGTCTTTGGTCAATACAAACGTGCCATCCTGGTCGCCCAGCGCATGCACCAATGCCGGGCGCACCCCTTCGACGCAATCATCATTCACATAGGCGCCATCGGCAAAATAGGCCTGCGTGATATGTTCCAACATCCCCGGTGCGCGCACCTTGAAATGGACATGAGCCGGTCGCCAAGGGTGACGTCCCATCGTGTCCAGCAACTGGCCTGTTGGTCCATCATGGGGAATTGTATAGGGGGCTGGCATCGAGCTGCGCACCCGGTAACGCCCGTCCGCCGCCACGGTTAGGCGACCACGGTAATACGTTGGTTCCGGCATATAGTCACAAAACCCGCTGTAGAACCCATCCGGGTCGGAATGCCAGATGAACACCTCTGCTCCTTCAAGCGGCTGGCCCTCGAGATTGGTCACCCGTCCCTCGATCACCATGTCTTGGCCAACACCATCCAATGTGCGCAGCGCATCGGTCACCACCGGGATGTCCTCTTTGAAATAGGGCCCCTCAAGCGCGGTTACCGAGCCTTTGCGTGACTTCATTTCGATGTCGTGAATGGTTGCATTGAACCAAAGGTCGCAAGACAGGGGAATTTCAAAAGGCGCCGCTTGGGCGTATTGCATCAAAAACCCAACGCCTGCCCGGTATTCCTCGAATGTTACGTCGTGCTTATCCAATACGCCGCGCACCGCCTTTACGATGTCATAGACCACAGCCTCGGTTCGGTTTTCCACCCGTTTGTCCATTGTTGTATCCTCCCATTTCAAGGGAACTATAGCGTCGCGATTTGATACCCAGAAATACCAAGTTCGCCACTATAATTGCCTTTTGGGTATCAATAGACGCATGCCCTGACCCCAACAAAGGTCAGACTACCACCACGTTGCCGCGTTTGCGGCCGGTTTCCATATAACGATGCGCTTGGATCAGCTGTGCCAACGGATAGGTACGGTCCATCACCGGGGCGAATGTCTTGTCTTCGACCATCAACAAAATCCGTTGCAGCATGGTGCAAAGATCATTGGGTTTAAGCAAACCTGTCGCCGAGAACTTGGCCCTACGCCCGCCAAGAACAGAGCTGCTCAGCATAGCCCATAGCAATCCACCACTTAGGACCGGACACACATACCGCCCCCTCTTGGTCAGGGCAGGTTTAGAGGCGGCAAACGTGCTGACCCCCAACGTGTCATAGATCACGTCATACCGCTTGCCCATCTGTGCAAAGTCATCTGTGGTGTAATCGATCACATGGCTGGCCCCCAGTGACGCCACCAAGCCCGCATTGCCGGCACTACAGCTGCCCGACACTTCGGCACCGAGGTCTGCAGCGATTTGCACCGCGGCACTGCCCAAACTGCCAGAGGCGCCCAGCACCAAGACCTTTTCCCCGCGCCGCAGCCCCGCGATGTGACGCAAAAAGTTATACGAGGTCAAAGGCCCATCGCACATCACCGCCGCCTCTTCATGGCTGAGACTGGTAGGTTTGATCATCAACGTGCCTGTTTCCGGTAAACAAATGTGGCTGGCGTTTGCGCCAAAATTCAAACCGGCTTCGCCAAAAACCGGATCCCCAACGCAAAACCGCGACACACCGGGCCCCGTGGCAACGACCACACCGGAAAAACATGTCCCAACCAAATCCCGACGTGGGCGGCGCCAGCCAAGGAAGGGGCGGGCCCAACGCGGCTCCCCTGCCCGCATCATTCCATCCGCGCGCGTCACCGCCGAGGCCTGTATCTGAATAAGGACTTCACCAGCTTCGGGGTCAGCCTGAGGGCGGTTTACCGGGCGGATCTGATCGGCGTTGCCATACTGTGGCACGCGCCATGCGGAAATTGTGACTGTCATGGGCTTATCTCTATGTTTGTGTTGACGCCCCCGACCTAGCGGAATATTTTTGAACCGAATACTAACCAAAACAACCCACTCCGGTTTGAAAATGAACCTCTTATGATGGATTGGAAATCACTGCCCGCGTTTCTGGCGGTGGCCAGACAGGGCTCTTTGCGCGGTGCGGCCGAACAGGTGGGCGGCACCCATGCGACCCTGCGCCGCCAAGTCGAAGCGCTTGAGGCGCGACTGGGTGTGCAATTGTTTCGACGTGGCGCGGATGGGCTTAGCTTGACGGCTGCGGGTCGCACCTTATTGCCTCAGGCGCTCGAGGCGGAAACGGCACTGCTCAAGGGCTTCAATGCTGTGCAGGGGCTTGATCGCGAAGCTTCGGGGCGCATTCGAATGTCCGCAGACCCGATGACAGCGCATTTTTTGCTCGCCCCGGTTTTGGCCGAATTTTCACTGCTTTATCCCGAAATAGATATCGAGTTGCAGCTGTCCTTTGGCTTGGATTCCATCGAAAAACTTGAAACCGATATTTCAATTCGCCATGTCACCGAGGTGCAAGAAGATGTGGTTGGGCGCAAATTGTTTCCTCTGTCGATCGGCATTTTTGCGGCGCGGTCCTATATCGATCGCACCTTTGCACAGGCCGGTCCGCGTGGCGTCGGACTTGATTGGATCGGGTATGGTCCAGAGCCTGAGTTGCTAGAGTATATCAAGAACTCTCCTTACCCGGATGCGCGGGTGCGCCATGCCGTACCAGACCCTGAAATGCATCTGCATCTGGCGCGCGCTGGGGCGGGCATGACCGTTTTGGCGACATGGGCTCAGGCGAAGTTCCCGGAATTACAGCGCGTGCCGGGCACCCATTTGGATCAACGCCGTTCAACCTGGATTTTGTTGCACAATGATCTGCGTCGGGTGCACCGGGTCCGCGTGCTGGTCGATTACCTAAGTGCGGCGTTGCTGGAACGCCGCGCCGAATTCATCGGCGACTAGGTCCCAAAGCCGACCTCAGATCGCCTTTAGCTGATCTGGATGGGCCTTCTGAAAGGCGGGCAAGACCTGACACGCCGCTTCTATCGCTATGATTTTGGGGCAGTCGTCAAAATCCACCCCCCATCGCCGCGCGTTATAGAGCTGTGGGATCAGGCAAAGATCGGCGAGGCTTGGCACAGGCGCCGTAGAATATGGATGCGGCGCATCCTCGGGCAAGAGCGCCTCAAACGCGTCTAGCCCCGGCCGAATGTGACGCTTCATCCATGCAGTCAGTGCTGGTTCTTTGCCCTGCGATGCGTGATGCGCCACCGACAGATTGCAAACAGGGTGCACATCAATCGCAAGCGCATAGGCCAGTGCACGGACCTGCGCTCGAAGCCGTGGTTCCACTGGCAGCAAACCAAGCTGGCGAGTTTCATCAAGGTATTCAAGGATCGCCAATGACTGGGTCAGGCGATGCCCATCAATATCCAAAACCGGCACCAACCCTTGGGGATTTCGCGCCAGATGAGCGTCGGTGCGGTGCTGTGCCGTCAACAGATCGACCACTTTGCTGTGATAGCTCAGCCCCGCCAGCCCCAGTGCGATGCGCACCCGGTAACTGGCTGAAGACTTGGGATAATCCCACAATACGATGTCACCCACAAAAGCCTCCGATATGTGTGGCGGTCACCAATCAGCGCCGTTTGACGGTGCCAATGTGCTTAGGCGGGCTGATTGGCCAGCAAAGCATCAATCGTATCAACCCTAAAATCAAACCTATTCTCTGAGCGGCCAAAGACCGTGCCGCGCCCCCAAGGTTCCGATGCCATTTGATCCCCCCAGAGCAAGACGCGCCGCAAGCCCTTGTTCCACCTTGCTCAGATCTTAAGTACTCTATCAACCAAGTGGCGCATGCCAAACAGGTTCGTGTGCGATGCAACAATCGCCGCCTGTGATGCCCCGGACAAAGGAGAGTGACGTGACCAACGCTTCGACTGAGGAATCCCAAACCGATGCCGCCAAGCGGCGGGCCAAAGGTGAGTTTGTGCGCGGGGTCAGCGGCTTTCGATCTGTGCTGGGCGAGGATCCTGACTTTCCGGCAGAACCGGGGCGTTATCATCTCTATGTTGCGCTGAACTGCCCCTGGTGTCACCGCGTCACCTTGGCACGCAACGTGTTGGGATTGCAGGAAAGTATCAGTATGGATGTGGCCTTTCCGGGGCGCACCATGCCAGATGATCCGATAGAGCCGAACCGTTGGGAATTTAACCCCGAGCGCATTGCCTCGTTGACGGGGCAGCCGTTGAAGGAATGCACCGAAGAAACCGGCACCGGGCAAAAGCTGCGCCTCGCCAAACAGATCTATCAAGCAGAAGGATCAGACGAGGTTTCGGTGCCAATCCTCTATGACAAACGCACAAAACGGATCGTCACCAATGAAAGCGCCGAAATCATCCGGATGCTGAACACCCAAGCCGCCGCCCTTGGCAGCACCCTTCCCGCGCAGGATCGCCCGGATCTATACCCTTTGGGGGCCTCTTATTCAGAGCTGCGCCAAGAGATCGACGATCTGAACCAACTGATCTATGTCGGCATCAACAATGGGGCTTATAAGGCTGGATTTTCGTCGGATCAGACCGTCTATGCCGCAGCGTTCGAAGCCTATTTTGACACGCTTCAAACATTGGAATCCCGTCTGGCTGCGGATGATCGCCCGTTTTTAACGGGTGAAACCTTCACCGAAGCGGACCTGAGGCTGTTCCCGACGCTGTACCGGCACGACCCAGTTTACTATGTCCGCATGAAACTGAACGGCGCGCGCATTCTGGATTTCCCCCACCTATGGCGCTGGCTGTGCCGGGTATATGCGCTTCCGGGGGTCGTAGACAGCAATTCACTGGTGCATTGTCGCCAAGGGTATTTTGGCCGCTCGTGGAACAATGTGGTCCCGTTGGGTCCATTCTTGCCAATGCGCTATCCAGAGGCCTATCGCCATCCTGAGCTGGCGCAGAACTAAGCCCATTGAGCGCCCGTCAATATGGGGTTGAGCCTAAGAGCCTTTGGAATCCGCCCCCCAAAAGTCAGGTTTGTGATCTTCCAGTTGTTCGGCAATGGTGTCGTCAATCCAGTCGGCCTGATCATCTTCGGACCATGTTGCAAACTCGGGTTCAAGCGCAGCCAACTCGCGGGCATTTTTGACCGCTTGATTGTATTTCAGCGTCGCAATCGGTTCGTTGGGCACAATAGCATAGACAAACGTCCCCCCCATCGCTCTGGCCAAACGATCCATCTGCTTTAGGGAAACCGCCCCATCTTTTTCACTGCGCTCTGCCTGATAGACAGCGTTGCGGCTGACACCTTTGCGGGCAGCAACATGCCCCGCAGACATGCCCAAAGCGTGGCGCATCGTCGAAATCCACCCCTGTTCAGGCGCTTCGAAATCAGCAAAGCGCTCAGCGCTGCGATCCAAGAAGCGCGCCAGCTGTCTGCGTTTTCTGAAATCGGGCATTTCAAACCTTCAAGATGCGTGGGTGATGAACAATTTATATAGGCACCTGACCTCATAAGCACAATATAAATTATATTTTCAAAGTTTATGCACATATATACCTAACAATTATCAGATTAGTTCCTATATATCCTTTGAAAGGAACACTATGATCGATTTATTTCTTGCGCCACAGATGGCGCCATTCTCCGTCGCACTGGCGGTTGTGACCGGCCTGTTTGTGATCGAAATCTGTAGCCTTTTTCTTGGATCTTCGGTGTTGGGAATTGGCAGCGACGGCCCAGACATAGAAGTCGACGCTGACTTTGACCTCACGGGGGGGGCTGATCCGGTCATCGATCTTGACGTTGATGCCGCAGGGCCTCCGCTTCACACGCCCTCTTCGCTGGGGGATTTACTGACGTGGACACGGATCAATCAGGTGCCGTTTCTGATCTGGCTGGTCTCTTTCCTCACGTCGTTTGGGCTTGTTGGCATTGTGCTGCAATCCTCAGCCGAGGCGTTGCTGACCCGCCCCTTGCCCGCAAGTATCGCGGTGGCATTGGCCTTTATGCCCGCGCTGGCCATTACCCGCGTGATTGCAAACTGGGTGAGCCTGTTGATGCCTCAAACCGAGACATCGGCCCTGCGGGTCCGTTCCCTTGGCGGACATCGCGGCGTGATCACCCAAGGCACCGCCGCCCGCGGCACCCCTGCCGAAGCGAAGATCAAAGATCGCCATGGCAACACTCACTATCTGCGTGTCGAACCGCTTGAGGATGGGGCCAAATTTGCCCCCGGCAGCGACGTCACTTTGATCCGCAAACGCAACAACAAATTCTACGTCATTTGACCTGACGTGCCCCACATTCAATTCAAGTAACAGGAGAGCTATTTATGCCAATTACTTCACTTGCCATTATCACCGCCATTATCGTCGGCCTATTCCTATTCATCGGTATGATCATGGCGCGGCTTTATAAACGCGCCACCCGCGAAACCAGCCTTGTTAAAACCGGCTCCGGTGGCCGCAAGGTGATCATGGACGGGGGGGCCATTATTGTTCCCTTTCTGCACGAAGTGTCCAAGGTGAACATGAAAACGCTGCGCCTTGAAGTGTCGCGCACCAAAGAACAATCTTTGATCACCAAAGATCGGATGCGGGTTGATGTCGGCGTTGAATTCTACGTGTCTGTGAACGCAACCGAAGACGGGATTTCGCGCGCCGCGCAGACCCTGGGCGACCGTACGTTCCATGTTGATCAGCTGCGCGAGATGATCGAAGGCAAACTGGTGGACGGTTTGCGGGCGGTTGCTGCGCAAATGACAATGGACGAGCTACATGAAAACCGGGCCAGCTTTGTTCAAGAGGTGCAAAATGCCATCTCGGAGGATCTGTTGAAAAACGGCCTCGAACTAGAAGCGGTATCTCTGACGGCATTGGATCAGACCCCGTTTGAAACGCTGGATGAAAACAACGCCTTTAACGCAGTCGGCATGCAAAAACTGGCCGCCGTCATCGCGGCGTCACGCAAACAACGTGCTGAAATCACAGCCGAAGCTGACGTCTCGGTTGCCCGCTCGGAAATGGAAGCAGAAAAGCTAAAGTACCAAATTGACCGCGAGCAGAAAGAAGCCTCGATCCAGCAGGTGCGTGAAATCCGGACGTTGCAGGCAGAACAGGAATCTGAAATTGCCCGCAATCAAGAAGCTTCGGATCGCGCCAAAGAAGAATCCCGTATTCAACGCGAAAAAGCGGTTCGCACCGCAGAAATTCAACGTGAGCACTCGATCCGAGAGGCCGAGATCGCGAAAGAGCGTGAATTGGAAGTGGCCGATCAAGAGCGCCAGATCATCGTTGCGCGCAAATCCGAAGAAGAAAGCCATGCTCGGGCCTCGGCTGATACTGCGCGCGCCGAAGCGATTAAGGCAGAAGAAGCTGTGGAAACGGCCCGCGCCGTGGCCGAAGCCCAGCGTCAAAGCGAGATCACATTGATCGAAGCTGAGCGCGAAGCCGAACGCCAAGCCACTGGTATTCGCGTGTCTGCGCAGGCTGAAAAAGCGGCTGCAAACGACCTTGCCGAAGCCAAACTGGCCGAAGCGCGCGCTGAATCGGATGCGATTATGATCACCGCCGAGGCCAAAAAGGCCGACCTGCTGGCCACCGCTGAAGGTCAGACGGCGATCGCAAACTCTGAGAACGAATTGAGCAGCGAGATCATTGCCATGAAGCTCCGTTTGGCGACTTTGGAAGCGATGCCAAGCATTGTTGCTGAGATGGTCAAACCGGCCGAAAAGATCGACTCGATCAAGATCCATCAGGTCACCGGCATGGGCGGCGCTGCAAACGGCGATGCCGCCACCTCCGGTTCGGGTGGCACACCTGTGAACCAAGCGCTCGATTCAGTCTTGGGCATGGCGTTACAAATGCCCGCCATGCAGGCCTTGGGCAAAGAGCTGGGCATCAGCCTTGAAAACGGAATGGCCGGTGTTGCTGACGCAGCCCTTGTTGCATCGAACCAAGAGGATGCGGACACAAAAGACGCAGCCAAACAGGTGGCGTCCGAAGCCGCTGCCTAAGCGACGCTTGAAAACCAGTTCAAAAAACCAAAAAAGGCCCCGCATCACGCGGGGCCTTTTATGTGGAACATGTCCCGACTTCAGGGTCTGATCGGGGTCAACAAGAACACGCCGAACCATTCTTTGTCATCCGTCAGCATCTCTGACACCGCCCACCCCGAAGCCGAAGCAAGCTCTTCGATCATTGCTGAGGTGTATTTATGACTGTTTTCGGTATGAATGGTTTCCCCCTTTTTTAAGTGGAACCACACGTCCTTGACCGAGACATCTTGCTCTTTTAGCGACACCAAATGCATCTCGATCCGCGATTGCGCGGCGTTCCAGCGGGCTTCGTGGCGGAATGCATCAAGGTCAAACCCCGCAGCAATTTCCATATTCATCCGCTTGAGCAAATTCAGATTGAATGCCGCGGTCACCCCCGCGGCATCATCATAGGCGCGCACCAAGGTTTCTGGGTCTTTGACCAAATCAACCCCCAGAATAAAGCCATCAATCCGATCAACCGCCCGCACCCGCGCCAGCAAGTCGCGCGCCTGATCAAGATCCAGATTGCCCAGAGTTGATCCCGGAAAGAACGCCGTCTTTGGCATGTCCGCCACATCAACAGGGATATCCAGCGGCTGCATGAAATCCGCCACCTGAGGCGAGATCGGCAGCGCAGGATAATCCGCCCGCAGGATCTCGGCGGTGGTCATCAAAAACGACTGAGAGATGTCCATGGGCACATAGGCGGCCAGATTTGGCAACGCATCCAGCAGGATTCGGGTCTTTTTGCTGGCCCCGCTGCCCAACTCCATCAGCGCGCCGTTGGCGTGGACAAAATTGGCAATCCGCGCCGATTGCGCGCTTAGGATCGCAACCTCGGTGCGTGTTGGGTAATATTCGGGCAATCGGGTGATCTCTTCGAACAGCTGCGAGCCCGCTTCGTCATAGAACCACTTGCTGTCGATCCGCTTTTGCGTCTGGGACAGCCCGGACAGAACGTGATCAAAAAAGTCCTGATTTCGTATGGTTTGAACATCCATGATTAAGCGTCCTTTGCCAAACGCAGGCCAAGCATTTGCCAGCGTTGATGCGGATAAAAGAAAGTACGGTAGCTGGGGCGCATTTGGGCCAAAGGCGTGGCGCAGGATCCACCGCGCAACACAAATTGGTTCACCATGAATTTGCCGTTGTATTCCCCAATGGCCCCCGCCGGTGGGCGAAAGCCGGGATAGGGCGTAAAGGGGCTTTGGGTCCATTCCCAGACATCCCCCCACAGGCCGCCAGATGGCAGCGGCCGCAAGGCCCCGCTTTCTAAGAAATTCCCTTTGATGGGCTGGTCTTTGGCGGCGAATTCCCATTCCGCCTCGGTTGGCAGACGGGCGCCGGCCCATCTCGCAAACGCATCTGATTCATAATAGCTGACGTGCACCACGGGGGCGTCCAGATTGACCGGCTGTGCGCCCATCAAAGTGTAGGTCCACCACGCATCGTCCTGACGCCACCAATACAAGGGATGTTCCCATCCCTCGCGCTGGCATCGCGCCCAGCCGTCCATCAGCCAAAGCGTGGCATTCTGATAGCCCCCATCTTCGATAAAGGCGATCCAATCACGATTGGTCACTGGGCGATTGGCCAGCTCATAATCTGCCACATAGACCTGATGGCGCGGCATTTCACAATCATAGGCAAAATCGCTGCCGCTATAGCCCATTTCGGTCAACCCGGGGCTATAACGCGCAAACGACAGTGGAATTTCATCCCAGACCTTGGCCGGTGCAGGCGATTGATAGGCGGGCAACAGCGGATTGTAAGACAGGGCATGCAACAGGTCCGTCACCAGCAACTCTTGATGTTGCATTTCGTGATGGCATCCCATCTCCGCCAGCTGCGCGATCTCAGGCAAGTCATCGCGCCCCGCCTGCAGCAGCTCCGCCATCGCGGCATCAACATGCGCCCGGTACTTCATCACATCCTCGACGCCGGGGCGTGAAATCATGCCCCGCTTGTCACGTGCGTGACGCGGCCCGGCTTGAACGTAATACGAGTTGAACAGATAGGCGAACCGCTCGTCTGGTGAACGGTACCCCTGGGTCCGTGGTTTCAGAATAAACTCTTCGAAGAACCAAGAGGTATGGGCCAAATGCCATTTGGCAGGGCTCGCATCCTCCATCGATTGCAACATCATGTCTTCTGGCGTCAACGGCGCCACCAAGGCTTCGGTTTGACCACGTGTTTTTTGGAAAAATGACAAAATGTCAGGCACCGCCTGTGCAGATGTGTCCAGTTGTGAAGACAAAATATAGTTCCCCGTTCTCAATTTTCTGGTCGTCGCATGGGCCGCAGATGAGGCACCGATTTGACCCTAGTCTCTACTATTTCGCACGCAGATGACGTTCACGTTGCATCAAGCAACTGTGATAGATTTCCCCCCGCGCCGTGTCGGCTCTCGCTAGGATATGGCGTTCTTCTTTCGATCCGCTATAGTTAAAAACGAACAGCGGCGGATCGCTGATGATCCACCGGAATTTGCGAGATAACGATGTCGAACCTTGATTGGGACATGGTGCGGGTCTTTCTGGGCACCCATCGTGCTGGTAGCTTTCGCCAAGCCGCAGAAAAACTTGCCTGTGGCCATGCCACAATCCGGCGAAGCGTTTTGGCGCTGGAGGCAGAGCTGGGGGCACAGGTCTTTAACCGTTCGCAGAACGGCCTGACCCTGACCCAAGCGGGCGAGACGTTGCTGGCGCTTGCACTCAATATGGAGCATCAAGCCAACCGAATTTCGCGGCAGTTGCGCGACATTGATGCCCGCCCCGCCGGAACAGTGCGCATCAGCGTGTCACCCGCGTTGGCACATGGGTTTCTGACCCCGATGATCGCCGAGTTTTCCATACAATATCCGCAAATCAATGTGTCCGTCATCGCCACCAATAAGGTGTCAGACCTAAACAAAAACGAGGCTGACGTGTCGCTGCGCGTGGCCAATCACGTCGAAGATGATGTGGTTGGGCGTCGGTTGCTGAAGCTGGCCATTGGCCCGTTTGCCTCTCCGAAATACCTCGAGCAACATCCAGACATTGTCGAAAAGCAAGGGGAAGGGGCCGAGTGGATCGGATGGGGGCGCACCAACAATTGGATCAATGAAACCGCTCTGCCCAAGGCCAAAGCCCGCCATCGCCTGCCCGAAGTTCTGATGCAGATTGAAGGGGCCGCCAACCACATGGGTTTGGCCAGCGTGCCTTGCTTTTTGGGCGACCTTGACCCGCGCGTTGTGCGCGTTCCCGGGGTCGAACCCACAGGGGGGCGGTCTTTGTGGCTGTTGATGCATGACGAGCGGCGCAAAACTGCAAGGGTGCGCGCACTCGTAGATTTTCTAAGCGACAAAATCTTGGCGAACCGTGCCAAGTTCACGCAGTAAAACGCTCTTAGGCAAAGGTTTCTTCGACACGCAGCCCAGCCGCATCAAACGAGACATAGCCGCTCAACCGTTCGGCAAAATCCAGCGTGTCATAGCCCCAAGCGACCTCTTGGCCGTCCAACTCAAGGTAAAACGCATCACCTTTCAGCGGGCAATGAGTGGATTTATCCGACCGCACCAACGCAGCCTTCACATCTTCGCGCGGCACATACAGGCGAGGCACATAGACTTGCTTGCCCACTTCGACAAGCCGCAGGGCCGCAACCGTATCGGCCAACAACACGTCCCCCAACCAGATTTTGACCCGCGGGGCAACCTCTTGAAGGACCATCAAATGGCCTGCGTTTGCTGGGTTGCGAATGGCCGCGTCAAATGCGGGAAGGGTGGCGTCTGATACGAGTGTTTGGGTCATGGCTCTCTCCTATGTCTGCACAGAACCTAAGAGCATTTGCACCGAGAACAACGCGCCATCATTGCACCACTATGGTTCAAAAACGCACCACCGAACCAAACCTACGCAAAATAGGGACAAATTTCAAACCACCAAAGAGGCTCGTAAACAAGTGGAAACCGACTAAGTTTCCTTAGCCGGCTTCCGCCATAGACGCAGGGAGGCGCCTTGGTCGTTACGTTTCAGCGAGAGAGATCCACGCAGAATTTTGTGCTGAGGACCGCACGCAGGCGTCCACAAACCGCATTCCAGCCATGCCGTCTTTCAGACCGGGAACCAATGTTTCCAAGGGCTTGGGCTGTCCATCACGGCGATCACGGATCAGCTCTGCAGCTTCGAGATAGAGGTTGGCAAAGGCCTCAAGGTACCCTTCGGGATGCCCCCCTGGCGTGCGAGTCAGCGCTTCACTCGACGCGCTGGCACCAGCGCCCGCCCGGGTCAGGATCTGGCTTGGGCTGCCAAAGGGCGTGTACAGCATCTGGTTTGGCACCTCTTGGGACCATTCAATGCCGCCTTTGCTGCCAAAGACGCTGAGCTTAAGCGCGTTTTCCTTGCCCGGAGCCACTTGGCTGCACCACAGCATGCCGCGCGCACCGCCCTTAAAGCGCAACATCACATGCGCATTGTCATCCACCCGGCGCCCCGGCACAAAGCTTTGCAAATCCGCGCAGAGCTCTTGTGGTTCAAGATCAGACACGAAACACGCAAGGTTAAACGCATGGGTTCCGATATCGCCCGTCGCCCCGCCAGCCCCCGACCGGCTGGGATCGGTGCGCCAATCGGCCTGTTTGCTTTCCGCCGCTTCGGTCAACCAATCTTGGGCATATTCAACCTGCACAACCCGAATGTCACCCAGATCTCCCGCTGCCACCATTTCGCGCGCCTGACGCATCAGCGGATAGCCGGTGTAATTGTGGGTCAAAAGGAACATCGCGTCGGATTTTGCGACGGCCTCGGCCATTTTGTTGGCTTCGTCCATTGTCGAGGTCAAAGGCTTGTCACAAATCACATGAATGCCACGCGACAGAAACTCTTGAGCGGCCGCAAAATGCATGTGGTTCGGTGTGACAATCGCCACCGCCTCGATCCCATCTTCACGCGCCGCTTCGGCAATCGCCATCTCTTTGAAATCCGCGTAGATACGGTCTTCGGGCAACCCCAAGGCCACACCAGATTCAAAGGCTTTCTGCGGTGTTGAGGACAGCGCCCCTGCCACCAGCTCATATTGCCCGTCAATGCGCATGGCGATGCGGTGAACCGCGCCGATAAAGGCGTCTTTGCCACCACCAACCATACCCAGGCGGATGGGTTTAACATCAGTGCTCATGATCAAAGTCCCAAAAGTTTGCGATTGGCTGCTTCGTCCGCTTCGCCACCGGCGAAATCGTCGAAGGCTTTCTCGGTGACGCGGATAATGTGGTCTTTGACAAATTGCGCCCCTTCGCGCGCGCCGTCTTCTGGGTGCTTCAGACAGCATTCCCATTCAACCACGGCCCAACCATCAAAGTCATTGGCCGCCATCTTGGAGAAAATCGCCCCAAAGTCGACTTGACCATCGCCAAGACTGCGAAAGCGCCCTGCCCGATCTGTCCAGCTTTGATAGCCAGAGTACACGCCCTGACGTCCTGTTGGATTGAACTCAGCATCTTTGACGTGGAACATTTTGATCCGGTCTTTGTAGATGTCGATGTTATCGAGATAGTCCAGACATTGCAGCACATAGTGCGAGGGGTCATACAACATGTTGCAGCGCGGGTGATTGTCCACACGCTCGAGGAACATTTCAAAGGTCGCACCGTCATGCAGATCTTCGCCGGGATGAATTTCATAGCAGACATCGACCCCCATCTGATCCGCATGGTCCAAGATTGGACGCCAGCGACGGGCCAGTTCGTCAAACGCGGTTTCCACCAGACCCGCAGGGCGCTGCGGCCACGGGTAGAGGAACGGCCAAGCCAGCGCGCCCGAGAAGGTCGCATGGGCCCCAATCCCCATATTGTAGCTGGCCGTGATCGCCAATTTCAGCTGTTCAACAGCCCAGGCTTGGCGGGCTTTGGGATTGCCGCGCACCTCGGGGGCCGCAAAGCCGTCAAATGCCTCATCATAGGCCGGGTGCACAGCAACCAACTGACCTTGAAGGTGGGTAGAAAGTTCGGTGACTTCGACGCCGTTTTCTTTGGCAACACCGAGGAATTCGTCGCAATACGAGCGCGAGCTGGCCGCTTTGCCGAGATCAAACAAGCGCGCGTCCCAGCTAGGGACCTGCACACCTTTGTAACCACAGTCGGCGGCCCATTTGGTGATGCTATCCCAAGAATTAAATGGGGCTTCATCGCCTGCAAATTGAGCTAAAAATAGGGCTGGGCCCTTAATCGTTTTCATGATGTTCCCCTCCGGTAGACATGGGTTGGCAAAGGGCGTTGACCGCCCCTTGCCTCAGTTTGACTCGCGCTTAGAACGGAGAGTCTGGGAAGTAGAAGCTGGCTGCGTTGTCCTGATTGATCAGGGTCGCACCCAGAATATAGCGACCAGCAACTGGGCCGTTTGATTTGAACGCCGCTACGGTCACATCCATCGCAGTTGCGATCATTGATGGTGGGTAAAGAACGTCCACTGGAACCAGCTCGTTGCCATCCATGATGCCTTTGATGGTCTCTTTCATGCCGGCACCGCCAACAACGAACATGCCGTCGCCGTCACGACCCGCTTGTTTCAGAGCCGCAACAACACCAATCGCGATGTCATCATCCTGTGCCCACACAGCGTCGATATCTGGGAAGCGTGACAGGAAATCCTGCATCACTTCAAAACCGTCATCCCGGTTCCAGTTGGCGTGCTTGTGGTCCAGAACATTGATGCCCGAGCCTTCGATCTCTGCCATGAACGCATCAAAACGCTCGTTGTCGATCAATGTTGGGATCCCGCGCAGAACAACGATGTTGTCGCCGGATTCCATACGACCCTTCATGTACTGAGCAGATACACGGCCCAGTTCAGGGTTATTGCCCGCAACATAGATGTCTTCGATGCCAGGCTGGCTCAGACCACGGTCAACAACAGTGATCAAGGCGCCAGACTTTTTCACGTTCAAAACGGGATCAGTCAGAGGCTCGGATTCAAATGGCAGAACAACAAGCGCGTCGATTTGGTGAACCGATACCAAGTCTTCCAGAGCAGACGCCTGAGACGCTGGATCAGGTGAGTTGATCAGCACCAGATCCACATCAGGATAAAGCTCTTCAAGACGCTTTTCTGCCTGCTCGGCGTGCCAGTTCATGCCTGCCGCCCAAGCGTGTGTTGGAGTTGGGTAGCTGACACCAATTTTGATGTCTGCGGCGCTTGCCAGACCTGTCATCGACAGTGTCGCTGCAACAGCCAAGGTGCTGATTTTTCCAAGATAATTCATAGTTTTCCTCCCTATGGTATTTCTATGGTTTGGCGCACCGCTCCTGTCCGGTGCCCCGGTTCTTTCGCGCAAAGCTTGCGAGAAATTCTTAGTCAGTCTTTTTGGCTTTGCGGCCCCATTCGCCGCGCTGCAACCAGACTGCAATGATGATGATCAGACCCTGCATTGTCCCGTTCAGATAGTTCGAGATCAGATCCGTAAAGTTCAAGATATTGCCGATGGTGGTCAAAATCAGGGCCCCCAAGATGGTGCCACCGATGCGGCCATATCCACCCTTCAGCACAGTGCCGCCGATGATCACCGCTGCGATGGCTTCCAGTTCCCACAGAACCCCTGTGGAAGAGGAGGCCGACCCAAGGCGCGGCACATAGATGACGGTCGCCAAAGATACGCAGAGACCTTGGATCACATAGGTGAGCGTTTTCACGCGGTCGACCTTGATCGCCGAATACTTGGCCACGTTTTCGTTTGAGCCAATGGCGGTGCAGTAGCGCCCAAACGCGGTGCGGTTCAGCAGCAACCAGCCGCAGATCGCCACCACAATGAACACCCAGACAGGGATCGGCAGGCCTGCGAAGCTGTCATAGTACACAGGGCGGTACACACCGCGAATATCATAGTTCAAGGACAGGGTGCCGCCGTCAGCAAAATAGGTCACCAAAGAGCGGAAAATGCCCATTGTTCCAAGGGTTACGATAAAGGCTTCGATCTTCCCTTTGGTGGTTAGGATCCCGTTGATGAAGCCCGCTCCGATCCCAAGGATCAAGCTACAGCCACACCCGATCAGAACAATCGCAACCACGCTGCTGACGTTCTCCACCAAGCTGTTCATGACAATGATCATAACCCCGGCGATCACCGCCGCCATCGAGCCAACGGAGAGATCAATGCCCCCCGCAGTGATCACAAATGTCGCTCCAACCGCGATAATTCCAATAAAGGCAGACCGGGTCAAAAGGTTGGTCAAATTGCCTTCGCTGAGGAAGGCGGGGTTCAGCAAAAACCCGATGACGCACAGCAACAGCAATGCAATGGCTGGGCCGGCAGTTTTGAAATCCAATCGAAAGGATCGTGCGTTTTTTTCAGGTGTCATAGCAGTCTCAGTCATCTTGTTGCTCCCGCTTCAGTCCGGCGGCATAGCGCACGATTTCATTTTCGTTGATGTCATCGCCGGTGACGGTGCCGGCAATTTTTCCGTCTCGCATCACCACGACGCGGTGGCTGACGCCGATGATCTCGGGCATCTCTGACGAGATCACGACAACCGAGACACCTTCGGCAGCAATGGCTGCGATAAAGTGATAGATTTGTTGCTTGGTGCCCACGTCGATCCCGCGCGTGGGTTCGTCGATGATCAAAATGCGTGGTTCACATTCCATCACCTTGGCCAACAACAGTTTTTGTTGATTGCCCCCGGACAAATCGCCAACGTCCACATTGGGATCCCGGGCGCGGATATCAAAGCGGCGGATGGCACGCACCAGCGCGCTGTCTTCGGCCTTGCGATCCACCGAGAACCGGCGAATGAACTTTGGCAGAGCCAAAAGCGTCAAATTCGGGCGCATTTTTTGCTTGAGCAAAAGACCCTTTTCTTTGCGATCTTTGGTCAGATACACCACCCCCGCATTGCGGGCGTCTGCAACTGTGCCAAATCGGGTCTTTTCACCATCCACGCGGATCTCTCCGCTCTCGATTGGGGCCAAGCCACAAATCGCTTCGAAAACGGCCGAACGACCAGCGCCGATCAATCCCGAAAAGCCCAACACTTCGCCGCGCTTCAGCGAGAAAGACACATCCTTAAGATCCGGACTGCTTAGGCCTTTGACCTGCAACACGTAAGGCGCATCCACATCAACTTCGTTGATCGGTGGATAAAGATCCGACAACTCGCGGCCAACCATCATCTGCGCCATCGCATCCGGTGTCAGATCATCAGCAGAGTGTGTCCCGATCCACTGACCGTCGCGCAGCACCGTGATGGTGTCGGCAATCTGCTTCACCTCTGACAGTTTGTGCGACACAAAAACGACGGCAACGCCACTGCTTTTGAGACGCCGGATTTGGGTAAAGAACAGCTCGGTTTCGGCCTCGGTCAGAACCGCAGTCGGCTCATCCATGATCAAAACCCGCGCATTCCGGCTGATCGCTTTCACGATCTCAACCATCTGCTTTTGCGCGATGGACAGATCCGAAATCCGCGCCGTTGGCGAGATCGTCAGACCGATATCATCAAGGTAGGTTTGCACCTTGGCCCGCATCGCCGCCCGGTCCAAGACACCTTTGCGTAAGATCTCTCGGCCCAGAAAGACGTTTTCTTCGACCGTCATTTGTTCTGCAAGGTTCAGCTCTTGGTGAATAAGAACAACGCCAAGCTTTTCAGCCTCGCCATTTGGCGGCAGCTTTGTGGCCTTGCCGTCCAACAAAATCTGCCCGGACGTTGGATGATGAAATCCCGACAGGATCTTCATCAACGTCGATTTTCCCGCCCCGTTCTCTCCGATCAGCGCGTGAACTTCACCGGCACGGATATCCATGCTGACGCTGAACAAAACCGGCACGGTCCCGAACGATTTGCTAATATGGTCGGCCGCTAAGACCGACATCCCGATGCTTTGCCCATCTGGCACAACAATTTCCTCCCTTAATCAGCGTCGAAAACACTGACCTCCGAAGACAGATGTAAACCTTTACATTGGTCATGTAAACCTTTTCATAAACGCGTGTAAACCTTTTCACCCCTGCTTCTGTGCGATATACATCTTGTAAGCGTTGAAAACTAAAAGACTATTTCCCACCGCAATTCGGGCTGTAAAATCTTGACCAATCCCCCTGACAAACCGGCCACAATCGAAGATGTTGCCCGACTGGCTGGCGTTTCAATCGCCACAGTCAGCCGCGCGATTCGATCCCCGGACAAGGTGGCGGAAAGCACGCGCAAGAAAGTGGTCAACGCCATTGCCCGCACCGGATACCGCGCCAACGCCATGGCGCAGAACCTGCGGATGCGACGTTCCAAAATGGTGATGGTGATGACTCCGTCGATTGCGGACCCCAACTTTTCTGGCATTCTGATTGGCCTGGAAAAGGTTGCCAATGAACGCGGCTATGGCGTTTTGATCGGCAACACTCATGGCACGATCTCGCTGGAAGAGAACCATATGCAGTTCTTGTCGACTGGCATGGCGGATGGCTTGATCCTGTTGACCGGTCATATCCCTGTGGCCGGCCAAGCACAGACCCCAATGCAGGCCCTGCCCCCAACCGTGGCTGTTGGACGCCCGATTGAGAACACTGAAATCAGCTATGTTGGGGTGGATGACATCGCCGCCTCTAAGATGGCGACCGAATACTTGGTGTCTTTGGGGCATCGCCGGATCGTCTTTATCGGCGGCAGCACGGGCGACATTCTGACTGACCTGCGCCACCAAGGCTATCAGCGCGGTTTGGCGGAATGCTCAGAAAAGCTAACGGATTGGCATGTCGAAGGTGATGGCACCAGCGAAGGCGGGCGCGCAGCGGTCGAACGTTTGTTTATCAAGGACACGCTGCCGACCGCTTTCTTTTGTTATAACGACAGCACGGCAATTGGCGTGATCACCGCGCTGCGCCTGCGCGGCTATAACGTGCCGCAGGACTTTTCGGTAATTGGCTTTGACGACATTCCCTTTGCCAATCATATCACCCCCGCGCTGACCACCATCCGCCAACCCCGCAGCCATATCGGGGAACAGGCCATGACCTTTTTGCTGGACCGTCTAGAAGGGCGCGCGCCAGAACCACAACAAGATCTGCTGCATGGCGATCTGGTTGTGCGTGAAAGTTGCGGCCCCGCTTTCTGATCCAGCGATTGCTGGGGCGACTTTAGGACATTCAAAACGAGACTCGACGCTCCTTTGATGGGCGTTTTGGGCTCAATTCCTTGGGGATGTGCGCCCTAAACCCTCGACTTTTGCCGCCAAACACCAAGCTTTTGCAAAATTTTTGACCGTATTTGGCCCTTGTCCGCGCCGTGTTTGCCCCGATTCACCGGACTTGGATCAGCGCCCAACGAAGGGCCAAACTCCCCCAACAGTTCCTCAAAGGTTGTAGGCGCAACCACTTGTTATCACCGAACTAAATGCAGGTTCACAGCTTTGAAGTTTTGCTTGGAAATTGCGCAAATCTTAAGGTGACTTTCAAAAATACCAATTACTTTTCAATCACATAGCGGAAAGCCCCTTCAAAAAAACATGACCTAAATCAAGTCGCACACAATTGAGGCTTGGTAGCTCACTAATGACCAATTTGTGAGCAAGCCATGACTTCAGCGCCAGCCAGACGTGCCTTTCTGAAAGGCAACTTTCAACCAAAGGCAGTGGTGCGCCCTTTGGGAGCGGCCACAGACATGTCCTTTTTTGACGCCTGCACGCAATGCGGCGACTGCGCCCGCGCCTGCCCCGAACAGATCATCCAACGAGACAGTGACGGGTTTCCGGCGGTCGAATTTGCGGCGGGTGCCTGCACCTTTTGCAATGCCTGCACCGAAGCCTGCCCGACTGAGGCCCTAAGCCCGGCCACCGGATGGAATTGGCGCGCCACAGCCGACCAGACCTGCCTTTCCAAAAACGCAATCACCTGTCGCAGCTGCGAAGACCATTGTGACAGTCAAGCGATCCGCTTTCGCCTGATGACGGGCGGGCGATCAGAACCTGTGTTTGACACAGACGCCTGCACCGGCTGCGGCGCCTGTGCCCCCGTCTGCCCAGCGCAGGCCATCACCTTTCACCACATCCAGCAACCTGACGGAGGTTTGCAATGCTGAATATCTGCGGTTGCCTAGTCCATGCCCTGCCCGAGACATCGTCCGATGTCATCGACGCAATCAACGCCATGGCGGGCTGCGAAACACATGCTGACGAGAACGGGCGCATTGTCGTGACCGTCGAAGACACCGGAGACATCCGAGCGTCGGATCAGATCATGGACATGCACCAGATCCCCGGCGTGATCACCGTCACGCTCACCTATCACCATTTCGAACCGCTGGAGCCTGAACTGGCCCAAGCGGCAGCTCTCTGAGGAGGCCATCATGACCGTACCAACTTCACGACGTTCCTTTCTGAAAGCTTCAGCAGCGGCCGCGACGGCCTCGGCTGCGGGGATCCAGTTGCCACAGGCCGCCGCTGCGCAGGTCGGCAAGCCTGACATCCGCTGGGACAAAGCGGCTTGCCGCTTCTGCGGCACGGGCTGTTCCGTTCTGGTGGGCACCAAAGAGGGGCGCGTTGTCGCCACTCAGGGCGACCCCAAGGCACCGGTGAACCGCGGGCTGAACTGTATCAAGGGCTATTTCCTGTCCAAGATCATGTACGGCAAGGACCGGCTGACCACGCCCTTGCTGCGCAAAACCAACGGTGTCTACGACAAAAACGGCGAGTTTGAACCCATCAGCTGGGACGAAGCCTTTGATATTATGGCCGAGAAGTTCAAGGCCGCACTCAAGGCCAAGGGCCCAACCGGCATCGGCATGTTCGGCTCTGGTCAATGGACTGTTTGGGAAGGCTATGCCGCGGCCAAGCTAATGAAAGCGGGCTTTTTGTCCAACAATATCGACCCCAACGCGCGCCATTGTATGGCCTCAGCGGTGGCGGGTTTTATCCGCACCTTTGGCATTGATGAGCCGATGGGATGTTATGACGATCTGGAACACGCAGATACCTTTGTTCTGTGGGGGTCCAACATGGCCGAGATGCACCCGATCCTGTGGTCGCGCCTGACAAACACCCGCCTGACCAAAGAAGACAGTGAAGTCCATGTGTTGTCGACCTTCGAGCATCGCTCGTTTGAATTGGCCGACAACGGCATGATCTTCACGCCTCAGTCTGATCTGGCGATCCTGAACTATATCGCCAACTACATCATCCAAAATGATGCGGTGAACTGGGATTTTGTAAACAAGAACGTCAACTTCACCAAGACCAACACCGATATTGGCTATGGCCTGCGCCCTGAACACGCGCTGGAACAAAACGCGAAAAACCCAGCCCACGAAGGCAAACACGGCAAGCTCGAAAAGATCGGTTTCGAAGAATACAAAGAGTACGTCTCTGAATACACGCTTGAAAAAGCGGTGGAATTGTCGGGCGTTCCTGCGGCCAAGCTAGAACGACTGGCCCAGCAGTATGCAGATCCAAACCGCAAGGTGATGTCGCTTTGGACCATGGGCTTTAACCAGCACACACGTGGGTCTTGGGTGAACAGCTTGATGTACAACGTGCACCTGCTGGTGGGCAAAATTTCCGAGCCGGGCAACTCTCCGTTCTCGCTGACAGGTCAACCTTCGGCCTGTGGCACCGCACGCGAAGTGGGGACATTTGCGCACCGCCTACCTGCGGATCTGGTGGTCGCCAACGAAGAGCATCGCACCTACTCTGAGAAGAAATGGAAACTGCCACATGGTATTCTGAACGGCAAAGTTGGGGCGCATGCGGTCCTGCAGAACCGCCAACTGAAAGACGGCATCATCAACGCCTATTGGGTGCAGTGTAACAACAACATGCAAGCCGCGCCCAACACCAACGAAGAGGGCTTTCCGGGCTATCGCAATCCCGACAACTTTATCGTGGTTTCCGATCCCTATCCCACCGTCACCACCATGGCCGGTGATCTGATCTTGCCCACCGCTATGTGGGTCGAGAAAGAAGGCGCCTATGGAAACGCAGAACGGCGCACGCAGTTCTGGCGCCAACAGGTCAAAGCCCCCGGCGAGGCCAAATCCGACGTCTGGCAGCTGATGGAATTCTCCAAACGCTTCACCACCGAAGAGGTCTGGCCAGCAGAGATTCTGGAGGCCAATCCAGAGTATCAGAACAAGACCCTGTTTGATGTGCTGTTTGCGAATGGTCAGGTCGATGCCTTCCCCTTGTCAGAGACCGCCGAAGGGTTTGACAACGATGAAAGCGAGCACTTTGGCTTTTATGTCCAGAAAGGTCTGTTCGAAGAATACGCCAGCTTTGGACGCGGCAAGGCCCACGATTTGGCCCCCTTTGAGACCTATCATGAGGTTCGCGGCCTGCGCTGGCCGGTTGTTGACGGGAAAGAGACGCTCTACCGCTTCCGCGAAGGCTATGACCCCTACGTAAAAGAGGGGGAAGGCGTCAAATTCTATGGCAAACCAGATGGCAAAGCCAACATCATCTTCGCGCCGTTTGAACCCGCCGCAGAAGAGCCGGATGAGGAATTCGACCTTTGGCTGGTCACAGGCCGGGTGCTGGAGCACTGGCACTCTGGCTCGATGACACGGCGCGTGCCCGAATTGCACAAAGCCTTCCCATCGGCCGTGGTCTTTATGCATCCAGAGGACGCCAAAGAGCGTGGCCTGCGCCGCGGACAAGAAATTGCGATGTCCACTCGGCGTGGCGAGGTTCTGTCTCGCGTTGAAACCCGTGGCCGCAACAAGATGCCCCGAGGTGTCGTGTTTATGCCGTGGTTCGACGAAGGCCAGCTGGTCAACAAGCTAACGCTTGATGCCACCTGCCCGATTTCAAAAGAGACCGACTTTAAGAAATGCGCCTGCAAAGTTGAGCGCGCGTAACACTGAAAGCTGAGATATCCCATGCCCGCCGTCCCGACGTCTTCTGTCCCCCTCATCTACCGCCGGTCCCAACAGGACACGGCGCGTGGTGGGGCGACGGGATGTGCTTGGGCGGGCATGGACATTGGCCTTGACGGTCTGGCCGAGCAATTTCAAACCCACCCTGCCCAAGCCCTGCAGCGCCCAGACGCTTTGATCGACGCGACATTTCTGGCGGGCAGCATTCATTGCGGGTTATGCAAGCGTGACGCCCCCTGTGACGCGCTGTCTTTGACTGAACAGGGCGCGCAATTCCCGCGTGCTGTGTCCAGCCCCGCCAGCGTGCTGAAACCGTCACCGACCAATATCGACGTCGCCAACTTGGCGGGGCCTTTGGTGATGGGCGAAGAATTCAGTCAAACCACCTTGGGCCTGCGCCGGGATGACTGTGCCGCAGTCGCCTCCCACGTCACCCACTGTTTCGACGCGACACCTGCCAAAGGGCGTCCGCGACATTCATCCCCTTCTGCGCCGCCGGCCACCAAGGCCGCCTAAGCAAGCCACGGAGAAAATATCATGAAAAAGCCAAGCCTTATCAGCGCCCTTGCCCTCTCGGCCTTGTTTGCCACCAGTGGGTTTGCCCCGGCGCAAGACAGCAACCCCGCCAAACCTTTGCGCGACAATCCAATCGATGCGCCCGCTATTTTGGATGACGTGCTGCATCAGGATCAAAAGCGCTTTCCACGCAATTATCGTCAGCAACCGCCGCTGATCCCGCACACCATTCAACAGTACCAGATCGACCGCAACGCCAATGAATGTCTGGCCTGCCATGACTGGACAAACGCCGGGGATCGTGGCGCGCCCACCCTGTCGATGACCCATTATTTGGATCGCGATGGCAACCAGCTGGACACCATCGCGGGCACCCGCTGGTTCTGCAATCAGTGCCACGTGCCTCAGGCCGATACGCCGGCGCTGGTGGGCAACAACTTTACCCCATCCAACTAATCTAGACCCAAAAGGATCAAACCCATGGCTGATCAAGACAAAAACACGCCACGCCCCGGTTTCCTACGGCGTCTGTGGCGCTTCATCGCCTCCCCCTCCGGGGTGTTCTCACTTGGCTTTCTGCTGTTTGTCGGCTTTGGCGCAGGGATCATCTTTTGGGGCGGCTTTCACTGGGCGCTGGAAATGACCAACCGCGAAGAATTCTGCATCTCGTGTCACGAAATGGAAGACAACGTTTACGCGGAATACCAAGGCACCATTCACCAGAACAACCGCTCTGGCGTGCGCGCCACCTGCCCGGATTGTCATGTTCCCAAAGCTTGGGGCCCAAAAATGGTGCGCAAAGTTCAAGCCACCAAAGAGCTTTATGGTCACTTCATCTCTAAATCGATCTGGACCCAAGAGAAGTTCGAAGAACACCGTATCGATCTGGCGGCCAATGAATGGCGACGCATGAAACGGACAGATTCCAAGGAATGCCGCAACTGCCATGCCTTTGAATTCATGGACTTTACCTTCCAAGAAAACCGGGCTGCGGACAATCACCAAGCGGCGCTGGATTCTGGCAAGACTTGTATCGATTGCCACCAAGGCATCGCCCACAAATTGCCAGCTGGATATTTGGACAAATACCGCGAAGTGGTTGCCGAAATGGAGGGCTCAGACTTGTTGCCCCAAAGCAAGGCCACCGCCACTGCCAAACGCGAGTTGGAGTCTTATCTGGAAACCTCGCAATAGGCGCGACAAGCGGGGCGCCCCTGGTGCCCCGCCCCTCACCTGCCCGCATCCCCGTCCCCACAAGGAGAGCGAAATGAAACTGGCCTATCTCGAAGCTGACAAAACCGGCGTTGTGAACACCACGCTTGGGGCATTTGCCGAAACCTTGATCGCGCGTGGCGTCCGGGTTGTTGGGTTGACCCAGACCGACACACCGCGCCCCAAAACACATCACTGCGATATGGATGTGAAAGTTTTGCCCGATGGGGATGTCATCCGAATTTCGCAGGATTTGGGCGCAGAGGCCCGCGGATGCCGCCTGAACACTGATGCTTTGGAACGCGCGGTTGCGCAGGTGCTGCCCCGACTGGACGACGCAGATGTTCTGATCGTCAACAAATTTGGCAAACACGAAGCAGAGGGGCGCGGGTTTCGCGAAGTGATCGCCGAAGCTGTGGCGCGCAACATCCCGGTCATTGTCGGCACCAACGGGTTAAACGCCCAAGCCTTTCAGACCTTTTGCGGTGGAGAGGCGCAATGCCTACCAACCCAATTGCCGTCCTTGTTGAACTGGCTGTTGCAAGACCGCGCAGCGGCCTGACCGTTCTTTACTTTTCCCGCGTGAGACAGAAAAACGGCCTGATCAGTTCAGATCAGGCCGTTTTTTAATTGCTAGGTTTACGCAGCGCGGTTGCGTGGCCGGCGACGCTTGGCGCCACCTGGTTTGCCGCCGCCACCTTTGGGGGGCTCATAACGGCCACCGCCGCCACCGCCACCGCCGCCACGACGACGTTGATGGTTGGCACTGCCGGGGCGGTTGCCACCTTTGCCTGCGGGACGATCACCCACTGTGCTGGTGCCGCTGGCGATGGGAATTTCCATCTTCATCAGCTTTTGGATTTGACGCAGCAGATCGCTTTCTTCTGGTGAGCAGAAGGCAATCGCCTCGCCTTCGCGGCCCGCGCGGGCGGTACGACCAATCCGGTGCACATAGTTGTCAGGCACATCCGGCAGATCGTAGTTGATCACATAGGCCACTCCGGGAATATCGATCCCGCGTGCCGCCACATCGGTGGCAACCAGAACGGTGATTGTGCCATCGCGGAACGCCTTGATGGCGCGATCGCGTTGACCCTGACTTTTGTTGCCGTGGATAGACGCCGCATTGAAGCCATCCGCAACCAAGCCCTTCATCAGCTTTTCCGCGCCATGTTTGGTGCGTGAAAAGACCAATGTCAGCGCATCTTTGTCCTGTGACAGGATTTCGCGCAGCTTGCTGGGTTTGGAGGGTTTGCTGAGGAAGTGCACCGACTGGGTGACCTTGTCCGCAGCCTTGCCGGGAGGGGAAACCTGCACTTTGCGCGGGTTGTTCAAATAGGCACGGCTCAGCTCTTCCATTTGCTTGGACATCGTCGCCGAGAACAGCATGGTTTGACGCGGGGTGCCCAGCGCTGGCGCGATTTTACGCAGTGCGTGGATAAAGCCCAGATCCAGCATTTGGTCAGCTTCGTCCAGAACCAGATGACGCACGGTGCTCAGATCAACGGCGCGACGATCCATAAGGTCGATCAAGCGACCCGGTGTCGCCACCAGAATATCAACACCGCGGTTCAGGATGTGAATCTGACGGTTGATGGATTGGCCACCCACAACGGTGGTCACTTTCAAGCGGCTGCCATTTGTCAGAACCCGCAGAGAGTCGGCGATCTGGTTCACCAACTCGCGTGTTGGGGCCAAGATCAGCGCCTTAGACGTCTTTGGGGCTGGACGGCCCGGTTCAGCCAAGAGGTGGTTGATCAACGGCAGGCCAAACGCCAGCGTTTTGCCGGTCCCGGTCTGGGCAAGGCCCATAACGTCGTGACCTTCCAAGGCCAAAGGAATGGCTTGGTTTTGGATGGGTGTTGGCTCTTTAAAGCCAGCGGTTTCAATGGTTTTCGTCAGCTCTGGCGCGAGGCCAAGCATGTCAAAATCAAACAATGCGGTCCTTTCCGACCACGCAGTCCAGGTGACCACGCGGGGATATCTGGTCGCGGTTTTCGCGACACACGAGGGGCACAAAGCCACAGGACAAACAGGCGCATCCCGCTGGTCCGGCTTTGCATCATGAACCCTGCGTGAATGGGGAACTTGGATAGTTGAGTATGCTGATGTGTCGGTCTGTGGACACGGCTGGCTCACGCGGCAGCGCAGCATTGAGGCTCAAATGCATCGCGGTGGGACAAAAGTCAAGCCCTGTGGTCTCGCACCGCTGCGTCACATCTGTTTCACCCCCTCGTTACCTGCATCACGCTTTCCGTCTTTGCCCGGCCCTTGCGGTGGCACAGACCCCATCCGCGCGCTAGGCTGCGAAGGTCCCAAGATGAAAGTGTGCCCGATGAAAGCCGTGATGTATGAAACCTTCTCAACTGCGCCGCATGTTGTCACGGTGGCCGATCCAACCCCAATGCCCCACGGCGTTGTCATCGAGGTCAAAGCCAGCGGCGTCTGTCGCAGTGACTGGCACGGCTGGATGGGCCACGATAGCGACATCGAACTGCCCCATATTCCCGGTCATGAGTTTTCCGGTGTCGTTGCCGCGATTGGCAAGGACGTCACAAAATGGCGTGTCGGAGATCGCGTGACAGTGCCATTTGTTGGCGGATGTGGTGCCTGCCCAGAATGCCACGCGGGGCATCAACAGGTGTGCCACACGCAATTTCAGCCCGGGTTCACCCATTGGGGGTCCTTTGCGCAATATGTCTCGATCCATCAGGCCGATCTCAACTTGGTTGCCCTGCCCGAGACACTTGATTTCGCCACCGCCGCCAGCTTGGGCTGTCGGTTTGCCACCTCCTTTCGCGCGGTCGTCGACCAAGGACGCACCCGCGCCGGAGAATGGGTGGCGGTTCACGGCTGTGGCGGCGTGGGTCTTTCGGCCATCATGATCGCAAATGCCGTTGGGGCCAATGTCATTGCCATCGACATCACCCCGGACAAACTGGAATTGGCGCGCAAGCTGGGGGCTGTTGCAACATTGAACGGGGCTGAGATCACCGACGTGCCCGACGCCATTGCCACGCTGACCCAAGGCGGTGCCCATGTGTCGCTGGATGCGCTTGGTCACCCGGTGACCTGTGCAAATTCGATCCAATGCCTGCGCAAACGCGGCCGCCACATTCAGGTGGGGTTGATGTTGGCAGAGCACAGCACGCCTCAGGTGCCCATGGCCAAGGTGATTGCAGACGAGCTAGAGATCCTTGGCAGCCACGGGATGCAAGCCCACCGCTATGACGCGATGCTGGCGATGGTTCTCTCTGGCAAATTGGCCCCCTCTCAACTGGTGGGCACCCAAATCACGCTGAACCAGGCACCGGGCGCGCTGATGGCCATGGACGAATTTCAGGCCCTTGGCGCCACGGTGATCACCTCTTTTTAGCCCCATCAATAGCACGGGCAAGACGATGAATTCTGTGCGTTGATCAGATCAAATCGGACAAAAAGACTGTCAACTTAGGTTCGAAAACGGTTTCGAAAACAGTGTCCGCCCGAAACTTTTTCGTTTGGTGGGTGGCACTGGTGGCCCGCACAATTTGAGTGTTTTTTAGCCAAAGCCGCCCACGGAATAAGCAAAAGACAATTTCCTTTAAAAACAAAAGACTTATGCGGAATTTTCCGCTGATATTTCGCCAAAAATTCAGGCAAATCACCCTAGGCGCAACCGAAACCTGACGCCTGTTTGGACGGTTCAAAGCGGTAGGCCAATGTAAAAAAGTCTGCGAAAACCATTGCCGAAACCGGTTTCGGAGCTTTTGTTGACGTCGGGGAGGACGAATCAACTTGCAACTAACTCGTGAAAATCGAAGACCACGTGATCGCCGTGTCACCATTCAGGATTTGGCCGAAGCGCTGAACCTGACTAAGGGCACCGTGAGCCGGGCTTTGAACGGGTATCCCGACATTTCCGAGGTCACACGCTTACGTGTGCGCAAAGCTGCAGCTCAGATGGATTATCGTCCCCTCAGCCATGCTCAGGCGATCCGCACTGGTCAGGTGCGCTCGATTGGATTGGTGCTTCAGGTGAACGAACATGATGGTCACCGCCCCTTTGTGGCGGACTTTCTGGCCGGCCTGTCCGAAGCGGTGTCCCGGCGGGATTGGACCTTGACCGTGGCCACAGCCGAAAGTGACGAGGCCACTCTGGCCTTGCTGGCCAAACTCTCAGATGAGCGCAAAGCCGATGGCTTTATCCTGCCCCGCACCAAAGTCGATGATCCCCGGATCACCTTTTTGCGCGACGAAAAAATTCCATTTGTGCTCTACGGGCGGACGGGCAACGAAGAAGGCTGTTCGTGGTATGACATCGAAAGCGAGCTGGCGATTCAAGACGCTGTGCAGCGCCTGACAGCCCTCGGCCATACCCGGATTGGATTTGTGCCCGGCGCACCGGGCTATACCTATGCGGATTTGCGCCTGCGTGGCTACAAAGACGGCATTCGCATTGCGGGGCTTGAGCGTGACAACAATCTGATCACGGCCCCCGCGTTGAACCAAAAAGACGGCGCCGAAGCCGCCCGCGCGCTGCTGTCCTTGTCAGACCCGGTCACGGCGATTGTCTACTCCGTCGACAGAGCGGCCTTTGGCGCGTACACTGTGGCGCAGGAACAAGGCCTGAAAATTGGCAAAGATCTATCGTTGATCGCCTATGACGGCGTGCCCGAGGGCACATTGTTCGAGCCGGGTCTGTCCACGTTTCAAGTGGGCACCCGCAAAGCCGGAGAGCAGCTGGCTGACCTGTTGATACAACAAATTCAGGGCGCAGAGCCTGAAAAGCTTAGGGCATTGGCCCGAGCAAAGTTTTTGGATCGTGGGTCCCACGGTCCAGCTCCTAAGACCTAATTCCAATACCAACTATAATTCATCGGGGAGGAATACGATGACTCACTACAGCAAATTGATGACCGGAACGGCGCTTGCGCTGGCCCTGACTGCCGGAGCAGTATCAGCTGATACTATCCGCTTCTGGACCACAGAAGAGCAGCCAGAGCGTTTGGCCAAGCAACAAGAAATGGCACTGGAATTCCAGAAAGCCACAGGCACCGAAGTAAACGTTATCCCGGTTTCTGAATCTGATCTGGGCACACGCACCACCGCAGCCTTTGCCGCTGGCGATCTGCCAGACGTGATCTATCACACCCTGCAGTACGCGCTGCCATGGGCCGAAGCTGGCATTCTGGACACAGAAGCTGCAACCGAAGTTGTTTCAGAGCTTGGCTCAGACACCTTCGCTCCCGGCGCGCTGGCGATGGCGAACTATGACGGCGACACAGCCTCTGTGCCTGTCGACGGTTGGACCCAGATGGTCGTGTACCGCAAGGACCTGTTCGAAGCAGCTGGCCTAGAAGCGCCAACCACCTACGGTGCCGTAGAAGCCGCGATTGAAAAACTGCACAACCCACCAGAGCTGTTTGGTTTTGTTGCCGCCACCAAAGTGGACGAAAACTTCATGAGCCAGGTTCTGGAGCATGTGTTCTTGGCCAACGGCGTCAGCCCAGTCGGCCCTGATGGGTTCCAGCCACTGGACGTTGCGAAAACAACCGAAGTTCTGGATTTCTACAAAGTGATCGCAGAAGCGTCACCTCCGGGTGATTTGTACTGGAAGCAGTCACGTGAGCTGTATTTCTCAGGCAACGCAGCGATGATCATCTGGTCTCCGTTCATCTTGGACGAGCTGGCCGGTCTGCGCGACAGTGCTCCGCCAACCATCAACGACGATCCAACATCAGCCGCTTTGGCATCGATGACTGGTATCGTGACCAACTTTGCTGGCCCATCAAACCCTGATGGCGCGGCTTGGGGCGACGTACGTTACTTTGGTATCACCACTGATGCTGACACTGATGCCGCACAGGAATTTGTGAAGTTCTCGATGGACGAAGGCTATGGCCAAACCCTGTCGATCGCCCCTGAAGGCAAATTCCCAGTGCGCGCCGGCACCGAAGCAGAACCCAAGAAGTTCAAAGACTTGTGGGCAACTCTGCCAGTCGGCGTTGATCGTAAAGCCCCCTTGGGTGACCTTTACGCACAAGACATGATCGACGAAATCGTTGGCGGTCTGGAAGTGGCACAGCGTTGGGGTGTTGAAGATGGACAGCTGTCGCTGGCCTCTAAGATGATCAACAGCCAAGCGATCAACCGTGTTGTTCGTGAATACATCGACGGTCAAGTTGACGCCGCAGCCGCCGTTGCGGCGATGAACGACGCTTTGTCGGCCATCGAATAAGGACAGTGCGGGCCACTGCCTTGTGCAGTCGCCCGCCATTTTCTCATGACAGAAAAAGCAATCCCCCCATCGGGCACCACACCGCTGGCCCGGCGCGAAGCGCGTCTGGCCTGGGGGTTGCTTGCCCCCACTATGATCTCGGTCGCATTGGTCGTTATTCTGCCGTTGCTTGCGATCTTTTGGATCAGTTTCAAACCTATTGGTCTGGCGGACCTTCGCCCGACTGTACCTGTTGTGCGGGAATCTCTGCGCGGCTCTGGCGACGACATGCGGATCGAATACCGATTGCGCAACTCAAGCCAAGACAAACTCATTGCCAATGTTGTTCTCAGCGACCAACTGCCGGACAGCGTGACGGTGATTGGCGATCTGCCCGAAGGCTGTAGCCTCTCAGGCGCTGCCCTTTTGTGTCAGTTCGAAGAGCTAGAGGGGGGCTTTAACACCCGCCTGCGTATTCCCGTCAGCGCTGTTGACGAAGATCTCGCTGAAACCGAGGTCGAAGGCAGTGAACCAAGTGTCAGTGGGGACGCCGATTCCATCCTGACCAACTTCAAGTTCTCGACCAAGAACTTTGCCCGGGTGTTTGATGGCGACGAATTTCTGAATGTCTTTGGCATCACCCTGTTTTACACCGTTTTTGGCACCATTGGCGCTTTGCTGGTGGGCCTGTTTGCCGCGCTTTTGTTGAACAAAAGCTTCAAAGGTCAGGGTATTTTGCGCGGTCTATACCTGTTCCCCTATGTGGCCCCGGTGATTGCGGTCGCTTTTTCCTGGCTCATCCTATTTGACCCGTTTTCCGGCAGTGCCAATGCCTTGTTGATCCAAATGGGTGTCACCCAGAGTGCGATCAACTTCTTTGGCGAACGCCCCTTGGCCCTGATCATGGTCACCGTTTTTGAGATCTGGCGCTACTTCCCGCTGAGCTTCTTGTTCATTCTGGCGCGGATGCAAAGCATCGACACCGATATGTACGAAGCCGCTGACATGGATGGCGCGTCGCCGTTCCAACAATTCTGGTATCTGAGCGTGCCGCAATTGCTGGGCATTTTGAGCGTGCTGTTTCTGCTGCGCTTTATTTGGACCTTCAACAAATTTGACGACATCTTCTTGCTGACAGGCGGCAATGCCGGCACGCGGACCTTGACGGTGAATGTCTATGAACAGGCCTTTGCGGTGTCCAACATCGGCGCTGGGGCGGCGGTGGCCGTGGTGATCTTCCTGTGCTTGCTGTTGTTCTCGATTTTCTTCTTCCGCTTTGTCAGCCGGGAGGAAGGGCTATGAGCCAGAGTTTCTCGTCTTTGACAGAGGGGGCGCTGCCCCCTCCGGTGAAATGGGATTTCACCGTTCACCCCCGAGGTAGTTTGACCAAGAAAAAGGAGGCCCTGCGATGCAAGCGTTAAGGTTTGGCTATGTAACGGCCCCTGTATTGGGCTTTTTGTGGACCTTCATTGTGGCCGTCACCGTGGCGGTGACGATGAGTTTTGCCACCGGGGCGGCGTTTCGCCCGTCTGGGGTGGGCTGTTTGATATTTGGTGTGGTTTTGGGATTTTCGGTCTTTTTGCCACGCGGCGGTCTGTGGGCTGTGGCGGCGCTATGCGCCGGGGCGACGGCAATGGGATTTGGTGTGCTGCATATGGGCCCGGATGTGGGGGGCATTGGACGTACGGTGGGGTCTTTGTCGGTGGCCGGGTTTGCGGCCCTTGGCGTGCAGAAAATCCTGCTTGATAGCCCAATCGGCGTGATGAACCGTCATGAGTTTGAAGCCTCGATCATTCGGTTTCTCACCGGGTTTGGCTATATTTTCTTCACTGCAATTGTGGCGATCCCGTTTTATGTGATGGTGATGACCAGCCTGAAAAACCAATCTGAGATGATCCAGAACCCATTGGATTTCTCGCTGGATTTGGACAAGGGACTGGGCTTGTTCCGCTCGTATGTGGAGTTGTTCCGCGACTTTGATTTTGGCACCTATATGGTGAACTCCTTTGTGATTTCGGTTCTGACCGTGTTCATCACATTGGCCTTTAGCGTGCCGGGCGCCTATGCGGTGGCGCGGTTGCGGTTCAAAGGGCAAGCGATGTTTTCCCGCTCGATCCTGTTGATCTATATGGTGCCAATCATCGTTCTGGCTTTGCCAATCTATATCGCGTTTTCGATGACAGGTTTGCGCAACACGATTGTGGGCATTTTGCTGATCTATCCGGTGACCACTATTCCAGTGGCGCTGTACATGTTGCAGGGCTATTTCCGGGGTCTGCCCCATGAGGTGGAAGAGGCCGGCTTGATGGATGGTTTGAGCCGTCTGGCGGTGATCTGGAAGATCACCCTGCCCCTGTCGCTGCCAGCTTTGGCCTCGGTCAGCCTTTATGTGTTCATGATTGCTTGGAACGAGTTCCTGCTGGCCTTCATGTTGCTGGATGATCCTTCAAAGTTCACTTTGACGCGCGGCATTGCCTCGCTCAACTCTTCGGAAATTCCGCGTCAACATTTGATGGCCGGGTCGGTTGTGGCAACCGTTCCGATCATGGTGCTGTTCTTGGGGCTGGAACGATTTATGACCAAGGGGCTGACAGCCGGGTCGGTTAAAGGATGACTGGAATGGACCACATCAGCTTGGATGATCAAGCGCGCGCAATCCTGCGTGGCAATGATCGGGGGGGCTATACCGTGCCCACGGCGGGCCTGTATCCGTATCAATGGAACTGGGACAGCGCCTTTGCTGCTTGGGGGTTTGCCGAGTTTGACACGGCGCGCGCCTGGGCCGAATTGGAGACGTTGATGGCCGGGCAATGGGACAGCGGCATGGTGCCCCATATCCTGTTTCATAAGCCCGACCCGGACTATTTTCCCGGCCCTGACACATGGGGGGCCAAGGGCTGTGGCCCGGTGGCTTCGTCCGGGATCAGCCAACCGCCTGTGGCCGCAACCTTTGCACGCAAAGTCTATGAAACAGACCCAGAGGATGGCAAAGCCCGCATTGCAGGTCTGTTTCCGGCTTTGGTGCGCTGGCATCGCTGGTTTATGCAATGGCGATCGCATGAGGGGATGATCTTTGTGACCCATCCTTGGGAAACCGGTCGGGACAACGCGCCGGATTGGGATGGGCCTATGGCCGCGATCGATCCAACGGGCGTGCCCCCCTATACGCGTCGCGACACTGGACATGTCGATCCCGCGATGCGTCCAACCAAAGAGGACTATGATCGCTATCTGTGGCTGGTGGCCCGTGGGGCGCGCTTGAACTGGGATGACGCGGCAATGGCGCAGGATATGCCCTTTAAAGTGGCCGATCCGACGATGACATTCATCTTGTTGCGCGCCAACCGCGACCTTGCCGCTATGGCTGATATCCTTGGCGAAGCCCGCGATGAGGTTGACGGTTGGATCGCCACGCTAGAAGCGGGCAGTGAAGCGCTGCGCAACCCCACGACCGGGGCGTACGACGCGATTGATCTGCGCACAGGGCAACACGCGGGCAATGTCTCTTCGGCGGCATTTCTTTGCTGGTTTGCCGGCATCGATTGCCCGGTGATGGATCAAGAGTTGATCGAGGCCTTTGCGCAGACCACCTTTCCGGTGCCCAGCCAGAAAGCCTCAAGCCCAGAGTTCAACCCCAAGCGCTATTGGCGCGGGCCCAGCTGGGCGATGATGAACGCTCTCATCGCGATGGGATTGAAAGAGCGCGGCAAAGAGACCGACGCAGAAGAATTGCGGACACGCACAGCAAAACTCATCGGAGAGCACGGCTTTGCCGAGTATTTCCACCCGATGACAGGAGCCCCCGAGGGGGGCGGAACATTTACATGGACGGCGGCAGTCTGGTTAGCCTGGGCGTCGCCATCGGCAGGGAGGCCGTAAAATGGGGGCTATCAAGCTAAACGCGGTCGAAAAATGGTATGGTGACGCTCAGGTCATCAAAGGTGTCGACCTTGAAATTAACGACGGCGAATTTGTTGTCTTTGTGGGGCCATCTGGCTGCGGGAAATCGACCCTGCTGCGGATGATTGGCGGCCTCGAAGATATTTCGCGGGGAACCTTGGATATTGACGGGCGCGATGCAACAGCAGAGCCCCCCTCAAAGCGTGGGCTGGCGATGGTTTTCCAATCCTATGCGCTGTATCCACATATGACAGTGCGCGAGAATGTGGGCTTTAGTCTGAAAACGGCGGGCGCGTCAAAATCCGAGATTGAAAGCAAAGTGAATCACGCCGCTGAGGTGCTCAAGCTTGGGCCCTATTTGGATCGTCGCCCCAAAGATCTGTCAGGCGGCCAACGCCAGCGGGTTGCGATTGGGCGTTGTATCGTACGTGATCCCACGGCCTTCTTGTTTGACGAACCTTTGTCCAACCTAGACGCCGCCTTGCGCGTTGAGATGCGCTATGAAATCGCCAAGCTGCACCAACAACTGAAATCAACCATGATCTATGTGACCCACGATCAGGTTGAGGCCATGACCTTGGCGGATCGGATTGTGGTGCTGGAATTCGGCAAGATTGCTCAGGTCGGCACGCCGCGCGAATTGTATGAACGCCCCGCAAACCTGTTTGTGGCGCAATTCATCGGCAGTCCCAAGATGAACATCTTACCCTGTCAGACCGCAAACGGCGCCTATCAACTCGAAGGTGGACGCGGTGGTGCCTATAGCAGCGAGACTCCAGCGATCCACCTTGGTATTCGTCCAGAGCACATCACATTGGGCGGCGAAGGCACCGGCCAGACCGATGGCACCGTGGATGTTGTCGAATATCTTGGGGCTGACAGCTATGTCGTGATTGATGCAGATGGGCTTGGGCAGATCACAGTGCGCGCCAGCGGCGACGTCGATGTCGCGCCCGGGCAAAAAGTCGGGCTCAACTTTGACGAAACTCGCCTGTCCTTTTTCGACGCGGATGGCTTGCGGACGTAATCGCAAATTTCCAGTAATCAGTGACCACGAGGGGGCCTTTGGGCTCCCTCTTTTTTTGCCCGAGGCGTGGCTCTTTTCGCCCATCCGATTTGCGCAACACCGGGTTGCGCTTGGGAATGGCCACGCGCTGAGGGCGCGGCCGCACAGAAATTGCGGATTGCGCTGTTTGAGGCATCCTTCGTTTTCAAACTCACGCATCGCGGAATTTACCGAGCAATTTCAATGAATCACGACGGGATTTTTCCGCAAGGGTTGAGTCGGAAACAGGCCACTCAATCAGGGAAAATATCATCGCACCCCAAAAATCGTCAGCCTAAATCGCAATTTTCGCCTCCAAACACCCCCAAACTACGCTTTTGGCTAGGTTAAGCGACTTGTTATTCTTTTAAGATGGCCACAGGATACGACGTTAGGGAAACTTGTCTGCCCAACTCGCAGGCACCCACAACCTGACCGCACACTCTGTGCCCGACAATTGGAATTGCCGAGATCTGATTATGCCTGCCACGCGTATTGCGAGCTACATTCCCTCTCTGATTGCAGTGTTTGCTGTGCTGGCTTTGTCAGTGGCTTTGGATGCGCAAACCCGAAAGCTTCAGGCCCGCGACCTGCGCGCCATTGTCTCTTCGGAAACTGAAATTCTGCGGGCCAAAATCGAAAGCCAGTTTGACTCGGGCCTGCATATCACGCGCGGTCTTGGCACCGTTCTGCGTCGCGAAGACGACATCAGCCAGCAAGAATTTTCACTGATCACCGAAGCCGTCACCGAAGGACTTCCCGAGGTGATCAATGTGGCATGGGCACCAGATTTGGTCATCACCCATGTCTATCCGGTTGTAGGCAACGAAAAAGCCATTGGGGTGGATTACCGCAATATCCCCGCCCAGTTGGCCGCCGTTTTACAAGCGCGCGACACCGGTCAGTTGATCATGGTGGGCCCCGTGAATCTGATCCAAGGGGGCAAAGGCTTTATTCTGCGTTTGCCGGTCTATTCGATGTCGCAAGAGACAATCGCCTTCAAAGGCATTTTGTCCACTGTGTTCGACATGCAAGCCTTTTTGACCAAGGCTGGCATCAACGACCGCGAACGCGGAGTTCAAGTCACCTTGTCGCAAAGCAGCTTGGGCTATACGGATCAAAACATCTTTTATGGGGATCCCGAGATTGTCAGCGACAATCCCGTCGAAGCCACCGTGCGCACCGTCGATGGATCCTGGACAATCTACGCCCGCCCCACGGGTGGCTGGGACAATCCCGTTTTGCGCAATCAACGGGCGCTGGATCGTGCATTAATCGTTGTCATTGCAGCCCTGATATTGCTGCCCTTGCTGGTCGCAAACGCCTTGGCGGTTTCAAGACAAAGCAAGATCCGCGAAATGCGTCGATCTGATGACCGCCTCAGCAGCGTGGTGGCCAACGCTCCGGGGTCCTTCTTTACCTTTTGGGTCGACCCCGAAGGCAAAGCCAAAATCGAATTCATCACCGACGGATGTATGGAGTTACTGGGTCTCAGCAAAGAAGAGCTGGAACGGCATGACAGCCCCGCAGCCCTCTGGAAACTGCTGGATCCAGAAGACGCCGAAGAGCTGCGCAAAAAGCTGGATGTCTCACGCAAGACCCTGACCCCATGGCATGCGGTTTGTCGCGTCACCTTGCCTGAAGGCCAAGCCAAATGGATCGAAGGTTGGGGGCACCCGCTGCGTCTGGACGATGGCAAGACCCGCTGGGACAGCTTTATGGTCGACATCACGTCGATGCGCCACTCGCAAGAAGAGGTGCAGCGACAGGCCGACATCGCCCGCCAAGCTCAAAAGCAAGAAAGCATCGGTCAGTTGACCGGCGGTGTGGCGCATGACTTTAACAACATGTTGGCCGTGATCCGGGGCAACCTTGAGATGCTGCAAGAGGATCTTGAAGCCGAAAACATCCAAGACGATGAACGCATCGAATTTGTCGCAAGCGCCATCACCGCAGCCGAGCGCGGCTCTGACCTGACCAAAAAGATGCTTAGTTTTGCGCGGCGTGCCCGGTTGCAGCCCGAAGTTTTGAACCTGAACGAGATCGTCCGCGAGTTGGAAGGGTGGACCAGCCGCACCATGCCCGCCACGATCACCACCAATATCCAATTTGGCGAAGAGCTGCCCGACGTGCGTGTGGATCGCAGCTCAACCGCCAGTGCCTTGTTGAACCTGATCGTGAATGCACGTGACGCAATGCCCGAAGGCGGCCGCCTGTCGATCAAAACCTATTGCGAAGAGTTGACCCAAGAGCGCGTTGAAGGCTGGGAAGACGAGGTTGAACCGGGCCGCTTTGTGGTGCTTTCAGTTGCCGATACCGGAGAAGGCATCACCCGAGAGACGCTCAACAACATCTTTGACCCCTTCTTTACCACCAAAGGTCCGGGCGCAGGCTCGGGGCTGGGCCTGTCGATGGTGCATGGCTTTATCAAGCAATCTGGTGGTGCCATCCGGGTGGATTCCCGCGCGGGCGAAGGGGCGCGGTTCCGCCTTTATTTCAAAGCGCAAGAAGACGCTACAGACGACACCACCGCCACAGCCAACGCCAAGCCTCAGGCGGATCAAAAAGAGCTGCGCATCTTGATCGCCGAAGACGAGGATGAAGTGCGCAAAGTGCTGGAAACCACGCTGCGGCGCCTCGGGCACACGGTTGAAAGCGCGCCGGATGGCGACACGGCTTTTGCGATTTTCCGCGCGCGCCCAGAGTTTGACCTATTGCTGTCTGACATTGTGATGCCGGGCACCTTGCAGGGCACTGGACTGGCTCGCGCAGTGCACAAGATCAACGCGTCTTTGCCGGTTGTCTTTATGTCTGGCTATGCCAACGACAGCGCCAATACGGTGGCCACATTGCGCCCGGACGATCTGCGCCTGACCAAACCTGTGTCACGCGCCCAGCTGATCGATGCGATCCACCAAGCCACGGCCCGTTCCTAAGCCACGTTGGTGGTATAGATGGCTAGCGCCTGTGTCTGCTGTACGCGTCTAAGGAAGCCTTTAGCTTGGCCTCTGTACGCCTCTGTGTGCCGCTCGGAGTGGCTCTCCCCGCCTTCGCCTTCCCGTTGGCTTACTCGATATTGCCCGGCCATTCCCTCAGCCTCTCAGCCCCTGACACCTTCACGTTAGGCAGAGCCGCTTTTGTCCCCCCCCTTGATCTGGGCCTTAGAAAGTCACGAACTTATGGGCCCAAGACATCATTGGCATTGGAGTGCGGCGGCAGGTCAGGTTTTGCACAAAATGCCCCCCTTTGAGCACGTTGGGGGACCCGAATTTCGGTGACACTAGCCAAAAGTGATTGACCTTAGACAAATGGGCGGCCCTGCCCAGACTGATGCGCCGTTGAAGGATCCCGCCGATCCCTTCACCTTGAGCAGTAGGCTAATCAGCCCAGAAAATGGGCGTTATCGAGTGAGAGCACATAACAATGAAACGAGACCTATTCCTCGGTCTCGAACGGCGTAGCAGCGTTGCGCGCCGTCCGGGTCCTCTGTTGACTGCCTGCATCTTGGCTTTGTCTACACTTCTGTCCATCATGACCATTACACCTCCTGCACAGGCTCAATCCACGAGTTGGATTTCGAACGATGCCAGCGGAAGTCTTTCGGCGCACATGCGTTAGATCATTGAGATTTCATAATGTTGGACAGAAAGTGAAAATTCTCTCCAAATACTGAAATTCAGATCCCGTTCAGATCAGTCAATGTACGTGGGAATGGCAAGCTCCTGTGAACCAAACGCTAAGTGTTGAAGTCATTGGCTTCAGCCTAGCTAGGTTTGACGCGACATGCCTCGCAACAGTTGCGAGGTTACTTCATGGCCAAGACCCACTCCCCAAAACTCTGAGGCCGAACGCCAATTCGCGATTTTGACACCTTTTTCTGCCGCGCGAACCCGCTAATTCTTGGCGACATTGATGTTTTGGCACGGTTTGCACCTTTCAACGCAGCGCCAAACCTCGCACTGTGGCTGGACAGTTCCTTGAAAACGGACGTCCAGCATGACCCTCGACACACCCCCTACCCACAGTACGCACACGGCGCAGGATGATTCGCGCAATGACGATATCCTCATCTATGTGAACGGTGATTTGGTGCCCAAACACCAAGCCGTTGTATCCGTTTATGACAGCGGCTTTATGCTGGGTGACGGCATGTGGGAAGGCATGCGCCTTTATGATGGGGAATGGGCCTTTTTTGATGACCACATGAATCGCCTGTTTCAATCCTTGAAAGCGGTGTCACTGTCGATCTCTGAAACACCCGAAGACCTGCGCGCGATTTTGGATCGCACAGCCAAAGCCAACGGTATGACCCATGATGCCCATTGTCGGCTGATGATCACCCGTGGACGCAAGGCCAAACCCTTTCAACACCCCGACCTGTCAAAATGGGGCCCAACTATCGTGGCCATTGTTGAGCACTCAAAGCCAAGCGAAACGCTGTTGAACAGCGGCATTCGTCTGGCGTCCGTGCCCCAGGTGCGCGGCCTGCCCAACAGTCAGGATCCAAAATTCAACAGCCATTCCAAATTGAATTGCGTGATTGCCTGTTTGCAGGCCGAACAAGCTGGCGCGGATGAGGCATTGATGTTGGACCCACATGGCTTTGTTAACACCACAAACGCCTGTAACTTTTTCATTGTGCGCAACGGCGAAGTTTGGACCTCCACTGGCGATTACTGCATGAATGGGGTGACCCGCCAAAAGGTCATCGACCTGTGCAAGGCCAACGATATCCCGGTCAAAGAGAAGAACTACTCACTCTATGAAGCCTATGGAGCAGACGAAGCCTTTTTGACCGGCACTTTTGGTGCTCAAACCCCCGTGGCCGAAATTGACGGCAAGCCGATTGGCCAAACCGCAGGCGCAGGCCCAATGACGCTAAAAATTCGCAGCCTCTACAAAGGCTTGATCAATAGAACCGTAGCGGAACAACATGCCAATCGCCCCCGCCGCTAGTATCCAATTTGCGCGATGGGGTACTGCTCCTGCGCGCTCTTCTGTTAAGTGTCACAAGGACAAATGATGTCAGAACTGCTCCACTATTATGCCCACCCTGGACATATCAAATCGCGCACCAACAGCGTGATGAACGACCGGGCCGGCGCCGTGACTGGCATCACCAAAGTAGACCTGTTTGCAGACTACCCCCGTTACAACATTGATATCGACAAGGAACAGGCCCGCCTGTTGGCCCATGACATCATCCTTTTTCAGTTCCCGCTGTTTTGGTATTCCTGCCCGGCACTGATGAAAGAATGGATTGATCTGGTCTTGGAGCATGGCTTTGCCTTTGGTGAAAACGGCGACAAGTTAAAAGACAAACTCTTTGTATTGGCCATCACCACGGGCGGTCCCCAAGACGCCTATGCCCCGGATGGCTATCAGCTGCATGCGCTGCAAAGCTTTTTGACTCCCTTTCAGCAAACCGCGCGATTGTGCCAGATGCGCTATGTGGCGCCCTATGTGCAATACGATGCTTTGCGTCAGGATCCTGAGGCTCACGCCGACGGCTTTGCCGCTTTGCTCACGGCGTTGCGCGATGATCAGCTTGACCTAGACCAAGCTGGTGCCGCCGAGGTTCTGACCCATGACACCCTTCCCCTGATCAAAGGCGCATAACCCATGTCAGACTTTCTATTACTCGCCTTTACTTTCCTGATTGCGGGCGTTGTGTCGGTGCCGATTGCATCGCGCTTGGGGCTGGGATCGGTCTTGGGCTATTTGATTGCAGGTATCATCATCAGCCCCATCTTGGCGCTTATGCATGTAGATGTCGTTTCAATTCAACACTTTGCCGAATTTGGCGTTGTGATGATGCTGTTCCTCGTTGGGCTAGAACTTGAGCCCAAAATGCTCTGGGCGATGCGCAATCGCTTGTTGGGGCTTGGCGGGTTGCAAATGGCCGGCACTGCGGCCCTGATCACCGCCGGGGCCATCGCGCTTGGCTTTGATTGGCGCATGTCCTTGGCTTGTGGGCTGATCCTGACCATGTCTTCCACGGCAATTGTGCTGCAAACCCTAAACGAAAAAGGCTTGATGAAAGGCGACGGCGGCCAAGCTGGCTTTTCGGTTCTGTTGTTTCAGGACATCGCCGTGATTCCCATTTTGGCGCTGGTGCCGCTGCTGGCGATGCCCGAGATTGCGGATTTGGGGCATGTGGCCGCAGATGCGGCGCACGGCCATGCGCCTGACCACGCACCTGAGCATGGCTCGGACCATTCCGGTGACTCTCATGGCCCCGGCCTCAGCCTTGTTGCGGGCCTAAACGGGTGGCAAACCACATTGGTCACCGCCGGCGCCATTGGTTTTGTGATTGCAGGCGGTGTGTTTCTCACCCGCCCCGTATTCCGCTTCATTGCGCATTCCAAGCTGCGCGAGATCTTTGTCGCGACTGCCCTGATGTTTGTGATCGGCATTGCCCTGCTGATGACTTTGGTGGGGCTGTCCCCTGCCCTTGGCACCTTTTTGGCGGGCGTTGTTTTGGCCAACAGCGAGTATCGCCACGAGCTTGAGAGCGACATCGATCCGTTCCGAGGGCTTCTGCTTGGGCTCTTCTTTATGACCGTGGGGGCCAGCATCGACTTTGGTCTGCTTGGCGCCGAATTTATCCCCATCATTGGCCTGACGCTGGCAGTGATGGGTGCCAAAGCTGCGGTCCTTTTGACCTTGGCGCGGATTTTCAAAGTGGCCGGCAGTGAGAAGTGGCTTTTTGGTTTGGGTCTGGCCCAAGCCGGGGAATTTGGTTTTATCTTGGCCTCTTTTGCGTTTGCAAACAAGGTGTTGCCTTCTGGTTTGGCAGATCGATTGACCCTGATCATCACCCTATCAATGATGCTGACGCCTGCGCTGTTCATCCTGTACGAACGCGTTATTCGCCCACGTTTTGATCACGAAGAGCCCCGCGACGCCGATGAGATCACCGAGCCGGGCAAAGTGCTGATCGCAGGACACGGCCGTTTTGGCGGCATCGTAAATCGCATGATGTTGGGTGCGGGCTATGAGACCACCGTGCTGGATCACTCCGCCGCCCAGCTGGATGTGTTGCGCGCCTTTGGGGTGCGGGCCTTTTATGGGGATGCCACACGGCCAGACCTGTTGCATGCCGCAGGCATCGCCGAGGCCCAAGTGTTGGTCATCGCCATCAATGATCCCGAGAAAGTCACCGAAATGGTGCACTATGTGCATCAGAACCATCCCCATGTGCACATCCTCGCCCGGGCGTTTGACCGCCGCCACGTCTATGAGCTGTATGCCGCCGGATGTCGGGACATTATCCGCGAGACCTTTGACAGTTCGGTGCGGGCAGGTCGCTCGATCTACGAAGCGTTGGGCATGCACCCCTTTGAGGCAGAGCGAATGAAGCAAGCGTTCGAGCATGACGACAGGGCGGTTCTGTTGGAGCTGGCAACCCTGTTTGACCCCGATATCCCAGAGCATGAAAATGTCGCCTATCGCGAGCGCGCCAAAGAGCTGATGGAAGAACGCGAGGGGCAGCTGCGCAATCGTGGCCACGCCTTCCGCAGCCGGTCAGAGCGCGGCTGGGTCCCCCCAACGGAGGAAGATCGCGACGCGCTTGCCAAACAAGCGCCAAACCCGGAATGAGCTGGCGCAATCATACCCCCTCTCAGAGCCAAGGCCCCCGCGCTTTGGCTCTGATCTGACCCTGAATTGCGCGCCGAAATGCCCAGCTCTCCTTAATTGGAATGGGGCGGCACGTGGACCCTAGTCCGCCCCCCTCTGCTCGATGTGAACACAGCTCTTTGACCGTTGGGGCAAAGAATTCAGTCAAATCCACACCGGGGGTAAACTTGCGAAATAAAGGTTTGTGATTTTGGCTCTTCACATCGGCTCTGCGCTCGTCTATATGCGCTGCACCTACCTGATCACGTGCGGTCGTGGCGGAATTGGTAGACGCGCAGCGTTGAGGTCGCTGTTCCTTAACCGGAGTGGAAGTTCGAGTCTTCTCGACCGCACCATTACTTTTCCCGAAAAGTAACAAAACACTATGCTATTCTAGTGTCTTAGCCGGGAATACGGTTCTCGCATTACGCAAATATCCGATAATAATCGCGCATTTGCGCGATGCCTTACGCATAAATTTCGCAGAGTGCGTAAACATGTAATCAATTAGAAAACTAAAACAGAATACCCCCCAAGTGTGTAGCACGCGCCCTCACTTCAAACCGTGGACTTTCGCGCCGTTCACTTCGACGTTATGAACCGCTGCTTGGCACAGATAGCACGCTTGCAAAGTCGCTTAGGATTCTCAGAAACGGGCCTTGGAGCATCAGGCGGCGATTGGTGACCCCGAGCTTTTCTTATCCAATTTGGATGCGAACACAAATGACGCCTTAAGCAACAGGATCAAAAATCACATAAAACCAAACCAAGTTTTGGCTTGGCGTTGTTTAAGCTTAGGAGAAACTGCCGTTGGTTATGTTTTGATTTGACCGCAACAAAACTGTTTCACAGCACTCTGCACCAGGACATTGAACAGACTAAGCCTGAAGTTCCGCATATTGGATTCATGCTTTAGATTAATAACGTGTCCGCAGTTAACTCTGACAGCGCAACGCCTTCAATTATTATGTTCACGAATTGATCACTAAACGCCACTCCTTCTTCCGTGGCGGTGAAATGTGCCAGTGCTGAAGCTGTGTCATCATAACCGAAGGCTGTTAAGTCGATCTGATCCCAGGCCTCGAAATCCATCACGCTGTGATCCCCACCGCTGCCTGCCTCAAAGACAAAGACATCCGACCAGAGCCCACCAAACAGCGTATCTTGCCCTTCGGCAGCAATCAGGCGGTCATCGGGGGCCAGACTTCGGATAACCGCAGTAAGATCAATCCCAGACAGATGCTCGGAGGCCTCAGCGCTGTGAGCGACGATATGCAGAATGGTACCGGCGTCGATGCGTTGGGGTGCAAGGTGGCCGATAGAGAAGGTCGATTCCTCATGTAAGGAGGCCGCGCGGCCCAGACCATTGTGAAAGAGCGACTGTATCACCGGATCGCCCTGCTCACCTTCAACAAGAGATAGACCTTCACGACTATCGGCAAGGGCATGCGCCACATCTGTCAATGCCATGCCTTCGCTGAGGGCGGTGACCCAAGTGCGCAACCCCTCTGCATCGGGCAGCCGATCAAAGGCAGTCTGGTAAAGTCGCACCACCTGGCCCACCCAATCCTGAGTTTGGGGTTGGGCATAAGCCTCGGACCACTGTGACAGTGCCCCATCACTACGTTCCTCAGCCTCCGGGCTAAACACTACGGAGGCCAGAATATCGGCCCGACTAAGCCCTGCCTCTAATGCGCCGGTGAAATGTGCCTGTGTCTGACTCGAAGCATTGCGTCCTAACGCGACAGAAAAAAGGTTCTGGACAAAGTCCGCGTTCGAAAGCGCCCCGGCTCCGCGCGCAAACTCCACCGATCCGGTCAGCCCGGCGGCTATATCCTGCAAGTCGGCCGCTTCACTCAGCACCTGGAGCCCCCAATTGGCCATCCCCTGTGCATCCGCGCTACGCCCAAAGGCAGCGACATAAAGAGCCTCGATCCCAGCGGCGATCTCGGGTGCGTAAGCGGGAAGGAACCCATCCCCCAAGATCATGTCGTCCCCCTCTGCCCCGTCAAACGTGCTAGCCTGTTCGCGTGCACCGGTCATGACCTCTGACCAAGGCAACCCATCCAAGGCCATGGAGCCATCTGTCTGTCGCAAGATCGGAGTCCAATCGCCCCGCGCCCGTAGATCAAGCACTCGCATATCATATTGGGAACGGGTCAGACCAAGTGAAGCATCCACATCGGTCTGGGCCACAAGCACGCTGCCATCCCGCGATAAACTCATATCCACGACCGAGATCAAACCACGGTGATCGCGCCCGACCACCCCATCCGAGACGATACGCTGACTGCCGTCGAACCGGTCCAGAACGACAATGTCCTTCAGCCCGGAATCGGGATACTCCAAACTGCGTTGGGTCAAAGCGATGAAGCGCCCATCGCCAGACATCGCCACATTTGCGCTTCCCAGGGCATCAATTTTCTGGATGTCGCCACTAACGACATCCAGCACAAAAGGATCGGAATCCGTCCGAGAGGGATCATCGCCCGCATCATCGGCATCAAAATGGCCGGCACTGGTAAACAGCACAAAGCGACCGCTGTCAGACAGGCTGGGATCTGCATAGTCGCCAATGCCCAAAGCAGAGAGGCTGTTTTCCCCGCTATAGCTGCCATCACGGATCAGCGCCTCTGTTGCGCCGGTGGCCAGGTCGACACGCCAAAGCGGGTTCGGACTGTTGTAACTATTGCGCTCCCCCATCAGCGCAAAACGCCCGTCACTGGATAGATCATATGCTCGATTTCCAGGCAGTGAGAAATCCAGATCTTTGATTGTTCCATCCGGGGAGCGTGCAATCAACCGGTCGACATCCTCATACACGCTGCCATCCCCGTATGTGACGTTATAATGCGCCACGGTTGTGCCATCATCGGCAACCCCCAGCAAAATGGACTCTTGTCTCCAGAGCTGAACATAATCACCCGAGTACTCCGTCTCAACTGGTTCGTTGTAATGAGGAGTCAGTGAGGTCCAATCGCCATTCTGCCAAACATGAATTCCATTATTGTATAATGAGGGAATCGGATGGCCAACGGTTGGACGGACGAAGTTAGAAGCGGCGATTGCCAAAATGCCACCGTTCGCCGACATGTCATACGTCTCGACGTCGGGACTAGAAGCAATCGTATAGCGATCGGCTGCATGCCGTTGCTGAGGGTTCCAGCCCAAAGTGCCCGAACGGGTGCTGCCGACGCCAATATTAATCTCTTGCAGGCCCCTATCATTCACAGCAACCCCACTAGAGCCCACAATTATAGCGTAGGCAAAAGACCCGTCAGAAGAAAGAGCAATTTGACGGGTTCTTGGCCCCGTCACGTCTTCTGGAACTGCCGAGAAATCATAAAGCGAAAAAACCGATAAGGTGCCATCATTGCTGAATGCTGAAGTCATTAATCTATCCCCAAAAAAATAGCCATTTTTAACATTTTGAAGAAAATCCGCCAAGTGATTCGTGTAATGGTAGTGCTGGGATATGTGCGTTTGAATGAATACCTCGGCTTTCCGCGATCTACGGGGGGTAAAAACGACAGCATTGCCTAACTCGAATAGCGGATATCGCCGCAAGCGCGGAGCCCCCCTTTGACCACACACCTGATCTTGAACAAAGGCTGAACAGATGCCCGCATTCGGGGAGCAATAAGCTCTAAACAATGTCTCCTTTGGGCTGTGAGCCGCCGTCCGGGATCTAAACCGATGGTGCGGACATGAAACAAATTTTGTACAGCTCGCCAACAGTCGTTTTGCTGTGTGCGGAAATCGATCAACGCTGCAGGTGCGCCATGAAATCGTTGTTGATCGGTGATCGTTAGCAGCGCGGACGAAGATGAAGTTTCCGAATGCTCAGTGGATGACAGCCTTTGGTCATTTGAGTTATGCAGAGCAGCCGTCCGTCACGCGGATTGGGCCTACGGCGCAGCGCGCCGTTCTGGGGCGGACTAGGGGGCGCGTAAAGGCGTCCTTGTCGAACATCGTCATCTTCAAAAAGGTCTACTGCTGAAACAAACCTGCAGAATTCCCCAATTTCTCAATTGCGAAATCGCGAAAAACACGCAGACGGCGGTTTGAACGAACATCTTTGTGATACAGAATCCATATGTCCTGACTTGGGATGGGTAGGGACGGCTCGATCCGCATCAAATTGGGATTGCTGTCGCCAATCGGGCGCGGCAATAGCGAAACCGCAGCGCCTTGTTCGACCGCCTGTGCAATTAGGGTATCATTGTCGACGACGTGGCGCGCACGCGGTGGCGATGGGAGGTCTTTGATCCAAAGTGGTTGCCCGTCGGCATGGTGCGAAAAGGTCAGCGCAGGCAATTGACCGGCTTTGAGCGCGTCGAATTTTTCGAAATGACAATAGATGGCCAATTCATAGGAAAAAAGCCGTTTAGCGATGGCGTCATTTGGCAGGCTGTCAGTGGCACGAAAGGCGATATCTGCTTCTTGGCGGTCAAGCTGTAAATAGGTGTCAGAGCTTATGAGTTCGAGGCGTACCATTGGATATTGCGCGCCGAACTCCCAGACCACAGGCGCCAGAAAGCGCCGCATGAACTCTCCGCCGGACGTGACCCTGAGCCGCCCTTCGAGACCTTTCTTTTCCCCAAACGCTGTGCGATGGACCTGATCGGCCTCTTGGGAAATTCGGTCCGTTGCCTCTAACGTGGATCGTCCGATTGCAGTGAGCGTCCAGCTTGAACCGTCGCGATCAAACAGGCGGCAATCCAGATCAGCCTCCAGCTTGGAAATACGTCTCGAAACGGTTGTCGCATTCATCCCAAGCGTTTGTGCCGCGGAAAAAAGCGTACCTTGCCGGGCGCATTCATGAAAACAACGAAGATCCTGCCAATCCATATGCTGCAAATATGCAGTTTGGGTATGCAATTCAACCAGTTTTACTGCGTTTGCGCCGTAGCTACTTTGGTTTGATCTACAACACAGGAGATTAAATCCATGAAATCATCCCTCGTCTTTGCCGCAGCAATGACCCTTTGCGCCGCTCCTCTGAGTGCGCAGTCTATTGATGGAAAAGCCTATATTATCAGCCTTTTGTCACCATCTCCTAGCGCCGCGATCAGCACCTATTTTGACGCCACCGCTGAATTGATGGCGCAACATCAAGGCAGCTATGTGGTCGACCCGATCTATGTCGAGAAAGAACTGCCAAATGACTATTTGCCGGATGTCTATTCGGCCTTTCCCTCTGAGTATGTAACGATCGCGCGCTTTGATACGCCCGAAGGGTTGAACGCCTATCTGACGTCCGCCAAGGATCATTTTGCCGACTGGGATGCGCGGCTAGACACCGAAATTCGGTTCAGCGCTGGCGTCATCCCCGCTCCGAACACGGATCAAGCGCTTCCGGTGATCGGCGATCTCGCCCCGCGTGGCGGTGAAAGCTTCGTTCTTTTGAACGCGTCAAGCTTCAAGCCGCTGCCTGAGGTTCCTCAATATATCAACCAATACGGAACAGAGATCGGAACTGTAATCAACGCCGGCACGCAGTTCTTTGCATCCTTTGGCAAACTGAATGACATCACAGAAAGCTATGATTTCCAGATCCTTTTCTTGACGGAATGGGCGAGTGAAGAGGCTTTTGCATCGGTGCATGAAAACCAGTCTTGGCGCATGGTCGTTCCTTTCCGAAACTTTGCGCTGAGTGGCTTTACCGAAGCCAAGGGTGTCATTGGTGACATGCAGTAAAGGGGCGGACAGCATGAAGCTTTCTGAAATCATTTATGAGGTGCCGGTTCTGGCACCTCCCGAAAAAACCTGGGACGTTTTGGAACGCTTTGGCGACGTCGGAGATTTTCTTTCCGTTGTGTCGACGTCGCACCCCCTGAATGGCAACGGCACACGTGCCATACTTGGCGCAGAACGGTACTGCGAATTGCCAAACGGAAGCCGCACAATCTATCTCAGCGAGCGGATAACGGCGTTCGAAGACGGAAAAAGTTACACCTATGACGTTTTTGATTGGAAACACTTCCCGCTGGCCAGGATGGAAAACAGGTTTGAAGTGCGCCCGAACGATCAAGGGAACTCTGTGTTGCAGCAGCGCGCACGTTTCCGACTGCGCCCGGGGTTCCTAACCGTTCTCGCAAAAGGAAAGTTGCGCAAAGGTATACGCGAAACTTTGTTGGCCTATAAACACAAAATCGAAACCGGTGAGAGCAACACAGATGTCAAACGGCTCTCAAAAAAGTATCGGGAGCTATAGGTATGGGGTAACGCAGAGGACGCTGCCTTCGTGCCCTATGGGGGTGGTGTTGTCTGAACCAATTGCCAGCGGCTTCAAGTCAGAGCGCGCCAAGCGTTTGTCTCAGCCCGCGCCGCTGGCCGCAAAATTGCGTTTGACGCATTGGAACTCACACCTTGGTCAGGACGACGCCTTCAGTCGGTGCCCTGACCATTCGACGCCTTTGGGCAGGGTGGGAGTGTCCGCCGCATAGACCAGCCTGTTGCCTGATCGGCTTGCCGCTCAAGCCGTTACAGGTTGTGTCCTAAACAGTCCCGAATTGGGTCAAGCCGCTGGCATCTCTGGCAATGATATGGTCCTAAGTTACGCGTTCGCTCCAAGACACGGTGGTCCCTCAGCTCTGTTATCAGCAATCCGCGCGCGCCATACCAGAGCTCAGACTGCCAAAACTGGGCGTTTTGAGTAGCCGTTTCAGTGTATTTCTAATCAGCTTTCGTAATGAGTAAGATCAACGCGACGTATGCTGTCTGTTCCGTTTGCCTGTGCAACGCCAAGTCTCGTCTTCGGCACGGCCCCTCGTGGATTTTGACGGTCAATTAGTTTGTTCGATGCTCGTTCAGCACTACCGACGAAAACTTTTGGTTCAAGTTTATCACAAATCAGGTCAGCAACAGATCGCAGTTTTCCTGAACGGCCATTCGGAGATGTCACAGCATAGGTCAACGGTGTACGTATAGAACCATTTGCCCCCCCGGCTGCCAGCATCTGATCAGATTAATCGAGGCTAGTTGCAGCTTGCAAACCTTCACCGCAGGCCCACCATCAGAGCTTGGTCGACCGGCGGCGGTGCTGATTTCTGGGAATTCTACGGCGCGGTCTACGTTCGAGCGGGCGTCTTCAAATGCCGGCCAAATTCGTAGCGATGATGCTACATGCTGCGGATCTTTGATTAACGGCCTCGTTTTTCCCACCAAGAGTGCATTTCTTTGAATGCGGGCATTAGTCCGACGCCGTCTTCGGTGGCGCTATATTCCACTTTTGGCGGCACCTCGGCATAGACAATTCTCTTGACCAGACCATCGCGCTCAAGATCCCGTAGTTGCTTTGTCAGCATCGTCTGTGTGATTTCAGGAATCGCTTTACGAAGCTCGCCAAACCTCTTTGTTCCATTAAAGATCAGGATCTGTAGTATCGACAGCTTCCATTTTCCACCGATCATCGCAAAGACAAGTGGTGCGGGGCAAAGGTTCGAATTGGAATTATCCTGCAATTGAAACTCCATTAGTATCATTTTGATACTTAAGTACCAAAATACTGCCTACTTTTCAAACCGAATGTGTTGAGCAATTCTAGAGTAGACCAGAAAAATGGAGCTAGTCATGTTCGAGCCGTCAAAAAACTATGAAGAAATCATTCAAGTCTCTGCCCCTCAAGAAGTCTGCTTTCAAGCTGTGGCGACACAGATGGACAAGTGGTGGACACGATCTATCGAAGGTGGCCTAGACGGGGTTGGCGCCAAAGTGACTGCGCGTTTCCCTCCCGATTACGGGTTTTGGACTTTTGAGGCGACGTCCTTCGAAAGACCTGGCCGAATCGAGATGATTTGCACGGACGCGCATCATAAAGTCGAAGGCCAACCAGAAGAGATCGATCAAGAATGGTTAGGGACAAAGATCATTTGGGAATTCAAATCGGTTGGCGACAAGACAGAGATCAAGATGACACATGATGGATTGACGCCGACACTGAACTGTTGGGGGATTTGCCTTGATGGATGGAACCATTTCTTCAAAAACAGTCTGAAATCGTTCCTGTGCGGCGAAGAACCAAGTCCTCATACCTTAACTTAGCAGGCACCCATCTAAAGTGCTGCATTGGTGCGGCTTGATTCACGCAGCCCTTTCAAGGCATCAAACAAAAGGACGCTCGAAACACCATCTAAGTGACGTAGATCCCAATGAGGCAAATGGGAGCGTCAGGTTGGACCCGCTGGTGGCCAATGCGACACCCACGCGGCGCACCAGATAGCTTTAGCTGAGGTTTTTCCAAATTGAGGCCACGGCCGTCCGTTTTGGCTAGGGTACAAACGCGCGTTTACTTGGGATGCGTTACAGCCAACTCGCGTTTGCACTCAGTTTTCACCAGAAAGGTAGCCCTTCCTGAAGGTCTTCACAGACCGAGCAATTCAAAGCTACAGACAGTTGCGCGTTACGAAGCGATCGCAATGCCCACTTCGCCGTCGTCATCGCTCTCTTCTGCGCCTTCATCCATCAAATCAAAAGCAATCACTTGCGCGTCCTTGCTGTCACAAGGTCCTTCGTTTTCTTTGAGTTGGAAGAATGCGATTTCATCCTGCAGCTTCTGTGACTGACCGGTCAAGTTATCCGCCGTAGACGACAACCCATCCGAAGCGCCTGCGATCTGTTGAGCGATGCCATCAATCTGGTTCACTGCCGTGCCGATTTGCTGAGCGCTCGCGCTCTGTTCAGTTACGGCAGAGGTTGAGTTTGCCACCAGATCCGCAGTTTTCAAAATGTCTGGCACAAGCTCTGCCAGCATGTGACCCGCTTCTTGCGACGCATCAACGGTTTGCCGTGATAAATCGGCGATTTCCAACGCTGCCGCTTGCGAGTTTTCCGCGAGCTTACGCACCTCGGTGGCGACAACAGCAAACCCACGCCCATGTTCCCCTGCCCGCGCTGCTTCGACCGCAGCGTTGAGCGCAAGGAGATCTGTTTGACGAGAGATTTCTTGCACAACAAGGATCTTATCCGCAATCGTTTCCATCGCCTCCACAGCACGCGCAACCGCGTCACCGCTTTTCTGGGCATTGCCGGCGGATTGATCCGCAATTTCCTTGGTCTGGCTCATGTTTTCTGCAAGTTGCGCAATTGAGCTGACCATTTCCTCAACGGACGCAGACAGTTCCTCGGTAGAGGAGGCCTGCTTGGTCATGCCTTCGGCGAATTGCTCGGAACTTTTTGCAATATCTTTTGCGCCTGAAGCAACGGTGGAGGAGGTATCGTTCACGCTGGACATCATTTCACGCATGCGTAGGACCATTTCGTTCAGACCGGCCAGCAAGCTGGATCCGTCGCCCTCCCGTGTCTTGATGTCTTTGGTCAAATCGCCTTCTGCGATGTCACGCATGATTTTTAGCGCATAGGCGGGTTCGCCACCCAGCTGTTTCAAAATACCACGGGCAATGACAATGATACCGACAGCCGAGATCGCTAGTAAACCAAGGACAATCGCGACATTCATCGTCATTGCCTTTTGCGCGGTGGCTTGAAGATCACGACCAAAAGTCAGCAGATCCGCTGCGATATGATTTTCGACCAGCTGCATCATGCCAATGCGGGCAGAAGTCTGGGCGGACCAGCCTTCACTGGTGGTGTCGCCAACATCGCCGATAAGACCACCACGAGAAATGGAGTCCCGCATCTTTGCGACATTTTCAATCGCTTCATCCGTCACAGTTTCGGCTTCAAAGGCTTGCAGCTCGGCAGAGGCAACGCCCTTGAACAATGCAAGGTATGTATCCTGGTCGATGCCGATCCGAACGAATCCCATATATTTGGAATAGGCAAACCGGCCACGATTGAGCCCCGCAACGCCAAGAATTTGTTCCTGACCGGCATATTCTTTGGCACGCATATAGCTTTCGAAAGCGGAAACTTTCCGGGCCATTTCACTGTTCGTTGAGACAGATGACACCTGAGCCACCGTTTTCAAAAGTGCAGAGTTCACTTTGGAATAAAAGATGTTAGATGCAATGCCCTTAATCTTCAGATTATCGACCTTTTGGCGATGCTCTTCGAACCCCTTAAACAATTCCTCAGTTTCGGCCAGGTGATCTGAAAAGACTGTGCCATAGCCAGAGACATCAAAGGAAACCTGAAACGACCGCAACGCATCCAATGCGCTGTCGGCGTCTTGACGCAATGCGGCAAGCTCCTCCAACCCTGTTTTTCCACGCGACCCTAAAACCACATCAGTGGCTTGGCGCTCCTGCTGAATTTGGTGAAGCAACGTGTTGGTCAGGCCTGAAAACTCAGCCAGTTGCTGAATGTCTTCGGCCCCGGCAAGGCGCGCCCTCTCTTCAACGATGTTACTGATTGCCAAGTATAGCACCCCAATCAGGGGGATCGCCGCCATTAAGATCAAGCGCATACGTAGGGACATTTTGTCTTCCTTGAAAATTGTGACATGGATTAGGGACCCGCGCTGGACAAACCTGTCTGGAACTCGCAACTCCCACGGCTGGAACTGAAAGCTTGCGGGATCTAAAGCACTGTCTGGGGTGAGAGAACCGACATAGGCGCCGGTCCCCCCAAAATTTACGGTCGATTAGAGGCTGAGGGTCAGCACCTTACTCTTCGAGAAGGAATTCGGCGTCCAAGCCAACGGTCAGCGCACCAATGGCTTCACCGGTTTCGGGATCGGTGACCGTGATGCTGGCCTGCAATTGATCACGACCGGTCGAGTCATCCCGCTCGATCTGGTCCACAAAAATTGCGTCGGGCCCTTCTAGATAGGTTTCCTGATGCTTGGCTTCGTCACCTTGCCAGAAGTCACTTGAAGGACCGCATTGTCCAACATTCAAACCTAAGGCGTCCATGAGGATCAATTCGGTCACGACCCCACGAGAACCGTCGCATAGCGCTTTCAACAGTGCGGAAGCCTCGCCATCCATCACCGGCGCAATCACACTTTGATCGCCATCTCGCCAGCTCTGATCAAGTGCCAAAACGTCGTCATCGCTCAACCCTGCGCGTGCTTCGTTGGCGGCCCGAACGGTTGCGAGCAAGGCGTCATCTTCGATCCAAGCGCTTACACGGGTGTCCATATAGGTAAACGTCAGCAACTTGATCTGCGCTTCGTTTGCGAATGACGCAACGCCTACCGCGGAAAAACTGGCTGCCATTGCGAGGAGCTTGAGGGTTTTCAATTTCATGTCCTGATCCTTCTGAGTGGTCGTAGGTCTTGGGACAGTGTGTCGATCGGATATTCAGCTATGTGCCCCCGCCAAGTCTCCCACCCCAAAGCCCCGACAGACGGTCGGTCCACATGGACCGCAGACAGGGAAAATTGATGTTTGACGCTGTCGCATGAGGTGGTGATTACCGACTGTTCAACTGCGTAGTTTTGGGTACGTCCAGTCAGTGAAAAGTTTGCGCAATACCCGTCAACAAAAGCACAAGCGCCTGAAATAAAACATATAAATGTTGAAGATTCGGATGGAATTAGGAACGCAATTCAATCTGAGATTGGCACATTTTGGGGCGGCAACAAGGTGGGGCCTCGCGGATCAAGCCGTGAATGGCCTTCAGACTAATGCCTCCATACGCACCGATAAATGAAACCCTGTCGCACCGATCTGTGCTTGAAATTATTCCATGAGGATAAGATCGAGGGTTCTTTCGATGGAAGCTATAAATGCAACTGCTATGCGTTAAGATCAGATGTGCCGTTAGAGCACAACGAAATGACCACAAGCGTGAACCAACCAAAACAGGAAGAACGGGACTCAACTTGAGCGAAGACCGAATTCGGCCCATTGCTGCCATTCAAACAAAACCCGTCCAAGGGCAGCTCACAGCCCAAAGCGGCTGTGGCGCTTCAGGGACGAATTGACAAAGCCGACGTTCATGGCACGGTGTCCCAGCGGCAGCAATGCGGACAAAGCTGCCGTTTGTGAAACAAGCATCAATGACCGCTTTGGCTGCTTAGCAACAACAGTTAAAAGCAGCACGGATGTACTACGGACCCAAGTCGCCTTGAGACCCAGACGCACAGCGCCGGAAACACAGCAAAGGTCAGACAGATTGAAAATGCCGCGAATGACGTGTTGGAAGCTGCGTCATCGAGGCCCGATAGATTTACAACCATACCCGCAAAGGCCGCCCCAAGTGCTGTTGCGAAAAGCTGTACCAGTGTCACGCCACCCGCCGCGAGATCGTGGTCGTGCGCGGGTGCGACCTCGTAAATCCTGACGACGATATGCGGCCAAACCACACCTATTCCGAAGCCAACGGCCAATAGACCAAGACAAACCGGCGCGAGGATGCTCCACGCCCCGTGAGAGGGCAGTGGCAGGAAGATTGCTTGCAATACCAGACCAATGGCACAAATCACCGGGCCCGCCAGAATGATGCGGCGCACATTGGCCCCGCTCCACCCCGCTGTCAGGATAGAGCCAACAGTCCACCCGAGCGCCATAAGCGCCCCCATGTACCCTGCCCAAAGCGGAGGTTGGTTGTGGATCTCGATCAGGAAAAACGGAACGAAAACCTCACCCTGCATGGCAAGGATCATCAGCGCGACGTAGGCGAAATGGCGCCCCATAGGCGTGCCCAGAGAAAAGCTGCCCTGTGGTAAAAGTTTGGTTTTGGCATTGCGGTCGATCCACGCAAGATAGATGCCCAAGACACAGGAGACAGCGATCGCCATGACCGCCTTGATCGCATGGGTGTCGATGCTGCCGATCGAGACGGACAGAACGATAAGTATCAAGATGATGATTTGAACGAAGGGCACGGGGTCACGCTTGGTGTCGTTTGGTGCCGCCTGCGGGAGGCTCACGACGGCGAGACATGCAATCCCTGCCGCACATGGAAGCAAGGCCCAAAACGCCATGCGCCATGCGTCGATCTGGGCGAAAATACCGCCAATGGCTGGCCCCAATAAGGTCGCGACGCCCCACATGACCGTTATGAGACCGATCGCCAAAGGCCATAAAGGCTTTGGGTAGACCGTGCGAATAACCGCATAGGACAGGGCGTAGAAGAAGCCGCCTCCGAACCCTTGAATGGCGCGCCCCCCGATGAGCACCCACATATCAGACGCGAGGGCGCATAGCGTTGAACCCGCTGCAAAAAATACGACCGCCACAAGATAGGCACCCTTGACCCCCGCAGCACCCAACAGACGTGACGCAAGGGCGGCACTGACGATTGAACTTGCGATGAAGACCGTGGAACTCCACGCATAGAGGTCGAGCCCCCCGATGTCGTCAACCACAAGCGGCATGATGGTAATCGCGATGAAGACATTGATCGCGTGAAGCGCCACGCTCCCCGCGAAAAGCACCGAGAACGGCAGGTTGCGTTTCGTGGCCAAATCCACCCAACGGGCGGCAACAGGCGCGGGCTGTGTGTCGGTCATTGTCTGTCCTTCGTGTTTGTGGCCGCGCAAAGTTGCGGCTTTCAAACATGACGATTGACGACAACGGATTGTGATGCGGCGCCTAGGAAAAAGCGCGCAGACTTGCCGAGGTGAGGCTACGGGAGCGCTGGAACCCGCAGAGTTTATCGGGACTGCGCATAATGAATATATGGCGCGCACGCCCGTCCATGTCATACCCAAAAGAGATCGTCGCATGGAGGTCGGTCCCCTCACACACCTGCAGGCCGAGGCCGCCGTTAATCTCCACGGTGTCGATGCGCATGCCGCGCCACGCGCGCTGCAATATCTCTTCCACGAAACGGCAAACCTGTGCCGTCCCTTCAATGACATCGCGTGCAGCCACGACGGCGCCGCCACTATCCGCGCGCAGGTTACTATCGTCGCGGAGCAATTGACCCAACTGTGCAGTATCGCCCGAAGACAACGCCTGCTGAAACGCCGCGAGGAGCTGCTCTTGCTGCGCTTTTGGCGGTGAGTGTCGTGTATCGCTTTCGTGGACAAAATGGCGCGCGCGCGAGGCAAGCTTGCGACATGCGGCTGGCTGCATATCCAAAATGTCGGAGACCTCTCCAAACGACATCGCGAAAACATCGTGCAGCAAATAGGCCGCGCGTTCCTTGGGTGTCAGGCGCTCCAGCAGCAACAAAAAAGCTGTGGTCAACGAGGAGGCCATTTCAGTTTGCGCCTCCGCACTCTGAGCAAATTCGGTCTGGATATGATCCGGAATCCAAGGGCCGACATAGTCGACACGCCGACGGTGCGCGGACTTCAATTGATCAAGGCACGCATTGGTACAGACGCGGTTGAGCCACGCCGCCGGTGCGTCGAGCGCGCCCTCTTGTGCCAACCATTTCAGATAGGTGTCTTGCACCATGTCTTGTGCGTCACTGATGGAGCCGAGCAAACGGTAGGCAAGACCCAAAAGTTTGGGCCTTGCTTCCTCAAATATGACTGTCTTGTCGGTCATGTGAACCCTAATGCTTGGATATCTGAATGCGGTTCCAAAGGTTGATCATGCCAATCGCTGTTGTCATCACCGTAATGTCCTGATCGCTATAATGAGAGCGTAATTGCGCACGCAACGCGCCATAGTCCGTATCAGCGGATAGATAGGTTAGCGCCTCGGCCCAAGCGAAGACCGCTTTCTCAGCAGGCGAGAACGCGTCCACATGCCGCCAGACAATCAACTTATCCAGCTTCTCTTGGTCCACACCTGCACCGCGCGCATCCGAGATGTGCATATTCACGCAGTAAGCGCATTGATTGATTTGAGAAACGCGCAATTCGATGAGCGAAGACAGGCTGTTCGCGAGGCCAAGATCGGCCATTTTCGGATGAACCATACCCAAATAGCCGAGCAGCTCTGGGGCGGTGGCCTCGTGGATCACTGGGGCGGAGGTCGTCGTCGACATGATCATTCCTTCTGTTGGTGTCAAACATGTAGAAAGATGACGACCCGTGCGGGTCAAATGTGACGCGCCTCGGCAAAATTTGGCATTCAAGGCGCCTCACATTGCGTTAGCCGAGATGTGGCATCAGCACATCTGACGCAAATTCGCGGAAACTGCGCGGCGGGCTGCCCGTGATGCGCGCAACATGGTCCGTGGTGAAATCCCCCCAGCCCGACGCATAGGCCTTGCCATAGTCACGCGTCAACGCGGCCATCCATTCGCCCCAACCCGCACTCGCGATCATAGCGCACATGTCCTCCGGCGATGTCGGAGCATAGGTGACGGCTGTCTTGCGCAGATCGCTTAGCGTGGCGGCCACGTCGTCGTAACTCAACGACGCGGGTCCCGTTAGCTCCAACGTCTGTCCGTCCCATTGATCGCTGAGCGCGCAATACGCAGCACAGGCGGCAATGTCGCGCGTGTCGATCATGCCCATCTGCCCCGCCCCCATGGCGAAGGAAAACTCGTCACTCGCCTTAATCGGCTCCAGCGCCAGAAACATGTTCTGCATGAACAAGTTGGGCCGCAACATCACGTACCGCAAACCGCTTTGCACGATTTCGGCCTCGGTTTGGCCGTGGGCACGCGTGTTGTTGGTGGGGCCATTGGGGTCGGCCTTAATCGCCGAGATGCGAACAATTTTTTGCACACCTCGCGCCTTGGCCTCCGCCAGAGCCGCTGACGCATAGGCAACCGCCTGAGGATGCGCGGGCGTGATTAACACCAGTGTTTCGACCCCCTCCATGGCTTGCGAAAGTGATGCCCTGTCGTCGAACTGGCCACGCACAGGTGTCGCGCCGAGGCGGGCGACCTGCGCATCCTTATCGGCGGACCGCACCAACGCTTTGACATGCGACGAACCGTGTTGCTGCAAGGTTTTGAGCACGTCCATTCCGATGTTGCCCGTCGCCCCCGTGACCAGAATGCTCATTGTGCAACTTCCGCCCAGATCGCTAATTCGTTGCCGTTCGGATCGGTAAAGTGGAAACGCCGACCACCGGGGAAGCTGTAGATGTCTTGGACAATTTTGGCACCGGCGTGCCTGACGCTTTCAAGGGTCGCCTCAAGATTCTGTGCGAACAGAACCACCAAAACACCCGGAGCACCGACGGGTCTTTTATCTTCGCCGTTAAAGCCGCCACCAATGCCCGCACCCGAAAAGCTGAGATAGTTGGGGCCCCATTCCTCGAACGTCCAACCGAATGCGTCCTCATAGAAGCGCTTCGTCTCCGCGGGGTTGGTGAGCGGGAACTCGATATAGTTTATCGTCTTGTCGATACCAGGCATGTGCTGTCCTTGTGTTGTATGTCTTGTTGATCTGACGCCAACCTAGTCATTTCCTTATCTTGAATATATAGATCCTATCGAGAGCTTACTCCCAAATATGGAAATGATATGCACAGTCTGGATGCCGTCGCAGTTTTCGCGCAGGTCGCGCACCATCAAAGCTTCTCTGGCGCCGCCAAGGCACTGGGGATGCCCCTGTCGACGGTGAGCCGGAAGGTCTCAGAACTGGAAATGGACCTTAGCATAACCCTGATCGACCGGAGCAAGCGTCAGATCCGACTGACCGGAGCAGGGAACACCTATTACGAGTTATGCCGAAAGGGCCTAGAGACGCTGAACCTCGCCGATCGGGTCATGCGTGATCGCCATACAGACACCACGGGGACGATCACTATCACGGTGCCCCCGAACCTCACCGAAATCCTTTTCCTCAAGGCAATAGAAACCTTTCAAATCCGCCATCCCAAAGCGTGCGTGCGTGTGCTCGTCTCGGAACGCTTGCTGGATTTTGTCGACGATGGCGTCGACCTCTCCTTTCGCGTGGCGCCCCCCTCTCAGCCTGATCTCAAAGTGCGCACCTTGCTGCGCTATCGTCATCGCCTGCTTGCAACCCCAAATTACATTGCGACCGCCAGCAGCCCCAAGACACCGGTTGAGCTCTCGGCACACCGGCTCATCGGCTTTGGTTTTCACGAGCGCCGCTCTGTCAACTGGAAGCTGTCCAAAGGTGCGACAACACACAGCCTACAGCCCGAGCCGATTCTCACGATCAACGATTACGCCGCGATCAAAACAGCGATACAGGCGAGCCACGGCATTGGCGAGCTGCCTGAACCAATGTGCGTACAAGCGCTGAAAAGCGGGCAACTGATCGAGGTTCTGCCCGAGTGGCGGTTCCCACAGATCAAGCTCTATGCCGTCTACTCAGGTCGCGCGCCCGTCACCAAACTGGCGCGGATGTTCCTTGATACGCTTGTCAAAGAGATCAGACGCTAACCCCCCCGCTCATTCAGACCGATAACAAAACACCGATACCAATGCGTGTTAGCCATTGGGCATTTGATGCTTAGTCCGGCGTCTGACATAAGCTTCTCCAATCGACGTCGCGTTCTGTCTCGTGCGGTCATGACTGAACGGACCTCCGGCGCCCCCAATCAACAGTCGAATCTATCCGGGGCGCGCCTGCGTGATTTGGTCCAAATATCCAGATGGCCCCAGATAGCGCAGGCCGCAGGCATAGACGTTCATTGCAGACATTCGCGTGAGATGCAGCATCAGACACAATGGGCTCAAACCTGACATCGCCGCGATAGGGGTGAATGGCGGCTAACTACCCAAACCCGACACGGTCTTTGATATCTAGGTCGAATGCTCGTGCTTCGCGACAGCTAGGCCAAGAAAGCTTTTCAGCGGGTTAAAGCAGAGGGCATTCTGGTTGCGACAACGTCCAAAAAGTCTAGGAAAGCGTTTCGTGACCAGAGAGCCCTTTGCGGCAAAACTCACACCGCCTTTCATTCCCTTATCGGTCAACAATTGCCGAAGGGAATGAAAGTACCGTCGTTCAACGCTTTATGCATTAAACTCAGGAATTAGGTTGTGTTCCCCGTAGGGGACGTATTGACCACTCGGCAATTCCTCAATTGCAATATCGTCTAAAGTTAAGTCCTGACCACCGACGATGATGGCAACGATTTGACCTTCAACGGTTAGTTCCGCTGCCGTTCCATCTGCTGAGGGTGTGATGGAGACATCGTCTGTATCAAGTGATCTTCCGGAAAGGCCTCTCACAAGGATCGAGTCCTCTCCCGGCGTGAAGTCAGTGATAATTGTCGGATCTAGCTTATTTGGTCCGTCTCCAATGACATCTTCATGCTCTTCAAAGGCAGCACTATTGTTTACCAAGACAAATACGTCTTCACCTTCGCCGCCCGTCAAGTCATTCCCGTTGAATGAACGGATGATGTCATCCCCGTCGCCACCATCCACGGTGTCTCTCTCATAATCAACAATCGAGAAGCTATCTCCTCCGTGGGGGGACAAGGTGTCAGTTTCAGCGTTCCCGCCATCTGCAAAAATGGTATCATTCCCTTCGCCACCATTTATGACATCGGAACCGGCTCGGTTGATGATCACGTCTCCTGCGCTGCTTCCGGAGATGATATCGTCACCGTGAGCGCTGATGACCCTTGTTCCAAATCCGTTTTCGCTGTCACCGATTGTATATTCCACGGGCGTTTCGTCATCCGTTTCAAGACGGACGTGCCCAAGAGTAATATCGTCTAGGGTAAAGGGAGTGGCGCCAGACAGCCGGACAACCAATTCCTCCCCTAGGTATAGATCGCGGCCCTGGCCGTCTTCCCGTTCAACAAGAGAGAAATCCCCGCCATGTCCATTGCCGGCGCCCAGATCGACGAACAAAGTGTCTTCGGTAGGATCAAAGTCAGTGATTTCGCTGACCAAGTTGTTCGACATACTCGCTGCCGTGAAAAAGCTGTCTGCGCCTGCGCCTCCTGTGACGGTGCTGCCGTCACCGAAATAAATCAAATCATCCCCCGCGCCCCCATCTAAGAACTCAGCTAGAGAATTATCGCCGCTGTCACGGCCGCTATCGTTTATCACATCATTGCCGTCGCCTCCCCAAATGGAGTCGATGCCCGCACCACCTGACAACGTGTCATCGCCTGTGCCGCCTTCGATGATGTCATGCCCCTCCATCCCGGACACATCATCGTTGCCTGAGCCGCCAGTCAGCCTGTCGTCTCCATTCCCGCCAAGAAGCGTGTCAGCGCCTGAACCGCCATCAACACTGTCATCACCGTCATGGCTGCGGAGAAAGTCGTCGCCTTCGCCGCCAAACACAGTGTCATTCCCGTCAAAGTATCCGTCGGGGTACTCCTCGCTCATGCGCAAATAGAAATGTTCGTCAACCCTATCGTCGCCTGTGCCAGCGTAGATAAAATCGCTACCTCCACCCCCTACTAGAGAGTCGTCACCGTCACCGCCAAAAATTGTATCATCACCATTCAGGCCGTTAATGGTATCATTGTCGTTACTGCCTTCGATGTTTTCGGCGGCACTAGGGTCATTCGCATCAGGTGATGCGAAAACCAGCATTCCAATAGACAAGACACCTGAAAGAAGCAGCAACAGTTCCATAACGCTCGTCCAGTTAGAAAAATATTCTACAAAACAATATCAGGTAGAAATGAGCGACACAAGTAATCCAAGGAACGCTATCTGCATTAGTTTGTCCGCCGGCACAAAATACAAACATAGCTGGAAATGATGAAGGTCAAGTGCGTGCCAATAGAATATTTCAGCCTCAATTGTAGAAGAGAAGTTTTTCCAATAAGCGGCCCGGTGGAAAACGTGAAACCCCATGCTCGATTGCTGGGCCAACTTCTGTGTGTGTCTTCTTGTAGCTCATTCGGTTCGCCTAAATCAGCGAGACTTCGTGTGAGCAGCAATGCACTGTTGCGACGACCATGTTGGCAAAGCGCCGCATTCAGCAAGATTGAGTGATCTGATGGACGCTCCGGGCAACGAGACATCAGAGTAAAAGTTATAAGATTGGGGTCGGCCTGACGTTGCAAAGTTCGCTATCTGAGCGCAATTTTGTTCCAGAGCCACACCAAAAGTTCTACTCCTAGATGGCATCTCAAACCCAAAGCAATCATTGTCGGTCAGAACGACGGGAAGAAAGCAGTTATTCGCGGCAATTTGCACCACCGTCTGCTCTATTTCAAATACTATTAGTTTTCGGAGATAAGCGTGTTTTGGCAGCAATCGGAGCTCATGGACGCCGGAACAAGGGGACGGTGATGAGGCTACGCGGAGGTCGTTTCTGCTTTGCCTTTGAGTGTTGGCAAAGCAGAATTGACCACCGCTTGTCGTCGCTTAACTGATCACTTCACCGATGAGCATCTTCGGTTCAACGTTGGTGAAATTTGGGATGTCGGCCAACACTGGTCCAGCAACTTCAAGTGCGGCTTGCAGGTTGTCCATGCCGGCAAACGCCATCGTTGCCACCACGTAAAATCCCGCAGGCACATCAGGGCCACCGGCAATGCCTTTTGAAATGCTTGTGCTTTCGATGTGTTCCCCCATGTGGGACCCGACGAGGGGAATATGGGTTGCCGCATAGTAGTCGTGATCGAAATGAGTGTCGTCACCGACGGGGTAGAGAACTTGCAATGAAACGGACATGGTTTTTCCTTTTCTGACCTTGCGTGTCGCAAAGCCGGATAAATCTGGTGATTAGATTGGAACGGCTCGGCAATATGTTCATATCATCCGAGCCAAAATAAGTTATTGGCTGAAACGTGCAGAGACGGCGCCCAACCCACCATCGTATAGGCCTTGAATCGCGCCTTCCATTTCAGCAACGTCCGATTTGAACGTCCCCGCCCAGGTGACCGTTGTTGGATTGCCCGGTGTCACCGACAAGGTTGAAACGTAATCGGTGATTGGCAAAGGCGCTTCAATGATTTTGTAGGAGTAAGATTCACCAAGGGTTGATGACATCAAACGTTCCAGAACAGGGGCGCCGTCACCAAGCGTCAATTGCCGATGAGCGGCACCATCGCGCGCTTCCAGCTCACAGCTGACAATACCCGGATGCCAGTCGTCAACGTCGCAAAAATCGCCAATTGCTTGCCAAACCGTTTCTGAATCCGCAGCCACGGTAACGGAGCTTGTGATGGAGAAGTCTGCTGCAACGGCCGCTGTGGTCGAAACAATGAAAAGCGATGTGGCTAAGGTAAATTTGTTCATTTTGATCGTGTCCCTAATTTCTGCAATCTTTAGTGATTGCTTGTAGGAAGACTTAACGGAACAAGTGAGATCACCTCTATAGGGAGGTCTCCCTATAAACGGCAGAAACCAAGGTCATCGCTCAAAAAGGATGCTGCCAGGGCGGCTAGCGATTTAGCCATTTTCGCTTAATGGTATCCCAAGCCAGCTCTTTTTCGTCACTGCCCAATCCATGCTCAATCGCCAACATGGCAATCTGCGCGCGCCCGCGAACACCCGTTTTGGAGTAGATTGACTGAATGTGGTGGTCGGCAGTTTTGGCCGAAATCCCAAGCCGTGCAGCAATCTGCGGAGTCGTCTCTGAACGGGCCAGACAAGCAATCACCTGGGCTTCGCGTCTGGTCAATCCAAAGGGCAACGCCTGACGCGCAGTTTTGGCCGGAGATCCGGCCGCTTGCAATACCGCGGCGACCGCAGGTGGCATCAAGGCACCGGATTTGCTTTCCTGGGTCAAGCGCTCGCTGGCTTCATTGGCACTCAGCGCAGGGCGTCCCGGCCTGTCGAACACCAACTCGTCGTAAAGGTTGGCCGCTGCCAAAATGTTTTCACGCAGGCCTTTTTGGTCGGTTCGCCGATGATATCCAGATCCATCAAACCGTTCCTCCGCAGAGCTGGGAAGTGTCCCAAACGTGCGAAATGGATTGCCGTGGGACAAAATGAATTCGGTCTGGAAGGAATGTGTTTCAAATTCCAGACGCTCTGCGTGCGATAGGGCGGTGGATTTGTTCAATAGACGGTTGTCGATTGCACATTTTCCAATGTCGTGCAGCAACGCCGAATGACGCAATTCCATGAGTGGCTGCTCTTCAATGCCTGCGATTTGTCCCGCCCGCCCACATAATGCCGAAACACGTCGGCTGTGCCCGCCCATCCAATCTGATTTTTGATCCACAAGATCAGCACCGATCAAAGCCAAAGCTTCACAGTGCTCAAGGCCAATCAAAATTGGATCTCCGGGCTCTGCTGCGACGAAGACGTCAAATTCCGCTGCCTCATCAAATGGCGCGAAAATTTCATCCCAATTTGCCAAAAGATGCGCACACATATGGGGGTCCAGATCACGACCTGCGCGGTTTGATATTTCGTCCTGCGCGTCTTGCTTGCCTCTCAGGCTCGTATACAGCGCCGCGACGTGACCGATGCTTACCGCCCGTACAGGCGCGGGAATGTCCTCTTTTGCAACATTCCCAAGACCACCATCCCAACGGGCATAGAGGTAGGGCATGCAAGGATTCACCTCGGATGGCAACGGAAGCCGGGCGGCGAAGGTTCGAGACTGTTCACAATGGATTTCGACGATGCTTTTGATGGCGTCGTGATGCTCTAGGATTGTGCCAAAGGCGGCGTCACGCTCATCTGGTGCGGCGTGCAAGGCAACCCCAGCTTTCAAAGCGGTTTCCAGAGCCGAGAGATCCAGCCAGTCGCAAAGCAAGAACGCAAGGCTAAATCCACGATCATCACCCAGAGCCATGCTGCCGGCTTCTGGCCCGCTAGATGTGCAGCCCATGAAGCGAAACAAAGACGTATAGTAGGCTGCCTTGCACGTTTTTTGGTCTAGCCCATAGGATCGCGCCAATTCAGTGGCAACGACAGAGCCTACGAGACAGGCCCCGCGTGGACGTCCCGTCGCGCTGTCGCCTGCAATTGCCAAGGTTCCGATAGCTTCAGATAAACGCATTTATTCCCCCGATCTGTCCAATGGATGCAAAACCGGGACAATTTAAATGTCGCATGATCAACAAAAATTGATTTTTGTTGAATGCTTTTTGAGACCATGGACATAAAACCGAGAGAATTCAACTCTGGCTTTTCAGGCAATGCGGCTATTCCTACGGGCTGAGGCTACTGGTTGCCTGGGGGAGGTGACAGACACGATGGCTGGCCAGCTATGTGCAACGTGCCACTGAGACAGTTGCACGCCGCGACACAAAAGCAGAGTGCACAACCCAGGGCTGGCGGCCTCCGGCGTAAAAACAACGGTTTCAAACTTGGCCGACGCACATGCGCCCTTCCCAAACATAGACAGATACCCGCCCTCTGGAACTGTCGGATCGAGCAACGACAGCTTTGAGCTGACAAAGGAATGGGCCCCCAGCGAAGCGTGTAGGAGCATCCAAAACGATGATCCCCGCCGTAGCCCGAAATTTCTTCGCTTACCAAGTCGATAAATCGTCCAACGACAGGGTAAGAAAGTGACGAAGATCTGTAGAATGCGCCTGCGGGCTTTCTGGAAATTGGCGGGTTTGTTCTGAGCGCGCGCACGCTTTCGGTATCAATGATAGGGCCGAGCTGAATCGGAAGTGTCATCGCCAAGGTGCTGTTCGCGACCATTTGCAAGCCAAGGGACAAGGATGTCGTTTGCAAAATAACGTTTGGGGGCGGCAGACCGTGTGCATCGAAATGCGACAGCGTCAACTCTTCGTTTTCGGGCGTTTCTCTGTATACGATCCAATCGAGTTTGCTTAGGTGGCTTGGGGTGATGGTTTTGCGATCTGCCAAAGCGTGGCTCGCACTCACGAGGATTCCTTGTTCAACCTCGGTAAAACGCTCGAACTCAACGGCATCGTCCGCAAGAAGATGTTCTGACGTGCCAAAGGCGACATCCAGAGATCCGTTACGGATACGGGGCAAGTTCCGAGCATTGAGATCGGCGGCGAGGCGAATGGTTGTTTCTAATCGCATTCCTGTTCAACGCTGCTCTTTTTCCGGAACTTGCTGCAGGACTCTTGCTATTTCTTGGAAGTCCAATTGCCATCGGGTTGGTTCTGAGGGCATGAAAGCCGAACAGCTTTTCGCGCCCATCGAGGGCCGATAGCCAACTTGAGGAGCGGCCTGAGTCAATCTCCCAACTCAAGCGGCTCCAGCTTGCTATTCTTGGCCTTTTGATCCTCTATTTCATACTGCTGGAGCCGGTCGGTTTTCACATCTCAACCGCTGTCATTGAAACTGCCATGATCCATGCTCTTGGTGCGCAACCTATCTACTTCCCATTTCTGGCGGTCATCGGCCTGACTTTTGCAATTTCTTTCTTGTTCGAAGGATTGATGAAAGTTGTGTTGCCGCTTGGCTACTTCAAATTTGCACCGCCCTATGGGCTGTTGGGGCTATAGACAACGTTTGACCTTCTATTTTCAGGTATCGACCTGATCGCGTCTCCACAGGATATTTTGTTAGTAGCACTCGGAAGTGCGGGTGGCCTCCTCATCGGCGCACTACCCGGCCTTGGGCCTTTGATGGGGATCATCCTACTTTTACCAGCCGCCTTCTACATGCCACCAGTTGCAGGTATGGGCATCTTGATTGCAATCTATGTCGGTGGATCTTGTGGTGGTGCGGTTTCAGCAATCCTGCTGCGAATACCGGGCACACCATTAGCTGCCGCAACTCTTTTGGACGGCTACCCCGTGGCCAAAAACGGTAGAGCTGGAGATGCCATTGGAGTTGCGATATCAGCATCCGCTTTAGGCGGAGTCTTCGGCGGTATCATTCTTGTATTTTTGCCCCCTTGCTTGCTGCGGTTGCTGTCAAATTCGGGCCGCCCGAGTACTTTGCACTCGCCGTTACTGGTCTCCTGTCGATCGCGGTTGTTTCGTCTGAAACGACCGTAAAAGGTCTGATGACTGGATGTTTGGGTTTGCAGATCGCGATGGTCGGCACCGACCCAATGTCCGATGCCTACAGATTTACATTTGATATGTACCAGATGAGCAGCGGCTTTCACATTGTTGCGGTGGTTGTTGGGTTGTTTGCTCTCTCTGAAGCAGCGTTTCAGATCGAAGAGGGAAACCTCGGGATCAAACCGAACGTTCAGAACGTCAAGGTGACGTTTGGCTCACTTTTCCTCACCTTGCAGCACAAGTGGAATTTTCTCCGTTCGCGCACAATCGGGACATTCTTTGGTGCGTTACCGGGTGCCAGTGGAATCATCACCTCCTTCACCGCCTATGCCATTGCAAAGACGCGAAGCACACCAGAAGAAGGCTATGGCAAGGGTGATCCTGATGGATTTGCCCCAACCATTTGAGTGCTAACGGGCCGATTGGCACGTTCGGCGCGCGGATCCGCGCGCCTCAGTTCAGCAAGGAACTGTGGCAACGCAATCAGATCTGAGCCAAGGCTTCACTTCTTTTGAAAGAAGATCATCACCAGCGCCAAACAGCTAGAGCCGAGCATCAACAGCAAAGAGACAGCGTTCAACAATGGAGTTGAGCCTTCTTTCAACCGGTCAAACATAGCGATGGTCAACGGTGCATCAGATCCCACCAACATCAAAGTTGTGTTGAAATTTTCAAAGCTCATCAGAAAGCTCACCACAAAGGCGCCGATCATCGCTGGGGCAAGATAGGGGATCGTCACCGTTCGGATTGCCACCAGCCGCCCGGCACCAAGATTGAGTGCGGCCTCTTCCAAAGTGCGGTCAAATTTTTGCAGACGTGCCCCAATGACCAGCGTGGCGATTGTGGTGATAAAGGAAAACTGCCCCAGGATGACCAACAGCAGCCCCGGTCGCAGGGCCTCCAGATCAATCCGGTACCCATCCCAAAGACCATTGGCCACCCGGCTGGAAAACACCAAGATCGAAATGCCCAAAACGATCCCCGGCACCACCAAAGGCAGCAACATCAGGACATAGAGCAGACCCTGACCGCGAAACCGGTAGCGATTGAACAAAAATGCATTCGACAAACCAACCGCAACAGATAGGGCCGAGACCACCACGGCAACAAAAACTGACGTGCCTACTGCGCGCAGAATTGAACGCTCATGAAACACCCCAATCATCGGCCGCTGATCCCCAAAGAACCAGTTCCAAGTGAAGCCTTCCCAAGGCAGCGAGGGAAACTGACTGTCGTTAAAGGCAAAGCCTGCGACCACCAGCAGCGGCAAGGCCAAAAAGACAAAAAACACGACAATATAGGCGGTGTAGGCCGCGGTCAGAAATCGGGGTTGGGGAATGGATGGAATCATGACAAGTCTCCCTCAACCCATTGTTTTTTCAAGTGACTGTCCGGTCAGCTTTAGCATGCCCCAAACAATCGCCGAAGAAAGGATCAGCAACATAAAGCCAAAGGCCGCGCCCAGTTCCCAGTTAAAGCGGACGATGAACTGAGAATAGATCAGCTCGGTGAACCAGAGGCTTTCTTTCCCACCCAGCATTGTGGGGGTCAGATAGTTGCCAAGCGACAGCATGAACACCACGATAGACCCCGAAACAATGCCCGGCATGGCGTGGGGGATGATGATTTCGCGCAGAACACTGACGCCTGAGCCCCCAAGATCATAGCCCGCTTCAATCACCTCATCTGGCAGGCTTTCCAAAGTTGTGACCAGCGGCACAACCATGAACAACATCGACGTGTAGACCAGCCCCAACATGATCGCACCGTCGTTATACAGCATTTCCACCGGCCCATCGACCAGCCCCAGAAACTGCAGAAGGTTTGAAAAGATGCCGGTTTCCCGCAGGAGGATCATCCAGCCAAACGTGCGTACCAATTCAGACACCCAAAAGGGCACAAGACACAGCAGAAACAGCGCCGATTGCATCCGGCCTTTGACCATTTTGGCGATATAATAGCTGACCGGAAACGCAATGATCAGCGTCAGCAGAGTGGCGAGGATCGACATGACCGCGGTGCGCAAGAAGGTGCGCAAATAGAGCGGCTCCTGAAAAAAGGTCAGGTAATTCGCCAAGCTCGTTTCATATTTACCAACCCCAACCCGTTCTTGTAGCGAGACTAAGAACATGTCGACATGGGGGATAAAGATCAGCAGCGAGAGCCACAACAACAGCGGTGTCAGCAGTAGGCCCAGCCCAACTTTGGCTTCAATCCGCATCACTGAGGCCCTGCTTGAAAACAGTTGCCTTGATCACTGGACCAACCGATATGCACGGCGTCCCCTTTGGCAACCGACGCAAACTCGCCCGATTGAGGCAGGTTGACCTCGATCTCTTCGCGCCCGTCGTCCGATCCAACCAAAATCCGGCTGGCGGCGCCATTGAACAGCATCGAGGTCACACGCCCGGAAATCTGATTGTCAAAATGGGCCAAATCTGCGGCATTTTGCGCGATGCGGATCGCTTCGGGGCGAACAAAGACATCAGCGTGCTGACCCTCTGTCAGATCGCGGCCAAAACTGGCACCGCGCAGCGTCAGCCCATTGGCGGTGACCAGCTCAACGGCGTCTCCGTCTTTGCGGCTGATCTGACCCTGCCAGCGGTTGGTGTCGCCAACAAAGCCAGCCACAAAGGCGCTTTCGGGGCGATAATACAGGTCTTGGCCGCTGCCCATCTGTTCAAATTGGCCGTTGTTCATCACGGCGATATTGTCCGACATCACCAGCGCTTCGGATTGATCGTGGGTGATGTAAACAAAGGTGGTGTCAAAGGCCGCTTGCAGCGCCTTCAGCTCGACCTTCATGCGCTCGCGCAGCTTCAGATCCAGCGCGCCCAGTGGTTCATCCAGCAACAGCACATCAGGCTCCAGCACCATACAGCGGGCAATGGCCACACGCTGCTTTTGCCCACCTGACAGCTCATCGACCTTACGCGCGCCAATACCGGGCAGGCTGATACGCTCCAGCGCCTCATCGACTTTGCGGTTGATCAGGGCTTTGTCCATGCCTTGACGGCGCAGACCATAACCGATGTTCTCGGCGATATTCATCATTGGAAACAGGGCCAGATGCTGAAACACCATATTCACCGGCCGCTTGTTTGGCGGCACGTTCAGCACCGATTTGCCTTTGATCTGGATGTCACCTTCGCTTGGATCCAAGAATCCGGCAATCATCCGCATGACGGTGGTCTTGCCACAGCCTGATGGCCCAAGGATTGAGAAGAACGATCCCGGGGGCACCTGAAACGAAACATTTTCAACAGCGGTGGTTTCGCCAAACCGTTTGGTCAGGGCACGACATTCAAGATCAGGCGTCATCATACATTCCATAAATAGATCAAACGCCCGCCCCGAGGGGCGAGCGTCAGTTGTAAGCGCGTGGGGATTACTTGGCCGCTTTGACGCGATCCAAGACACCACCTTCAATGGCTTCCAGACCAGCAGGAACTGGTGGATACCATTTGATGTTGTCGATGGCTTCTTGAGAGAAAGACGCTTGGTAGCGGGCTTTCAGCGCGTCATCGGCAAATGCATCAGCGCCCTGAGAGGCGGTGAAGTTGCCAGCCGCAGCCGTGATCATCGCCGCGACTTCTGGCTGCATCACAAAGTTGATCCAATCGTAGGCCGCATCATCCGCTTTACCTTTGGCAGGCAGAACAAATGTATCGATCCAACCCAATGCGCCGGCTTCTGGGGCCACAAAGGTGATGTCTTCCATATCGGCGTTCAGCTTCCAGCCGCCGGTATCCCACGCCATCGAGGCAACCACTTCGCCCGAGCGCAGCAGACCCATCAGCTCATCGCCGCCACCCCAATAGGTTTTGACGTTGGCTTTACATTCAATCAGCTTGGCTTCGACTTTGCCCATCACCTCAGCATAGGCGGCTTCGTCGCCATAGGCCGCAAACGGGTCCAGCCCCATTGAATAGGCAAAACCGATCAGCGTTGGACGCTTCAAGCGGTAAGAGACCTTGCCAGCAACATCCGCATTACACAGATCGGTGTAATCTTTGACCGAAGCGGCTTTGGTGGTGTCCAACACCAGACCTGATGTGCCCCAGACATGGGGAACGCCGTAAACGTCGCCAGCAACAGTGGTGTTGCCTTTGGTGGCTTCCAGCATCGAAGAGATGAACAAAGAGTCGTCAATCTTGCTCAGATCGATGGGCTTATAAATCCCAAACTCTTCCTGTGGACCTGCAATACGGTCTTGGCTTGGCTGCGCCAAATCAAAACCACCCCCGCGCGTGGCGCGCAGTTTTGCAATCATTTCTTCGTTGTTAGATTTTGTCACCTCAACTGTGTGACCGGTTTCGGCCTCAAACTTAGCAACAACGTCTTCGGGGGCATAGCCACCCCAAGTCAGAAGACGGAGGGTGTCAGCCGCTGCAACCGATGTGCTTGCGACGACTGCAGCAAGCGCTGCAGATACGATAATTGATTGATTTTTCATGTTCTTGTCCCTGTTACAGACGTAGAGTTCAGAGTGCCAAATTGGTGTGGAAACTTTTGAACATTTGGTCAAACTAAAACGTCGCGATGACACATTAAATTCACCCTCCTGTCAAATGCTTGTGACCTTGGATCGCTGGAAACCGTAAAACTACGGTACCCGGCCCAGCAAATAACCATCTGGACAGGCATTGGATTGACCAATCAGAAGGCGAAGCTTGGACCGTCCTGCATCGCCGCTAAGCACTTGGCGCGAAATGGCAAGCCATCGCAGAATCTCTGTCAAAAAAATCAGTGAAATGCCCGCATTCAAAGCCTGCTGACCCTCGCTTTGATCGCAGGTGCAACTGATGTGCAGCCATTGAAGCGGATCTTGCTTTCCCCCCAAGCCGGGCCAGTGCCGTTAGAAGCCGGCAATCATGCAGGACGCCCTAAAGACCGACCTCCCAACCGACTACGCAGATCTCTTGGTATCTACGTTTGGCCTCAAAACGTTTAACGCTGACCAGCAGACTGCCTTCGCGCATCAGATTGCTCGGATTTTAAAGCCAGGAGGTAGTTTTGCGGTGATCGAAGCTTCAGACCCAAAAGGTTGGGCGCTCCGCCCGCTCTATCGGATTTACTTAGACAGGGTGCTGCCAATGATTGAGCGCTACTTCCTAAGAGGCGCCAATGATTTCAGCATGATTGGATCTTATACACGCCCCTTTGGTGACAGTACGCATATGGCACATGCTTTGGCGGAGGCCGGCCTTTCAGTCGAAATCAAGAAACACTTTTTCGGGTGCGCTAACAGCGTTGCGGGCGTGAAGCCCATTGGCAAGGCGTAGAATTACAGTCAATCGGTCTCAGTTCAGCATCGGAGACATCGAGTTAACTGCGGACATGCAGAGGGTGTTCTGAACTTTTGCAACGAAGTCACGGGTGACGCCGCTGCACAAGTGACCTGTGTCAGCCCGAAACCGACATTCAAGTTCATTGCATGAATGTCGGTATTTCGGCTGAGACGTTTGACCAAGGACCTGTGGCGCATCACGTGATGACCCCGGCGCCTCACATCATTGAAGGACGATCCATTCTTTGAACGCCCCGTCTGTCGTCGCGCAGTTGGTCAACAACAGTACCCGCGACATGAACGGGCCGGCGGATCGGCTGCTCTCGCCAACCGAAACGCAGGTGTTGTCATCTGATGCTGTCCGTAGGGTGCGGCTGTCAGTGTCATAGACGAACTGCTGGTTCGCTGCGGCAGCATCGCATGTCACCAGCGCGAATGTGCTTTCCTCATTGGGTTGATGTGCCATGCAATAGTCGGAAAATTCGACCGATTGGATCTGCCCACCTTGTGTGTCAAACGCGAATTGTACGTCGCCGCCCTGCGGTTTGCAGGTATGGGCCTGAAGCCGCTCTGCAAACCCTCTTCCCAGCGTATCAATGCACCAACCAAGCTGGTCTTTTTCATCAAGGTTATCAGCGAGGTAGATGACAGGCGACGGCGTTTTGAGGTTGGGCGCCTCAGCGAGTGTTGCCGTGGCCGTTACGGTGAGCGATGCCATAGCAAACGCAAGGGTGTGTGGTTTCATGGATCTTTCTCCGCTTCGTTGTAGGGCTAAGTTTGAGCTTCAGGTCTTTACCAAGAGTACGGCCTCCAAGCGCATATTTCAGTTCACACGGAAACTCGGGGAGCAGGGCTGCCTCGCCTAAGCCCAAGTTTTCCGTGATCAACTCATCGATGTCCTGCCAGACGTCCCCCACTCTCGCTTTTGGTCGTTCGCCTAATCAAGCGCCTAGGACTGAGCAAAGTTAAATCCGCAGCTTGTTTGCAGGGCGCGCTGCAGGGTCTCAAGTTGCTTCGCGACATGGTTTAGCTTTGGCAATTGTTCGAGTTCTTTCATGTTGTTTGTCCTAGGAAACCAAGACCCAAACAGCAGAGACTTGATGTTTTCGTCCAAAACAGCATCAGCAACACGGTAAGTGCAAAGACAGTCGCTCTGAGACATCCCTGCCCCGCGTCCATCAGAGATCATCTTCTTACATATTTGCCCCCCGGACGGGGCGGCGATCGCAGGCGCGTTCGCCATCAAAAAAAGTGCGGCGGCTGGTATGGCTAATGCAATAATGGCTTTCATTTAAATACCTTTTAGATCTGCTTGAAAAATCATGCACAGATCTGGGGAACGAACTCAAACCGAAAATTGCTGTCGGTTGGCTGTGCCGCAAAGGTAAGTTGGGCCCGCAGGAAACACCGAGGCAGGGCGCATCCAAGTCCACTCCGTGAACGATGTGGAAACTTGCAGCGGTGATAGACACCGCCTCTTCGCCTCCCAAGGCACCAAGACTGCGTTTCCCGACTGAATGCTGGGGCCCCTCCCCCAACTTACCCACTTGCGACCCGTAGTATTGTCCCCCCTCGGCCCCAGCCATGACAATTATATCGGATTTTTCTGACGCGGCCGAAGGTGGCGCACCTGGGGCATGAGGTTTGGCCACGCCCCAGGTGCAACGCCTTATCATTACGCCACTTTGGGCAAAGTCGACGGCACGCCATTGGCAAGCAGAGCCCCGCCACCGGGGGCGACTTCGGTCAAATCCAAGTTGCGCAGAATTTGACGGGTTGTTGCGACCGCCGCCGACAGCGTTGGCAAACCAGAGGCCCGTTCGATCATTTCGATAGAGGGCAAGGACGGCATTTGCACACAAGCTGAGGCCACAATCGCATCCACCCCACGCAGATCCAGCTTGCGCCACAGCTCGGCAGGAGCGGTGGGATCCTGCGAGGCAACCTCAAGGTTGTCAGGGATTTCAAGGGCGAGGAAATCCTGCACTTCGATGCCTTCGTTTTCAATATACGCGACCACCAGCTTTGTGAGCGGCTTCATATAGGGGCAAATGATCGAGACTTTTTTGACGCCCATATCTTTGAGGCCATCAATCAAAGCCCCGGCGGAATTGAGCACGGGGGTGGGGCACCCATTGTCAACGGTGGCTTGGTGCAGCTTGCGGCTTGAGTCCCGGTGATACCCAAGACCCATCGACATGATCGCAACAAGGCAGGCATAAGCCTGAACTTCGACGGCAGCGTCAGACAGTTCGGTGGCGCAACGCAGGCTGTCTGCATCCATCGCCTCCAGCTCTTCTTTCACCACGCTTTTCATGCGCATCCGCGAGGCATGAAAGGTGAAGCGTTCAGGCAAGATGGTTTCGCGCGCTTTGAGCAGTGCAGGAATTTCCGTTTCCATGGTCACGTTTGAACTTGGGACAATCAGACCAACGCGACGATAATTTGAGGTGTAAGACATGTGAGGTTCCTTTGAATATCGGGATTAGAGCGCGGGGCCCATGACGGCTTCGGGCAACCAAGTGGCGATGCCGGGAAAGACACAGAGCAAAACAATGGCCAACAGCATGCAGGCCACGAAGGGCAGCGATCCTTTGAGAATTGTCTTGAGCGAAATGTCAGGAGCAATACCGTTGATGACATAGAGGTTAAGCCCAACAGGCGGTGAGATCAGGCCGATCTCCATGTTGATGGTCAAAATGACCGCGAACCAGATTGGATCAAAGCCAGCGGTTGTGATGATCGGCAACAAAATCGGGGCGGCCATCAAGATGACGGCCACAGGTGGCAAAAAGAAGCCCGCAATGATCAAGAAGATGTTCACAGCGATCATCAGCACCCATGGGTTCACATCCAATGTGCCAATCCATGTGGCGATGCTTTGGGTGATGAACAGGCTCGACAGCATGTAGGAAAACACGCCAGCGGCGGCGATGATGAACAGGATCATCACGCTTTCCTTGGTGCTGTCTTGCAGGATCGTCCAGATCTTGCGCAGGTCGTAAAGTTTGTAGATCACAATCGCCACTGCCAGACACAACAATGCCCCAACAGCCGCCGTTTCAGAAGGCGTCGCAACACCGCCATACATCGCGTAGAGCACACCGATGATGATGCCGACGAATGGCAGGACCCGTGGCAGAACTTCGAATTTTTCTTTCCAAGTATAGCTGCGGGCGGTCAGCAGGTTCGTGTCCCCTGACTTCCAAGTGGCGTATAGCGACCACGCCATGAACAACGCCACCAAAAGCAAGCCGGGCAAGACACCGGCCAGAAACAGTCGGCCAATCGAAGTTTCAGTGGCGATGCCATAAACGATCATGGTGACCGAGGGCGGGATCAGAATGCCCAAGGTGCCCCCCGCGGCAATAGACCCGGTCGCGATCCCTTCGGGATAGCCCCGTTTGCGCATCTCTGGGATGCCCATTTTGCCGATGGCGGCGCAGGTTGCCGGGCTAGAGCCAGACATGGCTGCAAACAAAGCGCAGGCCCCAAGGTTGGAAATGACCAACCCACCGGGCACGCGCGTCAGCCAACGCTCCAACGCTTCGTACAGGTCAGCTCCTGCACGGGTCGAGGCAATCGAAGCCCCCATGATGATGAACATCGGGATCGACAACAGCGCAAAGCTATCGAGTTTGCCAAAGAAAATCTCGGGCATCAGCTCCAGCGAGCGCAGGCCATCAAAGCTGACCAAGAAGCCGCCAGAGACAACAAGCAGCCCAACACCGACCGACACGCCCGAAAACAGAACAAGGATGGTACAGATGCTAACAAGGGCACCAAGAATGAGAGGGTCCATTATGCGTCCTCCAGCCCAAAGGGCGTTTCAGATTTCGTAAGCAGCGCAACGAGATCGGCGCACAATTGCAGCAGCAAAAGGCCAAAACCGGTGGGCAACGACAAATAGGGGATCCACAAGGGCACAGCCGTAACGGTGTCGGATGTCCAACCGCGGGCCCATGCAAAGTGCCAGTATTCATAGCCGTAAAACAGCATCACGCAGGTGATCAGGATCGACAGCACTAGCGTCACAATGGCCAGACCAAAGCGCGCCTTGCCTCTGAGAGCCAAGGGTATGAGATCCACATTCACATGGCCCCGTTGAAACTGCACAAAGGGCAAGCCGACAAGGGTCGCTGCAATCACAAGAAACACAACGATCTCGGTTTGCCAGACCGTTGAGCCGTTCAAAACAAAGCGAATGAAGATCATTTGGCATGTGAGACAAACCGCTGCCATGATCATCAAGGCAGAACACCACCCGGCAACGCTTGAAATAGTCTGGACGGCGCGCACAAAGGCGTTGTCGCTCTTTGAGCGTTGGGCAGCCGAAAGGGCATGGCCTGCCATGACGTTTTCCTTTCCATAATTTGGGGAAGACGAGAGGCAGCATGCCCCTCGTCAATGCGATCACTCGACGGCGAGCGCCAGATCAAGCAACTCTTGGCCACCGGGGACATCAGCTACAAAGGCCGCATAAGAGGTTTTTTGCGCCAGAGCTTGCCAAGCCGCAAAATCCTCAGCGGTCATTTCTGCAATCTCGACACCTGCTTCGCTGAACACCTCAACCGAGGCGGCATCTTGCAGTTTGGCCTGTTCCAAATAATGCGCCTCAGCCACTTCGGCAGCGGCCAGCAGCGCCGTTTGCTGATCCTCAGACAGATCCTCAAAGGTGGATTTGTTCATCAACAATGGCTGATACAGGAACCAAAGCGCGATATCCGACGCTGGGGTATAGCACGCCACCTGCTCAAAGATCCGGTAAGACACAAAGGATGACGACGAGGTATTGGCCGCATCCAAAACGCCCGTTTGCATCGCCGAATAGATTTCAGATGACGCCATAGACGTGATCGAGGCATCCGCCCCCACCAACATCTGCTCAAAGGATTTACCAGCGGCCCGCGTTTGCAAGCCAGCCACATCGTCAGGATGGGTGATGCAGGTGTCTTTTCCGACAAACCCGCCTGCCAGATACCCGTGCACCAGCACCATCACATCATCTTCGGCCATCTTCTCTTCGAGGGCGGCCATAAAGGGTGATTGGCTTAGACGTGCGGCGTGATCATGGTTTTTGACCAAACCCGGCATCAGCGTCAGGTTAAATGCGGGTTGCTGACCGCCTGCATAGGACAGGGGAAAAACTGTCATGTCCAGCTGACCGCGGGACAACGGACGATATTGCTCACGCGGCTTAAACAGCGACTTTGACGGAAAGATCTTGATCTCAAGGTCGACATCCGCGGCGGCCACTTCGTCGGCAACGATTTGAGCCACTTCGTGGCGCACGTCACTTGTGGACCACTGATGAGACAAGCGCAGCTCCTCTGCCTGCGCAGCCCCCCCGGCGACAAGCAAAGACAGCACTGTTGATCGGATAAATGTGTTCATTTTGATTCCTCCTATGGATTCTTAATGGCATTATATGTATACATATAGCAACTAAAAAAATATTTATGCGCCTATTTGCTCTGGCGGATGTGGTTGGTGATTGGTAAGAAATGCGAGAGAGGTACCGGAATGGCACGCGCATCAGACATGCTCATCGAGCAGCTAAAACACGAGATTTTCAGCGGTTTACTCAAACCGGGTGATCAACTCGAAGAGGCAGATCTTGCGGCCCGCTTTGGTGTGAGCCGCACCCCCATTCGCGAAGCCATCCGCTCGATGGTCGACAGCGGGTTGCTGGAAACACGTCCACGCAAAGGGGCTATTGTGCGTGTTTTGACGGCCAAAGAGCTGAACGATCTGTTTGAAGTGGCCGCTGAACTGGAAGGTATGGCCTGCCGCTTGGCCAGCGAAGCCCTGACGATCTCCAACAAAAAGGCGATCACGGCCGGGTTAGATCTTTGCAAAGACGCCACCGCTGCCGAAGACATCCCCGCCTATGCGCAGGCAAACCTTGCCTTTCATTCCGCCATCCACAAAGCAAGCGGCAACGCTTGGCTGGTTGATCAACTTGACCTGATTCAGGCGCGTATCAACGTGTACCGCCTGATGCCCTACGAAGTTGTGGGACGGTTGGAAAAGTCACTGGCCGAACATAGCGCCATCAGCGAGGCGATATTTGCCAAGGACGGCATGCGGGCCAATTCGCTGATGCGGGATCATATGATGCTGCAGGGGGCTCGGCTTCCCAACCTGCTCAAGGCACTGGATTAAGCCCACGATCACTTGCCTGTCAGCCGCATTCTTTGGGGCGTTCTTGGCCTCGCTCCATTGCGACCTCAGTTGGGTCGACGCTTAGGTCAGTGGTTCAAGGTAGGCGGGCGGCGTATCTTGAAAACTGCCGCGTAGTTTTGCAATCCGCTCCACCGCGCGATCACTTGAGCGCAACAAATGTTGGCGCAACCCGTCGCAGGCCTCAGGCACGGCACCGCCGCGCAGCCTATGCAGCACCTGCAAATGTTCGCTCAGAAACGGTTCCACCGGATAGATATCTGCCGTGTGCTGGTAAAAGAACTTATGTGCCAGCAAAAGCGACTGGGCTTCGGTCATGGCTTTGCGCAGGGCCGAATTTCGGCACCGTTGAAGCAATTCAATATGCAAATCCGCCTCAAGCGTATCCAATATGCGCCCGTCAACACCGGTGTCTGCGGCCTGTTCCAGATCCGCAATCATTTTTGCCAAGAGATCCGCGGGCACAGCGGCCCCAACATCACCAAGCGCGGCGGGTTCCAGCACAGCGCGCAGCTCGTACAGCTCTTGCACGCGGGTTTGACTTAGTTCGGGTGCGATCCAGCCTTTGCCTTCGTTTGCAACCAATCCCCGCGTTTGCAACCGCGCCAACACTTCGCGCGCCACCGTGCGGCTGACGTCAAAATGACGCGCTAGTGCGGTTTCGACCAAGCGCCACCCACCAAACGCAATTCGGCAGGTCAATGCGTCTTCGACGTCGCCATAGATGCGCTGCCAAGTCGGGGTTGTCTCGGTGGTGAATGGATCCGCATTGGGAACGGCCAGCGCAAGCGCACGCTGAGAAGCAGATGGCACCACAACAAACCCACGCGCAGGCGCAACGGCCGGGGCCACAAGCTCCAACGCTTCCAACTGAGCCAAGGCCTGACGCGCGGGTGCACGCGACACGCCAAAGCGGGTGGCAATCCGGTTCTCCATCACCCGGTCGCCAGACGACAGGACCTGGGCCCCGATTTCGGCAATCAGAGCGTGAAGAATACGTGTGTAAAGTGGCTCGTCCACGTCAGTAAACCCAATAAAGGTATGGCCTTAGGCCACCAATCAATCCGTTGTCCTTGCTAGCACGGCTGGCCCGCAATCCGAAAGGGCTTGCGCAGGACACGCCGCAATGTCTAATGTATACATGATACATAATTCAGGACATTTCTCAATGCGCGTAGACGCCAAAACAACGCCACAGCCGCTTGGCTTGCCAATTTGCGCCGCCGGTGCCGCCTGTATCGCCCAACTTCAAGGTGCAACGGTATGACTGTGCAGCGCGCTGATCTCGACAAATTGTCGGTGTTTTGTAACGCAGTGTTGCGCGCCGCAGGGGCAGATGCGGCAAGTGCCGCAGCGGCGACACGCGCCATGTTGCACGCCAGCCGTTTGGGCGTCGACAGTCACGGCATCCGGCTTTTGCCCCATTACGACATGGTGTTTCGCGGCGGCCGGTTGAACGGCGCACCGCAGATGACGTTTGAACGCAAGCGTGCAGGGTCTGGGCTTCTTGATGCGGACAATGCGCATGGCGCACTTGCGGCCTATACGGCGGCGGATCATGCCTGCGACTTGGCGCGAGAGGCCGGGATCGGTGCAGTTGGGATCCGCCGCACGTCTCATTTTGGCCCGGCCGGTGCCTATGCGCTGGCGATGGCAGAAGCCGGCATGATCGGCATTGTCATGTGCCACTCTGACAGTTTTGTGCGCCTACACGATGGGGCGGAACGGTTTCACGGCACAAACCCAATCGCGGCCGCGGTCCCGACTGGGCAGGGTCAGCCTTGGCTGTTTGATATGGCGACAAGTGCTGTGCCCTATAACCGCGTGCAGCTCTACAAATCGCTGGGTCTCAAACTGCCCGAAGCGACAGCATCTGAAGAAGACGGCGTCGATACCCGTGACCCTAACGCTGTGGAAATGTTGGCGCCCCTTGGCGGTGAATTTGGTTTCAAAGGTGCGGGCCTGGCGGGTCTGGTTGAAATATTCTCGGGCGTGCTGACGGGTATGAAAATCAGCCCTGAAATTTTGCCAATGGGGGGCCCAGACCTGTCAACGCCTCGCGGTATGGGGGCTTTTGTGATCTGTATCGACCCCGAAGGATTTATCGGCCAAAGCTTGGTGCTGGCGGGGATGGATCGATACCTTCAGGCGCTGCGCGGCAGTGCTGCGCGTGATGGACAAACGGTGATGGCACCCGGAGATCGCGAATGGGCAGAAGCTGCAAAGCGCTGCAAGGAAGGCGTTCCGCTTGACCCGGCAACCGCAACCGCTTTCGAACTTTTGGCCAAAGGGGCTGGGATCACAGCCCCCTTCTAGGGCACATTGGGATCTTGAAAGATTTCCACGAACGCCCATACGCCACACTCCCGCCCCCAATGAGAAAAGACAGACAAATGGCAAAATCCCTTGACCAAAACCGCGTCGGCTTGGCCCTTATCGGGGCTGGCATGATTGCAAAGACCCATGTCGCAGCGCTGTCCGATGCGCAAGACGACATAGAGCTGAAGGCCATCGTATCGCGTCACCCAGAAAACGCGCACTACCTCAAAGATTTCTATGACGGCCCCGCGCCTACATTCACCGCTGATCTGGAGGCTGTTGCCTCAGACCCCACGATCCCGATTGCCATCGTCGCAACACCCCCAAGTGTGCGCAAAGAAATAATCGAAAAGCTTGCCAAAGCAGGGACGCATATCCTTCTGGAAAAGCCACTGGGGCGCAATCCGGATGAGGCGCGCGACGTTGTTGAAATCTGTGAGCGTGAAGGCGTGGCGCTTGGTGTTTTGTTTCAGCACCGGATGCGCGCCCCGTCGATTGCAGCGGCGCAACTGGTCAAAAGCGGCACCCTTGGCAAGTTGGGATTGGTCGAAATCGACGTGCCTCTTTGGCGCGACCAGTCCTATTATGACGAGTTGGGGCGCGGCACCTATGCGCGCGACGGGGGCGGCGTCATGATCACCAACGCCATCCACTCGATCGACCTTGCTCTTAGCTTGGCTGGCCCGGTCACCAGCGTTCAAGCCATGACGGCCACAACGGCGCTGCACGATATGGAGGCCGAAGACTTTGCCATTGCTGGGCTGCGGTTTGCCAGCGGCGCGGTGGGATCTTTTGTCGCCAGCACGGCGATGTACCCGCACAGAACCGAAATCCTGCGCCTGCACTTCGAAAAGGCCAGCCTCAAGTTAGACAAAGAGGCCCTCGAAATCAGCTGGCGCAATGGGCACACCGAGGTCCAAGCAAAAGACACTGCCCCACGCAAAGTGAACCCGTTGCTGGGCGGCAAACATGAATGGCACCAAGCTGTGATCGAAGATTTCGTCGCCGCCGTGCGCGCTGGCACGAAACCCATGGTCACTGGGCGTGAGGCGCTGATTTCACATCACCTGATCACCGCCATCGAAACCTCGTCCCGCACGGGGGCACCTCAAAACTTAGGAGAGTGATCTAAGCAACGCGCCCCTTGCCCGCGGCAACACCCTAAGATGATGTGATTGGGCTCAAAGCTTTGGCATAGGCCGTAGATTTGAGCCCCTATGCGCCGCCCTTGATCGCAGGGCGGGTGCGCTTATTCCGGTTGGGTCGGGGGCTCAAAGAAAGGCGCCGGTGTCAGGATCTTGTTCACTTGCGACACCAAATTCCCAGAGTCAGCCGAGATTTTGAGAAACTTCTGCCATTCTGGATCAGCGGCCAAGGAGGCGCGTTTCGCCGCGCGATCCACCCCATCTTTGTAAATCCAAATGTGCACATAAGAGTTCACGTCACCTGTCTCGGTCGCGCCATAAACAATTGGTTGTCCAAGGTGGCGGCTTTGAATGGCCCAGCCAAACTCTTCATACAGTTTCATATGTTTTTTGACCGTCCCCGGGCGACAGGTGTAGGTGCGATGATCATAGATCATGATGATGACTCTCCTCGTGACATAATTTGAAATGTTTCGCTGATCAGGCCCGCGATGGTGTGCACCACCATGATGGCCCCAGAAATTGGGATGGCCGCATAGAACAGCCGTTCAGGAATTTGCAGAATGGGGGTCAGAGCATTGGCTTTGTTAAACAGCACCCAGCCGTACCAAGTCATGACACAGAGAAAGCCAAGCGACAGCACTGCCACAAGGCTGCGCAACGCCCAGCGCGCCAAGCCGGCTGGCAGCACCCGCTCCAGCCAATCCACTTGGAAATGGTCCCGCTTAAGCCACAAGGCCGCTGCGCCAAAGAACACCATATAGGCAAAGCTGCCGCGCACGACTTCGTCAAACCAAGCGAACCCCGCCAGTTCAAAACTGCGTGCCACCACATTGATCAGGATAAGCCAGAACAACACCAGCAACGACACGGTCGCCACCCAGCGCAGCAGGCTTTCTGCGAAAGACATGATCGACATCATCAGTTTGCCCCCATCAACAAATTCGGCAACCAAACCGACAAAGACGGAATTGCGACGACCCCAAGCAACACAAGGCACAGGCCTAGCAAATAGGGGGTCAATGCACGCGACAGACGCGCCACTGAAATCTCAGCAATCGAACTGACAGCAAACAGCACCATGCCCACCGGTGGGGTCAGCAAGCCAACCATTGAACACATGATCATGATCACGCCAAACTGCACCGGATCCACGCCGATCTGCGTCACAACGGGCAAGAACAGCGGAACGGTCAACACAATCACTGCAATTCCTTCAAGGAACATGCCCAGCACCAACAAAATGGCGACGATGATGGCCAGAATGACGGCCGGGCTATCAGAAAAGCCCAGCATGGCCTCGACCAATTGGTTGGGAATGCGCTGCTGGATCAACAGCCAGCCGAAAAAGCCCGCAGCCGCAATCACGAACATCACGCGAATGGTGTGCACAAGGCTGTCCCAAATGATTGCGGGCAAATCGCTTAGGGTCACCTCGCGGTACACGAACATCGACAGAACCAAGGCATAGGCCGTCGCCACCACACCAGCTTCGGTTGGTGTAAAGAACCCGCCAAAAATCCCAGCGATAATGATGATCGGTGTCAGCAGCGACAGCAGACTGTCCAGCCCACTGACCAAGATTTCTTGCCAATCGATCCGATCTCGGCGCGGCATCTTATGAACGCGCGCCACAAAATATACCGCAATCATCAACGCCAGCGCCATCAAGACGCCGGGGACAACCCCAGCCAAAAACAATTTGGCCACCGACACGCCCGTGATCGACGAATACAGAACAAAGGGGATCGAGGGTGGAAACACCGGTCCAATGGTGGACGAGGCGGCAGTGATTGCCGCAGAAAAGTCCCGGTCATAGCCGCGCTCGTTCATTGCCTGCAATTCGACCTGCCCAAGTCCGGCCGCATCGGCAACCGCAGCGCCCGACATGCCAGAGAAGAACAGGGATGCCAGCACATTTACTTGGCCCAGCCCGCCGCGAATATGCCCCACACAGGCATCAGCAAAGCGAAAGATCCGGCGTGTGATTCCGCCGGTGTTCATCAGGTTGCCCGCAAGAATGAAAAACGGGATCGCCAAAAGCGTAAAGCTGGTCGTCGCAGAGAACATCCTCTGCGGCACCATGGTCAGGATAAAGAAATCCCCCTGCCACACATAAAAGCCGATGGCGGTGACACCCAACGCAACCGCGATCGGGGCACCCAACACGATCAGCAAGATCAGTGTTCCGAAGATGATAAAAGTCGTCATGAATTTTCCGGAAAAGTAAGGGGTCCAGTCGAGGGAACGGCGGGACGAACTGGTGCACCGCGCGTTCCCCAATCCCTTTGGCCCTTACACCACCCTGAGATGGTGCAAGAGCGTCAGGGAGGAAGCGTTCATTTAGTCGAGAAACTCGAGGAACTTATCCATGTTCTCTTGACCGCTGTATTCAGCAACGCGCGAACGTGCGTCGCCCATCAAAGCCGCGAATGGTGCCAAATCAGGCTCAGTAACTTGCATGCCGCGCTCTTTCAGGCCTGCAATTTCATCCGCTTCTTGTGCTTGAACAGAGGCGCGCATCATGGCCCCTGCCGCCGCGCTTTCTTCGCGCAGAATACGTTGCTGGTTCGCAGACAACGCGTCCCATTTGTCCTTGTTCACAACGTGGATCATTGCGTTGTAAACGTGACGGGTCAGCGCCATGTGCTCTTGGAAGTCATTCAGATTGTAGTGATAAATCACGCCAACTGGGTTTTCCTGACCTTGAACAACACCTTGGTTCAACGCGTTGGGCAATTCTGGGAATGCGATCTGTGTTGTCGATGCACCCAGACCTTCCATGGCCGCCACGATCTGCAATTCCGGTGGCGTGCGCAGCTTTAGACCGGCCACATCATCGGGTGAGTTGATCGGCTTGATCGAGTTGGTGATATTGCGAAAGCCATATTCCCAATGGGACAGCATCACCAGACCCTGCGCTTCGAGCTTTGGAGCCACCCAATCAGAGAATTCCCCATCCAGAACCGCATGGGCGTGCTCATAGCTGTTGAACGCAAAAGGTGTCATCGCAGTGCCAAGGGCACGGTCGTATTTGTCCAATCCACCGTGGGTCGGCAGGTTCATGTCAACCGCCCCAAGGATGGTTTGCTCCAGCTGCTCTGGTGGTGACCCCAATTGGTTGGCTGGGAACAGCTCAATTGCAACAGCCCCATCGGTGCGCGCGGCAACGTTTTTGGCAAACTCAACCGCGGCCAAATGGCCGGGATGTGTCTCTGCTGCGAAATGCGCCAGGCGCAATGTCACATCAGCCGCTTGTGCCGTGCTCAGCCCAGCCGCTAGGGCCAGTCCTGTGAAAAATGTTGTTTTCTTAAGCATGTTAACCTCCATCAATGCTTGTCGTTTTTAGTCGTCGAGTTTGGCGACGACCCCCGTGAGTTCCTCGTATGCTTTGATCACTGCGGTACAGCCCTCCTCGCTGTGTCCCATGATCGAAGCCAAGGCATAGGTTTGGTGCACAGAGCTGGCCATAAAGCCGGGCAGGCCTGCGTCCTCGAGCCATTCGGCGTAGTAGCGAACGTCTTTCTGTGCGTTTGCGAGTGACATATGCGGGGTGAAATCACGCAACAGCGTCTTCTCACCGTAAAGATCCATCATCCCCGACTTGCCCCCGGCCGCCGAAATGATCCCAATCACCTTGGACATATCCAGCCCCTCGCTGGCCGCCAAAGCAAAGCCTTCGCAAAACGACGCCACATTCGCGAAAGCGATAAAGTTGTGAATGAGCTTTAGGCGAATGGCGTGCCCGGCAGGCCCAACATGGAAAATGTTTTCGGCGTAGCACTCAAAGGTCGGGCGCAGCTCTTCCATCAAAGCCTCGTCCCCACCAAACAGGATATTCACCTGCCCTTTGTCTGCATGAATGGGGGTCCGCGTCATTGGGCCTTCGCAATAGCGCAGCCCCCGTGCCTCACATTCCGCGCGCATCTTTTCGACATGCGCCACCGAGACGGTTGTGTGATCCAGAAAGACTGCGCCTTTCTTCATTCGGTCCAGAATGCCATCGGCGCCCAGCGCCATTTTCTGGACCGCTTCGGCTGTTGTGATGCAGATCGCAAAAATATCGCAATCGCGGGCCATTTCACGCGGATCCGCGCCGCGTTTGGCGCCAAAGCCTTCGGCTTCGACAATCTTGTCATCGTCCAGATCAAAGGCGGTCACATCGCCGCCTTTCAGCGCGATATTTTTGACGACACCGCGCCCCATACCGCCCAGGCCAACGAATGCAATTTTTGTAGTCATGCGAATCCCTCCGTTGAGGTACAAAATACAGATTGCCAGTTGTCTGACAACCTGAAATGTGATCTACAGATTTGCATACGGCTGAAACAAAGCGTAAACTTCCCCCTCGTGCGCCTTTTAAAAACAGCAGGATCAGTTATGCCAAAATCGACTTTATTCGATGCGATTGAACGTCCGCGCCGCCTCCCAGATGAAGTTGCGCAATCCGTGATGACAGCCATCACCAACGGCACGTTGAAACCGGGTGACAAACTGCCGAGCGAGGCAGAGATGTCGTCAAATTTCAATGTCGCCCGCACCGTGGTCAGAGAAGCCATTTCATTGTTGAAATTTGATGGCGTGGTGGATTCGCGGCGTGGGGTTGGGGCCTTTGTCGCAAATCGAGAAGAGCGCACCTCTTTTCGGATCAGCCCAGCCTGTTTTGAAAAGCGCCGTGAAATCATCAAGCTTTTGCAATTGCGCACTTCTGTGCAATCCGGCGCTGCAGCCTTGGCTGCGGAACTGCGCAGCGACGATCAAATGGTTGTGATCGAAGGCGTTTTTCAAGAGCTTCTGGCGGCCAATGACAAGGGCCCCGAGGCGGCTTTGGAAGACCGCGTTGACGCAGAGTTGCGCCTTTATCGGCTGATCACAGAAGCCTCAGAAAACGAATATTTCTGTGATGTGGTCAACATGATCGAGATGAATATCCAAAATTACCTGCAATCGGCGTTTCTAAAGAATGCCGCCGCGAGTGAATTCAAACCAAGCGTTATCGTCGAACACCAAGCCGTTGTTGCCGCCATCTGGAGCCAATCCCCCGAGGCCGCCCGCGTGGCAACCCGCGTTCGGTTTTCCAGCGCCGCCGAAAGCCTTGCGGCGCGCAAAGATTTCGCCTGATACTGCCCCGACACAAAACCCAAGGAGAACATCGTGACACAGACCAAACACGGAGGGCAGGTGCTTGTTGAAGCACTGGAACGCCAAGGGGTGAAACGCGTGTTCAGCGTGCCCGGCGAAAGCTATCTCCCCGTGCTCGATGGGCTGCATGACGCACGCATCAAAAACATTGTGACCCGTCACGAAGGCGGCGCGGCCATGATGGCCGAGGCCTGCGGCAAGTTGAACGGCACGCCCGGCGTGGCCATGGTCACACGTGGACCCGGGGCCACCAATGCCTCTGCCGGCGTCCATATCGCCTTTCAAGATTCCACGCCCATGGTTCTGTTCATCGGCCAAGTCGCCAGCGATCAGCGCGACCGCGAAGCCTTTCAAGAGGTCGATTACCGCGCGATGTTCGCCCCATTGGCCAAATGGGTTGCCGAAATCGACCGGGTGGATCGCATCCCCGAATACGTGAACCGCGCGTTTCAAACCGCAATGTCGGGTCGACCCGGTCCGGTGGTTCTTGCCTTGCCCGAGGATATGCTGTCATCCGAATGCGACAGCCCGATCACCCCAGCTGCAACTCTGCCGTCTGGATTGGCGAGCCAAAGCGACCTTGAGGCCACGCTTACACTGCTGAAACAGGCAGAGCGGCCGCTGGTTATTCTTGGCGGGCGAAACTGGTCTGCAGCGGCAGCGCGCGCCATGGCGCATGTCGCACAGACGCTGGATCTGCCAGTGACAGCCTCTTTCCGCTGTCAGGATTTTTTGGACAACCGCCATTCGAACTACGTTGGGGAAATGGGAATCGGAGCAAATCCCGATCTGGCCCAGAACGTGCGCGATGCCGATGTCATCCTTAGTCTGGGTGCGCGTTTGGGGGAAATCACCACCGCAGGCTATACGCTGATCGAAAGCCCCCTGCCCCAGCAAAAGCTGGTGCATGTGCATCTTGATCCCAATGAAATTGGCCGGGTTTATCATCCGACCCTCGCCGTAAACGCTGACGCGGGCAAAATGGTTCAACAGCTGTCTGAGATGCTGCAAGACACCGATGCCGCCGCGCCAAGTGATCGCACAAAGACGGCCCGCCTCTCCTATGAGAATTGGCAAAAGCCTGTTGAAACCCCCGGTGCGCTAAAGATGGAAAATGTCATCACCCATCTCAACGACGTGCTGCAGGACGACGCGATTGTGACCAATGGCGCGGGCAATTATTCCGCGTGGTTGCATCGGTACTACCGCTATCGCAATCACGGCACCCAGCTGGCCCCCACCAGCGGGTCGATGGGCTATGGTCTGCCAGCGGCAGTTGCTGCCAAGATTGAACGGCCAGACCAAGAGGTCATCTGTCTTGCGGGGGACGGCTGTTTCCAAATGAGTATGCAAGAGTTTGGTGTCGCCTGCGAAAACGACGCCAATATCATCGTGCTTATTTCCAACAACGGCATGTATGGGACCATTCGCCTGCATCAGCAAAAGAAGTTCCCCAAACGCCCCAGCGGCACATCGATGCAAAACCCGGATTTTGCCGTTATCGCGCAAAGCTATGGCGCCTTTGGCGCAACGGTGAGGACGGATGCCGAATTTGTCAACGCCTTTGCGGCGGCACGCGCCTCTGGCAAGCCAGCAATCATTGATATGCGCATTGATCCAGACGCCCTTAGCCCCGTTGCACGTCTGGAAACCCTCGACAGCTGATCCCGCACAAGATGCACAAAACCAAAGCCAAGCCCCTGACCTCAGGCGCTTGGCTTTTCCTGTCAGGCAGGGGCATCGGTATTAAAGCGAGGTTGGCGCGCCAAGGTCACTGAGATTCCATCGGATCAGCCGGGCGCATTGTGGCAATCAACTCGGCAACTTTTAGGCCAAATTTGCGCATTTCGGATTTGTTCATGATGGTGCCGTCGGCGGTCAGATACATCCAATCCGTTGCCCGCAGCACATGGCCGCCCGCCTCTTTGGGCAGGACGATGTCATAGCTCAACTTGACCGTTGACCCAGACACCACCCCCTGTGCGGTGCCCACAAGATCATCTGCGGTGGCGGTAAATGTGTTGTTCGGCCCTAAGGTCAGAAACCATTTGCGGCTTTGGCTGTTGCCATTGGAATAGGTGAATTCCTCGCTCAAGGTGCCGGTGTCACCGTCCCACTCTCCGACCATCTTGGCGACAAAACTGTTGGTCATCTTACCGTTGGGGCCAAACACCAAACCCTGCGACACAATTTCACCGGACAGATGTTTGGTTAATTCAAACTGAGGGCCAGTGCCGGCGTAATCGGCGGGCGACTGAAATTTGAAGCTGAAAAGATAAGTTTTGGCCAGCATCGCGATCACAACAACGACAAGGCATAGGCTCAGGAGTTTCATAGCGTTGAACTTTCTGTAGGAAGCAGCATGGCACAGCCAAAAGCTGAGATTTTCAAGAAACAAGGAAGCACGGCATAGGCCCAGACAAGGGTCTGCACAGCCTCAGGAGAGTTGTCGGCATTGGGTTGAAACCCACTTTGCTCGAGCAGAGGCAAGGCGATGGCGGCGGTCAGGGCCAGCGCCAATTTTCCAGCAAAGGTCCAAAGGCCAAAGGCGCTCGACGCGTTCAACCCAGCTTTGGTCAACGCAATGCTGAACATTGCAGGCAGCAATGTCATATCCGCGCCCAGCGCTGCGCCAGAGGCAATGCAGATCACCGCAAAAAGCACAGCGTCCCCCGGCCCAAGCAGGCTTGCCCCAGCAAAACTGCAAATCGCCAGTGGCATTGCAATCAGCAGCGTAGGTTTGGCGCCAATCCTATGGCTCAGCCCCGTCCAGAACGGGACACTGACCCCCGCCGCCAGAAAGAACAGCACCAGCAAAGGACCGGCCATGTTCGGCAGGTCCAAGTGATCCTGCACAAAAAACAAGAATAGCGTCGAAGTCAGAGCAACTGGCAAGCTGTTCAAAACGGCCAAACCAAGCAGTCGAAATGCCCCAGCCTGGGCAAACCCGGCAATGGACAAGGGCTGCCCTGTCACAGCCGGGCGCCGCCACATTGGGGCGCTGATCACACCCGCCCCAATCGCAACGGCCCCCAAGGTATACCCAAACATCGCATAGCCCTGCCCGCTTGCCCCCAATGCAACAAATACCGCAGGCGCGATGGCGGCCAAGATCACCCCGCCCAGCATTCCAGCTTCGCGATACGCGGCCAGCGTCAACAGATCATCACGCGACGCACTCTGTGCTAAGGTGGCACTGCGCCCATAAAGCAGGATCATTCCAAGGCTATAGGCCGTAAACAGCAGCGCCAACACCAGCACCAATTTGACGATGCTGTCGCCCCCCGCCTCTAGTGTGAAAAGCAAAGGAAACCCAAGCGCCAAGCCTGCAACGGCGAACCATGCAAAGAGAGCTTGCGCCCCGGGCCAGCGATCAACGGCCCAGCCAATCACCGGATCTTGGATCAAATCCAACAATCGGATTGCCAGCAATATCCCCCCCAAAGCCCCAAGACCAATCCCAAGATTGACCGAGGCGAATTGCGGCAAGTGGATATAAAGCGGCGTGCCCGCCGCCGCCAGCATTGCAGCATAGAGGCTGACACGGGGATAGGTCATCGCGCCACCACCCCTGTTTGAATGGGATCACCACTGCGCACCAAACCAATGACTGCAGACCCCTGTGCCCGGCTTTGATCACCCGCGGGTGAGCGACGGCCCAAGGGCGTGACGGCCCGGCCCGCGTTTGAGACCAGCCCACTTGCCCACATCGCGCGTCTGGTTAGGCGCAGATATACTGGCAGCACTGGGGCCACAGGGGCGGCACACTTATGCATGGGCCAGCTCAACCTGCACCACATTTGTATGGCCAACCGCAAAAGATGCCGCGCAAATCTCAAGGTAATACTGCCAGTTGCGAAAGAATGCCTCGCCGTAGCCCTGTTCCAAAATTTTGCGCTTTTGTTCAGCCAATCGGCGCGCCCAAATCCGACAGGTCTTGGCGTAATCCTGCCCAAAACCATAAGAGTTCTGGACGCTCAGTCCGGCGCTCTTTGCCTGATCCACAATCACTTGATCTGACAACAACATTCCACCGGGAAACACGTATTGGCGGATGTAATCAGACGAGCCGCGGTAGGTTTCAAAGGCGGCGTCCTGCACTGTGATCGCCTGCAACATTATGCGCCCTCCCTCAGCCAAGCTGCGTTTCAACGTCGCAAAATAGCTGGGCCAATACCGTTCACCCACCGCCTCGATCATTTCGATGGAGACGATATTGTCGAATTGCCCCTGAATGTCGCGATAATCGCGCAGCTGAATATCCGCCCGTCCATCCAAGCGACAATCGGCATAGCTGTGCTGATTACGCGAAATGGTCACCGCAGTCACGTCACGCCCTTCGGTGCTGGCATGTTCCGCAAAACCGCCCCAACCACAGCCAATTTCCAGCACCCGCTCTCCTTGGCCAAGGCGTGACAAAATTCGCGCATTTTTTCGGGTTTGCGCCTGAGCTAAATCATCGCCGTCACTGCCAAAAATCCCGGAGGAATAGGTCATGCCTTCGTCCAGCCAAAGCTGATAGAACTCGTTGCCGACGTCGTAATGCGCACTGATGTTCTTACGAGATCCGCGTTTGGAATTGGCGCGCACCACCGTGTCAACAAGCCGGAACTTTGCCCGGTTTAACGGGTTGGCGTGGTCATAACCGCCAAGTTGATCACGGTTCAACATGGCCACAGCCATCAGACTTTCGATCGACTCGGTCTCCCACAGCCCTTGAACATAGCCTTCACCAAGCCCAACCTGACCATGTGCGGCCATCGCCGTCACCGCTCCCCAATCGTTCAGGCGCATATCCGCTTCGGGACCATCGGTGCCAAACTGATAGCGCGCACCATCCGGAGTGCGCAGCGTCAAGCGCCCGCTATGCAGTTTCTCGCAGGTTTCCAGAAATTGCGACTTCAGTGCTTTGTTGGTCAAGGTCATGTTGGGTTCCTTTGGTCGCATAGGCGGTTGCTGAATTCAAAGAGCGGACAATCCGCAAGGCACTGGCAATGCCATCTTCGTGAAAGCCGTGACGGTTATAGGCCCCGGCAAACCACGTGTTGTTGCGGCCCTGCATGGCGCGAATTTGGTTTTGTGCTGTCAGGGCTGCGCTGTCGAAAATCGGATGAGAGAAGGTGACGCTGTCATAAACCTTGTCTGCTGCAATCGGCTGAGACGGGTTCAATGTCACAAACAAAGGATCGTCCTGCGGAATGTTTTGCAGCCGGTTCATCCAATAGGTAATGCCGACGCCTTTGTCTTGGGATCGGTAGGCCCAGCTTGACCAACACCCTTTGCGTTTGGGCATTTGACCCTCGTCACAATGCAGTACAGCGGTGTTGGGTTGATAGCGGATGGCCCCAAGGGCTGCGGCCTCTTGCTCCGTGGCGGCCTCCCCTAAAATCGCAAGAGCTTGGTCAGAATGACAGGCCAGGATGATCTCGTCGAAGTCTTGAGGCGCCACCCCTTGCGCATGAAGGCGGCCGCCAGAGGCATGGCGCTCGATCTGATTGACCGGCGCTGCAAGATGAATGTGGCACCCCCGCCCCAACAGCGCATTTTCCAAGCGCCGGACATATTCAATGCTGCCCCCTTTGACGGTCCACCATTGGTGTTGCCCCGTTCCAGCAAGCAAGGCGTGATTGCGAAAGAAAGAAATCAGTGATTTTGCGGGGAAAGCGTCAATGTCCCGCGTGGGTGTCGACCAGATGGCGGCGCACATCGGCAACAGATACTTATCGCGAAACCAAGACCCCAGCCCCAGTTTGGTGACCAACTCGCCGATGGTCATGTTATCATCGGTGGCTGCGGCCTCGGCCTGCTTGCCAAACCGCACGATGTCCCAAACCATCTTATAGAACTGCGGCCGAACAAGGTTGCGTTTCTGAGCCGCGATCGCCTTGAGACTGTTGAGACCATATTCGACACGCCCACCATCAAGGCTGGCACAAAAACTCATCTCGCTTTTGATCACTGGCACATTGAGGTCACGAAACAGCTGCGTGAGAAACGGGTACGTGGCGTAGTTGAAAACAATAAAGCCTGTGTCGACAGGTTGATCCCCACGCCGCCCAGCCACCACGGTGCGCGCATGCCCCCCAAGGCGAGGCGCCGCCTCGTAAAGTGTGACGTCATGATTTGGCGACAGGTAATACGCCGCCGCCATTCCAGAGATGCCACCTCCGACGATGGCAATCTTACGGCGTGGTCCACGAATTTGATCGAGCATAAGTCCCTCACGTTTCCCTTGGTTTGAAAGAGATACGGAGCCGGACCACCACTAGATCACAGTTATTTTGAAAAACATTCGCCAGACAGTGATCCGTTCGCCCCCCCCAGACGTAAAACCGGTATGATTGAAATGATCCAAGCTCAAACCTTCCACAGCCGCAAAGGGGGTATCAAAAATGCCTTCCGCTATGGCGTCGACTACGTCCTTACCGATTTGCAGTCGACCCCGCCGCCCTTGCTGTCGCGCAACCGCTTCAACCTGTTTTCGATCCATGATCGGCATCACGGTGGGCTGCGCGGCCATAGTGAGGGTCTGGCGTGGTTTCGCCGCGCACTGAGCGCACGTGGATTTCCGGTAGACCGCGCGCAGCTGTTGTTGCTGACCCAACCCAGCTTTTTGTGGTTTCACTTCAACCCTGTCAGCTTTTGGATCGCGACCATTGATGGGACACCGCGTGCTTTCATCGCCGAGGTGAACAACACATTTGGACACCGTCATTGCTATTTTTGCGCTCATGACGATTTTGCCCCGATCACCCGTGCAGACACATTAGAAGCGCAAAAAGTGATGCATGTCTCGCCGTTTCAAGAAGTTGCCGGGCGCTATCGATTTAACTTCGACATGAGTCCGCAGGCGTTCAACATCCGCATTCACTATGAGAATGGGGATAACGGGGTTTTGGCCACGCTGAATGGCCTACGTGCGCCTGCGCGCACAGGCGCGTTGGTGCGGGCCGCTGTGCGTCGCCCGTTTGGGGCGTTGCGCGTTGTCGCGTTGATTTACTGGCAAGCGCTAAAGCTTTGGATCAAACGCGCCCCGTTTCTGCGCAAACCGGCGCCTCCGGCCCATCACATCTCAGAGTGCGCGCAGCCCGAGACCCCCGCCACCCCACGGACGGGCACATGAGCCATTTTGCTGGCAAAACCTATTGGCTGATCGGTGCAAGCGAAGGGCTTGGCCGCGAGATTGCCATCGCATTAGACCAACACGGGGCCACTTTGGTTCTTTCTGCCCGCTCCCAACAACGCTTGCAGGACTTGGCCAGCGGGCTCAGCAATGCGCGCGTTGTGCCGATGGATGTGACAGATCCACGCTCGGTTCAGGCCGCCGCGCAGGGTCTGGGGCCCATCGATGGCGTCATCTATAATGCAGGGGCCTATGACCCCATGCCAACGCAGGACTGGGACAGTGACAAAGCGCTCAGGATGATGGAGGTCAACATCAACGGGGCGCTTCGCGTATTTGGCCATGTTGTTCCGGAATTCGTCGCGCAGAAACGTGGCGACATCACCCTAATCGGGTCACTGGCGGGGTATCATGGGCTGCCGGCGGCAGTTGGCTATGGCGCCAGCAAGGCCGCGCTGATCAGCCTGGCCGAAACCATGCGCCACGATCTGAGATCCAGCGGCGTGATCGTTCGTCTGATCAATCCCGGCTTTATCAAAACGCGGCTAACCGAGAAAAACAGCTTTGCCATGCCCCAGCTGATGTCCCCACAGAAAGCGGCCGATGTGGTGGTCAAAGCGCTGCGCTCAACGCGGTTTCGAACTGATTTTCCACGGCCTTTTTCATGGGTCATCAAGGCGTTGACCATCTTGCCTGATTGGCTTCTTTACCGGTTCAAGTAGAATGTGGTCCCTCGCAAAGCAGAGGGACCAATCCAGTATTCGCTTAATGGCAGCCGGGGCGCGTGCCCGGCAACAGCACCTTATCGATCACATGAATGACGCCGTTGTCTGCCTGAATGTCGGCCACAACCACCGTGGCCATCGCGCCCGTTCCGTCGGCGATTTTAACGCCATCTGTGCCAGCGGTGATGCACAGCCGCTCTGAGGCCAGCATGGGTTTGAAATAGTTCGACCCGGTTGGGATCATATCCGCCGACAATTTGCGATCATCAACGTGATACAACAAGATGTCGGTCAGCTGCGCCTTGTTCACGGGCTTTAGCAGGGTTTCGACGGTGCCCTCGGGCAAGGCTGCAAAGGCGTCGTTCAGGGGCGCATAGACCGTGAACGGCCCCGGGCCAGACAGTGCCTCTGCCAACCCCGCAGCCCCCACAGCGGCAACGAGCGTTGAAAACCGCTCGTCCCCGGCGGCGATTTCAACAATTGTGTTCGCCTGAGCGGCGCTGCTGCTTGTGGCGATCGCGAGAGCGGCCAAAGCCATTTTGAAGGGTGTTTTCATGTTCTCATCTCCAGGTGTTTTGGGCCAAGCGCCCGTCTCATTTGGTGTCGTATTAAGGATACGCAGCAGCGCCAAAATTGGATCTCTCGCTCACAAAAACGTCACCAAAACGTTATAACCCCTTGAAAACAAAGAACCCGCACGAGAGGTGCGGGTTCTGAAGAGTTTTGAATGGTACTGGATTTAGATCCGAAACAATGGCTGCAAGAGACGTGGGATCAATGCGTTAAAGCGCAAGGGCGCATCCGTCGCAGCCAGACATATACAAGGGTCTCCTGCATCTGCGACCGGCGTATGTTCGAGGTCCTGATCGCCAATCTCGACGTCACCAACCCCAAAACGCCCAGTGTCATCGCTGAAACTGCCCTGCAGCACCAAAGTCAACTCAAGCCCGTTGTGGCTGTGATCGGGCACAGCTTGTCCTGCCGGAATATACAGCAACCGTGTTGAGCCAGCCGCGCTTTCGTTCAGTATGCTCTGCTTGACCCCCATGCCGAGTTTACGCCAGCGGATTTGGCGGCCCTGCAACTCTTCCATGATTGGGCCGGGGTAAATGCCTTTGCGCTCAAACACAGGATCACGCGGCGCTGGTTCGTCCAGCAGATCCATCAACGAGGCTTTCATGCCCCCCGAAACATCCACGTGATCCGCGCTTTCCAGCAGCGCACCGCCCACGGCTTGATGCGCGCCCAGCGCAGCCCGGCACTCAGAACAAAGTGACAGATGGCTGGCGACAACCACAGCAAAGGGATGCGGAAGATTGCCCGAGGCATAGGCCGCGATCATACTGTCGGGGATGTGGTGTGTGATTGCAGACATCAGCGCAATCCTCTCAATTCTTTTCGCAATCGCGTCAATCCCAAACGGATACGCGATTTCACAGTCCCAAGCGGCAGGCCGGTTTGCTGGCTGATTTCCTGATGGGACAGATCGCCCATATAGGCCTTTTCAATCATGTCCCGCTGGTCCGGTTGCAATTGGCCGAGGGCCGTTTTCAGCTGCGCCGCCTCTTGATCAACAGCCAAAATCTGGCTGGCATCGGGTTCCAGATCAGGATCCGCGGCCAGTTCATCCGGCACGGGTCGACTTTCTTTACGGGCAATGTCGATATGACGGTTACGGGCGATTTGGTAAATCCACGCCGAGGCCTGCGCTTTGTGGGGATCAAACATCGATGCCTTTCGCCAAACCGTCAGCAAAACATCTTGGACAATCTCTTCGGCCTGCGCAGCACTTGTGCCGTTGCGCATGACAAATCCCTTTAGACGCGGGGCAAGAAAATCGAACATCTTGCCAAAGGCCTCTCGGTCTCGATGGTCACGCACGGCCAAAAGCCACACAGTTAGATCAGAAAGCGTTTCTTGCTTTTCTGGCACAGATTGGCCTTTGTTTGGGGCCCTGATTGCGGGGTTAGCCACAGCAGGTTCTAGGATTGCTTGCGTGATCATAGCCGTAATACGTTCGACTTGAACAGACGGATCACTCGAATTGCAATTTTTCCTCACATTGATCGCTCGCCCGCGGAAAGCGTGCCTTAGATCGCGGCGCGGTTTGTGACCTCAGTGTTTTGCACAGGGGCACAGAACCTTCGCGTGCCCTAGTTCAATAAGCGCAGCGCAGCACCCTCTTGCCATGTGCGGATATTCTCGATCGCATGGCCATAAGCCAGCTCAAACAGTTCCTGCACAACATACCCCGTGTGCCCGGTCAGCACCACATTAGGCAAGGCACGCAACGGATGATCCACAGGCAGCGGTTCAACATCGTAAACATCCAGCGCCGCCCCTGAAATCTGTTGATTTTTCAGCGCGTTGATCAAGGCTCCTTCGTCAACGATCGGGCCGCGCGATGTGTTGATCAGCGAAGCGGAGGGTTTCATATGCGACAAGGCCGCGTCGTCGACCAACCCTTTGGTGGCTTCGCTTAGGACCATATGGATCGTCAAAAAATCCGACCGTTCAAAAAGCGCCGCCTTATCGACAAGGGTCACCCCACTTTCCTGCGCGCGCTCTGCGGTCAGGTTGGGACTCCACGCGATGACATCCATATCAAAGACCTGCGCAGCCCGCGCCATCTTTGCGCCGATTTTCCCAAGACCCAGAATCCCCAAGGTCTTGCCGCTTAAGCCGACACCCGTGTGCGATTGCCACCCCCCTGAAATCATACTGTGATGCTCTGCGGGGATTTGCTTGGCCAGCGCCATAAGAAGCGCCCAGCTGTGCTCAAACGCAGCATAAGGCGTCATCTGAGTGCCACAGACATCGATGCCTTTCGCGCGTGCGGCCTGCATATCAATGCTAAAATTCCGCATCCCTGTTGTGACGAGCAATTTCAAGTTTGGCAGCTGATCAATCACGTCTTTTGGGAAAGGGGTGCGTTCTCGCATGGCGACGATGATGTCAAATGGCGCAAGCGCGCGGACCTGCTCTGCTTGGGTCCCCATCATCGACGGGGAAATTTGCGTGATCTCGATGCCTGACAGCACGCTCCAATCGGCAGCGGTCTGAGCCGCGGAGGTATAGTCATCCAGAATTGCGAGGCGCATAAAAAGGTCCGATCCAGTGTGTTTGGCCACCCTTAGGCGCCACGTTGGCAGTGAAAGCTTAGTCTTCTGACGTGATGAGATGAGAATCCGCAGCCCATGTCCAGGCCAAAGGGGATTTACGTTTCAACGCACCACTAAGGTGTTGGCGCATCCGAAAAGAGGCATCCACCGTGTTGCCGCGTTCGAGCAATGACAATATTTCCAGATGCTCGGTGCATTGCTCGATCAAGCGATCCCGGTTGATTTCGGCGCGATATTCCATCAGGCGGCGCATTCGGTTCACCCGTTGAAGCGCCATCAGGAAAAACGGATTTCCTGACAGCTTGATCAGCTCTTCATGAAACAGAGCCCCGTTGGACAACAGCGCCTCTCCCGGGGCTTTGGACATGTCCATTTCTAGCATGTTTTCCTGAATGCGGCGCTGTTCTGCCAGAACCTTGTGATCCAACTCAAACGAAGGCTCCAGCATCGCGGTCGGCTCGATGGCCATGCGAAACCGATAGATCTCGTCAAAGGCTTCGGGGGTTTTGGCCACCGGCAAAAAGCGCCACCCATAGCCTTCTTTGCGCTCGGCCCAGCCTTCGCGGGCGGCGCGCACCAACAGCTCGCCCACTCTGGCCTTGGTCCAGTCATAGCGCTGGCGCAGAAACTGTTCTGTCACCTCTTCGGGGATTTCGTTTTTCAACCAATCGGCGGCCAGCGTTTGGTAATCTTCTGAATCGCTGGGGGCGTCTTGTTCCAAAGCCGCTTTGGCAGAGGCCGGAATATCCTGCGCAACAAAGTAGCCCCGATTTGGCTGACGCACGAGCACACCCTGCGTTTCAAGCGCTTCCAAAGCTTCGCGAATTGGGGTGCGGGACACACCATATCGATCCGCGAGCTGTTGCGCACTGATATGGCTGCCCAAGGCCATGTTGCCTGCAACGATATCTTGCAGCAGCCGGTTGGATATCTTTGATGCCAAAGCACTGGCGCGCATGCTGTGTTCTCTCTTGTGGGCCCGGTCCAAGTGCATCAGGCGCAAATTGCATTTTGGCCCCTCACAATCCGGGTTGTTTGGATTTTATGCCATAAAAAACCAAAAAATGTGGATTTGCAACGGTGGATTTGGTCCTTTGCACGGTCTTGAGTACTGTTTGAGGAGTGAAAATTTGAACTTTGCCCCTGACCCATGGCGCAAATATAGGAAGGAACCGCTCATATTGGCACAACATTTCAACTACTTATTCGCAAACCGGGTCCCGAATCCAGACAGATGCCACACTTCAATTTGCTTTTTCGAGCAAATAAATCCAATTTAGGATTGGCTTTTGATGAACCAATATGCAATCAATTGAGGTGAGCGAGATTCGTCTTGCTTTGACACATTCACATTCAGGGGAGGAGAACCTGTGTTCACAAAATTCACTCGTATCGGAGTATTCGCGGTGGCCGCCACGATGGCTGGCGCAACTGGCAGCAGTGCTGAAGGCTTCAAGGCAGAAAGCCCACAATGTATCGCGCCGTCCAATCCGGGCGGTGGTTGGGACTTCATTTGTCGCACCACAGCGAAGTACCTGTTCGACCTTGGCGTTATCGAAGATTCCATGCAGGTCACCAACATGTCTGGCGGCGGCGGCGGTGTGGCTTTTGCCCATGTCACCAAAGAGCGCAATGAAGACAACAACCTGATCGTTGCAGCCTCGATGAGCACCAGCGCACGGATCGCACAAGGCATCTACAAAGGTGCGGTTCAAGACGACGTTCACTTCCTGGCCACCTTTGGCGCGGAATATGGGGCCATCGCCGTTTTGGCGGATTCCAAATACCAGACCCTCACCCAGATGATGGATGACATTCTTGCCGATCCCAAATCAGTGGGCATCGCTGGCGGTTCGTCAGTCGGGAGTTTTGACCACATCAAACCAATGTTGGTTGCCCGCGAAGCCGGTATGGATGACGTCACTCAGCTGAAATACGTCTCTTTTGACGGGGGCGGAGAGGCTATGACTGGCCTGCTGTCTGGCTCGGTAGAAGCACTGTCTGGTGACTTCTCGGAAATGCTTGGGTTCCTGGAATCTGGCGATATTCGGATCATCGGGATCATGGCGCCTGCGCGTCTGGCAAACTTCCCCGACATCCCAACCGCCAAAGAGCAAGGCTATGACGTGGTCGGCGCAAACTGGCGTGGTCTCTATATGCCTGCAGGCGCCAGCGATGAGGCAAAAGACTTCTGGTCCGATGCGATCAAAACCATGGCCGCAGACCCCGGTTTTCAAGCCACGCTTGATGCGGCAGCCATCGCTCCGTTCAACAACTTTGGGGATGATATGTACAACTTCGTCGCTGACAGCATCGAAGATGTAACCAAGCTCTCCAAAGAAATCGGCATCATCCAATAACAAAGATCCAAGCCGATCACCTGCACATGATCGGCTTGGCCCACACTCTCAGGGAGGCAAAAATGAGCGACCGTATATTCGGCGGTTTTGGATTGGCATTGGCCATCTTCTACATCTGGGCCGCTTCAATCATCAAAGACAGCTTTATGGTCGACGTCGTCGGACCAAGAGCATTCCCCTACATCGTCGGCACTATTGTGGGGCTGTGTTCGCTCTACTTCATCCTGCGCCCCGATGACGAACCCGAATGGCCCCACATCCGAGAGTTCACCGAGATCGTCTTCGCAACCGTTGTTATGTTGCTGTACTGCTGGGCGCTTCCCGAATTTGGGTTCTTGATTTCCACGGTATTTGCAACCGCTTACCTCACATGGCGCTTGGGCACTGAACCGCTTTGGTCGCTTGTTGTCGGCGTTGCGACATCGGTTGGTATCTATGTTGTCTTCCACAAAATCCTCGGCCTTGCACTGGCCACAGGTCCACTGGGCTTCTGAAGGAAAATTTCATGGAAATCCTATCACTTCTCGCCGACGGCTTTGCGGTTGCTCTGACCCCGCAGAACCTGTTTCTCGCCGTTGTTGGCTGCTTTTTGGGCACGCTCATGGGCGCCCTGCCCGGCCTTGGGCCCGCCAATGGTGTGGCCATCCTTATCCCTATTGCCTTTTCGATGGGGCTGGGCCCGACACCGTCATTGATCTTGCTGGTCAGCGTCTATTACGGGGCGATGTATGGCGGGCGCATCAGCTCAATCTTGTTGAACATTCCCGGGGATGAGCCCGCGATGATGACCTGCTTGGATGGCTATCCGATGGCCAAACAAGGCAAGGCCGGTGAAGCCCTGTCTTTGTCTGGTGTGGCGTCATTCGTCGGGGCATTTTTTGCCACCTGTGGCTTGGTTCTATTGGCACCACAGCTGGTGAAAATTGCGCTCCTGTTTGGCCCTGCCGAGTATTTCGTTCTGTTCACGGTCGCCTTTGCCACCCTTGGCGGAATCTCCTCTACCAATCAGGCCAAATCCGCCTTTGCAGCTGCACTTGGCCTTGGCATTGCGATGATCGGCAGTGACTCTCAGACCGGATCTCAGCGTTTCACGTTTGACCACATCCACCTCTATGACGGCATCGACTTCTTGATCGCCATTGTTGGTTTGTTCGCCCTGAGCGAAGTGTTCATTTTCCTTGAGCACCACCGCGGCGGCGCTGTTGGCTCATCGGGGGCCACAAAGGTGGGGCGCATCATGCCGGACTTTGGCATGATCAAGCGGTGTATTCCCTCGATGGCGCGGGGCACGGGTTTGGGCTTCTTTGCCGGTGTTTTGCCCGGCGCAGGCGCCTCATTGGGGTCATTCCTTGCCTATTCGCTTGAAAAGCAAACCGTTGATCGCGATGGCAAATCCTTTGGAAAAGGCGATCCGCGCGGTGTGGCGGCCCCCGAAGCTGGCAACAATGCAGCATCTGGTGGCGCCCTGGTCCCAATGCTCGCCCTTGGTGTTCCGGGGTCTGGCACAACAGCCGTCCTTTTGGCCGTGCTTTTGCAACTGAACATCACCCCGGGTCCGCTGTTGTTCACCAAAAACCCAGACATTGTGTGGGGGCTGATTGCGGCGCTGTTCTTGGCCAATTTCATCCTCTTGGCGATGAACATCCCTTTGGTTGGCATTTTCACCCGCGTGCTGATGGTGCCGACACGCATCCTGATGCCGATCGTGGCGATGATTTCCTTCGTCGGCATCTACAGCATCACCGGTTCGACGTTTGATGTGATGTTGATGGTTGGCTTTGGCATCGCTGGTTGGGTGCTGCGCAAGCTGGATGTGTCGCTGGTGCCTGTGATCCTTGGCATTTTGCTGGGCAACCAAATGGAGGTGAACCTTCGCCGTGCCATGACCATCTCGGATGGGGATTGGCTTGTGCTGGTAGGCAGCCCGTTGGCCATCATCCTTTGGATCATCGCGATCATCGGATTTGTGTTGCCGATGGTGCTGGGACGCCGCGTGAAAAAGCGGATGGACACCTCTCGAAATGAAGAATTCGTCGGCGACTGAGCTGACCCCTAACGAAATTGTCCAATGTGACGATTAAAGGAGACTACTATGCGTATCATGACACTGCCCTGCGATGGCATCGGGCCGGAAATCATGGCGGCAACCCTCGACGTGGTGGAAGAAGCCAACAAACGGTTCGAACTGGGCCTAACCTTTCACGAAGAAGAATCCGGTTTCACCAGCCTCAAAAACCATGGGATCACCCTGCGAAACGAGGTTTTGGAACGGGCGCGCACCGAATTTGATGGTGTGATCCTCGGCACCCAGTCGCACATGGATTACCCGCCCGTCGCAGAAGGGGGGCGCAATGTATCCGCTGGGTTCCGCATCGGTCTGGATCTCTATGCCAACGTGCGCCCAGCGCGCAGCCGCGCATTCTTGGAAAACAAAGCGGCAGGCATGGATTTGGTGATCATGCGCGAAGCCACCGAAGGGTTCTATCCAGACCGGAATATGTACCAAGGTGTTGGCGAGATGATGCCCGATCCGGATATGGCGCTTTCGGTGCGCAAAATCACCCGCAACGGCTCGACGCGGATCTGCCGCGAGGCCTTTAAGCTGGCGATGCAACGTAACAAAAAGGTTGCCGCGATCCACAAAGCCAACTCTTTCTTGATGACCGACGGTCTGTTTCTGGAATGCTTCCGCGAGGTTGCAAAAGAGTTCCCAGAGGTTGAAACCGAAGAGCTGATCGTGGACGCCTTTGCCGCGCTGTTGGTGCGCAAACCAGAGACCTATGACGTGGTTGTGGCCACAAATTTCTATGGTGACATCCTATCCGATCTGGCCTCTGAGTTGTCTGGGTCGCTGGGCTTGGCAGGATCGATCAACGCCAATGCCGAAACCGGGCTGTGTTGCGCACAGGCCCAGCATGGGTCAGCGCCAGACATTCAGGGACAGAATGTGGCCAATCCAACCTCGTTGATCCTGTCTGCGGCGATGATGCTGACGTGGCTGGGCGAACAGCGCGGCGTCGCCAAGCTGATGCAAGCTGGCCAAGCAATTGCCGAGGCTGTGGATGCGGTGATCGATGTGCCTGCCAACCGCACCCGCGATCTTGGCGGTTCGGTGAATACCGACGCCTTTGGACGTTTGGTTGCCCAAGCCGTGGCCAGCAAAGCCCTCGTGGCCTGAGTTCCTCCTGTGGGCGCAAGCCCGCACCGATTGGCGGCGCCAGCTGGTTTTGGCGCCGCCGCATTTCTCAGAGGAAAGCCCATGACACGCACACCCCGACTGGCCCTGATCCACGCCACACGGCTGGCGATTGATCCAATCGAAACCGCGGCGCAGCAGCATTGGCCCGAGGCCGAAACCGTGACCATTCTCGAAGAGGGTCTGGCCGTGGACCGACAAAAGGACGACGCCCTGACACCAGAGTTGAGCGAGCGCATACTGGGTCTGGCGCAATATGCAGAAACCAGTCACGCTGACGCGATTTTATTCACATGTTCGGCCTTTGGGACCGCCATTGAAGAGGCCGGAATTCGGGCCAAAATCCCGGTGCTCAAACCCAATGAAGCCATGTTTAGTGAGGCCCTGAACATCGGCCACCGGGTGGCTATGATCTATACCTTCGCCCCAGCAGCCGCAGGGATGGAAGCAGAGTTTCATCACGCAGCGCAGGCGCTTGGGAAACCTGCCGAAATCACCTCTTATTATTGCGAGGGCGCACTGGCGGCCAAACGGGCAAACGACACAGACACGCATGATCAATTGATCGCCCAAACGGCGGCGACACTCAAAGATGTGGATGTGATCATGCTGGCCCAGTTTTCCATGGCCGGGGCCGCCGCATTGGCGCGTACTCGGACGCATATTCCGATCCTAAGCAGCCCGGACTCCGCCATTTTGGCACTCAAGACCCGTGTGCCATCACAAAAGAAAGAACCAACATGCTGATTGGCGTGATTGCCGATGATTTTACCGGCGCAAGCGACATTGCCAACACTTTGGTGAAAGGCGTGGCCCCCGAAGGTGGGCTAAGGACCGCCCAGTTCTGCGGGGTTCCAACCCGCCCAGCGCCCGCGAATATTGACGCGGGTGTGGTGTCATTGAAAAGCCGCACAGCCGCCGTGCACACCGCGATATCAGACAGCCTGTCAGCGCTGGACTGGCTGCTTGCGCAGGGCTGCCAACAGATCATTTTCAAGTATTGCTCGACGTTTGATTCAACGCCCAAGGGCAATATTGGCCCCGTTGCCGATGCGCTGGCAGAGGCTTTGGCGGCCAAGGGAGTTGTCGTCTGCCCCGCCTTTCCCGGCACAGGGCGGACCGTCTATCACGGTCATCTGTTTGTCGGGGAACGCTTGCTGAGCGAAAGCGGCATGCAAAACCATCCCTTGACCCCTATGACGGATCCCGACCTGCGCCGAGTTTTGAGCCGACAATCGCAAAGCGCGGTGGGTCTGATCCCGCTGTCACGCGTTCAGCAGGGCGGCGCAGAGTTGCAAGACGCATTTGAAAGCGCCTCCGAACGATTTCTTGTGGCCGACGCTGTGTCTGACGCCGATCTTCTTAAGCTTGGGGCCGCCCTTAGTAAGGCCCGTTTGATCACGGGCGGTTCAGGCATCGCCCTGGGGTTGGCGCGAAATTTCCACCGGGCTGGCCATGTGTCAGACATAGGGTCCAGCGCCCGCCACACCGCGCAAGGGCCCGAAGCGATCTTGGCGGGATCTTGTTCCGGCGCCACGCGCGGGCAAGTCGATGCCCACGCCCAAAATCACCCAACTCTGGCCATTGATGTGCCCGGCGTTATGCAGGGAACTGTCACCGAGGCCACCTTGATAGAATTTTACCTTGCCCATCAGGGCCAAGCGCCTTTGGCCTATTCGGCTGGCACGCCCGATGCGGTTAGCGAAATCCAAGCGCGCTTTGGCCGCGAGGCGGTGGCACATCGGCTCGACACACTTTTTGCCAATGTGGCCAGATCCTTGGTGACACAAGGGTATCGCCGGATTGTCGTTGCAGGTGGCGAAACCTCGGGGGCGGTTGCCCAGGCCGTGGCCGAGGCCATGCAGGTTTCCGCCATGGTCGTCGGGCCCGAAATTGACCCGGGCATACCGGTGTTAACGCTGGGCAAGGATGCGCCCGTGGCCCTGGCGTTGAAGTCTGGAAATTTTGGTGGGCCCGATTTCTTCGTCAAAGCCCTCAGACTTATGGAGGCTGGGCAATGACCGAACAAGAACGGCAGCTACGAGAGCAAATGGCCACGCTATGCGCGTCGTTGTTTGCGCGCGGGTTTTCGGTTGGGACCGCCGGCAATGTGTCCGCGCGTCTGCCTGATGGCATTTTGATGACCCCGACAAATTCGACGCTTGGGGCCATAGATCCGATGCGGATCTCCAAACTCGACAGAACCGGTGCCCATGTTTCGGGCGACGCCCCCACCAAAGAAGTGTTTTTGCATCAAGCGTTCTATGACACCCGACCGCAGGCGGGCGCCGTTGTGCATTTGCACTCGACCTGGGCAACGGCCCTGTCGTGCCTTGAAGATGTGGATCCAGACAACTGTGTGCCGCCGCTCACCCCCTATGTGGTGATGCGGGTCGGAACGGTCAAACGGGTGCCCTATGTGATGCCCGGTGACGCCAAATCCGGCAAGTTGATCCATGACCTAGACGGCAAATATGCCGCCGTTTTGCTGGCCAACCATGGCCCTGTGGTGAGCGGAAAGACCCTGTTTTCTGCCGTTTGCGCGGCCGAAGAGCTGGAAGAAACCGCAAAACTATTGGTGGCGCTTCGGGGCCAGAAAACGCGGCTGCTGTCAGACCAAGACGTCGCCGCCCTTACGCAAACCTATGGACAGATGTGACCCTTATGAAAACTGCAGATTTGATTGATCACCACGCCTCAGAGCTGACCTTTGTGCACCTCCCCTTTCGCACGTTCGGCCAACACTCTCATTTCGCGGCCCCCATCCAAACGGTGAAATGTTTCGAAGACAACACCGTCGTGCGCGCCCAGCTGGAAACCCGAGGCGACGGGCGTGTCTTGGTGGTGGATGGCGGCGGGTCCACCCGCGTTGCCCTTTTGGGTGACATGCTGGCCGAACTGGCCATTCGCAACGGCTGGGCAGGACTGGTGCTGAACGCTGTTATCCGTGACAGCGCCGAGGTGAACGCGATGGACACCTTGGTTTTTGCGCTGGGAACATCACCGGTCAAAAGCGCCAAGGCGGGATGGGGCAATGTGGGGCAGCCCGTTCAATTTGGCGGAGTAAAATTTGCGCCGGGGGATTGGATCTACGGCGACGCCGATGGGGTCCTGCACAGCACGCGGAAATTGGTTTGAAGGCGCCACTCTGGCAAGGTTTAACCGTCTGCGCCGCTGCGCTGGCTGGCTGGGCCGTCAGCCTGACGGGCATGCCTCTGGGTTGGATGATCGGTGCAATGCTGATCACGGCGTTTGCCGCTTTGGCACAGTTGCCCGCGCGCGCCCCCGCGCGGGTATTTGATTTGGTACGCGCCGCCGTTGGCACCATGTTGGGCGCGGCGTTCACCATCGACCTTCTGCGCTCCTTCCCTCAATGGTGGGGTTCGCTTTTGGCATTGTTGCTGGCGCTGACAGTGATGTTTGTCTTGGCCTATGTTTCTTTGCGCCGCCTCGCGGGGTTTGACAGGCCATCTGCCCTGCTGTGTGCCATTCCCGGTGGCATCGCCGAGATGATCCTTCTGTCGGACAAGGCTGGGGCAGATCAAGCTCGGGTCGCAATTGCCCACGCCTTGCGAATATCGATCACCATTCTGATCCTGCCAGTGTTGATCTGGTTGCTGACCGGCGTTCTGCCGGTGTCCAGCGGAGCGGCCGCGCCCCTTGTGCCAAGTTCGACCGACATCTTTTGGTTCACCCTATGTGTGGCGGTGGGCTTTCTGGCGCGCAAATGGAAGGCGGTTCCAGCTCCCTTGGTGATTGTGCCCATGGTGCTCAGCGGAGCGCTGCACATTGGCGGGGTGACCGCGTTTGAGGTTCCCGAAGTTTTGGCCAATGTGGTGCAAGTGTTCATCGGAATCAACGTTGGCGGTCGGTTTGCCGGGGTGTCCGCGCGGGCACTGTTGGCCGTTCTGGGATCGGCCCTATTGGTTGTGGGCATCCAAATCTTCATCTCCTTTGCTGCGGCGACTGGTGCAGCACATGCGCTTGGCTTGGATCTTTTGACACTCACCTTGGCCTATGCGCCGGGGGGATTGGCAGAGATGTCGTTGATCGCGGTGGCGAGTGATGCGGATGTTGCCGTTGTTGGTCTGCATCATGTGTTTCGGGTCTTGGCTGCACTGATTGCTGCGCCGTGGCTGCTGAAAGTTGTGCTCAAACCGTAAATGTGCGGCCTGTTTCCTTAGGACCAGGGGCACAGCGCTTTAGACGCAGCGCCCGCCACAAGTGTTCGAAAATTTTCCTTGCACGACGAAGGATCACCAACGACGATACAAAGGACCGCGATTTGGCGGGGCTTCCAAATGGGAGATGTGGATGTTGGAGATTGTTGCGAACCTCTGATGTGACCGCAGGTCACGTCAGGAAACAGAAACCTTGCCGGGAGCGAGGTTTTGAGTTGTTGCTACACATCAAGAGACTCGAAAAATGCCCATCACCTTTTCAATTCGCGCCGAAAATCCGACCGATCACTCTGCCATTGCTGACCTGCACCACGATGCTTTTGGCCCTGACGAGCCTATTCCCGCACTGATAGCCAGGCTGCGCCAACTCAGAGCGCCATTCCCCACACTTTCGTTTGTCGCACACACCCCATCCGCAGAGATCCTTGGCCACGTCATGCTGTCTCATGGCTGGCTGGATGCACCGCGGACCATGCGCGATATCCTTGTGTTGTCCCCGCTAGGCGTGGCCCCCAAGGCGCAGGGGCACGGGATCGGAACCGCCCTCGTTCAACATGCAATCAAAGAAGCCTCACGCACAACCGCGCCGATCCTATTCTTAGAGGGTGATCCGGCGTTTTATGGACCGCGCGGGTTTGAAGCGTCTAAACCTCATGGCATTCGATCCCCCTCCCTGCGTATCCCCGAAGCTGCTCTGCAGATGGTGCGGCTGCCCGCCTATGACCAAGAGGCGACCGGAACGCTCGTCTATCGAGAGCTGTGGTGGGACATGGATTGTGTCGGCCTGCGCTGACCCAAAAAGAGGCTTGGCCTTCCGCTTATATGTTGGCGCAGCCTCCCTGCGCCAAGGCGCAATTTTGAGGGCGGGTTTCCTGCGTCATTGCCAGCGCGGTTGCCTAAGGTTCATCGTAAAAACCTGCGATGTTTCGACGCTCCGCCCGGCAGTGCTTTGACGCAAAACCGCCCGGTTTTGCGCCTGTTTTGCGGGAAAAACACCGCTCAGCAGATCAACGGGCCCATGTTGAAAAACGCGGCGCACCTTTAGGGGGCGCACGCAGCCTCAAAAACCACTCAACATATTTGAAATTATCCCCTAAGTTATAGTAAAGCAGCGCAAAGCGTCGGGTTTCATTCGACATTTTCGAAATGTGACCCGTCTTGGCAGGCGTAAAAATGGGGTGTGTGGACTTTGGATATTCCGGCTCTTCAGATTGCATTGGTGGATGATCATGCCCTGTTCCTAGAAGGCATCCGACATCTACTGACGGACAACACCACCGATTTAGAACCACATGTCTATCAGTCCTCGCTTTTGTTGCTGGAGGAGATTGACCAAGGCAAATCTTTTGATGTCATTGTCACCGATTTGGCGATGAAAGAAATCAATGGAATCGCCTTGATCGGCGCGTTGCGCGCGCGGGGGGTTGATGTGCCTGTGATCGTCTTATCCGCCGCCGAAGACGCAATCACCAGAGCCAACACCGACCTCGTTGGGGCCTTTCGATTTGTGCACAAATCGGCTGAGAAAGAGGTGTTGTTTGACGCCATCTATAGCGCTGCAAAATCTGGCCCCTTGCCCGCCGGTGCTGTGCGGCGCGCCAGCAACCGCCATCTGATCGACAAGGACGGTGTGGATCATGTGATTCAACCCCAACTGGGGGCGCGCCAGTTGAAAATCCTAAGCTTGGTCTCCACTGGCGCCACCAACAAAGCGATTGGCGAACAGCTGTCGATCAGCGAGAACACCGTCAAAACCCATGTCAAAGCGATCTTTCGCGAGTTGGGCGTAAAATCCCGCACCGAGGCGGTTCAGCGCGCCCGCTCGCTGGCTTTGATATAAGCTGCGTCGCTGATGGCCTGACGCAGCGGCTTCAGCGCAAATGGCGCCTGAATGCGACGCACATTCGCCAGCGGCTCTAGCTCAAAGGCATGCCGTTGAATGCACAGAACCGGTGCAATCTCGGCCAGCTCTGCCACCTGTGGTGCTGCGCCCTCGGACAATGGGTCATAAAGGATCACATCCGGCTTAAGCTGCAACGCGTGGATCAGACGCGTCGCCTCAGCAGGGCTGGGCGCATGGGCAAATTCCCAGAGCCACCCAGAGACAAGATCAACCCAATCGCCCAACGTAGGCGAGGTTTCATGGCCCACCACCAACAAAAACAGGCTCTTCTCAATCAGGCTGGGATCAGAGGCATCGGTGATGCGTGGCAACAGCAATGACACCGTGGTGCCTTTGCCCTCAGCCGATGTAAGCTCCAGAGAGCCGCCAAGTTCAGTGGCCAATTGCTGACAGATGGACAGGCCCAGACCGGTGCCCGGTTGCGCCAGATCACGCGGTAGCCGCACATACTCGTCAAAAATGCGCTGTTGATCCTCTTGCGGAATGCCAGGGCCGTTGTCGCGGACGGAAATGCGCACCTGATCCCCTTCTGGAGTGGCCGACAGCCACACCTGCCCGCCTCCGGTCTGATATTTGAAGGCGTTGGTCAACAAATTGCGCAAAATCCGTTCGACTAGAAACTGATTTGAAACCAGCGTGTCCACCGCTGCCTCCGTGTGCAGCGTGCTGCCAACTTGGCGGATGGTGACCGCGAACTCGGCGCTGAGATGGGCAAAGATTTCGGACAGCGCGATGGCGGCGCTTTGCGTGCCACCTTTGACAAAGTCATGGCCGCTTTCCTCGCTGAGCGCGGCCAGCAAGGTTTCTTGACTGCTCTGTGTCGCTTGGATCCGCTCGATCAGCTGGCGCTGTTCGGGGTCATCCAACAGCTTGTTCAGCGCATCAACAAAATGGCGTTGCGCCAACAAAGGTTGTGACATGTCATGCTGAATTGCGGCGTGCAGCCGGTGCCGCTCTGCATGCAACTGGGCGATCTCTTCTTGTTGGCGAAAGATTTCAACCATGGCATCACGACCCAAACCTGCGGCAATGGCATCTTGGGTGCGCCGGCTGGCTTGTTCATTGGTGACATAGCAAAAGGCGAAATAGGCCAGCATGAACATGCCATAAAACTGCAAGACCCCGGTCATCACGACCAAAAGGTAAACGCTAAACGGCAACAAAGCGCAGATCGCCAGCGCAACATAGCCGGGGCGATAAATCGTACCCGCCATAGCCCCACCAGTGGTGATCGACGTCAGGAAAAGGCCTGCGACAATCGTTTGCAACTCGCGTTGAGGATCAGAGAGGTAGATCGCCAGACCACACCAAACCATCCCGGTCAGCGCTGTCAGCGCCACATGTCCATGCAGATAGTGTCGAGTTTGACCGTCGGGGATGCCGTCACGCCAATAGACGCGGGCATACAGCACTGTGATCCCAGCCATGCCAGAGGTCAGCCCCCACCACACAGCAGCCTCGACCCAAAGCTGCTGCATCAACAACATCACTGTCGCCAGTGCGATGACCAACAACACCGTGCGCGCCGAGGCCGGTGCGCGCTGCCGCAACATCTTGGCCTCTTCGGCAAGAACATCGGACAGATCATAGTGATCACCGGGGTGAGTAGAGGTCACTCTGCCACTCCGCGTGCGACGGTCGATCTGTCCGCGCGCGGGGCCGCGAACAGCAGCAATCCCAAGGCCAACAGGCGCAACGCAATGGGGACACCTGCAAAAAACACCACCAGAACCCCAAGCGCGGTGGCATCATTGGCCCCCGTTTTGTTGAACCCAACCAAATCCAAGACTGGGAACGCCACAGCCATTGGCACGATGAACGTCAATTTTGAAACGGCATTCTTGATCGCCAAATACGACCCGGCCCGGCGGTGATCCCCGGCCTCTTCACCTTCGTAGACAAGGTCAGCCAGCATGGAAGTGGGCATCATCGCATCGCTGCCGAAGCTGGCGCCAATCAAAGCACACACCACCAGCATTGCGACAACGTCCCCTTGGCCAAGCGTCACCGCCAAGCCCAAAGCAAGACAGCACAACACGATTGCGCAGGCCCAAGAGACCGGCTTGGACTTCCATTTGGACAGCCAGATCCAGACCGGTAAAAACAGCGCCGTCGACACAAAAATGGTCAAAAAGAACGGCCCAACCATTTGCGGCGCTCCAATCACATGCGACGCGTGCAACACGATCAATCCAGCGGTCAGCGCATTTGCCGCCTGCACCACAAAGAACACAGTGACCAGATGGCGAAACCTTGGATGGCGCAGCACAAAGCGATACCCCGCGACCACGCCAATCCGCGGCAGCGTAACCTGACGATCGGTGCGCGGCACAAAGCGCCAGAACAGCGCCAGTCCAATCACGGTGAGGATCAGAACGCAGAGTCCGATCGCCTGTAAGGACAGACCCATTTGTGACGCCAGAACCACCGGTACAAGCGAGGCCAAGATGGCACCGCCCACCTGAAACGCAGCTTTGGTCCCTGCCAAGGTGCTGCGCTCGTTTTCATCGGGGGAGATTTCTAGCCCAATCGACGAATAGGGCACATCCACGATGGTATAGAGCAGGTAAAAAGCGCCGCTTGCCACGATCAGATAGGCAAGGCCCGCGCCTTCGGGTGGCACCAGCAGCATCCACACCGCCAAAACCAAACCCGGTGCGCCCCAGACCATCCAGGGCAAACGCGCGCCCCAGCGGTGGCGCGTCTGATCGCTGAGGTATCCAACCAAGGGGTCACTGACCACATCAAGGATACGACCCACTGCAAACACCACGCCCACAACCCCAAGGCCCAGCCCGACCTCCACCGCGTAATAGGTTGGGATAAAGAACACCAAAGCAAACCCAGCCAAGGCCAATGGAGCCGTCAAAAATCCATAACAGAACAGTTGCTTACCGTTCATCACGCGCGAAGTTTGTGTCATATCCCCCCCAAGGACTGCAGACTCTTGTGCGGGCCACAGTGCTACGATTTTCCTCTGTAAGGAAACAGGTTTTTCCCTCAAGCGGTGACATTCACTCTTTCGGGTGATTGTTCCAAAGCCGCGCGTTTCTTAATCAAGGGGATGTCAGCCGGTGTTAGGGGCGCCGGTTGGCATCCAGTGCGCTTGGCGCGCAAACCACCGACTGCCTGACGGATGTATGTAATGAGGAAATTTTCTGGGGGTCCCGTTTTGGGATTTTTGGCCAATGCGTGTCCATCGTGGCGCGTTTCGGCAGGTCACCAAATGACGCATTTCAACACATATCAATACCAAGCATTCAGAGACGACACACATTCGCAGTAGCTACTGGGTTGTCGGAGGTTTAGGGAAATGGTGGTTTTGACAGTGAGTGGGTCACGATTACCATTTGGGTTCAGGGGACATTATCGCCTGGCCCACTCCATCTTTGAGACACCGGCCATTTAGGTGGACGGACGATCTTGTTGGAGAAGCGGCAGCGCAGATATGCGCTGCCGTTTGCTATTGGGGTCCACGTCAATGACCTGCATGTCTTCGTCGCCTTATGCGTGAAAATCGTCTAGGTTGGCGCAACGCCTGCCACCGATTGACCTCAAGAGGACGTTCATGTCACGCCAGCCCCAAGCCCCAGCTTCGACCATCCCTGATCACTATGATGCCGGTCTGGGCCCCAATATGTTCCAAGATTTTGCGCAACGCTTGGCAGCAACGGCCTGCAAGGCCCCGATACAGCATGCCTTGGAAATAGCCGCAGGCACCGGCATCCTAAGCCGTCAGTTGCGCGACGCCCTGCCAGCGCAGGCCCATCTGACTGCGACCGATTTCAACCCCGCCATGCTGGATGTAGCGCAGCGCAAATTCTCACCACAAGACCGGGTTGCCTTTCGAGAAGCCAACGCCATGGATCTGCCGTTTGAAGAGGGGCAGTTTGATTTGGTTGCCTGTCAGTTTGGGGTGATGTTCTTTCCCGACAAACCCGCCGCATTTGCGCAGGCAAAGCGTGTTTTGAAACCAAATGGGCGTTATGTGTTTAACGTCTGGAGCGCCATGTCAGAGAACCCGTTTTCGCAAATGGCCAAAGAGGTGGCGTCGCACTATTTCCCTGACGCGCCGCAGGAATTCTATAACACGCCATTTGCCTATGGTGACCCGGATACAGTCACATCCGACCTCACTCTTGCTGGGTGGCAAGAGGTGGCGCATGAAACGCTGCGCATCACCAAAACCATCACCAATCCAGAGGCCTATGCCAACGGCCTTGTCTACGGCAATCCCCTGATCAACGAAATCAATGAGCGCGGAGATATCGATCCCCAAGCGGTTGTGGCCGACATGCGCGCGGCCATCACCCAATGGTTTGGTGCCGATAATCTGACCATGCCGCTCTCTTCGACTACATTTGTCTGTCAAAAGTTGGGCTGAATAGTTGCGCCCTGCCCGGGCCATCACCGTGCCTTAGGACCGTGATGGCAGCGCCGTATCGAAGCTGCTAGGCTATGGGTCACACACCATTTCCGCAATTGGGTCGCCATGAAATTTCCAGAACTCAAAATTCCAAATGCCGTTGATGTTCTGGAAAACAAAATCGAGAGCCTGATCTTTTCGGGTGCCATTCGTCCCAATACCAGTCTGCCATCAGAGCGCAGGTTTGCCGAAGATATCGGCGTCTCGCGCACCACCCTGCGCGAAGCCTTTTCCCGGTTGCGCGCCAAGGGGTTGCTGCGATCGCATGCCAACCGCCACCAGATTTCAGATGTCATCGATGTGATCTTGTCCCAAGCGTTCTATGGGCTTGGTCCCAATGATGGGGCGTTGTTGTTTGACATCCTGACCGAAACGGCGGTCGAGATGACCCGCCTGTCCTTGGATAAGACCAATGACATTGATGCCCAACGTGCCCAGCTGGCGGCAGAAAGGCTGGCGCAAGCGCTGCGCCTGCCATCACTTCGGGGCGAGGATCTGTATCCGCTGGTCTATGATCTGATCCTGAAAATGGTCGAGGCCAACTCAAACTTTTTTGGCATTCAGGTTGTGCATGCCTTGCTCAGCGGCTTTCAGACTGCCCTCAGCGCCGCATTGGCAGCGCCACATCAGATCGACGTGTTCCGACGCTCTGTGGATGCTCTATGCGCCGCGATACCGCAACACAACCCTGATCAACCGCAACTCCTGCGCGACCTATTGGACCATTTGCACGACAGGCTGCGCCGCTCTGATCAAGGGGTTGTGTTCCAAGCCACGCGCACCCCCTCAGCCCCCACACCACAAGAAACCGCGTTTCACGATTTGTCCAAACGCATTGAGACCGGCACCTATCCGCTTCATCACGCCCTGCCAGCAATCAAAGACTTGGCGGTGGACCTTGGCCACGCTGAAAATGCAACGAAACTGGCCCTTCATCATCTCGAAGCCTGTGGCATGGTCACGCTGGGCAAACTGGGGCGCGCCACTGTCATTGCCGGCGCGCCGCGCGACCCAATTGCGGGGCTGACAGATGCCATTTTGCGCCAACCCTTGGCGGTTGAGGCAACTTTTGAATTTCGCCGGATGTTGGAAACCTGGACAGCAAAGCTTGCTGCGCATCAGATTTCGACGCCACAAAGCACCGCCTTTGCCGCGCTGTTTGATGCCATGGAGCAGGTCATGCGCGACGATCAAAAGGGCTATCCACACCACGACATCAATTTTCACAATGCCATCGCCACCTATAGCAACAACCCCGCGCTCAGCGCATTACTGGCCTGTTTTTCCCAGATCATAGAACAGGTTACCGCTGATTGGTTGTCACGTCATGCCGCCTTTGCCGGTGACAACAGCACAATCCACGAGCAGCATCGCGCCATCTTTGCTGCAATCATCGATCACAACGCCCCCGCGGCCGCCACCGCCATGCAAACTCATCTTGATTACGTTCTGTTGGGCCTAAAGACATTGGAGAAACATAAGCGCTACGCCACCGTCGCCGAAATTCGTCAGAATCTCAGCGCACCACCACAGTCAGCCCCCTAAAGTACGGTCTGGGTCTTAGGTCGTGGCCTTTATCGCCACGATGATATCCATAACATTGGTTCCGGTTGGACCTGTGGTCAGCAGGCTATCAACTGCGGCCAGTGCTGGGCCAGCGTTGGCCTGCGCAATCGCCGCTTCATGGCCGAGGTCCACCCGATAAGTTTCACCGTCGATCACCCCACCGGCTGCATCTGTCGGCCCATCCGTGCCATCCGTCCCGCCGCAGGCCAAAACGATCCCAGAGGTCCCGCTTAACTCACGCGCCAAGAGCAAAGCCAAGGCTTGGTTGCGCCCGCCTGATCCGGGGTTGTCCGGCAGGTTGACCACCGGTTCTCCACCCCAGATATAGACACCCGGTGCCCCTGTGCGCAGCTGGTCCGCCAGAGCCTTGGACAGGTCAGATATTTCGCCATAGAGAGACTCTTGATTGTCGACCACCGTCAGGCCACGCGCTTCTGCGGCCTCGGCAATTGCACGGCGCGACAGCGCATTGTTAGCCGCAAAATGGCTGGTATAGGTAAAGCCATGCGTCGCTGCCTCAGCCAGAGTGCCAACGCCAGACCCGATCACCTTGGGATCATCATGCCGCACATCCGAGATGAAGACGACATCAACATGTGCCCCTGCAAAATGGGACAAAAGCCCGCCAGCCTTCAACTTCGAACGTGCCATCCTTGCGCGGTTGATCTCTTCGATGGTCTTGTCTTGGCTGATCATTTCTTTGTTCAACGCCTGCAGATCCGCAAAGGTCACGCCGGGCACCAGCACCTCAGCAAGCGCTGACGCCCCTCCGGAGACCAATAGCAGCAACCGATCGTCTGCCCCCAAGCTTTGAACCCGCGTAAGGATCGTTTGCCCCGCAGCGAGAGAGTTTGCATCCGGTATGGGATGCGCCGCCTCAAGCAGCTCAACACAATGCAATTTGGTCAATTCGGGCAAAGCGTGATCATATTTGGTCACCATCAATGTCGGGATATCAGATCCAAATTGACGCAAAGCCCCAAGAGCCATCGCCGGGGCGGCTTTTCCAAGGGCAATGATCTGCGTTGGCGCGCGCAAAGCTGCGTCTTCTAGGACTTTAAGACAGGCGCTCTCCCCCCCGGCAAAAGTCACCCCAACCTGCCAAAGTTCTTGCGCCAAACGTTTCGATGGCGCGGTCTTGTGTGGGTGTGGCATTGGTAAACTCCTGCGTGCGATCAGCCTGGTATAAAATATATACCTTTATGACGCAATGCTACGCTGGGTGACCGCACGTCGGGGCATTCTGCCCTTCAGAGCGGTCATAGACTGACCTTCTGATCAAACGACTGTGGAGCATCGGAACCTCCTAGATCCCAGAAGCGGCTGTCGCCCTATCAGGTAATTGTGCTTCAGGAATATTCATTCAAATGCCAACCGACTGTACCGAAGTTACGTGTGCCTTCGCGCGCTACATCTATGACACCGCCACTGCAGCCTAAAACGGATAAAGGGGCACGATGGCCCCTTTACGTTTCTTCATGTCTCGCCCGAAGACGAAAACTTGGTGTTGGGTAAACTTATTTCAAGTCAACTTTGATGTTCGCCGGATAGTCCCAAGGTTCGGACCGTGCAGCGGCAACAGAAACGGCTGCAACAATCAACGCCGCAGCAATGCCGCCTCCGGTGGCTGTGCTTGCCGACTTGTCTTCAGCCGCCACAGCCGTTGTGCCTTTCAGCCCTTCGTCGGAACACGTGACCACAAGGTCGCTTGGCTTACCGCGATCTTCATAGTCTTTGCTTTGCTTAAACTTTGGCAGAACAACCGCTTGAGGCGTGATCACACGTGCCGCAAGCTCGTCGGACCGCAATTCACAAGTGGCACCGACCACCTCTGTGCGCTTGCCGGTCTGCGCATCAACAGTATAGGCCCGCACAAAGGTGTCTCTTGTACCCTTGGCCAATTTGTCCTTTGAGACATGGCCCGTCAAAGCAGCGGCTGCTGGAGCGCGTGTGATTGCTGCTGGCTGCGCACAGCCCGCCAGACTGAGTGCCGCCGTAGCCGCCAGTACCAGTTTTTTCACGAAAAATCCCTTTGAGTAACCTTCAGAGTCTCCTCAAAATAACAATCTGGTCGCCCTCCGCCCCGCTTTCTCCGCTTGTCTCCATTTCTCGTATTTCAAACGCAAAACCCCCCGCACATTTATGTGCGGGGGGTTTTGTATTGATTGA